>JAMLIC010000012.1 GCA_023954375.1 Planctomycetota bacterium
CCCCCCGCCCGCGCGCCCCGCCCCACCACCCTCTTTCCCTACCCGTCTCTCGGCCGCTCTCGTCGACGCCCCGCGCCGCGCGCTCGTCGCCCTGCGCGACGCGGACGCCCTGCCCGAGGGCGCGCCGCTGCGCGTGCGGTGAGCTACGCGGCCCGCGGCATGGCCAGGGTCACGATCCCGAGGACCGTCGCCACCCCGCCGCCCACCATCATCCACATGGTCCCGTCGCGGAACTCGCCGGTGAAGAAGTGCTTCGCCTGGTCGAGCAACCCCTGCGACTGCTGGTAGGCCAGCCCGAGCAGGACCACGCCCACCACGAGCAGCAAGATGCCGAGGATCCGGTTCGACGGCATGATCGTCCCTCCTGCCCCCTCGGTCGAGCGGGGGACCGGGAGGCAACTCCCGGACCGGGCAGCGGAGCCCTGCGGCGCCGAGCGACGGCGCGTCAGCCGTGTCCCGTGTGTGGGCTACGCCTCGTCGTCCTCGCCCTCGTCGGTCCGGCCCGGGACGGCGCGGCTCTTCTTCGTCGAGAGCGTGTCGCCGACGTCCATCGTCCCCGGCGCCACGCCGCGCTTGCTCGCGCGGATGAACGCCACGAGCTCGGCGGCCTCGGGGCTCTTGCACCCGGCCTCGATCCGGAGGAGCGCCTCGGGGACCGTCAGCCCCTCGCGGTAGAGGAGCTTGTAGGCCCGGCGCAGCTCGTCGCGCGTCTCCTTCGACACGCCGGCGCGGCGCAGGCCCACGACGTTGACGCTCTCGGCCAGCGCCGGGCGGCCGCCGTAGATGAAGAACGGCGGCAGGTCCTTGTTCGACACCGAGAGCGCCGAGACCATGGCGAGGCGGCCGATGCGGCAGAACTGGTGGATCCCGGTGAAGCCCGACATGATCACCCGGTCGCCGACCTCGCAGTGGCCGGGCAGGCTCGCCTGGTTCACGAGCACGACGCCGTCGCCGACCTTGCAGTCGTGCGCGACGTGGCTGAGCGCCATGAACAGGTTCTTGCTGCCGATCGTCGTCGCGCCGCCGGGCTTCGTCGCCCGGTGCACCTGGCAGTGCTCGCGGAAGACGTTGTCGTCGCCGATCACCGTGAACGTCTCGGCCGCCGGGTCGAAGCGCACGTCCTGCGGCAGGTGGCCGATCACGGCGCCCGGGTGGACGTGGTTGCGGTCGCCGAGCGTCGTCCCGCGGCCGACGAACGCGTGCGGGTAGACCACGTTGTCGCGGCCGAGGACCACGCGCTCCTCGATCACGGCGTAGGCGCCGATGCGCGTGCCGTGGCCGATCACGACCTCCTGGCCGATGATCGCCGTGGGGTGCACGTGGGTGGGGGTCATGCGGGGTCGGCCCTCGTCACCAGGCCCCGCCCGAACGACAGGCCCAGCAGCCCGAGCTTCCGGGCGGGCCCGAGCGAGACGCGGCGGGAGAACACGTCGTACCCTGCGCGCTCGACCTCGTCGAGCACCGCGTCGTAGAGCGCGGCGAGCGCCAGGGGGCACACGCGGGAGCGGCGCCGCACCAGCGGCGCGAGCCGGGCGCCGCTCCTGAAGAGCAGCCGCGCCCGCGCCACCTGGAAGGCGCAGAACGCGCGCCAGGTGCCGTCGACGCGCCCCTCGCGCAGGGCCTCCTCCGTGACGCCGAAGCGGCGCAGCTCCGCCTGCGGCAGGTAGACGCGGTCGCGCGCCAGGTCCTCCTGCACGTCGCGGATGATGTTCGTGAGCTGCATGGCCAGCCCCAGGTCCTCCGCGAAGGGGCGCGCGGCCTCGAGGTCGCCGCGCAGGCCGAACACCGGCAGGCAGGCCAGGCCGACGGCGGAGGCGACCAGGTAGCAGTAGCCGCGCAGGTCGTCCCACGTCTCGTAGCGGGTGACGGTCAGGTCCTGCTCGCACCCCTGCGCGACGAGGTCGAGGTCGTCGCGCGAGACGCCGTAGCGGCCGGCCGTGTCGGCGAGCGCGGTCATGAGCAGGTCGAGGGCGGGGTCGTCGGCCGCGGGCGCCGGCGGCGGCGCCTCGCCCGGGCGGGGCAGGGCGCGCCGGAGGCGCGCCCGCAGGTCGGCCAGGCGCCGGGCGCGCTCCTCGGTCGTCAGGCCGTCATCGTCGGCGAGGTCGTCGGCGACGCGGCAGTAGGCGTAGATCGCCTCGAGCCCGCGGCGCCGCGCGGGCGGGAGGAGGAGGAACGCGTAGGAGAAGTTCTTCGCGCGGGCGGCCACGACCGCCCGGCAGTGGGCGTGGGCCTCGTCGAGCGACGGTGTCGGCGTCGCGGCTCCGATCATGCAGCTCCGATCCCGGGGCCGGTATGATACGGCAATGGCGATCAAGGTCGACCGCCCCGCCGGCGGCGCAGGCGACGACGTGGTGGTGTTCGTGGCCCGTCGCCTCGAGGAGGCGCGCGCCGCGCGCGACGCGCTGACCGCCGCCGGGGTCGCGATCGAGCTGCCCGACGCCGCGCTCGAGGCGCTGTTCGAGGGCGGCGCCGCCAGCGTGCCCGTGCGGGTGCGCTCGCGGGACGTCGTGCGCGCGCTCGAGGTCGTCGACGCGGCCTTCCCGCGCGCCGAGGAGCCCGAGGACGACGACGAGCCGCCGCCGCCGCCGCCGCTCGCCGAGGAGGAGCAGGCGCCGGCGGAGCCGGACGACGCCGCCCTCGACGCGGCGGCCCGCCGCCGGCAGGACGGCCGGATCGAGCGCACCGCGTTCAAGGTCCTGGTGATCGCCTGCGGGAGCGCCCTCCTCCCGCCGGCCGGGCTGCCCTTCGCCCTCGTGGCCGTGATCGGCGGCGCCTGGCTGCTCCTCCGGCCGGACGCCCCCCGGGGCCGCGCCGCCGCCGGCCTGGCGATCGGCGCCGCCTCGCTGGGCTGGAACGCGTTCGTCGCCGCCAGCTTGCTCGCCCGCTGAGCGGCCCATCCGCCGAGACGCACCTGAGACGGAAGCCATCTCCGGACACGCCAGGGCATGGTCCAGAAATGGAACGTCTGGATCCGCAATGCGTTCCGCCCTGGCCTCTGTCTTGCGGTAGATCCCGGCCGTCTGGAGGCTGCCGTGATCCGCTCGTTCGTCTCGCTCGCCCTGCTGCTCGTCCTGGCCGGTCCGTCGTTCGCCCAGCAGGCGAGCGTCTTCGAGCCGGAGCGGGTGGCGCGGGCGCGGACCTTCCACCGCGCCAACGCGCTCGGCGAGAACGGCCGGACGATGGACTGCATCACGACGTTGAACCACGCGGTCCGGCTCCTCTACGAGGACCCCATGGTGCCGGTCGGGTCGCAGATCGACCGGACGATGGCCGCCCTGGCGGGCGCCGGGCTGGCGGGCTCGCCGCGCGTGATCGAGTTCAACGACGAGCGCGGCCGGCTCACCTACGGCGTGGCGGCGCCGCACAGCCTGCGCGAGAGCGTGTGGGACACGGCGCTGGCGATGACCCGCGGCGCGCGCGGCTGGAGCGTGCTCGGCCTGTCGCTCATGGACGGCTACCACTCGATCCTGCTCTACGTCGACACGACCTCGACGCCGACGATCTACTGGGCCGACCAGTGGTCGAGCAACGAGGGCTTCCGCCAGCACACGAAGGAGTCGCTCGACGAGGAGGTGCGCCGCCTGACGACCGCCTGGTGGACCCCCCAGCGGCGCTTCAAGACGCGCACGACCCTCTGGCGCCTGACGCCGAGCGACCGCTCGCGCGTGGCCACGGTCAACTCGACGACGCTCAACGTGCGCGCCGAGCCGAGCACCACCGCGCCGATCCTGGCCACGGCCCGGCGCGGCGACCGCTTCCGCGTGCTGTCGCAGCGCGGCCTGTGGATGGAGGTCGAGCTCGCCGACGGCACGACCGGCTGGCTGCACACCGCCTACCTGAGCCACTCGCGCACCACGCCCCCGCCGCGCGCGAGCGTGACCGCGGCCGACCCGGCGCCCGCCGCGCCCGCTACGCCTCCGGCCACGACCTCGGGCCTGGTGGGCGGCATGGATCGCTGAGCGCCAGCGCGAGCAGCGCGGCCTTCGCCTGACCCAGCGTCTCCGCGGCCCACGACTCGGCCGCGGAGACGCTCGCTTCCGGCTCGGGGGCCTCGGGTGCGTGGTAGCGGTCGATCCCCGGCGGGAACGGCGTCATGAGCCGGTCCTCCCCCGCGGTGAGGATCGCGTGCCACACGGCGCGGCGCGCCTCGCGAGGGTCGTCCTCCGCCACGCTCCTGGCGTAGCCGGCGACGGCGCGGAGGACGCCGCTGCCCGGGTCGGGGACGTCGAGCGTCGCGATCTCGCTCACGTGCAGGGCCCGCTCCGCGAGCGCGGCGCGGGCGGCGGCCGTCGGCGCCTGCCGGACCGCGAGCGCCTCGGTGAGCAAGGACCGGGGGTCCGGGTCGTGCCCCCCCTCGCGGCGGGTCCAGATCGGGAGGACGGCGCGTACGACCTCGAGCGCGGCGTCGCGCGCGAACGCGTCCGGCACGGTCGCGACCCACTCGAGGAGCGCGCGCGCCGCCGGCCCGGTCGCGTCGTCGTCGCAGTGGCAGACGATCGGTGCGTGTGGCTGCGGGACGCCCGTCACCAGCAGCGCGGCCTCGTGCCCGCAGCAGGCGGCGAGCGTCAGCCGGTCGGGGTCGAGGCGGCCAGCGCGCACGAGCGCGCGCAGGAGCGCCGCCTCGTCGGCGGCCGCGCCGGTCTCGCGCCAGCGTCGCTCGAGCGCTCGCACGGCGACGTCGCCCATGGCGCTCCTCCTCCCGGCGCGGGACGGGCCGGGCGGCCGGCGCTGTCGGCGCTGCTAAGATGTCGACGGAGCGGCGATGACCGGCGGCGGCCCCTTCCCGGGGATGGACCCCTACCTCGAGCAGCACTGGCGCGACGTCCACTCGCGGCTCGTCGTCTACGCCGCCGACGCCCTGCAGGAGGTCCTCCCGGCGCCGCTCCGGGCGCGGATCGAGGAGCGGGTCTTCGTCGAGTCGGGCGAGGAGGGGGTGCGGAGCATCTACCCCGACGTGTGCGTCGTGGAGCACCGGGCGCCGCGGGCGGTCGTGCCGTCGACGGCTCCGGGAGGCGTGGCGGTCGCCGCGCCGCTGGTCCTGCGCCTCGAGGACGAGCCCGTCACGCAGCGGTCGGTCGAGATCGTCGACGCCGGCTCGGGCGATCGGGTCGTGACGGTCCTCGAGGTGCTGAGCCCGTCGAACAAGGCCCCGGGCGAGGGGCAGGCGCTCTACCTGCGCAAGCAGCGCGACCTGCGCGCCGGGCGGGTGAGCCTGGTCGAGGTCGACCTGCTCCGGGCGGGCACGCGCGTGCTGTCGGTCCGGCCCGAGCAGGTCCCGCCCTCCCACCGGACGCCCTACCAGGTCGTCGTCCGGCGCGGCCACCGCCCGGAGGAGGTCGAGGTCTACGCGGTCCCCCTCCGCGAGCGGTTGCCGGTGATCGCCGTGCCCCTGCGCGAGCAGGACCCCGACGTCCCGCTGGACCTGCAGGCGCTCGTGGACCGCTGCTACCGCCTCGGGCGCTACGACGCGACGATCGACTACGCCGCTGGTCCTGCGCCGCCGCTCGACCCGGACGACGCGGCGTGGGCTGACGCGCTCCTGCGCGCGGCGGGGCGGCGCTGACTTGCCCGGCGGGCGCCCGTCGGCATGATGCCCGCCGTGAAGCGACCCAGCCTCGTCGTCGCCCTGGCCGCCCTCCTCGTCGCGCCCGGGGCCCGCGCGCTCCCGCCGGCCGAGACCTACGACGACCTGACGGCGCTCCTCAAGCGCCACGTCGACGAGCGCGGCCTGGTCGACTACCGGACGTTCAAGGTCCAGGACGAGGAGGCGCTGCGCGCGGTGGTCCGCCGCCTGGGGAGCGTCGACCCGGCGGGGCTGGCGGACTCGCCGCGCGCGCTGAAGGCGTACTGGATCAACGTCTACAACGCCGTGACCTTGCAGGCGGTCCTCGAGTTCTTCCCGCTCGGGTCGCTGCGCGAGAAGGCCGAGGGGCAGGGCTACAACGTCTGGGACGACTACCCGTTCGACGCCGGCGGGCGGCGCTGGTCGCTCAACCAGATCGAGCACGAGGTGCTCCGGCCCCTGGGCGACCCGCGCGTGCACGCGGCGCTCAACTGCGCGTCGGTGAGCTGCCCGCGGCTCCTGCGCGAGGCCTACGTCCCGGCCCGGCTCGACGAGCAGCTCGAGGAGCAGACCCGCCAGTGGCTCAACGACCCGGCGCGCGGCGTGCGCGTGGGCGACGGCGTCGTCTCGCTCTCCATGCTCTTCACCTGGTTCGGCGAGGACTTCGGGCCCGACGTCCCCGCGCGGCTGCGCTGGGTCAGCCAGTACCTGCGCGATCCGGCGATGCGCGAGGCGGTCACCCGGCGCGGGGCGCGCGTCGAGGCGCTGCCCTGGGACTGGCGGCTGAACGAGCGGCGCTGAGCCCCGGATCGCGGTTCAATCCCCGGCCGGTTCCGGTATCATGACGCCGTGCGCCACGGGGCGTGGCGAACTCCCAGGAGACTTCCAGCGTGAGCACCGACGAGCCGATCCAGCGCGAGGAGCTGCCCTGCGGCGTGCTGTTCGTGGGCGCGGGCCCGGCCACCCTCTCGGCCGCGATCCGGCTCATGGACCTGATCGCGAAGCACAACGAGGCGATCGATCAGGGCGCCCCCGGCGCGAAGATCGACACGGACGAGCAGCCCGTGTTCATGATCGAGAAGGCCGCCGAGGTGGGCGACCACAACATGTCGGGCGCGATCCTCGACCCGCGCGCCCTGCGCGAGCTGCTGCCGGACTTCGAGGCCATGGACCCGCCGCCGCCCTTCGAGGGCCAGGCGACGGACGACTCGCTCGTCCTCATGCTCGAGGGCGGCGGCGCGGTCACGGCGCCGGTCACGCCGCCGACCTTCCAGAACCACGGCAACTACATCACGAGCCTGAACCGCTTCACGAAGTGGCTGGCCGGCGTCGCCGAGGCCAGGGGCGTGCAGATCCTGCCGAACTTCCCCGGCGCCGAGGTGCTCTTCACCGAGGGCGGCGCGGTGAAGGGCGTGCGCACGGTCGACCGCGGCATCGGCAAGCACGGCGAGCGGCTCTCGTCGTTCGAGCCCGGCACCGACATCACGGCGAAGCTGACGGTCTTCGGCGAGGGCGTGCGCGGCCACCTCTCGCGCGGCCTGATCAAGAAGTTCAAGCTCGACGAGGGCAAGAACCCGCAGATCTACTCCACCGGCGTCAAGGAGCTGTGGAAGGTCAAGCCGGGCCGCTTCCCGCTGGGCAAGGCCGTGCACACGGCCGGCTTCCCGCTCTCGCTCACCGGCAACGACTTCGGCGGCGGGTTCATCTACGGGTTCAAGGACGACCACGTCTCGCTCGGCTTCGTCGTCTCGCTCGACTCGCCCGACCCGGCGCTCGACCCGCACCGCATGTTCTCGCGCTGGAAGGAGCACCCCTACATCAAGGCGATCCTCGAGGGCGGCGAGCTCGTGCGCTACGGCGCCAAGGCGATCCCCGAGGGCGGCTGGTTCTCGCTGCCGCGCCCCTACATGCCCGGCGCCATGCTCGTCGGCGACTCGGCCGGCTTCCTCAACATGACCCGCCTCAAGGGCATCCACCTGGCCATGAAGTCGGGCATGCTCGCGGCCGAGACGGCCTTCGAGGTCCTGCGCGACCAGGCCGAGGCCACCGAGGAGCGCACGAAGGCCTACTGGGGCCGGATCCTCGACTCGTGGGTGTTCGAGGAGATGTGGAAGGTCCGCAACTTCCGCCAGGCGTTCCAGAAGAAGCCCTACGGCTTCCTCCGCGGCGCGCTGGCGGCCGGCGTCCACGTCGAGTCGGGCGGCCTGTGGCCCCCGGGCAAGCTCGGGCTGCAGGACGACCACCACCGGATCGAGAAGCTGCGCGAGTCGTCGAACGGCAAGCAGCCCCCGGCGCAGCTCCTGCCGACGGTCGACCTCGCGGCCAAGGTCGCGGCGTCGCGCAAGGACGGCTCGAAGACCTTCGCGCCCAAGGAGCAGCCGGCCGGGATGCCGGAGCCGTCGGTCAAGACGGGCGGCCTCGTCTACGACAAGGTCACCGACGTCTACTACGCCGGCTCGACCCACGAGGAGGACCAGCCGCCGCACCTCGTCGTCGCCGACACGGACATCTGCCACACGCGCTGCGCCGAGGAGTACGGCAACCCCTGCCAGTACTTCTGCCCCGCGGCGGTCTACGAGATGGTCGAGGCGGAGGGCGGCAAGGGCCGGCAGCTGCGGCTGAACTTCTCCAACTGCGTCCACTGCAAGACCTGCGACATCCGCGACCCGTACCAGATCATCACGTGGGTCACGCCGCAGGGAGGCGGCCCCCGCTACTCTGGCCTTTAGCGGCTGCGGCCGAGGATGGCGGGCGCTGCGACGCTCAGGCTCCCTCGGCGGCCAGGAGGCCGCCTTCGGTCGCCTTCGCGCCGCATCGCCTCGCCCTCCTCGGCCTCGCCTGACGCTCCTGCTGCGAACGCGCCGTTGGGTGTGTTCGGGGGCGCCCGGGCGGGAAGCCAAGGCGCTGCATGGCGGCGTCCGAAGACCGTGGCCTGCACCCAGTCCCCGACCTTCATGGAGCGATCGGTCAGGCCGGGGTCGGCGGTGAGGGGTCGGCTTCGCGCGGCGCGCTGGCAGGCGGGGGCGCGGCGCTCTCGGGCGGCGCGTCGGCGGGCGCGGGCGCGGTGGCCTCGCGCGGCGCGCTGGCAGGCGGGGGCGCGGCGGCCCTGGGCTTCGCGGCGGCGGGCGCCGAGGTGGCGGTGGCCGGCGCGGCCAGGAGGGCCTGGACGTCGTCGAGGGTCCGGGCGCCGGCGAGGCGCTCGTCCGCGCCGACGCGCAGGAAGGCGCGGGCGAGGAGGGCGAGGTTCTTGAGGTGCTGCTCGGGCGCCTGGCCCTCGGGGCTGACGAGGGCCACGACGGTCCGGACCGGCAGGGAGAGGCCGGGCGCGGGCAGGGGCTCGGGGCTCTGGCCGACGAAGATCCGGGGCTCCTGCCAGAGCGGCGCGTGGGCGTGCAGGAACACGGCGCCGGGCCGCACCTCGGCCGGGTGCTCGCGGGCGATCTGCAGGAGGCGCTCGGTGAGCTCCTGCGCGGCGATCGGGTCGTGGAGCGAGGGCGCCAGCAGCTTGCGCACGAAGGCCGCCAGCGGCTCCGTCGCGATCTGGGCGAGCAGGGCGGCCCGCGGGCGCCGGCCCGTCCCGGAGCCGGCCAGCGGGCGCGGCGTGATCGCCGGGTGCAGCTCGGACGGGGTCGGGACCTCCTCGACGGCCGACGTCTCGGCCTCCGGAGAGGCCTGCGCCGGGTGGAGGGCCAGGAGGCTGTGGGTGGGGAAGGCGGTCGAGAGGTGCGCCGGCAGCCGGGCCAGCTCGGCGCGCCAGGCGAGCGTGTCGCGCCGGGCGGCGAGGACGACCAGCAGGTCGTGCTCCTTGATCAGCCCCGCCAGGTAGCTGCGCGTCGTGGCCTCGTCCTCGAGGGCCTCGAACGCCTCGAGCGGCTGCACGCTGTAGGCCGTCACGGGCCGCGTCGCGCGCAGGCGCGCGTCGACGCGGTCGCGGTCGGCGGCGTGCGAGAGCACGAGCAGCTCCGCGTCGAGGTTCTTGCTCAGCGCCTTGACCGCGTGCACGGCGCGCTCGAACCCCTCCTCGCGGTCGGCGAGCGGCGGCGTGATCAACACGACGCGCTCGGTGCCCGCCGCCGCGGCGGCGGTCTTGCAGACGATCACCATCTGCTGGCACTGGTCGAGGAGCTGGTCGAGGACGCTGCCGAAGATGCGGTCGCCCGCTGAGGCCACGCCGCTCCAGCCGATCACGACGATCGACGAGCGCAGCTCCTTGGCCGCGCGGACGATCCCGTGCACCGGGTTGAGGTCGACGCGCGTCGCCGGCTGCACCGGCGCGCCCGCGGCGACGGCGTGCAGGACCGCCTCGCCGAGCATGCGCTCGTTGCGCGCCACCTGCTCCTCGACGCCGCGCCCGTCGCGCACGACCGTGAGCGGGTGGATCGGGTCCTGCGCCCCCTCGTCGCGGAGGAGGATCGCGATGTCCACGAGCGCCCCGGCCGTGGCCGGGTTCGCCAGGGGGATCAGGATTCGGCCGGCGCCCTCGTCCGTGTGGGCGGCCGCCTCCTCCTCGAGCGCGACCTTGCGGCCGGCCCGGTCGGTCATCCAGGGGCCGAACAGGCAGGTGACGAGGATCAGGAGCACCACCGCGTTGACCGCCGTCGCGTCGAACAGCCCCAGGTCGAGGCCCACGAAGGTCACGGCCAGCGTGCCGGCGGCCTGCGGCGAGGAGAGGCCGACCATGAGCCAACCCCCGTCGCGGGAGTGGCCGAACAGGCGCGCGGCGCTCAGCGCGGCGGACCCCTTGCCGACGAGCACGATGGTCACGAACACGGCGGCCAGCCACCACACCTGCGCGCTCTTGGCCAGGACGCCGAAGTCGACGAGGAGGCCGACGCCCACGAGGAAGAAGGGCACGAACAGCGCGTCGCCGACGAAGGCCACGCGGCCCATGATCCCGCTGGCCGACGGCACCATGCGGTTGAGCGCCAGCCCGGCGAGGAAGGCGCCGATGATCGGGGCCAGGCCCGCCAGGCTGGCCAGCCACGCCGTCCCGAAGAGCACGAGGAGCAGGAAGGTCAGCTCGCCCGCGGGCTGGAGCGGCACGCGCCGGAACACCCAGCGGCCGACCCGGGGGAGGACGACGACCACGCCCCCGACGAAGACGAACAGCTTCGCCGCGAACACGACCCAGAAGCCGAGCCCCATCTGGCCGGTCATCGCCGCGGCCACCGCCGCGAGCACGGTCAGCCCGAGCCCGTCGCAGACGAGCGTGGCGCCGGCCACCACCGTCACGGCCGGATGCCGCCCGAGGCCCAGGCGCTGCGCCACGGGCAGGGCGACGAGGGTGTGGGTGCCGCAGATCGACCCCAGGAGCAGGGCGGCGAGCCAGCTCATGCCGAGCAGGTTCAGGCCGAGGACCACGGCCAGCGTCTGCGGGGTGAGGAACGAGACGAGGCCGTAGCCGAGGCTCCGCGTGCGCAGGGCGGTGAACTGGGCGAAGTCGAGCGACAGCCCGGCCAGGAACATCAGGTAGAGGAGCCCGAGCGTGCGCAGCGTCTCGAGGAGCGGCACGCGCGCGGGGTCGAGGAGGCCCAGCGCGCTCGGGCCGACCAGCGCCCCGGCCGCGATCAGGCCCACCACCCCCGGCAGGCGCACGCGCGCCGACAGCGCCGGCGCGACGAGGAGGATCAGCATGAGGAGGGCGAAGACGAGGACGGGGTCCGAGATCGGCAGCGTCCCGACGGGCAGCGCCCCGATCAGCAGCGCATGGATCGGCATCTGCGTCGGGACCTCCCGCCCGGCCTGCCGCCACCCCGGCGGGTGACGAAAGCCCCGGCGCGTGGACGCCCTCCGTCCGCCGCGCCGCGTGGCGGCACAGTCTAGCCGCAGCGCGCCCCGCGCGCCGGCCCCGAGGTGGCGGCGACTACCCGCCCCAGCCGAGGTAGCGGCGCTGCGCGGCGACGGCCTCCTCCCAGCCGGCCGCCTCGACGGACCACACGAGCTCGCCCCGCGCGCCGACCTCCTCGCGCGCCGCGCCGTGCTCGCGCGGGAAGAACGAGTAGGTGCCGACCTCGTCGCGCCACAGCTCGAAGACCTGGCGCGCGCGCGGCGCGGGGGGCGCGGGGGGCTGCTGGACGGGGCTCACGCAGGACCTCCTGGCGGGGCTCGCCGGGCGGGATTCTAGCCGGGCCCCCCGTCAGCCCCGCGCCGGAGGTGGAGGAACAGGCAGCCCAGGCTGGCCGCGCCGAGGGCGTGCCAGCCGGCGTGGAGCTGGAGCCACCCGGTCGGGTCGACCGCCACGCGCCCGTCGAGGCCCCAGCAGGCGAAGGCCCCCGCGAGGCAGCCGAGCGCCAGCCAGAACCAGCGGCGCCGGCCCGGCGCGCGGGCGACCGCCGCCCCCTCGACGGCCACCGCGGCGACGACGAGCCCGACGAACACGGGCCGGCGCGTCGCCGGCCAGGCGAGCGGCAGGAGCCCCAGGAGGGTCAGCGCGACGAAGCCCAGGACGAAGCCCCGCGGGCCCAGGCGCCCGGCGCGCACCGCGCCGTGGAGCAGGACGAACGCGGCGAGGGAGAGCAGCGCCAGGGCGTCGAGCCACTGCCACACGAACGCCAGCGACGCGTGGTAGAGCGCGCTGCACACGCCGAGGCCGATCGCCAGGGCGCCGAACCACGCCCCGTAGAGCCGCGACGCCGCCGGCGCGCCGGGCCGTGGCCGCGTGAGCGAGGTCACGAGCGCGCCGACGCCGACGAGCACGTTGGCGAGGCTCGAGGCCGTGTTGACCGGCTGCCGCACGGCCCCGGGCCGCGAGGCCTCGACGTAGTGGGCGTCGGGCGCGGGCCGCCAGCCGCTCCAGTCGACCTCGAGGCGCGCGAGCCCGAGGAGGCCGGCGGTCAGCACGGCGAAGAGGGCGAGCGACAGGGCGACGACGGCGGGGCGCGACATGGCCCGAGCTTCACCGGGGGCCGCGCGGAGGTCGAGGTGCGCGGCCCGCACGCCGACACGCGGGCCACTACGCGCCTGCCGGCACCCCGCCGCCCTCGCCCACGACGAGCCCGGTCAGGTCGGTCACGCGCGCCGTCGGGTCGGTCTTCGCCATGAGGCGCGCCGCCGACGGGCAGCCGCTGACGAGGACGTCCGCCCCCGACGCCCGGAACGCCTCGAGCACGCGCGCGGCGCAGCCGCTGGCGCCCTCGGGGTTCGTCACCGGGTAGCCGCCGCCGCCCCCCGCGCACAGGCTCGCCTCGCGGCTCGGCGCCAGCTCGACCGGCTCGGCGCCGGTCAGGGCGCGCACGACGGCCCGCGGCGCGTCGTAGCGCCCGAGCTTGCGCCCGAGGTTGCAGGGGTCGTGGTAGGCGTGGCGCGCCGACGACCGCTGGCCCGCGGCGGGGAGCCGCCGCGCCAGCAGGTCGACGAGCGGGACGACCTCGAACGGGACGCGCACCCCCACCGACCGGTAGCGCGCCAGGAGCGCGTGCGCGCAGGCGGGCCCCTCGACGGCGACCGTCTCGAACCCGGCCAGCGAGGCGACGACCCGCGCCGCGTGCAGCCTGAACGCGTCCTGGTGCCCGAGCGCGTCGAGCGGGTCGCCGCAGCAGGGCGGGTCGGGCATGGCCGCGTGCGCGTCGACGCCGGCGCGCCGGAGCGCGGCGACCACCCGGTCGAGCGCCTCCGGCCGGTGCGCGGCCGTCGCGCACGAGGGCCACACGCCCACGGCCCCGCAGGTCGAGAGCCCGCCGGGCACGGCCGCGGCCACCCGCGCCCGCAGGTCGAGGTCGTAGGGCGAGCCGGTCGCGGCGAAGCGCTCGGCCACGCGCCCGGCGGCCGGCGGCGCCACCCCCTGGCGCACGGCCTCGACCTTCGCCGCGTGCAGCGACGCGCCCACGTCGATCCGGTGCCTGCACGCCGGCACGGTCGCCCGGCAGTCGGTGCACTTGTAGAGGACCTCGGCCCGCTCGGCGTCGAGCGGCCGCTCGCCCGTCGACGCCAGCAGCGCCACCTGCTGCTTGAACGTCGGCGTCGCCGCCTCGGTGCGCTCCGACTCCGCCACCGGGCAGACGTGCCGGCACAGCTTGGGGCAGTAGGTGCAGTAGGTGCGGGTGGTGGCGAGGTCCATGGGGCCTGACGCCGTCGCCGTCAGACCGTGAAGGAGTTCCCGCAGCCGCAGGAGCTCTTCGCCTGCGGGTTGTCGAACGTGAACCCGGCGTGGCCGACCGTGTCGACGTAGTCGACGGTCACCCCGCGCAGGAACTGCGCGCTCGTCGGGTCGACGACCGCGTCGAAGCCCTCGAAGCCCTGGCTGAGGTCGCCCTCCTTCCGCTCGTCGATCGCGATCGAGTAGGAAAAGCCCGAGCAGCCGCCGGCGTCGACCGACAGCCGCAGGACCTTGCTCGACGGGTCCTGCTCCTCGGCGAGGAAGTGGCGGACCATCTCCTGGGCCCGGGGGGTCAGCGTCACGATCTCGGTCTGGGTCTCGGACATCGGCGACTCCTGCTCGGGCGAGTCTATCACGGGCGGCGTAAATTTGGACCATGTCGCCTGTTGAGGCGCCGGCCCGGCCCGGACCCGGGTTCTCCACAATCGCCTCACAACGTGGAAAGTCGGGGTGGACTCGCGCTCCCGCGACCCAGGGCTTATGGTCTCCGGGACTTGCGTCGATATACCAGGGACGGGGGGTCGAGCTTCTCCCGCCACTATCCACAGGGTCAGGCCGGGGTCAGGGTGCGGACGATCTGGTACATGGGAGTCAAGACGCGTCTCACGGCGGAGATCCAGGCCGCCGTGGCCCGGGCGTGCCCGCGCGCCGGCAGCGTCCTCGACCTGATGAGCGGCACGGCCGTCGTCGCCCAGACCCTCGCCGCCACCCACCGCGTCGTCGCCAACGACGTCCAGGCCTACGCCGCGGCGATCGCCCGCGCCTACCTCGTGCACACCGATCCGGTCCGCCTCGCGCGCGCCCTCGACGTCGAGCGCGACCTCGGGGCCGCCTACCGCAGCAACCACGCCGCGCTCCTCGAGCGCCTGACCCCGGCGGTGGCCCTCGAGGACGCGTTCGTCGAGGCGCACGGCCTCGCCCCCGACGCCGCCGACCCGCACGCCGGCCCGGTGTTCCCGGCCCCGTCCGCGCCCGCCGACCTCGCGCGCGCCCGCCGCGGCCTCCCGCGCGACCCGGCCGGCCTCGCCGCGGCCTACCGCGCCTTCGCCCTCCAGGGCACGCCCGCCTTCGGCGAGGTGGCCGACGCGGCCGTCGTCGACGGCCCCTTCCGCGGCGCGGCCGACCTGTTCGCGCGCGCCACGGTCGAGGCCCGCCGCGCCGACCCGCGCCTGCGCCCCTACCTCCTGGCGACGGTCTACTACCCGAACGTCTACTTCGGCCTGCGGCAGGCGATCGCGGTCGACAGCCTCAGGTGCGCGATCGACGCCCTCGAGGGCCCGCTCGCCCGCGAGAAGCGCGCCCACTACCTCGCGGCGCTCCTGCACGCCGTCAGCGTGTCGACCTCGGCCACGAGCCACTTCTGCCAGCCGCGCGGGCTGTCGAGCGACGCCGAGGTGCACGCCGTCCTCGCCCGGCGCGCGCTCTCGGTCCCGTCGCGCCTCGCCGCCTACTCGCGGGAGATCGCGGCCACGTGCGCGGCCACGCGCTACCGGCCGGGCAACGCCGTCCTCTCGGAGGACTGGCGCGCGGTGCTCGGGCCGCGCTGGGGCGACGTGCAGGCCGACGTCGTCTACGCCGACCCGCCCTACACCGCCGACCACTACTCGCGCTTCTACCACGCGCTCGAGGTGCTCACGCGCTACGACTACCCCGTCCTCAAGACGGTCGACGGGCGCCTTACCAAGGGTCGCTACCCGGCGCTCGGCGCGCGCCATCGCTCCGGCTTCTGCGTGCGCCGCCAGGTCGAGGCCGAGGTCGCCGACCTCGTGCGCCTCACGGCCGCGCGCGGCGCGGCGCTGGTCCTCTCCTACGGCGAGGAGAACGGCCTGCTCCTGCGGACCTGGCGCGACGCCGGCTGCTCGCGCGCCGAGGCCCTGCGGCGCCTCGAGCGGCTCGCCGCGGCCAGCTACGGCGACGTCTCGCTCGAGCGCAAGCCGCTGCTCCACTCGGGGCAGGGCGACTCGAACCACACGGTCACCGAGCTCCTGCTCGTGGCCCGGCGTCCACGGAGCGCGCGGCGCCGCGCGCGGAGGGGGGCGCCGGCGTGCGCCTGATCGGCAACAAGACCAAGCTCGTGCCGGCGATCGAGGACTTCCTCGCCCGCCGCGGCGTCACCGGCGGCACGCTCCTCGACGTGTTCGCCGGCACCGCCAGCGTCGCCCGCCACTTCCGCGGGCGCGGCTTCCGCGTGCGGTCGAACGACCTGCTCTGGTCGTCCTACGCCGTGCAGCGGGCCTACGTGCAGACAGGCGACGTCCCCGACCTCTCGGGCGTCGTCGCGACCGCCCCCGTGCGCCGCTTCCGCCGCCCCGACGACCTCGCCACGGTCCTCGCCTACCTCGACGGCGGGCTCCCTCCGCGCGAGGGGCTCGTCAGCCGCCAGTACGCCGAGGGCGGCCCGGCCGGGCGCCTGTTCTTCTCGCGCGGCAACGGCCTGGCGATCGACGCGGTCCACGGCCAGCTCCTCGCATGGAGGGCCGAGCGGCGCCTCGACGACGACGGCTTCTACCTGCTGCTCGCGCTGCTCCTCGAGGCCGCCGACCGCGTGGCGAACATCTCCGGCACCTACGGCGCCTTCCTCAAGCACCTGCAGCCGAGCGCGCGGGAGCCCCTGCGCCTGCGCGCGCCGGACCTGCCGCTGGCCGGCCCGCCGGGGCGCGCGACGCGCCTGGACGCGAACCTCGCCGTGCGTCGGACGCCGGTCGACACGCTCTACATCGACCCGCCCTACAACCACCGGCAGTACGTGAAGAACTACCACGTGCTCGAGGTCGTGGCCGAGCTGCACACGGTCGACGACCCCGCCGCCTACGAGGCCTCGATCTACGGCAAGACCGGCCTGCGCGGCTTCGAGGACCGCCTCTCGTCGTACTGCCGCCGCGTCCCGCGCGGGCGCGCGGCCTCGTGCGAGCAGGCCTTCCGCGACCTCGTCGCCGGCGCCCGCGCCGAGCACATCGTCGTCTCCTACAGCGAGGAGGGGATCCTCTCGCGCGAGGCGATCGGCCGCGCGCTCGCCGCCGCCGCCGGCCAGCGCGCCTACGACTTCGACCGCGACCACGAGGAGATCGCCTACAAGCGCTTCCGCTCGGACAAGGACGGCCAGGGCCGCGCATACAAGGTGCTCGACGGCCGCTCGAAGGACGAGGTGCGCGAGTGGCTGTTCTACGTGCGCAAGCCCCGCGCGCGCCGGCCCGCGTCGCGGCGCGTGGCGGTGGGCGCGGCCCGCGCGTAGCCTCCGGGCATGTCGGACGCGGCCTGGCGCGAAGCGCTGCGGGCGTGGGAGGCGTCGCCCCACGACCAGGACCTGCTCCGGCGCGCCGTCGCCGCCGGCCGGCGCGCCGGCGAGCCGGTGGGGTGGCTCCTCGACCGCGAGGTCACGCCGCGGGCCGTCTTCCGCTCGGGGCAGCCGTTCGGCATCCACGCGCTCGTCCCGGCAGACGGCAACCCGTACGCGGCCGCGAACTGGGACCCCGCGCGTCGCGCGTTCGTGCGCTGGCACCGCACGGTGGACCTGGGCCAGACCCCCGGCGAGATCGAGGTCCCGCCCCACCTCTTCTGGTGGGTGGCCCCCGAGGGGCACCTCGGCAAGCGCCTCGCGCGTGTGCTCGCGGACGCAGCGGCGCAGGGCGTGACCGGGCTCGACCTCAGCAACAGCCGGGTCACCGACGACGACCTCGCGCCGCTGGCCGACATGGCCGCCCTCAGGGTCGTGCTCCTCCAGAGCTGCAAGAAGATCACCGGCGCCGCGCTGCATCGGCTCCCTGGCGGGCTGCGGCTCCTGGCCCTCTGCGGCTCCCCGCGGGTCGCCGAGGACGCCTGGCCGGCCCTGGCCCGGCTCCCTGACCTGACGTACCTCGATCTCCGGTGGATCGAGCTCACGCCCGACGCGGCCAGCACCCTGGCCGATAGCGCCCGGGGTCTCACGCACCTCGACCTGGGCGGGTGCAAGCGCCTGGGCAACGCGGCGGTCGCCGCGCTCGGCGCGCTGCCGGAGCTCCGGTACCTGGCCGTGAACGGCACGAACGTCTCCCGCGCCGGGGTCGAGCCCCTGGCCGCGCTGACGCGCCTCGAGCACCTCGACCTCTCCTGGTGCGGCCGGCTGACCGACGGCGCGCTGCGGCCGATCGCGGGGCTGCCGGCGCTGCAGTCGCTGGACCTCGGTGGCTGCGGGAACGTGACGCCCGAGGGCCTGGCGCAGCTCCGGGCCCTGCCCCGCCTGCGCCACCTCGACCTGGGCGGCGTTCGCGCCGCAGACGTCGCGAGGCTCGAGGCCCTGCGTCAGGCGCTCCCCGGCTGCGAAGTCTCCTTCCAGCTCTTGCGAGGTTACTGAGCTCCGGGTGACCGGGACACTCCTGACTCCGCCCCGGTCGCTCGCGCGGCCCCGGGCGCTGGCCCGGCGTTCGCGGCGTCGTGCGCCGTGTCCCCCGCCGTCGACGCGCCGCGCCGCTCGCGCCTGCACCCCGTGCTGCGCCGCCTCCGTCCCAACGCCGAGGTGCGCCGCGCCGGCGGCCGGACCGGGGTCCCCTGGGCGGTGCTCCTCCTCGTCCTGGCCTCGTGGGCCTCGTTCCTCATCATCGACGAGCGCGACGAGTTCGCCGTCGACCACCCGCTCTACATCCACTTCCCGGACTTCTCGCAGCGCCCCTGGCGGATCGTCCCGAACCTCGTCGTCACGCCGCTCGTCAACACGCAGCCCGACCAGATCGTCCTCGTGACGGCGCTCCTCCTCGGCTTCGGGATCCCGGTCGAGCGGCGCCTGGGCAGCAAGGTGGTGCTGGGCGTCTTCTGGGGCGCGACCGCGGCCGCGGCCGTCCTCGGCGGCGCGCTCCTGCACGCGCTCTACCCGCTCTTCCCCGACGTGCACGCGTTCTCGGAGGGGGGCTGGCACCGGATCTTCAACGGCGGGAGCGCCGGGGGCTTCGGCCTCATGGGGGCCATGGCCGCGACCTCGCGCTGGACCGTCGTGTGGGTGGCCCTCTACTGCCTCTGGGAGCCGTCGTTCTGGCTCGTGGTCACGCAGGACTACACGGCCGTCCTCCACGTCACCGCCTTCTTCACGGGCCTCGCCGCCGCCCACGTCGTGCTCGGCCGACGCACGGTTTGTGCCGCCGGCCCGGCCGGAGTACGATCGCCCCCGGGTTGAGCGAGGCGAGGGGAGCCCGGTGGTGGGGAAGGCGGCGCCGAGCGCCGAGGAAGCGGTCGAGGCGGCGCGCGTCGCGCGTGAGGCGGGCCGCCTCCGGGTCGCGCAGCGCGCGCTCGACCACGCCCACCAGTCCGTCGACCCGCGCGGCGCCCTGACCGCCCGCCTGGCGGAGGAGGGCGACCTGCTCGGGCGGGCCCTCTTCGCGCAGGGGGCGACCCTGGCCGCGCTGGGCGAGCTGCAGCGCGCGCACGCCCTCGGTCGGGAGCAGGCGCGGCCCGGCGTCGCCCGCCTCGCCGCCGACTACCCCCGCTGGCGGCCGAAGGCCGGCCCGATCGGCGCGCCGCGGGACAGCCTCGTCGCGGGCGCCAGCGGGGTCTTCTGGGCGGGCGCGCGGGCGCGCGGGCGCGTGCTCGCGATCGAGGGCGGGATCACCGGCGAGGGCACCGAGGCCTTCGGGCGGATCCTCGAGCTCTGCGCGCGTGACGTGCAGTGGGTCTTCGTCGACATGGAGAAGCTCACCTACGTCGGCTCCGCCGGGCTGGCGGTGGCCGTGAAGCTCGCCGAGCGCCTGCGCGGGCAGGGGGGCGGGCTGTCCATGTTCGCCATGTCGTCCAACCTCAAGCTCCTCGTCGAGACCCTGGGGCTGGCCCACTTCCTCAACCCCACGGCGACGGTGCTCGACGCGCTGGACCTGGCCTGCCAGGCCCGGTGATCCCGTAAGATCCCGACCGAGGAGCCCGACATGAGCACCGCCCCCGCCGCGACCTTCGTCTACGGGCCGACCTTCGCCGAGATGCGCGACCCGTCGCGCCTCCCGGCCGACCTCCAGGCCCGCGCGGCGGCGGCGCGGACGGGCGCGCCGCTCGACCCGGTCAACCTCTACAACATCACCTGGAAGACCGACGGCGAGGTCCGCTTCCTCGTCGTCCCCGAGGCGCTCACGGGCGTCGCGGCGCCGATCGTCGTCCTCCTGGGCGACGGCTTCCCCTCGGGCAGCCACAAGGTCGGCCCCGTCTACTCGTGCCTGATCGAGAAGCAGCTCGAGGGGACGATCCGCCCCGGGCAGCACACGGCCGTGTTCCCGTCGACCGGCAACTTCGGGATCGGCGGCGCCTGGGGCGGCCCGCGCATGGGCTACCGCTCGCTCGTCGTCCTGCCCGAGGACATGAGCCGCGAGCGCTTCGAGAAGATCCGCGCCTTCGGCGCCGAGGTGATCGCCACGCCCGGCTGCGAGAGCAACGTCAAGGAGATCTACGACAAGGTCTGGGAGCTCAAGCGCGACCCGAAGAACGTGGCGATCAACCAGTTCGAGGAGTTCGGCAACTACCGCTTCCATTACGGCGTCACCGGCGAGGCGGCCCTCGAGGCGGCGCGCGACCTCCAGGCCAAGGGCGTCGGCGCCGGCCGCGTGGCCGCCTTCGTCTCGGCCATGGGCTCGTCGGGCACGATCGCCGCGGGCGACCGGATCAAGCAGGTCCACCCCGGGGCCGTGACGGTCGGCCTCGAGCCGGTCCAGTGCCCGACCCTCTACGACGTCGGCTTCGGCGGCCACCGGATCGAGGGGATCGGCGACAAGCACGTGACGTGGATCCACAACGTCCACGCCATGGACTACCTCATGTGCATCGACGACCAGGCCTGCCTCGAGGCGCTGTCGGTCGTTCAGGAGGGGACCGACGTGCTCGTCGAGCAGGGCGTCCCGGCGGCCGGCGCGCGGGCGCTCGTCGGGCGCTTCGGCGTCTCGGGCATGTGCAACCTGCTCGGCGCGATCAAGACCGCCCGCGTGCTCGGCCTGGGGCGCGACGACGTCGTCGTCACGGTCGCCACCGACGGCTTCGACCGCTACCCGTCGGTCCTCGAGCGCCTGGCGCGCGAGGCGGGGGCACCCACGCGCGAGGCCACGCTGCGCCGGCTCGGCCGCTTCCACCACGCGACGACCGACTGGGTGCAGGAGGGCACGCGCGAGACGCGGCGCCGCTGGCACAACCAGAAGTACTTCACGTGGGTCGAGCAGCAGGGCAAGACCGTGGACGAGCTGCGGGCGCTCGCCGACCCGGCCACGTGGCTCGGGCACCAGGCGAAGATCGCGGAGATCGACGCGCGGCTGCGCGAGGCGCGCGGGGGGTAGTCGCGACCTCGCCCTCGAGCAGGACAACGCCACCCGCCGCGCCGGTCCGTATGCTGCCAGCAGCCTGACGGCCGGCGGGCTCCGGGTCAGCCCGAATCTGACCCGAACCTCTTGTCGGACCCCGGTGGTAGCTTGAGGTCGGACATGACGAAGCGCACCAGGCAGAGCCGCGAGCCGCGCGACATCTACGGCGGGGTCGACCCGCGCGAGCTGCCGACCTACACCGTCGCCGAGGCTGCCCACCACCTGCGGCTGGCCTCGGCGACGCTCGGCGCCTGGGCGCGTGGTCCTGGCCGCCTGATCGTCCCGGCGAAGACGAAGCCGATGACCTTGTCGTTCTTCAACCTGATGGAAGCGCACGTGCTCGCGGCGATCCGTCGGAAGCACCGCGTGCCCATGCAGAAGGTCAGGAAGGCCTTGACCTACGTCTCGTCCGCGCTGCGCCGAGAGCGTCCGCTGATCGAGCAGGTGTTCCGCACCGACGGCGTAGACCTCTTCGTGGAGCACTACGGTCAGATTGTGAGCGCGTCCGAGAACGGCCAGAGCTACATTCGAGACACGATCGAGCTCACCCTCGAACGCGTGGAGCACGACGCGACCGGCCTCGTGGCGCGCCTGCACCCCTGGTCGCACCGGCTCGACGAGCCCATGCACGTGGTGATCGATCCCCGCCGGGCGTTCGGGCGGCCCGTGGTCGTGGGGAGCAACGTCCCCGCCGAGGTCCTCGCCGAGCGGTTCGCCGCGGGGGACACCCTCGCGGCGCTCGCCGAGGACTACCAGCTCGACGTCGGTCGGATCGAGTACGCCGTCCAGTGGGCCGTGAGAGCCGCGTAGGCCGAGGTGAGCGAGCGCAGCCCTGACGAAGAGCCGCCGCTCACCTTCTTCGTCGACACCTGCCTCGGGACCAAGGACGTCCCGAACGCCCTCCGGGCTGCGGGGGTGACCGTCGCCTGCCTGATCGATCACTTCAGGCACGACGAAGAGGACGCCGTCTGGCTGCCCTCGGTGGGTCAGAGAGGCTGGGTGGTCCTCACGAAGGACAAGTGGATTCGCCGGCGCTCGAACGAGATCGAGGCCCTCAAGGCGGCGGGCGTCGCGGCGTTCATTCTCTCGGCGCGCGGCCTCAGCGGGCAGCAGATGGGAGCGGCGTTCGTGGCCGCGCTCCCTGGAATGCAGCGCGCCCTCCGCGTCTACGCGCGGGGGAGCGGTCACTACTTCGTTGCCCGCGTGACCGCCTCCGGCGACGTCGACATGCTCGAGGGGGCTGTTCGTCGCGCGTCCATCAGGCGCGACTGAAGCCTCGGGTCGGAAGACTTACGCGCCCCCCTCCCGCCATCGCGCCCGCCGTCGCTCGAGCAGGCGCTCCACCACCGCCTCGAGCTTCGGGTCGCCCGCATGGCGGTTGTCGAGGCGGCAGCCCTTCTGGTTGTTGCAGCGGGCGCAGGCCAGGGCGAGGTTCTCGAGGTCGTCGGTGCCGCCGTGCGTCCGGGGGCGGATGTGCTCGACCGTGGCCCGACTCACCGGGCGCCCGTCGAGGCCGACGTAGAGGTGCGCCTGGCAGTGGATGCACTTGCCTCCCCACACCTCGCGCCCGCGGACCACGACCCGGGAGAAGGTCCGGTCCGTGAGGACGATGGAGAGGATCAGGTCGTGGGTGCGGCGAGCCATCGTGCGGCCTGAAAAGATGCCTCGCCGGGTCGAAAAGATGAACCGAAAAGGATGCGCGATGCGGCTCGTTAACAGGTGCTGGTGAGACGCATTTCGTTTCGCGCCTGAGACGACACGGGTTGTGTGTGGCACGAGAGGTGCGACAAGCCGCCGACGGTGAATCCCATGAAGACCTTCGGCGCGGCCCTCCTCCTCCTGGTCCTCGGCCTGCCCGGAGTGGCCTTCGCCCAGCCCGTGACCGCCCGCCCGGGCGTCAGCGACACGATCACCGGGGTCGACGCGCCGCCGCCTGGCATGGCGGTGGCCGTCCCGGCGATCCGGCCCGACCTCGTCACCGACTACCTGCGCGCGATCGAGGCCGTCGACATGGCGGTCGAGTTCGAGACGCGCGGCGAGACGCGCCGCTCGCTCGGCGCGAGCAAGCTCAAGATCGACGCCCGCTGGGAGCGCCGGCCGGGCGAGCCCTCGGCCACCCTGCGCGGCATGACGATCGTCCCCGAGGGCGGCCGCCTCGAGCTCGGCGGGAAGAAGATAAACAAGATCACGATCGACGACCGCGGGGTGATGAAGCTCGACATCCACCGCTTCCCCGACCTCACGGTGCGCAAGATCACGCGCAACGCCAACGGCGACATCCGGCTGCACATCGACTGGTTCCCGGACATCACGATCAAGGCCGACGGCGGGGTGAAGCTCCTCGGGTTCATCGGCCTGGGCAACGTCGGCCCGTCGGGCGCGATGGGCGACGTCGTCAACAACTGGCCGCCGCGCCTCGAGGACGTGGTCAAGGCGCTCCAGGACGGCGGGCCCGCCGGGTCGACGCGCCACGAGGGGACGGTGCGCTACGACCTGCGCGGCCGCGCCTCGCCCATGGCCTTCCCGCTCGGCCCCGACGCCGGGACCGTCCGGGCGGCGACCGACTTCTCCGTCCGCGGCGCCGCCGTGCTCGAGCCCGACGGGACCCTCCGCACGATCGGCCAGAACAACACCATGACCATCAACATGCGGATCGGCGGCGGACAGCGCGTCAACGCCGGGCCGGCGAGCGCGCGGCTCAACGGCGGCACGACGTCGCTCACCGGGCGCTACGGCGTCGCGATCCCGCTCGGCCGCGCCGAGAACATGGTCCTCGACATCGACGGGAGCCTCTCCTACGCGATCGACGGCAGCGACGTGACCCTGAACCTCCCCACGGGCGCGCGCCTGCGCGCCGGCGAGGTGGACGTGTCGGGCACCGGTCGCCTGCGCGGCCGGATCGCGCCGACGAGCGGGAGCGTCGTCCTGCGCGACGGCACCTACCGCCTGACCGCCAGCGGGCCGATCAGCGTCAGCGGCCTGAGCACGCGCGAGCTGAGCGTCGACGACCTGGGCTTCGAGGGGCGGGTCACCTCCGAGGGCGAGTTCCAGCCCGCCGGCAACGGCCTGGCCCTGCGCGGCCGGGCCTCGGGCGAGCTGACCGCCACCGGCCCCGGCATGATCGACGCCCTCGCCGGCGACGCGCGCGTCCGCGGCGCCGTGCGCGAGGGCTCGCGCGTCGCGTTCGACGTCCCCGAGTTCTCGGCCACGACCGCCGCCGAGCCCTCGACCGGCTCGGCCGTGCTGGTCGAGTCGGCGGGGCGCGGCCGCGTCGAGGCGGGGCTGAACCTGGGCGACCTGGCGGTGGCCTCGGGCGACAACCGCCTCGCGGCGGACCGGGCGCGGCTCGACGCCGACTTCACGATCGGCACCGCCCGCGGGCGCGGGCTCGAGTCGGCCACCGGCACGGCGCGCCTGCGCCTCGACAGCGACGGGACCCTCTCCACGCGCACGGCAGGCGCCCCCGCCGGGCTGCCGGCGGGCGAGCTGGGCGCGCCGGCCGCGACCACCTACCGGATCGCGCCGGGCGACACGCTGAGCGCGATCGCGCGCCGCCACGGGACGACGGTCGACGCCCTGCGGGCCGCCAACCGCCTGACGGGCGACCTGATCCGCGCCGGCGACACGCTCACGATCCCCGGCGGCGGCGCCGCCGCCCGCCCCGCGCCCGCCCCGGCCGGGCCCAACGCCGTGACGACCACGCTCGACCGCGGCTCCGAGGTGGCGCTCGACGTCCGCTCGGCCCGCATGGGCGAGCGCGGGCTCGAGGTCGACGGCCGGGTCACGGCGCGGGTGAGCGTCACCGGCCTCGAGGCCCGCGGCGGCATGCTCCAGGCCAAGATCCTCGGCGCCGCCCGCGCGAGCCTCGAGACCGACTTCTCGCTCCGGCCCGACGCGTCGGGCCGCCCCGTGGTGCGCACCGGGACCTTCCGGGTGCCGGTGCGGATCGAGATCCACCGCGGCTCGCGCGTGCAGGTGACGATCCCGGGCAAGGAGACCGACGTGGTCATGGACCGCGACGGGTCCTACGCCGAGTTCACCGCCGTGGTGCGCCTCGACGAGCGCGGGCTCCGCGTGGACGAGCTGGCGGCGGTCGACGTCCTCCTCGTGAGCACCGGCGCCGCCCGCTTCGGCGGCAACGCCCTGGACATCCCCGGCGAGAAGTCGATCCAGTACACCGGGCGGATGGTCGTCCTCGACCGCGGCCTCGATTTCTACGGCGACGTCACCGTCCGCGTCCGGGGCCCGGCCGACACGCCGATCGTCCGTATCCGCTGGTAAGCTCGCGGGTTGTATAGGCGGCGCCGGCCCGGCGGAGATGGGTGTTGTCACGCCTCGGACGCCAGGTATATTCGCCGCTCTCGCGGGCGTAGCTCAGTGGTAGAGCACAACCTTGCCAAGGTTGGGGTCGAGAGTTCAAGTCTCTTCGCCCGCTTCTGACCGGCCGGCCTGTTGAAGGGCCGGCCGGCTTCGTTTCTGGAGCTCCCGCAGGCGCGCCGCGCGCGCAGGACGACCCTCGTCATGGCCGATCACGCCCACGATCACGACCACTCGAACTGCGACCACGACCACGACCACGACCACGACCACGGCGGCGGGATGCAGGTGACGGCGGTCGTCGAGGACCTCGGCCCCTGCAAGAAGCTGCTCAAGGTCGAGGTCCCGCCCGACACGGTGAAGCGGGAGATCTCGCACCGCCTCGAGCACATCCGCCGCGGCGTGACCCTCAAGGGGTTCCGCAAGGGCAAGGCCCCGCGCAACCGGATCGAGCAGCTCTACGGCGACACCGTCCGCGAGGACGCGCGCGACCACCTGCTCAAGGAGGGCTACGTCAAGGCGCTCAAGGAGCAGGTCGGCGCGGAGAAGGTCCTGGGCGAGGGCACGATCGAGAACGTGGCCTTCTCGGCCGACGAGGGGCTCAAGTTCGAGGTCACCCTCCACACGCGCCCCGAGATCGACATCGGCGACCACAAGGGCGTGGAGGTGAAGATCCCGCCGCTGCGCGTGAAGGAGGAGGACCTCGACCAGGCGATCGACCGCCTGCGCCGCGCCCGCGGGGAGATGCGCCCCGTCGAGGACGCGGCCGCCGTCGTCGAGCCCGAGGACCTGCTCTCGGTCGACGTGCAGGTGTGGCTGTCCGACGAGTACGAGCGCTTCACGCAGGCCCAGGGCTCGGAGCAGCAGACCGAGCTCAAGCCGCTCAAGGAGCACTTCGGCCTGCAGGTGCAGCTCCCCGCCGGGCAGCTCGGCGACTACGAGGTCGAGGACCTCGCCGACAGCCTCGTCGGCCTGAAGGTCGGCGAGTGGGGCGAGGCCGAGGTCGACCTCCCCGACGACTTCGAGGTGGTCGAGGGCCGCAACGAGCCCGCCGTCCTGCGCATCCGGATCGAGGCGATCAAGCGCCTCGCGCTGGCCGAGCTGACCGACGAGTGGGCCAAGGAGGCGGGCCACGGGAGCCTGGCCGACCTGCGCCGCGAGGTCCGCGAGGAGCTGCAGCAGCGGCTCGAGGTCGGGCGGCGCCACGAGGTCGAGATGAAGATCCTGGCCGCGCTGCTCGAGCGGGTGGGCCAGTTCTCGCTCCCGTCGGACCTCGTCGACAAGGAGATCGAGAACGCCGAGCGCCGCCGGTTCATCGAGATGCGCATCCAGGGCCAGCCCGAGGAGGCGGCCAAGGCGGCCGTCGAGGAGGAGCGCGACACGATCCGCCGCGAGGTGGAGCGGACGCTGCGCTTCTTCTTCATCCTGGACATCGTCGCCCGCAAGGAGAACGTCACCGTCTCCGAGCGCGACGTCGACGCCCGGATCGCCCGGATCGCCGCCGCGCGCGGCCAGCATCCGGTGAAGGTGCGCGAGGAGCTCGAGAAGCACGACGTCCTCGGGCAGGTCCGCCACGACCTCATGGAGGAGAAGACGCGCGCCTTCCTGCGCGAGCACGCGCGGGTCGTCGAGGAGGAGTAGGGGCGCCTCGCGCCTCGACCGCGTCGCGCCGGGCATGCAAGCCGGCCCCCGCCGTGCGAAGATGGCGCCCCCATGAGTCCCAGGAGCGCGTCGAGGCCAGGCCGGCTGCGCGCGCTCGGCGCCGCGGCGCTGAGCGCGGGCCTGGCGCTCCTCCTCGCCCTGGGCGGCGTGGCCCCGCTCGTGCCCCTGAGCGCGCTCCTCCCGATCGAGGAGCGGCCGGAGGAGCACCACCGCACCCCCGAGGCCGCGCGCGTGGCCCTGGCCCTGGCGGCCGAGGGCGGCTGCCGCGCCGGCGCTCGCGAGGCCGTCGAGCGGCCCGGCGCCCGCGGCCGTCGGCCCGCCCCGCGCGCGCGCCTCGCGGGCGGCGGGGCCCGGCCGCCCGACCTCCACCTCGGCTTCCGCACCCCGCTCCGGTGTTAGCGGGACCCCGGCGTCGCCGGCGCGCCTCCGCCGTGGAGCCGCGCCTGCGCCCCGCCGTCCCGCTCGATCCTCGCGCAGACACACCGGAGCCTCGCCATGCAGAAGCTCGTCAAGGGCATCCACGACTTCCAGAGCACCGTCTTCCCCTCGCACGCCGAGCTGTTCGAGCGGCTGTCGCGCGGGCAGTCGCCGAGCGTGCTGTTCATCACCTGCTCGGACTCGCGCATCGTCCCGAACCTCGTCACCCAGACCGACCCGGGTGACCTGTTCCTGATCCGCAACGCCGGGAACATCGTCCCGCCGTTCGGCGCGAACAGCATGGGCGGAGAGGCGGCGACGATCGAGTACGCGATCGAGGTGCTGAACGTCCGGGACGTGATCATCTGCGGCCACTCGCGCTGCGGCGCCATGGCCGGCCTGCTCGACCCCGGCTCGCTCGCCTCGGTGCCGACGGTGGCCAACTGGCTGCTGAACGCGGAGGCCACCCGCCGGATCATCCGCGACAAGTACCAGCACCTCTCGGGCGACGCCCTGCTCACGGCGACGGTCGAGGAGAACGTGCTCGTGCAGCTCGAGAACCTGCGCACGCACCCCTCGGTGGCCAGCCGCATCAAGCAGGGCAAGCTCGGCCTCCACGGCTGGGTCTACAAGCTGGAGACCGGGCGCGTCTTCGCCTACCAGGCGGGCGAGGCCGAGTTCCTGCCGATCGAGCAGGTGCCGGCCGAGCCGGCGCCGGCGGAGCGCCTCACGGCCAACCGGTCGATCTGACCGCGTCCGGCGGCGGTCACGGCGCGCGTCACGTCACGTGACGAGCGCCGTGGCCGCTCAGCGCGGCGCGAGCTCCGCGAGGAGCGGGTGGTCGCCGTGCCGGCGGCGGAACAGGTCCAGGTAGCCGGTCGGGACGAGGATCCGCGGCGTCTTGCGCCGGGCGACGCGCCAGAGCCCGATCACCTCGTGACCGGCGCTCTCGGGCCGGAGCAGGGCGTGCACGCCCCGCCAGACGTCGACCTCGCCCCGGTCCGGCTCGGCGCGCTCCGCCTCGCGGAGCCAGCCGGGGACCTGGCCGAACCAGCGACCGCCCCTGCCCGCCGTCAGCGCGAGCCGGGCGCTCGCCAGGCGCGGCATGGCTCCGCCCAGCCGGTGGAGCGCCGCCAGCCCCTGCATGGCCTCGTCGAAGGCGGCGGCGCCCTCCTTCCCGTCCCCGGCCGCCTCGAGCGCGACCTCGACCTCGCCCACGGCGAGGAGCACCATCACGTGGCTCACGAGCGCGCCCTCGGCCTCGAGCGCCCGCAGGAGGAGGCGCCGGGCGCGCGACCACTCGCCGGTCGCGCCGTACGCCGCGCCGCCCATGAGGCCGGCCTGGGCCAGGTCGGGCCGCTCGGCGACCAGCGCCTCCGCGATCCGGGCGGCGCCGGCCGGGTCCCCGCGCGCGGAGGCGACCCAGCCGGCCGCGCACCTGCCGTGGGCGGAGGTCGGCGCTCGCTGGACGAGCGCCTCCCACACCTGCACGGCGGCGTTCCCGTCACCCCGGAACCAGAGCGTCTCGCCCTGCAGGAGCTCGACCTCCCCCCTGGGCGCGCCGAGGCGCCCCGCCCGATCGAGCTCGACCAGGGCGTCGTCGTAGACCTCGCGGCCGGCGAACAGGCGCGCCAGGACGAGGGCGGCGTCCGGCGACGCGGGCGCGAGCTCGCGCACCCGCCGCAGCGCGGGCGCGAACCGCTGCAGGAGGTGGCCCTCGCCGGCGGCGCGGAGCGCCGCGGCGACGAGGTGGCGCGCCGGGGCGGGCTCCACCGGCCCGGCGAGGCGCGCGAGGTTCGCCTGCGCCCGCGGGCTCAGGGGCATGGGGCCCGCCCCGGGCTCGACGAGGCCGATCGCGTCGGCGGCGCGGCGGCGCAGGGCGGGCGGCTCGAGGCGCCTCACGAGCTCCTCGGCCCCGACCGGGTCGAGCGTGTGGGCCCGCCGCCAGTCCGCCTCGGCCGCCTTGCCCTGCCGCTCGTCGGCCGCGAGCGTGAGCGCGCCGCGCAGGATCAGCCCGTCCACGACCTCGCGCTCCCGCAGGGCGCGCGCGAGGGTGGCCCAGGCGTCCTCGCGGCGGCCGAGGGCGTAGAGCGTCTCGGCCCGGACGACGAGCGCGGAGGGCTCCGGCGCGGGCTCGCCGAGCGCCACGGCGCGGTCGATCGCGGCGCGCGCCTCCGCGTCGCGCCCCTGCTGGAGGAGCACGAGCGCGCGCGACTGGTGCAGGGCCTGGTCGTCGGGCGCGCGCTCCAGCAGCCGCTCGACCTCGGCGGCGGCCTCCTCGCGCTCGCCGCGCCGGAGGAGCGCCGTGACCAGCCACGGCCCGGCGAGGTGCAGCTCCGGGGCGAGCGCGAGCGCCTGCCGCAGCCAGCGCGCGGCCTCCTCCGGGCGCTCCCTGACGGCCGGCGCCGCCCGGGCGACGAGCGCGTGCGGCTCCGGCGGGGCGAGGTCGAGGAGCGCCTGCCACGCGGCCACCGCCTCGGGTTCGCGGCCCAGGCGTGACAGGCACGCGGCGCGCAGGAGGTGCGCCTCGAGCGTCGCCGGGCCCGCGCCGGCCAGGGCGCGCTCCGCGTGCGCGAGCGCCGCCTCGAAGCGCGCGCGGCGGCGCAGGTGCTCGGCGGCGGCCACGTGCAGCGCGTCCCGGAGCGGCGCGTCGTCGGCGTTCGCCGCCAGCGCCGCCTCGAGGGCCGCGACGACCTCGCGCGTCGCGTGCCGCTTCGGGTCGCGGGCGAGCGCGATCGCCTCGGCCGCCCTCGCGACCCCCGGCGCGGCCGGGTCGGCGCCCGGCGTCGAGACGAGGGCGGCGGCTTGCTCGCGCAGCGCCGCCGGCGCGCTCCGCGGGGAGAGGAGGGCCTCGCGCAGGGCGGCGGCGCGGTCGTCGCGCGCGGCCGGCGCGGTCGACGGCGCCCGCGCGAGCCCAGGCCCAGGAGGGCGACGGCGACCAGCGCGCCGCCGGCGCCGGCGAGCGCTCGCGCCCCGCGCCGGCCGCGCGGGGCGGCGAAGCTGCTTCGTCGCCAGCCGCTCGAGCTCGGCGGCCAGGGCCGCGGCGCCCGGCCAGCGCGCCTCCGGCGCCTTCGCCAGGCAGCGCGCGCACACGGCGTCGAGCTCGGGCGGGACCTCCGGCCGGAGCGCCGACGGCGCGGGGGGCGCCTCGAGGCGCACCGCGCGCACGGCGTCGAACACGCCCTCGGACTCGAACGGCGGGCGGCCGGTGAGCGCGGCGAAGAGCGTCGCGCCGAGGCCGTAGACGTCGGACGCCGGGCCGATCCGCTCGAGCTCCCCCGCGGCCTGCTCCGGCGGCCAGTAGTCGGGGGTGCCGAGGAGCTGGCCCCCCGTCGAGAGCGACGACGCGGGCCCCTGGACGAGGTCGCGGGTCAGGCCGAAGTCGGTCAGCAGGGGCTCGCCCCGCGCGTCGAGGAGCACGTTGTCGGGCTTGAGGTCCCGGTGGAGGACGCCGGCCGCGTGGGCGTGCTCGAGCGCGCGGGCCAGGCGGGCGAACAGGGCGCAGGCCTCCCGCGGCGGCAGCGGCCCCTCGGCGTCGAGGCGGGCCTGGAGCGTGCGGACGCCCTCCACCAGCGGCATGACGAAGAACGGCACCCCCTCGTGCTCGCCCGCCTCGAGGATCGCGATCACGTTGCGGTGGCGCAGCCGGGCCAGGGCGTCCACCTCGCGGGCGAAGCGCTTGCGCGCGGCGACGTCGGCGGCGCGCGCGGCGAGGATCAGCTTGATCGCCACCTCGCGGCCGAGGACGGGGTCGCGCGCCCGGTGGACGGCGCCCATGCCGCCCCGGCCGAGCTCGGCGATCAGCTCGTAGCGCCCGACCCTCTTCACGCGCGCGAGTATGGGGTCCCGCCCCAGCGACGGCAAGCACTTGCGGTCCGGGTGATGGCCGCGGGGGCGTCGCCCGTGTAGAGGTGTGTGCCGCGGACCTCGCTCGTGACCTCGCTCCCTCGCGCCGACCACGGCGAAGACGCCGGCGACGACCCGGCCCACGCGCGGGCGTTCGCCGCGCTCGTCGAGCGGGCGGGCGCGCGCCTCGTCGGCCTGGCGCTCGCCCTCGTCGGCGAGCGGGCGGCGGCCGAGGACGTGGTGCAGGAGGCGCTCGCGCGCGTGTGGCGGCGTCGCCACGCGCTCGCCCCGGGCGCGCTCGACGGCTACGTGCGGCAGGCCGTGCGCAACCTCGCCCTCGACCGCCGCGCCCGGGCCGAGGCGGAGGCGCGGGCGCTCTCGCGGCGCGCCGGGGCGGCCGCCGACGTCCCGGGGGACGACGAGGCGGAGCGCGTGACCCGGGCGCTCTCGCGCCTGGCCGACGAGCAGCGCGAGGTGGTCGTGCTGCGCGTCTACGAGGGGCTGGAGTTCAAGGAGATCGCGGCGCGCACGGGCGCGCCGCTCGGGACCGTCCACTCGCGCTACCGCCTGGCGCTCGAGCGCCTGCGGCCGCACCTGGAGCGCGGCGATGCCTGACGACCTGCCGGACCTGCTGCGCGACGTCGAGGCGCGCCTCGCCGCGGGCGTGGCGCCCGCGCGGGACCTCCTCGAGGCCGCCACGCGCCCGGCGCCGGCCGCCCGCGACCTCGCCGGCCTCGTGGCCCTCGGCGCCGACGAGGCGCAGGCCCTCCTCGAGGCGCTGCTGGGCGACCGCGAGGTCGCCGCGGGCGCGCTCGAGGAGGCGCTCACGCGCGCCGCCGAGCGCCTCGACGCGGGCGAGGCGCTCGACCTCGTCGACCTCCTCGGCCTGGCGAGGGCGCGCGGCGTGGCGGCGGCGCGCCTCCTGGACAAGAGGGGCGGCCCCGACCCGGACGCCCGGGCGGCCGCGCTCCTCGCCCGCGGCCTGGGGCTCTCGCCCGCCGACCTGGCGCGCGCGGGCGGCGCGCCGCGCGGGGCCGACCTCCCGCCCGTCGAGGTGCCGATCGTCACGGCGCCGGCCGACGTCCTCCTGCGCGTGGCCGCGCGCCGCGCCGCCGCCGGCCGGATCACGGCCCGGCGGCCGGCCGACCTCCGCCGACCGGCTGCGCGGCACCTACGGCCACGGCGCGCTGGCGCCGGCGCAGGCGCGCGCCTGCGCCGACTGCCGGGCGCCGCACCACCTCGAGTGCCTGCAGGAGCACGGCCGCTGCGCCGCCCCCGGGTGCGGGGCGCGCCGGATCCTCCGCCCGATCACGCCGCGGGCGCGCTGGCGCCCGTTCATGGCCGCGGCGGCCAGCCTGCTCGCGGCCGCCGGGCTCACCGCCGTCGCCTTCCAGGCCCCGATCGAGCCGCCGCTCGCGCCGCCGCTCCCGCCGGCCGTCAGGACGACGGAGGCGCCGCCGCCGGGTCCGCCTTCGCAGGCGCGGCAGGCGCTCTACGAGGCCCGCGCGCTCGCCGCCGGGGAGCGCCCCGACTGGCGCGCGGTGCTGGCGCTCCTCGCCCGCGTCGACGACCCGGCGCTCCTGGCCGACGTCGAGGCCCTGCGCGCCGACTGCGAGCGCGAGCTCGCCGACGAGGAGCGCTACCAGGCGGCGGTGGACATCGTCGCCGTCCGGGGCGTCGACGACTACCCGCGCGCCCTCGAGCTCCTGCTGGCGATCGACCGGCGCTCGCGGCTCGGCCCCGACGCCTGGGCCTACGTCGAGTGGATCGGCGCCGACCTCGAGGTCCGCACGGCGCAGCGCGCGTGGGACGCCGGCGAGGCGAAGGTCGCGTTCGGCCACCTCGCGAAGGCGCTCGAGGCCGCGGCGCTCGGGCCGGAGGCCCGCAACAGCGTGCGCGTGCTGCGCACGCGCTGGGGGCGCGTCTACACCGCCTTCGAGCGCGCCCGCGGGCACCTCGAGGCGGGCGACGACGCCGAGGCCCGCGCCGAGCTCGAGCGCGTCCTCGCCCTCGAGGAGAACCCGGACAACGCGCTGCGCCGGCAGGCGCTCGAGCTCCTCGAGGGCCTCGACCGCCGCTGAGCGCTACTCCTCGTCGTTGCTCCCCGGCCCGGACGCCGGCATGTCGAGGGCCCCGCTGCCGCGCGCCGGCTCGCGGGCGACGACCGGCGGCTCGTCGAACTCGAGCATGTTGATCTCGTCGATCAGCCGGCGCAGGCGGCCGAAGCCGCGCTGGACGAAGTGGAAGCCGATCCGCGGCAGGGCGCGCACGTCGTCGGGCTCGTTGCGCTCGGCGCGGTGCGGCGCGTCCATGACCTCGAAGTCGCCGTCGGCGAGGAGGTCGCGGTAGCGCTCGTTGAGGATCGCCATCAGCTGCTCGGTCGGCCGGCGCGTGAGGCGCAGGATCACGTAGTCGCCCACGTAGCGGAGCGAGTGGTAGCAGCGGTAGAAGAGCTCGATCTCGTGGATCGCCTTGTCGATGTCCGTCGTGTAGCGGAAGAGGTTGCGGTCCGACGCCGAGATCAGCCCCTTGCTGAGCAGGTTCTCGCGCAGGTAGGCCTCCCACGCCGGCCAGTAGTTGCTGCCCGGCAGGTCCATGAGGACCACGGGCAGCGGGTCGCACTTGCCCGTCTGGAGGAGGGTGAGCGACTCGAAGCCCTCGTCCATGGTCCCGAAGCCGCCCGGGAAGAGGACGATCGCGTCGGACTCCTTCACGAACGACAGCTTGCGCGTGAAGAAGTACTTGAAGTTGATCAGCTTCTCGTCGCCGTCGATGATGTCGTTGGCCGCCTGCTCGAACGGCAGGCGAATGTTCACGCCGAAGCTGTTCTCCCGCCCCGCGCCCTCGTTGCCCGCGCGCATGATCCCGGGCCCGGCGCCCGTGATCACCATGTAGCCGCGCTCGGCGAGCGCGGCGGAGAAGCGCTTGCACAGGTCGTAGATCGGGCTGCCGACCGGCGTGCGCGCCGAGCCGAAGATCGAGACCTTCTTGCGCTCGCGGTGGCGGTCGAACACGTTGAACGAGTGGCGGAAGTCGCGCAGGGTCGAGGCGAGCAGCTTGAGCTCGCCGCGGTCGAGCCCGTCCTGCGGGAACTGCATGGCGAGCGTGACCAGCTCGCCCACGAGGTCGGCGTTGCGCGTGCCCGGCGGGAGCAGCCCCACCAGCTCCTGGATCGCCGCGGCGACCCGCGGGTCGGGGTGCGGCGCGGGCCGCGGCCGCCCTCGCCCGTTGCCCGACGCGGGGCCGACCCCGCCCACCGTCTCGCCCGCGCCGTCGCCGCCGTCCCGCAAGGTCCCTCCTCGAGCGGGGCCGATCATAGCCGCCCCTCTAGCGGAGGGCAGCGACGAGCGCGGCCGGGAAGAGCCCCAGGCCGAGGGAGAGGGCGCCCAGGGCGACGGCGAGGACGGTCAGGCCCGGGGTCGTGACGAGCGGCTCGACGGCGTCGGGGCCGAACGCCGGGCGCGGCGGGCGCGCGAGCAGGGCGACGCGGGCCACGCGCAGGGTCAGGACGAGGCCCAGGGCGACGTCGAGCGCGGCGAGGAGGGCGATCACGCCCTGCCCGCCCTCGAGCGCGCCCACGACGGCGTGCAGGCGCGCCACGAAGCCGAGCGTGCCCGGGGCGCCGGCCAGGCTGGCGACCGTGAGCACGAGCGCGAGCGCCAGCCACCGGTTGCGGCGGGCGGCGCCGAGCCAGCGCTCGAGCCCGCGCCCGCCGAGCTCGCGGTCGGCCGTGGCCAGGAGCGCCGCGCCGGCGGCGTGGCCGACGACGGCCGTGAGCGCCAGGAGCGCCACGGCGGCGAGCGCCGGGCGCGGGTCGAGCGGCCCGCGCGCGCCGAGCGCGCCGAGCGCCACGAGCAGCCAGCCGCCGCCGGCGGCCGCCTGCCCGGCCAGGAGGCGCCCGAGGTCGGCCTCGTGGCGCGTGGCCAGCCGGGCCCCGGCGATCGCCAGGACGCCGAAGGCGCCCACGACGGCGCCCGGCTCGACGTCGGCCACGAGCAGGCCCCCGCCGGGCGCGCGCAGCGACGAGAGGAGGCGCGCGAGCAGCGCCGCGGCGGCGATCGGCGCGCAGGTGGCGAGCCACAGGCCGAGCGCCGGCGGCCATCCGGCGAGCGGGCCCCGCGGCAGGACGGCCGACCAGGCCGCCCCGAAGGGCGCCGCGCCGAGGAGCGGCGTCAGGCAGAAGGCGACGAGCGTGACGGCGAGGAGCACCTTCGGGCCCGGGGCGTGGGCGTCGGCGGGCAGGGCGAACACGTCGAGCCCCGGGCCGGCCGAGACCCCGGCGAGCAGCCCGAGCCCGGCGACGGCCAGCCCGCCGCAGAGGAGGGCCGCGGCCGCGAAGCGGTCGCCCGTGGCCGGGTCGGCGCGCCGGACCATCAGCGCCGTCGGCGCCAGCGCGAGGACCAGCGCGAGGGCCGCCACCTCGACGCGGCCCGCCCCGCCGAGGAGGAGGAGCCCCGCCGACGCCAGGAGCAGCGGCGCGTGCGCGCGGGCCGGAGCGCCGGCCTCGTGCGCGACCACCGCGGCGGCGAGGAGGCCGCCCAGGAGCGCCGCCTCGAGGGCGCGCGGCGCGGCGCGGTCGGGGCCGAGCGCCACGAGCGCCAGCGCCGGCGCGAGGACGAGCGCGGCGGCGCCCAGGCGCCCGCGCGCGACCGCGGCCAGGAGGGCGCCAAGGGCCAGGACGGCCTCGGGGAGGTGGACCGACACGCGGCTAGCCCCCGAGGCCGGGGGTCGCGGCCACGCCGGTGAGCCACTCCGCCGCCGGCGCGACGAGGTCGAGCGCCAGCGTCGGCGTCACGACGCCCACGAGCGCCGCGGCGACGAGCAGCGGCAGCGAGGCCAGCGCCTCCGCGTCGCCGAGGTCGGGGACGCGCGGGGGCTCGCCCGCGGCCGGCGGGCTGACGAGCGCGTGGACGAGGCGCAGGTGCGCGGCGGCGAGGAGCGCCGCGCCGAGGAGCGCGCCGACGCCCGCCGCGCGCGGCAGGACGCCCGACGCGAGCGCGCCGCCGACGACGAGCGCGGTCGCCGCCGTGAGGCCGCCCAGGAGCGCCAGCCCGAGCGCCGCCAGCGCGGCGAGGCGGGGCGCGGGGCGGCCGAGGCCGCGCACGCCCTCGAGGTCGGGGCGCCCGGCGCGGTCGACGAGGCCGCGCAGGAGCGGCGCGAGGGCGGCGGCGGCGAGGCCGCCGACGAGGAGGGTAAGGACCGCGCCTGAGGCCGCGGTGGTGCGCGCCGCCGCGACGCCGACGAGGACCAGGCCGACGTGCCCGCTCACGGCGCCCGTGAGGAGCGCCGTCGGCGCCGCGGCGCGCAGGACCGCGACCCCGCCGGCGACGAGGGCGACGAGGCCCAGGAGCGCGGCCGGCGCGGCCAGGCGGCCGAGCGCCGCCTCGGGCGCGAGCGCGAGGCCCAGGCGCAGGAGCGGGTAGGCGGCCCCGACGAGCACCGCCCACACGGCCACGCCCTGCGCCCAGCCGGGGACGGCGGCCAGCGCCTCGCCGGGCGCGCGGCCGAGCGGCAGGCGGCAGGCGGTCGCCACGAGCAGGGCGAGGAGGAACCACTCCTGCAGCGCCAGCGGGACCTCGCCCGCGCGCGCCGCCTCGTGCAGGAGGAGGACGCTCCAGCCGCCGGGCGTCCCGGCGCGGGTGACGAGCGCGCCGGCGCCGACGAGGGCGACGAGGGCGCCGGCGGCGCCGAGGCCCACGACGCGCAGGGCGGCGCGCGCCGGCGCGTGGCCGCGCGCGGCGACCAGGACGTAGGTGGGGACGAGGAGGAGCGCCCAGGCGACGAGGAGGAGCGCCACGTCGAGGGCCAGGAGCATGGCCAGGACGAGCGCCTCGAGGGCGAGGACCGCGACGACTGCGCCGCGGGTGCCCTCGCCGGGGCCGGCGGCGCGCAGCGGCCCGGGGCGCGCTGCCGGGCGCGGGTCGGGCGCCGCGGCGAGCGCCAGGAGGACGACGAGCGCCGTGGCGAGGGCCAGCGGGAGGTTCAGGCCGTCGGCGCCGAGGGCCCACGCGACGCCGAGCGGCGGGAGCCAGGGGCGCGTCCAGGGGAGGCGCACCCGCTCGCCGGACCGCCCGTAGGCCAGGCGCGCCTCGAGGGCCAGGTCCGCGCGCAGGCGCGAGAGCACGGCCTGCAGGCCGGCCGCCTCGGCCTCGGCGTGTCGGACGGCCGCCCGCGCCACCTCGACGCGCGGCAGGTCGGGCGGCGAGATCCCCTCGACCCAGCCGAGCGTGGCCCGCGCCGCGTCGACGTGGGCCAGGCGCGCCAGGAGCGCGGCCTCCTCGTCGGGCGGCAGCGGCGCGCCCACGAGGTCGCGCAGGGCCTCGCGCAGGAGCGGGTCGTCGACGCCGGCGCGGTCGAACCCGCGCGCCAGCGGCCCGCGCTCGAACCACGCGCGCAGGTCGAGCGCGTGCGGGGCCGCGACGCACGCCCAGGCCGCCAGGAGGAACGTCAGGCCCGCGCCCGCCAGCGCAGCGCGCCGGGTCCAGGCCGGCGGCGCGGCCAGCGCCGCGGCGGCCGCGAGCAGCGGCAGGAGCACGAGGAGGGGCAGGGCGACGTGGGCCACGCAGGGCTCGTTTGTAACGCGCCCGGCCGGCGCTGGCACCCCCATCAGGGGCGCGCGCAGGCGCCCTGCCTGCGGCCGCGCCGGCCGGGCGCCGTCGCGCCCTAACCCCCGGCCTCGCGCCGGCCGCGGGGGCGTGGTCTTGCCGGCGCGTCGCCCCCCGGCGATCGTGCAGGAGGGGTTCGGGGTCCGTTCGTGCTCGCGCGAGGCGGCATGTGATCCAGGCGGCCGGCGGCCCTCCGAGGTCCCCTCGCTCCGAGCCCGGCGTGCCGCCGCTCCCCGTCGACCGCGCGGGCGAGCCGCCGCCGTCGTGGGTCGATCGGCGGCTGTGGGACGTGGTCCCCGTGCGCGACGCCGTCGTGGCGACCGGGATCTTCGTCCTCGTGGTGGTCGGCTCGCTCGTGGGCTACTCGCTCCGCGGCGTGCTCGGGCCGGTGCTCCTCGCGCTCCTGCTCGCCTTCCTCTTCAACCCGCTCCTCGAGCGCGCGCGGGCCTACGGGCTCCCGCGGCCCGTCTCGGCCGGGCTCCTGGCGCTGGCGATCGTGGGCGCCGAGGTGGTCATGGTCGTCTGGGTGGGGCCGCTCGTGGTCCGGCAGGCCGTGGCGCTCACCCGCGAGGTGCCCGCGCTGATCGAGCACCTCTCCGAGCGCGTCGAGGCCCAGTACGGCGTCGACACGACGCGGTTCACGCGGCCGATCGACGACCTCACCGACGGCCCGGCGGCGCTCGACGTCGAGGCCGGCATGCGCCTCCTCCAGTGGGCGCTGGGCGGCACCGACGAGGTCGCGGCGACGATCATCGGCGCGGTCGGCTTCGCCGCCTACGTGGCGGTCACGGCGATCCTCTTTCCGATCTACGTCTTCCTGATCTCCTGGCACCTCCCCGGCCTGCGCGCGGCGGCGAACTACGTCCCGCGCCGGCGCCGCGCGGAGGTCCTGCGGGTCCTCGGGCTCATGAACGACGTCGTGGCCGGGTTCTTCCGCGGCCGCCTCGTCGTCTCGGCGCTGTTCGGCGTGGCCCTGATCGCCGGCTGGTGGTCCGTCGGCGTGCCCTACGCGTTCGTCCTCGGCGCCCTGACGGCGCTCCTCAACGTGGTCCCCTGGGCCTCCAGCCTCGGCCTGCCGCTCGCGCTCGGCGTGACGTACGGCCACGCGGTCACGCAGGGGACCTTCGACTGGACCTGGGTCCTCCTCTGGCCCACGGTCGTCTTCTTCGCCGCGCAGGGGCTCGACAACTGGGTGCTGACGCCCTACATCCAGAGCCGCGCCGTCAACATCAGCGCCGTGACCGTGATCATCACGATCTTCGTCGGCGGCGCCCTCGCCGGCCTGCCCGGCATGATCATCGCCGTGCCGCTCGCCGCCTGCGTGAAGATCTTCGGCCGCGAGGTGCTCCTGCCGCGCTGGCGGGCGTGGGCGGAGCGCTACTGACGCGCGGTCAGGCCCCGACGCGGTCGGCGGTCGGCCGGGCGGGCGCCTCCTGCGCCAGGTGCTCGACGAGCCGGCGCGCGAGCGCCTCGAGGTCGGGCTCCGCCTCGCCGTAGAACCACCCCACGGGCAGCCCGGTCGCGCGGGCGAGCGCGGTGAGGAGGTACGGCGGCGGCCACTGCTCGCCCTGCTCCACCTCGCGCACCCAACTCGGCGAGCGGTCCATCGCCCGCGCCAGCCCGCGCTGCGACAGCCCGAGCCGCTCGCGCGCCTGCTGGCAGCGGAGGCCCATCGTCCTGCGCAGGAGGTCCTGCTCACGGGGGTCGGGGGGGGTGAGGTCCACGCCCGCAGAGTAGCCGCGACCTCCGACAGCCCAGGGACTTACAGCCAACGGAACGCCTCTCCCCGGTCGCCCCACACGCCCTGCACGGTCTATCCGCCCGGGGCTGTCGGTGGTGGCCGCTAGAACTACGCCGTGCGGCGCGCGGAATCTCCACGCGGCTGAACGGGAGGGTGGCATGGAGGCGGTGACGGCGGCCGGGGTCGGTCGGGCCGGGTCGGCGCGGCGCGGGAGTAAGATGGCTCGCATGCCACGCGCGCCCGCCCGCCCGCTGCACGTGCTCGGGGTCGAGGTGCCCGCTCGAGCGCACACGCTCGGCGGGTTCCGCGCGTGGGTCGCCAGCCTGCCCGACTCCGGCCCCCGCCCCCGCGCGACGTTCTGCAGCGGAGGCGTGTACGTCGAGATGAGCCCGCAGGACTACGACTCGCACGCGCCCCTCGTGGCCGAGGTCAACCGGGTGCTCGGCACGCTGGCGGTCGACGGCGAGCTGGGCATGTACTTCAAGCCTCCGAGCTGGTTCACCCACGCGCGCGCGGGCCTCTCGACCGAGCCCGACGGCATGCTCGTCCGCTACGAGTCCTTCCGCTCCGGCCGCGCGCGGATCAACCCGCGCCGCCGCAGCGAGCTCCTCGGCGCGCCGGACATGGCCCTCGAGGTGGTGAGCAGCTCGAATCCGGCGAAGGACCTCGTCGACTTCGTGCGCGACTACGCTCGCGCCGGGATCGCCGAGTACTGGCTCGTCGACGCGCGCGAAGGTGGGCTCGACTTCCAGCTTCTGGTCCTCGACGGCCGCCGCTACCGCCTCGCCCGCCGCGACCGACAGGGCTGGGTCCGCTCGCCCGTGTTCGACCGCCGCTTCCGCCTGCGGCGCGTGACGAACGCGGCGGGGCTCGCCGAGTTCCGGCTGGACGTGCGCCGCGCCTGAAGGCGCGGTGACTTCGAAAGTTCCGGCCGTAGTTCCCGGGGGACTTCCCTGTAGTTCCCCGTGCACTCCCTTTCGCGGGGGTAGTCGCTTGGGCAGCCTGCCCGACTGAGACGGGCGCCGAACCACGCAACCTGAGCCTGTTGGCAGCAGAGCGATCGTGAGCTGAGGCCGCTGGGAGCATCGAGCTGAAGCGCGCACCAAGGACATCCGCCACCGGCGGGAAGAGGCGCCCTTGACGACTCCATACGACGAGTGGTTTCAGAGGGTGACCGGAATCGCGGCAGGCCCTCACGCTTGGCAGCTGAGGTTGGCCTCGGAAGGCGCATGCCGCGATTTGCTGATCCGGATCCCGACCGGCTTCGGCAAGACGGCCGGATCCGTGCTCGCGTGGCTCTACCGCCGTGTGCTCCGAGGTGAGGCGGCCTGGCCGACGCGCCTGGTGCTCGTGCTGCCCATGCGGGTGCTCGTCGAGCAGGCCGTCGGTGAGATTCGCCGCTGGATCGAGACGGCAGGGCTCGACGTCGAGACGCACGTCCTGATGGGCGGAGTCGACGCCGGGGCGTGGGCCCTCGAGCCGGAGCGGCCTGCGGTGCTCGTCGGGACCCAGGACATGCTCCTCTCGCGCGCACTCAACCGGGGCTATGCCGCCTCGCGAGGGCGGTGGCCGATCGACTTCGGCCTTCTGCACCATGACACCCTCTGGGTCCTTGACGAGGTCCAGCTCATGGGGGTGGGGCTCCCCACGACCAGTCAGCTCGCCGCTTTCCGCAGGGCCGATGCGCAGACTGGTGGCGAACGGCGCCCCCTCCGCCCGGCAATGACGTGGTGGATGAGCGCGACGCTCCGCCCCGAGTGGCTCGACAGCCCGGAGACTCGCACCTGGCTGCCTGAGCTCGTCGACAGCTGTGTCCAGATCCCGCAGGACAAGAGGGCGGGTGGACTGTGGTCCGCCAAGAAGCGCCTCGAGCGAGCCTCGGCGGCAGCGCCCAGCGAGGTCGCCGAGCTGGTGCGAGCGCGCCATGAGGCGGGCACGCTGACGCTCGTCATCGTGAACCGCGTCGAACGTGCGCTCGAGGTGTTCGACGCGCTCGGCGCTGCCTGGAGCGAGGGCAAGGGCAAGAAGGCTCAGCTCGCCGGAGATGCGCCTGACCTGCGGCTCGTCCACAGCCGCTTTCGCGCCGCCGAGCGCGCTACCTGGGCGGCCGAAGGGGGCCAGGGCTTCCTCCGCCGAAAGGCACCCACGCCGGCGGCCGGGCGCGTGATCGTCGCGACCCAGGTGGTGGAGGCAGGGGTCGACATCTCGGCCCGGCTCCTCGTGACCGACCTCGCGCCCTGGTCATCGCTGGTGCAGCGAATTGGACGTCTGGCGCGCTACGTGGACGAGGAGGGGCAAGCGATCGTGGTCGGCGTCGCGCCGGAGGATGACAAGGCGGCGGCGCCCTACGTCGCCGCGGACCTGATCGCCGCCAGCGAGGCGCTGGCGCGCGTCGGGGAGCGCGGCGGTGACGTCGGCCCCGCCGCCCTCGAGGACTCGGAGGCACAGATCGCCACCGACGATCCGGACCTCTTGGCGCGCATGTTCAGGCAGGAGCGCGGGCAGCTCCTCCTTCGTGACGACGTCGAGGAGCTCTTCGACACGACCGCCGACCTCTCGGGCGTCGACATCGATGTGAGCCCGTTCATCCGTGAAGGCGAGGAGCGCGACGTCCAGGTCGCGTGGCGCGTGCTCGACAGTGAGTCGTCCCAGGGTGACGAAGTTCGCCTCCAGCCGCTGCGGCGCGACGAGCTCTGTCCGGTGCCGGTGTATAGGGCCCGCGAGTGGCTGAAGGGTAAGCGAGCGCTGCTCAAGCGCTACGAGGACGGCTCGTGGCGGCCGATGGGCACCGAAGACCTGCGCCGCTTGGTCCCCGGCGCGACGATCGTGGTCCTCGCGGACCAGGGCGGCTACGACCTCTCCCGCGGGTTCGACCCGAAGTCCGGGGCGCCCGTGCCACCTGTCCAGGCGCCCCCTATCTCCGAACTGGCCGAAGCGCTCGAACGAAGCGGTGAGAGCGCCGATGACGACGCCCTCTCGGCCATGCGAGTCTGGAAGTCGATCGCCACCCATGGTCGCGAGACGGCCGAACAGGTCCGGACCTTGGCCGGAGCCTTGGGACTGCCGGACGACCTGTCGCGCCTCCTCGACCTCTCGGCCCGCTGGCATGACGCGGGCAAGGCGCACGAGGTCTTCCAGCGGGCGATACGAGACGACGCCCGCGCTCGTATCGGGGGGACAGGGGCTCGACGCGACCTCGCGAAGGCGCCGGAGGACGCCTGGGCTCGTCCTGCCTACCAGGGTCGACCGGGGTTCCGCCACGAGCTCGTGAGCGCGCTGGGCCTGCTCGAGGTGCTCCGGCGCGCCGATCCGGCACATCCCGCCCTCGTGGGCGGGTACGAGGACCTCCTCGAAGCGCTCGGCGCGCCTCCACCCGCGGCCCGGTCCGTCGAACTCATCGAGCACCCGATCGTCGCGGAGCTCGTCGCACTCGACCGCGAAGCCTTCGACCTCGTGCTCTACCTCGTCGCGGCGCACCACGGGAAGGTGCGCTGTCGGCTCTCGAGCACCCCTCGTGACCTCGAGGGCCGTGGCGTTCGTCCGACGATCCACGGGGTCGCCGAGGGCGACGTGCTTCCTTCGCTCCCGCTCGCGACGGCGGACGGTGCGGCGTACCAGCTCCCCGAGGTCGAGCTCTCGCTCGAGCCGGCAGAGCTCGGCTTCTCCGAGCGCTACGGGCCGTCCTGGTCGGAGCGCGTCGACGGTCTCCGGCGGCGGCACGGTCCCTTCCGGCTGGCGTTCCTGGAGGCCTTGCTGCGGATCGCGGACGTGCGGGCCTCCCGCCTGACCACGGAGGACCAGCTCCTGTGACCTCCTCGCTCCACGCTCACGTCCTCTCCGGCTGCTCACCGTCTCCTCTGGCCCACTACCTCAAGGGTCTGGGAGTCCTCAGGCTGGTCGCGGAGCAGACCGATTCGAGCGCCCGGGGCGCCTGGCGGGACGAGCGCTTCGTCCTCTGGACGCGGCTCGACCGCGAGGCGCTCCTGGTGTTCTTCCTCGAGCGCTACGCCCCGACCCCCATGCTCACGCCCTGGAACGGCGGCAGCGGCTTCTACCCCAACGACAATCGCACCGGCTTTCAGCCGATCGCGGACAGCAAGGCGCCGCGCTTTGAGGAGTACGCTCGAGCGATCGCGCAGACGATCGCTCTCATCGCGGGCGCGGAGGCGGCGCCGAAGGACGACGCCAAGGCGGACCTGCTCACGCGGGCACGGGCGACGTGGCGCGGTGGAGTCCTCGAGTGGCTGACCGCCGCGACGGTCCTCACGGCGGACGGACAGCCCCGATACCCGGCGCTCCTCGGCACCGGCGGCAACGACGGCCGCCTCGACTACACGAACAACTTCATGCAGCGCCTCGTGGACCTCTTCGACCCGGTGACCGGCGCTCCGCGTCCGACGGCCAGGACCTGGCTCGAGGCGTCCCTCGAAGGGACACCAGGCGCAGGTCTGCTGGACAGCGCGATCGGCCAGTTCATGCCGGGAGCTGCAGGAGGCGTCAACGGCTCGTCGGGCTTCACGGGCAAGGCGCAGGTCAACCCCTGGGACTTCGTGCTGATGCTCGAGGGCGCGACGCTCCTCCGGGTCGCGTCGGTCCGGCGCCTCGACTCGTCCGAGCTCCCCCAGGCCGCTGCCCCCTTCGCCGTCAGGTCGGTCGCGGCCGGCTACGGCTCGGCCACGGACGCGGACGCGACGAGCCGCGGCGAGATCTGGCTCCCGCTCTGGCCCCGGCCGTCCTCCCTGCAGGAGGTCCGCGGGCTCTTCCGGGAGGGGAGGCTCCAGTCGGGGTCCGGGCGCGCGACGCGGGCCGTCGACGCGGCGCGGGCCGTGGCTCGGCTCGGCGTCGACCGTGGCGTCCAGGCCTTCGAGCGTTTCGGCTTCCTCGAGCGACTCGGCCAGTCGAACCTCGCCGTCCCGATCGGCCGCTGGAACGTCCGCTGGAAGGCGCCCCCCCCTCGTGCCCGGCTCCTCGACGAGATCGACGAGTGGAGCGACCGGCTGCGACGTGCCGCCTCGGACCGAATGGCGCCCGCGTCGTTCAAGCGGCTCGCGCGCCGGCTCGACGACGACGTCCTGGCGGTCTGCCGCGACGACTCGCCGGAGCGCTGGGAGAACCTCCTCCGCACCCTCGCGATCACCGAGGACGAGCTCGCACGCCGCGGGAGGACGACGGCCGAACGCGGTCTCTCTCCCTTGCCGCCGCTCTCCCCCGGTTGGCTCGACGTCCTGCGGTTCGACCACCCCGAGGTCAGGCTGGCGGTGGCGCTGGCCTCAGTCGGCACTCCCTACTGGGTGACCGGCCCCGCGCGCCGGGAGCTCGGCACGATCCGGGCGCACTGCCTGCCGCTCGACGGGCCTCCCTGGCGACCTCGCTTCGACCGGGGAGAGAACGGCCTTCGAAGGAGTCCCCGCGTGGTCTGGAGGTCGTCCTCGCTCTGGGAGGACCTCGCGGCGGTCGTCCTCCGGCGAGCGCTGGAGTCGAAGCAGCACGGGCTCGGTCACTTGGCCCTGATGCCATTGGTCGTACCGCGCCTGGACGACCTGGTGTCCCTCGCATTTGGCCGGCTCGACGGCGCTCGCGTCAGTGAGCTCGGAAGATCGCTCATGGCGCTCCGCTGGGACGAGCTCGGCAACTCGAACATCCCCCGGTTCGAGGACCCGCAGGGCTCCATCGATCTGAGGGACGTCCCCGCGGTCCTGCAGCTCTTCTTGCTGGCCTGCGCCCCGCGCGCCGAGGTGTCCGTGCCAGGGAAGGAGCGCGCCGACGTACCGAAGCTCGACACCGCGACGCTTCGGCTCTTGCATGGCGGTCGCGTTGCGGAGGCGGTCGAGCGCGCCGCGAGGCGACTCCGCGCGGTCGGGGTGCCCGTGAAGTTCGATCGCGGCGCAGGTGGACCGGAGCTCGGGCGCCGCCTGCTTGCCGCGCTGGCTCTGAGTCCTGGCGAGCGCGTGCTCGGCCGGATCCATCAGCAGATCTCTCGACCCAAGGTCCCGCCTGCTCCGGCGGGTGCACACGAGGAGTGAGCACATGACGATCGACCTCTCCACGCTCCTGCCGGCCAAGGACCGGGGGCCCTCCCGACTCCTGATCGAGGCCGAGCTCGCACCGGTTCAGGGCGCGCGCTTCCAGCCGACCGGGTTTCCTGACCTCGGTGCGGCAGTCTTCGACGCCCACGACGGGACGCGCCTGATCGTCGAGAGCGCGCAGAGCGTGGCCAACCGCCTCGAGTCGGTGTGCTGGGACGTAGCCGCGAACGATCTCGTGCCTCCCTTGCGCGGGCTCTCGTACGTGCGCGTCGAGCAGGGAGGGAGCTTCCTCACGAGCTCGGTCACGGAGTCGCACCGCCTGAACTCTCCGTACATCCTCGAGAGCAAGGCGGACAAGAGCGTCTTCGAGGCGCTCAAGAACGAGACCGAGGCGATGAAGGAGGGCCCGGTGGATCGGCGGCGGCTGGCGGGCGTCCTCCTCAAGTACGACGCGAGCTCGCTCCTGCACGGTGTCTTCCTGGCCAAGAAGGAGCTCGCCGGTGGGCGCCTCCGGCTAGAGCGGGCGTTGTCCGGCTTCGTCGAGGCCATCAACGTCCGGGTCGCCGCTTCGGGCGGTGTGAAGCTGGACCACGTCAACCCCTCGGGTGACGCGAAGAAGGGCTTCGGCAACGTCCCGTTTCAGCGTGACGAATACACGGCCGAACGGATCGTCGCCTACTTCGCCGTCGACCTGCGCCAGATCCGCGGCTACGGTCTGGGACCGGAAGTCGAGCGCCTGCTCGTCGGACTCGCGCTTTACAAGATCCAGGCCTTCCTCGAAGAAGGGCTCCGCCTTCGCACGGCCTGCGACCTCGATGTCCGCGAGCTCATGGTGACCCGGCCCGAGGGCTTCCAGCTCCCGACCCTCGACGAGCTGCGCGCCGCCCTCCCGGGCTGGATCGAGGCGTGCGCGGATCGTTTCGCTCAGCCCGGCGGCGTCGTGCGCGTCGCCTACGTGGCCTGACATGCTGCACCTCGAGGCTCGTTTCCTGGCCGGGCGTTACCACGCGACGCCCTGGGGCCGTCACGTGAACGAGGGCGCTCTCGAGTGGCCCCCGAGCCCGTGGCGCCTCCTCCGCGCCATGCTCTCCGTGGGCTTCGGTCGCCTCGGCTGGAGCGACGTGCCTCCGGCGGCGGAGCGCCTGTTCGAGGCGTTGGCCGGCGCGGCTCCCTCGTTCTGGTTGCCGCAGGCCACCGTTGGCCACACCAGGCACTTCATGCCGCCGTTCAGGGGCAACACCGACAAGGTGCTCGACGCGTTCGCCTGGATGGGGCCCGAAGCCCCTCTCGGAATCGACTGGCCCATCGAGCTCCCACCCGAGCTGCTGGACCTCCTTGACGAGCTCCTCGGGGCTCTGCCCTACCTGGGCCGCGCGGAGTCCTGGGTCGAGGTGCGCCGGGTCGACACACCGAGCCCGAGCAGCGATCGAACATTCGTGGAGCCGGACGCCGCTCCGGGCAACGGCGGGGTCGTGCGGATGCCGCTGCTCGCGCCGCTCTCGCGACCGGAGCTCGAGGCGTGGCGGGCCGGCGCGCTCGCCGAGCGAGAGCGGGCCGTTCTGGCCGAGGAGCAGGCGAAGGCCGAGGCCAGGGGCAAGAAGGTCCCGACCAAGCTGACGCCGGCTCGCCAGAAGAAGCTCCAGGGCGAGCTCCCGCCGTCTCTCGTCGAGGTCCTTCGGGCAGACACGGGTGAGCTCCAGCGGGCGGGGTGGAGTCAGCCCCCCGGAACGCGTTGGGTCGACTACTGGATCCCGATCGACGCGCTCGACGCGCGCTGGTCCCGGACCTCGCCGCAGCGCGTCCACCGGTTGGAGCGACCGCAGGGAGCGCTGCTCTCGCTCTGGCCCGACACCGAGAGCGCCGGCGCCCTTCCTCTCGTCTCGGAGGCCTTGAGCCTGGGCGAGGCCCTGCACATGGCCTTCGTGCGCGCCGCCGCGAAGCAGAGCGCCGACGGCTTGATCCCGCTGGAGCTCGCAGGGCGTGACGCCTCGGGTCCGGCGAGGGGGCACGGGCACGTGCGCGTCATGCCGATCGACCTCGACGAGGACGGGCGACTCGATCACGTCCTGGTCACGGCCGCAGCAGGGCTGTCGGAGGCCACGCAAGGCGCGCTGATGCGCGTGCCCCGCGCGTACGCTCACGATCTGCCCGACATGCTCGTGACGGTGGTCGGCGTCGGGAGGCTGGAGCATCTGCGCGAGGTGGTTGGAACCGGGAAGTGCTTGCCGCAGCTCGACGTTTCGACGGTATGGCGAAGCGTTACCCCGTTCGTTCCGCCCCGGTACCTCAAGCCAACCGGCAAGAACTCGCTCGAAGGCCAGCTCCAGGCAGAGCTCGAATCCCATGGTGTCCGTGCTCGGCTGATCAGGTGCGAAGTCGAAGTGGAGCACGGCTCGCGAGGCTCGGCGTGGGTCGAACCGGCCCGCCTCGAACTCGGTCGTCGGAGTCGGAGCCCGGTCGTCGCCGTCACTGGAGCGAGTTCGGAGCTCGCTGTGGACGCGTCGATGCCGCCGCGACCGCACCCTCGCTGGCGCAAGCACCGCATGGCGCGACGTGACGAGACCAAGGCGCCGCCCCAGCGCGTGGCGTTCGGCCTGCGGCTGACGTTCGCCGAGCCCGTGACGGGCCCCTTGGCGCTGGGCTACGGGAGCCACTTCGGGCTCGGTCTGCTGGTGGCGGACGCCAGGTGAGCGAAACTCTCCGGCCCTGGACTGCGCTCGGAGACTCGCGGACGTCCACCGCGGTGCGGACGACTCCATGGCATTCGGCCTGCCTGCCTGGACTGACCGAGTGACGGCCTCGTCCGCAGACCTTCCCGACCTCGTCCCCGTCCGCATGGTCAACGAGTACGTCTACTGCCCACGCCTCTTCTACCTCGAGTGGGTGCAGCGCGAGTGGGACGACAACCACTTCACGGAGGACGGGCGCTTCGTCCACCGCCGCGCCAACCGCGAGAGCAAGGCGCCGCCCTCGCCCGAGGAGCACACCGAGGACGCGCCGCCGTTCAAGGCGCGCTCGGTCTCGGCCTGCAGCGAACGCCTCGGGCTCTCGACGAAGATGGACGTGGTCGAGGGCGAGGACGGGGAGGTCGTCCCGGTCGAGTACAAGCGCGGGGCGCCGCCGGACGTGCCGCACCGGGTCTGGGATCCGGAGCGCGTCCAGGTGTGCGCGCAGGCGCTCGTGCTGCGGGACTGCGGCTACAGCGTGCCGAACGGCGTCGTTTACTTCGCCACGACGAAGGAGCGGGTCCACGTCGAGCTCGATGACGCGCTGATCGCCATGACGGAGCAGGCGATCCGCGACCTGCGCGTCGCGGCCGCGCAGGCCCAGCCGCCGCCGCCGCTGGTCGACTCGCCCAAGTGCGACGGCTGCTCGCTCGTGGGGATCTGTCTGCCCGACGAGGTCAACCTCCTCCGCGCGACCGAGCCCGACGACGTCGAGGCGGTCGAGCCCGCGCCGATGCGCCGCCTGCACCCAGCGCGGGACGACGCGCTCCCCATGTACGTCCAGCGGGCGGGGGCACGCGTGGGGCTCTCGGGCGCCGTGCTGCAGGTGAGGCAGGAGCGCCAGACCGTCGCCGAGTCGCGCCTCGAGCACACGTCGCAGGTCTCGATCTTCGGCAACGTCCAGGTCAGCACCCAGGCGCTCCGCGAGCTCCTGTATCGGGAGATCCCGGTCGTTCTGTATTCCGGAGGCGGCTGGTTCTACGGGCTCGCGCGCGGGCTGGGGAACACGAACGTCGAGCTCCGACGCGAGCAGTACCGGGTCGCCGACGACCCCGCCCGGTCCCTCGCGCTGGCCCGCCGCTTCGTCGCGACGAAGATCGCCAACCAGCGGACCATCCTCAGGCGCCACCTATCGTCCCGGGAGCCCGGGCTCGAGCGCCTGAACAAGCTCCGAGAGCGCGCCGCAGGCGCGTCGGAGCCGGCTGAGCTCCTCGGGCTCGAGGGCACGGCCGCGCGCCTCTACTTCGACGCGTTCCCGAGGCTGCTGAAGATGCCCCTGGGCGAGTTCTCGCTCGAGGGGCGGAACCGGCGCCCGCCGCGCGACCCGGTCAATGCGCTCCTGTCGTTCGTCTACTCCCTCCTCACGAAGGAGTGGACCGTCACCTGCGCCGCGGTCGGCTTCGACCCCTTCCTGGGCTTCTACCACCGACCGCGCTTCGGCCGGCCCGCGCTGGCCCTGGACCTCATGGAGGAGTTCCGGCCGATCGTCGGCGACTCGATCGTCCTGGCGATCGTCAACAACGGGACGGTTGGCGCGCGTGACTTCGTGAAGCGCGGCGTCGGCGTCGCCTTGACCGACGCCGCGCGCCGCCGCGTGATCAGCGCCTACGAGCGCCGCCTCGACGAGCTCGTCACGCACCCCGTCTTCGGCTACCGCATCAGCTACCGGCGGGTCTTCGAGGTCCAGGCGCGCCTCCTCGCCCGGCACCTCGCGGGCGAGATCCCCACCTACCCCGAGTTCCGGACGCGTTGACATGAGGCAGGTCTTCCTGGTGACCTACGACATCTCCGACGACCGCCGGCGCGAGCGCGTGTTCAAGATCCTCCGCGGCTTCGGCGATCACATGCAGTTCAGCGTCTTCCGCTGCGAGACCTCCGCCATGGAGCTCGTCCGGCTCCGCGCCGCCCTCACCGACGCGATCAATCACGGCGAGGACCAGGTGCTCTTCGCCGACCTCGGCCCGGTCGAGGGCCGTGGCTCGAGCGCGATCAGCGCGATCGGACGCGGCTACACCCACCCCGATCGTCACGCGATCGTCTTCTGACTGATCCTGCTGACCAGTGAGGGGCGTTCCTTGACAAGTCGATCAGACCCAAGCCCCGCGAGCGGGAAGGTGGTGCGGCCGGCGCCGGACCCGCTCGCGGGGCGCAACTCCCGGCACCACCACGGCCTCGGTTTCGAAGCGACTTCGTCCGCGACCATGCCTCTCACGCAGCCCCGGGCGCGCTCGATCCGCGACGCGTTGCCCGAGCTTTCGGAATGGGTTACACCAGAAGCTCTCTCCGCGCCCATCGAGGCGCGGCCCCGTTGAAGGTCCACGATCGCCAGCACCTGCCCCGCGCGCGTCGGGTTCCTCTCCGCGCCCATCGAGGCGCGGCCCCGTTGAAGGAGGGTCACTGTCCAGGGGGCCGCCCGGTACCGCCAGCTCTCCGCGCCCATCGAGGCGCGGCCCCGTTGAAGGCGCTAGCTCACCCGTGGTCCCGTTGCGCACGACGAAGGCTCTCCGCGCCCATCGAGGCGCGGCCCCGTTGAAGGGCGCGTCGCCATGATCGGCGTCTCGCCGTCGCTCGGCTCTCCGCGCCCATCGAGGCGCGGCCCCGTTGAAGGACCCGGCCGAACCCTGCCGACTACCCCAAGCGCGGCTCTCTCCGCGCCCATCGAGGCGCGGCCCCGTTGAAGGACAAACGCGAGTGCCGGACAAAGGCTAGGGCGTGCTCGGCTCTCCGCGCCCATCGAGGCGCGGCCCCGTTGAAGGGCGCGGGGTCGGGTCGGAGAACGAGACCACGGCCGCGCTCTCCGCGCCCATCGAGGCGCGGCCCCGTTGAAGGTTCGAGAGCGACGGGCCGCGCAAGGTCCGCGAGGTGGGACTCTCCGCGCCCATCGAGGCGCGGCCCCGTTGAAGGATGGCGCGGCGCGGCCGAACGGTTCCCGAACGGCAGGCTCTCCGCGCCCATCGAGGCGCGGCCCCGTTGAAGGAGGTAGTCCGCCACCCACTGGCGGTGCAGCTTCAGCGCTCTCCGCGCCCATCGAGGCGCGGCCCCGTTGAAGGTGGCCCCTCGGCAAGGCGAAGGCGGGTCGGCTGCTCGACTCTCCGCGCCCATCGAGGCGCGGCCCCGTTGAAGGCGTAGACGACCCGGACGAGGGCCCTGCGTTCGGCGACCTCCTCTCCGCGCCCATCGAGGCGCGGCCCCGTTGAAGGGTCGCCGCCGGTGCCCCGGCGTCGCTGGACCGCCGCGACTCTCCGCGCCCATCGAGGCGCGGCCCCGTTGAAGGCTGGCGACGGTCCGCGCCGTCGCCGACGCGTTCAAGCACTCTCCGCGCCCATCGAGGCGCGGCCCCGTTGAAGGACGCGGCAGGAGCGCCCCTCGTAGAGCGGGTAGGGGCCCATGCTCTCCGCGCCCATCGAGGCGCGGCCCCGTTGAAGGTCACGCGGCTGCGCATCGGGGGTCGCCACCTCGTGGCGTCTCTCCGCGCCCATCGAGGCGCGGCCCCGTTGAAGGATGACCGGCATGAAGCGCCGCCCGACGTGCAGGATCAGCTCTCCGCGCCCATCGAGGCGCGGCCCCGTTGAAGGGCGACCGCCGTGTCGAGCGCGACGCTCCCGCGCGTCGACTCTCCGCGCCCATCGAGGCGCGGCCCCGTTGAAGGTTCTGCGGCGTGGTGCGCTCCGAGTTCGCGTTCGTGTTCTCTCCGCGCCCATCGAGGCGCGGCCCCGTTGAAGGACCCGGCCTACGCCATGAGCCACGGCGGGCGCCTTGACCTCTCCGCGCCCATCGAGGCGCGGCCCCGTTGAAGGAAGATCCCGCCCTCGGCGGGCACCGGGCGGCCGTCGAACTCTCCGCGCCCATCGAGGCGCGGCCCCGTTGAAGGCCCGACGAGGAGTCGGAGCAGGAGCGCGACCTATGACTCTCCGCGCCCATCGAGGCGCGGCCCCGTTGAAGGTGCGCTGCTCGCGCTGCGGCCCTGCGCGCCGCGCGATCCTCTCTCCGCGCCCATCGAGGCGCGGCCCCGTTGAAGGCGCGCCCATGGACTCGTCGCCGTGCCCTACCGGACTCACCTCTCCGCGCCCATCGAGGCGCGGCCCCGTTGAAGGATCTCGACGGATCGCCGGTTGAGCGCGTCGGACTTCGCCTCTCCGCGCCCATCGAGGCGCGGCCCCGTTGAAGGCGCGTGGACAGGAGCCCGGAGCGGTCGGCCATCCACAGCTCTCCGCGCCCATCGAGGCGCGGCCCCGTTGAAGGTCCTGCACCTCGGCCAAGGCGTAGGAGCCGCCGCTGGTCTCTCCGCGCCCATCGAGGCGCGGCCCCGTTGAAGGTTGACCTTCGCCTCGATCCCCCGCGCGAGGCCCTCGGCTCTCCGCGCCCATCGAGGCGCGGCCCCGTTGAAGGAGGTGCGCCGCGACCTCGTCGGCGACCTGGCCGGGACTCTCCGCGCCCATCGAGGCGCGGCCCCGTTGAAGGGTGATGCGCTTGACCGTCGCGCCGTCGGCGATCGCGACCTCTCCGCGCCCATCGAGGCGCGGCCCCGTTGAAGGACGGCGATCCGCACGAGGCGCAGCACGTCCGCGCCAGCTCTCCGCGCCCATCGAGGCGCGGCCCCGTTGAAGGAGTCGTTGCGGGCGGCGAGGCGCTCGCGTTCCCTGGCCCTCTCCGCGCCCATCGAGGCGCGGCCCCGTTGAAGGCACGCCGGCGCCACGTGGCGCGGGAGCGGCGCCGGCCCTCTCCGCGCCCATCGAGGCGCGGCCCCGTTGAAGGTAGACGTGGACCTTGCCGTCCGGGCCGGGGTAGACCGCTCTCCGCGCCCATCGAGGCGCGGCCCCGTTGAAGGCGGCCGAAGATGCTGCGCCCCGGGATCGACCAGTCCTCTCCGCGCCCATCGAGGCGCGGCCCCGTTGAAGGGTCGCGTTGCCCAGTGCCGCGGCTGGCCGCGCCGTGGCTCTCCGCGCCCATCGAGGCGCGGCCCCGTTGAAGGTCCATTCGTCACAGGGCTCTGGTCGGCGGCGGGGCTCAGCTCTCCGCGCCCATCGAGGCGCGGCCCCGTTGAAGGGCCTGGTCGGCCGCGCCGGCGAGGGTGGCGGCCATGCCTCTCCGCGCCCATCGAGGCGCGGCCCCGTTGAAGGTCGTGGGAGACCGACCACCCGCACTCGGGCACAAAGCTCTCCGCGCCCATCGAGGCGCGGCCCCGTTGAAGGGTGACGAAGCTGGAGGAGGCGCTGCTCTGGCTGAAGGCCTCTCCGCGCCCATCGAGGCGCGGCCCCGTTGAAGGCGGGCCATGTCGTTGGCGACCTTCACGGCGGCCGAGACTCTCCGCGCCCCTCGAGGCGCGGCCCCGTTGAAGGAAGCGTCCGTAGACGCGCCGGTCCACCAGGAGGTGCTCTCCGCGCCCATCGAGGCGCGGCCCCGTTGAAGGGCCGCTGCGCCCCGCGCGCACCTCAGCGCCAGCAGCTCTCCTCTCCGCGCCCATCGAGGCGCGGCCCCGTTGAAGCGCCGCGCTGGTGGCGGCCACGCCGCAGGGCCGCATCGCCTCTCCGCGCCCATCGAGGCGCGGCCCCGTTGAAGCCCCGTGAAGGGGGCGGGCTCGCGAGAGAGCGTGACCTCTCTCCGCGCCCATCGAGGCGCGGCCCCGTTGAAGCGCGCCGACGGTCGGCGCCTGCCGGATCCACGGGGGCTCTCCGCGCCCATCGAGGCGCGGCCCCGTTGAAGCTGGGCGAAGGTCGACCAGTCCGCCGGACCGCACGCCTCTCTCCGCGCCCATCGAGGCGCGGCCCCGTTGAAGCGCCACGAAGCCGCACCACACGCACGCGTGCCAGGCGTCTCTCCGCGCCCATCGAGGCGCGGCCCCGTTGAAGCCTCGACCCTGGCCTGCTCGCGCTGCTTCGGATCCGTCCTCTCCGCGCCCATCGAGGCGCGGCCCCGTTGAAGCTCGTACACGCGCACGATCGCCCCCGAGGCCCGCGAGCCTCTCCGCGCCCATCGAGGCGCGGCCCCGTTGAAGCCTCTCGGACGTGGTCCAGGCCTCGAACACGTAGCCCCTCTCTCCGCGCCCATCGAGGCGCGGCCCCGTTGAAGCGAGGACGAGGCCGCGGCCGCACGAGAGGGCTGGTACCCCTCTCCGCGCCCATCGAGGCGCGGCCCCGTTGAAGCTGCGTCAGCACCAGCTGGGTCAACCGAATCGTCAACCTCTCCGCGCCCATCGAGGCGCGGCCCCGTTGAAGCAGCCGCCCCGCGCGGACCTGGCGGGATGGCAGCTCGCTGCGAGGGCGACCAGGTCCTCAGCCGGGTGCGGCTCAGGGGGTGACGACGACCGACCCTGGACCATGGCGGACCTCGCGGACGACGCCCCCGTCGTCGAGGCCAGCCGCGACGTAGCAGGTGAGCGCGGGCGCGGGCGTGGGTGGCGAGGGCCCGAGCGGAACGATCGGGACGCCGCCGATCGAGCCCAGGTGCATGGCCCGTGGCGATTGACCATCGCGCAGCGCCGCTCGCGTGGACGTGGACGGTGCCGGGCCCTGAAGCACGTGCGCGACGGGGAGCCCCGTCAGGTGGAGCCGAGCGACGTGGCCCAGGAGCGCCTCCACGCCCTGACCGTCCTCGAACCGCGGCAGCTTGGTCCCGGCGCTCCAGGGGGTCACGACCCACAGCCGGTCGGGCGGCCCCGCGGCGAGGTCGTCCAGGCTCACGACCGGACCGCGCCGAGCCGACGCAGGTAGCGACGCGGGTCGGGGAAGGGCCGCGGCAGCGGGTCGTCGAAGGGTTCGTCCGGAAGGACACGGATGATCGTCCGCTCCTCCGGCTCGTCGCCGTAGACGCCCAGCACGACGAAGCGACCTGGCCGGAGCTCGCCCGCCCGCTCGTCGCGGGACCAGGCGTCGAAGCGCGCCGGGGGGAGCTCCATGAGCCCGGCGCGCGGCGGCTCGTCGCCCTCCTTGACGCCCACCCGCACCGAGACCGCCTCCGGGCCCACCGCCTCGACGCGCCCCGGGAACCAGCGACGGAGGGGCGACTCGCGCTCGTCCCGGGCCATGAGCTCGGAGGGCGGCCGGCGCCACACCTCGTCGGGGTCGATCGTGAGCGGCACGACGCCGAGCCCGGCGCGGGCGCGCTCGAGCGCCACGAGGCGCCGCTCGAGCAGGCGGTAGGTGGCGTCATGTCGGGCCTTCGGGGGCACCGCCTCGAGCACCGCGCGCGCGAACTCGAGCTCCTCCCGATGGAGGAGCAGCCGGACCAGCTCCAGGTGCAGCTCCTTGAGGACGTCGGCGCCCACGTCCTCCCGGACGTTCAACCGATCGACCGCGTCGTCCCAGGCGTGCCGGGCCTCCTCCGTGCGGCCGATCGTCACCAGGAAGCGAATGAACCGCGAGTGCCACCACGGGTTCCGCGGGTTCAGCGCGCGCGCCCGCCCGTAGTGGACCTCGACCTCGTCGGCGGCCTTCCCCTGCACGTCCAGGTTGAAGGCGAGGTAATGATGCGCGTAGTCGTCGTCGTCGTCCCACGCGCACGCGGCGCGGAAGGCTTCGACCGCCCTGTCGTAGTGCCCCGCCGCCGAGCAGCGCCGGCCGAGCAGCTCGAGCTGCTCGACGAAGAGCGGCTCGAGCGCGTCCGGGAGCTCGCCGCCGCACTGGCTCGCGTGCTCGAAGGCCTCGTACTGCGCCTCGAGGGCGCGGGGGTCCCCGCTGGCGGCGAGTCGGTTGAAGGCCCCGGTGTACCAGCGCGCGAGCCGCTCGTGCGTAAGTCGACGCTCCTCATCGCTGAGCAGGGGCTCGGCTCGCGCGGACGCCCGCAGCAGGTCGTGCAAGGTCCAGGTGTCGTCCCCACGCGGATACAGGAGGCAGGACTGGAGGAGCTCGAGCCGCACCCCGTCGAGGCCGTTCGCCCCCAGCTCCAGGATCTGCTCCGCCGGCACCGGACCGCGGACCAGCGCCAGCCGCCCCCAGAGCTCGAGGAGCGGGCGGACGTCTGCCCCGGCTCCCAGCGCGCGTCGGAGCTGCCGGACGACCTCGGCGGGCCGGAAGCTGCCGAGCGCGAGCCGGGTGGCCGCCTCCACCCCCTCGAGCGCGGCCACGGCGACGAGCAGGCGAAGGTCGAGCGGGGTTCGGCGCGCGAGGGCCTCGCCGGCGTGGACCTGGAGCCGCCGGGCGACGGGCGCCAGCGCCTCACCCCACTCCAGGCCGCTCACGCCCCCGGCGCGGAGGGTCAGCGTGCTCCGGGGCCGGACCAGGTCGGGCAGGTCGCCTGCCACGACGCGGCGGCAGCGAGACAGGAGGAGGACGCTGTTCGCGAGCTCGCTCGCCCGCTGCGCGAAGGCGGTGTCCTCCGGCGCGAGCGACGGCCAGCTCTCCGGCCGGTAGCAGAGCAGGACCAGGCGGTCCTGGTGCTGCTCCACGCTGGCGAGCGCCTCCCTGAGCTTCGCCGTCCAGCCGCCGCGGCCAGTCAGGCGCTCGAGCTGCCCGTTGCCGAGGCCCGCGCGCCTGAGCCCGACTCCGAGCTGGAGCAAGGCCGTCGGCGCGGCGTCCGGCGCCTGGCGCGGGGGAGCCAGCACGACCGGCGCGAGGCCGCGGACGCGCAGTCGCTCGGCCAGGACGTCGAGCGCCGTGCGCCGCCCGGTCCCCGGGTCGCCGGCGATCCGCCAGACGGCCCCCGGGTCGGGAGCCGCGCCCGCCACCTCCGCCTCGAGCGCGTCGCAGGCGCGCTCGACCTCCGGCAGGCGAACGCTCACGGCCGCGCTCCCGGGTGCGGGTGTGCACGAGCGTGAGGCCAGCCATGCTGCGGGACGCCGCGAGCCACGTTGGCCACACCGTATCCAGCCTCGAGCCCGAAAGCCACGCCGTCATTGTCCCCCGCGCGCGGCTCCCCGACGACGCTCGAGAGCGCCTGCCGCTCATCCGCAGGCCCCTCCTGGCCCTGCATGTAGCGCTCGTACTCCTCCCGCAGCCGGCGATAGCGGCGGATCTTCGTCGTGCCCCCGCGCGTGTTGCCGAAGGGCCAGTGCTGGGCCCTGAACTCGTCGAACAAGCCGTTGGCCTCCAGCCGGTCGACCATGAAGCCGCGGCGCACGGACGTGGAGTAGGACCGATCCCAGGTGAATCCCTCATGGTCGCAAGCCAACCCGGCAGCCTGAGCGTGAGCGTGGCGGTGAGGAGGTAGGATCGAACCATGGTGCGTCGAGGACAGCCCGAACGCCCGCCCCATACGCTGCCCGCGGATCTCCGGCGCGCCATCGCGTCCGATCCGGCCGTGAAGGCCGTCTGGGCCGACATCACGCCGCTCGCGCGCAACGAGTGGATCTGCTGGGTCACCTCCGCCAAGAAGGAGGAGACCCGGAGCCGACGGATCAACGTGGGCCTGGACAAGATGCGCAAGGGCATGCGGCGGCCCTGCTGCTGGCCGGGGTGCCCGCATCGTTCCTGACCCTTGCAGCGCCGGCGCGAACGGCGCAAGCTCGCCCCGTGCGCGACCTCGCGGTGCTCGGGATCAACGCGGCCTACCACGAGACGGCGGCGGCCCTCGTCGTCGGCGGCGAGGTCGTGTTCGCGGTCGAGGAGGAGCGCATCTCGCGGCGAAAGCACGGCAAGCGCGCCCTCGCCTCGAACCCCGACGAGCTCCCCTGGCGCGCGATCGCGGCGGCGCTCGCCGCGGGGGGCGTCGCGCCGGGCGACCTCGACGCCGCGGCCTACTCGCTCGTCCCGGGCCTGCGCCGCGAGACGCTCGGTCGCGACCCCTACGTGGACGGCGCGGACGGGTTCGGCACCGAGGAGGGCGAGCGGGAGCACGAGGCGCGCGTGCGCGGCGTCCCGGACCTGCTCGCGCGACGCCTCGAGGCGCCCGGGCTCGCCGGCCGCGTGCGCTTCGTGCCCCACCACCTGGCCCACGCGGCGAGCGCCTTCTACCCGTCGCCGTTCGAGGACGCGGCCGTGCTGGTCGTCGACGGGATCGGCGAGCGCTCGACCGCCTGGCTCGGGCGCGGCGCGGGCGCGCGCCTCGAGGCGCTCGAGGAGGTGCCCTACCCCGCGTCGCTCGGCCTCCTCTGGGAGCGCGTCGCCGTGTGGCTCGGCTTCGACGAGCACGACGCCGCGAAGGTCATGGGCCTCGCCGCCTACGGCGACCCGGGGCGCTTCGAGGCCGAGCTGGCGCGGCTGGTGCCCGTGCCCGACGACGACGGGGGCGCGCCAGGCTCGAGCGCGCCGCCGTTCCTGGTGGACCCGCGCCACGCGCGCCTGCGCGCCGGCGACGTGGCCGGCCTCGAGGCGCTGCTCGGTCCGCGCCGCGGCGACGAGCCGCCCGACGCCGGGCGGTTCGCCGACGCCGCCGCGGCCCTGCAGCGCCGCACCGAGGTCGCGCTCCTCGCCACGTGCCGCCGCCTGGCCCGCGCCACGGGCGCGCGCGCGCTGGCCTACGCCGGGGGCGTGGCGCTCAACTGCGTCGCCAACGCCTTCCTCGAGCGCGAGGGGCCCTTCGAGGCGCTCTACGTCGCGCCCGCCGCCCACGACGCCGGGACCGCGCTCGGCGCGGCGCTGGAGGTCGCGCTCCGCCTCGCCGAGGCCCGAGGCGACCGCCCGGCGCGCCCCCGCGCGCGGCCGGTCGCGCCGTTCCTCGGGCCGGAGCACGACGCGGCCGCCGTGGACGCCGCGCTGGCGCGCGCCGGCCTCGCGGCCGAGCGCGTCGAGCGCCCGGCCGAGGCCGCCGCCGAGGCGCTCGCCCGGGGACGCGTCGTCGGCTGGTTCCAGGGGCGGCTCGAGCTCGGGCCGCGCGCCCTCGGCCACCGCTCCCTCCTCGCCGACCCCCGCCGCCCCGAGGCCCGCGCGGCGCTCAACGCCCACATGAAGCACCGCGAGCCCTGGCGCCCGTTCGGGGCCGCGATCCTCGCCGAGGCCGCCGACGCCTGGCTCGAGCTCCCGGCGCGGCGCCCCGGCGCCGCCGCGGCCCGCGACCTCATGCTGCTCGCCTACCGGGTCCGCCCCTCGCGCGCCCCCGCCGTCCCGGCCGTCGTGCACCGCGACGGCACCTGCCGCGTCCAGGTCGTGGAGCGCGAGCGCCAGCCCGCCCTCCACGCGCTCCTGGCCCGCTTCGAGGCGCTCACGGGCGTCCCGCTCGTGCTCAACACCTCCTTCAACGACCGCGAGCCGATCGTGTGCTCGCCCGACGACGCGCTCGCCTGCTTCCTGCGCGCGGGCGCCGACGAGCTGTTCCTGGGAGACCGGCGTGTCTCGCGCCCCTGAGCCGCCGCCGCCCGCCGACCACGCGGCGCCGCCCGCCGCGAGCGTGTTCGAGCCGGTCCACGACCGCTACGGCCTGCGCCTGGCCCTCGTGCTCGGCAACCAGGCCCCCGGCGGCGTGTGCCCCTGGGCGGCCGCCGGGCGCTGCCACCACTGCGACATCGGCCTGGGCGAGGGCCGCGCGCTCGACGCCCCGGCGAACCTCGCCCGCCTGGCGTGGCTCCTCGCGCACCACGCCGCGGACCTGGAGCGCGTCGCCCACCTCGTGGTCTATGACTCGGGCTCGGTCCTGAACCCGCGCGAGCTCGCGCCGGAGGTCCTCGACGCGGTCCTGGCCGCGGCGCGCGGCCTGCCGGCGGCGAGGGTCGTCTCGCTCGACACCCGCGAGGCCTTCGTCACCGGCCCGGCCCTCGCGCGTGTCGCGGGCGCCCTCGGGCCGGGGCTCGTGGCGCGGATCACGCTCGGCCTGGAGTCGGCCGACGACCGCGTGCGCGAGGGCGCCCTCGCCAAGCGCATGCCGCTCGCCGCCGTGGCCCGGGCGATCGACGCCCTCGGCCAGGCCGAGGCGGCGCTCGGGCCGGGGCGCTTCGGCCTCGACGTGAACGTGCTCGTCGGCGGGCCCGGGACGACGCCCGCCACGACCGTGGACGACGCGGTCGCGACCGCCCGCTGGGCGGCCGAACGGGCCCGCGCCGCGGGCCTGGGCGTCGACCTCAACGTGCACCCCTACTACCCGTCCGCGCGCGGCCTCGGGCGCTTCCCCGACCACCCGCGCTGCCCGCCCGAGCTCACGGCCCGGGCCGTCCTGGCGCTGACGGCGGCGGCGCGCGCGCTCGCGCCGGGCGCGGGCGTGTTCGTGGGCTGGCAGGACGAGGGGCACGACCACGAGCCCGCGCGCCGCGACGAGGAGCTCGCCCGCGCTCGCGCCGCGTTCGACGCGTTCAACCGCGGCCAGGACCCCGGCGCCCTCGCGCCGCTGCTCGCGCGCTGAGCCCGGGCCGCTCGCTCACGCCCCCGGCCCCGCCTCCGCCCCCACCGGCACCAGCCGCCGCTCGCCCGGGCGCATCTCGCCCGCGCGCCAGAGGAAGGGCGACGTCGTCGTGATCGGCGGCGCCGAGACGACGGCGGGCTCGAAGGTCGAGCGCCAGAAGTTGGTCCCGCGGAACAGGTCGCGCACGTGGCGGTGCCGGTTGAGCGGCGCCAGGCGGTCGTAGAGCCAGCGCAGCGCCGGGACCATGCGGTAGGTGTAGAGGAACACCTGGAAGTGGTTCAGGAACCAGATCACCGGCCGCCGCGTCCAGCCCTGGAAGTGCGGCAGGAAGCGGGGGTTCTTCGCCGCCTCGCGGTAGAGCCGGTGGCGGTGGCGCACCGAGTAGTAGCGGAGCGTGAGCTGGCGGATGCCCCGGCGCAGCTCGTCGGGCGTCATCTGCTTCGGCCGGACGACGACCTTGTCCTTGCCGACGAAGTCGTCGTAGTCCGTCGTCAGGAGCCGCCCCTCGCGCAGGTAGCGCTTGTAGCTGGGCGTGCCGGGGAAGGGGATCTCGGTGGTGAAGCTGCAGTGCCAGATCCCCGACGCGCGGAGGAAGTCCCACGTCGCCTCGAAGATGTCGGGGGTGTCCCAGTCGAAGCCGAACATCCAGTTGCCCGAGGCGATGATCCCCTCGCGCTGGATCGCCGCGATCAGGGCCGCGTAGTCGGTCGCCGTGGCGTTCTTGCCCGTGCGGTCGAGGCTGCGCTGGTTCACCGACTCGTAGCCCGACGAGAGCAGGACGCACCCGGCCTCGCGCGCCAGCCGCAGGTCGGCCGGGTCGCGGCTGAACTCGTGGCGCACCTGCGCGCCGAAGGGCACCCCGTACTTCGCCAGCTCGCGCAGGAGCTCGCGCGTGTAGTCGAGGTCGCCCGCGAGGTTGTCGTCGACGAAGTAGAGCGCCTTGACCCACGACGGCCGCCGGCGCACCTGCTCGAGGACGTGGCCGATCGGGTAGGTGCGGTAGCCGCAGGTCATGCGCTTGGCGAAGCAGAAGCTGCACGCCTCGGGGCAGCCGCGGCTCGCCATGACCGGGTAGTAGAACGGCTGGTAGCGCTCGATCTTCGCCAGGTCGGTGCGCGGCAGCGGCAGCGCCGCGAGGTCGGGCGGCGGGTCGCGGTAGACCCCGTGGACGTCGTCGGGCCGCTCGAGCATCTGCTCGCAGATCCGCCGCCACGACGTCTCCCCCTCGCCGCACACCACCGCGTCGGCGTGCTCGAGCGCCTCCTCCGGCATGGCCGTGGCGTGGTGCCCGCCGAGGACGACCTTCACCCCGCGCCCGCGGTAGAAGTCGGCCAGCGCGTAGGCCGCCTTGATCCGCGGCGTCGAGGCGGTGATCCCCACCAGGTCCACCGGCTCGTCGAGGAGCAGCCGCTCGCGCAGGACGTCGACGACGCACACCTCGACCTCCGGCGGCGTCACCGCCGCCAGGCACGCCAGCGCCAGCGTCGGCACCTCGAGCTCCCACGGGATCGTGATGAGCTTCGCCCGCAGCCGCGCCATGAGCACCCCCCTCGCGGCGCGAGGCTAGCGCCGCGCGCCCGGGGCGACCGGCGCGCGGCGCTTGACGTGCGTCACGCGGGCAGGGGTTGCGCGCCGCCCCTTGACGCCGCGACGGGCCCAATGCTATTGATTAGGACTCCTAATGAATGACCCGCGCCAGGACGACTCGGACCCGTTCGAGCAGGGCGAGCAGGCGCTCGCGCGCCGGATCACGCACGGCCTGTCGAAGGTCGGCCTGGCGCTCCGGACGCACGCCTGGCAGGAGGCCGCCCCCCGGGGGCTCACGCCGACGCAGGGGCAGGTGCTGGCCTTCCTGCGCGCGCGGCCCGGGGGCGCGCGGCTGTCCGCGATCGCCGATGGGCTGGCCGTGACCGCCCCCACGGCCAGCGACGCCGTGGCCGCCCTCGTCGAGAAGCGCCTCGTGACCAAGCGCCGGGCGCCCGACGATGCGCGCGCCGTGCTCGTGGGCCTCACTTCCCGGGGGCGGCGCGAGGCGGAGCGGGCCGCCGCCTGGCCGGACGTGCTCCTCGGCGCCGTCGACGCGCTGCGGCCCGACGAGCAGGAGGTGTTCCTGCGCGGCCTCGTGCGCATGGTGGGCGCGCTGCAGGAGCGCGGGCAGGTGCCCGTCTCCCGCATGTGCGTGACCTGCCGCTACTTCCGCCCGCGGGTCCACGACGACCCCGCCCGCCCGCACCACTGCGCGTTCGTCGACGCGCCCATGGGCGACCGCCACCTGCGGCTCGACTGCCCCGAGCAGGAGCCCGCCCCCGACGACGAGGCCGCGCGCGCGTTCGCCGCGTGGTCCGCCGACCCGTCCCCGGACCCTGAGGAGGAGCCCCGATGACCACCCCCGCCCCCACGATCCCCGGCTACGCCCTCGGCGACCCGTCGCTGACCCGCTCGCCGGTCACCCTCGACGACCTCGCGCGGCTCAGGGCCACGCTGCTGCTCGGCGACGACGACGTCGCGGCGCTGCGCCGCTCTCGCGACGTCCTCGCCGACCAGACCGAGGCGGTCCTCGACACGTGGTACGGGTTCGTGGGCCAGACGCCGCACCTGGTGGCCGCCTTCGCCCGGCGCAGCGACGGACAGCCCGACGCCGGCTACCTGGCCGCCGTGCGCGCCCGGTTCGGCCAGTGGATCCTCGACACGGCGGAGGCCGCCTTCGACCAGCGCTGGCTCGACTGGCAGCACGAGCTCGGCCTCCGGCACCACCGCGCGAAGAAGAACCGCACCGACGGCGTCGAGGCGGCCGAGGTCGTCCCCTTCCGCGACCTCGTCGCCCTCACCGTCCCGGTCGTCGTGACGCTGAGGCCCTTCCTGGCCGCGAAGGGCCATCCGCCCGAGCAGGTCGAGGCCATGCAGCAGGCGTGGCTCAAGGCCGTCCTGCTCCAGGTGATCCTCTGGAGCCAGCCCTACGTGCGGCCCGGCGACTTCTAGAGGCCCCACCGGCGCGGTCAGCGCCCCCGCTCGCGCCGCCGCGCCTCCTGCGTCTCGACGAGGCCCTGCTGCGCCTCCTCGTTGTGCGGGTCGACGGCGAGCGCGAGGCCGAAGCTCTCGACCGCGTCGGAGAGCTGGCCGAGCGCGGCCTGGGCCCGGCCGGCGGCGATCAGGAGGGGGACCGAGCGGGGGCGCTCCGAGAGGCCGTCCTGTGCGACCTTGAGCGCGCGCTCCCACTTGTTGCCCGCCGACGCGAGGCGGATCGCCGACAGCCGCGCGCTGGTCTCGGGCCCGGGCTCGCCGGTCTCGGTCTCGCTCGCGCGGTCGACCTCGGCCAGGAGCTGGCGCTTCTTGCGCTTGCGGCGCACCTGCGCCAGGAGCTCGACCACCTGCGGCGCGTCCTTGCGCCAGGCGGCCACCTCCTCGAGCACCGCCTCGGCCTCGCCGAGCCGGTCGAGCTGCTCGAGGGCGAGGGCGAGCTGCTGGCGCAGCTGCCAGCGGTTCGGCGCCAGCTCGATCGCCCGCTCGTAGGCGGGGACGGCCGCGGCCGCGTCGCGCTTGACCACGAACAGCACCTCGGCCAGCCGCGTCGCGGCCTGCACCGACGTCGGGTGCCAGCGGTTCGCCTCCTGCAGCGTCTGCACGGCCTCGTCGACGCGCTCGAGCCGCACGAGGACCTTGGCCAGGTGCAGGCGCGCCGGCAGGTGGTCGGGCGCGAGCACGGCGGCGAGGGCCAGCTTGGCGCGCGCGTCCTCGAGCTTGCCCTTGCGCTCGTGCGCCAGGCCGAGGAAGAAGGCCACCGCCGCCGAGGTGGGCAGCGCCCGGTCGAGGTCGCGCTCGAGCGCCAGGAGCTCGTCCACGTGGCCCCCCTCGAGCAGGCCCAGGAGCAGCTCGGGGATCACCTTCTCGCCCGCGCCCTCGGCCGTGGCGCGCTCGATCCGGGCGCGCGCGCGGCGCAGGACGCTCGAGGTCGGGTCGGCCGTGCCGGCGAAGGTCTCCTCGATCGCCGCCTTGCGCCCGGCGCTCGACGGCTCCGGCTCGGGCGGCGGCGCCTCGGCGCCGTCCACCTCGAAGGCCACGAACTGCCGGCTGGCCCGCAGCCGCCGCTTGAGCTCGTCGAGCGCCGCCTCGCTGACGATCGGCGGCGCCTCGACGTTGCGCGACGGGTCCGCCGTCGCCCCCTCCGCCAGCCCGCCCCGGCTGACGAGGCGCTGCGTCGTGCCGCGGTCGGGCGTGCGCAGCGCCTGCAGGGCCGCGAGCGCGGCGTCGGCCGAGGGGAAGCGGGCGTCCGGGTCCTTCGCCGCGAGCGTCTCGAGGAAGCGCTGCACGTCCTCGGTCGCGTCCGGCACCAGCTCGCGGAGGTCGGGCAGCGGCTCCATGATCTGCCGCTCGAGCACCTCGAACGTCGAGTCGCCGGTGAACGGCGGCCGCCCGGCGATCAGCTCGAACAGCGAGACCCCGAGCGAGTAGAGGTCGGTCCGCCCGTCCACGTCGTCGCACGTCGCCTGCTCGGGCGCCATGTACTGCGGCGTGCCGAGGATCTCGCCGAAGACGGAGATCTTCTCGCTGGTCGAGAGCGAGAGGATCCGCACCAGGCCGAAGTCGGCGATCTTGATGCGCGGCTCGCGCGTGATGATCAGGTTCGCCGGCTTGATGTCGCGGTGGACGATCCCCTTCTGGTGCGCGTGCGACAGCCCCTCGAGGACGCGCGCCGCCACCCACAGCCCGCGGCGCGCCCCCCGCGCGCCGCGCGTCGAGAGCACCTGGCGCAGGTTCTGGCCGTCCACGTGCTGCATGACGATGAAGTGGTAACCGTCGTCGGCGTCGAAGTCGTAGATCGAGACGATCGCCGGGTGCTCGAGGGCCGCCGCGGCGCGCGCCTCGCGCGCGAAGCGCTCCAGGTTGCCCGGGATCGCCACGAGCCGCGGGTGGAGCACCTTGACCACCACGTCGCGGTCGAGGCGCAGGTGGTGGGCGCGGTAGGCCGTGCCCATGCTCCCCGTGCCGATCCGGTCGAGCACGAGGCAGCCGCCGAGCGTCATCCCGGTCAGCGGCGGGTCGTCCTCGGCGGCCGGCCCGTCCGCGTCCGGCGCCGGCCCACCGGCGCGCTGGAGCTCCTTGACCGCCTTGAGCTTCTCGATCGCCGTGGCCTGCGGCGGCGTGATCAGCCCCAGCTCGACGAGGACGCTCCCCAGCGGCCGCGGGTCGGCGCGGCCGCGACAGGCGTCGAGGGCCGCCTGGAGCTGGTCGCGCGTGATGAACCCGTGAGCGACGGCCGTCTCGCCGAAGAGCAGGGCTTCATCTCCTTGCATGGGGCGAACATAGCACGCACGCCGGGGCCCGCGCACGCAGCCCACCCCGACCCCCGCCCGGGGGCACCCCGGGTGACCTGGCGGCTGGTTGCAAACGTGACCGGAGGTCGGCAAAGTCCTGGCATGATCACGTGCGACACCTGCGGGGCGGAGCGGCGGACGAGGGCCGGGCGCTGCCCGGCGTGCGGGGCGCGGACGTCGGGATCGGGCGCGGCGCCGGCCGTGGGGGCGGCTCCGCCGCCGGCGGCGCCGAGGCCGCCGGTCCGCGCGACGCCCACGTCCGGGGTGCTGGTCGTGTGGGAGGTCACCACCGACCAGCCGCACACCGTCGAGCTCGAGCTGGCGCTCTCCGGCCGCGAGACGGTCCGGGTGGACGGGCGGACGGTCGTCGACGCGGTGAAGTGGGGCCTGCGGAGCGAGCACCGGCTCTCGGTCGGGCCCGCCCCGGCGGCGCTCACCGTCACGGCAGGGCTCTCGCTGCAGCCGAAGACCGAGCTCCGCGTGGACGGGCGAGTCGTCGCGCCGGTTCGGCGGGTCGGGCCCGAGGCCTCGGGCGTGAGCCCCGTGAACCTCGCCGTGGGCCTGCTGGCGGGGCTCGGCGGGGCGGCGCTCGGCAAGTACGCCGGGGTGAACCTGCTGATCGTGGGGGTGGCCGGTGTGCTGTGCGCCGGGCTGGCGCGCGTCGTCCTGCCGCAGGGCCGCAGGGGGTTCGCGATCCCGCTCGGCGTCATGGGGGGGCACGCCGGCTGGATGGCGCTCGGGCTGCTCATGGTCGGCCCGACCGGCGCGCTGCTCGACCTCGCGGTCATGGGGGGCGCGGGCCTGTGGCTCGCCCTGGCGCCGGGCCTGGGCCCGGTGCTCCTGCTCACGGGCTTCGAGGCGTTCGGCGTGGCGGTCAACGGCCACGCGATCATCGGCTTCCCGCTCGGGTCGCCCGAGCACCGCGCCCTGTCGCTCCACCTCGCCCTCCGGCTCGGGGCGGTCTTCACCGCCTGGGCGGCGTGGGCGGAGTGGCGGCGCAGCGCGTAGTCGCTACCTCTTGCCGGGGCCGGGCGCGGCGTCGTCCTTGGGCGGCAGCGGCTTGAGCTCGCGCACGAACGGCAGGTGCTCGCGGTCGATCAGGAGCATCATGGTCACCTTGCCGCGGCCCAGGCGCTGGTGCTTCTCCGGCTCGCGCTCCTTGTCGATCGTCCACACCGAGGCGGTGGGGTCGTCCTGGACCGGGCGTCCGTTGCTGCGCCCGAGCGGCCCGGGGAGCTTGACGCGCGCGCGGAAGCGCACGGCGTCGCGGGCGCGCGTCGTCACCTCGCGGATCTTCTTCTCCACCTCGTCGGCCTCGCCGGCGGGGTCGCCCATCTCCTCGATCGGGATCAGGTCGGTCGTGTCGACGCTGTAGACGACGCGCACCTTCCCGCCGCCCTCGTCGAAGAACTCGATCTTGCGGTCGTCGCCGAAGCCCTCGACGCGCCCGAGCGCCTCCAGGTTGGCGAAGTCGAGCGTCATGCGGACGCGCGTCTTGGTGCCCCGGTCCTGCACCTCGAGCTCGGGGACGGTGATCCCCTCGACGTTGAGGCCCTCCATGATCTCCTCGCGCGTCGGGCCCCGCATCTCCTCGGGGCTCGGCTCCTCGCCCATGGCCTTGGAGACCTCGGCCATGAAGGACATGTCGACCGTGAAGTCGAGCTTCAGGCGGCCGCTGCCGTCCTTGTTCAGCGTCAGCTCCTCGCTGTAGTCGAGGCAGCCGGCGAGCAGGACGAGGGGCAGGAGCACGACGAGACCGCGGCGGGACGTGGCGTGTAGCATGGGCGGGGCCCTCCGGGCGCGCACGGCGCCCGCGGGCGTTGTCGCACAGGTGGCCCGTGGAATCAACGACACCGGAGGCCGCGCCCGCCCCGGACGGGCGCCCCCGGGCCCTCGCCGCCGGCCTGGGGTTCGTCTGCCTCGTGCAGGTGGTGCTCGCCTGGCTGGCGCTCGAGGTGGCCGAGGGCGCCGCGACCTGCCCCGACCTCGGCCACGGCCTCGGCTGCGCCGCCGTCTTCCGCCCCCGGCTGTCGCGCCTCCTCGGGCCGGTCACCGTGACGCACGTCGCCTTCGTCGGGTCCATGGCCGCCCTGGGGCTCGCGCTGATGCTCCACGCCCGGCGCGCGCCGCCGCGGCCGCTCCTGGCCGCCGGCCTCGTCGCCCTCGGCGCCGGGGCCGGCTTCGCCCTGGGCCTCCAGCCGCTCCCCCTCCGGGCCGCCGGGGCCGCGTGCGCGCTGTGCCTGGGGCTCCTCGGGTGCGTGCTCGTCGCCTTCGCCCTCCTCCTGGCGATCGCCTGGCGCGCCGGCGTCCGCGCCCGGCTGGGCCTCGCCCCCCTGGTCGTCGTCGCCGCGGCCCTCGCGCCGCTGGCCGTCCGGCACGGCGACCGCGTCGCGGCCGACGACGTCGAGCGCGTCGCCCGCGCCCGCGCGGCCGGCGGCGCGGAGGGGCCGCGGGTCCTGCTCGTCACCCAGGACGGCTGCCCCTACTGCCACGCCCTCCTCGCCGACGTCCTCGGCGACGAGCAGGTGGTCCGGGTGCTCCTGCGCACGCGGGGGCTGGTCGAGGTCAAGAAGGGCGACCCCCGCGTCCCGGCCGACCCCCGGGGCGGGACGACCCGCGCGCCCACGGTCGTCGTCGTCGGCGACGACGGGCGCGAGCGCGGGCGCCTGGTCGGCTACTCGAGCGACCCGGCGACCTACGCGACGCGGCTCCTGACGATCGTCGCCGCGCCCGCCGACGCGCGGTGACCCACGCGCCGCCGGCGACCCGCGGGCGGGTCCGGGCGCGCCCGGGCGGGACGGCGCCGTCCCGCCAGGCTCGGCGTCAGGACGGGGGTTGCCGCGGCCCGGGGCCGGCGCCCCATGCGCCGCACGGGCCGGACGGGTCCGGCCTGGTGCTTGCAACGCGCCGCGCCCGGAGGTCGCCGTGGTGCTCGTGCGTCGCGTCGTGGTCCTCGCCCTGGTGCTGGGCGCGCTCCCCGGCTGTCCCGACCGGGACGACGCCCTCACGGCGGCGCCGGCGGGTGATGTGCGGACCGACGGCGAGGTCCTCGAGGCGGCGCGGGTGCTCAGCCAGGCCGTCATGGAGTCGGTGCTGGCGGTGCGCCTGAAGCTCCAGGACCCCGCCCTGCGCGCGCTGGCGACGGACCTGCTCGAGGACCACCGGGCGGCGCGCGAGCGGGCCATGGTCCTGGCCCAGCGGCTCGACCTGGAGCTCGAGCCCACGCCGCTCAGCCGGCAGCTCGAGCGCGACGCCGAGGCGCGCCGGGCCTGGTACGTCGAGCGGCGCGGCGTCCTGCTCGACATCGAGTGGCTGGCGGGTATCCGCGAGCGCCTGGCGCAGGCCCAGGACGTGATCGAGCGCCACCTGCTGGCGGCGGCGCAGGCGCCGGAGGTGCGCGAGCTGACGCAGGACCTGCGCCGGCTCGTGGACGACCACCTGACGCGCCTGGACGCGGTCCCGCGCGAGGGGCGCTGACGACGAGGTTCCGCGGGGGCGAACGCGTTTGAGGAGGACTTGCTCATGGTTCGTGATCGTGCGCGCGCCGGCGTCGTCGCGTGCGTCTCGGCGGCCGCCCTGGTGCTGGTCGGTTGTCCGGACGACCGCCGGGGGATCGGCAACGGTGAGCGGCTCACGCATCCGCAGGTGATCGGCGCCGCCCGCGCGATCAACGTGGGCGAGATCGATTACGTCGTCGCGGCGCAGGGCCGGCTCGTCGACCCGCAGGTCTCGTCGCTGGCCGACAGGGTGCTGCAGGACCACCGCACGGCGCTGCAGGCGCTCGAGCAGGTGACCGTGCAGATGGGCCTCGTGCCGGAGGAGAGCGACATCTCGCGCGACCTGCGCGACGACGTCAACGACCGGATCCAGGGCCTCGCCGGCGAGGAGGGCGAGGACCTGCGCGATCAGTTCATGGACGACATGGTCCAGAAGCACGAGCGGTCGCTGCAGCGGATCGACGACGACCTGCTGCCGTCGACGACCGACCCGACGCTCCAGCAGTACCTGGCCGACCTGCGCGGGCTGATCGCCGCCCACCTCGAGGAGGCGCGGATGCTCCGCGACCGCCGCGAGGACGGCGGCATGGGCACGGGCGACCAGTGGGGCACCGAGCGCCGCGACGAGTGGGGCACCGACGAGCGCGACCCCACGGGCACGGGCACCCAGCAGCAGTGGGGCACCGAGCCCGACCGCACCGGGACCGGCACCGGGATCGACGAGGACCGCGGCACCGGCCGCACCAACGGCGTGGGCGGCCCCGGCGGCCGGTGAGCGGGCGCCGCGGCCAGCGCGCCGCGGTCCCGCAGCGACCGGCACACCATGCGCGCGCGGAGGGCGCCCTCGAGGCGACCTCCGCGCGCGTGTCTCTCTCGGGGCCCTCCGCCCGCGGCAGGCGCCGGCCCGGTCAGCGCCGCCGCGTCTCCTTGGGGATCGCCTTGACGTCGATCGTCCGCACGGCGCCGACGTCGCCCTGGGCGACCGCCTTGACCACGACCTGGTCGGCGTGGTCCTCGAGCACGATCCCGAGCAGGCTCGCGTCGATCCACAGCGCCACGCGGAGCACCCGCAGCGGGGTGCGGTAGGTGTCGTGGATCGCGAAGATCCCGGCCTTGATCGTCGTCAGCGGCCCGAACTCGAGCCGCCAGATGTTCCCCTCGCGGATGATGTGGATCGTGAAGTCGTCCGTGTACCAGAAGTTGACCTTCTCCCCCGGCTTCTCGCCGGGGATCGTGAAGCGCCGCCCGTCCTCGTCGCGGCTGCGCTTGATGCGCAGGGCGAGGTTGCCGCGGCCGTCGGAGCGGATCGACTCGATCTGCTCGAAGAACGGCAGGATGAACGGGCGCGCGTCCGGCGGGAGGAGCAGCTCGAGGGTGCGGCACAGGCCCTCGCCCGAGACGGTCACCTCCCCCAGGCGCATGAGCATCTCGCAGGCGAGGATCACCCCCGCCTTCTCGCCCTCGGCGGCCGACACGCGCTGCGCGTGGGCGCGGAGCGCGTCCTCGCTGAGGACGGCCTTGTCGAGCGTGCGCCGGTAGTAGAGGCCGGCCCCCTGGCCTTCGCGCCAGGCGGTCTTCAGGGCCACGGCGAACTGCGCCGACTGCACCTCGCTCGGCCGCAGGGCCGAGAGGAGGACGAGGCCGACCAGGCCGGCGCCGCCCACGGCGCGCGCCAGGTTCCCCAGGAGCGCGAGCCCGAGCGCGACGAGGAGGGCGCCGCACAGGTAGGCGTGCAGCCACACGTCGACCTCGTCGGCGCGCAGCAGCGACGGCCCCGAGAGCGCGATCCCCGTGATCCCGCCGAGCGAGGTGAGCCCCATGAGGCGCAGCGCGCCGCGGCCATCGCCGCCTCCGCCGAACCTGCCCGTCACGCTCCGCCCGCCGTGCTCGCCGCTCTGGCCGTCGCCGCCGCCCTGGCCGCCGCCGCCCGCGCGGGCCCGCAGCTCGCTCGGCGCGATCGCGGCGATCAGCGCGCCCGGCAGGAGGGTCACCAGCGCGATCGCCAGCGCCGGCGCGAGGGTCCAGTCGGGGTCGCTCGCCAGCGCCCAGCGGCACACCGCGGGCGAGCCCCACGCCGCGAGCCAGGCGAGCAGCCCCCCGACCACCGCCAGGCGCGGCGCCGAGCGCTCGACGTGCGTCCGGCCGGCCGCGACCGCGAACAGGTCCCCCAGCCCGAACCCGGCCGCCAGCGCCAGCAGGAAGCAGGCGAACACGTTGGCCCACAGGAACGCGCCCGAGCCGAAGAACGGCGTCGCCAGGAGGCCGACGTGGACGAAGAACGCCGACAGCGCGGCGCCCCCCGCGAAGCAGAGGAGCCGAGGACCCATGTCGGATCACTATGGCTTTGTGAGTCGGTCCGGGCCAGGCGCGTGGAGGGAACCGGGACCGGGAACCGGGAACCTGACCGGTGAGATGCCAGTCTCCTACGCCGCCGCGTCCGACGCGGCCCGCGTCCCGGCGCCCCGCACCACCGACCGCGACCCGCCGACGACGCGCGAGCACACCGCTCCGGGCGTTCGCAGCCGGAGCCTCAGCCGAGACGAACGAGGACGAGGCGATGCCGCGCGAAGGCGAGGGAAGGCGGCCTCCTGGCCGCCGACCGAGCCTGAGCGGTCGGGGGGGGGGGGGGCCCGCCCCCGCCCCCCCCCCCGACGGACGGCAGCGCCCGGCATCGTTCGTCGCAGGCGCGATCACACCAACTAGAAGCAGCTCACGGCTTCGTCCCTCGTGTCGGCGAACTGGAAGATCGCCGAGAGGCCGAGGAGGTCGAAGACCTCCTTCACGTTGGGCGACGGCTTGAGGAACACGATGTCGCCGCGGTTCTCCTTGGCGCGGCCGATGGCGCCGACGAACACGCCGGCCCCGGCCGAGGAGATGTAGTCGAGCTTCTCGAGCTTCACGATGAGCTTGTAGACGTTCTGCCGGAACACCGAGGAGATCAGGTTCTCCATCTCCTCGAAGGTGTGGGCGTCGAGGAAGCCCTCGGCCTCGATGTACGCGATCCCGCCAGGGAGGCGCTCCTGGTGCAGCTTGAGGTCGGGCACTGCCGTCCGCTCCTTGGGGCCCTCGGCGGGCCGACGAGACAACCTAAACGATCCGCGCCGCCGCGGGCTAGGGCGCCCCGGCGCCGTCCCTGGCGCCGAAGCGCTTGACCATGATGAGCTCGTTCGTCCACGGGGTCTCGTGGAGGTACTGGACCTCGTCCATGATCTGGCGCATGAGGAACATGCCCAGGCCTCCCTTGAGGCCGAGCTTGATGTGGTGGTGGATGTCGATCGACGTCTTCAGCGCGCCGTCGGCGGGCTCGAAGCGCACGCCGTTGTCGCGGATGATCACCTGCAGGCGGTCGACGTCGACGTCGAACACCAGCTCGATGTTCCCCTGCCCGCCCTGGTAGGCGTGCTCCACGACGTTGGCGAGCGCCTCGTCGACCGCGACGACGATCTTGCTGCGCGTCTTGGTGTCGAACGGGGTGAGCTCCAGCACCTCCATGGCCGTCTGGCGGACCGTGGCCAGGTGCTTGGTCTCGTTGGGGATCGTCATCTCCCGGCGGAGCGTCGTCACGCCTGCGCGTCCCCCCCGTCCCCCTCGTCCTGCATCGGCGCGGCGCCGCCGTGCGGCGCCTCGACCACGGCGAGGGTCGTGATCGTGATGTCGTCGGACTGCTCCGCGTCGCCGCGGTGGTCGTCGAGGGCCCCCACGAGCGCGTCGACGAAGTCCTTGGAGGACTTCCGCGCGTGCGCCTTGACCAGGTCGTGGAACCGGTCGTCGCCGAACTCCTCCGACTCGTTGTTCATGGCCTCGTTCACGCCGTCGGTGTAGGTGACGATCCGGTCGCCGGTCTCCAGCTGGACCTCGACCTCCTTCACATGGTTGTCGAAGATCGTCCCCTTGTCGAACCCGAGCGCGATGCCGGCCGGCTTGAGCAGCTCGATCTCGCCCGACCCCGCGCGGTAGAGCGCCACCGGGTTGTGCCCGGCGCTCGCGACGCGCAGCTTGCGGGTCTTCACGTTCAGCACCATGTAGGCGGCCGTCACGAACATGCCCCGGCGGATGTCCTTGGCGAGGATGCGGTTGACCTTCTTGAAGGTATCCGCCGGCGAGACGTTGCGCACCGACGCCAGGCGCACGAGCGAGCGGGCCATGGTCATGACCATGGCGCCCGGCACGCCCTTGCCGGCGACGTCCGCGACGATGATCCCCAGGTGGGTCTGGTCGATCACGATGAAGTCGTAGTAGTCGCCGCCGACCTCCTTGGCCGAGCGGTAGTGGCTGTGGATGTCGTAGCCGGGGATCTGCGGGATGCGCTCGGGGAGGAGCTTCTCCTGGATCTCCTTGCAGATGTTCAGCTCGCGCTCGAACGACTTGCGCTCGGCCGCGTTGTTCTGCGCGATCTGCAGGTTGCGGATCATGATGTTGAACACGTGCGTCAGCGCGCCGATCTCGTCGCGCGACGTCACGGGCGTCTGGTGGCCCAGGTCGCCCGAGGCCACGGCCTTCACGTCCTGCTCGAGCTGCCGCACGGGCGCCGTGAGCAGCGTGGCGATCAGCACCGTCAGGAGGATGCCCGCGACCGCGCCGCAGGCGGTCACGATCGCGATCCGCTTCCACAGCGCGCTCTTGAGCTCGTCGAGGCGCGACGCCTGCACGTAGATCGACACCGACGGGGGCGCGCTCGTGACGACCTGCGGCCGCGGATGCTCCTCGCGCCAGGCGCGGAACTCGTCGCCGCTCTTGAGGGCCCGCGCGCCGGTCAGGGCGCGCAGCCGGCTGACCACCTCGAGCTGCTCCTGCGCGCCGGCGCCCCGCTCCTCGAGCCGCTCGAGCTCGACGAGCTTCTTGTCGATCTCGTCCTCCCGCTCGAGGCCGAGGCGGATCGGCTTGTCGAAGCGGCGCACGCGCGAGTCGGCGAGCGACCCCTCGTAGATGCTGATGTCGCCGACCGTGCGCTTCGTCCCGGGGAAGTAGCTCGGCGTGGCGCGCGGGTAGAGCGCGATCGCCTGGTTCCCCTCCATGATGTTGACCGAGACGATCTTGCCGTTGCTCTCCACGAGGTCGCGGAGCCGCTGCTCCCAGTCGGAGATGAGCAGCTCGCGCGGCGTCTGGGCGTCGGGGTCGTTCGGCTGGACCCAGAAGCCGCGGTCGACCGTCTTCTCGAGGGTCGAGACGATCTGGATGCCCTGATCCATGATCTGCTCGTCCATCTCGCGGGCCGTGATCGTGAACGTCAGCAGCCCCTGCAGGCCCATGAACAGGCCCACGACCACGGCGGTGAACGCCGCCAGCTTGACGCCGATCCCCACGCCGCGGGCGAACGGGGTGATCGGCTCGAGCTCCTGCAGCTCCTCCTTGCGGACCGTCTTGTTCTTCTGCGTCTTCTTGCCGCCCGCCCCGGGGCGCTTCATGCGGCCGGTCTTGCCGGGCGACGGCGGCTTGACCTTCGCGGCGGACTCCGTCCCGGCGGGCTTGGCTTGGCGCTTTGACACGGGCGGCCGCTCGCTCACGGGCTCAGGTCGCCCCGGGGCTCGACGGGTCCCCGGGCGAGGTCAGGGTGGCCAGCGCCTCCGACGAGAGGACGCGCCGCGCGTGGAAGACGTACTGCAGCCCCGAGACGACGGTGATCGCCAGCGCGGACCAGACGAGCGTGGTCGTGACCCAGCGCGCCCACGGCTCCCCGCTCAGGTTGGCCAGGGCGAACAGGATCCAGGAGATGCACGCGCACTGCAGGGCCATCTTCAGCTTGCCGCTGGCCATGGCAGGGAAGGCCACGCCGCGCGACTCCGCGAAGCCGCGGAGGCCGTCGACCAGGAGCTCCCGTGCCAGGATCACGACGACCATCCACGACGCGATCTGGGCCCCCTGGAACGGCACGAGCTGAACGAACGCCCCGCAGACGATCACCTTGTCCGCGAACGGGTCGACGATCCGGCCGAAGTCGGTCTGGAGACCCCACCTTCGAGCGATATGACCGTCGAGGATGTCGGAAATTGCTGCGGTTACGAAAATAGCAAGGCACAGGTTCAGGAGCAAGCGCTCGTGATCCTCGAAGCCCTTGACGACCGGCTGGAGGGCCCACTCGCGATGGGCGTGCCGGTGGGCGGCGTCGATCCCGCCCAGGATCACGAACAGGGCCACGGCCAGGACCAGCCGGGAGCCGGTGATCAGGTTGGGGAGGTTCCGCGGGAGCGTCATCGTGTCTCCCGCGCCCGCCCTACCGGGCGAGGAGCTCCGCGACGACGTCGTAACCGTCCGCCTTGGTGATCTTTGCGCGGGCGAGGGTCCCCGGGGCGGCCTTGCGGCGCCCGCCGATCCGCACGTGGGGGTCGATCTCGGGGGCGTCGTAGGGGGTGCGGCCGACCAGCTTGCCGGTCTCCGCGTCGACGCCCTCGACGAGGACGTCGACCTCGCGGCCGACGAGCCGGCGGGCGTGCTCGAAGGCGATCGGCTGCTGGGCCTCCATGAGGCGGGCCACCCGCTCGGCCTTGACCTCGGCCGGGACGTCGTCCTCGAAGTGCTCGCCGGCCGGCGTGTCGGGCTCGTGCGAGTAGGGGAAGGCGCCCACGCGCTCGAAGCGGAACTCGTCGACGAAGTCGACGAGCTGCTGGAACCGAGCCTCGGTCTCGCCGGGGAAGCCGACGATGAACGTCGTCCGCAGGACGAGCCCCGGGACCTCGGCCCGCAGCTTCTCCAGCAGCGCCCGCGTCTGCTCGCGCGTGTGGCGCCGCCCCATGCGCTTGAGCATCTGCGTGTCGATGTGCTGGATCGGCATGTCCAGGTAGGGCACGACCTTCGGCTGCAGCTCGCGCAGGGCGGCGATCAGCCCGTCGCTCACGTGGCCGGGGTAGGCGTAGAGGAGCCGCAGCCAGCGGACGCCGTCGATCGCGGCCAGGTCCGGCAGGAGCCCGGCCAGGCCGTGCTTCTCCTCGCCGGGGAGGTCCTTGCCCCAGTCGGTCGTGTCCTGGCTGATCAGGTTCAGCTCGAGGGCGCCCGAGGCGGCGAGCTCCTCGGCCTCGGCCAGGACGGCCGCGCGCGGCTTGCTGCGGAAGAGGCCGCGGAAGGTCGGGATCGAGCAGAAGGTGCAGGCGTTGTCGCAGCCCTCGCTCACCTGCAGGTAGGCGTAGTGGGGCGGCGTGACGCGCAGGCGCCCGGTCTGCGCCTCGACGGCGAACGTCGGGTCGTCGGCCACGAGCGTGCGCCAGGGCGCCCGCGCCCGCTCGGCGAGGTCGCGGGCGGTGAGGACCTTCTTCAGGACCGTGTTGATCTGCCCGTACTCGGCCATGCCGAGGACCGAGTCGATCCCCGGCGCCTCCTCGCGCAGCTTGTCGCCCCAGCGCTGGGCCAGGCAGCCGGCCACGACGAGGCCCTGGAGCTTGCCCGCGGCCTTGAGCTCGGCCATCTCGCGGATCACCGCCAGCGACTCGTCGCGCGCCTGGTCGATGAACCCGCACGTGTTGACGATCACGACGTCGGCGTCGGCCGGGTCGGCGCAGATCACGTGCTCCTCGGCGACCCGCCCGAGCAGGACCTCGGTGTCGACCATGTTCTTCGGGCAGCCGAGGCTGATCACGCCCACGCGGGCCGGTCGGGCGCGGGGCGCCTTCTTCGGGGCGGGCGGCTTCTTCTTCTGGGCGGTCGGGAGCTTGCGCGGCATGGGATCGAACCAGTCTAGGGGGTTACGCGGGCGGCGACAAGCGGCAGGCTCGCTCAAGTTCCGCGGGCGAGCTGCCGAAGGGGAGGGGTATGAGCACCTCGAGCATGCAGCTGATCGTCGCGTTCACCCTGGTCCTCGCCGTCGCGGGCGTCACGTTCGGGGCGCTGCACGCCCTGCTCGCGGCCGACATGGAGGTGTGATGCTCCTCGCCTGCGAGGAGACGTGGAGCCTCGCCGGCGTGCTGGTGGCCCTCGTGCCGATCCTGATGCTCTTCGTCGGGACGGCGTGGTTCCTGGGCCTGCTCGTGGTCCTGGGTCTGCGGTCGGTGTCGCCTCGCGCCTGAGCACAGCGCGCCCCGCTCGGTCTTACGTGCCCGTGCCCGTGCCCGTGCCCGCGGTCGTGAAGCACCGGAGGCCGCTCATGCAGTTCGATCACGAGCGGCTCGACGTCTACCACGTCGCGCTCGGGTTCGTCGTCGTCGCCAACGACATCGCGCAGCGCCTCCCGCGCGGGCGGCGCTACCTCGCGGATCAGCTCCAGCGGGCGGCGACGTCCGTCATCCTGAACCTGGCCGAAGGCGCGGGGGAGTACAACCCCTCGGAGAAGGCCCGCTTCTATCGCATGAGCAAGCGGTCCGCGACCGAGTGCGCGGCCGTGCTCGACGTCTGCAAGGAGCTTCGCCTCGTCGCGCCGGAATCGCACGGGGGAGGGCGCGACCTGCTGCTGCGGATCGTGTCGATGCTGACGAGGCTGGCCCAGTCGGCCCAGGAGGGGCAGGGCGGCCGGTGACGGGCGGGCACGGGCATGGCATGGGCACGTGAAGAGCTTCGCCGGGAGCGGGCGGGTGGACGAGACGGGTTTTGGTCGTCCTGTGACGGGGCGGGCACGGGCACGGGCACGGGCACGTGAAGAGCTTCGCCGGGAGCGGGGCGGGTGGGACGGAGAGCTTCGCCGGGAGCGGGGCGACTTGGACGGAGAGCTTCGCCGGGAGCGGGGCGGGTGGACGAGACGGGTTTTGGTCGTCCTGTGACGGGCGGGCACGGGCACGGGCACGGGCACGGGCAAGGGCACGTGAAGAGCTTCGCCGGGAGCGGGGCGACTTGGACGGAGAGCTTCGCCGGGAGCGGGGCGATTTGGACGGAGAGCTTCGCCGGGAGCGGGGCGACTTGGACGGAGAGCTTCGCCGGGAGCGGGGCGACTTGGACGGAGAGCTTCGCCGGGAGCGGGCGGGTGGACGGAGAGCTTCGCCGGGAGCGGGGCGTGAGGACTGAGCCCCTTGGCAGGAACGTCCGATAAGCCCTTCATGACCCCCCGCGACCTCCTCCGCGAGCTCCAGGGCGTGGCCCTCCTCGGGCTCGGCGCCTTCAGCCTGGTCTCGGTGGCCAGCTTCGACCCGGCCGACCTGCCGGGCCGCGTGGCCCCGGCGCGGGGGGCGGCCCAGAACCTGGGCGGCTCGCTCGGGGCGTGGCTGTCGGCCGAGCTGATCGGGTGGGTGGGGACGCTCGGCGCCTACGGCGCGGCCGGCATGGTGTTCCTGTTCGCCGCCGCCTCGCTGCGGCGTGCCTTGCCGACCGAGGAGGCGGCCGGGGCGCGGGGGGAGCCGGTGCGCCGCGTGGTCGGGGCGCTCGTGATCGTGCTGACGCTGGCCGTGGTCGAGCGCGTGCTCGCCGGGTCGCCCTGGGGCTGGCTGGTCGACCGCGGCCTGCCGCCCGGGGGGATCTGGGGGCTCCTGCTCGAGCACGAGGCCACGCGCCTCATGGGCGGCCTCGGCGCGCCGCTGGCGGCCGGGCTCGTCCTCGGCGTCGGGCTCATGCTCCTCACCGACCGCCCCCTGCGCGAGCTCGTGCACGGGTCGGTCGAGCAGGCGCAGGGCCTCGCCGGGGCCGCCTCCTCCATGGCGGCCGACGCCGCGGCGCGCGCCGAGGACGCGCTGGCCGTCGTCGCCCCGCCCGCGCCCGAGGCGCCCGCCGCGCCGCCCGCCCCGCGCCCGGCCGCGCCGGCCGAGCCGGTGGTCGTGGGCGACGAGGCCGAGGAGGAGCAGCAGCAGGCGCCGGAGCCCTGCCGGGACGAGGACGACGACCTCGTCGTGCCGGTCGCCGCGCCCCGGGCGCAGGAGCCGGTCGCGCCGGCCGCCGCCCTCCCGCCGGTCGCCCTGCTCGCGGCGCCCGAGGCGCCGAAGGAGGCGGCGCGCGCGGGCCGCGACGACCGCGGCCGCCAGATCGAGGACACGCTGCAGCAGTTCAAGGTGCAGGCGAAGGTCGTCTCGGTCGAGAACGGCCCGTCGGTGACGCTCTTCGCCCTCGAGCTCGGCCGCGGCGTGAAGGTCCAGCGCGTCGCCAGCCTCCTCGACAACCTGGCGCTCACCCTGCGCGTCCCGGGGATCCGCCTCCAGGCGCCGATCCCGGGCACGAGCTGGGTCGGCCTCGAGGTCCCGAACGAGGAGCAGGAGGTCGTGCGCCTGCGCGAGCTGGTCGAGAACCCCGCCTGGCGCAAGAAGGACCCGGCGCTGCCGATCTTCCTCGGCAAGGACTCGGCCGGCCGCCCGCTGATCGCCGACCTGGCCAAGATGCCGCACCTCCTGATCGCCGGCGCCACGGGCTCGGGCAAGAGCGTGTGCATCAACTCCATCATCGTGTCGCTCCTGCTCACGAAGACCCCGCGCGACGTGCAGCTGATCCTGATCGACCCCAAGCAGGTCGAGATGACCCAGTTCGCCAAGGTCCCGCACCTCGCGGCGCCGGTCGTCACCGACATGCGCAAGGCCGGCGCCGTCCTCGAGTGGGCGGTGAAGAAGATGGAGGAGCGCTACGGCTGGCTGGCGCGCGCCGGGGTGCGGCACATCCGCGAGTACAACGAGCTGGGCAAGCTGGCCCTGGCCGACCGCCACGGCGTGACCCCGGCCGAGCTCGAGCGCAAGAAGGTGCCCTGGAAGCTGCCGTACCTGGTGCTGGTCGTCGACGAGCTGAACGACCTGATGATGATCGCGCAGAAGGAGGTCGAGGCCTCGATCACGCGCCTGGCGCAGAAGTCGCGCGCGGTCGGGATCCACGTGGTGCTCGCCACGCAGCGGCCGTCGGTCGACGTGATCACGGGCGTGATCAAGTCGAACCTCCCGGCGCGGATCGCCTTCCGCGTGACGGCCAAGGTCGACTCGCGCACGATCCTCGACGCCAGCGGCGCCGACAAGCTGCTGGGCATGGGCGACATGCTCTTCCTGCCGCCCGGCCGCGGGCAGCCCATGCGGGCCCTCGGCGCGCTCGTCACCGACGAGGAGGTGGCGGCGGTCGTCAAGTCGTGGTCGAAGCAGGGCAAGGCCGAGTACGCCGAGGACCTGCTCCAGCACGCCGAGGCCGCCACCCGCAAGGGCGGCAAGGGCGCGCCGGCGGCGGCCGAGCCGGCGGGCGACGGCGAGGACGAGCGGCGCGACCCGGTCTACGACGACGCCGTGCGCGTGGTCCTCGCCGAGGGGCGCGGCTCGGTGTCGCTGATCCAGCGCAAGCTCGAGCTGGGCTACGGGCGCGCCGCGCGCCTCCTCGACCTCATGGCCGAGGACGGCCTCGTCGGCCCGGCCAACGGGTCGAAGCCGCGCGAGGTGAAGCTGTCGCTCGACCAGTGGGAGACGCGGCGGCGGGCGGCGGCGTAGCGCCTCAGCGCCCCCCGGCGAGCCCGTCGAGCGCGGCGAACACCAGGCCGAGGAGCAGCGCGGCGACCACCAGGCCGCCCACGACGGCCAGCGTCGGCAGGAGCGACCAGACCAACTCGGTGGGCCCAGGCGCGCTCGCCCCCTCGAGCGGCGGGGCGGGGCGCGGCGCCGCCACGTCGGCGGGGCGGCCCGACGCGAGGCTCATGACGGCGCGCCGGGCCGGGTCCTCGTGCGCCGGGAAGGCCGGGCCGAGGACGCCCTCGGGCGACACGAACTTCTGGCCGACCCACCAGGCCATCGGGACGCACACGCGGCGCTCGGCGACGCCCGCGAGCTGGCGCGGCGTCGCGGCCTGGATCGTGTGCCGCGAAGCCGAGGCCCCGGTCCGCAGCCAGGCCTCGGCGTCGGCCTCCAGGGCGTCGGCGACGAAGAGGACCGTCGCGTCGGTCCGGGTCAGCGGGTCACGCGCGAGCCGCCGCACGTGGGCGCTCGCCTGCGACCGTCCGAGGCGATCGACGCGGACCAGGAACACCAGGAGGGGCCGGCCCGGGTCACGCCCCCAGGCCCACCATGCGGGGTGGAAGAGGGCGAGGTGGTCGTCCGCCTCGCGCACGACCGAGAACCCCAGGGCCACGACCGCCGCGGCGACGGCTCGCAGGGGCTCGTCGACCGCGCGGCTGGGCGTCCGGGGTGGGGCCTCGGTCGACCCGTCCGCCGGCGCGTCCGCCGCGGGCGCCAGGCCGCAGGTGGCGCAGGCGCCATGGCCGGCGAGGCAGTCGGCGTGGTGCGCCGCCGCGCAGCCGGGGCACAGCCACACGTGCCCGCCCGCGACCTCGTCCTTGCAGTAGGGGCAGACGGGCCGCGCCCGGCCCTCGACCTTGATCCGCGGCGCCTCGCTCACGGCGCCCCTGGCGGCAGGTCGAGCGCTCCGAGGCCTCCGTCGTCCTCGGGCGCCTCCGTGTCCCATGTGAGCCCGAGCGGGGACGTCATGGATCGGCTCATGGGGTCGGCGCCGGGACCGTGAGCCTGCCAGACGACCCCGCGCGCGCCCATGCGCCGACTCTAACCGGACCCGCCGAGGAGCAGCGAGGCGGCCGTGCTCGCTCCGTGCAGCGCGGGCGCGGGGACGTGGGCATCGGGCCGACGTGGCAGGCGTGCTCGACGGCACGGGCCCTCAGCTCGCCGGGCGCACCTCGACCTCACGGCCGACCCTGGACCCGTGGGAGACGAGGAGTCGCGCTCCGGGCGATGATGGATGCGCTCGCGAGGGGGGCGCGATCGGAGGAAGTCCCGGACTGGCACGATCTGGCCCGTTCCGCGCCTCCCCAACGCTCGCTTTGGCGGGTCGAGCACGAGCGGCGAGAGGAAGTTCTCGAGCTCACTCTGTTCTCTTGCACGCACCCTGACCACCCGCGTAGAGTGCCCCCGGCGGGGACGGCCGGTGATCGAGGCGCTCGACCTCTCGAAGAGCTACGACGGGGTCGAGGCCCTCGCCGGCGTGCGCTTCACCGTCCCCGCCGGCCAGGTTTGCGGCTTCGTCGGCCCCAACGGCGCCGGGAAGACGACGACCATCAAGCTCCTGGCGGGGATCCTGCGGCCGACCGCCGGGACGGCCCGGCTGTGCGGGCACGACGTCGTGGAGCGGCCGCTCGAGGCGCGGCGCGTCCTCGGCTACGTGCCCGAGGGCGGCGGCCTCTACACGCTCCTGACGCCGCGCGAGCACCTGGCGCTGGTGGCGGACCTGCACGAGGTCCCGCCGGCCGAGGCGGCCGAGCGCGCGGCGACGCTCACGGACCTGCTCGACCTGCGCGACCTGGCCGACCGCCGCATCGACTCGCTGTCCAAGGGTCAGCGGCAGAAGGTCCTCGTGGCCTGCGCCCTGCTGCACGACCCGCAGGTGGTCCTCTTCGACGAGCCCTTCGACGGCCTGGACGCCAACGCCGTCCTGCGCCTCAAGGAGCTCATCCGCGGGCTCGCCGCCCGCGGCCGCACGGTCCTCTTCTGCTCGCACATGCTCGACGTGGTCGAGCGCCTGTGCGACCGGTCGATCGTCGTGCACCGCGGCCGGGTCGTGGCCGACGGGCCCACGCCCGACCTGGTTCGCCGCTCCGGCGCGGGCACGCTCGAGGCGCTCTTCCAGGCGCTGACCGCCGGCGCTGCGCCTGCCGCGAGCGCCGTGCTCGACGCGCTGGCGCCCGGAACGGCGGCGCCGTGAGCCTCGACCGCGCGCTCGCGGCGGCCGACGTGCGACCGCGCCCGTTCCGGGCGCTCCTGCGCGCGCTCCTGGTCATGGACCTCCGCGGCAACCACTTCTCCCGGGCCACGGGCGTGGGCCCGCGGGACGTGGTCTCGCCGCTGGTGATCGTGCTCGGGCAGTTCTTCGCCGCGAGCCTGTTCCTCTGCGCCGTCCTGTTCGCCCGCGCCGACGCGGCCTTCTTCGCCGCCGCGGGCCTGACGCTGGCCGCCGTCCTCACGGCCACGGCGGTCGTCGTCGAGTTCAACGAGGTGGCGCTGGAGCCCGGCGACGGGCTGATCGTGGGCCACCGGCCGGTGCCGCCCCGCACCTACGCCGCCGCGCGCCTGGCCAACCTGCTCGCCTACGTGGCGCTCATGGGCGGGGCGCTGACCGTGTTCCCGGCGATCGTCGGCGCCGCTCAGCGCGACGCCGGGCCGCTGTGGCTGCCGTGCTACGCGCTGGCGTCGGCGGCGGTGTGCGCCGTCACGGCGTCGCTCGTGCTCCTGGCCTACACCGGCCTCGGCGCCGCCCGCGCGCTCGAGCCCGCCAAGGACGTGCTCGCGTGGACGCAGATCGCGCTCCTGGCGCTCTTCTTCTTCGGCGGGCAGCTCATGCTGCGCCAGGGGCAGGGCGGGGTGGAGCTCCTCGCCGCGCGCCCGCCCGAGTGGTTCGGCTGGTTGCCCACCTGGTGGCTGGGCGCCTGGGTGGCGCGGGCGGCCGACGCGCCCGGGCCGCGCGAGCTGGCCGCGGCGGCGGGCGTCGTCGGCGTCGCGGCGGTCGCCGCGTGGGCCGCGCTGGCCCGCCTGGCCGCGGCCTACGAGGGCGTGCACGCCGCCGGCCCCGCCCTGGCCCGCACGTCGCATCCGCCGCCCGCCGTCCCCGGCACGCTGCGCGGCCGCCTCGGCGCCGCCCTGGGCTGGTCGCGCGACGTCGCCGCCGGCCACGGCCTGGCGGCGCGCCTCCTCGCGCGCGACGGCGACCTCAAGGCGCGCGCCTGGCCGGCGCTGGGCCTGCCGGTCACCGCGCTGGCGCTGGCGGTCCTCACCGACCAGTGCGGCGACCCGTACGTGCACGGGGGCGCGGCGGTCGTCCTGCCGATCGCCTTCGTCGCCCTCCTCGCCGCCGCGGTCCCGTCGGTGGTCGGGGCCTTCCGCTTCACGCGCGACCCGGCGGCGGCGCTGCTGGTCGCGGCGTCGCCGGTGCCGCGCGCGCGCCTCGTCCTGGGCGTGCGGCGCCTCGTGGCGCTGCGCGTCTTCTTGCCCGTCGTCGCCGCGGCCGCCGTGGGCCTGGCCGTCCACTGGCGCGCGCCGCTCCACGCCGCCCTGCACGCCGCCGTCGCCTGGGCGGCGGTCGACGCCACGGCGCGCCTGTCGGCGGCGCGGCTCCTGGGCGACCTGCCGCTCTCGCGCCCGGCCACCCGCGGCGCCTCGCTTGGCGGCGAGGTGGCGCTGCTCGCGGCGGCCGGGGGCGCGCTCGGGCTGCTCCTGGCCACGCTGGCCCACGTCCTGGCGAGGGGCGCGTGAGCGGGCGGCCGCTGGCGCGCGTCGACGACTTCCTGCGCACGCCGCGCGGGCAGCTCACCCTGATCGCGGCGGGCTACGCGCTGGCGCTGGCGGCGGCCCTGGTCATGGCCGCGAACCGGCCCTTCTTCGAGTCGAAGCTGGAGGAGGCGGTCAAGGCGCCGCCCGAGCGCGTGGCGGCGCTCGCGCGCGACCTCGACGCGGGCCGCGCCGGGGCCGCCGAGGTGCTCGCGCTGCCCGCGGGCGAGCGCGCGCTCCTCTACGACGCCTGGCTCACGGCGAGCGACCTCGAGGGGGACGGCCTGCCGCGGGCCCTGGCGGCGGCCGCGCCGGCCGAGGCGCGCGGCCGGGTCGAGCGCACGCTCGTCGCCGGGAGCCCGGCGCAGCGCGCGCGGGCGATCGCGCTGGCGCGGCGCTCGGGCAGCCCGGAGCTGCGCGCCGCGCTGGCGTGGGCGCGCGACCTCGCGCGCGCGCGGCGCGATGACGACCGGGCGCGCGCGCTCGACGCGGCGCTGGACGAGGCGGACACGGGGGGCGGGGGGCCGGCGGGGCCGCCCGCGCCCGGGGTGACGGGCGACGTGCACGGAGGCGGTCATGAGTGACGACGGCGGCAGCGGGGTCTCGGGCTGGCTGATCTTCATCGGGATCTTCGTGGTGGGGAACTTCGTCCTCTACCAGACCACGGGGATCCTCCTCATCCCGATCCGCCGGTAGCGGCGTGGCGGGCGCGGAGGGAGGCGGCGAGCCGCGGGCGGCCTGGGTGTGGCCGCTCCGGCTCCCGCGGGGCGTCGGCGCGGCGGCGTGGTCGTTCTCCGGGCTGGCCGCCCCGGCGCACCGCGGCGCGTGGTGGGTCGGCGCGGCCGTCGCGGTCGGCGCGGCGCCGCTGCTGGCCTGCTGGGCGGGCGGCGGCTCGGCCGCGCACCAGCCCGCGTCGGCGCTCCTGCTCCTGCCGCTGTTCCTGGCCGCCGTGCGCCTCGAGCGGCCCGGCCGCGCGATCGGGGTGGTCGCGCTGGCCTTCGCGGCGCACTGCGCGGCGGCGATCGCCTGCGCGGCGACGTCGCCCGACGTCGCCGCGGCCAGCCTGCCGGGCGGGGCCGACTACTGGCTGAAGCAGCGCGACTGGATCCGCACCGGCGTGGACGTCGAGTACGAGGTCGCCACGTGGCTCCCCGAGCACGTGACGATCCTCCTCGGCGTGGGCGCGACCGGCTACCTGTCGCTGGGCCTCTTCCCCTTCCTGGCCGGCTTCCACCAGGCCGACCTGATGAACTATTACGTCGGGCGCCTGCTCGTGGAGAGCCAGGGCGCCGGCACGGCGCTGCTCCTCGGCTGGCATCCCTGGTCGGTGGCGCGCGGGCTCTGCTACACGGTCCTGGCGCACGACCTCGCGGCGGCCTCGCTCGCGCGCCTGACCGGGCGCCCGCTCCCCGGCGCCGCCGCGGGCCGCCGGCCGCGCCTGGCCGCGGCCCTCGTCCTCTTCGGCCTCGACTGCGGGCTCAAGCTCGTCGTGAGCGAGCCGGTCCGGGCCGCCCTCGCCGCCAACCTCACGGGACCGCCATGAGCCCTGGATACACGATCAAGGACGCCTACGAGTACGGCGGGGGGATCCTCGCCGCGGCCGCCGCGTCGATCATCGCCCGCGGCTACGGCCTCGACGGGCGCTGGGAGGTGCTGGGGGTCGCCGTCGTCGCGGGGTTCGCCGGCGGGTTCGTCGGCAACCGCCTCTACTGGGCGGGGCGGCGCCGCCCCGACGACGACGACGGGGTGATGCCGCCGCCGCCGTCGTCGTGACCCGCCCTCAGGGCAGGTCGAGCGCCCAGGGGAACACCTCGATCCGGCAGCCCGAGCCCGCCAGCGGCGAGCGCCGCGCGCGCTCGAGCGCCTCGTCGAGGCTGCGGGCGCGGTGGACGTGGGCGCGGCGGCGCTCGCCCAGGCTGCCGGTCGACACCAGCGACCCCGCGCGCAGGAGGTCGGCGCGGTAGGCGCGCTCCCGCTCCTGCGCCTCGGCCGAGGGCGCCGCGTCGTAGACGACGAGCTCGAGGAACGTGGCCGGCGGCGGCTCGGGCGCGGGGCGCGCGCCGAGGAGCGCCTCGGCGGCCGAGAGGATGTCCGCCGGCTCGGGCAGCCGGCCGGGCCCGACGTGGCCGCAGGCGAGGTGGCCGGCGCCCGGCTCGAGGACGTGGTAGCCGGGCAGCGCCCGCACGGCGGCGAGGTTCCGCTGCACGACCGGGTGGGCCCACATGCGCGTGTTCATCGCCGGGCACACGAGCACGGGCGAGCGGACGGCCAGGAGCGTCGTCGAGACCATGTCGTCGCCCAGGCCGTGGGCGATCTTCGCCAGCGTGTTGGCCGTCGCCGGCGCGACGATCACGAGGTCGGCGCGGTCGGTGAGCGCGATGTGCTCGGTCTGCCCGTGCGGGTCCCACAGGTCGGTGTAGACGCGGCGGCCGGTCAGGTTGAGGAACGTGTTCGGCGAGACGAGCTGCCGCGCCGCCTCCGTCATGAGCGCCGTGACCTCGTGGCCCGCCTGCGCGAGCTTCGAGGCGAGGTCGGCGGCCTTGTACGCCGCGATCGAGCCGGTGACGCACAAGAGGACGGTCGCGCCCATGGCGGTCACTCTACCTCGGCCGGCCGGCTATCATGCGCGCCCGCCGCCGGGGAGGCGGCGCTGGGAGGCGGACATGCGCGACGGTCGACGCGGCTGGGCCCTGGTGCTCCTCGGCGGGCTCCTGCTCGTCGCCCTGGCCCCCTGGACCCCCGTCCAGGGCGACGCCGGCGACGAGAAGGCCATGAAGAAGAAGATGCAGGGCTGGTCCCGCGAGCTCGGCGTCAAGTGCTCCTACTGCCACGTGCAGCAGGGGCGCGAGTTCGACTACAAGGCCGCCACGCCGAAGAAGCTGATCGCCGACCACTGCGAGGAGCAGTTCGTCAAGCGCCTCGAGCTCAAGGGCAAGCCGGTCAGCTGCATGGACTGCCACCAGCGCAAGCCGCGCTTCTTCCCGCGCGAGGGCGAGGACGCGGTCGTCCCGCCCGCCGGCCCCGACGACGGCGAGTAGCCAGACCTGCGACGAGTGATGCGCTCGCGACGGGGGCGCGATCGGCGTGAGTGCCCGGGCCGTGGCGCTCGGCCCGTTCCGCGCCTCCCGCACGCTGCGCTTTGGCGGGTCGAGCACGTGAGCGGGCAGAAGAGCTCTCAGGCCCTCAGCTCCCCGCGAGGGCCTCGCGGGCCAGCGGCAGGGCGGCCTCGGCCCAGCGCGCGTACATGGCCGCCGACGGGTGCAGGCCGTCGTCCGCCAGGAGCGCCGGCTCGTCGGCGGCGCGACGCGACGTCGCGGTGACCTCGAGCCAGCGCGCCCCGGCGCGCTCGACCTCCGCGCGCGCCATGGCGTTGAGCGCGTCGATCTCGCGGGCGATCGCCGCCCGGTCGCGACCGGCGGCGAAGGGCGTCACGCCCCAGTCGGGGACCGAGAGGACGAGCACGCGGCCGGGCCGGTCGCCCGCGAGGCCCGCCGCGCGCGCGACCAGGGCGGCGAAGCGCGGGCGCGTCTCGTCGAGCGGGCGCCCACGGAACTGGTCGTTGACCCCCACGCACAGCGTGACGAGGTCGTAGGGCCCGGCCGGGCGGGCGCGCTCGATCGCGCGGGCGAGCTCGTCGGTGGTCCAGCCCGTGCGCGCGATCAGCTCCGGGTCGGCGACGCGCGCGCCCGACGCCCGCAGGCGCTCGACGAGCAGCACCGGCCAGCGGTCGGCCGGGCGGACGCCCTCGCCGATCGTGTAGGAGTCGCCCAGGGCGAGGACGCGCGTCGCCGGCGCGGCGGGCTCGGCGTCGCAGCCGGCGAGCGCGGCGCAGAGGGCGACCAGGAGCAGCGAGGACGTCCCCTTCCGCCGCGCGGGCTCGCCCCGCCAGGGCAGGCGCCCTCGCCCGGGCGCTCGCGCCCCCCTCGCGAGCGCTTCTCTCGTCGCAGGCCGCACGCCTCAGGCGTAGCACGGGGCCTCCGCCGGCGCGAGCGTGTCACCATCAGGGAAGGCGCGCCAGGAGGTCGAGGGCGGCCGCCCGCTGCGTGTCTCGCGCCGCAGGAGCGGCGAGCAGCGCCTCGGCGTCGGCGCGGGCCCCGGCCGCGTCGTCGAGGGCCGCGCGGGCGCGGGCCCGGGTGAGGCGGGCCTGGGGGTCGTCGGGCGCGACGCGCAGGGCGACCGACGCGTCCGCCTCGGCGCCGGCCGCGTCGCCCAGCCGCAGGCGCAGGAGGGCGCGGTTCTGCAGGGCGGTGGTGTGCGTGGGGTGGACCGCGAGCGCGGCGTCGAGGTCCGCGCGGGCCTCGGCCAGCCGGCCCGCGAGGGCGAGGGCGCTGGCGCGCGTGACGCGGGCCTCGACGAGCGTCGCGTCGAGCGCGAGCGCCTGGTCGCACGCCCGCAGGGCCTCGTCGTGCGCGCCCGCGCGGGCGAGGCCGAGCGCCAGGTTCGCGTGGGCCGCCGGCGACCCGGGGTCGAGCGCCAGCGCGGCGCGGAACGTCTGGACCGCCTCGTCGACGCCGCCCTCGTCGAGGTGGCGGCGCCCGTCGCGCGTGAGGCGGTCGACGCGCGCGCGGACGCGGCGCCGGGCCTCCTCCCGCGCGCGCTCCTCCTCCTCGGCGGCGCGCCGGGCGCGGTCGCGCTCCTCCCACGAGCGGTCCTCGGCCGCCTCCTGGGCCAGCCGCGCGTCGCGGGCGGCGAGGCGTCCGCGCGCGCGCGCAGCTCGGCCTCGCGCACGGCCTCGGCGGCGGCCTCGGCCTCGGCGCGGGCGAGCGCGCGCGCGGCGCGCTCGCGCTCGGCGGCCGCGGCGGCCGCCGCCTCGGCGCGGGCGCGGGCGGCGGTCACGAGGTGGTTCACGCCCAGCCCCGCGAGGAGCACGACGAGCATCACCGCCACGCCGGCGGCGAGGACGCGCGGCGCGGCGCCGGGCCGGCGCCGCGCGGCGGCCGGCGCGGCGCAGGCGCCGCCGGGCGCCGCACGCCGAGCAGCGCCGGGCCTCGTCCCAGCATGCCTCGTGGTGGCGCGCGAGGCAGCGCTCGCAGGCCACCGCGGCGGCCTCGGCCTCGGAATGCACGTCGACGTGGCAGAAGGGGCAGCGCGCCGCGGCGAGGCGCACGTCGTCGCGGCGCTCGATGCGACCGCGCGGGGGCTGGGCCGTCTTCTTCCCGGTCATGCCGGATGCACGACGAGAGCCGGCGATCGGTTCCCGGGCATCGAGCCCTGGTGTGTCACGCCGGCTGGCACACCACCGCTTGGGGGGTGGGCCGGATGCGAGCCAGGGAGGCCGGCCAGGAGGCGGGCGGCCGCGCCGGAGACGTCGGACCCCCTGGCTAGACTCCGCGATGTGGCTGGCCCCACGGCGGGGCGCGAGCACCAGACCCGAGCGGAGGCGAGATGACCCTTCCCCCGAAGTTCAACGTGATCGAGGACGCGGACGACATGGTGGCGCGGCGCATCGTGATGCGCCGCGAGGTGTGGGACCAGCTCGTGCATCTGGCCGAGGCCCTGCAGGAGACGCGTGAGCTCGAGGTCACGCCGACCGACGTGGCCCTGATCGCCCTGGAGGCGGGCCTGGCCGAGGTGCGCAAGAGCTCGGGCAAGCACGCGCGCCCGGCGACCCCGGCGCAGGCGGCCAAGACGGCGTCGCAGGCGGCGGCGCGGGCCAAGTCGGCCTCGCAGGCGGTGTCGCGCTCGCAGGCGGCGTCGCGCTCGCAGGCGGCGTCGCGCTCGCAGGCGGCGTCGCGCTCGCAGGCGGCGTCGCGCTCGCAGGCGCTGTCGCGCTCCCGGTCCGTCAAGCGCCCGGTCGGCCTCGACCTCACGGCCGACGAGCAGGCGGAGATCCAGGCCCTGGTCGGCGGCGTCGCGTCGGCGCGCGGCCGCCAGCGGACGCTGGGCCTGTGGCTGGGCCTGCGCAAGAAGCGCGTCGCCCTCGAGGCGCTGCGCGAGCTGTGCGTGGCGCACGACGCCTACAACGTGGCGAACTTCGCCCAGAACATGAAGAAGGACGGCGCCCTGTTCGAGGAGGTCAAGGCCGACGACGGCGAGCGCCTGGGCTGGCGCCTGACGAAGCAGGGCGCGGCCGAGGCCAAGGTGGTCGTCGAGACAGCGCTTCAGCCCGCGTAGAGCAGCGCGCCCGCGCGCTGCTGGCGGCATTCGGCGGCCACTGCCGGTGCGTCGGGGGGTCGTGCTTCGCGCGGCCCCCCGGCGTCTCTCCTGCTCGTTCGCCCGGGGGCGGCCGCTTCTTCGTCCGGCTGTGGCCGCCGCGGCACCGCGCCTCAGCTCGGGGGCGGCTGATCCGGGCCGCCGAGCCCGAGCAGCCAGGCCGTCAGGGGGGCGCGGACATCGGCCCACTCGAGCCGCTCCGCCTCGACGACGTCGGCGAGGCGCGACCGCGGTCCTGCCAGGTGGCGCTCCAGCGCCATCGCCCTCGTGGCCTCGATCAGGCCGCTCGTGATCCGTGGCCCGTGCTCCTCCTCGGGCGGCGGGGGCACGTAAGTCAGCCCCTGACCGCCCGCAACCGCCGCTGCGTGCTGCGCGGCGGACCCGCCGGAACCTCGGATCGTGAACCGCTCTCGGGTCGGGATGGCGACGGCTGCGGCGCGGGCCGCGCGCGCCTCGGAGGTTCGCGAGGGAGCGGCCAGCCAGTCCTCCGCGGCCTGGAGCGCCTCGCGGAGCGCCGCCGCCGCTCGGCCCTTCTTGGCGTCGCGGCGCGAGGGGCGCGCCCAGGGTGGGTCGTCCCTGCGCGCGATCGCCACCAGCGCGCGGACGACCGCGTCCGGCCCCGACGCCTCCAGCGCCGCGACCACGTCCGTGGGCGCGGGCTCCGGATCGAGCGTCTGGCGGGCCACCTCGTGGCCGAGGGCTGCGGCCGCGCGCAGGCGTGCCAGGTCCACTCCGCTCCGGGCGCGCGCCCGCTCGCGCAGCCAGGACGTCATGTCTGCGGGTGCGCCGGTGCGCCGGAACGTCCGCTCGAGTTCGCGCAGCCGGTCGTCGGGCATGGGTGTCGCCTCGGGAACGGCCCGCGCGGGCTGCGGGCTGGAGCCGATCGATCCTCGCTCCGGAGCTGTCGCGGGTCGTTGACTGTCAAGCGGGTGGCGTCAGGTCGATCAGGCAGGCAGGAGGCGCCCGCTCTGCGGGTCGCGGTGCGCACGGGCGGCTTGTCGGGTGGGCCGCGGCCGGGTCCGATGGCGCGCCACCGGTCCGGAGCGGAGCGGGCGAGGCGGAGGGCGCGATGGACGTCGCGGGTCGGGCGGTGATCACGGGGGCGTCGGCGGGGATCGGCGAGGCGGTCGCGCGGCGGCTGGCGGCGGCGGGGTTCGACCTGCTGCTCGTCGCGCGGCGCGCGGAGCGCCTGGAGGCGCTGGCCGCGGACCTGCGGGCGAAGCACGGGCGCGACGTGAAGGTCCTGGGGCTCGACGTGGCGCGGGAGGACGCCGCGCAGGAGATGCTCGCCGCGGCGCCGGATGCGACCGTGCTCGTCAACAACGCGGGCGTGGGGCGGTTCGGCCCTGCGCTGTCGATCCCGGCCGAGGAGCAGGCGCAGGAGGTGCGCCTGAACTGCGAGTCGCTGACGCGGCTCACGCTGGCCTTCCTGCCGGGCTTCGTCGCCCGGCGGCGGGGCGTCGTCGTCAACGTGGCCTCGATCGCGGGCTTCCAGCCCGTGCCCTACTTCTCGGTCTACGCGGCGACGAAGGCCTACGTCCTCTCGCTCTCCGAGGCGCTCGACGTCGAGGTGCGCGGCCAGGGCGTGCGCGTGGTGGCGGTCTGCCCGGGTCCCGTGCCGACCGAGTTCCAGTCGATCGCCGGGTCGCCCGACGCCCACCACACGCCCAGGCTGGCGCGGCGGACGCCGGAGGAGGTCGCGGAGGTGTGCCTGAAGGCGATCCGCCGCCCGCGCCCGATCGCGATCCCGGCGGCGTTCCACACGATCATGTGGTGGTTCCAGCGCTTCCTGCCGCGGCGCACCGTCGTGCGCATGGCGGGCAACGCGATGAAGAAGCGCCTGGCCGGCCAGGGCGCCGGGGTGGGCCCCGCGGCGGGGTAGCCGCGGGCGGCGGCGTCAGGCCGCCAGGGCGCGCGCGAGCGCGACCAGGCGGTCGAGCGCCGGCAGGAGGTCCTCCGGGTCCTTCACGAAGCGCGGCTCCTCGATCCGGGCCAGGGCGCGCTCCACCGTGAAGCTCCTGTGGTGGGTCCCCAGCGCGCGCAGAGCGTCGAGGACGGCCGGCCGGTGCAGGCAGGCCTGGATCGCCTCGGGGTCGTCGCCGCGCACACGCAGGAGGTCGTCGACCTCGCGGTCGCCGACCTGCACGTCCTGCCCGCCGAGCGCCTTCATGAGCCGGTCGCCGAACCCCTCCACCGAGAGGCGCAGGTCGGCGGGGACGCGGTCGGGGAGCGTGACCTGCACGATGGTGATCGTGCGGTTCCGGTCGCGGTTCCCCTCGGTCCGGACCGCGACGGGGACGCCGTCGACGTCGCCGGAGAGCCGCCAGCCGCCGTCCTTGAACGGGATCGTGAACGACTCGAGCCCGCGCGCGCGGGCGACCTCGTCCCAGCGCGCGGCCACCCCGAGGAGGCGGCGCACGTAGCCGAGGAGGAGCACCCCCAGGAGCGGCGGGCCCAGGAGGGGCATGAGGAGCACCGCGATCACGGGCGGGCCGTCGCTCAGGACGAAGAGGGCGACGATCAGGGCCGAGAGCAGTCCGAAGGTCACCAGGAGCGCCAGCTCGACCTTCCAGATGGGGGCCTCGGCGAGCCAGCCCTTGAACCGCTCGAACTGCTCGCGCTGCTCGGGGGTCATCGGCCCTCGAAGCGCGGCTCGCGACGCTCGCGGTTGGCGGCCATCCCCTCCTGCGCGTCGCGGGAGAGGAAGAGCTGCTGCTGCAGCTCGCGCTCGAGCGCGAGGCCCTCGGCGAGCCCGACCTCGGGGCCGGTCTGGACGGCGCGCTTGATCAGGCCGACGGCGCGCGCGGCCGCGTGCGGCGGGCAGGCGAGCTGGCGGGCCCGCGCGTGGACCTGGGCCAGGAACGCGGCCGACGTGTCGCCCTCCAGGACCTCGTGGACGAGCCCGGCGGCGACGGCCTCGTCCATCTTCAGGAGGCGCCCGGTGATCATGAGGTCCATGGCCTTCGCGCGGCCGACGAGGCGCACGAGCCGCTGCGTGCCGCCGGTGCCGGGGAGGACGCCGAGCTTGACCTCCGGCAGGCCGACCTGCGCCGGCCCGCGCCGGCCCCAGCGCAGGTCGCAGGCGAGCGCCACCTCGAGGCCGCCGCCGACCGTGTGGCCGTTGAGCGCGGCGATCACCAGCTTCGGCGTCTGCTCCAGCCGCTGGAGCGTCTCGTTGGCGTGCAGGCAGAAGCCGTACTTGAACGTCGGCGTCATCTCGCGCAGGGCGCCGATGTCGGCGCCGGCGCAGAAGAACTTCTCGCCCGCGCCGGTGAGCACGAGCGCGTGCACGTCCTCGCGCATGCGCGCCTCGAGCACGCAGGCGTCGAGCTGGCGCATCATGTCGTAGCTGTAGCCGTTGGCGGGCGGGTTCGTGAGCGTGATCGTGGCGATCCCGTCGGCGACGGCGAGCGTGGCGAGGTCGGCGGTCGTCATCGGGCCCTCCGGGCCGCGAGGATACTCGCCGGTGACGGTCGCGGGGGACGGGTGGCGGTCGCGCGCGGGCCGTGCTCGCATCTCGACACGCCCGAGCGAGCGATGGGGAGGCGCGGAACGGGCCAAGCGCCCTCGTCCGGGCACTCACGCCGATCGCGCCCCCCTCGCGAGCGCATCAAAGAGGAGCAGACGCCATGACCCGACCGATCCCCGAGGGCTACGGCACCGTGACGCCGGTCCTGAGCTGCGCCGACGCCCGCGGCGAGATCGACTTCCTCGTGCGCGCCTTCGGCGGCGTCGAGCGCTTCGCCATGCCCGGCCCCGACGGCCAGCGGATCATGCACGCCGAGGTGCAGGTCGGCACGTCGGTGGTCATGCTCGGCTCCGCGGCCCCCGAGATGGGCTGCCGGTCGGCGCGCGAGCTGGGCGGGTCGCCCGCGGGCTTCTACCTCTACGTCGAGGACGTGGACGCGGCCTTCGCGAAGGCCACCGGCGCCGGCGCCACCGCCAAGCAGCCGCCGACCGACATGTTCTGGGGCGACCGCGTGGGCACGGTCGAGTGCCCCGAGGGCTTCCAGTGGACGCTCGCCACGCACCAGCACGACTACACGCCCGAGCAGATCGAGGAGGGGCAGCGGCGCTGGCTGGAGTCGATGAAGTCCGGCGCGTAGTCAGTCCGGCGGCGCGACCACCACCCGCAGCGCCGCCGCGCTCCCGTCGGGCGCGTGGACCTGCGCCGTGAACTCGCCCGGGGCGCGGCAGCGGAGGGCCGCGGTCGCGCCCGGGGTGAGCGGCGTCGGGGTGAACACCTCGTCAGCGTCGGCGGCGAAGCCGGCGAGGTCGTCCGGCTCGCGCGCCGGGCGGCCAGCGAAGACCACGGCCAGCGGCGCGTCGGGGCGCTCGGCGACGAAGACCAGCCAGTCGCCGGGCGCGAGCGTCACCTCGGCCGGTACGGGCCCGGTCGGCGTGAGGCGGACGAGGCGCGCGCCGGCGTCGAGGGGCGGGAGGGCCTCGTCGCGGGGGACGACCAGCGGCGAGCCGCACCCGGGCGCCAGCGCGGCGACCAGGAGGAGCGCGGCGCGCGCGGCCCTGCGCCGGTCCGCGACGAGACCTCCGGCGCGGGCGGTCACTCGACCCCCGGGGCCGAGGTGACCGTGGGTCGGGTGAGGGCGCGCCTCGCGCCCCGACCGGCCTCGCCGACGAGGCGCACCTCGACGCGCTCGCCGTGCCAGCGGTGGCCGGGCGACACGACGAGGGCGCCGCGGTAGCTCCCCGGGGCGGTCTCGGTCATCGGCGCCCACCGCCCCGGCCCGACGCGGAAGCTGGCCCGCGCCCCCGGCTCGCCGCGGGCGACCACCACCAGGTCGTCGCCCGCGCGCAGGGGGCCGGCGGCGGAGTGGGCCACGAGGTCGAGCCGCGGCGGCGCGGCCTCGGTGAGCTGGTCGAGCGTGGGCGCCAGCGCGTCGAGGGCGGCGGCCGCGACGTCGTCGGAGAGGCGGTTGAAGTTCGCGGCCGACAGGCCGCGCACGAGCTCGATCAGGATCCACACCGGGACCTCGAAGAGCTCGGTCGCCAGCGGCAGCGGCACCTGCGACAGGCCGGAGTGCGCCGTGTCCTCGGCCCCGCCGGCGTAGACGACCTCGCCCGTGGCCGCGTCGCGCACCTCGAGCGTGAACGCGACGGTCGCGTGCGACTGCACGAGCCAGAACTCGCGGCGCCACTCGGTCACGTCGCCGAACACGACCAGGTCGGCGCCGACGCGCGGCCCGAGCGCGCGGGCGGCGGCGGCCCGCTCCTCGGGGGCGAGCGCGGCCGGGTCGAGGCCCGCGCCCTCGAGGGCCGCGTCGACGGCCGGCAGGGGCACGAGGTCGAACCGGGTGCGGCGAAGGAGCTCGCCCTGCACCTTCTCGCGCATGACGGCGGCCGCGCGTGCGGCGGCGACGGCGTCGTCGGCGAGGAAGGGGAGCCCGTCGGCCACCCAGGTGAGCGCGTAGGCCGTGGGGTGGTCTCCCGTGTGGCGGTCGGCGAACGGGAGCACGGCCACGCGCCGGTCGGCGCGCGGGTCGAGGCCCGGGGCGCGCTCGCCGTGCGACGAGGCGCAGCCGACCGCGAGGGCGACGAGCGGCGGCAGGAGGCGGATCACGGGCCGACCTCGGCCAAGAGGCCGACGTGGCCGCGCGCGTCGAGCGAGGCCACCGCGAGGCGCGCCGCGTCGGCCGGGACCGGGGCGTAGACGCGCGTCGTCTCGGCCACGAGCGTCGGCCGCCCGCGCGGGTCGAGGGCGTAGACGCGGTAGCCGGCGGCGCCTGGCGCCGCGCGCCACGAGAGCCGGTGGGCGCCCGCGGCGTCCACCGCGCGCACGAGGCCGACCGGCGGGGCGGGGGCCCGGGTCGGGAAGACGAGCGGCTCGTCGGCCACCAGCGCCCAGGCCCCCTCGCCGAAGCGGTCCTGCAGGCGCGCGGCGGGCTGGCCCGCCCCGACCTCGCCCACCCCCACCCGGTGGGTCCCGCGGTAGACGCCGGGCGCCACCTCCGGCAGCGGGACGCCGCGCAGGTCGGGGGTGAGGTCGGCGACCGCCTCGAGCCCCGGCGCGCCGCGGACCTCGACCGTGACGAGGTCCCCGGGCGACAGCGGGTCGGCCGACGCGGAGAGCCGGAGCGCCTCGAGCCCGCCCGCGCCGCGCGCGGGCGGGCTGGGCGGCGGCGGGAGGGCGCGCACGACGATCTCGGCGAAGCGCTCGGCCAGGCGCAGGAAGCCCGGGACGGTGGAGTTCTCGACCGTCGTCATGATCGCCCGCACGGCCTGCGTCGACTCGGGCAGGAAGCCGCCGATCGCCCGCTCGGTGTGGGCCACCTCGCAGAGCACCTCGCCCTGCCCGAGGTCGAGGAGGTCGAGGTCGGCGGCGATCGTGTGCACGAAGAGCACCGCGCCCTCGACGTTCTGCAAGGACGTCACGCGCCCGCGCACGACGGCGTCCACGCCGAGGGCGGCGGCGAGGGCCTGGTAGGAGGCGCGGTGCGCGTGGGCGGCGAGCCCGGCGCGCGCCAGCGCCTCGTCGACGGCCTCCGGGTCGAGCGTGCGGTAGCTGAGGAGCTGGAGCCGGCGCGTGACCGCCGCGCGCACGGCGTCGGCGCGGCGGGCGAGCTGGCCGTCCTCGTCGCGGGCGCCCGGCGCGAGGACGACGTGGAACGGCAGCACGGCGAGGGTGCGCGGGCTCGCGCGGCGCAGCCGCGCCTCGTCGAGGCGCACGTCCGGCGCGCACGCGGCGAGCGCGGCCGAGGCGGCCAGGGCGACGAGCGGGCGGCGCATGGCGAGGAGGAATGTAAACGAAAGTCGCCCGCCGTGGACCCTGCCCGTCAGGGCGTGGTGCAGACGACCCACGCGTCGCCCGCGCGCGCGACCCGCCCCTCGGCCTCGAGCTTGAGCAGGTGCGCCAGGAGCGAGCGGGCGGCGAACGGGTAGAGCGCCGGCGCGACCTCGGGGTAGGCGCGCGGGACGAGCACGTCCACGGGCGCCGCGCCGGCGACGACCGCGGCGAGCACCTTGCGCTCGCGGTCGAGGCGGTGGGCCACGTACTCGTCCACGAGGCGCGCCGGGTCGCCGATCGGCGGCCCGTGCGCGGGGTAGAGGACGGGCGCGCCGAGGCCCTTCAGGCGGGCGAGGCTCTGCAAGTAGAGGGCCATCTTCCCCTCGGGCGGGTCGACGATGATCGTTCCCGTGCCCGCGACCATGTCGCCCGCGATCACGTGCCCGGTGGCCTCCTCGTGGAACACGAGGTGCCCGTCGGCGTGGCCCTCCAGCAGGTGCGCGCGCAGGCGGCGCGGGCGCGGGCCCGGGAGGTCGATCGCCTCGCCGTCCTCGACCAGGCGGTCGACGCGCGTCCCGCGGCCGAGCAGGCGCTCGGCCGTCCGCGCGTGCGCGGCGACGGGCACCCCCAGGCGGCGCGCCAGGCGCTCGGCGCCGCCCACGTGGTCGGGGTGGTGGTGGGTGAGGAGCACCTCCCGCACGCGGCGGCCGAGGCCGTCGAGCAGGCGGTCGAGGCGCTCCTGCTCGTCCTCGTACGGCGAGGCGGGGTCGACCACGACGACCTCCGGCCCGTCGCCCACGACGTAGCAGTTCGTGTGCGTCGCCGGCGGCAGGGTCGGCGTGCGCACGGGGACGACGCGCAGGCCGGGGACGAGGTCCACGACCTCCGCCTCGCGCCCCGCCGGGCAGGCGTCTTCGAGGGGCCGGCCGTCGACGAGGGCCGCCAGCGCCGCGCGCGTCCACGGGGCGACGAGCGCCTCGTCGTTCGCCCAGCGGTCGAGCAGGTCACGGGCGAGGACCCACCCGGCGCCCGGCGTGAGGTCGTCGCCCTGGACGAAGCGCCCGTCGTCGCGCACGGGCCCGAACGGCGGCGCGCGCCAGCCTGCGCCCGTCGCCTCGCCCTCGCCGGGCGGGAAGGCCCACACGTCGCCGTCGATGCGCTGCCCTGCCGGGTGGTGGACGAGGGCCACCTCGAGCCCGGTCGGGGTGGGGCGGGTGGCGATCAGGGCGGTGACGGGGCGGAGGGTCGACACGCGCGGCATCGTGCCGGGGGCGGCGCGGAGTGTCCAGTCCGCGAGCCCTCGGCGACCACCCCCGATCAGACGGCGGTCCCCCAGCCGTCTCAGTTGCCGCCGTGAGCCGCCGCGAGCATCGCCAGGTCCCGGAGACCTGCGATGTTCTCTTCGAGCCGTCCCTGTCCTGGCACGGCGCTCAGAACCGATACCTGAGCGCCGACCCGAGCAGGAACGCCTCGCCCCGCTCGCCCTTGGCGCTCCGCACCTCGACCTCGGCGAAGTTGCGCAGCCCGAAGCCGTGGCCGAGCTCGATGTCGACCGACGCGCGCACGCCGAAGCGGCGGTCGCCCTCGTCGACGGGGAGCGTCGCCCGGTAGAAGACGGCGAGCTGCCAGATCACGGCCTCGCCGTAGTAGGCGTAAGACAGGTTCACGTAGGGGTCGGTGCTGTGCTTCGTCGCGCCCGAGCCCTTGAGGCGGTGGTGGACCATGACGTCGAGCGCGATGCGGTCGCGGCCGAAGGTGTCGTTCTTGCCGAGCGAGATCGTGCCGCCGGTCGCGTTGCGCGCGCCGTCGCCGAGGTACATGACGCCGCGGAGCATCAGGTCGAACAGGCCCAGGCGGTAGAGGCCCATGGCGTCGATCGCCCTCCGCTCGCGGTCGTTCAGGATGGCCGCGAACGGGCCCAGCTCGCGCAGGAGCTGCGTCTGGTAGAGCGGGCGGCGCTCGGAGTAGCCGGCCTCGAGGCGCAGGGCCCCGGTCACCTGCCAGCCGAGGCGCAGGATCCCCGTCGTCAGCCGCACGTGCTCGTCGTCCTCGAGCGTGTCGAACAGGTCGACGACGAGCGAGCCGCGCAGGCTGAAGCGGGCGTAGCGCGCGTCGAGCTGCGCCTCGAGGAAGTCGCGCTCGCCCTCGCCGCGGAAGCGCTGCTGGCCCATGGCGACGCTCATGCGCAGGGCGCCGTCGTGGCCGAAGGTCTTCGCGATGCGGGCGCCGCCGCCGTAGACGAACGTGTCGTAGTCGCTCGTGCGCGGGTCCGGTGACGCGCCGACGCCGGTGTAGCCGAAGAGCGTGAGCGCGCCGAAGCGGATCCCGATCTGCGCGCCGTCGATCACGCCGGCCTCGACGACCCACGGGACGGCGGCCCGGCCGACCCGCAGCTCGATCCGGTCCGTGAACGAGTGCACCTGCTCCTCGGGCTTGGCGTCGACCTCGAGCGCGAGCAGGGACAGCTCGGTGATCAGGTGGTCCTCGCCGCGCCCCGTCCAGTCGCGCTCGCCGTTGATCGGCTGGCGGAGCGACCCGTAGAAGCGCAGGCGCATGCGGTCGCTGCCGCCCAGGCGGTCGACCTCGAGGGCCAGGCGGCCGAACGGCGTCACGCGGCGGATGTCCGCCGCGCTGTCGACCGCCGCGTCGACCCCCACCTCGACCTCGCCCGAGATCACGTTGGCCGGCGGCGGCGACGGCGGGCCGCCCGGGTCGTCCTCCTCGCCGTCGTCGCCCGGCGGGCGCGTCCTCGCCCCCGTCTGCCCCCCCGTCTGCCTCGAGGTCCGCGCCGGGCGCGGCGCCGGCGGCGGGGCCGCCGCGCCGGGCCGGCGGCGGAAGGGGACCGGCTCGATCGCCGGCGGCGGCCGCTGCGCGTAGTCCTCCTGCGTGAGGACCGGCTTCCCCGGCCGCGCCGAGGCCTCGGCCGGCGGCGGGTCGGGCGCGCGGTCGCTCTGCCCGAGCGACGCCGCGTCGAACACGAGCCGCACCACGTCGCCCACGACCAGCCCCTCGAGCCCCGGCGCCTCGAGCACCAGGAACCGCGACGAGAGGGCCAGGACCGCCGAGCGCACCTCGGCCTCGCCGCTGCGCGGTCGGACGACGAGGCGCGCGCCGAGGCGCACCTCGAGCGGCTCGCGCAGCTCCAGGTAGACCTTCCCCGGCCGGACCGAGGTCACCCGCGCCTCGGCCTCGGCCGCGGTCGCCGGCGCGGCCAGGAGGAGGGCCGCGAGCAGCGCCAGCGCGAGCCCTCGGACCCCGGTCAGTTGGTGCGCCATCGGTCCCGCGTGTCCACGTGGCACGAGAGGCAGGTCGTGGGGAAGTTGTTCGCCGGATGGTTCGGCACCGACCCGCCGATCGTCGCCGTGCGGTTGTAGTCGGCCTGGTGGCACGAGAAGCAGTCGTTGCCGCCCTGCGCCAGCCCGGCGAAGACGGCGCCCGTGTGGCACGCCGTGCAGCGCTGGAAGGTGTGGCGGCCGTCGAGGATGTAGGCGCGGTGGGTGTAGGTCGCCCCGCGGAAGCTGTTCGGCGTGTGGCACTGCCCGCAGGCGACGAACCCGGCCGCCTGGTGGTCGGGGCGCGCCCGGCGGAACTGGCGCAGGTGGCATACGCGGCACTCGGTCGGGGTCGCCGACAGGGGCTCCGCGCGCCGCGGCCGGTGGCACGCCTCGCACTGCACCGCCGCGTGGGCGCCGATCAGCGGGAAGCGGGTCCCCTCGTGCGCCTGCAGGTTGCGCGCCAGCGCCCAGCTCCGCTCGTCGTGGCAGCGGTCGCACGACATGCCGTTGAGGCCGCCGTGCGGGTCGTGGTGGCAGGAGCCGCAGCTCGACGTCAGCCCGTCGAGCCCGCGCCGGTGGCAGCCCTCGCAGGTGACCGTCCCGTGCGCCCCGCGCAGCGGGAACCCGGTGGTCCCGTGGTCGAACGCGTCGGGCGGCGGCGGCCGGATGCGGTCCCAGCCCTCGTCGACGTGGCAGTCCTCGCAGCGGCCCTTCTGCGCGAACAGGTCGCCGCCCGGCGCCGGTCCGCCCGCGCCGGCGGGCCGGCCGGCGCGCTCCTGCGCGCGGAGTCCGAGCCCGAGGGCCGTGCAGGCCAGGGCGACGAGGCCTCCGATGACCAGGCGGCGCGCGATCATTCAGCGTGCAGTAAGCCCTCTGGCTGTCACGGCGGGGTCATGGTAGCGGGGGGCCGAGGGGCGGGCCAGCGAGGGCCTGGGGCCCCTCACCTCCGGTGCGGGTTCTGGTGGCAGTCGTCGCACGCCCGCTTGTCGATCGGGAAGTAGTGCGTGACCTTCCGCGTCCCGCCGCCCGGCACCTGCCGCTGCGCGGACACGTGGCACGCCGAGCACTCGACCTCGCGGTGCTTGCCGCTCAGCGCGAAGCGGGTCGGCGCCTCGTCGTGCTCGAAGCGCGAGGGCTTCCAGTCGAGGAGGCCGTGGCAGCGGAAGCAGCCGTCCTTGCCGCCCCGCCCGGCGAACTGGCCCATGTGGGGGTCGAGGTGGCAGGCGGCGCACTCGCGCGGCGTGCCCTTGTAGCCGACGACGTCCGCCGGGAGCCCCGGCGCCGCGCCCTTCACGTGGCACGACGCGCACGGCTGGTCGTGCGTGGCGGTGAGCGGGAAGCCGGTCTGCGCGTGCGCCGACTTGCCGAAGGTCGACGGCGTCCAGCGGTCCTGCGAGTGGCAGGAGGCGCAGTCCTGCCCGCGGAACTGGCCGCGATGCGGGTCGTCGGTCGTGTGGCAGGCGTCGCAGCGGAGCGCCCGCCCCTCCCAGTGGAAGCGCTGCTGGAGCGGCGGCGGCTGCACGTCGCGCACGTGGCACGCCTCGCAGGGCACGGCGCGGTGCGCGCCCTGGAGCGGGAGGCGCGCCCGCTGGTGGCGGACCTCGTCGTAGGTCGAGGGGACGAACTTCACCTCGGTGTGGCAGCTCTTGCAGTCCTTCGACAGCTGGCCGCGATGCGGGTCGTCGCCGGTGTGGCAGGCGACGCAGCCCTGCGTGCGCACGTCGGCCAGCGCGAGCTGGCGCAGGCCGCCCGACGGCGTGCGCGCGCCGTGGCAGCCCTCGCAGCTCGCCTTCAGGTGGGCGTCGCGGATCGGGAAGCCGAGCTCCGCGTGCCCCTCGACCGAGAGCTCGGCCAGGTGGAACGACTTGAACCCGTGGCACGAGGCGCAGTCCTGGCCGAGCTTGCCCTGGTGCGCGTCGGTGTGGCAGGCGACGCAGCTCTGGTCGAGCGGGCCGATCGACGCCGGCGGGCGCGCGGGCAGGCGCGGGAAGCGGTGCTTGTCGGTGCCGTGGCAGTCCTCGCACCTGACCGCGTGGCCCTCGATCAGCGGCAAGGGGTGCTTGCTCGCCTGGTAGGTCGACGGCTTCCACGCGTCGACCGAGTGGCAGGCGTCGCACGTCTTGCGCGCGACGAGCATCTCGCGGTCGAAGGCGCCCTCGTGCGGGTCGTCCTTCGTGTGGCAGTCCTGGCACGACGTCCGCGCGGCGAGGTCGAGCTTCGGCCCGTGGCAGGCGACGCACGTGACCCTCGCGTGCGCGCCCGCGAGCGGGAAGCCGGTCGCCGCGTGGTCGAAGCTCGACCCGCGGGCGACCTCGCCCGCGTTCTTCCAGTCGTGCGGCGTGTGGCAGTCCTCGCAGCGCCCGAAGCCGGCGCCGCCCCGGTGCGGGTTCTCGTGGCACGCGCGGCACGACGGGAGGGCGTCGCCCCGTGACGGCTCGACCTTGCCGAAGCCCGCGCCGCGGAACGGCGGCGGCCGCGACGCCGGCACGAGCGCCTGGAACGTCGGCACGGGCGGCGGCGGCGCGGCGAGCGGCGCGCCCGGGACCTCGCCCACGTGGCAGTCGTCGCACTTGACCTGCGCGTGCTTGCCGACGAGCGGGTAGCGGGTCTTCTCGTGCTCGAAGCGCTCGACGGGCCTCCAGGCGGTCGTCCCGTGGCACGAGGCGCAGTCGGGGCCGAGCGTGGGCGTGTGCGCGTCGACGTGGCAGCCGGCGCAGTCCTTCGGCGCGCCGAGGAAGGTCTCGTGCCCCTTCACGAACTCGATGACCCTGGCGTCGGCGATCAGGGACGGCCGGTGGCACCCGTCGCACTGGAGCTTGCCGTGCGCGCCGTCGAGGGCGAACCCGGTCGTCGCCTCATGGGGGAAGTCCTCCTTGCGCGCCTTGCCCTGCTGGATCGGCCGGTAGGGGTCGTCGGGGGCCGGCCAGCGGACGAGCCGCGCCTCGACGCCGAGGTGCTCGGCATGACACGTGTCGCAGGCCGTCTTCACGCCGGCGTGGAAGCCGGTCCCCGCGTCGATCCGCCGCTTGAGCGTCTCGTGGCAGGCGAGGCAGAGCTTGTCGTCGAGGCCGGCGTTGGCCACGTGGCAGTCGGCGCAGTGGGCCTCGCCCTCGAGCGCGGCGTGCGCCTTCGACAGCTTGCCCGGCGAGAGGACCGAGCCGCCGCGCGGGCGCAGGACGACCGCGCCCGCCACGCCGAAGGCGAGCAGGACCAGCACCGTGTAGACGACCAGGCGGCGGCGTCGCTTGAGGCTCATGGTCCCAGCCAGGCGAGGCGACCATACGTGAGGACGATCTTCACGTGAAGCACCATGGTGCTGATGACGATCAGCGCCACGATGAAGTGCACCCCGCGCCAGGTGTCCATGAGGTCCTGCACCGCCTCGACCTGCGCCATGCGCTGCTCGAGGCGCTGGACCTTCGCCAGGGCCAGCGTCTCGTTGAGGACCTTGCGCAGCTGGGGGTCGTCGCTCCGGCGCAGGAGCCCCCGGACCTTCATGGAGAGCGCCACCCACCGCGCGGCGGCGACCAGGTCGCCGAGGATCAGGGGGCCTATGTAGAGGATCCCGCGCGGCCGGGCGCGGACCGGGCCGCCGTCGTCGTCGTCGCCGACGCCGCTCACCTGGCTCACGGCGTCGGTCGTGAGCGCCGCGAGCGCCGCGTCGCGCAGGTCGGGCTGGTTCGAGAGGCGCGTGCGCAGCTGCCGGCGCAGCTCCACCAGGCGCGCGGCCACGTGCTCGCGCTCGGCCAGCTCGGGGCCCTCGCCGTCCCTGCGCCGCGGCAGGTGCGAGAGCACGTAGCGGCCGAAGATCCCCGAGGCGATCGCCACGCCGATCGCCAGCGAGCTGATGCGCGCCACGTCGTTGTTCGCCAGGAGCGCGCTGTGCGCGAAGATGAAGCTGCCGCCCGTGAGCCCGCAGATGAAGTGGGCGTTGAGCCACACGCGCAGGCTGATCCAGCGCTTGAGGAGCCCGAGGCGGCGGCGCAGCACGTAGGTCAGGTTGAGCAGGAAGAGGCCCGCGCCGAGCAGGCCGAAGACGACGCCCACCGACCCGCCCGGGCGCAGCACGTGGTCGAGCGGGTGGCCCTTGCGCAGCTCGAGCGGCAGCCCGTAGTACTCCCAGCCGAAGTAGAGGAAGATCGGCCCGAGCAGGGCGCCGCCGAGGCTGGCGAGCACCCAGGCGGCGTCGCCCTCCCACAGGCCGACGACGCGCTCGACCGACACCTGCACGAGCCGCAGCGACGGGCTCGTCGCGCCGTCGGGGGGCGCCGGCCCGGCCTCGAGGGGCTCGCGCTCCTGGCTGTCGAGGAGGCCCGTGACCGGCCCCTCGGTCGAGCCGACGAGGTCGGCGAAGTCGGGGATCGGTGTGATGTCGCTGTCCTCGAACAGCCGCCGCTTCCCTGAGCCGACGACCAGGTCGGAGATGTCGAGCTCGGCCGTGCGGCGGCCGAGGGCCTCCATGCTCGAGTCCTCGCCCGCGTCGAGCCCGCGCGGGTAAGCGAGGGCGCGCGACGGCTCCTCGGAGGCCTCGTCGCCCAGCCCCGGGCCCTCGTCCGAGACCACGCCGCGGAGCAGGGGGCTCGCGACCGACGAGCCCTGGCCGGCGCCGGACTCGAGCGTCTCGAGCGTCGGCGACGACCCCGACGGCCAGCCGAGGGCGTCGTCGCTCGCCTCCAGGCTGACGGAGGCGGTCAGGTCGCCCGACCCGGGCAGGTCCGGCGCGCTGTGCGGGTGCGTGCGCTCGAGGTCGGAGGGGCCGGCGGGCCTGTGCGGCAGGACGATCGGGGGCGCGCCGTCGAGGGACATGTCCTCGCTGTCGAACGGGTTGCGCGCGGCGTAGGCCGGGGCCTGCGTCGGGACCTCACCGTCGCCGGGTCCCGGCGGCGGCGGCGGGGCCGGGCGGGTCGGGACGAGCGTGTGGAGCGTCGCGGGGTCGGCGGGAGCCAGCGGCGCGGCGGCCGGCTGCCACCCGGAGGGGGTCGCCGGCGGCGGCGGGCCGAGCGACCTCGGCGGCGGCGGGGCCGGGCCGGCCGGGACGAGGGTGTGGAGGGTCGCCGGGTCGTCGGCGGCGATCGGCCTCGCGGCCGGCTGTCGGCCGGACGGTGTGGCCGGCGGCCGGGGCCCCAGCGGCGTCACGTGCCGGCCCGACGGCGTCCCGGGCACGCGCGGGCCGGGGCCGCCGCCGGTGACGAACGTCGGCGGGCCGGCGGCCGCGTCGACCTCGCGCGGGTCGACGCGCTGCGTGGGCACCTCCGAGCGGACCCTGGCCTCGGGCGTCGGCGCCGGCGGGGCGAACGGGTCGGCCGGGGGACCGGCGGCCGGGCTCCGGCCGGAGGGGGCCGGCGCCCGCGGCGGCCCGGCGATCGGGTCGAACAGCCGCCTCGACGGCCGCTGGTCGGCCTCGAGGTCGATCAGGCGCCCCACCTCGCTCGGCGAGAGCGCCTCGGGCTCGTCGTCGTCTTCCTCCACCTCGTCGCCGGAGTCCGGGTCGCCGATCACCGTGGGGAAGTCGGGCGCCCACGGGACGGGCCCCTCGGCCGACTCGTAGACCACCTCGTTCGTGCGCCGCCGCGGCAGCGGCCCCGCGCCCGACGTCGGCGGGAGCGCGCCCTCGTCCGAGTCGAGCGGGAGCGAGCCCTCGTCCGTGTCGAGCGGGAGCGGCCGCTCGTCCGAGTCGAGCGGGAGCAGCCGCTCGTCCGAGTCGAGCCGGAGCGGCCCCTCCCCCGAGTCGAGCGGCAGCGGCCCGGCGCCGCTGTCGAGGAGCTCGTCGAGCGGCCCCTCGACCGAGTGCCCGAAGGGGAACTTGATCCGGTCGTCGTCCGGGTCGCGGTCGCGGCGGCCGCCCACGTGCGCCTCAACCACCCGTCGACGAGCCGGGCTCCGTCCGGTCGTCGGTCTCGAGCAGCGGGCGCAGCTCGTCGTTGGTGGTCTCGGCCGGCGGCAGGGGCGAGCGCCGCGCCGCCGGCAGCGCCTTGTCGTCCGAGTCCTCGAACGGGGTCAGGTCCTCGGTCGTCGTCAGCGGGTCGGGGCGCCGGGTCTTCGCCGTGGGGCGCCGCCGCGCGCCCGACGCGCGGCCGGTCGTTCGCCGCGACGCGCCGCCCGAGAGGCGCGCCGAGGCGTTCGAGAGCCGCGCCGTGATCCGCTCCGCGATCCGCTTGGCGTTCGACTCGCCGAGGTCGACCTTCTCGCCCCGCTTCGTCTCCACCCTCACGCCCATGGCCTCGAGGAAGGCCGTCGGCAGCACGCCGCCGATGTTCACGATCACGTCGTCGATCGCCAGGCGCTCGGGCCGGCCGCCCTTGGCGCGCAGGACGACGAAGTCCTTGCCCACCTCCGTCACCGTGGTCTCGAGGTGCAGCCTCACGCGCCCGCGCTCGACCGCCGCGTCGAGGTCGGCGCGGTTGCGCTTCTTCACCCGGTAGAAGGCGTCGCCGCGGTAGGAGAGGTGCACCTCGGTCCCCGCGACCTGCGCGAGCGAGACCGCCGCCTCGACGGCCGAGTCGCCGCCGCCCACGACGAGGACCTTGCGGTGGCGGTACTGCTCCGCGTCCTGCAGGCGGTAGACGACGTGCGGCAGGTCCTCGCCCTTGCACTCGAGCTTGCGCGGCGTGCCGCGCCGGCCAACGGCCAGCACGACGGCGCGGCTCCGGTAGCTCCGCGCCTCGCCGCCCACGTCGCACTCGACCGTGAAGCGTCCGGCCGCGCCGCGCACGGCGGTGACCCGGTGCCCCTCGCGCAGGTCGATCTTCGCCGCCAGGACGACGCGCTCGAACTCCGCGACCAGCTCCTCCTTGAGCATCTCGGTCTTGCCGAAGCGGCCGACGACCGGCAGCTTGATCGCCTCGGTGAAGACGAGCTTGCGCCGCGGGTAGTGCATGACGCTGCCGCCGAGCGCGTACTGCTCGAGGAGCTCGAACGAGAGGCCCGCCTCGACGCACTTGATCGCGCAGGCGATCCCGGCCGGGCCGCCGCCGACGATCACCACGTCGACCGCGTCCTCGGCGTCGTCGAGGTCGACGTCGGGCCGCTCGAGGAGGGCCTGGATCGACGAGACCACCTGCATGCCCTGGCGCATGGCGTTGCGGATGAGGCCCATGCCGCCCAGCTCGCCGATGATGTAGATCCCGTCGACGTTCGTCTCGTAGCCGGCGCGGAGCAGCGGGATGTCCACGCCGCGCTCCGCCGTGCCGAACACGAGCGAGATCGCGCGCGTGGGGCAGGCGTCGTGGCAGCGGCCGTGCCCGATGCACTCGCCGGCCTTCACCATGCGCGTGATCCCGTCGATGATCCCGAGCACGCGCTCGGGGCAGGCGTCGACGCAGGCGCCGGAGCTCATGCAGACGTCGTGGTTCACGACCGGGTGCAGGCTCGCCGGCTGGTTCAGGCCGGTCTGGATCGACTCCTCCAGCGCCTCGCGGTGCTGGTCCTCGCGGGCGAAGAAGAGGAGCGCCCCACACGCGGACACGGCGAGCACGAGGAGGCCCGTGAGGACGACCAGCAAGGTGAGCGACACGTAGCCGAACCTACCCCACCGCCCTGGCTTGCGCCAACGGCGGCGGCGGGCGTCACCACCCGGCGCGGCGGCGGCTGCGCCGGGCCTCCTGCAGGAGGAGCAGCACGCTCTGCGGGAGGAGGAAGCGGGCGCGGATGTCGCGGCCGAAGCGCACCTCCGCCCCGTCGTCGACGGCCCGCTTCTCGCCCGGCGGGAGGCGCAGGCCGTCGAGGAACGTGCCGTTGCTCGAGCGGGAGTCGCTGAGCACCCAGCCGTCCTGGCCGTGCGTGAAGATCGCGTGGACCTTGGAGACGGTCGCCTGCGGGAGCACGATGTCGTTGTTCGGCGTGCGCCCCACCGTGATCAGCGCCCCGAAGGGGTTGCGGGCCGACTTCACCAGCCACTCGACCTGGGTGTCGGGTCGCAGGGCCGCGCTGGCGAGGCCCGTCGCCGCGGGCGCGTGGACCGCCGTGAGGACGTCGGTCGACGACCCCACCTCGTCGAGGTCGGGCAGGAGGGTGGCCGCGCCGTCGCGCGTGAAGAACGGCTGGTCGGGCGTGTCGATCCGCATCCCGTCGGCGGCCAGGCCAGGCGGGTCGATCACGAGGGCCGGGTGCACGTGCCTGCGCAGGAAGAGGTCGTCGATCAGGTCGTCCTGCAGTAACTCACGCGCGCTCGGCATGGTCCCCCTCTTTTCGAGACCCAAGAGTTACTGCACGGCGCCCGAGTTTCCTAGTAGGGGCCCCCCTGATCCGGACCTCGGGGTGCCGGGAGGCTGACGCGATGTCTACCTGGCGAGCGCGGCCAGGGTGTCGCGCAGCGCCTGCCCCGCGCCGCCGAGGAGCGGCGCGCCGTCGCCGACGAGGATCGCGTCGACCTCGAGGTCCGCGAGGCGCTGGAGCCCGCGGCGCGCGGCGGCCGGGTCGGCGTACTTCGCGTCGGGGAGCATGGTGAGCCGGCCCGCCGGCTTGCCCCACAGGGCGTCGCCGAGGAGGAGGAGGCGCCGCGCCGGCCAGTGGAGCGCGACCTCGCCCGGCGACTTCTGTCCGGGCAGGTGCACGACGCGCAGGGCGCCGGCGAGGAGGTCGCCGTCCTCGAAGGTCCGGTCGGGGTCGAGGTCGAGCAGCGGCCGGTCGAGCGCGTGGACGAGGACCGCCGCGCCGAACCGTTCGCGGGCGCGGGCGGCGGCGCGGCGGTGGTCCTTGTTCGTGAGGATCACCTCGGTCGGCGGGCCGAGCCGCTCGAGCGCGGCCTCGTCCTCGGGCGTCCATGGCACCGGGTCGACGAGCGCCCGCCCGGCGCCCGTGTCCACGAGGTGGCCGTTGAAGTCGACCTGGCGCGCCTCGTCGAACACCGACCAGGTCCAGACGCCGTCGAGCAGCTCCTTCACGCGCGCCTCCGGGGGGGCAGGATCCTAGCAGCGACGGTGAGGCGCCGCTCCGGCGTCCCGGCGGTAGGATCCCGGCCCGGAGGAGGCGGCGACGGTGAACCTGTTCCAGGAGCTCGAGGCCCGCGGGTTGGTCCATCAGGTGTCGGCCCACGAGGTGCCGCTGACGAAGGCCCTCGAGCAGCCGCAGGTCGTCTACTGCGGGTTCGACCCATCGGCGCCGAGCCTCCACGTGGGCAACCTCGTCCCGCTCCTGGGGCTGCGCCGCTTCCAGCAGGCGGGCCACGCGGTGATCGCCCTCGCCGGCGGCGCGACCGGGCTGATCGGCGACCCGAGCGGCAAGAACGAGGAGCGCAACCTCCTCGGCCGCGACGCGCTGGCCCACAACCTCGGGGCGATCAAGCGGCAGCTCGAGCGCTTCCTCGTCCTCGACGGGCAGCGCGGCGTCATGGTCGACAACCTCGACTGGACGGGCGAGCTCCGGCTGCTCGACTTCCTGCGCGACGTCGGCAAGCACTTCGCCGTGAACGTCATGGTGAAGAAGGACTCGGTCAAGAACCGGATCGAGCGCGAGGGCGAGGGGATCAGCTTCACCGAGTTCAGCTACTCGCTCCTCCAGGCCAACGACTTCCTCGTGCTCGCCCGCGAGCGCGGCTGCACGGTGCAGGTGGGCGGCAGCGACCAGTGGGGGAACATCACGGCCGGGATCGAGCTCGTCCGGCGCGTCCTCGGGCGCCACGTCTACGGCCTGACCTTCCCGCTGCTCATGAACTCGGACGGCTCGAAGTTCGGCAAGACGGCGCGGGGCGCCGTCTACCTCGACCCGGCCATGACCAGCCCGTTCGCGTTCCGGCAGTTCTGGTTCAACACGCCCGACGCCGACGTGGTCACGCGCCTGCGCCTGTTCTCCTTCCTGCCGCTCGAGGAGATCGCCGCCCTCGAGCGCAAGGTGCAGGACAAGAGCGCCCCCAACGAGGCGCAGCGCGTCCTCGCCCGCCACATGACGGAGATGGTCCACGGCGCCGACGAGGCCGAGCGCGTCGAGCGAGCGGTCGAGGTCCTCTTCTCGCACGGCTCGCGCGACGACCTGCTGAAGGTCCCGGCGGAGTACCTGGAGCAGGCGTTCGACGGCGCGCCGGTGGTCGAGCTCGAGCGCGCGCGCCTCGAGGGCGAGGGGCTCTCGCTCCTCGACCTCGTCGTGCACGCCGTCTACGGGGGCGGCGAGAAGCGCGGGCAGGCCAAGCGCGACATCGCGCAGGACAGGTCGATCGCGCTCAACGGCGAGAAGGTCGTCGAGCCGGAGCGCCGGGTGACCCGCGCCGACCTGCTGCACGACCGGACGCTCGTCGTGCGGAAGGGGAAGAAGGGATACGTCCTCGTGCGGGCCGTGTGAGGGCGGGTGTGTCACGGCCCGATCTTCGCCGGCGCGAAGTGCCTTGCGTGGCAACGACTAAGGTCGCCAGGTGAGTGACGGGGATTTCATGGCGTCGTGACGGGAGGGTGACCTGGGCCGGCCAGACTGTGTCCCGTGAGCCGAGGGGGCCGCGAGGTCGTCCGAGGCTCGTGAGAACCGGGAGGAGCAGTCCGGCAGGAAACCATCGCGCGCGGCCGTGAAAGTCACTGGAGTCGCGGCGGCTCCAGCACGGCGCCCGGACTGCTCCCCCTGGCCCTACAGTAGACGTCGCCCGTGGCGCCCGCAAGGCGCCGCGGGCGTCGTCGTTTACAGCGGCCTTGCGCGTGATCGAGCCCGGCGCGCGCGTCCGGGCGGCTCCGGGCTGCCATGGCGTCCGCGCGAGCGAAGGGCCATGCTCGACGCGTGCAGGTCGCGGCGAGAGGGGAGCGTCGGAACGCGCAGCGATGCCCGCTGTGCCGTGCGGCGCTCGTGACGGACGCGGCGGTCACGACCTGCGAGGCGTGCGGGACCGCGGCGCACGCCGGGTGCATTCGCGACCTTTCGGCGGGTCGGTGCCCCACCCAGGGCTGCGTGCGGGCGCAGGTGCTCGAGGCCGTCGGCGCCGACAAGGCGGGCTCGACCGTGCGGCGCTCCCGGACGACGTGGAGGCACGCCGCGGTGGCCGCCGCCCTCGCGTTGCCGGTCGTCGGGGTCGCGGTCCACGAGTGGAGGGCGCACGCCGCCCTCGAAGACCTCTCGTTCCGGTACGGGTGGGGTGGCCTGGGCCGCGAGAAGGACCCGGCGGAGCTGCGCGCCCTCGCCGGCGAGCTCCGGGCGCTCCCGCGCGGGTTGGTCGTCGACCGAGCGCGCGCGTTGAAGATGGCGGACAACCTGGAGACGATGGCGAAGCTGATGGAGGAGAGCCGCTCGGAGGGGGCGCTGCGGGACCTGCGCGACCGGCTGGCGAAGGACCTCGAGCGCTCGACGCCGCAGCCGCTCGAACCGGCCCGGGACTAGCGCGTCGCCTTGCACGATTTCCTCTCGAGCTCGGCGTCCTCGAGCTCTCTGCTCGCGCGGCGGCGCTCCCCGGCCGGAGCCGCTACATTCCCGACGTGCCCTCGGACGGCCCGCTCAGCCACCGCCCCGCCTCCGACTCCGGGCGTGGCCCCCGCCCCCTCGACCCGGCCGGCGCCGCGCCCGGGGCGGCCGTTCCCCCGCCGTCGGCGGCCGCCTCCGGGCGGCGCCCTCGCCAGGCGGCGACGCCCGCGGCGATCGGGCCGTTCGAGGTGCTCGGCGAGCTGGGCCGCGGGGGCATGGGGGTCGTCTACCGCGCGCGCGACCCGGCCGCCGGGCGCGAGGTGGCGCTCAAGGTCGTCCTGCACGAGGCCGACGCGCGGCGCCTGGCGCGCTTCGTGCGCGAGGGCGAGGTCACGGCGACGCTCGACCATCCGGGGATCGTCAAGGTCCACGCCGCCGGCGAGGCCGACGGGCGCCCCTACCTCGCCTACGAGCTGGTCCCGGGGGCGCGCACGCTGGACGAGCTCCTGCCCGGCCTGCCCCTGCGCCGCCGCGTCGAGTACGTGCGCGACGCGGCGCGCGCCCTCGGGTTCGCCCACGCCCGGGGCCTGGTCCACCGCGACGTCAAGGGCGCCAACCTCCTCGTCGACGCCGAGAACCGGCTCAAGGTCGCCGACTTCGGGCTGGCCGCCGGCGAGGGGCTCGAGCGGCTCACGCGCACCGGCGCGCTGCTCGGGACGCCGCAGGCCATGGCTCCCGAGCAGTTCCGCGGCGAGCGCGAGCGGCAGGGCCCGCCGACGGACGTGTGGGCGCTCGGGGTCCTCCTCTACGAGGCGCTCACCGGCGCGCCGCCGTTCACCGGCGGGTCGATCACCGAGCTGGGCGCGCGCATCTGCCGCGGGGAGCTCGAGGCGCCGGGCGCCCGCGCGCCGGACGTCCCGCCGGACCTCGAGGCCGTGTGCCTCCGGGCGCTGTCGGTAGCGCCCGGCGACCGCTACCCCGACGGCGAGGCGCTCGCCCGCGACCTCGAGCGCTGGCTCGCGGGCGCGCCGGTCGAGGCCCGCCCGCGGCGGCGGCGGCGGGCGCTCCTCGTCGCCGGGGCGGTCGCCGCCGCGGCCCTCCTCGGCGCCGCGCTCCTGCGGCCCGCCGCGCCCCCGGCCGCGCTCGAGCCGCTCGCGCTCGCGCTGACGTCCCCCGCGCCCGATCTGGTCACGCGCGACGCCGCCGTGCTCGTCGAGGGCGTGCTCCGCGGCGCGCCGGGCGAGCTCGAGGTCCGCGTCGTGCACGACGGGCGACCGCGCCTCGTGCGCGCCGCGCCGGGGGAGCCGTTCAGCCTGCGCGTGGCCCTCCGGCCCGGGCCCAACGCGCTCCGCGTCGAGGCGACCCTCGACGGCGTCACCGCGGCGGCCGAGCGCGTCGTCGTCCGCGAGGAGGTGCCCGCGTGGGTCGCCCGCCTGGCCCCCGACCGCGCCCCGCCGCTCCCGCTGCCCGAGGGCCTGGCGTTCTCGACCGAGCGCGACGGCGAGGTCGTCGCCCGCGACGGCTCCCGCCTCGTGTGGGTCCCGCCCGCCACCTTCCGCATGGGCGAGCGCCCGGCGGGCGACGTGTGGGGGTCCGCGGACCCGATCGGCGAGGCGCACGAGGTGCGGCTCACGCGCGGCTTCTTCATCGGCGTGCTCGAGGTGAGCTGGGGGCAGGCGCGCCGGTTCTTCGAGGAGACCGGCCGCGCGCTGCCCGACCGCGCGATCCACGTGCGGGCGTTCGGCAACCCCGACCTGCCGGGCGAGATCAAGCTGGTCCCTACCCCGGACGCGCACCTCGCCTCGGACCAGGACCCGGCCTTCAACCTCACGTGGGAGGAGGCGGCCGCCTACTGCGCGTGGGCGGGGCTGCGCCTGCCGACGGAGGCCGAGTGGGAGCTGGCCGCGCGCGGCACCGACGGCCGGCCCTATCCGTGGGGCGCGGCCGAGCCGCGGCGCCGGTGCAACTACGCCCATGAGGACGACCACCCCTTCGTCAGCCCGGTCGGCCATTACGAGGGCGACCGCTCGCCGTTCGGCTGCCGCGACATGGCTGGCAACGTCGCCGAGTGGGTCGCCGACTGGTACCGGCCGTTCGGCGCGTCGCCGACCGTCGACCCGACGGGGCCGCCGAGCGGCGACCGCAAGGTCGTCCGGGGCGGCTGCTGGCAGGTCCCCCACCCCGCCCGCCTGCAGACGAGCGCGCGACGCGCCCTCGACCCTGCGACCCGCGACACCGGGGTCGGGCTGCGCGTCGCCAGGTAGCGACAGTCCGGATCCTGAGGCTCTGCGCACGACGTGCTCAGCCGTCGCAACTCCTTGCCGCTGCTGTCAGGCGACCCGGCGCAGGGCGGCCGAAGTGCTTTCGTCCCAGGAGTCGTCGCCAGAACACACCCTGATGCGCACCGCGTGCACGGTGTTCACGGCGACGAGTTCAGGCCCGTGTCAACGGGTCGATCCAGATGGCGACACGCGTTGACAGCGAGGGAGTTGTGGCGATGGCAACGGGCTTGCACTTGACCCTTCCGTCTCGCGCCTCACAGGGCGGGACAACGGGAGGGTGCAATGAAGACTCGGAGCGTGGCGATCGGGTGCTTGATCGGGTCGGTGGCCCTGGGGACGGCGGCGGCCGGCTGCGGCAGCGGTGGCGGCGGTGGCGGTGGCGGGAGCCGCTCGGCCGCGGTCGGGGTGATCAGCACCGTGAGCCCCATCTCGAGCGGGCTGAACACGGCGGCGCTCGACCCGCAGGGCTACACCTGGGACGAGCACTTCTTCCAGGCCAACCAGGTCGCGGGCGGCACGATCGACCAGATCGCCTTCGCCCCCGGGATCTCGCCGGCGAGCTCGCAGATCGTGGTCGCGCACGCGCCGCTCGGCCGGATCGACTCGTTCATCAACGGCACGTCGCGCGGTGAGGCCTCGCTGGTCTACGAGGTCTCGAGCGTCGCGCGGATCAGCACCGCCCTGCTCGTCGCGACGGGCAACGAGGGCGCGCCGGCCGGCGGCGACGTCTACCTGCGCGACTCGGCCACCGGCGGCTGGCGCCTGATCCACGACACGCCCTACTCCGAGTCGGTCGTCTGCGCCCTGGGCGAGGACGTCTACTGCTTCTCGGGCGAGATCGGGCGGCCCGGCGTGGTCAGCCTGATGAGCAACGGCGTGGCGCACTTCGTCAACGACATCGCGATCATCGGCAGCCACATCCCGACCGCCGCCGTGGCCTACCGCAACGAGGTCTGGGCCGGCCTCTCGGGGAACAGCGCCCAGGGCGGCACGGCGAGCGTGATCCGCGGCTCGGGCGCGACCTGGACCCGGGTCCTCGACCTCGGCGGCGCCGGCCGGGCGCGCGTCACCGCCATGATCGTGGTGAACGACCTGTCGCTGATCGTCGCCGTGGGCAACTTCGACGTGGCGACCGGCGCCCCGACCGGCGGCGCGGTCTACCACTTCGACGGCGAGCGCCTCGAGACCCTGGTGGGCTTCTCGGGCGAGGCGCCCCTGGCCCTGTGCGAGCAGGACGCGACGGTCCTCGTCGGCACCTCGCGCGGTCGCCTGCTCTACCGCGCGGCCAACGGGTCGTGGCTCGACGACCCGACCCTCCCCGCGGGCGTCCTCCAGATCGGCGCCCTGGCCACCCCGAACATCGCGGAGACCCTCGTCGGCGTGCGCACCGCCACCGGCGCCCACGTCTACCGCCGGATCGCCAACGGCGGCGGCGTGCCCCTCCCGCCCCCGCCGCCGACCCCGAACCCCAACCCCAACCCGAACCCCAACCCGCAGCCGAGCGGCCCGACCTACGTCGCCGACGTGAAGCCGGTCCTGAACGCCTGCACCGCCTGCCACACGTCGACCGGTTCGGCGAACTTCACCACGCTGATCTTCACGGGCAACGACTCGAGCGACCACCAGATGCTCACCCGCTCGACCGCGCCGGTCCTCACGAACACGCTCGACCCCGCCAGCTCGCTCCTGATCACCAAGGGGCGCGGCATGTCGCACGGCGGCGGCACGGTCCTCAGCCAGCAGGGCGCCGACACGATCGTCCAGTGGATCCAGGGCGGCCGTCGGCTCCAGTAAGACCAGTCACCCTCCGACTCTCATTGCACTCCTGAACCCGGTGCGAGGGCCGCGACGCGTTGTCGCGGCCCTCGCGCTGTACCCGTTTCACGGCCCCGGGACGCCGCCGTCATCGCGGCGTGACGCCGGAACGCGTAAGTGCTGCTCTCGCTGTTGGCTGACAGTGGCCCGCGACGTGTTAGACAGGGTTGCCCTCGCTGTGCGCACGCCGTGCACACCGGGAAGGAAGCCGAACCCTTCTGGAACGGGAGCACGCGCCAGCACAGGACTTGTGACTGGTGGGCGGTGTGCTCTGGATGGCCGCGGGAGAGGGAGCGAGATGAAGGACGATCGTCCAGGCTGGACCGAACGGGTCGCCGTGATCGCGACCTCCTTCCGGCGCGTCGGCCTCGGCCGGCTCGGGACCTACGTCCTCTCGCCCGAGGACACGGCCGCGCAGGCCGCCCTGCGCGAGGCGCTCGGGGCGGACGAGCTCGTCTACCTGGCGACCTGCAACCGCGTCGAGTGCTACGTGGCCCTGCCCCACGCGGTCCGTGACGAGGACGCGGTCGAGCTGCTCGGGCGGGCGCGCGCCTTCTTCGCGGCGCGCGGGGCCTCGCCCATGACCGACGGCCCGGGCGAGGCGCTGTTCGTCAAGGCGGGCCAGGGCGCGCTCGAGCATCTGCTCACCGTCACGAGCGGCCTCGACAGCCTCGTCCTCGGCGAGACGGAGATCTCCGGCCAGGCGAAGCGCGCCCTGGACCGCTGCGCGGCGGTCGGCCTCAGCGGGGCCACGCTCGGGCGCCTCTTCGACCGGGCGGCGGTCTGCTCGCGGCGCGTGAAGAACGAGACGGCCCTCGGCCGCACGCCGGCCTCGGCGGCGCAGGTCGCCGTGCACAAGATCAGGAAGTACTTCGGCAGCGAGGGCCCGGGCGTGACGGTGCTCGTGGGGGCCGGGGAGATGACCCGGAAGGTCGCGCAGGCGCTCCAGGGCAAGCCGGGCGAGAAGATCTTCGTCAACCGGACGCGTGACAAGGCCGAGGAGCTGGCGAAGAAGTTCGGCGGCCGCGCGCAGTCGCTGGCCGAGTTCCTCGCCGCGCCGCCGGCGTGGATCGACGTCGTCTTCGCCGCCACCGCCGCGACCGAGGTCGTGATCCCCGCCGAGGCGCTCGCCCCCGCGCTCGCCGCGCGCCGCGCGGCCGGCGCGCGGCTGCCGCTGATCGTCTGCGACCTGGGCCTGCCGCGCGACGTCGACCCCGCGCTCGACGACAAGCCGGGCGTGTTCGTCGTCGACATGATCACGATCGAGGCGCTCTCGGCCGAGAACCAGCGCGCCCTCGAGGGCGAGGCCCACAAGGCGCGCGCCGTCGTGGCCCAGGAGGTCGAGCGCCTCGTGCGCGAGGACCGCTTCCGCCGGATCGCCGACGAGAGCGCGCAGGCCATGCTCGGCTCGCGCCTGGCGCACCTGAGCGATGCGGACCGGGACGCGATCCTGCGCTTCGCCACGGGCCTCGCCTCGCGCATGGCCCGCAACCCGACCTGATCGAGAGGCGCCTCGCACCTCGACCGACCGGGACGAACGCTGGAGTCGCGGGGTCCCGCGGGTCGTGCGCGCCGTTGCGGGGGGGGCGATCACCCAAGTGTATGTGGCGCAGGGGTCGGCGCGGCTCCGCGGAGCCACGAGCCGTGGCGCCGCTTGCCCGGTCGGACGCACAAGTAGTGTATGTGGGGCAGTGGTCGGCGCGGCTCCGCGGAGCCACGAGCCGTGGCGCCGCTTGCCCGGTCGGACGCGCAAGTGTATGTGGGGCAGTGGTCGGCGCGGCTCCGCGGAGCCACGAGCCGTGGCGCCGCTTGCCCGGTCGGACGCGCAAGTGTATGTGGCGCAGGGGTCGGCGCGGCTCCGCGGAGCCGTGGCCTCAGCCGGCCGGCCACGCGGCGAGGGCTCGCACGTACTCGCGGACCCGCGGCTCCGGGTCGTGGTCGCGGAGCCGCGCCAGGGCGCGCCGTGCGGTGGGCGAACGGACGCCGCGCAGCCCGAGCGCCGCGCTGACGCGGACGTCGGGCGAGCGGTCGTGGGCGGCGGCCAGCACGGCCTCGAAGGCGGCGGCCTCGTCGACGAAGCTCGCCAGCGAGCCGACCGCGGCGCTGCGCACCCGCGGGCTCCGGTCGCGCGCCAGGCGCAGGAGCGGCGCCGCGTCGAGCGCAGCGCGCCCGAAGGCCCACAGCCAGGCGCCGTCGGCGCGATCGGCGGCGCGGCGGCTGCGGACGAGCCGGCGCAGGAGCGGGGCCGCCCCCGCGGGGTCGCCTTCGACGACCTCGACCACGATCGTCGCCAGGCCGTCGTTGTCGTGCCCCTCGGCGTGGCCCAGCGCCAGCGCCTCGAGCAGCGCCGGCAGGGCGCGCACGCCTTCGAGCCGCGCCAGCGGCCAGGCCGCCGCCTCGCGGACGAAGAAGTCCCGGCCCTCGAGCAGGAGGCGCCGGAGCCGCCGGACCCAGGTCTCGTCGGCCAGGGCGTCGAGCTCCGCGCAGGCGGCGACGGCCGCGTCGACGTCGTCCGTGTCGTGGAGGCGCGCGACGAGCGCGCGCCACGCGCGGTCGCGCTCCCTTCGGTCAGGACGACGGGCCTTCGCCATGGCGCGATCATGGCACGACCCGGGTTGCTCGTCCGCCGCCCCCTCGCCACGCTCGACCCGTGGCCGACCCGCGCTGCCCCTCCTGCCGGACCCCGCCGCCCGCGCTCGTCCCCTGCGACGCGTGCGAGGAGGAGTTCGCGCCGTTCGTCACCGCGGGCGCCTGCCCCCGCTGCGCCAACGTGTGGGACCGGCTGCAGTGTCCCGCGTGCGACGCGTGGACGCGGCTCGAGCTGTGGCTGCCCGAGGGCGCCGAGCGCGCGGCCTTCCTCGAGCGCCTCCTCGGCCCGCGCGGCGTCGACTGGGCCGGCGTGTGGCGCACGACGACCCGCGTGCTCGGCGCGGACCTCCTGGCGCTCGTCGACGGCGGGCTGCCGGCCGACGACGACGAGCAGCCCGACCCGGCGGCCGCGCGGGCCGAGGTGCTCGCCGCGGAGGAGGCGCTCGCGCGGGCGCGCCGGGGCGAGGAGGAGCTCGCGGGGCTGCTCGACCAGGCGCGTGGCGCCGCGCCCGCCGAGGCCGAGGCCGCGCGACGGGCGTCGCGCGCCGCGATCGACGCGGCCGCGCGCGCGCTCGAGGAGGCGCGGACCCGCGCCGTGGCGCTCGGCCGACGATCCCTCGACCCCGAGCGGGCCGACGGCGAGGAGGGACCCCCGCCCGAGCTCGCGCCGAGCGGACCGCACGCCGCCACCTGCCCGTCCTGCGGCTGGCGACCTGACGGCGCCCCGCGCTGGGGCTGCACGCGCGACGACTGCCTCGCGCCCTTCGACCCGTTCGCCACCGGCGCGCGCTGCCCCGCGTGCCAGCGCACGTTCGCGACCACCCGCTGCCCGGTCTGCCACGCGTGGGCGTCGTCGGCCCGGTGGTGTGGCCAGGCGGAGCCGTCGGTCGCCGACGGCGGGGCGCCGCCGCCCACGGCGATCGCGGACCGGACGGCGCCGCGTGTCGCGTCCTGGCTGGCGGGGAAGCTCGCCGGCGCGCTCGACGGCGACCCGCAGCGCCGCGCGATCGCGGCCTCGCTCGAGCGCGCGGCCGGCGCCACCGACCGGGCGGTCGGGCAGCTCGCCGACCTCGTCGCGCGCGGGGTGACCCAGCTCGAGGTGGGCGACGAGGGCACGACGAAGCTGAAGGCGAAGGACTGGGGCGGCGTCGTCGCCGAGTGCACGCGCGTCCTCGAGCGACGGCCCGACCGCCCCGTGGCCCTCGCGCACCGCGGCGCGGCCCGGCGGCAGCTGGGCGACCTCGAGGGGGCGATCGCGGACCTCGACGCCGCCCTGCGCCTCGACGGGCTCGAGCCGGCGGGCCGGAGCTTCACCCTGTGCGAGCGCTCGCTGGCGCATCTCGATCGCTGCGACCACGAGGCCGCGCGGCGCGACGCGGAGGCCGCCGCGGCCCTCGCCCCGCGCGACCCCCGGCCGCGCGTCCTCCGCGCCCTGGCGCAGGCCCGGCTGGGGGAGCACGCCGCCGCGCTCGCGAGCGCGGCCGACGCCGCGGCCCTCGCCGGCGCCGCGCCGGCCCACCTCGCCTTCGCGGCGACGATCACCGACCGGCGCCCCGTGGCCGACCTCGAGGCCGACGCGACGCGCGCGCTCGAGGCCGGATGCCGCGACGCCGGGCTCCACGCGGCGCGCAGCGCCGCCCGGCTGCAGCTCCGGCGGACGGGCGACGCCGTCGAAGACGCCACGAGCGCCCTGCGGATCGACCCGCGCGGCGCCGCCTCACGCTGGACCCGGGTCGCCGCCCGCGCGCAGGCGGGCGACGTCCCCGGCGCCCAGGCCGACCTCGCCCGCCTGCGGCGCCAGGACCCGTGGGGCGCCCGCACCGGCCTCGAGCGCGCCCTGGCGCTCGAGGCCCACCTGCGCGGCGAGCCGGACCGCGCCCGTCGCCTCCTGCGCCAGGAGGGCGCGCGCTGCGAGCGGCCCGAGTACCCGGCCCTCCTGCGCGCGCTGCTGTTCGGTGAGGACGACGCCCTCGCCGACGGCCCCGGCTGGCCCGGCGCGCTCGTGCGCTTCGCGCGCGGCGAGCTCGACCTGGACACCCTCCTGGCCCTCGCGGCGTCGACGGAGGAGCCAGACTCGACGGTCGAGGAGCGCCGGGCGTCGGCCCTGGCCCACGCCGGGCTCGTCGCCGAGCGCTCGGGCCGCACGGACGAGGCGCGGGCGCTCTACCGCCGGAGCCTCGAGGCCGCGGTGACCGGCGCCGCCTCCCAGGTCTGGGCCGCCCTCCGCCTCGCCGGCGCCACCCCCCGCCCGCCGCGACGCGCTCCCGCACCCGCTGCCGCCGCCGCACCCGCACCCGCACCCGCACCCGCTGCCGCCGCTGCACCCGCACCCGCTCCCGCTCTCGCCCCCGTTGCCGCACCCGCACCCGCCCCCGCTCCCGCTCCCGCTGCCGCCGCCGCACCCACCGCCGCACCTGCACCCACACCCGCCCCCGCTGCCGCTCCCGCCCCCGCTCCCGCTCCCGCCCCCGCTCCCGCTCCCGCCACCGCCCCCGCTCCCGCTCCCGCCCCCGCTCCCGCCGCCGCCCCCGCCCCCCGCCCCCCCCCCCCCCCCCCCCCCCCCCCCCCCCCCCCGCCCCCCCCCCCCCCCCGCCCCCGCCCCCCCCCCCCCCCCCGCCCCCGCTCCCGCTCCCGCTCCCGCACCCGCCCCCGCACCCGCACCCGCGCCCGCTCCCGCTCCCGTCTCCCTCGCCGGCCAGCTCGAGCGCCTCGCGCGCCTCCGCGCGCAGGGCGTCCTGACCGACGACGAGTTCACCCTCGCCAAGCGGCGCCTCCTGGGCCTCTGACGTATCCTGGCCCCGATGACCCAGGTCCGTCAGCCCGTCCGCATCGGCACCCGCGGCTCCGAGCTCGCGCTCTGGCAGGCGAACCTCGTCGCCGACCGCGTCCGCGCGCTCGGGCTCGAGGTCGAGCTCGTCCTGATCAAGACGTCGGGCGACCTCGACACGTCGCGCCCGCTGGCCGAGCTCGGCCAGGCCACGGGCGAGGTGGGGCTGTTCACGAAGGAGATCCAGCGCGCCCTCCTCCGCGGCGAGGTGGACCTGGCCGTCCACTCGCTCAAGGACCTCCCGACCGACCCGACGCCCGGGCTGACGCTCCTCGCCCGCCCCGTGCGCGCGCCCGTGAGCGACCTGCTCCTCTGCCACCCGGCCGCCGTCGACGAGGGCGACCCCGTCGTGCCGCTCGCGCGCGGCGCGAAGGTCGGCACGTCGTCCGTGCGCCGGCGCGTCCAGCTCCTGGCGCTCCGCCCCGACCTGGAGCTCGTGTCGATCCGCGGCAACGTGCCGACGCGGGTCGACAAGGCGCGCACGAGGGAGGTCGACGCGGTCGTCCTCGCCATGGCCGGGATCGACCGCCTCGCGCTCGCCCTCGCGGGCGTGCGGCGCGTCGAGCTCCCGCCGGCGTGGTTCGTGTGCGCGCCCGGCCAGGGGGCGCTCGGGATCGAGGCCCGGGCCGGCGACGCCGCGCTCCTCGCCGCGCTCGCCGGGCTCGAGGACCCGGCCGTGCGTGACGCGACCGAGGGCGAGCGCGACCTCCTGCACGCGATCGGCGCCGGCTGCAGCGTGCCGCTCGGCGCCCACGCCGTGGTCGACGCCGCGCGCCGGCTCGAGCTGCGCGCCGTCCTCGGCCCGGCCGAGGCGCCGGCGCCGGGCCAGCGGCCGTGGCTCCGCCGCGCGCTCGTGCGCGCGCGGGACCCGCGGCGCGCCGCCGCCCTGGCGCACGCCGTCCTGGGCGAGCTCCCGCCCCCGCGCCCGGCCGAGCCCGCGCTCCTGCGCGGGCGGCGCGTGCTCGTCCTGCGCGAGGCCGACCGGGCGCGCGAGCTCGTGCAGGCGCTCGAGGCGCTCGGCGCGGACGCGCGCTGCCATCCGCCCACTGAAGACCGCCCCCTCGGCGCGCCGGACCTCGGCGAGGCGCTGGCCGCGACGGCCCCCGACGGCTGGGTGGCCCTGACGAGCGGGTCGGCCGTGCGCCACCTGGCGCGCGACCTCGGCCCCGGCGCGGCCGACGCCCTGCGGGCCCGGCGCGTCGCCGCCGTCGGCCCGGCCACCGCGCGCGCCCTCGCCGAGGTCGACGTGCCCGTGGACCTCGTCGCCGACGAGGAGACCGGCGCCGGCCTGGCCCGCGCGCTCCTCGAGCGCCTCGGCGTGGCCCGCCCGCCGGTCCTCCTCCCGACGGCCCGCGGGGGCCGGCCCGAGCTGGGCGACGCGCTCGCCGCCGCCGGCTGCCCGGTGCGGCGCGTCGAGCTCTACGAACAGGTCCCGCTCGCCCCGCCCGCCGCGCACGAGCTCGAGGTCGACGCGGTCGTCGTCGCCAGCCCCTCGGGCGCGCGCGCCGCCCTCGGCGGCTGCGCCGGCGCCGGCCTGCGCGCCCGCGTGGTGGCGATCGGCCCGACGACGGCCGAGGCCGTGGCGGCGCTCGGGCTCGAGGTCGCCGCGACGGCCGACCGCCCGACGACCGAGGGCGTCCTGCGCGCGCTGGCCGCGGCGCTCGGCGGGTGAGCCGTCAGGCGGGCTGGTAGGCGCCGATCCACCAGGTGTTGCCCGCCATGTCGACGAAGCCGGCCTGCCGCTCCTGATACGGCTTGTCCGCCGGCGCCGCGACCGAGCGCGCCCCCCGGGCGAGCGCTCGCCGGTAGGCCTCGTCCACGTCCTCGACGTAGACGTAGACCGACCCGGTCCACGCCGGGGTCCCCGGCGGGAGCTCCCCCGCCTCGATTACGAGCACCCCGTCGCCCACGCGGAGCTCGACGTGGAAGCTGTTCGGTCCGAAGGCGTGCCGCTCGAGCTCGACCGCGCCGAGGGCGTCCTCGACCAGGTCCACGAGCTCCGCCGGCCCGTGGAGGTAGGGGCGGACCGCGCCGAGCCCGTGGCGGATGTGGCGGGTCGACTCTCCCATGCGCCTCCACGTCCGGACGCGAGGTCCGGCGCGCCGCGAGCATCCGCGATATCCTCTGCGCCGTCGAGGGCCCGCGGAGGTCGCCTGTCATGCGCATGTGCCGGCTGTGCCTCTTCGACCGCAACGACGACACCGCCACCCGGTGCCGCCAGTGCGGCGGCGACATGGCGCCCGACGACGAGGACGACGACGACGACGCGGACTCCGCGTTCTTCCACTACCTGCGCGTGCCGAACCTGGGCACGATCGAGCTCGTCCCCGGGCGCGCCTTCCGCGTGGGCAAGGACGCGCGCAACGAGCTCGTCCTGCCCCGCGCCTCGCAGGGCCTCGTGGCGACCCTCTTCTGGACCGACGACTACGACGAGGTGACGGTCAAGGAGGAGGGCGCGCAGGAGCCGATCAAGGTCGACGGCGTGCGCCTCAAGGGGGTCCGGACGCTCAAGGGCGGCGAGGAGGTCGAGGTCGGCGCCCTGCGCCTCGGCTACCTGCGCCGCGCGACGCCGGTCGAGGGCGCGATCGACGCGCGCAAGACCGGCCAGCGCGACCGGCCCGACCCGACGCGCCCGGTCGCGGCCACGGGCCAGGTGAGCGGCAGGGCGGCCTCGTTCTACGGCGAGGGCGGCCTGGCCGCCCGGCGCTCGGCGCCCGCCCGCGCCGGCGAGCGCCGCTCGGTGGGCGCCGCGCCGGCCGACGTGGCGCTCGCCCTCGAGAAGATCAAGGCCAGCGGGACGCTGCGCGTGAAGAGCGACGCCGGCCGCGGCTGGGTCGTCGTCGTCGCCGGCGCGCCGCGCCACGCCGCGTTCGGCGGGCTGACCGGGCGCCGCGCCCTCGACGCGATCCTGCGCCTCACGCGCGGCAGCTGCCAGGTCGTGCGCGGCGGCCCGCCCCCGAGGGGCCAGGGCGAGCGGCTGCAGGTGAGCTTCTCGCAGGCGCTGGCCGCCGTCCGCGGCCCGGTCCGGCCGACCCCGCCGGGTCCCCGGCCCGTCGCGCGCCCCGGCCCGCCGACAGGCCCGCGCAAGGGGCCGCCGCCGCCAGGCTGGGGGGGCGCGGCGCGGCGCTCGTAGGGTCGCGGCTCCGGCGGAGGATGGCGGGCGCTGCCGTTCGCCAGGGTGTTGCGCGAAGCGCGACACCCTGGCCGCTCAGGCTCCCGTCGCTCGCCTTCACGCGGCCTCGCCTCGGCCTCCGCCCTCGCCTCGTTCGTCGCTCCGCTCCACCCGTGCTCTCGCGCGAGTCAACGAGGGGACGTGTAGCCGATGAGCTACATCGGTGCGCGCGCTCCCGGCATGTACGTTGCCCCAACGGGAGGGCACATGACCGAGCCGACGACGACCCTGGAAGACCGCCGCGCCACCCTCGAGCCGCTGATCGTCCGGGCCTGGTCCGACCCCGACTTCCGCGCGCGCCTCGTGCAGCGCCCGCGCGAGGCGTTCGAGGAGGCGACCGGCCTGCGCGTGCCCGCGGACGTCGAGCTGAAGGTCCACCTGGGCACGGCCCAGCACCTCGCCCTCGAGGTCCTCGACGCCGCCGAGCCTGGCTTCCCCTGGGAGCGCGTCGGGCCGGGCTGGCCCCTGCCCGAGCAGCCGCTCGACGAGCCGAGTTCGTTCCGCGGCGGGTACCGACACGGATGCGGGTTCGGTGACCAGGTCGTCCGTCGCATCTGGAGCGATCGTGGGTGGCTGGAGCAGCTGGCCCAGGACCCGCGCCCTGCGCTCGTCGAGGCGCTGGGGATCCACATCCACCCCCAGCAGACGTTCACGCTGGCCGTGGACGGGCCGAGGGTCCGTCACGTGGTCGTCCCCTTCCGCCGCGACGCCGCCGGCCTGGACGAGGAGCTGAGCGAGCTCGAGCTCGAGCTCGTGGCAGGTGGGGCCTGCGTCGGACCGCAGCCCGCGCCGGGATTGAAGTGACCGCGCGCGTCGTGACGGGGTGGCTGCCGCGCCGTCGCGCTTGCGGAGGAGGCGCAGGCGAGCTCGAGCTGGTCCGCGGCTGAAGAGGCCGGGGGGCCGCTCCTAGGAGCGCCGCCGTGCCGGCAGCTGCACGACCACCACGCCCTCGGGCAGCGACGCGAAGCGCCGCTCGACGAAGAAGCAGTTGCTCCGCGGGTCGGCGCCCTCGACGCGCACCCACGTGTAGCCCTTCTCGCGCGCCCAGCCCTCGGTGAACGCGACGTGCTCCTCGTCGGTCGGCCGGCGCCCGTGGCGGTCGTGGTAGTAGGTCGCGGTCGAGCAGAACTGGGTCGCGTTGGCGCAGGGCGAGGGGAGCTCGCCGCGGAAGACGCGCTCGACGAGCCCGCGCGCGCTCGGCGGCAGCTCCGCCCAGGGGCGCTGCTGGAGCTCGACGTGGCGGCGGAGCTGCCACTTGCCGGGCTCCACCTCGACCATGGGCGTGCCGCGCCGGCGGTGGCGGTCGATCGCGCCCTGCGCCTTGAGGTAGGGCTGGAGCGGTGTGCAGTAGGCGCGCACGAACGCGCCGAACGTCGGGTAGGCGTCGCGCACGGGCCGCAGCATGTGCGAGTTGATCATGCACCACAGCACGGCCGCGTCGTCGACGCCGCCCCGGCCCCCCGACTCGCCGACGACCATGCGCGCCGCCCACAGCGCGTCGTCGGCCGTGAGCGCGTAGGGCTGACCGACGCCGTCCTTCCGGGCCAGCGCCCCCCAGCGGCCGTCCTGCGCCGCTGCGGGCGCGGCGGCGACGAGGACCAGGGCGAGCGTGCACGCGAGCGCGGTCGTCTTCATGGCGGCGATCGTAGCGATCGCCAGGATCGGCGTCGCCGGTGCGGCTCGCGCACGCGGTGCGCCGGGCGCACGGGCGCGCCATACTCGGCGCCATGCACCCCGGCGCTCCCCTCCCCCTGGCCCGAGTGCTCGCGGCAGGTCCGATCGGCCGCCACCGCCTCCCGGGGTCGACGATCGGGCCCTACGTCGTCGAGGCGGAGCTCGGCCGCGGCGCGTTCGGCCTCGTCGTCCGCGCCCGCCCGCGGGCGGGCGGGCCGCCGGTGGCGGTCAAGGTCCTGAGCGCCGGGGCCGACGCGTCGGCCAACCAGCGCCGGCGCTTCGAGCGCGAGGGGGTGCTCGGCGAGGCGATCGTCCACCCCAACGTCGTCCCCGTGCTCGACGCGGGGGAGGAGGAGGGCCTCCTCTGGATCGCGCTCGAGCTGGTCGAGGGGCGGACGCTCCGCGAGGTGCTCGAGGAGGCGCCGCCGCCGGACGAGGTCGTCCGCCTGCTGCGCGCCGTCGCCGACGGCGTGGCCGCGGCCCACGCGCGCGGCGTGATCCACCGCGACCTCAAGCCCGACAACGTCCTCGTGCGGGCGCGCGACGGCGCCCCGCTCCTCACCGACTTCGGCCTCGCCCGCGACCTCGAGGCGCGCTCGTCGCTGACGAAGACGGGCGCGCTCGTGGGCACGCCCGCCTACATGGCGCCCGAGCAGATCAAGGGCAAGCCGGCCTCCATGGCGACCGACGTGTTCGCGCTGGGCGCCATGCTCTACGAGGGGCTCGCCGGCAAGGCGCCCTTCTCGAGCCACCTGCCGCTGCGCTACGCCGAGCTCCTGGGCAAGCCGCCGCCCCCCCCGTCGAGCGTGCGGCCGGGCGCCCCGCCGGCGCTCGACGGGGTCGTCATGCGCGCGCTCGCCGTCCGTCCGGAGGACCGCCCCCCGGACGCCGGCGCGTTCCGCGACGCGCTCGACGCGGCCCTCCGGCCGGGCGCCGCCCCGACGGGGCGCGGCGCCCGGGCCCCGCTCGTCGCCGCCCTCGGGCTGCTCGTCGGCGCCGTCGCCGGCGCGCTGCTCGTCGCGGCGAGGCTGCGCGACGCGCCGCCGCCCGCCGACGTCCCCGTCGACGCGGCGGCGATCGAGCCGCCGCCGCCGCCGCCCACCGTCGACGACCTGTGGGCGCGCGCCCGCGCGCTCGACGGCGCGGCGCGGCGCGACGCCCTGCGCGCCGTGCTCGAGGCCGCGCCCGGCCACGCGGGCGCGCTGAAGCTGTGGGACGCGGTGCGCGCCTGGGAGCGGGTGGTCCTCCCCGAGCCGGGCCCGGGCCCCCGCGACGGCGCGGCGCGGCTCGTATGGGACCCGGGCCGGGAGGCGCTCCTCCTCTTCGGCGGCTGGAGCCCGCCGCGGATCTTCGACGACCTGTGGGCGTGGGACGGCGCGCGCTGGACCCCGCTCACCACGGCGGCCGACCAGCGTCCGCCGCCGCGGCACGGGCACGCGCTGGCCTGGGACGCGGCGCGGGGGCGGCTCGTGCTCCACGGGGGGCTGTTCGACGGGGGGCACCGGGTCACCCCCGAGACGTGGGAGTGGGACGGCGCGCGCTGGGAGCGGCAGGGCCTGATCGCGGGGCCCGAGGCGCGCTGCTGGCAGGGGCTCGAGTGGGACCCCTCGGCCCGCGCGGTGACCCTGATCGGCGGCCGCGTCCTCGGCCCGCCGGACCGCCGCTACATGCCCCAGGACGACCTGTGGACGTGGACCGGCGAGACCTGGCGCGCGCACCAGCCGGCGCGGCCCCGGCCGGGGCCGCGCTGGGCCGCCGGGGTGGCGAGCGACCCGGACCGCCGTCGCGTGCTCGTGTTCGGCGGGAACTCGGCCGCCGCGCTCGCGGGCGACCTGTGGGCCTGGTCCGACGGCGAGTGGCGGGAGCTGCCCCGCGGCCCCGAGAGCCCGGAGGCGCGCGAGTGCGCGGGCTTCGTCGTCGACTCGCGCGGGCGCGCGGTGCTCTTCGGCGGGATCGCGCGCGGCACCTACCTGGGCGACACGTGGCTCCTCGACCTCGCGACGAACCGCTGGACGCCCGTCGACCCGCCCGCTGCGCCGCCGCCGCGCGGCTGGCACGCCATGGGCCACGACCCGGTCCGCCGCTGCGTGGTGGTCTACGGCGGGCACACCGCCGAGGGCCGCGTGGGCGACCTGTGGGTGCTCCCCGATCTGCCTTAGTTGCAGAGTTAGCTTTTAGCTCTTAGCTTTTAGCTGTTAGCTGGAGCGGATGCTCGACAGCTTTCATGGAGCGGTTAAGAGCTAAAAGCTCAAGTGGTGGCTACTGCTGCGGCGCCTGGCGCAGGACGCAGTTCTCGTCGTCCTGCAGGTAGCGGGCGGTCGCGTGCTCCGAGCGGACGACGAGGTTCGGCGCCACCTGGAAGCCCCAGGCCTTCAGGAGCGGCAGCGGGTTCACGAAGACGTCCTTGCCCTCGGCCGCGCGGCGCGAGATCCGGCCCGACGTGCCGACGCTCGTGATCACGCCCTCGCGGGCGGTGAGGTGGCCGTTCCAGAGCATCTGGCGGCCGCGGGCCAGGGCCGGGTTGGTGAGGATCAGGCCCGGCGACGCCGAGTGGCGGCGGACCGCCGGCAGGCAGTGGATCGAGCCGTCGGCGAGGATCGCGCAGTTGCTCGCCCAGCGGTCGCCGCGGCCCGAGCGGGCCTCGCGGATCGCGTCGACGCGCCACTCGCGCATGAAGTCGGGGTAGCCGAGGCGGTCGCGCATCATCTCGTCGAAGCGGCGCACGGGGTGGAACGCCTCGTCGTAGGCGGCGGAGATCGAGCCGGTGCCGCGCTCGCCCACGCGGTAGCGCGCGATCGAGACCTGGTCGCCGTCGATCGTCACCCGCTCCGACCCGCTGATCAGGAGGCGCCGGCGGGTGTCCTGCATGTCGGCCTCGAGCGCGGCCGGGGTGACCTCGGTCCAGGAGAAGCGCATGTTCTCGGTCGCCGGGGTCACGGACGGGTAGTCGGTGTAGACCCCCTCGCCCGAGCTGTTGGTCTCGGTCACGTCGTAGGCCACGGCCCCGTTGAGGCGCGCGCGGGCGAGCACCTCGCGCACGGTGGCCGGCGCGGCGGTGCCCGCGTAGGTCTGCCCGGCCTCGACCGCGGCGCGGCTCTCGGGCTGGAGGTCGAGGACGACGGCGAGGTCGACGAGGCGCGCGCGGGCCTCGTCCGTGACCTCGTAGGCGGGGAGGCCGTCGACCTTGCCGTCGACGAGGGCCTGGATCGTCCGCCCCTCGCGCGCGTTCACCCGCGCGCCGGCCGCGGCGACCAGCGCGTCGACGTCGGCGGCGTCGAGGCGGCCGTCCCGCGTCGCGCGGCGGCCGGCGTTCAGGACCGAGCGGTCGAACTGGTCCTCGAGGACGCCGACGATCCCGCCCGCGGGCTGCGCCAGCGTCGGGGTGGCGAGCAGGGCGAGGCTGGCGAAGACGAGCAGGGGTGCGCGCACGGGGACCTCCGCGCGCCCCCTTCGCACCCGCCGTGCCTCGACGTAACCGGCCACCGAGCATGGGATGAACCGGATCGCCCGTGTCGCCGGCACCGACCCGAGACGAACCGGGTTCGCGCATGGACAGTGTCCGGGGCTGGTCCGGTCAGCGCGCCGCGCGCACCCGGCGCCGCGGCCGGACCCGGGGGGCCGGGGTGCTGGCCGCACCGGCGAAGAGGAGCCCGAGCGGCAGGCCGAAGGCGAGGACGTGCAGGGCGGCCTGGACCCAGGGGTCGCGCTCGAGCACCCAGGGGTAGAGGCTCCGCGCGACGACCTGCACGTTGACCACCCAGAGCGCCAGGCCGAAGGCGGCGCCGCCGAGGGCCTGGAGCCCGAAGCTCCGCCGGGCGTCGGGGGAGCCGACGCGGTGGATCGCCCCGTAGATCCACCCGTAGAGCGCGGAGAGCGACAGGTGCATGAGGGTGCCGAGCACCATGACGCCGAACGTCGGCGGCCCCTCGAGCGCGGCGCTGCCCATGACCAGGCTCGCCGCGATCCGCAGCGGCAGCCGCGGCGGGAGGCCCGTCAGGAGCGCGGCCACGATCTCGGCCGCGAGCAGCACGGCGCCTGCCACGACGCCGAGCGCCAGCGCCGCCCCGGGCCCGGCCTCGCGCGCGAGCGCGACCTGCTGCTCCCTCGTCGCCACGAACGCCAAGGGAGCAAGCGGGGCGCCGCCGGCGGCCGGGGGGCGCGCAGGGCGCTTGCGCCGCGCCCGGGCGCCGCGCGGGAAGCCGCCGGCGCGCGCCGGGACGCGCGCGACCCGTCGGCCGGCGGCGGCGACGGCGGAGGCGAGCGCCGGCGCGGCATGGTCGTTGCCCGCTCCCCCCGGGCGAAGCGCGGGAGGGGACCCGGGGGCCGCCGCAGCCCCCCTGGAGAGTGACGCATGCGCGAGGCGACCCCCTTCATGCTCGCGCTCGGGGTGTCGGTCGCTGCGTTGCTGCTGGCCGGGCTCGGCGGCGGGGTCGCCGTCGCGCAGCCCCCGGGCTCCTGCGACGCGCCGCCGGCCCAGGCGCTCGGTGAGGCCACGCGCCCCGAGCCCCCGATCACCCTCGACGACCTCGTCGCCGACGACCCCGAGCCGGAGGATCTGGCGCAGGCGCTCGCGCCGCTCGCCGATGACGACCCGCCGGCGGAGTGGTTCGAGGACGCGGACGACGACGGCGACGACGACGACCTGCGGCGCTTGCTCGATCAGCCCCCACCGCCGCCCGCGCATGATGACGACATCGACGCGTGGTTGGCGTCGTGGGAGGGCGGGAAGTGACCCCGCTCGCCCGGTGATCCGGGACCCGGTGAGGCCTCGTCCGACGACCGCCGCCGGCGAACTCGCCCAGGCGGCCGCGCTATAGACTCTCCGGGTGGACCCGTCGCCCTCGCCCCTGGCGGCCGCGCGCGCGTGGCCGGTCGCGCTCGTCGCGCTGGCGACGCTCGCGCTCCTGTTCGAGGGCAGCGTCTCGCTCGCGGCGCCGGTCCAGCTCTACGACGAGGGCTTCCCGCTCGTCGAGGCGCAGCGGCTCGCCCGCGGCGAGCGGCCCTGGCGCGACTACGACCCGGTCTACGGCCCGCTCGAGCCGGCGCTCCTGGCCCCCGCGGGCGGGCGGCTCCTGGCGCTCCGGGCCCTGCGCGCCCTCTCGGTCGCCGGCGCCGCGGCCGTGGCGGTCGCCTGCGCCCTGCGCCTCGGCGCGGGCGCGGCGGCGCCGCTCGCGGCCCTGCCGCTCCTGTGGCTCGCGGGCCCGCTGACCCACCCGGTCCTCCTCCCCGTGCTCGCCAGCGCGCTGGCCCTCGACCGCGGGCACGCGGGCGCGCGCCCCGGCTGGTCCGCGGCCGCAGGGGCGCTCGCGGGGGTCGCCGGGCTCTACCGCCCCGAGTTCGGCGCCCTCGCCCTGGCCGCCGCGGCGGCGACCGTCCTCGCGCGCCCGTGGCTCGCGCCCGGCGCCCCCCCCCGCGCGCGGGCGCTGGCGGCCCTCCTCGCCGGCGCCCTGCCCGGCGCCCTGGCGTTCCTGATCGTCGTCGTCGCGGGCGACGCGGCGGGCTTCGTCGAGCACGCGCGCGCCGTGCGCGCGGCCATGCCGTTCCGCGCGCTCGACTACCCGCTCGCGCCGCCCGCCGGCCTGGGCCCGATCGACCTCGCCGGGCACCTGCTGCTGTTCCTCGCCCCGCCGCTCGTGGCCGTCGCCGCGCCGGTCGCGCTCGCGCGCCGTGCCCTCCTCGCCCGGCGCGGCGCCGCGCCGCCGCCGCGCCCGCTCGAGCTGCACCTCGTGCTCCTCCTCCTCGGCCTCCTCCCCTACGCCCTCTCGCGCGCCGACCGCTCGCACCTCCTCCCCGCCCTCGCCGCCGCCTCGCCCCTCCTGGCGGCGGCCCTGGGCGGCGTCGTCCGCGGGCGGGGCGCGGCCGCCCTCGCGGCGGTCGCGCTCGCCCTGCCGGTCGCCGGGCGCGCCGGCGCCGCGGCGCACCTCGCCCTCGAGCCGGACCTCGTCCGCTCGCGCCTCCCCGGCCTCGAGGGCGTCCTCCTGCCCCGGGCGCTCGAGGAGGAGTACGAGGCGCTGCGCCGCGTGGTCGACGCCCACGCCGGCCCCGGCGGGGCCGTGTTCGTCGGCTGCGCCGAGGAGACGCCGCGCGCGATCGTGCCGCAGCACGGCCGCGTGCACGCCAACGACGCGCTGCTCTACGTCGTGCTCGACCGGCCGGTCGGGACCCGCCACCACTGCTTCATCCCGGGGGTCACGACCACGGCCGCCACGCAGCGCCGGATCGTCGACGACCTGGCCCGCAACGACGTGCGGGTGGTGGTGCTGGCCTTCGGGACCTTCCGCGACGAGCCGAACCGCAGCCGCGAGGCGGGGGCCCGGCTGCTCGACCAGGCGCTCACGGCGGGCTGGGCGCCCGTGGCGGAGCTGCGGCGCTGGGTCGTCCTGGCTCGCGAGCCCTGACCGCCATCTCACGGCCGATTTCACTCGAGTCGAGCCTGCCGTGAGAGATCCATCGCGACGCCGGGCCGCGCCCGGGCGCCCTGGTAGAATCGCCCGCGTGCGCAGCCCCTTCCCGCGGATCATCGGTCACGACGCCGCCCGGGCGGCGCTGGGTCAGGCGCTGGCGGCCGGCCGGCTCGCCGGCTCGCTCCTGCTCTGCGGGCCCGAGGGCACGGGCCGCCGCACGCTGGCCCGCGAGCTGGCGAAGGCGCTCAACTGCAAGGGGGGCGAGGGCGACCCGCTGCCCTGCGGGCGCTGCGGGCCGTGCGGCCGGATCGAGCGCGGCACGGCCGGCGACTTCGTCGTCGTGGCCCCCGAGGGGCAGTCGATCGGGATCGCGCAGGTGCAGGCGCTCCTCGAGGACATGGCGCTCGCGCCGATCGAGGGCGGCGTGCGCGTGTTCGTGATCGCCCCCGCCGGCGCCCTGACCGAGGAGGCGCAGAACGCGCTGCTGAAGCTCCTCGAGGAGCCGCCCGGGCGCAGCGTGATCGTGCTCGTGGCCACCCGCGAGGACGAGCTCCTGCCGACGGTGGCCTCGCGCTGCCGGGTCGTGCGCCTGGGCGAGCTCTCGCCCGACGAGGTCCTGGCCGTCCTCGCGCGCAGCGGCGTCGACGGGCCGGACGCGGCGGAGCGCGCGCGCTGGAGCGCGGGGGCGCCCGGGCGCGCGCTCTCGGACGAGGCGCTGGCCCTGGCGCGGCTCGCCGGGGAGGCGGTCGAGGCCCTCGCCAGCGGGGCGGCCTACGCCGACCCGCTCGGGACGGCCGATCGCCTGGGCCCGGCGCTCGGGATCGCCAAGGGCGAGGGCGGCGTCGAGGCCGCCGTGAAGCGGGCCCGCCTGGGCGCGCTCCTGCGCGCCGTCGGCCGCGCCCTGCGCGACGCGCTCGTCGTCCGCGCCGGGGTCGACGCGCCGCGCCGGCTCTCCGGCGCCCCGCCCGCCCTCCTCGCGCGCCTGGCGGCCACGCGCCCCGGCCAGCTCGAGGAGGCGCTCGATCACCTGGTCCGACTCGAGGAGGAGCTCGAGCAGAGCGTCAACCCGGCGCTCGTGCTCGAGGGCGCGATCCTCGACGTCGGCGGGGCCCTCGCGGCGCGCGCCGCCTCGCCAGGGCCACAGACCATCGGAGGACGCCGTGGGGGATGAGCGGAGCATGATCGACGAGCTGCGCAAGCTCGTGCGCGAGCGGCGGCGCTACCCGCTCGAGGCCTACCTGTTCCTCTACCAGGCGCTCGACACGGCCCAGCGGCTCGTGGGCGAGAAGCGCCACGTGTCGGGGCAGGAGCTGCTCGAGGGCGTGCGCAAGCTCGCGATCGAGCAGTTCGGGCCGCTCGCCCTCATGGTGTTCCACCACTGGGGGATCCGCCGCACGCAGGACGTCGGCGAGATGGTCTTCAACCTCGTCGACCGCGAGCTCATGGGAAAGACCGACCAGGACAAGCGCGAGGACTTCGACGCCGTCTTCGACCTCGAGGAGGCCTTCTCGCCCGAGCGGCTCATGGCCGAGCAGGACCCCAAGCAGCTGATCCCCCCCTACCGCGTCTCGGCCCGTGACCTGCCCAGCGCGGCGAGGGCCTCGAACGCGCCGTGACGACCCTCCAAGGGGTCGACCCGGTCACGAGCGCGGCGGTGGCCGACCAGCGCCGCCGCCGCCTGGTCCGCTGGGCGCTCGTCGTCGTGTTCGTCCTCGCCCTCCTGGGGCTCGGGTTCCACCTGAGCGACGTCACGAACCCGCTGCTGATCGGCCTCCTCCTGGCCTACGTCCTCAACCCCGTGGTCGAGGCGCTCGAGCGGCGCGGGTGGTCGCGCAACACCGCCGTCCTGGGGCTGTTCGGGGTCGTGTTCGTCGTCACCGCCGGCGCGCTCGTGTTCGCCGCGGTGAAGGCCGCCGACCACCTCGACGACCTCCGGCGCGTGATCGCCGGCGAGCGGGTTATCGACCTCCACGACCCGGCGCTCGCCCCCGCCGACCGCGAGCGGATCGCCCGCGGCTACGAGCTGGTCAAGCTCGACGAGCAGCACGCCTTCTTCGACGAGGACGGCGACGGCAAGCGCCGCGTCGGCCTCGCCGAGCAGATCGCCGCCTACGCGTCCGAGCACCTGGGCGCGCGCATGTCGCGCCAGGAGCTGGCGCAGCTGGCCCGCGCCTACCAGACCCAGGCGGCCGCCGTCCTGGGCGCGGGCGTCGAGATGTCGGCGGGGCTGCGCCGCTCGCTCGCCGAGCTCGGGACCTTCTTCGGCTACGTGCTCCTCGTCCCGCTCTACACGTTCTTCCTCCTCCAGTCGTTCTCGTCGCTGCGCGACGCGCTCCGCGACCACCTCCCGGGCGCCTACCGGGCGCGGATCGTCGACCTCTCGCGGAAGATCGACCGGCAGGTGGCCGCCTTCTTCCGCGGCAAGCTCATGCTCGCCCTCACCAAGGGCGCGGTCACGTGGATCGGCCTGTGGATCGCCGGCGTGCCCTTCGCCTTCTTCATCGGCATGGGCGCGGGGCTCCTCTCGGTCGTGCCGCTCCTCGGCCCCTTGTGCGGCGTCCCCCTGGCCGTCGTCCTCTCCTGGGAGGGGCCGGAGGGCTGGGCGCTCCGGGTCGTGTGGGTGCTCGCCGCCTTCCTCGCCGCCGAGGGGGTCGAGGCGGTCGTGCAGCCGGTGATCCTCGGCCGCGAGGTCGGGCTGAGCCCGCTGACGCTGATCCTCTCGCTCTTCGTGTTCGGCAAGCTGCTCGGGTTCTTCGGCGTCCTCCTGGCGGTGCCGATCGCCTGCATCGCCAAGATCCTCTTCACGGAGCTGGTCCTGCCCGAGATCCGGGCGCTCGCCGAGGAGCCTGGCCCACCCCTGCCGGCGCCCGCCGCGCCCCCGGCGCCCTCCACGGTCGCTCCGGACGTCGACGCCACCCCGCCGCCGCCGCCGGTCGGGGCGTGATCGGACGGATGGTTTGCCACGCCGGCGGGGATCGCGTACGCTCTCGCCCGTGGACGGCGGCGACGAGGCGGACACCTTCCAGCGCTTCCTCAGGACGCAGGGGCTGAAGCTCACCAGCCAGCGCGGCGCGATCCTCGAGCGCGTGCTGACGATCCGCAAGCACTTCTCCGCCGAGGAGCTGTTCGAGAGCCTGCGCGCCGACACGCAGGGGATCTCGAAGGCGACCGTCTACCGGACCCTCGCCCTGCTCGTGCAGGCGGGCCTCCTCGACGAGCACGACTTCGAGCGCGGGCACAAGCTCTACGAGCGCGCCGGGAACCACGCCCACCACGACCACCTGATCTGCGTCTCGTGCAGCCGGATCGTCGAGTTCCACAACGACGAGATCGAGGCGCTGCAGGAGCAGGTCGCGCGCGAGCACGCCTTCGAGATGGTCTCGCACACGCACCAGATCTTCGGCGTCTGCCCGCGCTGCAAGCGCGAGGGCGGGTCGCGCCAGCGCCGGGCGGCCTCGCGGCCGCGGGCGCCGACGCATCCGAGCTGACCGAGCCCCACGTCCTGGCCGGTCATGGGACACGAAGGCAACGAAGGCGACGGAGGACGCGGAGGAGATGTAAGGAAGACCTCCGTGTCCTTCGTGAACCTCCGTTGCCTCCGTGTCCCATGTGAGCCCACACGCTCGGCCCTCTTTGCATGAACGGCGAGCGCGCTCAGCCCACCTCGCCCCGCCGCTCCGGCTCCGGCCGCAGCGGCTCGGCGGCCGCCGGGCGCGCCTCGCGCTCGTCGGGCGCCGCCTCCTCCTCCAGCGAGACCGGCCGCAGGTCGGCCATCGGGGGTCCGGCGATCACCTTGCCCTGCGGGTCGAAGCGGCCGCCGTGGCAGGGGCAGTCCCAGGTCCGGTCGTCCCGGTTCCACTGCACGATGCAGCCCGCGTGCGTGCACTTGGGCGACATCGCGTGCAGCTTCCCGGTCGGGTCGCGGTAGAGGGCCAGCTTCTTGCCCTTCACCCGCGCCAGCTTGCCGTCGCCGGGCGGCAGGTCCTCGCCCCGGTCGGACGGCGCCGGCGCCAGGCGGTCGGCGACCCACCGGTAGGCCACGCTCGCGTTCTCGACCACGAAGCGGCGGGCGGCGGCGACGGGCTTCACACGGCTCGGGCTGTAGAGGTCGGCCCAGCCGTTCTCGTGGCCCTGGATCAGGTCCGCCAGGAGCTGCGCGCCGACGGTCCCGTAAGTGAGCCCGGTCCCGGAGTAGCCGGTCGAGACCCACACGTGCTGCGTGCCGGGGAGCCGGCCGATGAACGGCAGGCCGTCCACGGGCTCGAACAGGACCGCCGACCAGCGGCGCTCGATCGCGCGCACCGAGAAGCGCGAGCGGGCGAACTCGGCCAGGCGGGTGTAGCAGGCGGCCGTGTCGGTCTCGTGGCCGTGCTTCGTGTCGGCCCCGCCGATCACGAGCAGGTCGGGCCGCGCCGGCGACACGGCGCGGATGTAGTGGTACGGCGCGGCCGTGTCGAAGTAGAGGCCCAGCGGGGGCGGGTCGTCGACGCGGGCGACGAGGATGTAGGAGGTCAGCGGCTCGAGCCGCGTGTGGAGGCTGACGAGGAGCCCGATCGGCGAGTGGGTCGCCAGGACCACGTCGTTGGCGGTGACCGTCGCCCCGGTCGACACGCTGAGGCGGCAGGGCCGGCCGTCGTCCCAGCGGGTCACGCGCGTGCGCTCGAAGACGTGGCCGCCCTCCGCCGTCACCGCCGCCGCCAGGCCCTCGAGGTACTTGAGCGGGTGGAACACGGCCTGGTGCTCGAAGCGCAGGGCCGCCACGGCCAGCGACGAGTAGGGCAGCCCGTCCTGGCGGTGGACGAGCACGCCGGCCTCGCCGTAGCGGCGCGCCTCCTCGTCGAGGTGCGGGACCTTGGCCGGGGTCTCCGTCCAGCGGAACGCGGGCACCCGCTGGAAGTCGCAGTCGAGGCCGAGCCCGGCGCACAGCTCCCCGATCGTGTCGATCGCCCCGCGGCAGGACTCGACCGCGCGGCGGGCGCCGTCCTCGCCGAAGCGGCTGGCCAGCGTCGACAGCGGCTGGTCGAGCGCGACCGTCAGGTGCGCCGACGTCCCGCCGGTCGTGCCGTCGCCCAGCCGGCGCGCCTCGAGCACCGCCACCGACTTGCCGGCGCGCTGGAGCAGCAGCGCGGCGGTGAGCCCGGTGATCCCGCCCCCGACGATCGCCACGTCCACGTCGAGGTTCCGCTCGAGCCGCGGGTGGCCCGCGGCCGCGACCTCGTCCCTCCAGACGCTCTCCTGCATGCCGCCCTCGCGCCCCCCTGGGAGTAAGGCCGAAGTGAAGGCACGTCCGCGGCCGCGGCGCGCGGCGGCGCGCGCGGCCTGATGACTCCAGCCTAGCCCAGGCGCGCGGCGCGTCGATCGATGCATCCGGACGCTCCAACGGCGCCGCGACCTCCGCGTAGGGAAGGAGAGGGGGAGCGAGGGGGCCGGCCGCGTGCTGCCTTCGGACCGCGCGCGCCTCTACCACCACGTCTACGCCGACCGCGCCGAGGCCGGGCGCGTGCTGGGGGCGCATCTGGCGCGCGCGCTCGGCGAGGGGCGCGAGGACGTGCTCGTCCTGGCGCTGCCGCGCGGCGGGGTGCCCGTCGCGGCCGAGGTGGCGGACGCGCTCGACGCGCCGCTCGACCTGATGCTCGTGCGCAAGCTGGGGGTCCCGGGCCACGAGGAGCTGGCCATGGGCGCGATCGCCAGCGGCGGGGTGCGCGTCCTCAACCAGGAGGTCGTCGACGCGCTCTCGATCTCGTCCGGGGTCGTCGAGGAGGTCACCCGGCGCGAGCAGGCCGAGCTCGAGCGCCGCGCGCGCGCCTACCGCGGCGACCGGCCGCCGCCGGGGCTCGCGGGGCGCACCCTCGTCCTCGTCGACGACGGGCTGGCGACGGGGGCGACCATGCGGGCCGCGGCCGGGGCCGCGCGTCAGGCCGGGCCGGCGCGGGTGGTCGTCGCCGTGCCCGTGGCCCCGGCGGAGACGCTGGACGCCCTGGCGCGCGACGCCGACGAGGTGGTGTGCCCGGCGACCCCGGCGCCGTTCTTCGGCGTCGGGCAGTGGTACGTCGACTTCGACCAGACGACCGACGACGAGGTGCGCGACCTCCTCGCCGCCGCCTGGCGGCGGCGCGCCCGCCCGGAGGTGTCGCCGTGATCCGCCGCGGGACCCTGCGCCGGGAGGGGCGGAGCGCCGACGCCCTGGCCCGCGCCCTCACGCCGGCCGTCCTCCCCCTCGACCGCGCGGGCGACTGGGACCCGCTCCTCGAGCGGGTGGGCGAGGCGCGCGTCGTCCTCCTGGGCGAGGCGACGCACGGGACGCAGGAGTTCTACGCCCTCCGCGCCGGGCTCACCCGGCGGCTGATCGAGGAGAAGGGCTTCACGCTCGTGGCGGTAGAGGCCGACTGGCCCGACGCCTACCGCGTGAACCGCTGGGTGCGCGGCGCCGGCCGCGACCGCGGGGCCGTCGAGGCGCTGGGCGACTTCCGCCGCTTCCCGCTCTGGATGTGGCGCAACACGGAGGTCGTTCGCTTCCTCGAGTGGCTGCGCGGCCACAACGACGGTCGCCCGGGCCCCGAGCGCGTGGGCTTCTACGGGCTGGACCTCTACGGGCTCCACGCGTCGATCGAGGCCGTCGTCGCCTACCTCGAGCGCGTCGACCCGGCGGCCGCCGCGCGGGCGCGGCGCCGCTACGGCTGCCTCGACCACGCGACCGACGAGCCGCAGGAGCACGGCTGGAGCGTGAGCCTGCGCCTGCGCCGCGCCTGCCGCGACCAGGTCGTCGAGCAGCTGGTCGAGCTGCGCCGCGAGGCCGCCACCTACCTGGCCCGCGACGGGCTCGTGGCCGAGGACGAGCAGTTCTTCGCCGAGGAGAGCGCGCGGCTGATCGTCAGCGCCGAGGAGTACTACCGCGAGATGTTCGGCCGGCGGGTCAACACCTGGAACCTGCGCGACCGCCACATGCACGACGCCCTCGTGGCGCTGCTCGAGCACCTTTCGCGCCGCGGGCCCCCGGCCAAGGCGGTCGTGTGGGCGCACAACTCCCACGTGGGGGACGCGCGCGCCACCGAGCAGCACGACCAGGGCGAGCTCGACCTGGGGCAGCTGGCGCGCGAGCGCTGGAGCGGCGCGGCGGCGCTCGTCGGCTTCACCACGTACGCGGGCGAGGTCACGGCGGCGTCGTCGTGGGGGGGCGAGCTCGAGCGCAAGCGGGTGCGCCCCGCCCTGCACGGCAGCGTCGAGCAGGTCCTGCACGCCGTCGGCCGCGAGCGCCTCCTCCTGCCGCTCGACGAGGCGCGCGCGCGCGAGGCGCTCGACGAGCCGCGGCTCGAGCGCGCGATCGGGGTGATCTACCAGCCGCAGTCCGAGCGGCTGAGCCACTACCTGCGCTGCCACGTGCCCGAGCAGTTCGACGCGCTCGTGCACGTCGACCGGACCGCCGCGGTCGAGCCGCTCGACCGCACCTCGCAGTGGGAGGCCGGCGAGCCGGAGGCCTACCCCACGGGGCTGTGAGCGAGGGTCATGGACCGACGCACGATCGATCGGCGCGAGGTGTGGCTGCCGGCGGGCGGGGCGACGCTCGACGCGGCGCTGGCCCTGCCGCCGGGCGCGGCGGGGCTGGTGGTCTTCGCCCACGGCGGCGCCAGCGGCCGCTTCAGCCCGCCGAGCGAGCTCGTGGCCGCGCGCCTCGAGGAGGCCGGGCTGGCGACGCTGCTCCTCGACCTGCTCACGGAGGCCGAGGAGGAGCTCGACGCCCGGACCGGGCACCTGCGCTTCGACGTCGACCTCCTGGCGGCGCGCGTGGGGGCGGCGCTCACCTGGGCGGCGTCCCAGCCGGCCACGCGCGCGCTGCCGGTGGGCCTGTTCGGCGCGAGCACCGGGGCGGCGGCGGCGCTGATCGCGGCGGCGGACCACCCCGGGCGCGTGCGGGCGGTCGTCTCGCGCGGCGGGCGCCCCGACCTCGCGGCGGAGGCGCTGCGGCGCGTGCGCGCCCCGACGCTCCTGCTCGTCGGGGCACGCGACCAGGCCGCCCAGGACCTGCACCGCGCCGCGGCGCGTGAGCTCGTCCTGGCGGAGGCGAAGCTCCTCGTCGTGCCCGGGGCCGCCCTGCTCGACGAGCCCGGCGCGCTCGAGGAGGTGGCGCGGGCGGCCAGGGGGTGGTTCCGGGAGCACCTGAGATGAGTGATGCGCTCGCGAGGGGGGCGCGATCGGAGGGAGGCCCGGGCGAGGGCGTTCGGCCCGTCCCGCGCCTTTCGACGAGTGATGCGCTCGCGAGGGGGGCGCGATCGGAGGGAGGCCCGGGCGAGGGCGTTCGGCCCGTCCCGCGCCTCCCCATCGCTCGCTTGGGCGTGTAGGGCTCGGTCGCGAGGGGGGCGCGATCGGCGGGAGGCCCGGGCGAGGGCGTTCGGCCCGTCCCGCGCCTCCCCGTCGCTCGCTTGGGCGTGTAGGGCTCGGTCGCGAGGGGGCGCGATCGGCCCGGGGCCGGACCCCGATCGAACACGAAGCCAACGACATCGACGACAGCGACGGAGGTCACGGAGGCTCATGGCTGAGCCTGCGTGACCTCCGTCGACCTTCGTGGCCGTCGTGTCCCGGGTCGACGGTCTACCGGAGCGAGACGCTCGCGGTGTAGCCGCCGTGGACCCAGCCGCGGCGCCCGTCGAACTGGACGAGGAACCAGTCGCCGCTCTGCTGGACGCGCACGTGGTGGCGGCCCGCCGACGTCTGGCCGAGGATCTGGTTGCTGGTCGAGGCGCCGCTGCGCACGTTGAGCGTGCTCGCCGTCACGCGCTGGGCGGTCGCCGTGACGCGGCGCACGTAGCTGCCCGAGACCCAGCCGTCGCGGTTGCCGAAGCTGATCCGGTACCAGCCCTGGCTCGAGGCCGTGGCCACGAACTGCTGGCCGCGGGTCACCTGGCCGATGATCGTGCCCATGACGCCGGTGCGCACGTTGAGCGAGTCGACGTTCACCTCGATCGCCTGCGTGCCGCTCGCCGCCGGCTGCGAGGCGGGCGGCTGCGTGGCGGGCGGGGGCGTCCGGGGCGTGGTCGTGGTCGACGACCCGCCGCGGACGAGGTTCATGAAGCGGTTCCAGTCGAAGTGGCGGCCCGGGTCGCCGTGCGTGGCGCGGGGGACCTCGTTGTGGCCGATGATCCGCGTGCGGTCCTTGGGGATCCCGTAGCGGTCGCACAGGTGGCGGACGAGGTCGGCCAGCGTGCGGTACTGGACGTCCGTCCAGTTGTTGCGCCCCGCGTAGCCCTCGTTCTCGATCCCGATCGACTGGGCGTTGTAGGTCGAGTTGCCGGCGTGCCAGGCGACCGACATGTCGGGGACCATCTGGGTGATCCGACCGGCGTGGCTGACCAGGTAGTGGGCCGACACGTTCGACTTCGGGTTCTGGAACCAGTTGATGCAGCTCGACTCGCTGCCCTCCACCGTGTGGATCACGATGTAGCGGATCGTGCGGCTGCTGCGCGCCGAGTAGTTGCTCGAGTGCGCGCGGATCTGCCGGATCTGCAGGGCGGCATCGGCCTGGCTGCCGACGAGCGGCACGTTGGACCCGCCCAGGCTCACCAGCCCGAGCGCCACCCCCGCCAGCACCGCCCCACGCTTCGTCCGCGTCGTGATCATCACCGCCTCCAGCCTTCGCCGGTGAATAGCCAGGTGGGCGGCGCGATCGTGCATAACGAAATGGTGAGCGTTTTCGCTCCTCCACCTGAGTCCAGGGTTCCCGGTTGGCGGGTTGATGGCGGTATAAGCCGCTACTGCATGGTCTGACGCGCCGTGTCGCGACCTCGTGACGCGCAGCGTCGCCGGTTCACGTGCACCGCATGCGCGACCCGTGCGAGGCGAAGAGAAGGAACCGAGGGGGGAGGCGGAGAGGGGTGAGCGAAAGCGCTCGAGCTCGAGAAGACATCGCTGCCTGCGATGAGTGATGCGCTCGCGAGGGGCGGGCGATGGGAGCGAGTCCCGGACTGGCGCGAACGGGCCCGCTCCGCCCGTCCCCATCGCTCGCTCTGGCGGGTCGAGCACGTGCTGGGGCGGAGAGCTCTCAGGCTCTCTGTGGACCTGCGATGCGTGATGCGCTCGCGAGGGGCGGGCGATGGGAGCGAGTCCCGGACTGGCGCGAACGGGCCCGCTCCGCCCGTCCCCATCGCTCGCTCTGGCGGGTCGAGCACGTGCAGGGCGGAGAGCTCTCACGGCGGCCGTTGCTTGTTCTGATGGCCACGTTTGGACGCGCGGCCCGATGCTCCGATCCGCAGTGAGGCACCTGTCGCCCTCGCTCCGGCCGCTTCGCGGCCTCCGCTCGGGGATGCGCGCCACCGCTCGATCTGCTCGCTTCGCTCGCAGATCAAGCGGTGAGCGCGGTCAGGCTCTCTGGAGTCTTGGGCTCGTCGGCCGAGCGCCCCCGAGCACACCTCGCCGCGCCTCCGCAGCGAGAGCCTCAGGCGAGGCGGAGGAGGGCGAGGCGATGCCGCGCGAAGGCGAGCGAAGGCGGCCGCCAGGCCGCCGAGCGAGCCTGAGCGGCCGGGGTGTCGCGCGAAGCGCGACGCCCCGGCGAACGGCAGCGCCCGCCATCCTCCGCCGCAGCCGCGATCACACCGCCGCAGCCGCGATCACACTACCGGCGGCGGGCGGCGGCCCACCCGCGCCAGCGCTGCACCCCGCGCTCGCGGGCCATGTTCGTGCCGTCGGGCTCGAAGCCGAGCGCGTCGCCGGAGCCGGCGAGCTTGAGCAGGGCGCGCAGGGCCGCGCGGCGCACGGCGGCGTCCTCGCTCTCGAGCAGGTCGATCACCTCCTCGACCGGCACGTCGCGCGGGTCCGCGAAGCCGCCCAGGGCGTCGGCGGCCTGGCCGCGCAGGCCCGGGTCGTGCGCGATCAGCTCGAGCAGCTTGGCCGCCGCGTAGTCGCCGCCGAGCTTGCCGAGGGCGCGGACGACCGCCGGGCCGATCGTCGGGTGCGGCGAGCGCAGGAGCGACAGGAGCGGCTCGACGTCGGCGCCGGGCTCGCCCACGGCGCCGATCGCGTCCACGCAGGCCACGACCACGAGCGGCGGCGCGCCGGCCTCCTCGACCACGTCCCGCAGGCCCGCCCGGGCGCCGGGCAGGCCGTCCCTGTAGGCGCGCGGGGCCTCGCGGTCGGCGAGGCGGGCCAGGACCTCGCGCGCGACGGCGGCGCGGGTCGTGTCCTTGCGGCCCGCGTCCGCGAGGACCTTCAGGGCCACCTCCAGCGCCTGCGCGCTGCCGACGCGGTGGAGGCCCCGGGCCACGTCGGCGGCGTCGTCGGGGTCGGCCTCGAGGACGCGCGCCAGTTCCGCCGCCGCCGTCTCGCCGCCCGACGCCCCCAGGGCGCGGAGGGCGACGGGGCGGAGGGCAGGGTGGCCGTCGTCGAGGGCCCGCCGCGCGAGGTCGCGGAGGGCGCCGTCCTGCTCGTCGATCAGGACCTCCAGGGCGAACGCGCGGGCGTAGGGGTTGGCGTGGCCGTGGGCCACGTCGCGCAGGGCGGCCGCCCGCTCGTCGGGCGACGCGGGGAACGCGGCCAGGACCACCGGCCGCAGGAGGTCGCGGCCCTCGCTCTGCAGCGCGTTGAGGAGGAGCGTGCGCCGGGCCGGCGTCGCCGCGCGCCGCAGCGCCTGCAGGGCGATCTGCTGGTTGTGGGCGCCCTTCGAGGTGTCCCCGGCGCAGGCGACCAGGACCGGCAGGGCCGAGTCCTCGCCGTAGCCGACGAGCCCCGCGGCGGCGGCGGTCTTGATGTCCAGCGCGTCTTCGAGGCCGAGCTTCAGCAGCTCGCGCGCGTCCGGCCCGTCGCCGACGCGGCCGGCCAGCTCCATGACCCGCCGGCGGCCGTCGCCCCGGAGCACCCCGACCCCCTGCCCGGCCCGCTCGCGGCTCTCGCGCATGGCGGCCAGGCAGCGCCGGACGACGAACGCGCGGTTCTTCGGCGACTCGGCGGCCGTGGCCACGAGCCCCTCGCGCCAGCGCTCGGTCTCGCTCTCGTTGTTGAGGTGGGCGAGGCTCTCCTGGACCTTCTCCCGCGTGGCGATCGGGATGTCCGCGTCCGGATCCTCGACGGCGTCCGGGCCGCTCGAGCAGCCGACGAGGCCGACGACGGCCAGGGTCCAGCAGGTCCTGAGGGCGCTCACGGTTCGTCGCACGGCGGGGCTCCTGCTCGTCGCATCACCGGTCAGTTGCCCCAGTCGAGGTCGCGCGCGCAGCGGAACCCGACGTCGTCGGGGCGGATCGTCAGCGGATACACCTTGAGCTTGCTCTGGGCGGTCGCGTCGGACGGGCGCAGCTTGAACGAGCCGCCGACGGCGACGACGTCGGCGCCTTCGAGGACGAGCTCGCGCACGTTGCCGATCACGTCGAGCGCCCCGCCCGGGCCCGCGCCGGCCGGGAAGCTGCCCACGGGGCGCGCGCCGGTCGGCCGCGCCTCCCCGTCGCGCACGTGGGCGAGGCCCGGGCGCCACTCGTCGCCCCACGGGTAGAGCGCCCGGCCGTCGCCGCCCACGGCCGCGGCGCGCCAGTCCTCCAGCGTGGGCAGGCGCTTGCCGCTCCAGGCGGCGAACGCCCGCGCCTCGTGCACGCACACGCCCGCGACCGGATGCTCGCCCTGCCCCTCCGGCGGGCGGCCGTCGCGCCAGGGCTCGGGCGCGGGCTTGCTCGTCTTGTCGCGGAAGCGCTCGACGAGCGGCAGGGCCTCGGGCGTCCACCACTGCGGGTCCTCGTAGCCGTTCGCGGCCACGAAGCGGGCGAACGCGGCGTTGGTGACCTCGGTGCGGTCGACGTAGACGAGCCGCTGCCCGTCCCTGCGCGCCAGCACCATGCCGGCGAAGTCGCGCGCCGCGGCGCGGACCTTGTCGTGCACGGCGCGCGCGTCGGCCAGCTCGCCCTCGAGCGCGCCCGCCAGCGCGTGGCCGCCCGCGAGCGTCGGCGCGCGGAGCGCCTCGACCTCGGCCAGGAGCGTCCCCAGGGCGTCGGTCGGCACGCGCACGGCCAGCGCGCGGACCGCGGCGTCGTAGCGGCGGACCGCCTGCCGGTCGTCCACCTCGGCGGCGGCCACGCCGATCCGGCCGCGGAGCTCCTGCTGCTCGGCCTCCGGGAAGGGCGCGAGCGCGGCGTCGAGGCCGTCGCGCAGCGCCGCCAGGACCCCCGCGGCCTCCGTGTCCTGCGCCCGCCGCACCGTGGCCTCGAGCGTGGCCACCCGCTCGCGGATCCGGGCCCGCGCGAGCGCCTGCTCCGCCTCGGCCGCGCGCGGGCTGCCGGCCGCCGCGGCGGCGCGCGCGCCCTCCTCGAGCACGCGCGGCGCCAGGGCGACCGCCCCCCTCGCCTCCAGCGCCAGCCCGGCCTCGACGACCGCCTCGGCGCGGGCGCGGTCGATCACCGCCTGGGCGGCCGGGGTCGGAGGGCGTCCCGCCACCTGCCCCTCGGGGCCGAGCGCCCGCAGGACCGCCCGCGGCGAGCCGTCGAGGAGGGCGTCGAGCGCCGCGAGCGCCCCCCGCGCCTCGTCCGCGACGTCCAGCGCCGCCTCGCGCCGGCCGGTCGCGCCGCCGACGCCGGCGGCCGCCGCCAGGGCCTCCTCGTATCGGCCGCGCGCGGCCTCGTGCTCGCCGTCCGCGAGGAGGCGCGCCGCCTCGTCGCGGGCGCGCCGGGCGCGGTCGAGCTCCGCGCCGTCGCGGACCCACACCGCGCCGGCGGCGCCGGCCCCGGCGACCGCCACGAGCACCGCCCCCACGACCCCGGGCCTCACGCGACGACCTCTCGGCTCGGGGTCGGCGAGCTGGGGCCCGCTCGCGCCGGGCCCTCCGGGCCCTGTCCGTCCCGCCTGCGTCGCGCCGCCCGAGACGTCGTGCTCCGCACGATGGGAGGTGGTCGGTCAGGATCGAACCGATGGATTCGCTCCTGACGGACCACTAGCGGATGTCCCGGTACTCGCCGTCGTTGGCGGCGGCCAGGCGGCGCAGGAACTCGCGCACGCTGTTCGACAGGTTGCCGAAGCCGTAGACGTTGATCCGGACCTTCCGCGCGAGGTTCAGCTCCTGCGCCTTGGCGATCACCTCGTCCTGCGGGATGTCCTCGTTCTTGCCGGCGCGCTGCCGCTCGGGGATCCCGTCCGAGAACAGGTAGATCGTGTCGGGGCTGCCCTTGATCGCGAAGGCCTTCTCCAGCGCCTCGTCGGTCACCGTCGCCGGCTCCCACTGCAGCCCCTGGACGAACTGGATCGCCGCGCGCTTGTTCTGCTCGGTCGCCTGGACGAGCTGCTCCGAGTCGGGCCACGCGCGGGCGCGGGTGCCGAAGACGACGATCGAGAACTTGGCGCGCGGCGTGAGCGACTCGAGGAAGCTCACGAACTCGCGCTGGGCGCGGCGGAAGCGCGACTCCTCGTGCGGCGGCCCCATGCCGGGGTCGCGGTAGACCTGCTCCTTGCCCTTGTCGTCCTTGACCGTCTGCCCGGGCGGGAGGTCGATCACGCGCATGCTCGACGAGATGTCCAGCACGAGCACGAACGCGCGCGACGTGACCTCCGACTCGAACAGCTTGCCCTCGCCCGAGCGCGTGCGGGTCGTCGCGCCGTCGCCGGCCGGCGGGCGGCGCCGCGGGTCGAAGTCGTCCGGGAGGGTCGAGACGTACTTGTCCCAGTCCTGCTGCGTCTCGAACGCCTGCCCGGTCAGGTGGTGCAGGGCGCGGAAGAGCTCCTCGACCTCCGTGCCGCCGCTGCGGTCGGGGATCTTGAACAGCCGCTGGTAGAGCGGCTGGATGCAGCTCTTGCGCTGCAGGCGGCCGAGCGCCCGGATCGCGGCCAGGCGGACGGGGACCTCCTTGTCGTCGAGCGCCTTCGCGAGCGCCTCGGGCGCCGCGTCGTCGTCGGAGGCCCCGAGCGCGTCGGCGCAGGCGACGCGCTGCGCCGGCGCCGAGCGCCCTGCCGTGAGGCCCTTGACGACCTCCTCGCGGGCGTCGCCGCGCGCCGCGGCCATGGCCTCGACCGCGGCCAGGAACGCCTCGCGCTTCGTGAGGGCGGGGAGCACCTTGAGGATCGTCTTGACGTTGTCCTTCGTCGTGGGCGTGTCGCGCATGCCCTCGAGGGCGGTCACCGCCTGCGTGGCGTTGCCGGCCTTCGCCGCGCGCTCCAGGTCCTTGTCCCAGTCGGGCGGCGGCGGGGCCATCCCGCAGAGGAGCGAGAGCGGGGCCAAGAGGGCCGCGGCGGCGAGCGAACGGCGGTTCATGGGGTCCTCCGGACGGGGGCGGATTCTACCTGCCCGCCGGGGGCGCGGCCCATGGGGCCGCGCTCCGGGCCGATGATCCGGGTGACCATCCGGACTGACGATCCGGACTGACGATCCGGGTGGGCGACGCGGTCACTCCGCCGCGAGGCGGCGCCGCGTCTCCGGGGTCAGGGCCTCGTGCTCCTTGGCGAACTTCTCCATGGCGTCGACGAGCGCCGAGAGGGCGTGGCGCGGCGTGACCTCGCGCACGACGATCCCCGCCGGCGTCTCGCTCGGGCCCAGCGCCGAGACGTAGTTGAACCGGGCGGTGATGATCGGGCAGTCCGCCGCCGCCGAGGTCACCTCGGTGGCCGTGTAGACGATCGCCACCGACGCGGTGCCGGCCCGTGGCCCGGCGCTGCCGATCGCCACCTTGAGCTGCTGCACCTGCGAGAGCATGCCGTTGACCAGGACGTCGCGGCGCTCGGTCAGGGCCTCGCGCTCCGTCGGCGTGAGCGCGCGGTCGATCCGCGCCTGCAGGTCGATCAGCGCCTGCTCCTCGTCGCTGAGGATCATGGAGGCGCGCTCGAGCAGCGCGACGAACGAGTCGGACAGCTCGCTCCGGTCGTAGCGGACCGTCAGGTCCACCTCGCCGGCGCGGGTGCGGGCGAGGGCCGCCTGGCCCTCCTCGGTCGGGCGCCACTTGCCGGTGGAGCAGGCCTGGAGGGCCGTCACCAGGGCGACCGTCGAGGCCGCCAGGATGGCGCGAGAGGTTCGGCGAGCGGTCGGGGCCACGGGCATGGCATCCTCCTGTCGCCCCGTGTGATAGCACGGTCGCCTGGCCCGCGCCCGCGCCGCTGGCCCTCCGCGGCGCCCGCGTTTCGTCCGCGCTACTCGCAGGCGGTCGGGGCGGCGGGCGGGGCCTCGACCGGGGCCGGAGGGGCCGCGCCCAGCGGGGCCACGGCGGCCACGGCGACCACGGCGGCCGCCGCGGCGGGCGCCATGGCGGGCGCGGGGGCAGCTGGACGCTCCGGGAGGGGCCGGCGGGCGATCAGGTGGTCCTTGCCGCCCACCCAGCCGTCGACGACCTCGGGCGAGGGCCGCTTGAGGCCCCAGACGATGCCGAAGGCCTCGAGCGCGCACAGGACCATGTAGCTCAGGTCGATCTGCCACCAGCGGAAGCCCTGGCGCACGGAGGCGGCGTAGTAGTGGTGGTTGTTGTGCCAGCCCTCGCCGTGGGTCATGAGCGCGAGGAGGACGTTGTTGCGGCTCTGGTCGGTCGTCTCGTAGACGCGGCGGCCGACGAGGTGGGCCATCGAGTTGATGCAGAAGGTCGCGTGCCAGAGGCAGATCGTGCTCACGAAGCAGCCCCAGACGAGGTACTGGAAGCCCAGGGTGAAGTTGACGAGCACGCACATGGCCACGAACGGGAGGATGAAGTGCTGGTTCAGCCAGCGCAGCTCCGGGTAGCGGGCCATGTCCTTGATGCCGTCGAAGTCGGTCTCCATGAAGTCGGGCGACATGATCCAGCCGACGTGCGACCACCAGAACCCGCGGCGCACGGGCGAGTGGACGTCGCCCTCCTGGTCCGACTCGCGGTGGTGGCGGCGGTGGTGCGCCGCCCACCAGAGGACGCCCTTCTGGATCGCCAGCGTGCCGAGGAGCGCCAGGACGAACTGGAACGCGCGGCTGGTGCGGAAGCTGCGGTGCGAGAAGTAGCGGTGATAGCCGGCGGTGATGCCGAACATGATCAGCGCGTACATGAGCGCCATGAAGGCGACGGCGCCCCAGCTCACGCCGGCGAGCGCCACGAGGACCGCGGTCGCCGCGTGGAACCCGAGGAACACGAGGTTGTCCACGAACCGGATCCTGGGCTTGGCCTCTGACATCACGCCTCCCTACCGACCACCACTACCGTGGTAAGCGGAGGGCGGCGGGCGCACCCGTCAAAAGGTCGTCAGCTGCGTCACGGCCGGTCATCGAGTGTCATCGCGCTCGTCATAGGGCCTGTCCTCGAACCCCCGTCTTCGCAGACGGCCGAGCCGCCTCCGGACACACCTCACCGCGCGTTCGCAGCAGGAGCGTCAGGCGAGGCCGAGGAGGGCGAGGCGCTGCGGCGCGAAGGCGAGGGAAGGCGGCCTCCTGGCCGCCGACCGAGCCTGAGCGGTGGGGGCCGACGAAGCCGGCCCCGACGCACCGCATGAGGCGCCCGCCCGTCTCCGCAGACGACCGTAGGGCCTGTCCTCGAACCCCGTCTTCGCAGACGGCCGAGCCGCCTCCGGACACACCTCACCGCGCGTTCGCAGCAGGAGCGTCAGGCGAGGCCGAGGAGGGCGAGGCGCTGCGGCGCGAAGGCGAGGGAAGGCGGCCTCCCCCCCCGGGGGGGGGGGGGGCCCCCCCCGCCCCCCCCCCCCCCCCCGCCGCGCCCGCCATCCTCGGCCGCAGCCGCGATCACACCGCTAGCGGACGAAGCGGTAGCCGACGCCGCGGACGCTGAGGATGTGCCGCGGGTTCTTGGGGTCGGGCTCGAACAGCTTGCGCAGCCGCATGATGAAGTTGTCGACCGTGCGCGTCTCGAGCGTGGCCGGCTCGTTCCAGACCTTCTCGAGGAACATGCCGCGCGGGATCACCTTGCCCTCCTCCTGCGCGAAGAGGCGCATGATCGCGACCTCCTTGCCGGAGAGCTGCACGACCTGGCCCGTGTGCGTGGTGGCCTTCCAGGTGTGGAAGTCGACGCGGTTCTGCCCGAACGTCAGCCCGTCGCCCTCGGGCGCGTCGCCCGGCTGCTCGCCGGGGCCGGGGAGCGCCTCGGGCGATTCGCCGCGGCGCCGGTCCCAGACCTGCCGGCGGAGGTGGCCGCGGACGCGGGCGAGCAGCTCGTCGAGGTCGAACGGCTTGGCCACGTAGTCGTCGGCGCCGGCGTCGAGGCCGACGATCCGGTCCTCCATGGTGTCGCGCGCCGTGAGCATGATGATCGGCACGTAGTTGCCGGCGCGCCGGATCGCGCGCGCGACGTCGGTGCCGTCGAGGTCGCCCGGGAGCATGACGTCGAGGATCACCAGGTCGAGGGCGCCGCGCTCCACCTCCTGCAGCGCCTCGCGGCCGGTGCGCACGAGCCGCACCTCGTAGCCGGCGTTCTCGAGGTTGAAGCGCAGGCCGAGGGCGAGGTGCTCCTCGTCCTCGACCAGCAGCACGCGGCTCACGCCGGCGCCTCGGCGGGGGCGGCCGGCGCGAGCGACGCGCTGACCGGCAGCTCGACGCGCACGGTCGTCCCGCGCCCCGGGCCGGGCGAGGTCGCCCAGACCTCGCCCCCGTGGGCCTCGACCAGCGTGCGCACGATCCACAGCCCGAGGCCGGTGCCCTGGCAGCGCGCGCCGGCCTCGCCCGGCGCGGCCCGGCCGAAGCGCTCGAAGATCCGCTCGAGGTCGCCCTCGGCGACGCCGCACCCGTCGTCGCGGACCTCGACGGCCACGGTGCCCTCGCGCGCGCCCTCGGCGACGACGACCTGGACCGAGACGCCGCCGGCGTCGGGGCGGGCGTACTTGACCGCGTTGTCGAGGAGGTTGTCGATGACCTGGCGGAAGAGCGCCCGGTCGAGGTGCACGGAGACCTGCGGCCCCGGGGCGAAGGTCAGGCGCGCCTTGCCGTCGGTGCGCTCGAGGCCGAGGCGGCGCGCGGCCACGTAGTCGTCGAGCCAGGCGTTGAGGTCGGTCGGCTCGGGGGTCAGCTGGAGGCCGAGCGGCCCGTCGACCTGCGCCGTGCGCAGCACGTTCTGCAGCTGCCCGCGCAGCCGCTCGACGTCGCTGAGGATCAGCTCGAGGAAGCGCTCCTGCTCGTCGGGCTTCAGCCCGGGGCGGCGGAGCGTCTGGGCGAAGAGCTTGATCGACGCCAGCGGCGAGTTGAGCTCGTGCGTGAACGTGGCGATGAACGAGGCCATGCGCTGGCTGGCGCGGATCTCGGAGATGAGCTGGGCGCCCAGCACCGAGAGGAGCACGATCGTGGTCACGAACAGCGCCGACCCCAGCGCGATGAACGTCCAGTGGAACGCCGCGCCGTGCTCCTCGGCCTCCCGCGCGAGCGCCTTGATCCGCTGGTAGTCGACGGCCAGGACGACGTTCCAGAGGACGAGCAGCGCGACGACGAGGACGAGCGCGAGCACGAACAGGATCGCCGGCCCGCGCACGGAGCGGATCTGCTTGAGGTTCATCCGGGCCGCTGCCAGCGCGAGGCGGGGATCGTCTTGAGGGCGAGGGCGTGGATGTCCGTGCCGAAGAGGCCGCGGACGCTGTCCTGCACGAGGCGGTGCTGCTCGACGAGCGTCTTGCCCTCGAAGGCGGCCGCGGCGACGGTCACGCGGAAGTGGCCGCCCTCCCTCGCCCCGGCGTGGCCGCGGTGCAGGTGGCTCTCGTCCTCGACCACGAGGTGGACGGGGTCGAGCGCCTCGCGCAGGATCCCCTCGATCTTCAGGCGGCGCTCCTCGCTCATCGGTGTCGGCCCGTCTCCTCGAGCGCCGCTCCGCGCGGCGTCGCCGCCATTGTCCGCCATGCCGGGACCCCCGACAACCAGGCGAGTTACGGGCCCGCCCGGAGGTGTGGGTGGTCGCGTGTAAGGTGCAGGTCAAGAGCCGCGAGGGGAGGGCAGCGTGGTCCAGGTCGTGCGCATTCCGGACAGCCAGGGCACGCGGGTCCTCTACCTGCGCGAGGGGTGCGTCGTCACCTACCGGCAGGGGAGCCGCACGCGCGACTGCGTCCTGCGCCGCCTCCCCGACCACGACGGCCGCGTGCTGGTCGAGGTCGACGGCAGGCAGGAGCGCGTCGCGGTGGCCGACCTGGTCGCCTGAGCCGGCGCGCGGTACGCTGGCGACATGACCCGCGCCGGCGTCAAGCAGACGGTCGACGACTACCGCGCGCTCCCCGAGGGCGGCCCGCGCTACCAGTTGATCGACGGGGAGCTCGTCCCCATGACGCCCGCGCCCTCCTACCGGCATCAGGCCCTCGTGGCGGAGCTCGTCATGCGCCTGCGCGGGTTCGTCCGCGGGCGGGGGCTCGGCGACGTCGTCGCCTCGCCGGTCGACGTCTACCTCGGTGAGCACGACGTCTTCCAGCCCGACGTGCTCTTCGTGTCGAGCGCCCGCGCCGGCCGGATCGCCCAGGACGGAGTCCGGGGCGCGCCGGACCTGATCGTCGAGGTGCTCTCGCCGTCGACGCGCCACCTCGACCTGGGGCACAAGAAGCGCGCGTGGGCGCGGCACGGCGTGATCGAGTACTGGGTGATCGACCCGGAGGACGAGACGATCACCGTCTACGACCTGCAGGGCGGGCGCCCCGAGGGGCGGACCCGCTCGCAGGGGGCGATCGAGTCCTCGCTGCTGCCCGGCCTCACGCTCGACGTGCGCGAGTACTTCCAGGCGGCGTGAGCGCCCCCGGCCTCCTCGCCGGTGGCGTGAAGAGGCAGGCACCTCGCGGGCGGCCGAGCGCGCGCTCGGCGCGAAGGGCGTCAGCGCGCGCGGCTGGAGTAGAATCCGCGCGATGGCCAGCGGGGCGCACGACGAGCCCAAGCCGGGGGCGGTCCGGGCGCGCGGCGCGCTCCTGGCGGTCGCCGCGCTCGCCGCGATCGCCGTGGCGTCCGCCGCCGCGCTGCGGCTGGCCTGGCCGGCGCAGGTCGACTGGGACGGCGACTTCGCCCTCCACACGCTGCGCGCGCTGGAGCTCGCCCGCGGCGAGCGCGTCGACGTGCTCGTCGGGTTCCGCACGAGCGCCGGCGGGGCGCACCTGCCCGGCCTCTTCCACCACCTGCTCGCCCTCCCCGCGCTGGCCGGCGCCGGGCCGGTCGGGCTCACGGCGGCGGTCGCCTGCACGAACGTCCTGGCGGTCCTGCTCCTCGTGACGGTCGGGCGGCGCGCCTTCGGCCTCGTCCCGGCCCTCGCGGGCGGGCTCCTCCTGGCGGTCCTCCCCGCGGCGGCCCTGCGCGCGCGGGCGATCCGCAACGAGACGCTGCTGGTCCCGTTGGTGGTGGCGCTGCTCGTGACCCTCGAGCGCGCGCGCCGGCGGCCGGGCTCGCGGGCCGCCGGGTTCGCCGCGGCGATCGCGGTCGCCATGGTGCAGCTCCACCTGAGCGCGGCGTTCCTCCTGGTCCCGCTGGCGGTCCCGCTCCTCCTGGCGCTGCGGCGGGCGGGGGCGCGCGCGTCGCTCCCGGGGCTCGCGCTGGCCGCCCTCCTCGCGGCGCCCTACGCGGCGCACGAGCTCTCGCGCGGGTTCCCCGAGGCGCGCGCGTTCGTCGCGGGCGTCGGCGGGCAGGACGCCGCCCCCGGGCGCGAGGTCGGGGTGCACGCGCGCGCGACCCCGCTCGAGCTCGCGGCCCGCGCCGGGGACCTCCTCGGCACGAGCGGCTTCGCGGCCTACGTGGGGGACGCGGCCTGGCGGGACGCGCTGGACCGCCTGCCCGCGCCGGTCCGCCTCGCGGTGCCCGTCGCGGCGGCGGGCGCCCAGGCGGCGGCCGCGCTGGGGCTCGTGCTGGCGGCGGTCGGGGCGGCGCCGGCGCGCCGCGCGGCGCACCGGCGCGTCGCGCTCCTCACGCTGGCGGCCCTCGGGGTCTACCTGCTGGTGGGGGTGCGGGCGCGCCAGGCCTACCTGTTCCTGCTCCTCCCCTGCCTGTGCCTCGCCGCCGGCGTGGGGCTCGCGTGGCTCCTCCGGGCGGCGCGCCGCCTGCCGGCCCCCTGGCCGCGGCCGGTCCGCCGCGGCCTCCTCGCCGGCGGCCTGGCCGGGGCCGCGCTCCTGGCCGCGGCCACGCTCGCGGCGCTGGGCGGGCTCGCGCGGGCCGGCGGCGCGCCCGACGCGCGCTACGGGGCGACGTACGCCTGCAAGCGGGCCGCGCTCGACTGGCTCCTCGAGCAGGGGCTCGGCCTCGGGCGCTACCCGTCGTTCGCCTACCCCATGACCTTCGACATCGCCTGGCGCGCGGCCCCGCCCGAGCGGCAGGCGCGCTACGCCCCCGTCGCCACGCACGTGCCGTTCTGGGGGCAGCCGTTCCTCCTGCCGGTCCCGCGCGGGCCGCTGCGGACCGCCTCGCTCTACGAGGGGGCCGCCCCGCCCGGGGCGGCGCCGGCCGCGCGCTTCGGGCCGGTGGTCGTCGTCCTCGACGGAGGGGGGGGGCGATGACGCGCCGCAGGCTCGGCCGGCGCAGGCGCCTGCTCTTCGCGGCGGTGGCCGTGGCGCTCGCCCTCGGCGCCCTCGAGGTCGTCCTGACGCTCGCGGGCGTGCAGTACGCCCGCACGCCGCGGCTCATGAAGCAGGCGTTCGTCGACGACTACATCGGCTGGCAGAACCAGAACATCGAGCTGCTCCACTTCCAGCCGCATCCGGCCCGCATGTGGGCGCCGGTGCCCGGCGTCGGCGTGGTGAACGAGGACGGCCTGCAGGGGCCCCGCCTCCCGCGCGAGCGCGCGGCGGGGCGGGCGCGCGTGCTGTTCCTGGGCGACTCGTGCACGACCGCCGTCCCGGACGGCTACCCGGCGCTCACCGTGGAGGCGCTCGGCCGGCGCGGGATCACGGCCGAGCCGCTCGTCGCCGCCTGCGGCGGCTACTCGACCTGGCAGGGGGCGCACTTCCTCGAGGAGGCGCTGGCGTGGCGCCCCGACGTGGTCGTCGCCTACTTCGGCTGGAACGACCACTGGGTCAGCGCGCTGCCCGACCACGCCTTCGTCCCTACCGGCGCGCTCGGCCGGCTCGCCGGGGAGACGGTCGGGCGCCTCAGGACCTACCAGCTCCTGCACCGGCTGATCCACCCGCCCGCCCCCACCGGGCTCCTGCCGCGCGACGCGGCGCGCCTGGCGGCGCAGGCGCGCGTCCCGCCGGCGGAGTTCACCGCCAACGTGCGGCGGATCACGGCGCGCGCGCGGGCCGCCGGGCTGCGCGTGGTGTGGGTCGTGGCGCCGATCGCGCCGCACGTGGTCGAGACCGACAAGTCCGTCCTGATCGGGCACACCGACCTGGTCCCGGCCGTGCACGCCCTCTACGCGCGCCTGCTCCGGGAGGCCGTCGCGGACGAGCCGGACGCGCTCCTCCTCGACCTCCCCGCCTTCGACCGGCGGACAATGCTGGCCGACGGGATCCACCCGTCGCCCGCGGGCAACGCGCTGATCGGCGAGGCCCTCGCCGAGGTGCTCGCGCGCGCGCTGACGACGGGCGAGGGGGAGCGACGATGACCCTGGCGCGCGCGGCGCTCGCCGCCCTCCTCTCCTCGCTGGTCGCCCTCGGCGGCTGCCCCTCCGATCCGCCGCCGGCGGACCGGGCGGCCCTGCGCCTGGTGGAGGTCGGGCCGCGCCGGGCGGAGGTCGTGGCGGCGGTCGCCTCGCTCACCGGCTACCAGCCGAGCGTGGCCGAGGGCCTCGTGCGCCGGGCGCCCGTGACGCTCCCCGGGCTGACGCCCGAGGGGGCCGTCGAGGGGGCGCGGGTCCTCGAGGGCCTCGGGGCGAAGGTGGTGGTGCTCCCGGGGCCTCAGCCCTCTGGCCAGTAGGGGCCGGGGCCGAGCGCCTCGAGGGCGGGCGAGCGGTAGCGGCCGCGCCGGTGGTTCCAGGGCAGGCGCAGGAGCGCGCGCGCCATCTCGGCGCCGTCGCTCGCCGGCAGGACCGACGAGGGGCCCGCGTTGCGCAGCCGCACGGGGATCCGCCGGATCAGGATGTCGTGCTTGAGCAGCACGTAGTAGAGCTCCACGTCGAAGGCGAACCGGTCGATCGTGAGCAGCGGGAAGAGGGCGTCCGCCAGCGCGCCGCTGAACGCCTTGAAGCCGCACTGGGTGTCGGGCACGCCGCTGACGACGAGCAGCGAGACGAGCTTGGTGAAGGTGCGGCTGGCCGCCCGGCGCAGGAGCGGCAGCCGGACCTCCGCCTCGGAGGCGCGGAGCGTCCGGTCGCCGAAGACGGCGTGGGACCCGCCCGCGACGAGGTCGCGCGCGTGCGGGATCGCCTCGAGCTCGTAGGGCAGGTCGACGTCCGTGAACAGCCGGCACTCGCCGCGCGCGCGCGCCATGCCCACCCGCACGGCGTGGCCCTTGCCCCGGTTCTCCGGCAGCTGGACGAGCGACACCCGCCCGGGGAGCTCGTCGGGGCGGACGCGCTCGGCGGGTCGGCTGCCGTCGTCGACCAGGACGACCTCCGCGTCCGGCGCGCGGCGCGCGAGGAAGGCGTCGAGCGTGGCCATGCTGGCGAGGGCCAGGGCGCGGTTGTCGTAGCAGGGCACGACGACGGAGAGCATGCGGCCACGCCACCGTAGCCGCGCGGCGCGGGGCGCGGAAGCGCCAGGGCGCGCGTCAGGCGTCGAGGTCGGCCCGCGCGCCACGGGCGGGTACGCGTCCGAGGCGCGCCGCGAGCCCCCGGTGGACCGCGTCGGCCAGCGCCTCCCGATCGGGGGCGGCGCCGAGCGCCTCGAGCGAGGCCATGACGTTCGCCTCCAGGTCGCACGGGCGGAACAGGCGGAACCTCGCCAGGTCGGCCGTGAGGTTGAGCGCGAAGCCGTGGTAGGTGACCCAGCCGCGGCAGGCGATCCCGATCGAGCAGACCTTCCGCTCGCCCGACCACACGCCGGTCAGCCCCGGGCGCGGGCCGGCCGGCAGCCCGGTCGTCGACGTGACCGCCGCGGCCACGGCCTCCTCGAGCGCGCGCAGCACGCGGTGCAGGTCGCGCTCGCCCTCCTCGAGCCGGACGATCGGGTAGCCGACGAGCTGGCCAGGGCCGTGGTAGGTGGCCGCGCCGCCGCGCTCGACCTCGACCACCCGCAGGCCGGCCGCCGTCACCGGGGCGAGCTCGCCCTGGTCGCGCTCGGCGGCCTGGGCGCGCCGCCCGGTCGTGACCACCTCGTCGTGCTCGACGAGGAGCAGGAGGTCCTCGCCCTGGCCCGCCCGGCGCCGCTCGACGAGGGCGCGCTGGAGCGCGAGCGCCTCCTCGTAGACGACGCGGCCCAGGTCGACGGCGACCAGGCGCCGCGCGGTCACGAGCCGCGCCGCTTCGCCTCGCGCTCGGCCAGCTCCTCCTCGAGCGCGCCGCGCTGCTCGAGGAGCGCCGGCGTCGGGGCGGCGAAGACGTCCTCCACGAGGTCCGCGGGCGGCGGCGGGGGGACCTTCTCGGCCTCGGCCACGGCCGCGTTGAGGGCGGCGCGCTGGTCCTTCGCCATGGCCTCCTCGTCGGCCTCGCTCCAGCGGCCGGTGGCCTCCATGAAGGCGCGCAGGCGCTTGAGCGGGCAGCGGGCGGCCCACTCCTCGACGAGCCGCGCGTCGCGGTAGCGCGTCGGGTCGTCGGCCGACGAGTGGCCCCCCATGCGGAAGGTGACCAGCTCGAGCAGGGTCGGCCCCTCGCCGCGGCGGGCGCGGTCGACGGCGGCCTTCGTCTCGCGGTAGACGGCGAGCAGGTCGTTGCCGTCGACGCGCACGCCCGGCATGCCGTAGGCCACGGCCTTCACGGCGATCGTGGCCGAGGCGGTCTGCCGGGCCACCGGGACCGAGATCGCCCACTGGTTGTTCTGGACGACGAACACGGCCGGGACCTTCCACACGCCGGCGAAGGTCAGCGCCGCGTGGAAGTCGTGCTCCGAGGTCCCGCCGTCGCCGATGTAGGCGATCGCCACCTGGCCGCGGCGCTTGAGCTTCATGCCGTACGCCGCGCCGACCGCCTGGGGGAGCTGCGTCGCCATGCACGACCCCCAGGAGACCTGGTTCACCTCGCGCGCGGCGAAGTGCATGGGCTGCATCCTGCCGCGCAGGGGATCGAGCTGGTTGCCGAACATGTGCGCGAAGTAGCGGGAGAGCGGCCAGCCGCGCAGGAGCATGACGCCGCTCTCGCGGAGCGCCGGGAAGACCCAGTCGTCCTGCTCGAGCGCGGCGCCGGTGCCGATCACCGAGGCCTCCTGGCCGCGCGCCGAGCCGAAGAAGCCGATGCGCCCCATGCGCTGCAGGCCCTCCAGGCGCACGTCGATCGCGCGCAGGAGGCACATGTGGCGGTAGAGGTCGCGCAGGCGCTCGTCGTCGAGCACGGGCAGCGCCGCGCCGGGCGCGACGCCGCCCTCCTCGTCGAGGATCTGCACGAGGCCGAGCTCCGGCCGCTCGGTGCCCAGCGCCTCGGTGTCGATCGTCGCCGGCACGGGCTAGAAGCCCTCGAGAATGAACAGCGACGGGTCCTCGAGGTACTTCTTGAGGTCGTTCATGAACCGCGCCGCGTCGGCCCCGTCGACGACGCGGTGGTCGAGCGAGATCGACAGGTACATGATGTCCCGCGGCAGGAGCTGGCCGTTGACGTACTCCGGCCGCTTCTTGATCTTGTGCACGCCGAGGATCGCCACCTCGGGGTAGTTGAGCACGGGCGTCGCGAGCAGCCCGCCGATCGCGCCGGCGTTGGTGATCGTGAACGTGCCGCCCTGCAGGTCCTCGAGCGCGAGGCTCCCCGTGCGCGCGGCGTCCGACAGGCGCTGGAGCTCGAACGAGACGTCGAGGAGGCTCCGGCGGTCGGCGCCGTGGATCACCGGGACCATGAGGCCCTGCTCGGTGTCGGCGGCGATGCCGATGTTGTAGTAGCGCTTGTAGACGATCTCGCCCGCGGCGTCGTCCATGGCCGCGTTGAGCTTCGGGTGCGCCCGGAGCGCCAGGCAGGTGGCCTTGACGATGAACGCCGTGAACGTGAGCCGCGCCCCGCGCGCCTCGGCCAGCGGCTTCATGCGCTGGCGCAGCGCCACGAGGTCGGTGACGTCCACCTCCTCGACGTAGGTGTAGTGGGCGGCCGTGCGCTTCGAGTGGGCCAGGAACTCGGCGATCTTGCGCCGCACGCCGCGCAGCGGGACGCGCTCCTCGAGCGCACCGTCGGCCGGGGCGGGCGCGGGCCGGGGCGCGGGCGCCGGGCGCGGCGCGGGCGCCGGCCTCGGCGGGGCGGCGGGCTTCGGGGCCGGCGCCGCCGCGGCCTGCCGCGGGGCCTGTGCGGCCGGCGCGGGCGCGCCGGCGGCGCGCTGGACGTCCTCGCGGGTCACGCGCCCGTTGGGGCCCGAGCCGCGGATCCGCCGGATGTCGAGGCCGAGGGCGCGGGCGTGGCGCCGGGTGGCCGGCGTCGCCAGGACGCGCCCCTGGGGCTCGTCGAGCAGGGCGACGGCGCCGGCCTCGTGGCCCGACGCCGCGCCGTTGCCGCCGCCGGCGGCCGCCTGCTTCTGGGCGGGCGCGTGCGCCTTACCGTGGGCCGTCGCCAGCTTGCCGCCGGTGACCGAGGAGAAGCGGGCGATCGGCGCGTGCACCGGCACGACCTCACCCTCCTTCGCCAGGAGCGACTCGAGGACGCCCGTGACGGGGCACGGGATCATGACGCTCGCCTTGTCGGTCATGACCTCGACGAAGTCCTGCTCCTCGGTGACCGCGTCCCCGGGGGACACGTGCCACTTGACGACCTCGCCCTCGGCCACGCCCTCGCCGATGTCAGGAAGCAGGAACTCCACGCGTCGTCCTCTCTGATGCTCGGGTCCGTCGAACGCCGGCCGCCGCGTCGGCTACGGGAAGCGGCCCTCGCCGCGGGCCTGGCGCTCCTCGTCGAGCGCCTCCTGCAGGTCCCTCGGCATCTCCGCGTAGACGTCGCTGAACAGCGAGATGAGCTCGGGCCGCGGCACGCGCTCGTTCTCCTGGATCGCCTGGTTCACCGCCTCGCGGCAGCGCGCGACCAGCGCCTCGTCCTTCTGCGCGTCCCACAGGCCGCGCGCCTCGAGGTAGGCCCTGAAGCGCTCGATCGGGTCCTTCTGGCGGAAGGCCTCGCACTCCGACTCGGGGCGGTAGCGCTTGGGGTCGTCCGACGACGAGTGGCCGGCCAGGCGGTAGGTGACGAACTCGAGGAAGGTCGGCCCCTCGCCGCGCAGGGCGCGCTCGCGCGCGTCGCGCGTGGCCTTGTAGGTGGCGAGGACGTCGTTGCCGTCGACGCGGACGCCCGGCATGCCGTAGGCGACCGCCTTCTGGGCGAAGGTCTCGGACGCCGTCTGCTTGGCGATCGGCACCGAGATCGCCCAGCCGTTGTTCTCGCAGATGATGATGACCGGCGCCTTGTCGACGGCGGCGAAGTTCATGCCGGCGTGGAAGTCGTTCGACGAGGTGCCGCCGTCGCCGATGAACGTCATGACGCACTTGCGATGGCCCTTGCGCTTCATCGCCATGCCGACGCCGGCCGCCTGGATCACCTGGGTCCCGATCGGGCTGGAGATCGAGACCATGTTCTGGTCCTTGAAGCTGTAGTGGACCGGCATCTGCCGGCCCTTCGTGTTGTCCCAGGCGTTGCCGAAGCACTGGGCCACGATCCCCTTCACCGGTACGCCGCGGAGGAGGAACGCGCCCAGCTGCCGGTAGCCGGGGACGACCCAGTCGTCCGCCGCCAGCGCCGCCGCCGCGCCGACCGAGCACGCCTCCTGGCCCGTCGAGGCCAGGTAGAAGTGGATCCGGCCCTGGCGCTGGAGCGTCATCATGCGGTCGTCGGTGACCCGCACCTGGACCATCGCCTCGTACATGCGCAGGGCCAGCTCGGGCTCGACCCCCGGGTCGAGCTCGGCGTCCACGGCCCCGTCCGGCTGCAGGATCGTGAGCAGGTCGTCCTTGTCGACGAGGCCGACGGTCGAGGTCATGACGGCTCCTGGGGTAGAGGGCGTATCTTAGCCCCGATCCGGCCGCGCTCAACCGGGCGCCAGGGCCTGCCTCCGGCCGCTTCGAGGGGGCACCCCGGCGCCACGTCCGCCTCCGGCGCGGCCCCCGCCGGTCCATCGTCAGGTGCCGCTCACGCGCGGTCGCGCCGCGGCCGAGGTCTGGGCGCCGCGGCGATGACGAAGCAGATGCCCAGGAACACGCTCAGCGCACCGAGCTGGAGGAAGCGCACGCGTCCCGTTCGTTCGACAGCTTCGACCCCCGACAGGGATCCTCTTGAGCCTGTCCTCGACCCCCGTCTTCGCAGACGGCCGAGCCGCCTCCGAGCACACCTCACCGCGCCTTCGCAGCAGGAGCGTCAGGCGAGGCCGAGGAGGGCGAGGCGCTGCGGCGCGAAGGCGAGGGAAGGCGGCCTCCTGGCCGCCGACCGAGCCTGAGCGGTCGGGGCCGACGAGGGCCCCGCGCCCCCCCCCCCCCCCGCCGCCCCCGCCATCCTCGGCCGCAGCCGCGATCACACCACTAGAGCTCCGGGCGCCGCCCGATCAGGTTCAGGAACTCGGCCCGCGTCTTGGGGTCGCTCTTGAACATGCCGAGCATGCACGAGGTCGTGGCGAACGAGTTCTGCTTCTCGACGCCGCGCATCATCATGCACATGTGCCGCGCCTCGATGACGACCGCCACTCCCTTGGGCTTGAGCGCCTCGGCCAGGGCGTTGGCGATCTGCACCGTGAGCCGCTCCTGCACCTGAAGCCGCCGCGCGAACACGTCGACGACGCGCGGGATCTTGGAGAGCCCGACGATCTTGCGCTCGGGCAGGTAGGCCACGTGGGCCTTTCCGGTGAACGGTAAAATATGGTGTTCACAGGTCGAATACAGCTCCACGTCCCGCACGACCACCATCTCGTCCGACTGCTCGTCGAACAGCGCACCCTCGAGGATCTTGATCGGGTCCTTGCGGTAGCCCGAGGTGAGGAAGTCGAGGCTCTTGGCCACGCGCAGGGGGGTGTCGTGGAGCCCCTGGCGCGCGGGGTCGTCGCCCAGGAGGGCGAGCATGGCGCGCACGTGCTCGGCGATCGCCGCGTGGTCCGGTTCGTGTTCGGTCATGGGACGACCACTCTACCCCTGTCCTCCGACGCCGGGCGCGTCCCGTTGACTTGCCTCCTCCGCCGGGGGGGACGAGAATCGGGCGCGAGAGGCCGATGGACGCGAGCAGACGGACGGGCCGGGCGCGCCTGGGGGACCTGGTCCTCTACGACCTGATCCTCCTCCTCGTCGTGTTCGGCCTCCTGTGGGCCGAGCGCGAGGTGGCGTCCTCGGCGACGGCGGCCGAGGCGGCGAAGAAGGCGCCCCCGGCCGCGCCCAGGCAGGACCCGCCGCCGCCCGCCACGCCCGTGCGCCCGGCGGTCACGCGCGTGACGGCGCAGCCGCCCGCTCCGACGCCAACGTCGAGCACCCCGGCCGCCGACGAGGCGCGCCCGCGCCGCGACGTCGAGCGCGTCCTTCGCGACGCGCGCGCCCTCGTCGACGCCGGGCGCGCCGAGGAGGGGCTCGCGCTCCTGGAGGGCGCCGACCCGTCGCTGCGCCAGCACCCGGCGTGGGCCGAGGTCGTGGGCTCGACCCTCGAGCTCCTGCGCGCGCAGGTGGCCGGGCAGGACGCCTGGCGCGCCGTGCTCGCCGACGCGCAGCTCCTCGCCGACCGCGGCGACGCGCCGGCGCTCGACGCCCTCGCGCGCCGCGCCGGCGGCGCCGCGCCGCTCGGGCAGGAGCAGGAGCGGCTGCGCGCCCGGGCCGGCGAGAAGCCCGGCGGCGGGTTCGCGATCCGCGGCTTCGTCCCCGACGAGGAGCGCGTCGCCGGCCGGCGCTGCGCGGTCAAGGGCGCGGTCGACCGCTCGCGCCTGGTCGAGGTGAAGGACGCCCTCGACGCCCTCCTCCCGCACGCCGAGGGGGCGCTCGGGCGGCCGCTGCCCGGCTCGTTCTCGCTCGACGTCGTCGCCGACGACGCCACCCTCCCGACCGGCGGCCCCACCGCGCTGGCCACGCGCGCCCGCCCGGGCGAGCCCGCGGCCGCCCTCGGGGCGCGGGCGCGCCTCCGCGCGGCGCGCGCCGCCGTGGCCCACGCCGCGCCGGCCGCCGCGCCCTGGGCCGCCGACGCCCTCGCGCGCGCCCTCGCCGGCGTCGACGGCGGCGTCGGGGCGGGCGGCGCGCGCCCGCGCCTCGGCCCGCTCGGGCAGGTCTGGCGCCGCCGCGCCCTGACGCTCGCCACGCCCGAGGCCGTCACGGCGGCGATCAAGGAGCCGGCCGACCCCGGCCTGAGCTTCGCGCTCGGCTACGTGGCCCTGTGGGCCGACGACCCCGCGGCCGCGCCGCTCCGCCAGGCGCTCGCCGCCGGGCGCGAGGGGCGGGCGGCCGCCCTCACCCGCGACGAGGCGCGCGCCGTCGCCGCCGCCCTGGCCGCCCTCCTGGAGCCCTCATGACGCGCGTCGCCGCCCCCCTGCTCCTCTGCCTGGCGCTGGCGCCGCTCGCCCGCGGGCAGGTCGACGGCTCGACGTGGACCGACCCCACGCTGGAGGAGGCCGTCCGCGACGCCGACCTGATCGTCCTCGCCGAGTGCGCGGCCGTCGGCCGCGCCGGCGGCGCCTCCTACAAGGTGACGAAGACCTTCAAGGGCCCGGCGCGCGACGGCAGGGAGGTCGCCGTCGTCGGCCTCGACCTGCCGGGCGCCGCCCCGGGCGAGCGCGTCGTGGCCGTGGGCGACCGCGCCTACCTGCTGCTGCGAGGCACGCCCACGGGGGCGGTGCTCAGCGTGCCCACGCCGACGTTCGGCCGCTTCCCCGTGCAGGCGTCGGGCCAGGTCGTGGCCTCGTTCAGCGACACGTTCGTGCGCGTGGGGCTCGCGGCCGCGCGCTGGGAGCGCCTGCTCGCCGCTCTCGTCGCGGGCGCCGCCGACGAGGCGCTCCTCGCCGAGGCCCGCGCCGCGCTCCGTCAGAAGGAGCCCGACGCGACCGAGGCCTACGTGGCGCTCGAGGTGCTCGCCCTCTTCGGGCAGGAGGCCGACGGCGCCGCCGTCGAGGCGGTCCTCGACCACGCGGCCTTCGCCGAGCCGCACCGCTTCCGGGTGCGGATCGCCGCCGCGCAGGCCCTCGGGCGGCTCGGCGGCGCGTCCGGCGTCGAGCGCCTCCTGGGCCTCGTCGAGCGCGACCCGCTCGAGGTGGTGCAGAGCGCCGCCGCCGAGGCCCTCTGGCCCGCGCTCGAGCGCCTGTTCGAGGAGGACGACCGCGGCGCCCGCCGCGCCTGCGAGCGGCTGGCGGCGCTGACGATCGACGGGCGCGCGACGCCGATCCGCTTCGGGTCGGCCAACGACCCGCGCGAGAACGAGCGCCGCGGCCCGCTCGCCGCCGCCCTGCGCACGCTCGGGGCCCTGCGCGCGCGCGCCGGGATCCCGCCGGCGCTCCGCGCCCTCGAGCGTGTGGACGACCCGGCGGCGCTCGTGGCCGGGCTCCTCTTCTTCCAGGAGCTCGGCGACCCCGAGCAGGCGGGCGCGATCGCCTACCGCATGCGCGAGCCGGACGCGAAGGACCACTACTTCAACCCGCTCTTCTCCCGCGCGCTGGAGAAGCTCACCGGCCAGCGCCTCGGCGACGAGCGGGCGCCGTGGGTCCGCTGGAGCCGCGAGCGCGCCCTCCTCCCCCAGGGCCCCGACGCCCCGCTCGGGCCGACGCCCGGCGAGCGGCCAGGCGGCGCCCGCAGGTGAGCCCGCGCGAGGCGAAGGGCCCCGACCCGCCGCGCGAGCCGCTGGCGGAGACGCTCGAGAGCGCGCCGGACGAGCCGACGCTGCGCGAGTCGCCCGGCGGCCGCCGCGGGCGGGCCAGCCGCGCCGGCCGCAGCGGTCGCGCCGCGCGGCGCCATCCCGACATCGAGGTCGCGCGCCTGCTGGTCAAGCGCGGCCTGGTCGCCAAGGCGCCGACCGTCGAGGCGCTGCGCACGCAGAAGACCCGGGCCAAGGCGGGCAAGCCGCGCGTCCCGTTCCTCAAGCTGCTCGTGCGCACGGGGGTCCTCGACGCGGGGCGCGTCGCCGAGGCGCAGGACGAGATCCGCCGCCACACCTACATCTGCGAGGCGTGCGACGCGCGGACCGTGATCCTGGCCGACTCGCAGACGCGCGCCGGCGCCTGCCCGCGCTGCGGCCACGAGATCAGCGTCGACCCGCAGACCGACCCGCGCGCCGTCCCGGCGCGCGAGTTCCAGGGGACCGACGCCACCCAGGGCTCCGAGGGGGCCACGCAGGCCTGGAAGGGCGGGCCGGCCGGCCTGATCGGCAACCCGGCGGCGAAGCGGCTCGCCCCCGGCGAGGTCGTGTTCGACAAGTACCTCCTGCAGGAGGAGCTCGGGCGGGGCGCCATGGGCGTCGTCTACCGCGCGCGGCACATCGGCCTGAACAAGGACGTGGCCCTCAAGGTCCTCGTCCCGACCGACGACAACCGCGAGCACCAGGTGGCGCGCTTCCGCCGCGAGGCGGCGGCCGTGCAGAAGCTGCGCCACCCGGGGATCATCGCCGTCCACGACTTCGGCGGCGACGGCGACCTCTACTACCTGACGATGGACCTCGTGCAGGGGGGCGAGTCGCTCCACCGCGCGCTCAAGCGCCGCGAGGCGCCCCTGCCCCTGCGGCGCCGCCTCGAGCTCATGGTCGAGGTGGGCCACGCCGTCGGTCACGCCCACGAGCGGGGGGTCGTCCACCGCGACCTCAAGCCGGCCAACGTCCTGATCGACCCCGAGGGCAAGGCGCTCGTGGCCGACTTCGGCCTGGCGAAGGACGAGGACGACGACGCCGCCGAGCTCACGCGCACGCACGACCGGCTGGGGACGCCGCTGTTCATGGCCCCCGAGCAGATCCGCCGCGGCGCGGCGCAGGTCGACGGGCGCGCCGACGTGTGGGCGCTGGGGATCATGCTCTTCGTGTGCGCGACCGGCCGCTACCCGTTCCGCTCGCGCACGGTCATGGACCTCTACCTGCGGATCATGAAGGACGACCCGGACTGGACGGGCACGCGCTACTCCGCGCCCGACCAGCCGGGGCTCACCGTGATCCCCACGCGCGACTCGTCGGCCTCGTCGGCGGGGGCGTCGTCGGCGGGCGCGGACGCCGCGCCGGGCCCGGGCCGAGGGCCTGGCGAGGACCGCACCGAGGTCGACGCCGCGCGCGTCGGCGCGGACGGCGCCCTGCCGAAGACGCTGCCCCTGCCGCGCGCGCTGCCGATCACGCCGCCGCCGTTCGCGCCGCCCCCGGAGCTCGCCCGGCGCGAGGTCCCGCGCGACCTGCGGCGGATCATCGAGTGCGCGCTCAACAAGCGCCCCGAGGACCGCTACGCCACGGCCGAGGAGCTGGCGCTCGACCTCGAGCGCTTCCTCGCCGACCGCCCGGTCGAGGCGCGGCGGCCGGCGCTCCTCACGCGGCTCGGGCGCGCGGTGTGGCGGCGGCGCGTGCTCGCCCGCCTGGCCCTCGGCGCCACGGGCGTCGCCCTCGTCCTCGGGGCGCTCCTCGGTGTGCAGGCCTGGCGGCGGGCCGAGGACGCGCAGGCGCGCCAGCGGGTCGACGCCCTCTGGGCGGCGACCGGGGCCCAGGGCGCCTACCAGGACTTCGAGGAGCGGCTGGCCCACGCGGCGGACCTCGCCGGGCGCCCCGAGGCGCTCCTCTACACGGGCGTGGCGCGGACGCGCCTCATGCGCTGGGCCGAGGCGGCGGGGCCGCTCGAGCAGGCCGCGCGCGCGGCCGCCGCCCGCGGTGACGGCGGGCTCGTCGGCCGCGTCGCCGTCGAGCGGGCCCACCACGCCCTCGTCTCGGGCGACGCGGCCGCCGCCCTCGGCCTGGCCCTCGAGGCCGCGCGCCACGACCTCCCCGACCCCCGCCCGGTCCTCTACGCCGGCTTCGCCGCCCTCGCCCTCGGCGACCCCGCCGCGCTGGAGCGGGTCGACCCGCTCGTGCGCGACGCGGCCGCGCGCCCGGGCGCCCCGCCGCAGCTCGTCGCCTGCGCGGCGCAGCTCGCGCTCGCCCGCGGCCGCCTCGAGGAGGCGCGCACGCGGCTCCCGCCCGCCGCCGACGACGAGTGGCTGGACCTGACGCTGGCCAGGGCCGCGGTCGCCCTGGCCGAGCGCGACCTCGCGGGCGCGCAGGCGCTCTTCGGGCGCGTGCGCGAGAAGTTCGTCTTCCGCGAGCTGCGCCACGGCGACGCCGAGGTCAGCTACTACAACAGCCAGGGCTACGGCCGCCTCGTCGACCGCGAGCTCCGGGGCGCCCTCCTCGCCGACGACGCCGCCGCGGCGCTGTCGCCCTGGCACCCGGGGCCGCTCTTCTACGCCGGGCGCCTGATGCTCGGCGGCTACGCCGACCCGGCCGCGGCGCTCCCCTACCTGCGCCGGACGCTCGCGCGCGACCCGTTCCACGGCCAGGCGCGCGACCTCGCCGTGGCGATCCTGGTCGCCGGGCCGCGGCCCGACCTCGACGCCGCGCTGGCGCTGGCGCGCGAGGAGCTGGACCTCCTGCCCGCCGCGCCCGAGCCGCGGCTGGCGGTCGCCGCGCTCGAGCTGCGGGCGGGGCGGGCCGGGAAGGCCTGGGCGCTCCTCGACGAGGCCGCGCGGCTGGCCGCCGGCAGCGAGCGCCACCTGTGGGCCGTGGCGCTGGCGCGCGCGGCCGTCCTGCGGCGGGTCGACGACCCCCGGCGCGCGGAGCTCGTCCGCCTGGCCGGCGGCGAGCCGACGCCGCGGCCGGGGGCGACGTCGGTCGACGCGGGCCTGCGCGTGGAGCTCGCCCGGATCGAGCTGGACGCGGGCGACGCGAAGGCCGCGCTCGAGCTCGTGCTCCCCGTCCTCGAGGCGGCCCGCGACGACCGGGCGCAGGACGCCGCGCGCGTGGTCGCGGCGCGGGCGCAGACGGCGCTGGGCGAGCGCGAGGCGGCCCTGCGCGAGCTCGGCTGGTTCGTGGCCTGGCGCCCGCTCCGGCCCCTGCCGCCGGACGTGACCCCCGAGGCGCTCCGCGCCTTCCCCGAGCTCCAGCCGCTGCGCGGCGAGGCGGCCTTCCAGCGGCTCCTCGACGAGCTCGAGCGCCGTCGGGCGTCGCCGCGGCCGTGACGCGCGTGCGGCTGGGCGTCAGCGCCTGCCTCCTCGGCGAGCCCGTGCGCTGGGACGGGGGCGACCGGCGCTGCGCGCTCCTGGTCGAGCGCCTGGCCCGCCACGCCGAGCTCGTGGGGGTCTGCCCGGAGGTCAGCGTCGGGATGGGCGTCCCGCGCGAGCCCGTGCAGCTCGTCGCGACCCTCGGCGGCCCGCGCATGCGCGGCGTGACCTCTCGCCGCGACTGGACGGACGCGCTCGCCGCCTGGGCCGCGGCCGCCCTGCGCGACCTCGAGGCGGCGGGGCCGCTGGCCGGGTTCGTGCTCAAGGCGCGCTCGCCCTCGTGCGGCCTCGACGCGCCCCTGTTCGACGACCAGGGCGCGCAGGTCGCCGCGGGGCCGGGCCTCTTCGCGCGGGTCGTCACGGCGCTCGGGGTCCCGGCGATCGACGAGGCGGGGCTGGCCGACCCGGCGCGCAGCGACGACTTCCTCGCCCGCGCCTTCACCCGCGCGCGCCTCCTCGCCGGCGAGGCCCTGCCGCGCGGCCTCGCCCGCGCCCTCGGCGCGCGCGACCTCGCCGGGCTCGCCCGGCCCTCGACGCCGGGCCGCTGGGCGCGCGCCCTCGCGGGCGCCCTGCGCCGGCTGCGCGCCGACCTGTCGCCCGGAGAGCTGAGCGTCGCGCGCGCCGCCCTCGCCGCGCTGTGGGCCGGCCGCGTCGACGCGGCGGGGGCGCGCGCGTGCCTGCGGCGCCTGGCGCGGGCGCGCGGCCGCGCCGGCGACCTGCTGCTCGAGCCCTACCCGGCCGACCTGGAGCCCTGACCTACTCGCCGAGGTCGAGCTCCCAGGTGTCGTCGAGCCACTCGCCGCTGCTCTCCTGGCCGCCGAAGAGCACCACGACCTCCCGCCGCGGGTCGTAGGCCGCCGCCTGCCAGCGGCGCGCCGGGGGGCGCTCGGGGACTTCGAGCTCCGTCCACCGCTCGTCCTGGCGCAGCCACGCGTCGTCACCCACGGGCCGGCCGCCGCAGAGCACGAGCAGCCCGCGGTGCGTCCACAGGAGCGACGGCCCGCGGCGCAGGCCCATGGGCAAGGTCGCGTGCTGGCGCCAGCCGTCGGTGGGGGACCAGCCCCAGTGCTCGTCGCCGCCGCGCTCCCCCGCGCCGACGACCGCCACCCCCTGCCGCGTCGGGTCCCAGGCGGCGCCGAACAGGCGGCGGCCGGTGGGCGGCGTCCCCTCGTTCTCGACCGGGACCACCCCGTCGCCGCTCCAGCGCCACACGTTCGACACCACCTGGAGCTTGAACGGCGCGCCTCCGAGGAACACGACCCCCGGCAGCCCCGGGACGTGGACCGCCCCGTGGCCGGCGAGGGCGAGGGCCGACCCGCCGTCGAGTCGCTGCTGCCAGCGCTCGCCGTCGAACTCCCACAGGTCGGCGAGGCCCTCGCCCGTCCCGCCGACGACCTTCCCGCCGTGGAGGACGAGGCGCCCGTTGACCTCGTCGTAGGCCATCGCGGGCGAGTAGCGCGGGGGCGGCCTGACGTCGACCGCCTCCTCACGCCAGGCGGCGCCGTCCCAGGACCACAGGTCGTCGTGGCCTCGCCCGTGGCCGTGCCCCCCGAAGAGCACGACCACGCCGCGCCGCGGGTCGTAGGTCATCGCGTGGTTGCAGCGGGCCGGCGGCGCCTGGGCCGGCGCGAGCCGCCGCCAGCGCGGACCCGCGCTGGTCGGCGCCTGCTCGCGGGCCGGTTCCGGCGGCGGGGGAGGCGGCCCTGGCTCGGCGCGCGGCGGGGGCGCGCGCGTGAGCAGCCAGGCGAGGGTCAGCGCGGCCAGCCCCGCGAGCGCGCCGAGCGCGGCCGTGCGCCGTCCGCGGCACGGGGCGCGCCCCGCGTCGGCGGGCGCGTCGCCCCGCAGGAACCGCTCGAGGTCCGCCGCGACCGCCGCCGCCGAGGGGTAGCGCTGCTCGGGCGGCCGCGCCAGGCAGCGCAGGACGATCGCCTCCAGGGCCGGCGGCACCTCCGGCCGCCGCGCGCGCGGGGACGGGACCGGCGCCGTGAGCGCCGCGTGCAGGACCATGATCACGCTCGCGCCCTCGAACGGCGGCGCGCCCGTCAGCAGATGGTAGAGCGTGGCCCCGAGCGACCAGACGTCGGCGCGCGCGTCGACCCGCTGGCCGTCGGCCTGCTCGGGCGCCATGTAGGCGGGCGTGCCCAGGAGCTCGCCCGTGCGCGTGAGCGCGTCCGCGCCCTCGGTCAGCCTGGCCAGGCCGAAGTCCATGACGAGCGGCGCGTCGTCCGGGCGGACGAGGACGTTGGCCGGCTTCAGGTCCCGGTGCAGGACCCCGTGGGCGTGCGCGTGCTCGAGCGCGCGCGCGATCCCCAGCGCGAGCCGCGCGGCCCGCTCGACCGGGAGCGGCCCCCGCCGCAGCGCCGCGTCGAGCGGCGCGCCCTCGACCAGGTCCATGGCGATCCACGCGCGCCCGGCCTCGTCGCGCCCGACCTCGTGGACGGCGACGATCCCCGGGTGGCGCAGGCGCGCCGCGGCCTGGGCCTCGACGAGGAAGCGCCGCTCGTCGCGCTCGTCGACGCCGGCGGGCGCCAGGCGCAGCTTGAGGGCGACCTCGCGCCCGAGGTCGACGTGGCGGGCCTCGAAGACGACCCCCATGGCGCCGCGCCCCAGCTCGCGCAGGAGCAGGAAGGGGCCCACGCGCTGACCGGGCTGCGGCGGCCCATGGCGGGGGGGCGGGGCTCCTGGGGCGGTCGGCACGTCCGGAGGCTACGCGGGGGTCGTCGTCGCGCGCCAGCGCGCCGCCGCGCGTGGGCGCCTCGCGCCGATCAGGCTGCGAGCGCCTTCAGGGGCGCGCCGCGTGCAGGAGCGCCTCGCGCAGCTCGGCCCGCGTCGGCGCGGCCATCCACCGGGGCTCGAGGTCCTCGTCGCTCACGACGAGCCGCGCCAGCTCGGATACGGCGCGCACGAGGTCGGCGCGGCGGTCCTGCGTGCCCACGACGACGAGCGCGCCCACGACGTGGGGCTGCTCGGCCGGCAGGACGATCCCGGGGCGGCTGCGGGCCACGAGCAGGGCCAGGCGGCCCTCGCCCGGGACGACCGCGCGCACGACGGCGAGGCAGCCCAGGGTGGTCGTCCGGGCGTGGTCGACCAGGGCCGCCGCCAGGACGTCGGGCGGCTGGCCGAGCCGCGGCGCGAGCTCGGGGCCGGCGAGCCCCAGCAGGTCGGGCAGCGTGGCCCGCGCCTCGAGGTCGAGGACGGCGGCGTCGAGGAGCAGGCCCTCGAGGAGGCCGCGCGCGGCGCCGTGGCGGTGGACGAGGGCGTGGACCACGTCGCCCGCGGTCGCGCGCCGGCCGGTGTGGAGGACGCGGGCCCCGTCCTCGCCCTCGAGGATCGCCGGCAGGAACGGGTCGCCGGCGGCGACGCGCGAGAGGGCCACGAGGGGGGACGCGTCGTCGGGCCGGAGCTGCACCTCCACCCACTCGGCGTCGCCGGCGGCGACCCGCTCGTCCCAGGCGAGGAGGTCGATCGGCCCGAGGAACGCGCCGGGGAGCCCGTCGCCGGGCACCCGCCCGGGCGACCAGGCGGCGGCCTCGGGGACGTGGAGCTCCGCGCGCGCGACCGCGGCGGCGGCGGCGTTCACCTCCGGGGCGGAGGTGACCGCGAGCACCGCGGCCGCGTCCGCCGCGTGGGCCTGCGAGAGGACCACGTCCCGGGAGGGGTCGCCGTGGACGACCGCCAGCCCGTCCTGCGTCGCCGCGGCGCAGCGGCCGGCGTCCGGGTCCACGAGCCACACCGGCAGGCCGAGGGTCGAGAGGCGGCGCGCGATCGCGCGGGCGGTCGGCCCGGCGCCGACGAGGAGCACGCCGCGGCGCGCCGCCTCGGCGGGTGGCCGGCCCTCGCTCAGCGCCGCCAGGAGCTCGGTCCCCCTCGTGGCCTCGAGGACGCGCTCGCGCAGGTCGTCGTCGGCGAACGAGCGCGCCACGTCGTCCAGGATCGCCCACTGCGCCCCCTGGTCGGGCGCCGGCACGAGGACCATGACGACCACCTGCGCCGGCCGGCCGTCGGCGGCGTCGAAGTCGATCCCGACGGGCGACAGGCCGACCGCGACCGCCGGCCGCTCGAGCGCCGGGAGGCGCGCGTTGGGGACGGCGACGCCGCGGCCGAGGCCGGTCGGCATGAGCTCCTCGCGGCCGATCACGGCGCGGGCGACCTCGTCGGCCGTCAGCGGCGTGGCGGGCGCGAGCGCCCGGGCCAGCTCGCGGATCGCCTCCTCGCGCGTGCCGGCCGCCAGGCGGCGCACGAAGGCGCGCGGGACGACGAAGTCGCGGAAGCGCTGCGGGCGCGGCGGGCGCAGGACGCGCTGGATCAGCGGGCCGCTGGCGGCCGAGGTGACGAGCGCCATGACGACGAGGGCGACGAAGAGCCGCGGGTCGATCACGCCGTACTCGAGCGCCAGGAGGCCGAGGATGATCTCCATGGCCCCGCGGGCGTTCATCCCCAGCCCGATCGCCCAGGCCTCCCGCGGTGGGGTCCCGGCCCAGCGCGCGCCGAGCCCGCAGCCGAGGAGCTTGCCGGCGGTCGCCAGGGCCAGGACGAGGAGCACGAGGCCCGGGTCGAACGCGCCCAGGAAGTCGACGCGCAGGCCGACGGTGGCGAAGAACAGCGGGGCGAAGAGCACGGCGACGAAGTGCTCGAGCGTGCGGCGGGTGTGCTCGCGCAGGTGGCCGGAGTCGCCGATCGCCACGCCGACGAGGAAGGTGCCGAAGATCGCGTGCACGCCGATCCACTCGGTCGCGGCGGCGCCGAGGAGGGCCAGCACGAGCGACAGGCCGAGGACGCCGGCCGGGGCGCTGGCGTGGGCCTGCACCCAGGGGAGCGCGCGGTGGACGGCCCAGCGCAGGACGGTCAGCGAGAACGCGGCGAAGCCGAGGGTCAGGGCGATCACCGCCCCGATCGGCAGGCCGTGGTGGACGCCCAGGAGGCCCAGGATCAGCGCGAAGGCGATCCAGCCGACGAGGTCCTGCACGATCGCGGCGGCGACGATCGTCATGCCGAGGTCGGTGCGGAAGAGCTGCAGGTCGAGGAGCGTGCGGGCGATCACCGGCAGGGCCGAGATCGACAGGGCCGTGCCCAGGAACAGGGCCGAGATCAGCGGGTCGGCGCCCGGGGCCACGCCGAGGAGGGTGGGCGCCCACCAGGCGATCCCGAAGCCCAGCGCGAACGGCGCGGCGAGGCCCGTCACGCTGACGGTGAGCGCGACGCGCCCCTGGCGGCGCACGCGCTGGAGGTCGACCTCCAGGCCGGCGACGAGGAGGAACAGGGCCACCGAGACGGTGGCGATCCCGTCGAGCGCCAGCGCGGCGCCGCCCTCGCGCGGCAGGACGCGCGCGGCCAGGTCGGGCGCCAGGCGGCCGAACACGGTCGGCCCGAGGAGCACGCCGGCCAGGATCTCGCCGATCACCGCCGGCTGGCGCCAGCGGCGCGCCACCTCGCCCAGGAGCCGCGCCGCGGCGAGCAGCAGCGCCAGGGCCAGGAACAGGCCGGTGACCTCGTCGGGCGCCAGGCGGCTCATGGGGACCCGTGTGTCTCACCGCGGGCCGGCGGGACGGCCACCCCGCGGGGCGGGGGCGAGGGGCGCAAGCGGTGTACCCGTGCGTTGCGATGCGCCAGGACGGTCACCGAGGACACCGAGGGTGCACCGAGGACACCGAGAGGTCCTTTCACGTCAAGGAAGGCGCTCGGTGCCCCCGGTGTGTCCTCGGTGTCCTCGGTGACCGTTCTCTGCTCGTCAGATCAAGAGGTCGGCGCGGTCACTGGCGACCGTGCGCGGCCCCGAGGGTCCAGGCGACGAGGGCCTCTGCGGCGAGCCGCCAGACCGCGGCGGCGTCGTCCTTCGTCGCGGGGCCCGCGCCGCGCGCGAGGGAACGGACGGCGCCGGCGGCCAGCTGGCAGAGGTCCAGGGAGGCGGGCGCCTCGATCGTGTCGGCGGCGGCGGCGACGCAGACGGCCCACTGGAGCGCGTCCGCGCCGACTTCTTCGAACTCGCGATGGATCAGGTCGTACAGGTCCGCGGCCGCCTCGCTGGCCGCGGCGGCGCGCGGCTCCGACGGCGCCTCGAGCCAGGCCTCGGTCGCGGCGAGCGCCCGCGCCGCCGCGGCCGCGAGGTCGCCGGTCGCCCCGGCCGCGGCGAAGGTGGGCCGCGCGATCGCCAGGGCGGCGCGCACCTTCACCTCCGGCTCGAAGCGCCGCAGCCGTCGCCAGGGGTCGTCGCCCGTGAGGGCCTCGCGGACCCGGTCGAGCGCGCGGCCGAGGAGCCCGCGCGTCGGCGCCGGCAGCGCCCGCGCCGCGGCCGGATGACCGCAGGCGGCGGCGACCTCGAGCCTCGTCGGCGGGAGGGCGCCGGCGCGGACGCGCTCGCGCAGGAAGGCGGCCTCGTCGTCGACCGAGCCGCTCTGCCGCCAGCGGCGCTCGGCCTCGCGCAGCCTGCCGTCGCTCACGCGGTCACCGCGCTGGTTCGCGGGGGCTTACGCCCCCACGGTCCCCCCCGCGCTCGCGCGCTCTGCCGCTTCGAGGCCGGCATCAGCTCACGGCGAGCGCGGTCAATGCACCCGCGGCTCGATCGGCAGGCTGGCCACGACGTCGGCCTCGGCCTCGGCCAGCGCGGCCAGCCGCTCGGCGACGACCTCGGGCCGGTCGTACTCACGCGCGAGCCCGACGAAGAGCTTCTCGTGGCCGGCCTCGGCCTGGGCGAGCGTGGCGTAGAACTGGCGCAGGTCGGGGTCGGGCAGGGCGCCTGCGAGCAGGCCCAGGCGCTCGCACGAGCGCGCCTCGATCAGGGCGCTCACGAGGAGCAGGTCGGTCAGCCGGCCGGGGTCGGTCCGGCGCAGGTGCTTCCGGAGCGCCTGCGCGTAAGGGTCGCCGGGGTCGCGGCCGAGGGTCAGGCCGCGCGCGAGGAGGCGGTCGTAGACCTGGCGGAAGTGGCCGAGCTCCTCCTGCGCGAGGCGCGCGCAGCGCTGGACGAGGCGCGCGCGGTCGGGGTAGGAGGCCACGAGCGACAGCGCCTGCGCGGCGGCCTTCTTCTCGCAGTGGGCGTGGTCCATGAGCACGCGGTCGAAGTCGCCGAGGGCCACCTCGAGCCAGCGCGGGTCCGTGGGCGCGCGGAGCATGCGCTCAGTCTAGAGCCGGGCTGCGCGGATGACGACGACGGTGCGGACGCCCAGGTGCGGCGCGTCGTCGGGCCAGGGGAGGGCGGCGAGCGGCGCCAACCCCTCCGGCCAGTCGACGTCGTCGAGGCGCACCCGGCCCGCGACCGGGTCGCCCGCGCGGCGGTAGGCGTGGACGTCCAGGAGGTGGAGCCGCCGGCCGAGGTGCGGGCCGAGGGTGTCCTTGAGGGCCTGGAACGGGTGGCGGGCGAGGAGGGCCTCGAGGTCCTCCGGCGCGGCCCGGCCGGCGACGGCGACCGGGCCCGGGTGGACCTCGTAGGCGGTCGGCGCGTCGCCGCCGGCGGGCGGCGACCAGCGCACGACGTCCTCGCGCGGCGCCGCCGCGGCGTCGAGGAGCGGCGGCAGGACGAGGCCCACGGCCGGGCCGAGGGCCAGGCGCAGGGCGCGCTCGGGCGTCGGCGCCGTGGCGGCGAAGCCCAGGCGGAAGGTGCGCCGCTCGCCCTCGAGGTTCGCCTCGACCTCGAAGGCCACGCTCACGCGCTGCCCGTCGCGGGCGTAGGGCCAGGCCCGCACGCGCAGGGGCGCGCCCTCGATGGTGAAGCCGCCGTCCGGGTCGCGGCCCGCCCGCGCGCCGCGCGCCTCGAGCTCGGCGGCGAGCGCCGCCAGCGTGGCCTCGACCATGGCCGCCTCGAGGTCGGGCGGCGGCGCGGCGGGCGGCGGCGCCGCCGGCGGCGGAGAGATCGTGGCCAGCGCCAGGTCGAGGTGCTCCGGGGACGGCAGGAAGGCCAGCGCGAGCGACGTCTCCGCCGGGGCGGACTCGGCCGCCTCCCCGAGCGCCGCCACGAGCTCGAGCGCCTCCCTCGCCGTCGCGTCCGCGTCGTCGCCGCCCTCGAGGAACTCGGCCAGCGCGGCCTCGAGCTCGGCCTTCCCCTCGCCCTGCCAGCGGCGCAGGAGCGGCAGGAGCGCCGCCCTCAGCGGCCCGGCCTCGACGAGGTCCACGCGGCCGGCGAGCGGGTGCTGGACCTCGTCGAAGGTCGGCGCCTTGTGCGCGTCCACGTCGGCGTCGCGCGCCCCGACCCGCGGGAGCTCCTCGCCGGTCGCCGCGGCGAGCACGTCGAGGAGGTCCTGCCCGCAGGCGACGGGGAGGGCGCGCGGGGCGTCGACGCGCGGCCCGCCCTGGACCCAGGCGCGCAGGTCGGCCGCGGGCGCCTGGCCGACGACGAGCACGAGCGGCCGGTCGGGGTCGTAGGCGGCCGCCAGCCGGCGCGCCGCCTCGGCGGCGAGCGCCTGGCGGCGGGCCCGCTCCGCCGACTCGCCGCCACCGCCCGAGCCGGCGGAGGCGACCACCCACACGAGGAGCACGAGGAGGAGGAGCACGAGGACGATCGGGACCCAGGTCACGCGTACTCTCCGTCCGGAACGCGCGCGAGGCCCGTGACGCGTCACGGGCCTCGCGGGAGGTGTCTATCGAGCGGGGTCGCTCAGAGCGAGATCCCCGCCTCCGCCGCGGCGGACGCGACCTCGTCGCGCTTGACGTCGTAGGCGAGGAAGAAGGCCGCCTGCACGGCGGGGAAGGTGATCAGCACGCCGATGCCGCAGCACAGCTGACCGATGAAGTTCACGATCCCGAGCACGATGAGCAGGATCAGCGTCTGGACGATGTTCTTCTTGCCGAACGCGATGCCCGCCTTGAGGGCGTTCATGAAGCCGATCCCCGGCTTGTCGACGATGATCGGGATCGCCCAGCAGGTGACGAGCACGGGGATGAAGCAGCACATGGCGCTCACGCCCACGAGGATCATCGTGATGTAGCGGTTCACGATGTCGTTGAACTTCAGCAGGTCGCCGATCCCGATCGGCTTCCCGCTCGACTGGAACTCCTTCACCGCCGCCATGTAGTTCGTGACCAGGAGCGGCAGCGTCAGTGCGAACAGCAGGCCGACCAGGCCCGACACGAGGCCGATGATCCCCAGGAGGCTCAGCGGGAGCAGGCCCGTGTTGGCGCCGATGTTCACGCCGATGTTCAGCAGCCCGAGCAGCGCCATCGGCGCGGCCAGCGCCAGCGACGCCATCAAGTTCGCCTTGACGACCGAGATGCCGCCCTTGACCAGGTCGCCGAAGGGGAAGCCGGGCCCCGAGTGCTCGATCTTCGCCGGGCCGCCCTCGCCGCCGAAGCTCGCCGCCGCGGCGAAGGCGGCGCCGGCGTCGGCCTTCGCGCCGCCCGAGGCCGACCCGACCGGGCCGCCGACCGGCTGCGCGGCCGCCCCCCCGGCCGCCGGCTCGAGGACGAGGCGCGTGCCGCCGACCTGGAACTCCTGGCCCAGCGCCACCGGCGCCTGACCCTGCACGACCTGCCCGCCGACGAGCGACCCGTGCTGCGAGCGGTTGCGCAGGACCGCCTGACCGCCCTCGACGACGATGTCGGCGTGGTTGCGGGAGAGCGTCGCGTCGTCGGGGACCGACAGGTTCGCCTCGGCGCCGCGGCCGATGACGAAGGGCTGACCGGGCGCGAGCTGGAAGACCTGGCCGGCCTTCGAGCCAGAGAGGACCCTCAGCTGGAACATGGTTTCCCCCGGCGGGAGGCCGGCTCCTGGAGCGGAGCCCGGCGGCCGCGGGGAGGAGTGATACCACACGGCCGGGCGGGGATGGGACCGCGCCGGAGGTGGGTCAGGTCTCCACGGACACGGTCCGCAGGCCCACGAGGTCGCCGTGCGCGTTGCGCCCGACGATGAACACGTCGATCGCCCCGAAGAGGTCGCCGGTGGTCGAGGGCCCCGCCCCCGGTGGGGCCACGCGGTAGACGCGGACGTCCGTGAGCCGGGCGCGCAGGAGCGCCTCGAGCCGCACGTGGCGCTCGACCTCCGCGGCCTCCTCCGGCGTCTCGTCGGGCTCGTGGCGCGTGCGCCAGCCGAGCGTGTCGCTCAGCGTGCGCTCCTCGGCCGGCCGCGCCGCCTCGACGCCGAGCGCCGCCTTGAAGTCGTCGAGGCTGGTCACGCGGTCGGCGGCGCCGTCGAGCTGCACCCACGTGAAGGGGTGGTCCGACTCGCTCAGCCAGAGCATGCCCGACGTCGCCGCCTCCAGCTCGGCGCGCAGGCGCAGGAGGTCCTGGTCGCGGGTCGTCGCGGCCGGCCGGTGCCCGTGGAGCTGCTCCCAGGCGCGTCCGCTCGAGTGGCCGCCGCGGATCGACGTCACGCGCCCGCCGCGCTCGTTCACCCGGTAGCGGATCGAGCTCTGGAGCGCTCCGGTCAGGCCGAGCGAGCCGGCGAGCCCGGCGTCCGTCCGGCGGACGCCGACGAGGTCGCCGCCCTGGAGGCGCGCGCTCAGGCGCGCGGCGCCGAAGCGGCCCGTGGAGACGTAGCGCCGGGCCGACCACGACCAGCGCACGTACTCGAGCGTCAGCGTCCCCTGGACGCGCCCCTGGGCGTCCTGCGTCAGCGTGGCGGCGCCGCGGTAGCGGCCGACGGGGTCCTGGCCGATCACGTCCCACGCGCCAGCGACGTCCGGGGCGGCGAGGGCCGGGGCGGCCAGGGTCAGGAGCAGGAGCGGGGCGGCGAGGCGTGTCATCGGCGCGGGTCTCCACGCCGGGCAAATCACACGGCGTGCCTCGCCGCAGGTCGTGGCGCGGGCCGGCCTCTTGACCCTGGCTTGGTGCCGGTGACACGCACGTGCCACCGATCATGGCGGACTCACCGCCCGCCGCCGCCCCCACCGTAGGAGTCGCCGCCGGTCATCACTCGCCGCGGGACCTTGATCACGGGCGTCGTCCCGCGGGCCAGGAACAGGAGGCCGAAGCAGGTGTCGGGGACCGGCCCCGACGTCCCCTGGAAGTTCGCGTTCCACATGCCGGTCGGGTGCTGCCGGGAGAGGAAGAACTCGCAGCCGTCCTGGTACCAGTCGTGGTCGCCGAAGCGGCCGACCAGGCCGAGGATCCCGGCCCGCTCGAACCCGTAGAGGTAGTAGTAGAGGTGCTTGTCGGCGCCGGGGTTCGAGGTGACCGAGTAGTTCTTGGCCAGCCACGCGCAGCCGTCGCGCAGGGCCTGGTCGACGCGCGCCTTGAGCTCGCGCTCCCAGCGCGGCGTCCCCTCGAGGTGGGACTTGCAGATGAACAGGGCGGCGACCGCCGACGCCGTCATGCTCCCGTTCGTGGTCGTCTGCCACACCTGCCCGCCGGTGCCGGGCAGGAAGTAGGCCCACCCGCGGGCGTGCATGGGCCGGCGCTCGTTCGACTCGAGGATCCGCCGCGCGGCCCCGCGCTCGGCCGTCTGCATGTGGTCGTCGAGGTTCTTGCCCTCCTTGTCGCGCTCGCCCGGGTCCTTGCGGAAGCGGCGCTCGAGCGTGCGGATCTCGTTCTCGAGCTCCTGCTGGATCTTCTTCAGCTCGCGGAAGGTCTTGTCGGCCCCGGGCACGGGGAACTGCGGGACGGGGTCGCCCTCCTTCTCCTGGCCCTCGAGCAGGCGCAGGGCCACCTTCTCGTAGACCTCCTTCGGCACGTTGATCCCGAGCCGCTCGGCGGCGTCGAGGGCGAGGAGGGCGTACTGCGTGTTCGACACGTCCTCCTGCGAGCCCGACGGGTAGCGCCACAGCCCGACCTGCTGGTGGGCGCGCAGGAACTCGACGCAGCGGCGCGCCAGCTCCATGTCCTGCGGGTTGCGCCCGGCGCCGCGCGGGGCGCGGCGGCGCTCGCCCGTCTGGGCCCGCTCCTCGTCGGGCGGCGGCTCGTAGTTGGTCTTGGCCTCGATCGCCAGGAGGACGCAGCTCACCGAGTAGGTGTGCTGGAGCTCCTGCGCGCGGATGAACTGGAAGGCCTTCTCGATCACCGGGTCGGCGGGCTCGACGCCGCACTTGAGCAGGGCGAACGCGCAGAGCGCCGTCGAACCCTGGAGCATGGGGTAGACGCTCAGCTGCAGGGGCGAGTTCTCGTAGGCCCATGACCCGTCGGGCTGCTGCTGCTCGGCGAGCCAGCGGACCCCCTTGGTGAGCGCCGTCTGCTTGCGCTGGCGCAGCTCCGCCTCCGGGTCGCGCGGCGCGTCCTGCGCGTGGGCGAGCGGAGCGAGCGCGAGCACGAGGGTGACGATCGTCGCGCGCATGGCGGGACCCTCCTGGGTGGAGGCTAGTCGAAGGGCGGGGGGGCGGGCCACCCCAGGACCTGGTCGCAGGTCGGGCAGCGCGCCAGGCCCTGCTCCAGGCGGGCCAGCGGGGCGGCGACCTGCCGGCCGCAGGCGCAGGCGACGCGGACGACCCGGAACGCGTCGCGGCCCGGCCGCGGGGCCGGGGTTGGCGGGGCGGGCGGGGCGGGCGGGGGCGAGGGCGGCGCCGCCCCGGGCGGCTCGGGGACGACGAACGTGGCCGCGCACAGGGTGCAGCGCGCGGGCTTGCCGGCGTGGGCCGTGGCCACGCGCAGGACCTCGGCGCAGCCCGGGCAGGGGAACTCGAGGATCAGCCGCGACCTGGTCGCCGGCGCCAGGACGCCGCGCGGCGCGGCCGTGACCACGCGCACGCCCCCCGGGAGCGTGGCGCGCGCCGGCGGGGGCGCAGGGGCGCGGACGACGCCCGGCGCGCGCAGGGCCCCGTCGCAGCCCGGGCAGCGGCCCTCGTGGCCGGCGAGCACGTCGGGGACCGTGATCGACGCGCCGCAGCCGCAGGAGAAGGTCAGGGCCACGGCCCCGTGTTAGCCCTCGGGCGGCGGGGAGGCAATCGCCGCGTCGCCGACCGGCGTCGGCGGCGGCGTCGGCGACGACGCGCGCACGAGGAGGACGGCGAGGGCGACCCAGGCCAGGGCGCCCACGAGCGTGGCCGACGTCTCGGTCGCGCTCCCCTGCCAGCGGAAGCCGAACGACGCCGCGCCGGCCCCCAGGAGCGCCGGCTCGACGAGGGCCACGAGGAGCCCCGCGTAGAGGCAGGCCCGTCGGCCGCTGCGCCCCTGGACGGCGGCGGCCGCGGCCGCGCCGAGGGCCAGCGGGCCGAGGATCGACAGGCCGAAGAGGCTCCCCAGGAGGCCGGCGACCGCCAGCGACATGGCCAGCGCCCCGGCCAGCGCGCCCGCCGCCCGCGCCCGGGCGGCCACCAGGCCGAGGGCCGCCGTCAGGAGCGGGGCGGCGAGCGCCAGGGCCAGGAGGGCCAGCCAGCCGTGGGTCAGCGTGCGCAGGCCCAGGGTGAGGTAGGCGTCGCCCAGGCGGCGGCGGGCGGCGACGTCGTCGGGGAGCGCCGCCAGCTCGTGCACGGCGGCGGCGATCACCCGCGCGGCGTCGTCGAGCCGCGCCGGGTCGACCATGGCCATGTCGTCGGTCGGCCGGTGGTAGGCCTCGTAGAAGTTCGTCAGGGACGACCCGGTGAGCAGGCAGGCGGGCACCCCGGCGGCGAGGTAGGCGTCGGCGTCGCTGCCCGTGAGGACCCCCAGGACGCGGACCGTCGCCTGGTACCAGGGCGAGACGCGCGGGTCGCCCACGCCGACGCGCACGCCGGCGTCGCGGCCGGCGGCGCGCACGGCGGTGGGCATCCAGGCGGGGACGATCCCCTCGGCGCGCGTGGCGAAGCCCCAGGGGATCGTCTGCACGACCAGCCGGTCGCGGCGCCAGCCGACCAGCTCGACCGCCAGCGCGGCGCGGACGCGCCGGAGCTCGTCCTCGCCGAGGTCGCGCAGGTGGGCGCGCGAGCCGACGAGGCCGAGCTCCTCGTGGTCGAAGATCGCGACCTCGACGTCGAGGGCGGGCGGCGGGCCGGCGGCGAGCGCGCGGACGGCCTCGAGGATCGCGGCGATGGCCCCGCCGTCGTCGATCGCCCCGGGCGCCCCGGGGACCACGTCGTGGTGCGCGGCCAGGACGACCCGCTCGGCCGACGACCGCCCGGGCACGCGCGCGAGCACGTTCTGCGCGCCCTCGCGGAGCGGCACCGCCGGCCGCTCGATGCGGACGTCGACGGCCCCCGCGGCCGCGAGCGACGACGCGATGAACGCCGGGGCGTCGCGGTGGGCGGCCGTCCCGCGGGAGCGACCCGGGTAGCGCGCCTGGAGCTCGTCGAGCCACCGGTAGGCCGCCCCCGCCTCGACGCGCGCGGCGGCGCGCGCCGCCTCCCCATCGTCACCGGCCACCGGCGAGCGGGCCGGGCCGCCGGCGGCCCAGGCGACGAGGCCCACCACGACCGGCAGGAGGAGGAGGGCTCGCGTCGCGCGGGCAGTGGCCATGGGTCGAACCACTTGCGACCTCCTCGCGCCAGGTCACGGGTGGAACGGAGCGAGGCTGCGGCCGCCTCGTTCGGCATGTGCGTGCGGCCGCAGCCGTCGATCACACGACCCGGTCAGTCGTCGGAAGGCGGCGGCGGCGCCCCGCCGTTGCCCCCCGCCGCGGGGACGGCGCGGTTCTTGTTGCGCTGCGGCGGCCACGAGCCGCGCTTCTCGGCCGGCTCGAGGTCCTCCTTCGAGAGGAGGGTCACGATCGAGTCGCAGTCGAGGTTGGGGCAGTGGTGCCGCTCGTCCTCGCCGTAGAGGGGCTGCGCCCGCTGCGGGAGCGCGCCGCACTTGGGGCAGGTCCAGGGGCCGGGGGCGTCGTCCTTGAAGCGCTGCGCCCAGGGGATCACCGGCTTGCGCTGCGACTCGCCGGACTTGCCCTTCTTGCCCGCGCCGTCGCGCGCCGCCGGGACCCGCGCCGAGGGGCGGGCGGGGGCCTTGGCCTCGGCGGCCTTGGCCGGCCGTGCCTGGGCGCCGCTCGAGCCGTTCGTTCCCTTACCCTTGGCCCCGGACTCCGTCTTCTTCGCCGGCGCGGCGGCCTTGGCCTTCTTCTTGGTCGTCGTGGCGGTCGCGCCCTTCGCCTTCGAGCCGGGCTTCGCGGCCGTCTTCGCCTTCGCCGGGGCCTTCGCCGGGGCCTTCACCGGGGCCTTCTTGCCCTTCGTCGCGCTCTTCTTGGTCGGCACGGGCCTGCTTCGCTCCTGGGTAGGGGGCGCCGGAGTCGGATAGACTAGGCCACTCTACCCGCATTCCGGCGGAAGGGGAGGGGCGGCCGGGTGCTCGACCTGCAAGGCTGGCTGGCCTGTCCGGGGTGCGGCGCCTGGGGGGGGAGCGAGGCGCTCTGCCCGGGCTGCGGCGCGGCGCGCGGGCCGCGCGTGCCGCTCGACCAGAGCCCCGGCGACGGGGGCTGGGTCCTCGCCGCGCGCGGGGACCCCGACGCGGTGCTGGCGGCGCTCGACGTCCGCTCCGACGCCGACCGCGACGTGCTCGAGCGGGTCGGCGTGGCCCGGCGGGCGGTCGAGGGCGCCGGGCAGCCCGTCTCGCTTTGGCTCGACCTGCGCCCCGCGGAGGCCGGGCACGTCGCGCGGCGGAGCCGCAACCCCGGCGCCCAGGACACCGTCTTCGTGCTGCCGTGGCTCCTCCTCCGCCGCGGCGACGAGGAGGCCCGCCTCGTCCGCACCGTGCACCAGCGGGTGCGCCGCGCGTTCGTGCGCGGCGGGGCCGAGACCACCACGACGTCGAGGCTGGACGAGCTCGTCGTGCTCGGGCCGTCGGGGACGCGTCGCCGCCCGGTCGCGCGGCTCGACCGCGTCGGGGCGCTCGAGTGGGGCGCCGGGGCCGACGACGCGCCCGAGCCGGCGCCTCTGCCGCCGACCGCGCCGGGGCAGCCGGGCGCCGGCGGGCGCGCGCCGCTGCTCCTGGGCCTCCTCGCCGCGGCCCTGCTCGTCGGCGCCGTGCCGCTCGGGCTCGGGGTGCTCGTCCACGGTCCGGCGGGCCGGAGCGGCGACGCGAGGGCGAGGGCGCTCGCGGCGCGCCTGGAGGCGCCGGGGCCGGTCCCCGAGCGGGTGGACGAGGTCGTGGCGCTCGGCCTCGACGCCCGCGCGGCGGTGCGCCTCGCCGCGCGGTCGGGCGGCGACTGGGCGCAGGTGCACGCCCTCGTGGCCGGCGCGGCCGTCCTGGAGCGCGCCGAGCGGCTGCGCCTGCTGGCGGCCAGCGCGGACCGACCCGACGCCCGACCCGAGCTGCGCCAGGCGGCGCTCGACCTCCTGGCCGGCGAGGGCGACCTCGGCGGGACGCACCTCGCCCGGCTCGCGCGCGCCCGCGCGCACGAGCCGGAGGCGCGCGCCGAGGCCCTGCGAGGGCTGCTGCGCCAGGACCCGGCCCGGGGCGGCCGGGTGGCTTTGGACCTCCTCGACGCGGGCGTGCCGCCGGCGCTGCGGCGGGCCTGCCTCCAGGCGCTGGGCGCGCCCGGGGCCGTGCGCGGGCGCGACACGCGCCGCGCGCTCGCCGCGCTCGACCGCGCCGTCGCCGACGACGACGACCCGGGGTGCCGCGACCGCGCGGTGTGGGCGCTCGCCAACGTCGGCGCGGGCGACGAGCGCGCGCTGGCGCGCCTGCTGGCCGCCCTCGGCCCGACGCTCGGCCTCTCGCCGCCGACCGCGCGCGAGGCGCGCGAGCGCCAGGCCCTGCGCTGCCGCGCCCTGGTGCGCGCGGGGCTGCCGCCGGCCGCGGCCGAGGCGCTCGCCGCCCACCCCGGCCTCGGCGCCCCCGCCGCGCGAGCCCTGCGCGGCGGCCTGCAATGAGTGATGCGCTCGCGAGGGGGGCGCGATCGGCGCAGGTGCCCGGACGACGGTGCCCTCCCCATCGCTCGCTCTGGCGGGTCGAACACGTGCAGCGGGAGGAAAGTCCTCGAGCTCTCTGAGCTCGAGAAGACATCGCAGAGTAGCCCGCTTACCCGTTGCGACGCCAGCGGTTCCGCTTCCGGCCCTGGGGGAAGCAATCGAACCGAACGGGTCCCGAACGGGTCAGAGGGGATCAATCTCGGGGGCGACCCCCGTGCGCAGCTTGAGGCGATGTTGTCCGGCATCGCCGCCCGGGCCGCCGCCGCCGCCATGACGTCGATGCTGGCCGACGAGCAGGTGCGGAACCTGCTCGCCGCCGTCGTGGCGCCCGCCGCCGCTCGCATGGGCATCCCGGCGTAGGCGTCGGCTCCTCGGCCCCGTGCCCTTCGTTCGAGCCGGTCGCCCCCAGGTGGGCGACCGGCTCGCGGCACATCAGGGCCGGCGGCCATGCGGGCATCCCGGGCCGAGGGCGGCGGCGCGATGCAGGTCGGCCATGGTCAGCAGGTCCATCGCGCCGCAGGAGCACCGGCAGGTGTAGGCGGCGGCCCCGTCCTGGTCGCCGGCGCGCCACCGCACGACCCACGGGCCAAAGACCATCCCCGCCTTCAACCGCCCCCGGCGTAGGCGCGGCGCGGCGGGCGTGACCGGGGCGCCCGTCGACCCGCTCGGCGGCGAAGCGGCCGGCGGCGCGGCGGGGTCGGCGGCGGGCCGGCACGCGTCGTGGAACACGGCGGCGCGGTCGGGCGCCTCCCACCTGAACCAACACGCCCCGCCGGCCGGGATGGCCGCACGGCACCGGGCGCAGGCGACCGTCGTACGCGCGTGGATGGGGCGCAGCGCGTGCGGGTCGCTCCGGGCGCCGGGGTCGGCCTCGTCCTCGGGTAGCCCGGGCTCCGGCTCGTGGCGCTCGGGGCGACCCGCGGCTGGTCGGCGGGGCGCGCGGGCCTCCCGGGGCGGCGCCTCGACCCGCCGCGCACCATCGACCCGTGGCCCGCTCGGCCCCGCATGGCCGCGCCAGGTCGCCGCGTACCTGAGCGTGTGGACGAGCCCGACGCCGGCGAACGCGCGCGCGAACCGGCCGGGGTCGACGTTCCAGCCGACGAACATCGACGCGTACGTGGGGCACGGCGCCCGCTCGCCCGTCGCCGCGCGGATGAACGCCACGCGCCGCCGAACCCAACACACCGCACCCGCGGCGGCGAAGGCGGCCTGCATCGCCCGTGTCTCGAACCGGGCCGTGGGCAGGAGGGCGACGACCTCGACCCCGCGCCCGGCCTCGTGGGCGACCTTGCCGAGCCAGCGGCGCAGCTCGCGGCCATAGGGCGGGTTCACCCACACCTGCGCCGGCCACGGTCGGGCGAGTCCGTCATCGTCCGGCGTGGCGAACGCGTCGGCGCCGGTCGGATTGTCCGGGCTCGTCGCGGCATCGAACGGGATGCGGCCGCCGAAGTAGGCGCGGACGGGGGCAAGCATCTCCGGGGGCGTGCGCCAATCGGTCGACATCGTGGGCGGGCCGATGTGCAGGGCGGGTGCCTTGCGCTCGGTCGCCGGCGCGCCGCGCTCGGTCGCCGGCGCGCCGGAGCCGGAGCACGCGGACAGAAAAATCGTATTATTTGGTTGCTCGCCCACGCCCGCCGCTCGCCGCCCGTCAAATGCCCGTCAAATGCCAAGCGGGCATCAGAATCATGCTCGCCGCGCCGGCCGCGGGCATCAAGCCGATTTGAAATGTTGTCGCGTGGCTTGGCGCGATGTGGCGGCGGGGTAGATGGAGTGGGCGACCGAAAGGAGCCCGCTCGTGGACGACAGCGATGCCGACGTGGCCGAAATCGACAAGATCACTTCCTCATGGGTAGTCGATGATCGGCCGACCAAGTTCCCGCCGCGCGGACCGACGCACGTCTACGTGAGCAAGGTTCCCGCTGCCCTCGCCTGCGTGAACCGCGCGGCGAAGGACCCGGATTGGTTGAAGGATCCCGACGCCCTCTATGAAATCAAGCTCAGGGCGATGCTCATCTGCGCTCGCCTCGGTTGGGCGCGCGAATGCTCCACGGGATTTCAAGTCGGGAAGTTCATGTTTCACCTGCCGGTTGCCATCGACTGCGCGCGCGGGGATGCGACTGAGTATCGCAACCTCGACCCGTCGAAGTTCGACGACCCGGATGCCGCGCTCGCCGTCTTGGAGCAGTTCATCGAGCGCCACCCGCTCACGCCCGAGGAGGAGCAGCTCGTCGCGGAGTATGAGGAGATGCAAGAAGCCCGCTTCCTCGATCGAATGGCGTTTGACGACGAGGATGAGGACGCCTGTTGGGACGACGAGGATTCGTGGGACGATGACCTATAGCTTGGGCTGAGGCGCAGCGGCGTCGGCCCTGGCGCGCGGGAACAGGTCGACGCCCGCCGCCGCCCGCCGTTCGTACTCGCGGATGCGCTGCTCCCGCTCGGCCGGTTCCTCCCCGGCGGCGACGGCGGCGAGGCGGGTCATCACCTTCGGCCCCGGTCGACGCTCGCCCGAACGCCACCGCCGCACGGCATCACGGCTCGCCCCGATCGCGCGCGCCAACCCGACCACGCCGCCGGCCATGCGCAGGGCGGCCACGAGCAAGGCGGCGGCCTCGGGGTCGCGGGTCGGCGGCGAACCCTGCGCCGGGTCAGCCGAGGTCGGCGCCGTCGGGGTCGCCCGCGTCCTGGGCGGCCCCGTCCAGAGGAGCCGCCCGCGTCGCCTCCCGGGCCGCTTCCCGGAGCCGCGCCAGGGTCGAGGGCGAGCAAGGGCCGCCGGCCATCCAACGCCTCAAGGCGCCGTCACCGAAGCCGTACGCGAGCCCGGCGGATTCGACCGAGCCGCGCCGCGCGACGAGCGCCCGGACGAGGGCGACCTGCTCGGGCTCGGCCCCGTCGCCGCCGTCGTGGTCGCCCTCGGCCCCGTCGCCCTCGGCCGTGTCGCCCTCGGCCCCGTCGGCGGGCTCGGCCCCGTCGCCCTCGGCGGCGGCGCGAAGGCGGGCGAGCGTCGATGGGCGGGGTGTCGTGCGGCCGGCCCGCAGGTGGGCGAGGCCGGCGCGGCTCATCCCGACGACCTCGGCAACCGCGGTCAGCGACCCGTGGCGCGCCACGAGCCGGTCGATGAGGTCGCCCACGTCGCCGCCCTCGGGCCGCCGGGCGCGAGGGCGAGCCGCGCGGGGGCGAGGAACCGGCTCGTCCTGGTCGTCGCCATCGGCATCGTCGCCGGCGGCCGGGGCATCGTCGGCGGCGGCCGGGTCGTCGGCGGGCCCGAGCAACCGGCGCAAAATCGCCGCGGCGCCGAACACGTCGAACAGCGCATCGAGCGCGATGCGGGCGATGTCCTCGCCGGTCGGCTGGTCGGCGGCGAGCTGGTCGGCGCCGGTCGCCGCGGGTGGCGTTGCGGCGTCGGGCATCAGTAGCGCGGCTCCCGGTCGATGCTCGCGCCGCCGGTGTCGTACTCGCCCTCGACGGTGCGAGCCGCATCGCGCCGCTCCTCACGATCGGACGTCGCCTCGCGGGGGCGCCCCGGTTGGCCGTGCGATGCGAGCGTCGGGTCGCCCGGGTCGCGGGCGACCTCGGAAAGCGGGCGCGCGCGAATCCCGAGCTGGTCGAAAATCTCCGGGTGAATCAGGTCCTTCAACCGGGCCTGGCGACCGTCGGGCAACCGCTGGATGCCGTCGGCGCAGGTCCTGAACACATCCTGCGCGAGCCGTAGCTTGCGCTTGGGCACATCGTTGGCGAGCACCTGGACGAATGGCGCGGCGGGCCCGTGGCGAAGTTCGAGGGCCGAGCGCACGATGCGGGTGAGCGTGCGCGCCGCGAAGTCGCATACCCGCTGAACCGTATCCATCAGTTGCTCCTCGCCGGCCTTGTCGGGCGCGCGGCCGGGGCAGAGGGCAGCCTGCATCAAGCGGATGCTTCGAGAGGTAATGGCGTGCTCGAAGATGGCGTGCCGGTCGGGGTGGTCGAGCACGCGGGCATCCCACGCCTGGTTGCCCTTCTCATCGCGGGTCGACGGGAGCGCGATGACCGAGCCGTTTCGCAAGCTCTGGAGCTGACCGCGCAGGATCGATGCCGCGCTAACTTCCTCGCCGTTGACCCGGAGATTGCCGGCCGGCGCGAAGCCGACGCGGGGCAGGTCCACGCTCCGTTCCGTGTATCGAATCTCCCAAAGCCGGGCCATCGATTCCTCGAACCAATCGCGGTAGGCGCGACGCCGCGACGCCTGCCCCTGCCATCGGCCGAACGCCGGGTCCCATGCCGCGAGATACGCGCGGCGCCGGCCGGGCTCGTCCAAATCCTCGCCGCCGTACTCCCCGCCGCGGGTCAGCACGCCTAGCAGCCGGTCATCCTTCACGCGCAGTTGAGCATCGCCGGGCCAAATCTCATGCGAGGCGCCGTAATGGGTGTGGCCGATGATGTTGCGGTTCCGGCTCCCGTTGCCGTCGCCGCCGGGAACCGAGAACGTCAGGTCGCGCACCCGCCAATCGAGCACGATGGGCACGGCGCCATACGCGAATGCCCGCACGATTTGCGCGAGCAGGGGCGCCCGTTGCAGCGTCAGGAGCGGGCGCAACCATGCTTCGACCTCGGCGCAGGCGGCCGGGTCGCCGCGCAGGTAGTAAAGCTCCGGGTCGGTCGCCGGCGCCGTCGCCAGGTGCTCGCTCAAGGCGACCGTGGGATGCCAGCCGACCGCATCGAGCACGGGAACGGGCACGTGCTCCGGCGGCGTGTCGGGCCGGATGCCCATCGACAAGCCCGCGAGCGTCACGAGGTCGCCGGCGCCGAGCACGTCGAGCCCCCATGAGGCGCGCGCGAAGTCGGAGAGGTCGACCGGGCCGCCGGAGCCCGCGGCGAGCGCGATGCCGCCGCCCCCGCTCGACGGGGCGCCGGAGCCGGGGCCGAAGGCAAACCAGGTCCGCGGGTCGAGCAGGCGCACCATCAGTTCCTCTCCGGGTTCGAGGTCGAGCGGGTCGACAGGTCCGAGGGCGAGGCGGGCGACGTGGGCGAGGCCGGGGCGGCGTTCGGCCCGCTTGGCGGGGGCGCCGGCGCGTAGGGCGGAAGAACCTGAACGCCAAGCGCATCGCACAGGTCGTGAATGCGATGGCTGATGAGGCGGGAATCGTCGGACGCTTCGAGCGCTTCGAGCGCGATGCCGAGCGTCGCGGCGTGGCGCAGCGATTCCTCGATTGCGAGCCGGAGAAGCTCCCGCGTGGCGTGGTTGCGGCGTTCGGCCTCGGTCACGTCCCCATCCCTTCCCTGCGCGCCCCGTCACCCGTGCCCGTTCGAGGCCGCGGGCGGATGCGCGCGAACGGTGCCTGACCGCCGGCCGTAACGGTCGTCTCGAACCCGCACGGCGCCCCGTCCTTGAACCGCATCCGTATCTCGACGTTCGACACGAGGCCGTCGCATTGCACCGGCCAGGGCCGGGCGAGCGTCGTGCGCGTGGTCGTCACCTGCTCGGGCGCGAGGAATCGGGTAAGCGCCATCCGCTCGGCTTGCTCATCGAGGGCCGCCCGGTTGCCCGCGCCCTCAAGCGGGACGAGTTCAACCATGTCGGGGTCGAACAGGCGGACGGCTTGGTCGTTCGCCGCGCCGGGCCCGTTGCCGAACAGCTCATCGACCTGCACGCGCACGCCTTGCCCGCGCCCCGTCCGGCGGAACGCGGCGGTGTAGATGCTCTCCTTGTCGGTCAGGGCGGTGGGGATGCGGTCGCCCTCCGGCTGGCAATGCGCCTCGGGGTCAGGCGGGCTCGCGGCCAGGTGGTCGCCGGTTCGCGGCCGGTTGCTCGGTGGGCGATCGGTCCGGGGGCGAACCACGGCGCCGAAGGTCACGCGCACGGGGCACGGGACCGCGCGAGCATGGGAGAAGTTCGTGGGTCGCTCGGGGATGGAGTCGAGCTTGCCGAACGCCTCGGGGTCGAGTTCGACGTGGACCGCGCGTTCGCTGGTCTGAACGATGCCGAGCGAAGCATCGTAGACACGCCCGCCGGCACCCTCGGCTCGGTCGACGTTCTCAATCACGACCATCCCGGCCGGCTTGTCGGCCGGCGCGCCGCCGACCCGCGTTCGATCGCGCTCGGCCCGCCGGTCGGCTTCGATCTTGCGCAGGAGCGGCTCAATCTCGCGCACGATCATCTGCCGCAGGTCGGGGTTCTCATCGAGCATCTGCTGATAGGCGTCGGGGCGAACGTGATGGACCCACCGGGCTTGCTCTAGGCGCCGCTCGAACTCGATGACCTTGTGGGCGATGTCAAACATCGTGACGCGCCCGGGGTCGCCGCCGATGGCGACCTCGGCATCGAGCTGTTCGCGGGTCAGGCGGGAAAGCCCATCGGCGAACGCGTCGCCGCCGGGCGCGCCGCGGTAGCTTTCGATGTAGCGCACCCGGTCGAGCATTTCCTGCATCGACCCTTGCGACACGCCACGCGAGTACGCGAGCAGGCCGTCCTTCTTGAACACGTCGCCAATCGAAAGCGGCCGGCGCGGCGGGCCGAGCGTGATGGACCCGCGCAGGGGGCGGGCGGGCGCGTTGCGCTTGAGCTGTTCGATGCCCTTGAGGATTTCGGCCAGGCGCACCTGCCCTTCGGTCGCGCCGCCACGCATCGCGTGATGGACCGTGCGGAAGCCGGGCGCCTCGACACGAACCGGCAGGCGCCGGCCGGCGATCGTCTCGGCTCGCGGCAGCAACGGGAGCAGGTGGGCGTTCGGGCCGGGGTCCGTCAGGTCGGCGGTCGGGTCGACCTCGACCACGGCGCCCGGGAGCCGAAAAAGCGTGTATGCCTGCTCGGCCAGCAAGTGGGTGATGGCGGGGTCGACACCGACCACGGCTTGATAGGCGTTCGGTTGCAGGATGAACCGATGGAGCCAATCGAGTCCGTAGCGGTTGCCGGTCAAGCGCCGGATGGTCGCTTCATTGATCGGCCGCACGACCTCATACCCGAGGCCGGTAAGCGCTCGGGGGAGCACGAGCACCGGCTCCCACTCATCGATGGCAACCGAGGCGACCCGCACGCCGCCGACCACGATGCCGAATTCCTCGGGGAAGCCGTTTTCGGCGACGGCGCCCTGTCCGGTGCCGTCCTTGTAGAGCTTCACCGTCGCCGGGAAGTCGATGGCGTTCGGCCCGCGCCCGTCCTGGGCGTAGCCGATGCGCCCGTCGCCCGCATGGTGAAAGGCGATGGTGTTGTCGAGCCGCAAGCACGGCTCCTCAAGCCCATCCTCGGTCGCGAGCTGCGAGAGGGCGACGACCGCGGGGGAGAACGGCTCAAACTCCACGGCCCGCCGATCGGACTCCCACTCGACGGGCGCGTGGGCGATGCGCGGGCGCCGGAACAGCGATGCGGCGGCGAGCGCGGCGACCTCGATGCGGGAGTGCGGCTTGCCGTCGGGCCGCAATGAGTCGGCCGCGATGGTCCCGTCGCCGCGACGCCGGTTGAAGCTCCAACGCGGAAGGATCCCGCGCGGCCAGAAGTAGCGCTCATCCACGAGCGAAAGCCGGTAGCGCACGACCTGGGACCCGTCCGGCGACTTGACCGCCTCGCAACGCACGACGAACAGCGGGCCGATGTCGACCGACCACACTTCGCCGCCGACGCGTTCGGCCAGGTGCAGGTACCCCTCGTGGGGGATGTGCGCAGGCACGGGCGCGGGGCCGAGCAGTCCGGCGCCGGCGCCCCCGCCGCGGGTCATCGAGGCGTGGGGGCGGCGCACCTTGAGCGAGCCGGGCTGTTCGAGCGCCAGGGCCGGGCCGGCGGGAACGTCAACGGTCGTCACGTCGGCCGCCCACCCGCGCGAACGGGCGAACTGGACGTCGAAGCAGGGGATGCCTGCGAAGGTGGCGACGGTGCCGACCTCGGCCGCCGGGCTCATGCGCGCTCGGTCCTGGTCGGCGGGGTCGCGGCGCTCGACCCGCTCGGCCCGGTCGAGGGCGACGGGTGCGCCGCGCTCGACGGGGCCGACGGATTGAAGGTCAGGCCGGCGATCGGCACGTGGGGGGCGCGGCCCGCGGGAGGCGTCGGCCGCGACGAGTGCGACCCGCCCGGAACCCGGAGCCCGGGGATTCGCTCCCCCGCGGGCCGCATGGTGAAGAACGTGGGTCGGCGCCGCGCGGCCCATGACGGCACGGCCGGCGGCGGCGGCGGCGGCGGCGGCGGCGGCGGCGTGAAGGGCGGCGGCGCGACCATGCCGACGATGCGCGAGCCGGGTTCGCCGCCGCTCGGGTCGTCGGGCTCGCCGCCGCCCGGGGCCGGGGTCGCCGGGGGCGGCATCACGGGCGCCGTCCCGTTGACGTGCCCGTCACGACGGCGACGCGCGACCCCGGCCGCGGGAGCGGCGGGGGCGGCGACGACGTGGGCGACCCGAGGGCCGGGCGCGGCGACGGCGCGGGGGCGATCGGCGCCGGGGCGTTCCGGCGGGCGGCTTCGCGTGCGTCGGCTTCGGCGATGAGCCGCATCGCTTCGTCGCGGGCGCCGCGGGCGGCGAGCTGCGCCAGGATGCCGTCGGCTTCCACCCTGGCCATCCGGGCTTCGTTCTCGACGGCATCGCGCCCCGCCGAGCGCAGGGCGCCCGCGCCGTCATCGACCGACGCCGGGCGCGGGGCCGACCGGAGCGGGTAGCGTCGGCCCGGCCGCTCGGGATACCGAGCGCCCGGGCTCGGGCCGGCGGCGGCGAGCAGGGCATCCCTGCCGCGCCGGGGGTCGAGCGGCGCGGCGGGGGCGGCGGTCGTGGCGCTCATCAGCGACTCTCCATCGGGGTCGGGTAGCGGCTCATGGGCGCGGGCTCGGGCTCGGCCATCGGGAGCGGGACCGGCCCCGACTGACCCCATTCGCGGGCGACCTGGTGCCCGGGGATGCCGGTGCCGCTCGGCGGGGCGTTGAGCGCGGCCACGTCGGGCTCGTGGTCGAGCACCGCGGCCAGGGCGGCGTCGGCCTCCTTCCGGGCCTGCGCCTCGAAATGCTCAAGGCGCTTGAGCGTGGCGGCGTCGCACGCGGGCGGCGCATCGATGGTCGAGTTCCCGACGGTCACGCGTCGGAACCCGCCGGCCTCGGCTCGGGCCGCCCGCAGCTCGCCGGCGGCGGTGCGCCAGGCTTGCTCGGCCTCCCGGTAGGCATCGGCCAGGTCGACAGGCACGGCGGCGAGCACCCGCTCCAGGTCGCCCTCGGCCTGGTCGGCCTGCGCCTCAACGCGCGCCGCTCGATGCTGCGCCTCGGTCAGCTTGAGGCGGGCGCGCCGGGCGGCTTCCTCGGCCTCGCGCGCGGCCCGCTGATGCGCCTCGACGGCATCGCCGTGCTCCGCTCGCAGGGCGAGGGCCGCGCGGGCACGCTCGCGCCGGGCGTGGAACGCCTGGATGGCCGCGACGTCCCGCACGAGGTCGTCGGGCGTCTTGCCGGCCTGACGGAGCAGGTCATCGACGTGGGCGGCGTCATCGGCCGGCGCCGGCTTGTCGGCGGCGAGCCGGGCGACGAGCTGGCCATAGGTGCTCGCGGCGACCTGCGCCTGCTCGGCGCGACGGGTGCGCAGGCCGGCCATCAGGGATTCGAGGATGCTCATCAGTGACTCTCCGGGGTGGTCGGGGTGATCGGTGCGCCCGAGGGCGGCATGCCCACGAGCCGGCGGGGGTCTTGCTCGGCGGCGGCCAAGCCGAGGAGCACGAGCTGCCGCGCGAGGGCCGTGCGCCGGGTGGCGAACGGCACGGCGCCGCGCCGCAGCCGGTCGAGGCGGGCGACCACATCCGCGGGTAGCGCGATGCGCATGGCGGTCGTCATTCGGGCTCCATTCGCGCGCCGGTCGAGTGCCGCTTCGTGCGCGCAAAGGGACCATTACCCCGCCATGCAGACAGCAAAGCGCATCCGATTTACCGAAAATGCGGCGGGCGGGTCGTCGCGGCGCGCGGCGTCGTGGTCGCGCCGGGGGGCGGGCGGCGAACGAGCGCCGGGGGCTCCTACATTTCGCCGCGGCAGGCCCGCTGCCACTCGTCGGGCAGCTCGATGCGCTCGATGTAGCGCATGCCCGCATCGTCGTCGCCTGCCGTCGGCTCGCCCGCCCCGTCGAGGCCGAGCCGCGCCAGGGCCGTGTCCTCGGGCGCGCCACCATCGATGCCGGGCGGTGGGCGTTCGCCGGAATCCACGGGCGGAAGTTCATCCAGGTCGGCCGCAAGGAGCCGAGCGGCGACGTGGGCGAGAAGGGCGCGGCGGCGTGCGTTCACCAGGTGGTCGAACGCGGCGGCCACCTGCATCGCCTCGACGCTCGCGAGCGCCATCCGCCGCGGGTCCTCGGGCGGGGGTTCGTGCTTCTTCGCGTCCGAGAATCCCTGCCGTTGCTCGCGGCAGGAGTCGAGGATGATTCGCGCGGCGGCGGTGTCGAGCTGGCCGGCGGCGACGAGACTGGCGACGCGTCGGCCGACTTCGGCGATGCCGCTCGGGGTCGTCGCGGCGTTGATGGCCGCGAGCAGGCCGGCGACGTCACCATCCGGCGGCGCGGCGTCGGGCGTGGCGGTCGTCCTGGTCGGCGGGGTCGGCGGGGTCGCCGGGGCGGGCCCGGTTGCCACGGGCGGCGCGCCGGCCGGGGCAAGGTCGAGTCGGTCCCACCGATGGTCGAGGTCGAGCAAGCCGGCCCGCCACGCCGCCAACGTGTCGACGATGTGCGCCCGGCGGCCGGTCACCCGCGGCACGACCGCGCGCACGGTCACGCCTACACCCTCCCGGGCGAGCGCCAGTAGGGCGCGGCGCACCTGCTCCCGCACGGGCCCGGGGGCGGCGTGAACCTTCGTCAACAGGTCGGCTTGCTTGTCGCTCATGCCCGAGAGGTCGCACGGGATGCCGACCGGGAACGCCCTGGAACCGCAAAACAGGCATTCAGATACCGATTTTGCGGGTGTTTGTCGTGGCGGCGGTTCCGGTCAACCGGGCCATCCACGCCCGAAATGGCTGCGCCGAAGTTGGTCCCTGGTCGAGACTTGCATTGTCGAAATGACGAACGATTGTTCAGCGCGCAGGGCGGGCTTGCCCGGTTCGCGGGGCGCGCCGGCGACGCGGGCGAGGGGCCGGCGCTCAAGGGTTCAGGCCGGCGGTCAGGAACCACGCGACGAACGCCAAGCCCGCGAAGGGGGCGAACAGCATCAAGACCGAGGCGACGGCTTGAACCGCCGGGTGGTTGACGAACGCCTCCCAGCGGCCCGGCTCCCCGCGGTCCGGCTTCACGTCCACGACCACCGCGCTAGCGCACCCGATCGTCGGGCAGGCGCCGCGGGCTTCGATACGGCAGGCGTCGTGAACGAGCGTGCCGCATCCCGGGCACGCCGCCGCGCCGTCGGCCGGGGCGTGGCAGTAGGCGCAGCGCAGGTCCGGGCTCGGTTGCGGTCGCGGCGCGGCGATGTCCATCAATCGAAGCCCCCGGCGGCGTCGACGCGCTCGCGCACCGGGTCACGCTCCCCGAGCGCCCACGGTGCGACCTCGTTGCGGATGGCGGCGCGGACGTCATCGTCCGTCGCACCTTGCCGGTTGCGGGCCCATTCCAGCGTCACGTATCGAGCCGAAGGCCGGCGCCCGGCATCCTCTGCGAGCATCAAGACACAAACGAGCCGGGTGTCGCCGTCATCGTCAGGGTCGCGCGGCCCCGTCCACACGCTCACCCGCGCCGATTCGGCGTGGTCGGCGCAGGGGCACAACGCCCATCGTTCGAGCAACGCGAGCGCGGCGCTAGTGCCCTCGCCGGCCGGTTCGCGAGCAAGGGCGAGGAGAGCGAGCCCGCTGCGCACCGCCGCTTCGGGGCCGAACCGGAGCATGCCCGCGTACCAGTCGGTGAGCGCCGCAGAGGAATCGAGCACCATACCGGCGCAGAGCTGCCGCGCGTCGTCGTCGCCCACGTAGGCGGCCAGCTCCAAGCGCTCGCGCGTGATGTCGCCGGTGCGCACCCGTTCCGCGAGTAGGGCGACGCGGGCGCCGGGCTCGCCCTGAGCAACGCGGCGGCGCAGGTCTTGAAGGCGATCATCCACGAGCCGCATCGTGGCCGGGCGGGAGGCGGGCGGCCAGGTTGATGACCGCGCTTGGCGGAGGGCGGGCATGGGACACGAGCGTCCCTCGACACGTGGGGCAGGCCGGGCGAGCGGCGATGCGGGGCGGCCGGGCGACCGTCGCACGGGCCCGGGGCCGATCCTGGATGCGAGCAATCGGCGAATGCGCCGCGTTCCTGCCGTTGCACGGGTAATTCGGGGGTCCGGCGCGGCTCAGATGCGAGCAATCGGCGAATGGGCGCGTTACCTGCCCTTCCACGCGTTACACGGGTTCCGGCCCCATCTCTCCCACCTTCCCTCCTACTTAATCACCCTCCTCCCTCTCCTCCCCTCTGTTCTTAACCTTCCTTCTTGATGAGAAAGGGAAGGGGCGCATCTGCTTTATGACGCGTGCATCGGCTCCAAACCGGCCCTAGCCTCCAAAGGAACGCCATCGATCGGCACGAATCGGCCGTGCATCGGCAACGGTTGGCACCTAGGGCGGGGTAGCTCGCATCCGGCACCCCTGTTTCGGCGAATGCGGGCCTTGTAACGGCTGGAATCCGGCAATGCCGGCATCCGGCCGGCCCCGCCGGCATCCGACCGGCCCCGTGTTGCTACACCACGCCGCAGGTGTCGGAGCGCATCGTCAGCGTGGCCGGCCGCACCGCCGCCACGTCGACGGCACGACACCGCCGCGGGTTAGTCGCCGGTCCCAGTCGGCCGGATGCCCGCTCGCCGGCCTCCCAAGCCGCATCCGGCGCCATCGCCTGTCGGTGCGCGCGGTTCCTTGGCACCCGTGAGCACGACGACCAACGGTGCTCGCGGGAGGTTCAAGCGGATGGCTGAAGTTCGAGACAAGCGCGACCTTCCCGGCTGGGCGCATCAGTTGCCCGCTTGGGCGCTCGATAGCGTCGCCCACCTGCCCGCGGCGTTCGGCATCGACGTCGCGAGCCGTGAAACCGGCCTGAGCCCCCACACGCTGCGCCGCTACGTCGCCAGCGGGCGCCTTCGCGCTCTACGAACCGCGGCGCCGGGCTCGCGGGCCGGCCGGGTGATCGTCCCGCGCCTCGCCCTTGCGCAGCTCCTCGCGAGTTTGGCCGACGCCGCGCCCGGGGCGGCCCCGTGACCGCGGACCCGCGCGCCGGGGTGCCCGACGATGGGGGCGACCCCGGAACAAACGCGCGCGCCCCACGGCTGGCAGGCCGGGGGCGGCGCAAGGCGACGGGAGACACGAGCACCCCCGAGCCTACCCGCACCCGCGGACACGCACCGGCGCCGGCCAAGACGACAGCGCAGGTCGCGGCCGCCGCCCTCGCCCGGCTCCGGGAAGTCGACGGGCGCCTGGGCATCTCCACGATGCCGCTCGACCCGAACGCCGGCCCCGCCTACCGCCGGCGCCTTGCCGCACGCTGCGCCGCCCTGCTCGAACGTGAGCGCTTGCTGAAGGGCGGGAAGTGGGACGGCTCCACGCCCCGGCCGTGCAAGCCGTGCGGCGAGTCGCACCCGCCCGACTACCGGGGCCGGCGGTGTCGCGGCCCTGAGTGGCGGCGCCTGTTCAGCCTCCCGCACACGCCGGGCAACGCCGGCCCTGCCGCGGGCGGTGGCGCGTGATCGTCGACAACACCACGCCGCCGGCGCACCGCTGCGAGGCGAGGAACATCGACATCACCGCCGGCGCTCGCGCGTACGCCGAGGATGAGCGGGACCAGGTGCCGTTCGTGGCGTTCGATGACCTGCGCCCGGCTTGGGGCGACCACGCGCACCTGTTCTATCGGCTCCCGGCGAGCTTCGTAGCCGACGGCCGGCACCGATCGTGGGGCGCCATGCCGCGTGAATGGGCGCTGGCGATGACGGCGGACAGGGAACCCGGGCGAGTCCTGCTCCGGTTCGACGTGACGATGCTCGCCACCGTCCGGGGCGATGTGTTCGTCGGCTCGCTCCTCGTCCTGCTCGGCCCCGACGGGCGCGCGATTGACGAGCGCTGCCGCGGCGGCGTCCCGCTCGAGTTTTCGGACCGTGCCGATGAGGTTCTTTCGCTCCTTGGCGGCGCCGTGAAGCCGGCGATGTTCGGGCTCGCCGCGCTCAACGCCGGTCGTGCCCACGTGCGGGCGCTCGGCCCTCGACGTGGACGGCTCGTGATGCGGCCCCCATCCGGCTGACCGTCACGCGGCGCCGTCACACGTCGTCGGCGCCGGCCCGCGTCATCCCATCCCCCGCCCACGCATTGCGCGTGAACTGCGCGCCCGCGAGGACACACCTTGAGCGTCTCGCCCGACCCGATCGTTGAGCACGGCCCGGATGGCCGGCTTGTCTCGCTCACTCTCGGCCCCGTGACGGTTCGCCCCCCGGCCTCGAAGCGGGGCGGGTCCTTCATCGTGGGGCCGGCGGGTGCGGCCGACGGCTACCCCGCTCGGCCCGGCAACCGCGACGACGCCGCGAAGGTGGCGAAGAAGATTGCCGCGACCGGCCCCGAAGGCGCGCCCCAAGTGACAGCCGAGCAGGTGAGCGCCGCCGTGCTCGCCGCCGAAGCCGCGGTGCGCGACGCCACGGCCGGCAACGGCGGCCAGGCGGGCGGCGCGACCGGGGGCACGACGGGCGGCGCGGCCAACGGCGGCGAGTTCACCATCACGGGCCGCGAGGGGCCGCGGGAAGGCGACGACGGCCGGCCCGAGCGTCGGGAAGTGTTCAGCGGGTCCGACCCGCTCGAAGTGTTCCGGCGCGCGGCGGCCAGCGGGCTCCGGCTCCTTGAGTGGAGGAACCCCGCCGACCTCCTTGTGGTTGATGTTGATGTTCGCGGCGCGGCCAGCGATGCGCCCTACCCGACGAGCCGCGACCTTGAGCGCGCGGCGTTCGACCTTGCCGCCGATGTGGCGTTCATTTCCGAGAACGGCCGGGGCGTTCACTTCGTCTATGCGCGGCGCGACGGCATGGCGGCGACCGTGCGCGCGTGCGTGGCGCTGTTCCTCGCCGGCGGCATCGATTGGCCGGGTGTCACGGGCATCGAGATGTTGCGCACGACCCGCGCGCCCCGGCCCGACCGGCCGCAGGTGATGGAGCCGCAATCGTCCCTGTCGACCTTGCTCGGCTGGACCCGCGGCCAGGGCGGCATCGGTTCCGTGCCGGAGAGCGACATCCATCGTTGGCTCGATGAGCGCGGGATGGAGATTGAGGCCCGCTACTCGCACGAGCATTGCCCGTCCGATTCGGGCCCGACGGACAGCGCGCGTGACCCGGTCATCGTGAACGAGAACGGCATCAAGTGCTTCCATTGCGAGGCGCACGGCGGCGACCTGTCCGGCCGCTCGCCGGGATGGTGGTCGTGGCGCCGCCTCATCCGGAACGAGGATGCGCCCGAGCGGCACGAGGTCGAAGCCGCGCGGCAGTTCGTCCACTTGACCCACGCACGGGCCGTGTATGGCGACTCGCCCGCGTTCGCCGGCCTTCCCAAGCGCATCAAGGGCGCGGGGCCGGGCATGGCCGGCGACCCGTTCGCGCTCGCCTGGCGCGGGCTCCTGATGCTCGTCCACGCCCGAGCGCTGGCGAAGCCCGGCGAAGCGGCCGACAAGCTGCGCGCCCGCGTCGACCTTGCGTGCGACCCGAAGATTGACCTTTTGCGCGAGGAGTCCGGCTTGTGGGTTCGGCAGGCGCGGGACCTTTCCGGCAACGTCGCCGGCGGCAAGGCGCTTGAGTTCGTCGAGGTCGCGCGCGAAGAACTGCGCCTGCTCCCGCACACCGCCGGCGACGCCTTCAAGGTCGGCACGGCGGCGAGCCAGCTCATCCTTCCGGGCTTCCGGCCGGTGCGCATCTGCCCGGGCTACATTTTGCGCCCCGACGCCTGCGAGCGCGATGGCGTCGTGCCGGTGAGCACGCCCCGCATCCGTCCCTGTCGCCTGCTCACGCACGCCGCCCCCGAGGAGGACGAAGCGCCCACGGACCCCGAGGAGTACCGGCGTTGGCTTCGCCGGTGGGAGCCGTTGCGGTGGGGGTGGTCGCCTGGCGTGGCGCTCCCGTGGCGGGTCTGTTGGCAAATCCTGTCGAGCGACTTTCCCGGCCTGAATGAGCGATACGTGAAGGTGCTCATCGACGCGAAGATTGCGGCCGAGGGCGGCAACGGGAAGCCGATCATCATTCTGGTCGTCGGGGACACGGGCACCGGCAAGTACGGCACGCTCCTCCTGGTCGTCGAAGGCATCCTGGGGATGACGCTCGGGCCGGTCGACCTTGCCCTTGAGGGCGAGAAGTTCGACCGGCAGCTAGGGGCCGCGTTGCGCTCCGGGGCCGGCGCCATCTGGCTCGATGAGATTGCCCGCGTTGAGGCGCTCGGCTCGAAGATTCGCTCGTTGCTCAAGATGGGCAATCCGTTTGATGCGCCGGTTCACCACGTTAACGAGCGCGTGCGCACGATCGTTCGCGCGCCCATGGTGATGAGCGCGCTCAACGTGCCCGATGCGTTCAAGCAGGCGCCGGAGATTGATCGGCGCGTGCAGGTGTTGCACCTGCTACAGCGCGTGTCCTGGGATGGCGTGGCCGCGCCGCTCGTCGGCTGGCGTGACCACGTTCCCCCGGAGGCCGCGGAATCGCTCGAAGATGCGCCGGCCGGGAGCGCCGCGCGCGAAGAACTGTTGAACGTTCTGCGGGCGAACCGCGCACACGTTGCCGATTCGATCATCTACCACCGGCGCGAGTTCTGCCGGTCGCTCGGCTATGACTGGTCGCGCATCGCCGCCGCGCACAAGCTCGCATCGACCGGGAACGATGACGAGGAAAGCCGCGACCTGCAGCACGGCGCGATGGTGGCCATCTACCTCTACCTGCGCGGCGAGCACGAGGGACGCCTGGGCAAGCGTCAGCCGTCCAAGGGGGCCTACCCCGCGGCGCACGGCTACCACCTGCTGAACTCCGGCCATCTGGATGTGCTCACGCCTGCCGGGTTCGACGACACCGCGAAGGCCCGCAAGCAGGTGATGTTCAATCTGAACGCGGCGGGCGTCGACAAGTGGTCGAAGGTGCTCGGCGTTCCGAACGTGAAGGTCGAGGTTAGGACGGCCAGCGGCGGTCACCTAGTCGCGCGCGCGATCGGTGTTCAGCCGGATGGGACGCCGCACCCGAAGGGCCGCGAGCCGCGCAACGAGCACCTGGACCCGCCCTCGGCGGCGGCGCTGGAGATGTTCGACAAGTTCATCCGCGAGTGCGGCACGAATCCGCCGGCCAACACCGGCAAGGGGGCGGGCCGATGAGCCGCGCCGCCGAGCGCCACGACGAGCCCGCCGAGCGCCACGACGAGCCGGGCGGCCACCGCCACGACGAGCGCCACGACGACCCCGCGCCGGGTGCCGCGGGCCCTGAGGCGAAGGACGTGCAAGTCGTGGGCGCCCACGGTAATATGCACGTGCCCCCGATGAAGGGGCGGACCCCGCGAGGCGCGCCAACGCCGCACGGGGCCCTAACCAAAGGAACGCTGATAAGGAGCGCCCCAATGGCTGCAAGGCAGTCTACCCGTACATCCTTTGCCCTGCTCAACGCCCCCGCGTCGGCCGGTGTCGGCCCCGAGGTCGACCTGGCCACGCTCGACCTGGCGACGCTCGACCCGGCGATGGTGCCGGCCTCGGTCGTGCCCTGGCGCGTGACCGTCGTGCGCCCGAAGGGCCGCGAGCGCCACCTGGCCAAGCGGGCCCGCCGGACCGTGAACGGCAAACGGCAGGAAATCCGCATCACGGCGGGCACGGACGACCCGAACGAGGCGAAGCGGCAAGCCGTCGCTTGGGAAGCCGACTTGAACGGCACCGCGCCGCCCGACGACCCGACGGTGCTGGCCGTGTACGACGCCCACCTGCGCCGGCTCGAACTCGACCCGACGACCAACCGCAACACCCTTCGCGGCTATCGGACGGTCAGGAAGATCCTGGCCGACCTCCCGCTCGCCGGCGTGCGGGCGTCGGGCCTGACCCGCAAGGCGGTCATCGAAGCTCGCAACGCGCTCCGGGTCGGCGGCGCGAAGGGCCGGCGCTCGGGGCAGACCATCAACGGCGCCATCCGGCACATCCGGTGTGCCTGGAACCAGGCGCTTGAGGCCGAGCAGGTGACGGTCGAGTGGCCGTCGAAGGTCGGCGCGATGGAAACCGAGCGGGTGCGCCCCAAGCGCGCATACACGCCGCGCGAGATTGATGACGTGCTCGCCTACCTGCGTGAGCACATCCCGGCCTGGCACCCGCCGTTCGCCCTCATCGCCCACACCGGGTGCCGCGCCGGCGAAATCCTGAACCTGACCGCCGACGATGTGATGCGCACCGAAGGCACCATCCTTGTCCGTCGGACCAAGACGGCGCCCTTCCGTGAGGTCGGGGTGCCCCCGGAAGTGATGGCGCTCATCCCCGAGCGGCCGGCCGGCGCCTACCTGTTCCCCCGCCCGACGAAGCCGGGCAAGCCGCTGGCGACCTCCGATGCGCTTGTCGTCTTGCGCCGCGTGCTCGCCGCCCTCGGGGTGCGGGACGGCGCCTGGCTCGACGTCCACTCGTTCCGCCGGTCATTTTGCGCCGATTCCGAGGATGCTGGCGTGGCGCAGCATCAGGCGATGAAGCAGACGGGGCACGCCACCGTGGGGATGTTCAACGCCTACGCCGCGAAGGCGCGCGGGAAGGTCGCCGCCGTGGCGCAGCAGGTGGCCGACTACCGCCGCGCGCAGGTCACCGACCGGGCCGCCGGCGACGCCCCCGCGGGAGTCTCCCCCGACGCCACGACGCCCCCCGCCGCTGCGTCCCCCACTGCTTCCCCCGCGGGGAGCGAGGGCGCGTGTAACCTGGCGCCGGGCAATGACGCTCCGAGCGCTTGTGATTTCGAGAAGAAATCGCTGTGCGATTTCTCTCGAGCTCAGACCTGCGATGAGTGATGCGCTCTCGAGGGGGGCGCGATCGGCGCAAGTGCCCGGGCAACGGTGTTTGGCCCGCTCCGCGCCTCCCCGTCGCTCGCTCTGGCGGGTCGAGTACGAGCGGCGGAACGAAAAGTTCTCGAGCTCTCTGAACTCTGCCCCCGCCGCCGGCCGATAGGGCTGCTGAAGGCGCGAGGTGGGTCGTGGGCGGGACGGCGCGGCTCGGGGTCGTGTGCTTGATGCTCCTGGCGGTCGGGCTGGCCCGGCTCGTCGAGGTGGAGCTCGACCCGGGGACGCCGCCGGCGCTGGTCGTCCCCTCGACGCCGAAGCCGGTCGTCGAGGAGTCCCCGCCGCCGCCGCCTCGCCAGGACCCCGACGTGCCGCCGCCGGGCCGCGGACCCGCGGCTCCGCTCCTGGCGGAGGACGCCGCCTGGCCGCAGGGGTCGGTCTACGTGGTCAAGCAGGGCGAGACGCTGGGCACGATCTCCCAGAAGGTCTACGGGACGACGAAGCACTGGAAGCGCCTCCAGGAGGAGAACCGGGACGTGATCCCGGACCCCTCCCGCATGCGCGCCGGGGTCAAGCTGCGCCTGCCGCGGATCGAGGGGACCTCCCGGGGTCGCTGACCGGGTGCCCGATCCCTGGCACGGGGGCTGCTCAGGTGAGCTGAAGGCAACGGCCCGGAGAGCCGTCCACAAGGCCGTCAACCGCTGCTGACGCCGGAAACCCGGCAACCGGCGGGAAGGCGCGCGACGTGGCGCAAGAACTTATGGTGGGGGAGACCATGGTTTCGGGTCCGGCGCGGTTCTCGATCGACGAGGCCTTCAGGCAACTCGCGTCGGACGTTATGCGTCCGCCGGTGCCCCAACGGCCCGAGTTCCACGATCCGCTGCTCGTTTCGTTCCAGGACGTGCCGCTTTCCCGGCTCATCGACGAGGAACTCGAGCGCTTCTATCAGCCTGCGCAGGGCGGCCCGGTCGAGTTGATCTCCCGTATGTTCCGGCGCTTGCGTCGCACCTGAGCCGATTGGCGAGTCTCGACGCAGCGCGCTGCGCGCCGCGTCGTCTCCCTCTAGATTTTGGATGGTCCGCCGTCAAAAATTGATGGCGTGGCGCGTCATTGCCCTAAGGTCTGGCCAGGCGGCGGAGCAGGTCGTCCCGGACCCGCTCGAACGCCCGGCGCCCCCGGTCGGTGGCCTCGAGCGGCGGGAGGGCGGCCCCGCCCGGCGGCGTCCCGAAGCAGGCCGGGGTCTCCAGGCGGGCGGCCTGGAAGAGCGCCTGCGCGTGGGCCTCGAGGGTGGCCCAGAGGACCGCGTGGAGGTCCTGCGCCAGGCGCGCGGCCCGTGGCTCGAGCGGGAAGATCGTCGCCTCGCGGAACTCGCCGTCGAGCCGCCACGACGCCAGCCACGCCGGCAGGGCCTCGTCCTCGGCCCAGGCCTGATAGGCGTCGGCCTTCAGGTGCCCGCCTGCGGTGGCGAAGCGCAGGTCCGTCTCCACCCGCGCGAGCTCCTCCGGCGTGCGCGCGGCCTGGACCTGGCGGACGTGCGCCAGGTGGGCCTGCGCGTCGTAGCCGGGGCGGTCCGGGGCGCGGAACAGGGCCCGGCAGGCCGACGCGTAGGCGGCGAGGACGGCGCCGAGCTGGCGGTCGGTCTCGCCGACGAGCGCGCGGTAGTGCTCCTCGAGCCCCGCCCGCTGCGCGGCGACCTGCTCGGGGGTGCCGAGGACCAGGTCGGCGACGAACTCGACCCGATCGAGCTCGTCGCGCTCGGTCGGCGTGAGCGCCCAGCGGCGCAGGAGCACCGCCGGCTGCTTGCGCAGCTCGAACAGCGCCGAGGCCGTCCAGGCCCCCAGCGGGAGCGGCCGGTCGTACGGGCCGAACGTCGCCCGGTAGCGGCCCTGCGCCACCTGCACGAGGCGGGGGGCGAGGACCGCGCGCCGCTCGAAGCGCAGCCCCACCGAGACCGTCATGCCGTCGGGGACCCCGTCGGCCCGGCCCTCGACGACGAAGCGGGTGCCCGCGCCGTCGGTCAGCGCGTCGAAGCGCGTCAGGTCGAAGCGGTCGCGCACCTCGGGGCCAGGCCGGTTCTCGTCGGGAGCCCGTCGCCGCTCGGCGAGCAGCACGAGGTCGAGCGCGCCGACGACGCGGCGGTCGAGCGTCACCTCGACGCGCGTCCTGCCGGGGGGCAGGTCCTCGGCCAGATGGATCTGGACGTGGTCCGGTCCGGCCGAGGTCACGAGGACGACCCGGCCCGCGACCCGGACGACCAGCCCGTCATGCGCGCACGGCGGCGGCGCCGCCCCCGCCGGCCCCGGCGGGCAGCGGTGCAGGTCGCGCCCGACGACCTTCAAGAACTCGCCGCGCCCGGCCTCGCGGACGGGCGCGTCGTCCTGCCGCAGCTCGATCAGCGTCGGCCGCGGGTCCTGACCCTGGGCGCCCGCGGCCAGGACGGCGGCGGCGAGCGCGGCGAAGAGCGCGTGTCGCATGGGAGGTGCTCCATCACCCCAACCCCCCAGGCGTCGGCGCGTGAGACTCTACCACGGAGGACACGGCGTCCTCCGTGGTGAAGATCAATCGTTTCCGGGCGCCAGGTGCCGGAGCCCCACCGTCCGCAGCAGCAGCCGCCGCTGCGCCTCGAAGAAGCGCCGCGAGACCGTCTGGGCGGGGACGGGGTCGACGTTCGGCACCATGCGGAGCGCCTCCGGGAGCTCGATCTTGGCCCGGTCGTAGAGGTTCCGCGTGTAGCCCTTGAACGTCTCGAGCACGATCGACACCAGGTAGTCGGACGGCAGCTCGCTGCGCGGCTCGATCGGCGCGATCGTCGACTCGCGGAAGTCGCGGTCCCGGCGGAAGGCGGCCGTCAAGGCCGGCAAGAAGGTGTCCTGCGCCCAGGCCTGGTAGTCGTCGGGCTTGAAGTGGCCGTTGCGGCTCGAGAAGCGCACGTCGGCCTTGAAGGCGTCCAGCGCCTTCTGGTCCTCGGCCGTCGCGAACCCCATGCGCACGAGGTAGTCGAGCCACCCCTTCTCGTCGTAGTTCGCCTGGCCGGGCTGCTTGAAGTGCTGCCGGCAGCCCGACGCGTAGGCCTTCTCCGCCTCGGTGAGCAGGCGGGCGAGCTCCTCGCAGTGGGTCTTGTAGTGGTTCTTCATCGCCTCGGTCTGCTCGACCGCCTCCTGCGGCGTGCCGACCTGCAGGTACTCGCGGCGCTCGATGCGGTCGTAGACCTCGGCCTCCTCGCGCTTGAGCTTCCCGCGGAAGTCGCGGGCCTTGACCCGGGGCTGCTTGCCCAGCTCGAACAGGCAGGTCGCGGCGTAGTTGCCGAAGAGGAGCTGCTTGGAGTAGGGCCCGAAGGTGGCGCGGAACTGGCCCGCGCCCCCGGTGTTCGTGATCGTGGTCAGGCGCTGCTCGATGTCGCGCTGGTTGATGCTCAGCGTGACGACCATCGTGAAGCCGTCGGGGACCTTGCCCGCGACGCCGGCGATGTCGAAGCGGACGCCCGTCGCGTCGCGCTTGAGCTCGAACATGGTGATCTTGAACTGGTCGCGGATGAGCTCCTCGAGGTCGGGCTGCCGGCCCGACCCGGGGCCCTCCATCTCGGCCTGGACGCGGCGCTGCTCGTCGGTGAGCTGCGCCGTGACCTCGAAGTCGAGCGTGGCGTCGCCCTTGCCGCGGACGGCGATCTTCAGCCGCCGCCGCCCCACCGGCGTGTCCTGCGGGACGATGAACGTCACCCGCTCGAAGTCGACCGAGAGGAGCATCACCTTCGTGTTGTTGATCTCGACCGTGATCTCCTCGTGGCGGCAGTCGTTGCGCGGCGGCGGCTGCCCGGGCTGCGGCTCGGGGAGCGGCGGGCAGGCGTGGAAGTTGCGCCCGACCGCCATGGCGACGCCGCCCTGCGGGACCGACGTGGTCCGCTTGTTGTCCATCTGGAGCTCGCGGATCACCGGGTTCGAGTCCTGGGCGGCGGCCGCCCCCGCGAGGAGGAGCGGCCCGAGGACGAGCGAGAGCGTGCTGGCGCGGGTCATCAGTTGATCACCCTCTCCTTCAGGAGGACCTGCGGGTTGGGCAGGTAGTACACGAGCGAGATGTCGTCGAGGATCGGCGAAGCGAACGCGACGCCGTTGGGCGTCATCCCGGGGCTGAAGTACACCCGGTAGACCAGCTTGTCGTTGCGGCCGATCCGCACGGGCTGGCCCTGGTCGTCGGTCAGCCGGATCTCGGCCGAGTCGCCGCGGATCGATGCGTAGGTGTCCTCCCAGTGGGGGTAGCTCATGGTCGAGCCGTCGGCCCGCTGGACCTCGAAGGTGACGCGGACCGAGCCGGTCCCGTTGGGGAAGTTCAGGATCCCGTAGCGCTTCGGCAGGTAGGCGGTGTAGTGGACCCCGGCGAGGGTGATCTCGCTGGCGCCGCTCTGGAACGCCTGCGAGAGGTCGAACCGGTTCGCCCAGTAGCCCACGTCGGCGCCCGGGTCGTAGCGCGTGGCCGTGAACTGGCGCGGGTTCGCGTTCGTTCCCGGCGGCGTCAGCCCGTCGAGGAAGCGCACGTCGTCGATCGTGCCGTTGGCCGGGAGGATCGCCTCGCGCTCGAACTTGAACAGGCCGCCCATGACCGCCTGGTCACGCCGGACGCCGCCGATCATCACCTGGTCCTTCGGCCACAGCGCGTCCTCGAAGGTGGTCGGCGGGCCGGTCAGGGCGTTGAGGCGCACGAACGAGGGCAGCTCGTCGGGGTAGGCCGGGTTGACCTGGTTGGCCGGCAGCGGCGGCCCCGCGGGGTTCTGCGGGTCGGTGGCGAAGGGCTGGTAGCGCCCGTTGGCCGGCCGGCTCGTCGCCGGGCTCACCGGCCACACGCGGGCCACGAGCCCGCCGTTGCCGACCGTGTAGGGCCTGCCGTCGAGCCACAGCCACACCTCGCCCACGCGGTCGTCCCAGTAGGCGGCGATGTGGTGCCACTCGTGCGCCTTCCAGTCGCGCAGCGTGTTGTAGGGCACCCAGTGGTCGGTGCGCGAGAAGCGGATGTCCCGGTAGGGGGGCGGGATCGTCAGCAGCTCCACCGGGGGCCAGACGTAGCGCTGGTCCGTGGCCGCGTTGGTCACGTAGGTCGAGAAGGCGATCCGCGTGCCGTTGGTCGGGTCGGTGACCATCGGCTCCTCCTGCGGATGGTTCGTCGGCCCCACGACCTCGAAGTAGAGCCGCGTGATCCGCAGGTCGCCCGACGAGTTGCGGGTGAGGAACATCTGCGTGCCGCGGGTCCACGAGCCGAGCTGGGGGGTCTGCCCGCCCGAGAACGCCTGCATGTTCTGGGTCACGTGCGACGTGGCCAGCAGCCCGCACATGCGCTGGTCCGGCTGGTTCATGGCCGCGATCGTCCAGTCGAAGTCGGGCTTGTACCAGAACTCGAACCCGCCGCGCGGCGTCGGCGCGACGTTGCCGCCCACGTCCATCGACCTGCCGCGCAGCCGCCCGTCGGGGGCCGCCGGCAGCGTCGCGCTGTTCTCGTCGCTGCCGCGGTACCAGAGCTGGGTCTCGCGCAGGGCCGAGTTGAGGTAGCCGTCGGGCGTGACGACGTCCCACTTCCAGGCCAGCTGCTCGGTGCTCGAGCGCGTGGCCGGCGCGACGCCCTGGTGGGCGTTGCCGAAGGGCCAGCCGAACCCGTTCTTGGGCCGGCCGGCCGACGGGCGCGTGCCCATGGTCTCGGCGTTGCGCACGCCGCCCGACGTGTCGGCGAACAGCACCTGCCAGTTGCTCGGCGCGAGCGAGCCGGGGTTCTCGACGTGGCGGTCCTGCAGGAGGAGCTCGAAGCGGCGGTTGCCGAGCTCCACGATGCGCGTGTCCACGGCGATCCCGCCGTCGGCGTCCGGGCCGGAGGCGAGCTGGATGCGGCTGGACAGCGCCAGGTAGCCGTCGTTCTCGGCCGCCGTCAGGTTGCGGCCCCGGCCCTCCTCGAGCATCTGCTGCTCCTGGCTGGACGGCAGGCTCTCGCCGCGGGGGTCCCAGTACTTCCGCGTGATCGGGAACGAGACGACGCCGTCGCGGTCGTTCTGCGACGCGAAGGTGTAGCCGTTGCGCTCGAAGTCGCGCTGGGTGGTGTGGGTGAGCGTCTCGTAGAGCTGGACGACCGCCTGGACCTTGGACTGGGCGTAGATGATCCGCTCCGTGCCCTTGGTGATGTCCTCGGGCGGCTGGCCGAGGATCTCGCCGAGCGAGGTGATCTCGAAGATCCCCTTCGACGAGAGGCACCACTCGTTGGTCTGCCGCTGCGACTTCGTCGAGCTGGGCGCGTTGATGTCGGAGGGGTAGAGGAGCGAGCCCTTGTCGCAGTGCAGCCGGACGCTGTGGTCGGGGTTCCACCCGGACAGGCGCGGGTTCGGGTTGAAGTTCGCCTTGATCATCGACCGGACGGCCTCGTAGAACCAGACCTGATAGTCGCGCTGGCGCTTCACGTCGGCGGCGCTCGGCGTGGTGAGCGGCCGCTCGTCGAGCTGCAGCATGATCGGCTCGTTGCCGCGGTCGTGCCCGGGGAAGACGAACCGCCCCGAGTCGGGGTCGCGCGTGCCGTTCAGGTAGCCGTCGGTCAGCGTCGTGTCGACGAAGTCCTCCCACTCGGCGAAGGTCCGGAAGGGCCCCTGGGTGTCGATGCGGTTGCGGATGAGGCGCGCGTAGTCGATCGCGCCGTGGACGATCGGCGGGTCGAACTGCTGCGACCCCTGCTGGTAGCCGAAGGGCGAGAAGTAGACGAGCACGCCGGTCGTGCCGTACTGCGTCTCCTCCTTGTGCTGGCCGGACGCGAACTGCGTCCCCACGTCGATGTCCTGCAGGCGCCCCTGGCGCGTGTCGATGTCACCCGTGTAGAGGTAGATGCCGCGCCCGGCGATCCCGGCCAGGTTGGCGGCGATCACCTCGGTCGAGGCGAGGTTGATGTTGATCGGGCTGCGCAGCTCCTTGATCTGCACCTCGGACCAGGGCTTGTTGTGCAGGCCGTCCTGCGGCACCGCCGTCATCGTGTTGGGGTCGAACCACGAGCGCGTGGTCACGTAGTCCTGCAGGAGGTCGAAGTCCTGGTCGTTCTCGAGCACCTCGAGCAGCTCGGACTTCGAGTTGAACTGCTGCCCCTCGCGCGCCTGGCGGAAGCGGTAGATCGCCTCGCCGCCGCGCCACGCGTTGGGGCTCCCCTTGGGGTAGCGGGCGTGCCAGATCGGGTTGCGGCCCCCGCCGGTGCCCGCGCGCGCGCGCGGGTTCAGGCGCGAGATCGCCACGCCGAGCGCGTCGAGGAAGCGGCAGTAGGCCTGGTCGATGTCGCCGACGATCTCGTAGCGCGAGTTGAGGTTGAACTGCGCCTGCGTGTCGATGACCTTGACCTTGTACTGGTCGATCCCCTGGGCGTAGCTCGAGGCGAGGATCCCCGCGAACGAGGCGCGGAACTGGTTCAGCGACGGCGAGTCGCCCGGCTCGCCGCGCCGCACCGCGCTGGCCTCCTCGATCGGGAGCCAGTAGTTGCGGTCGGCGTAGATCCACGGCGCGTTCGGGTTCGAGAACGACTCGCCCAGCGCGAACCGCTTCATCGTGGCCTGCGCGAACTCGACGCCGCCCTCGGCGATCAGGCGCGACTTCACGCCGTCCACGTAGTTCGTGGACGCCGTCTGCTCGAGGCGCATGATCGACACGAACGTCAGCGCCAGCACCGAGAGCAGGGTGAGGATGCCGAGCGCGACGATGAGCATCGAGCCGCGCTCGTCCTCTCGCCCGCGCCGCCCGCGCCCATCGTGGACCATTTCGATCGTCATGCCACAGACCTCCGCCGACCGTTCGTCGCCGTGCCGGTGAGCCAGGCGGCTCACCCTACCAAAACCCGCGCGCGCCCGGATGCGCGCCCGCGCTCCGCGAGGGGGTCGACCCCCGAAACGACGAGACGCCGCGGGCGCGTGTGCGCCGCGGCGTCTGTGACGAATGAATGAGAAGTGAGGCCCCGCTCCGCCCGTCCCCATCGCTCGCCTGCATGTGAAGGGACGCCGGTGCGCCAACACAGCGCACCGGCGTCCGGCAGGGTTGGGTTTTCAGTCGGGTGCTACGGCACGTCGAAGTAGGCGCCGCCCGCGTCGGAGGCCACGTTCTGGCAGAACGTGCGGTAGGTGCCGCTGGCCGCGATCCCGAAGACGTTGATCACCGCGCGCTGCGTGTTGGCCACCCGGATCATCTGCCGGTGGCCGTCCATGCTGTTCGCGCCGCAGTTCGGGGCGCCGTCCGTGAGGAGCACCACCGACATGTTGTCCTTGTCGCCGAGGGCCAGCGCCGTCGCCGGGCCGGTGCCGGTGGCGCCCGTCGGGGTCAGCGCGTTCACCCAGGCCACCGCCGCCTGCTTGTTGGCGTCGTTCGCCTCCTGCATGCCCGAGCGCCAGCGGCGCGTGCCGCAGTCGAAGGCGATCATGTTGAACTTGAAGTTGCGCGACAGGCCCAGGATCGAGCGGATCAGCTCCACCTTGGCGCGCGCCATGCGCGGGCCGTTGCGCGTGGTGCCCTCGAGCGTCGTGTAGCTGCGGTTGTCCCAGTCCATCGAGCAGGAGATGTCGATCACGTAGAAGATCGTGTCGTTCTCCGAGGTGATCTCCTCGCCGTAGATCACGGGCGGCGGCTCGTCGCGCGGGTCGTCGCGGTCGCCGTCGTCCGGCGTGGGCGGGGGCTGCGGGTTCGGGTCGACGTAGAGCGGCTTCTCCAGCGGGAGGTCGAGGTCGGTCGGCGTGGCGCCGGGGGTGCTGCCGGGGCCGCCGCCGGTGCCCGTGCCCATGCCCGGGGTGGAGCCGCCCGTCTGCTGGGCCGTGGCCATGTTGGCGGCCACCAGGAGGGCGGCGGTGCCTGCGATCACGCTGCGGAGAAGCCTCATCGTCTCGTCTCCTATCCCCTGCCTGAGGGACCTTTCAAATCCAGGGACGCGGCCCGCGTCGACGATCTTGCGGTCGATTTTCTGGAAGGCCCCAAGTCGCTGGACCATAGCGCGTTGCGGCCACGCGTGCACGCGCGGGGTCAACGGCCGGAGAGGGGCGGGACGCACGTGCGACCGACCGCCGCGGCAGGGGTTAGGTGCCGCGGGCCTGCCAGAGGCGGATGGCGTGGAGGGCGTGGGCCCCGTCGCCGACCAGGTCGAGGTAGAGCTGGGGCTCCCGCCCGCGGAGCTCGTCGAGCGTGGCCAGGATCCCGAGCGCGTCGAGCTCCAGGACGACGGCCGCCAGGCGGCCGAGGGCCCGCCGGGCCTCGGTCGCCTCGTCGGGCCCCAGGGCGAGCGCCCCCGCGGCCTCTGCCCGCAGCCACGTCTCGAGCCCGTGGCCGAGGACCTTGAGGGCCTGGGCCAGGATCACCGCCTCGTGGCGCCGGACCTTGTCCGCCGGGACGCGGGCCCTGGCCTCGGCCAGCTTCCCCTCCCAGTAGCGGGGCTCGAGCTCGAGCCGCAGCCGGAGCAGCCTGTACTGGTGGGCCAGCCCCGGCGGGAGCTCGGCGCCGTGCAGGCGCTGGACGGCCTGGAACAGGTGGAAGCCGCCGCACACGTAGCGGTGGATCGCGGCCGGGCGCGGGCGCCCGTCCGGCCCCGGCTGCGAGGGCTTGTCGTAGGGGCGGCCGGGCTCGGCCAGCCACGGCTCGAGGTAGGCCTGGTTCTCGGCGAGCGTCTCCAGGCTCGCGTCGCGCAGGGCGGCCGCGCGCTCGGCCTGCGCCGGGTCGCGCTCGGCGGCGGCGGCGAGGAGCTCCAGGCGCCACGCCTCGTCGAAGAACCGCGCCGGCTGCGGCGCCGGCGTGTAGGCCCGCGCCTGGGCCAGGACCAGCGCCTCGAGCGTGACTTCGCCGCCGCCCGGCGCGGGGAAGGGCCGCGCCAGCGGGACGCCCACCTCGACGGCGTTCTTGGCGAAGTAGCCGGGGTGGGGCTCGACCTTCACGCCGCCGCGGGCGGCCGGGAACGTCAGCGTGGTCCGGTCGAGGTTCTCGCGGACGAAGCGGTCGACGGCCGGCTCGCCGGCGACGACCAGCCCGGCCCCCCGGGCGATCACCCCGTGGACGAGCGCCCAGGGCTCCGCCGGGTCGAGGCAGCGGGCCTCGACCAGGCGCTCGAGCACGTCCGCCGCCTGCGCGACCGCGGGGTCGTCGAGGGGGGCGAGCGCCGGCGGCGAGGGGAGCGGGGGCGGGGGCTGGGTGGGGCAGCCGGCGGCGATGAGGACGAGCAGGGCGGCGAGGCGACGGAGGTCACCGGAGGCCACGGCGGACGCTCTTCCCACTGCCTTCGTGTCCTCCGTCGTCCTTCGTGCCCTCCGTGTCGAATCCAGGGCGTCGCGTGGCGCTCTCTCTAGCGCCGGCTCGTCCCCAGGAACCGCTGCACGATCTCGACGAACTTGTCGTTCTCCTCGATGAACGGCATGCGGTCGCTGTTGGGGAACGTCACCACGCGGCCGGCCTGGCCGTAGTGGCGGGCGATCGCGTTGGCGTCCTCCTGCGAGGTCCACACCGCCGACTGGGAGCCGCCGACGACGACGAGCGTCTGCGTGGGCACGCGGTCGAGCTTGAACAGCGAGAAGTCGTCGGGGATGAACACGCTGCCCATGGGCCGGAGGACCTTCGGCCCCACCGAGCGCCCGTTGCCCACCTGCTTCTCGACGATCGGGCCGAAGATCCGGCCGATCTCCAGGTCGCGGTAGTCGAAGAAGCGGCAGGTCCAGCTCTTTCGCGTCAGGGCCGCCGAGTCCTCGGGGCCGGTCGCCTCGTAGTTGTGCTTGCCCGTCTGCGAGTTGTAGAGCAGCGACTGGGCGAAGTGCTCCAGCTCGAGGTCGCGGATCTGCTGGCCGCGCCGCTCGAGGCGGTCACGCCCGTCGCCCCACGCCTTGTTGCCCGAGGTCGGCGCGATCAGGATCATCTTGCGCACGCGCTGCGGGCGGGTCGCCGCGTACTTCATGGCGATCCAGCAGGTCAGGCCGTGGGCCATGATCGCGAACGGCTTGTCCTCGATCTTGCCGTCCTTGACCAGCTCCTTGTGCAGCTCCTCGAACGCCTCGACGAGGCGGTCGATCGGGTACCACGGGGCCGGCAGGCCCGGGGCGTTCTGCAGCGGCGGGTCGGTGAAGTCGCTCGACCCGGGGAGCTTCACGTAGAGGATCCGGTTGGTCTCCTCGAGGTTGCGCAGGTAGGTCTGCAGGTAGTCGTTCTCGAGGCCGTAGTCGGGCAGGACGAGCAGCGGCAGGCCGCTGCCGCGCAGGCGCGAGTCGAGGTTGGTGCCGCGGACGCGCGTGCGCACGCGGTCGCCCGACTTGAGCTCCTCCTCGTCGAGCTGGTCGGGGTCGTCGGTCGGCACCTCGAAGGTGTCCTTGACCGTGTTCCACCAGGCCTCCCAGTCGGCGGCCTTGGGCATGTTCTTCTGGCGGGTGATCCGCTCGAGCGACTCGAGGATGTGCACCCACACCATGAACTTGTCCTCGCCCTTCCAGGCGTTGATCAGCGGGGTGATCGCGCGCTTGTCGGGGAGATGCCCCAGGGCGATCGCGGCGGCGCGCTTGACCACCCACTTCTTCGACCCGAGCTGGTCGACGAGGAACGGCACGCGGTCCTTGTTGCCCGACTTGCCGAAGGCCATGCAGATGCCCTCGACGATCATGGGCTTGCCGCGGCTGCCGCACATGCGCTCGAGCTTCTGGATCAGCCCGGGGTCGTAGGCGCCGGCGAGGACCGAGATCGCCGCCTCGCGCATGTACCAGTCCTGCTCGTTGAGCACGAACTCGGTCAGCAGCTCGAGCGACTTGTCGTCGGTCGGGTCGAGGCGCTCGACGAGCGCGCGCCGCTCCCAGGAGTTCTGCGTCTCGACGAACGCCTTCTTGAACTCCTTGGCGCCGACCTCCCCCTGGGCGGCGGAGGGGAGCGTGACCCCCAGGCACGTGGCGGACGCCACGGCGGCGATGGCGAAGGCTCGGTACTTCATGCTCGCTCCTCGGGCCCGGCCCGGATCGCGGGGAGTGTACCAAACCGGGGTAGGGGGATGGCCAGGCGCCGGGCGTCCACGTCCAGGTACGGTAAAAGAGGGGCCATGCGCAGCGAGCGGCTGGGCGGGCTCACGGCCCGCGTGATGGGCGGGACGGACGGGCAGGGCGACGGCGACGGGCCGGTGGTCGTGCTGCTGCACGGCTTCGGCGCGCCGGGCGAGGACCTGGTCCCCCTCGGCCCGGCGCTCGGGCTCCCGCGCGGCGTGCGCTTCGTGTTCCCGGCCGCGCCCCTGGCGCTCGACGCCATGGGCATGTTCGGCGGGCGCGCCTGGTGGCACATCGACATGGAGCGGCTGCAGCTCGCGATCATGACGGGCCGCGCGCGGGACCTGACGAGGGAGCGCCCGGAGGGGCTGCCCGCGGCGCGCGAGGCGGTCCTGTCGCTCCTCGATGACGTGGAGCGGCGGCTGGGCGCGGCGCCCGAGCAGGTGGTGCTCGGCGGCTTCTCGCAGGGGGCCATGCTCTCGTGCGACGTGGCGCTCCACGCCGAGCGCCCGCTCGGCGGGCTCGTGCTCCTCTCCGGCACCCTCCTGTGCGAGGACGACTGGCGGCCGCGCATGGCCGCGCGGCGCGGCCTGCGCGCCTTCCAGAGCCACGGCGTGATCGACCCGCTCCTGCCGTTCGAGCTGGCCGAGCGCCTGCGCGACGCCCTCGTGGGCGCCGGCGTCGACATCGACTGGGTGGCGTTCCGCGGCGGTCACGAGATCCCGCCGGCGGTGCTCGCCCGCCTGCAGGCCTTCCTGCGCGGCCTCGTCGCGCCGGCGGCGCCCTGACCTCACTTCTCCCGAGAGGACGAACGACGTGAGCTCCGACAACCCCCTCCTGGACCTCTCCGGCCCGCCGCGCTTCGCCGCGATCCGCCCCGAGCACGTCGAGCCCGCCGTGCGGCAGCGGATCGCCGAGGTGGAGGCGCTGATCGAGGGCCTGGTCGCCGCGCCGGGGCGCCCGACGTGGGCGTCGCTCGTCGAGCCGCTCGACGCCGCGCAGGAGGCGCTCGGCTGCGCCTGGGGCCCGGTCGAGCACCTCAACTCGACGATGAACACCGACGCCCTGCGCGAGGTCTACCGGGCGACCAAGCCGCTCCTCGCCGAGCACGAGGCGAAGGTCGGCCAGGACGAGCGGCTGTTCCGCGCCTTCGAGGCGGTGCGCGCCGCCGCCGACCAGGACGGCCTCTCGGCCGCGCAGAGGAAGGTCCTCGACGAGGTCCTGCGCGACTTCCGCCTGGCCGGCGTGGCCCTGCCGGCGGAGAAGAAGCCGCGCTTCCGCGAGATCAAGGTCGAGCTGTCGCGGCTCGAGGCGCGCTTCGCCGACAACGTCCTCGACGTCACCCGGGCCTACCGGCTGGTGATCGAGGACCCGGCCGACCTCGCCGGGCTCCCCGAGCGCGTCGTGGCCGCCGCGCGGCAGCAGGCGCTCGACGACGACCCGGCCGCGCCGGAGCGCCGCTGGGCCTTCACCCTGCACGCCCCGTCGGTGCAGCCCTTCCTGCAGTACGCCACGAGCCGCGCCCTGCGCGAGCGCCTCTACCGCGCCTTCACCACCCGCGGGACGGAGGGCGAGCAGGACAACGGGCCGATCATGACGCGGATCCTCGAGCTCCGGCGCGAGCTCGCCGGGCTGCTCGGCTACGCGAGCTACGCCGAGGTGTCGCTGGCGACGAAGATGGCGCCGTCCCCCGGGCAGGCGCTCGAGTTCCTGCGCGACCTGGCGCGGAGGTCGCTCCCGTTCGGCCGGCGCGACAAGGCGGAGCTCGACGAGTTCGCCCGCCGCCGCGACGGGCTCGAGCGGCTCGAGGCCTGGGACTTCGCCTTCTACCGCGAGGCCCTGCGCCAGGAGCGCTACAGCTTCTCCGACGAGGAGGTGCGGCAGTACTTCCCGCTCGAGCGCGCGCTCTCGGGCCTGTTCGAGGTCCTGCGCCGCCTCTACGGCGTGCGGCTGGCCGACGTCAGCGGCCGCTTCGAGACGTGGCACCCCGACGCGCGCACGCTCGAGGTGACCGACGGGCAGGGCGAGCTGGTCGGCCACATGTTCCTCGACCTGTTCGCGCGCGACGGCAAGAAGCCCGGCGCCTGGATGGGCGACTGCCTCGAGCGGCGCCGGCGCGGGGGCGACCTCCAGCGGCCGATCGCCTACCTCGTGTGCAACTTCGCCCCGCCGCTCGGCGGCACGCCCTCGCTCCTGCGCCACGACGAGGTGCGCACGCTCTTCCACGAGTGCGGCCACGCCCTGCACCACGTGCTGACGAAGGTGGACCTGCGGCAGGTCTCGGGGATCAACCGCGTCCCCTGGGACGGCGTCGAGCTGCCCAGCCAGTTCCACGAGAACTGGGTGTGGCATCCCGAGAGCCTGGCCCTGCTCGCCGGGCACGTCGACACGGGTGCGCCGCTGCCGGGGCCGCTCCTCGAGCGCATGCTCGCGGCGAAGAACTTCCAGAGCGGCGCCGACATGCTCCGTCAGCTCGAGTTCGCGCTCTTCGACCTGACGCTGCACACCGAGTTCGACCCGGCGGGCCCGCGGACCGTGCACGACGTGATCGAGGCCGTGCGCGACGAGGTGGCCGTCCTCCGCCCGCCGGCCTGGAACCGCTTCGAGAACGCCTTCTCGCACATCTTCGCCGGGGGCTACGCGGCGGGCTACTACAGCTACAAGTGGGCCGAGGTGCTCGCGGCCGACGCCTTCTCGCGCTTCGAGGAGGAGGGGATCTTCTCCGCCGAGGCCGGCCGCGACTTCAGGGAGCACATCCTCGGGCAGGGCGGGTCCGAGGACCTCATGGCGCTCTTCGTGCGGTTCCGGGGGCGCGAGCCGTCGCCGGAGGCGCTGCTGCGGCAATCGGGGCTCGTGCAGGTCTAGACGCAGGTCTTCAGGAGGCAGACAGACCTGCGCTCGACACGCTCGAGTCGCGGGTGGAATGGAACCACGAGCGAGGCGAGGGCGCGGAGGCCGAGGCGATGCGGCGCGCGCGCGGGGGGGGGGGGGGGGCGGGGGCGCCC
>JAMLIC010000013.1 GCA_023954375.1 Planctomycetota bacterium
CCCCCCCCGCCGCGCCCCCCGGGGGGGGGGGGCGGCGGGGGGGGGGGGGGCGGCCCGCCCCCCCCCCCCCCCCCCCGACGAACGGCAGCGCCCGGCATCGTTCGTCGCAGGCGCGATCACACCGTCATCGAGCCACCCGGAAGCCCACGTTCTTCAACCAGCGCGTCTCCCCCCCGTCCGAGGCGAAGCGGTCGAACGTTCGGCAGTAGGCCGTCCCGCAGTTGAACGCGCCGCCGCGCAGGACGCGCCGAGACCCGGTCGAGGGGCCGGTGGGGTCGACGCGCTCCTCGCCCGGGCGGACCGGGTAGCCGGCCTCGGTGTGCCAGTCGGCGACCCACTCGTAGACGTTGCCGGCCATGTCGAGGCAGCCGAAGGGCGAGGCGCCGAGCGGGAAGCTGCCCACCGGGAGCGGCCCGTCGGGGCTCCCCTCGCCCGCGTTCATCCGGCCGGGGACCACGCGGTCCCCCCAGGGGAAGCGCAGGCCGTCCGGGCCGCGGGCGGCGTACTCCCACTCGGCCTCGGTCGGCAGGCGCAGCCCCGCCCACTGGCAGTAGTCGCGCGCGTCCTCCCAGAGGGCCTCGGCGTAGGGGTGCGTGTCGTCGGCCGACTCGGGCGTGGGCCGCCCCGTCGCCTCGCAGAAGCGGCGCCACTGGGCGAGGGTCACCTCGTACTTGCCGACGAAGAAGCCCCGGGTGAGGCGCACGCGATGCGCCGGCCGCTCGTGGACGTCGTCGTCGTCGGCGCCCATGACGAAGCTCCCCGGCGGGACCCACACGAGCACCGAGCCGTCGCGCTCGTGGACGAACTCGCCCTCGCCGGCGCCGAAGCGCAGGCCGGCCGGGAGCGGGGCGGGCGGGCGGCGCGCGGGGTCGAGCGCCTCGAACCACGCCGGGACGGCGGCGCGCGCGACGCGCCGGGTCAGGCGGGCGGCGTTGCCGGCGGCGTCGCGGGCCTCGACCACCAGGTCGTCGCGCCCGGGCGCCAGCGGGACGCGCAGGCGGAAGCGCCCGCCCCGCTCGAGGCGCGCCTCGGCCCGGCCGACCGTCGTCGCCGCCGAGACGTCGATCGGCGGCGAGACGTCGGTGGCCTCGCCCGTCACCTCGACCTCGGCGCCCCACACCTCGACCCCGTCCGCCGGGGCGTCGACCTGCAGCGTCGGCGGTCGGCGGTCGGCGGGGGGGCCGTCGACGACCCGCGGCGCGAGCCGGCGCAGCCCGACGGCCAGGGTCGCCGCGCCCAGGAGCGTCACGACGAGCGCCCCCAGGGCGCGCCGCGCGCGCGGGGTCGCGGCCCGCGCGAGGACCGACGACGCGCTCGACGCCGTGACGCGCAGCCCGGCGAGCGCCCGGTCCAGGTCGCGCGCCAGCTCCTCGGCGTCGACGTAGCGGTCGCCGGGGCGCTTCTGCAGGGCGTGCAGGCACACGGCCTCGAGGTCGGGGTCGACCTCGCGCGCCAGGCGCCGCGGCGGCGTGACCTCGCGCTGCATGATCTGCGCGCCCAGCTCGAGCACGTTCTGCCCCTCGAAGGGCAGCTTGCCGGTGAGCGCCTCGTAGAGGACGACGCCGAGCGCCCACACGTCGGTCTGCGGCCCCACGTCCTCGCGGCGCCCGCCGAGCTGCTCGGGCGACATGTAGGCCGGCGTGCCGACCGACGCGCCCGTGCGCGTCATGCGGTCGAGGCCCTGCGCCGCCGCCAGGCCGAAGTCGGCCACGCGCACGTGCCCGTCCTGGTCGACGAGCACGTTCTCGGGCTTGACGTCGCGGTGGAGGACGCCGGCGCGGTGGGCGTGGCCGAGCGCGCGGGCCGCGTCGCGCACGAGCGCCACGCGCCCGCGCACGTCGAGCCCCGGCAGGACGTCCTGCAGCGTCCGCCCGCCCTCGATCAGCTCGTAGGCCAGGAACGGGTGCCCCCCCGCCTCGCCCGCCGAGTGCACGCGCACGATCCCCGGGTGGGCGAGCGAGGCCGTGATCTCGCCCTCGCGCCGGAACCGCTCCAGGCGCCGCGGGTCGGGCTCGGGGTCGAGCACCACCTTCAGCGCCACGAGCCGCCCCGTGGCCCGATCGCGCGCCCGGTAGACGGCGCCCATGGCCCCCTGGCCGAGGAGCGACTCGACCTCGAAGCGCCCGCGCAGGGCCTCGAGCGCGGGGTTACGCCTGTGGAACGAGCCCGACGCGCTCACGCGGGGAGGGTAGCCGGCGCGGGGGCGCGCTCGCCACGGGCGGCGGCGGCCGGCGGGCAGCCGCCGCCGCCCGTGGGGTATGATCCCGGCTTCGCGCAGGGAGGGGCCATGGGCGAGCAGCTCCAGGACGACGACCGCCAGGCGGTCGAGCGGCTGGGCAAGGCGTACGCGGCGATCCGGGCCGAGCTGGGCAAGGTGATCGTCGGCCAGGACGCCGTGATCGAGGAGCTGCTGGCGGCGATCTTCGCCCGCGGGCACTGCATCCTCGAGGGCGTCCCCGGCCTGGCGAAGACCCTGCTGATCTCGACGCTGGCGCGCGCGCTGTCGCTCTCGTTCAGCCGCATCCAGTTCACCCCGGACCTCATGCCCTCCGACATCACCGGCACCGAGGTGATCCAGGAGAACCGGTCGACCGGCGAGCGCGAGCTGCGCTTCATCCCCGGGCCGATCTTCGCCAACTTCGTCCTGGCCGACGAGATCAACCGCACGCCGCCCAAGACGCAGGCGGCGCTGCTCGAGGCGATGCAGGAGCGGCAGGTGACGGCCGGCGGCCGCCGCCACGCGCTCGAGGCGCCGTTCTTCGTCCTGGCCACGCAGAACCCGATCGAGCAGGAGGGCACCTACCCGCTGCCCGAGGCGCAGCAGGACCGCTTCATGTTCAAGGTCCTCGTCCGCTACCCCAGCCGCGACGAGGAGCGCCGGATCGTCAGCGAGACGACCAGCGAGCGCGACACGACGATCGAGCAGGTCCTCGACGGCGAGGCGATCATGGAGCTCCAGTCGATCGTCCGCCGCGTCCCTGTCGCGCCGGCCGTGATCGACCACGCGCTCGACCTCGCGCGCAAGACGCGCGTGCGCCTCGAGCCGGGCGACGCGCCGCCGCCGGACTTCGTCAAGCGGTGGGTGTCGTGGGGCGCCGGCCCGCGCGCCTCGCAGTACCTCGTCCTCGGCGCCAAGGCCCGCGCCGTCCTCCACGGCCGCTCCCACGTGTCCATGGACGACGTGCGCGCCGTGGCCAAGCCGGTCCTGCGCCACCGGATCCTCACCAACTTCGCCGCCGAGGCCGAGGGGATCACCCCCGACGGGGTGATCGACAAGCTGCTCGAGACGACGCCGCCGACCGAGGGGGCGCTGTCCCGCGACCCGGCCGTGGCGGCGGCGTTCAAGTCGTAGCTCATGCCCGCCGTCGCCCTCCCAGAGGACGTCCGGGACCGCATCGCCAGGCTGTCGGTGGGCGCCTTCGGGCTGGTCGAGGGCTCGCTCGCCGGCCTGCACAAGAGCCCCTACCAGGGCTTCTCGGTCGAGTTCGCGCAGCACCGCGAGTACACGTGGGGCGACGAGCTGCGCCACGTCGACTGGAAGGTCTTCGCCCGCACCGACCGCCACTACGTCAAGCAGTACGAGGAGGAGACGAACCTCCAGGCGACGATCGTCCTCGACCAGAGCGAGTCCATGCTCTACCGCGGGTCGCGGGCGCAGGCGAGCAAGTACGAGTACGCCGCCACCCTCGCCGCCGGCCTGGCCTTCGTCCTCCTCCGCCAGCAGGACGCCGCCGGCCTGGTCCTCTTCGACGACCAGGTGCGCCGGCGCCTGCCGCCCTCGGCCCACCCGGCGCAGCTGCGCAACATGACGGCCGCGATGTCGGAGGTCGAGCTGCGCGCCGAGACCACGGCCGGCCCGGTCCTGCACCAGCTCGCCGACGAGCTGACCCGGCGCGGCGTGGTCATCCTCATCTCGGACCTGCTCTTCGCCCGGGACCAGCTGCTCGACGGCCTCAAGCACCTGCGCCACAAGCGCCACGACGTCGTCGTCCTGCAGGTCGTCGACCCCGACGAGCTCACCTTCCCCTTCGAGGACATGACCCGCTTCGAGGGGCTCGAGGTGCCGCGGGCGCTGCTCGTCGACCCGCGCGCGCTGCGCCAGGGCTACCTCGAGGCGCTGAACGAGTTCCTGCGCGAGGTCGAGGCCGCCTGCACCGAGGCGCGGGCCGACCACGTGCGCATGGACACGAGCGCGCCGGTGGGCGTGGCGCTGGCGCGCTTCCTCAGCCACCGCCTGCGGCGGCGGGGGCGGGGGTAGCCGTGCTCTTCGCCCACCCGTGGCTGCTGTGGGGGCTCGGGCTCGTCTCGGTGCCGGTGATCATCCACCTGCTCAACCGGCGCAGGTTCCAGGTCGTGCGCTGGGGGGCCATGGAGCTGCTCCTGCGCGCCAACCGGAAGAACCGGCGGCGGATCCGGCTCGAGCACATCATCATCTTGCTCCTGCGCTGCCTGGCCATGGCGCTGATCGCCCTGGCCGTGGCCCGCCCGGTGGCCACGTCGGGCGCCCTGGCCGGCCTGCCGGGGGTGGGCGACCGCGTCGAGCGCGTGCTGCTCCTCGACGACTCGGGCTCCATGGGCCACCGGACCGGGCGGACGACCGCCTGGGACCGCGCGCGGCAGGTGGTCCGGCGGCTGGCCGAGGACCTCGAGCGCGAGGGCAAGGGCGACCTCCTGACGATCGTCCGCGCGTCGCGCCCCGAGGTGCCCGACCTGCTCCAGGGCGCGGCCACGAACGAGCGCACGCGCGTGGCGCTGCGGGCGCTGGCGACCGCGGAGCCGGCGGCCGTGCCGCTCGACGCCCCGCGCCTGCTCGAGGAGGCCGTGCGGCGCCTCCTGGACGACCCCGACGGCCCGCCGCAGCGCGTCCTCTACGTGGTCACCGACCTGCGCCGGCGCGACTGGATCGGCGAGGGCGACGTGCTCCGCGCCGTGGGCGAGGCGGTGAAGAAGCTGCCGGCCGACGGGGCGCGCGTGCTCCTCGTGGACGTGGGCGGCGAGGAGACGCGGAACCTGTCGGTCACGTCGCTCGAGCCGCTGGAGAAGCTCGCCATGGTCGGGGTGCCGCTCGAGCTCGTCGTGCGCGTCGCCAACCGCGGCGAGGCGCCCGAGTTCGACGTGCCGCTCCTGCTCGAGGCGGGCGAGAGCCGGATCCCGCTCCCGCCGGTGGCGCGCGTCGACGCCGGGCAGGAGGCCGAGGTCCGCCACCGCTACACGTTCACGACCCCCGGGGTGCACGCGCTGTCGGTCAAGCTCCCCGACGACGCGCTCGGGCTCGACGACGTGCGCCACGTCGCGCTCGAGGTGCGCGAGCGCCTGCGCGTCCTCGTCGTCGAGGGCGAGGAGGGGCAGGGGCCGCTCGACGGCGAGGCCGACCTCCTGCGCCTGGCGCTGGCGCCGCCGGGCGACGTGCTCACGGGGGTCGAGCCGGTCGTCGTCTCGCCCGAGGCCCTGCGCGAGCTCGACCTCTCGGGCTTCGACGCGGTCTTCGCCTGCAACCTCGAGGCCTGGCCGCCCGAGCGCGTCCCGGACCTCGAGCGCTGGGTGGCCCGGGGCGGCGGGCTGTGCCTGTTCCTGGGCGACCTCGTCGACCCGGCCGCGTGGGCGCGCGACCTCCACAAGGAGGGCAAGGGCCTCCTCCCCTGCGCCCTCGGGCGGCGGGTCGAGGCCGAGCGCGAGGAGGAGGCGCCCGGGCTCTCGGCGCCCGAGGCGGACCATCCGCTGGCGCAGGTGTTCCAGGGGGACCGAAACCCGTTCCTCCGGCGCGTGCGCGCGCGGGTGCGCCTGGCCCTGCGCGCGTCGGAGGTCGACCCGACGACGCGCGTGGTCCTGCGCCTGGGCGACCCCGAGCGCACGCCGTTCCTCGTGGAGAAGCCGTTCGGCGAGGGGCGGGTGGTGCTCGTCAACGCCACGGCCGACCTCGCCTGGTCGAGCTGGCCCCGTGACCCGAGCTTCATCGTCACCAGCCAGGAGCTCGCGCGGACGCTGGCCCCGGCCGCCACGGCCGGGCGCAACCTCGCCTGCGGTCAGCCGCTCGAGCGGGCGATCAACCCGGCGCGCACGTGGCCGCGCGCGCGCGTGACGGTGCCCGGCCAGGAGGCGCCGGCCGAGCTCCACGCCGAGGCGCGCCCGGGCTCGGACGCGCTGTGGCTGTCGCTCCCGGACACCCGCCGCCCGGGCGTCTACACGCTCGAGCTGCAGCCGCGCAGCGGCGAGCCGGTGCGCGAGGCCTACGCCGTCAACGTCGACCCGCGCGAGGGTGACCTGGCGCGGGCCGACGACGCGCAGGTGCTCGCCGCGCTCGAGGGCCTGCCGGTGCGCGTCGTACGACCGGACGCAGAGGGCGACCTCCGGGCGGAGAGCGACGGCACGCGCACGGAGCTGTGGCGCGCGTGCCTGCTCCTCCTCACCTGCGCCCTGGCCCTCGAGCAGGTGCTCGCGTGGCGCGCGGCGCGCCACACGACGGCCGCCGCCGGCGAGGAGGTGGGCGCGTGACCGAGCGCCTGATCGAGCTCCTCGGCCTCGGCGACCGCATCCCGGAGGGCGCCGAGGCGCACTTCGAGTGGGGCCACCTGCCGCGCGGCGAGTCGGGCCTCCTCGCGGTCGGCTGCCTCGCCGCGCTCGTGCTGCTGACGGTGTGGCTCTACCGGCGCGAGGGGCGGGCGTCGGCCTGGCGCAAGGGGCTGCTCGCCGGGCTCCGCCTCGGGGCGCTCGCCGCCGTGGCGCTGGTGCTCCTCGAGCCGCGGCTGGCGATCGACGTGCGCGAGACGACGCACGGCTACACCGTCGTCCTGTGGGACGCGTCGCTCAGCATGTCGCTCGCCGACCCCTACCAGGACGACGAGCGCAGGGCGGCGCTGGCCGCCGCGGCGGGGCTCGAGCGCGACGCCGACGTCGCGGCGCTGACCCGCCACGAGCTGGCCTGGAGGATCGTCGAGCGGGCGCGGCTGCTCCAGGGGCTGGCCGAGAAGAACCAGCTCCTCGTCTACACCTTCGACCACGAGCCGCGCCGCCTGGCCGGGGAACCATCGGCAGAGGGGCTGGCGCCGCGTGGCCCCGCCACCGACCTGGGCGCCGCCGTGCGGCGCGCCCTCGAGGACACGGGCGGCCGGGGCGTGGCGGCCGTGGTGGCCGTGACCGACGGGCGGATCAACCGCGGCGAGGGGGTGCAGGCGGTGATCGCCGCCCTGCGCCGGCGGGACGTCCCGTTCTACGCCCTGGGGGTGGGCGACCCGATCCCGCCCAAGGACCTCGAGGTCGTCGACCTCTCGGCCGAGCCGCGGGCCATGCTCGGCGACCCGATCATCGTCGAGGGCGCCATCCGCGCCCGCGGCTACGAGGGGCAGCACATCGAGGCGGTGCTGACGCTCCGCCCGCGCGAGGGGGGCGCCGAGGTCGAGGTCGAGCGGCGCCACCTGGGCGCGCCACCCGACGGCGAGGTCGTCCACCTGACCTTCCAGCACGCGCCGGCGGCGCCGGGCGAGTACGTGCTCGAGCTGCGCCTCCCGCCGCGGGAGGACGAGGCGGTCACGGACGACAACCAGCGCGCCGTGACCGTGACCGTGAGCGACGACGTGAGCCGTGTGCTCCTCGTCGCCGGCAGCCCGACCTTCGAGTACCACTTCCTCCGCACGCGGCTCGTGCGCGAGCGCACGGCGAACGTCTCCTGCTGGCTGCAGAGCGCGCAGGCGCGCTTCCCGCAGGAGGGCAACGAGCGGATCGACGCCCTGCCGGTGACGATCGAGCAGCTGCGCGAGTTCGACGCGGTCGTCCTCCTCGACCCCGACCCCGACGAGCTCGACGCCGCCGCCGCCGAGGCGCTCAAGACCTTCGTGGCCGAGCACCGGGGCGGGCTCCTCTACGTGCCGGGCCCCAAGTTCACGCAGGCGCTGCTCGCGCGCCCCGACCTCAAGCCGCTCCGCGACCTCCTGCCCGTGAACCTGGGCGAGCTGGTCGAGGCGCGGGGCGCGGCGGAGCCCTGGCCGCTCCGCGCCACGCCCGACGGCGCCGACCACCCCGCCAGCCGCCTCGAGCCCGACCCCGAGCGCTGCCGCCAGCTCTGGGCGCGCCTGCCCGGGCTGTTCTTCTCCTTCCCCGTGCGGGGCGAGAAGGCGGGGGCGACCGTGCTCCTGCGCCACGAGGACCCGGCGACGGTCACCGAGCGCGGGGCGCGCCCGTTCCTCGTCGCCCAGTACTTCGGCGGCGGGCCGGTGCTGTTCCTCGGCTCCGAGGAGACCTGGCGCTGGCGCTCGGTCGGGGCGCGCGTCTACGACCGCTTCTGGGTGGGCGCCCTGCGCTACCTCGTCCAGGGGCGGGTGGCCGGCGGCCGCAAGCGGGTGGAGCTCCTCGCCGACAAGGCGGAGTACGCCCTCGGCGAGCCGGTGCGCATCCGCTGCCACGCCGTCGACCGCGGCTACCAGCCGCTCGAGCTCAGGGACGGGCTCGAGGCGACGGCGCGGGTGGGCGACGAGGTGGTCACGGTGAAGCTCCTGCCGGCGCCCCAGGGCCGCGGCTGGTACGAGGGGCTCCTCCTGCCGCCCGGGCAGGGCGTGCTCGAGGTGAGCGTGGGCCTGCCCGACGACGCGCCGGGCGAGCGGCCGGCGACCGTGGCCGTGACCGTGCGGCCGCCGGACATCGAGTTCTCCGACCCGGCGCTCGACGAGCCGCTGCTGGCCGGGATCGCCGCGGCGACGAGCGGCGCGCTGCTGGCCCCGGCGGACGTGGCAGGTCTCCCGGGCCGGATCCCGAGCCTGACCGAGCACACGCGGTCGGCGCGGGCGCCGATCCCGCTGTGGGACAGGTGGGAGACGGTGGCGCTGATCGCCGGGCTGCTGGCGGTCGAGTGGGCCTTGCGCAAGCGGAGCCGGATGGTGTGACGTGAGGCCATGCTGACCGGTCACGAGCCGCCCCTCACCCTCGGCCCCGCGACCCGCGCGCTCCTGGTGGGCCTCCGCTGGCGCGCCCGCGCCTCGCTCGCCCTGCGCGGGCTGGGGTCGGTCGCGCTCGTGGTCGTCGCGCTGGCGCTCCTCTCGTTCGCGCTCGACCGGCCGCTGCGGCTCGCGTGGAGCTCGCGCGCCGTGATCCTCGTGCTCATGCTCACGCTCCTCGGCGCGGCGGCCTGGAGCCGGCTCCTGCGCCCGCTGCTCACGCCGCTCCCCGACGACGAGCTGGCGCGGCAGGCGGAGGCGCGGCACGCGTTCCTCGACTGGCGGCTGCTCTCGGCCGTGCAGTTCGCCCGCCCCGGGTGGGCGCCGGGGCCGGAGACGTCGCGCGTCCTGGCGGCCCTGGTCGTCGACGACGCGGAGCGCTGCGCGGGCGGGGTCGACGCCGGCCGGGTGGTGCCCGCCGGGCCGGCGCTGCAGGCGGGGTTCCGCGGGGGGGTCGTCCTCGCGGCGGGGCTGCTCCTGGTCTGCGGCTTCCCGGAGGCGGCGGCCACGTGGGCGCGCCGCAACCTGCTCCTCTCGTCCGTGGCGCGCTGGCCGCAGGACACGCACCTCGTGCTCGAGGCGGCGGCGCTCGACCAGGCGACGGGCACGGCCGTCGTCCCGCACGGGTCGGAGCTGGCGCTCCTCGTGCGCGCCGAGGGCGTCGTCCCCAAGCGCGTCTACGTGGAGACCTGGGGCGAGGCGCAGGGGGTCGAGGCGCAGGAGGGGCAGGCGCGCCGCTCGGAGCTCCTCGTCCTCGACGCGCTCGGCGACGGCCGCTTCCGCGTGGTCCTCGACGAGGTGACGGCGGGCTTCTCGTTCGTCGTCCGCGGCGGCGACGCGGAGGAGGGGCCGTTCCGGGTGCGCGTGATCCGCCGACCCTGGGTCGACGTGCTCGTGATCCGCGTCACGCCGCCGCCGCACACGGGGCTGCCGGCGCGGGCGTTCGGGGTCGACGCGGGGAGCGTCACGCTCCCCGCCGGCACGCGGGTGCGCCTCGAGGGGCGGGTCTCGAAGCCCCTGGCGCAGGTGGCGCTCGAGGAGCTGCCGCTGGGGGCCGACGTGGCGACCCTGCATACTGCCACGATCGTCGACGGGGGCTTCGAGGCGGGGCTCGTGCTCGAGCGCACGGCCGCCTTCCGCGTCGACGTGGTCGACCGCGACGGCCTGGGGCTGGCGCAGCCCTTGCGATTCAGCCTCCTCGCCCAGCCCGACCGGCCGCCCGAGGTGCAGCTGGCCCTGGTCGGGGTGGGGCTGAACGTGACGCCGCAGGCGACCGTCCGCGCGCGCGTGGGCGCGAGCGACGACCACGGGGTCGTCGCCGCCCGTCTGCGGCTGAAGGTCGGCGCGGCGGACGCCCCGCGCGACACGGCGCTGCCGGGGCTCGCCGGGCAGCGCGCGGGCGAGGCGCAGGCGGCGCTCGAGCTCGACGAGCTCGAGCTGTCCCCGAAGACGGCGCTGACCCTCTGGGCGGAGGCCCTCGACGCCGACCCGCGGGGCCCCAACGTCGGCGCGTCGCCGGCCGTGCAGCTGCGCGTGGTCACCCCGGAGCAGCTCCTCGCCGAGCTGCTCCGGCGCCTGCACGAGCAGCGCCTCGAGCTCGACCGCATGGTCCTCGAGGAGGAGCGGCTGGCGCAGGGGCTCGCGGGCCACGACCAGGCCACGCTCGAGCGCGCGTCGCGCGCGCACCGCGACGTGGGCCGGGCGGTCCTGCGGGCGGCCGACGTCGTCGACGGGGTCGTGGCGGAGATGACGTCGAACCGCCTCCTCGACGCGGCCACCTGGGACCGGCTCACCGAGGACGTGGCCCGGCCGCTGCGGGCCCTGCAGCAGGGCCCGCTCCAGGAGGCGCGCGACCTCGCCGAGCGCGCCGCGCAGGCCGACGAGGGGGGGCGCCCGGCGGCGTCGCTGGCCGCCGGGGCGGCGGCGGCCGTCATGGCGAGCGAGCTGCGCGCGATCGTGGCGCGCATGGGCCGGATCGAGGAGCTGGCCGAGCTCGTGGGCACGCTCAAGCGCCTGATCGAGAAGCAGCGCGAGCTCCTAGACCGCACGCGCCAGGGCGAGCCGCGGCGGCGGTGAGGGCGCGCGAGTGAAGCGCAAGCCCTGCCGTCGCAGGGCTCCGGAGTCTTCCGCGGAAGACTCGTGAGGGCCCGCCGGCTCTCGTCGGACGGCGCTGTTCGAGGGCCGAGATCGGCGGGTAGTGCCGCGGTCTGGACGTTGCTCAAGGCGGGAGGCGGAAGGGCACAAGGCCCGTCGCGCCAGGGCTCCGGAGTCTTCCGCGGAAGACTCGTGTCGGCCCGGACCGGCTCGGCCTTGGGGCTGGCGCACCCGCCTGTGACTGCCAGTGGAGCCCGAGGGCGGCGCGGTCAGCGACGAAGTTCGCTGACGGTGGGCGCCGGCGCCGGCGCCGTCCTGAGCGTGCCCTGGCGCCGGGGCTGGCGGTCGGCGCCTCGAGGCGCTCGGTGGTGGTCGAGCAGGGTCCAGGCGACCCCCGCGCTCTGGCCCTCCTCTGCGCTGGTGGTTCCAGGCCGAAAGCGCCGCCTCGACGTCGACTGTGTCCTCAGGGCACTCCCACGCTGTCGCCGTCGGGACACGGCGCCGGAAGGCGCCGCTGGGGCAGGACGCCGCAACGCACTGCCAGACCGTGCGTTGCACGATCCTTCCCACGCCCTGACCGTCACCCAGTTCCTGCGTGAACGGAGTGCGCGTTTCCGGTTCACGCCCGGACCGAGCCTGGACCCTGGAACGATGGGCGCACCCCTGCCTCCGTCGGCGTCAGGGCCCTTAGTCTCTCCATATCCGCCATCTGTACGCTGGCTTGACGCGCGCGCGGCGGCTTGGAATGGCAGATGCACATGACCCCCTCGAGGCACGGTCCCGAGGAGCGGTCACATGCGGCAGGTGAGCAGGAAGAGCTGGCTGGTGGGGCACGCCGCTATCGCGTTCGGAGTCGCGGCGCTCGCCGCCGGCTGCGGCGGAGGCGGCGGCGGCGGCGGCGGTGGGTCGGCGTCGGTGGCGCCGGGCGTGACGGGCGTGAGCCAGGGTCAGCTGGTGGCGATCGAGATCGCGCCGCCCGGCGACGTGGTGGTGGACGACGGGCTGGGCTCGGCGTTCCAGGTGATCGTCGACGGGCACTACCGGGACGGTTCGCAGCTGGACCTGACGCGGGACGTGCAGCTGCACATGGCGGACGAGTCGGTGGCGAAGATCGGCGGTGACGGGCTGATCACGCCGATCGCGCCCGGGACGACCGAGCTGAGCGTGACGACGCGGGCGGTGACGGGCGAGACGCTGACGGTGACGAAGCGGATCACCGTGGTGCCGGCCGGGGCGTCGCCGAACTTCGCGACGGGGGCGGAGCTGCGGATCTACCCGCAGTTCCGCACGCTGGGCGAGGTGGACGCGGCGGCGGGCCGTGACCAGCTGCAGCAGGTGGTGATCGTGGCGACGGACGCCACGGGGCGGACGTGGGACCTGACGCGGTCGGTGGGCGCGCAGGTGCTGGACCGGAGCCGTAACCCGTCGATGGCGGGGCAGCTGTCGCCGACGGGGCTGTTCCGCGGGGTCATGGACGGGCAGGAGGTGCTGCTGCTGGCGCGGCTGAACGCGGCGGGGCTGACGGCGGGCGCGCAGTTCCGGCTGGGCGGCGGGGCGGGGCTGCCGCCGAGCGCGCTGTTCACGGGCGGGCCGCTGGCGGGGTCGAGCAACGCGATCGACCGTGCGCTGCTGGCGGTGCTGCAGGGGCAGTTCGCGGAGCCGTCGCCGCTGACGACGGACGCGGAGTTCCTGCGGCGGCTGTATTCGGACGCGCTGGGCCGGGTGCCGACGGCGGCGGAGGCGGAGGCGTTCGCGGCGAGCGCGGCGGCGGACAAGCGTGACGCGGAGATCGACCGGCTGGTGGCGACGCCGGCGTTCGCGGCGCACTGGGCGAACCAGATCGGGGAGTGGTTCTCGATCCCGCGCGCCAACGCCGGCGCGGCCGCGTTCGACCAGTGGGTGGCGCAGCAGATCCAGGCCGGGCAGGGGCTCGCGCAGATCATGGGCGCGCTGGCGGCGGGGACGTCGCCGGTGTCGGCGACGTTCGACGGGGTGCACCCGCGGGCGTCGGACAAGGTGGACGTGCTGGTCATGGCGGCGACGGGCATGACGTCGGACTGCGCGGTGTGCCACGACCACCCGCTGACGGGCCCGAACGACCAGCCGCGGTGGCTGCAGTCGGAGCGGTACCCGCTGGACGCGTTCTTCGCGGCGAACGCGGCGGAGGCGACGCCGCTGGACCGGAACAACAACCGGATCGGGCAGCCGTTCCAGCCGGGGTGGGTGGCGTTCGCGGCGGGGACGCCGGTGACGAGCACGCTGAACACGCCGATGGCGCAGCGCCGGGCGGAGTTCGCGCAGCTGCTGACGAGCGCGGCGCAGTTCGACCGTGGCGTGGCGCACCGGATCTTCGCGACGGTGATGCAGCCGCTGCTGGACCCGAACCAGTTCCTGCGGCGGAACCTGGACGCGGTGGCGGTGCCGGGGCTGCTGGAGGTGCTTGCGGCGCGGTTCCGGGCGGCGAACACGGACCTGCGGGCGTTCGTCGGCGAGGTGTTCAAGAGCAAGGCGTACCAGCTGAGCTCGGCGGGGACGTCGACGGGTAACGACCCGCTGCTGGCGCGGCACGTCCTGCGGCGGCACCACTCGGAGGTCATGGAGTCGCTGGTGGAGACGGTGACGGGTCAGGCGATCGTGAACGCGGACCTGACGTTCTTCCGGCAGACGTTCGGCTACCCGCTGGCGCGGCAGGCGATCCAGGAGCGGTCGGACGCGGTGAACATGAGCCAGGCGCTGGTGCTCATGAACAGCCCGGTGGTGCAGGCGAAGGTGTCGGCGAACGGGGCGCGGGTGGCGACGCTGGCGGGGCAGGTGACGAGCAACGCGGTCACGCGTGAGGAGGCCGTCACGCAGCTGTTCCGGTCGGCGCTGTCGCGCGAGCCGTCGACGGACGAGCTGGGCTTCGCCCTGCAGACGATCCAGCAGGCGCCGACCGTCCGGGCGGGCCTCGAGGACGTCGCCGCGGTGCTCATGAGCACGATCGAGGCGGTCGCCCACTAGGGCGGCCGCGCCGCCGGGCGCCCCGCGCATGGGGCGCCTGGCGCCGCGCGCGCGGATCCGTTAACCCTCACACACGAACGCACGACTGAACGCCAAGGAGTCCTCTCATGACCGTCCACCAGAACTGCTCGACGTGCGGCGACGTGTCCCGGCGCGGGTTCCTCAAGCTCTCGGGCACAGGAGTGGCCCTCGGGTTCATGGGGGCGTCGCTGCACCAGCTCCTGTTCATGAAGGAGGCCCTGGGCGTCCAGCCGGAGAACGCGTTCTACGATGCGTTCGTCTCGATCTTCTTCAACGGCGGGCCGTCGCAGACGGACACCTGGGACCCCAAGCCGGGCACCCGCAGCAGCTACCCGAACTTCCAGACGATCAACCTCGGCGTGAACGACCGCTACGGGCAGCCGGTGCGCATCGGCGGCCAGTTCGCCAACGGCAACGCCATCTTCCCGCAGCTGGCCAACCTCGTCATGAACGACCCGGCGGTGAAGCTGGGCCTCGTGCGCTCCTTCTGGCACGGCTCGAACAACCATCAGACCGGTCAGACCTACATGAACGGCTGGTGGCGCAGCCAGGCCCTCGTGGAGCAGTACCCGTCGATGGCCTCGGCCATGGCCTACTACTTCCAGGGCCAGGGGCTCGGCATCCCGTCGGTCGTGATCAACGGCGCCAACGGCAACCGGGTCAACAGCGCCGGCGAGTCCCGCTGCCCGACGGCCCTGCAGGTGAACGCCAACGCGGGCAACAACCCGGTGGTGCAGAGCCTCCGCCGCCCGAACAACGTCGACCAGGCGCGCTACGACCGGCGCAAGGCGCTCCTCGACCGGCTGAACCAGCGCTTCCTCGAGTCGCGCCCCGACGCGATGGTCCGGGCCATGGAGAAGGCCACCGAGGACGCCTACGACGTGACCACGACCGGCCAGGCGGCGAGCGCCTTCGACCTGACCGGCAAGACGATCCTGCCCCCGGGCGGCAACAACGGCGTCGCCATGCGCATGACGCTGGCGCAGGAGCTGGTCGCGGCCGGGATCCCGTACGTGGCCATGGGCATCGGCGGCAACGACTCGCACAGCAACAACGTCAACGCGATCAGCACGAACTGGGGCGTCTCGATCAACCAGGGCCTCACGGCCATGGCCCAGAACCTCAAGGCGACCGGCAAGCGCGTCCTGGTGGCCATGTACGGTGACTTCGGCCGCACGCCCGCGACGGTCAACAGCGGCGCCCGCGACGGTCGCGACCACTGGGGGGGTGGCTTCTCGATCGGCCTCTTGTCGATCAACCAGCCCAGGTTCCGCATGACCGCGATCGGTGACACCGGCCCCGAGGGCCTGCAGCAGTGGAACACGGGCGCCCAGGACCCGATCGCGCCGGCCGACATGGGCGCGTTCATCTACCGGAGCCTCGGCCTGCAGATCGGTCAGACCGGCGGGAAGTTCGACCTGCCGCTCACCTCGCGCCCGGCGCCGCCGGTCGACCGCGTGAACAACAGCCAGCTCCTCATGGAGACCTTCGGGCTGGTGTAGCCAGACAGACACACCCCTCGTTCCTGGACGGGCCGGGCCGCTCGAGCGGACCCGGCCCGCTCCCTGTACGCGCCTAAAGCACGCGGCTCTGCGCCCATGCGGCGCGAGGCCACGCCGCCCTCCACCAGGGCGCGTGGCCTCGTGTCGTTCCGGATCGCTTGCAGTTCGGTGACTTAGAGGCGTGCGGCCATCGAGAACAACGTGCGCGGTCTGCGGCTCAGGATCGGATCGTGGATCGGACGCCGGGACGGCTCCAGATGGCGACACCGAGGACAAGTCTCGTGAGCAGTAGATCTTGGCCCCTGCAGGTCCGGTTGGCGCGGGCGGTGCTGATGGACGCCACGAGGCTACGGTCCCCGGAGAGAGGTCACCATGCGGCACGTGCGGAGCAAGATGGTGGGTGTGGCGGTCGCTGTGAGCGCTGCCATCGCGGTCACCGGCTGCGGCGGAGGCGGCGGCGGCGGCGGCGGTGGGTCGGCGTCGGTGGCGCCGGGCGTGACGGGCGTGAGCCAGGGTCAGCTGGTGGCGATCGAGATCGCGCCGCCCGGCGACGTGGTGGTGGACGACGGGCTGGGCTCGGCGTTCCAGGTGATCGTCGACGGGCACTACCGGGACGGTTCGCAGCTGGACCTGACGCGGGACGTGCAGCTGCACATGGCGGACGAGTCGGTGGCGAAGATCGGCGGTGACGGGCTGATCACGCCGATCGCGCCCGGGACGACCGAGCTGAGCGTGACGACGCGGGCGGTGACGGGCGAGACGCTGACGGTGACGAAGCGGATCACCGTGGTGCCGGCCGGGGCGTCGCCGAACTTCGCGACGGGGGCGGAGCTGCGGATCTACCCGCAGTTCCGCACGCTGGGCGAGGTGGACGCGGCGGCGGGCCGTGACCAGCTGCAGCAGGTGGTGATCGTGGCGACGGACGCCACGGGGCGGACGTGGGACCTGACGCGGTCGGTGGGCGCGCAGGTGCTGGACCGGAGCCGTAACCCGTCGATGGCGGGGCAGCTGTCGCCGACGGGGCTGTTCCGCGGGGTCATGGACGGGCAGGAGGTGCTGCTGCTGGCGCGGCTGAACGCGGCGGGGCTGACGGCGGGCGCGCAGTTCCGGCTGGGCGGCGGGGCGGGGCTGCCGCCGAGCGCGCTGTTCACGGGCGGGCCGCTGGCGGGGTCGAGCAACGCGATCGACCGTGCGCTGCTGGCGGTGCTGCAGGGGCAGTTCGCGGAGCCGTCGCCGCTGACGACGGACGCGGAGTTCCTGCGGCGGCTGTATTCGGACGCGCTGGGCCGGGTGCCGACGGCGGCGGAGGCGGAGGCGTTCGCGGCGAGCGCGGCGGCGGACAAGCGTGACGCGGAGATCGACCGGCTGGTGGCGACGCCGGCGTTCGCGGCGCACTGGGCGAACCAGATCGGGGAGTGGTTCTCGATCCCGCGCGCCAACGCCGGCGCGGCCGCGTTCGACCAGTGGGTGGCGCAGCAGATCCAGGCCGGGCAGGGGCTCGCGCAGATCATGGGCGCGCTGGCGGCGGGGACGTCGCCGGTGTCGGCGACGTTCGACGGGGTGCACCCGCGGGCGTCGGACAAGGTGGACGTGCTGGTCATGGCGGCGACGGGCATGACGTCGGACTGCGCGGTGTGCCACGACCACCCGCTGACGGGCCCGAACGACCAGCCGCGGTGGCTGCAGTCGGAGCGGTACCCGCTGGACGCGTTCTTCGCGGCGAACGCGGCGGAGGCGACGCCGCTGGACCGGAACAACAACCGGATCGGGCAGCCGTTCCAGCCGGGGTGGGTGGCGTTCGCGGCGGGGACGCCGGTGACGAGCACGCTGAACACGCCGATGGCGCAGCGCCGGGCGGAGTTCGCGCAGCTGCTGACGAGCGCGGCGCAGTTCGACCGTGGCGTGGCGCACCGGATCTTCGCGACGGTGATGCAGCCGCTGCTGGACCCGAACCAGTTCCTGCGGCGGAACCTGGACGCGGTGGCGGTGCCGGGGCTGCTGGAGGTGCTTGCGGCGCGGTTCCGGGCGGCGAACACGGACCTGCGGGCGTTCGTCGGCGAGGTGTTCAAGAGCAAGGCGTACCAGCTGAGCTCGGCGGGGACGTCGACGGGTAACGACCCGCTGCTGGCGCGGCACGTCCTGCGGCGGCACCACTCGGAGGTCATGGAGTCGCTGGTGGAGACGGTGACGGGTCAGGCGATCGTGAACGCGGACCTGACGTTCTTCCGGCAGACGTTCGGCTACCCGCTGGCGCGGCAGGCGATCCAGGAGCGGTCGGACGCGGTGAACATGAGCCAGGCGCTGGTGCTCATGAACAGCCCGGTGGTGCAGGCGAAGGTGTCGGCGAACGGGGCGCGGGTGGCGACGCTGGCGGGGCAGGTGACGAGCAACGCGGTCACGCGTGAGGAGGCCGTCACGCAGCTGTTCCGGTCGGCGCTGTCGCGCGAGCCGTCGACGGACGAGCTGGGCTTCGCCCTGCAGACGATCCAGCAGGCGCCGACCGTCCGGGCGGGCCTCGAGGACGTCGCCGCGGTGCTCATGAGCACGATCGAGGCGGTCGCCCACTAGGGCGGCCGCCGCCGGGCGGCCCCCGACGCGGGCCGTCCGGCGGGGTGTGGCGCGCGCGGCGCGCCGCGACTACGACTACACGACACAAAACATAGGCAGACAGAGACCAGAACACCGTGCGCCCGGCCGGGCGCACGCACGAGACGACAAGCAGAGAGGCACGGGAGACCACCATGACCGCTCACAAGAACTGCTCGACGTGCGGAGACGTGTCCCGCCGCGGGTTCCTGAAGCTGTCCGGCACTGGCGTGGCGCTCGGGTTCATGGGCGCCTCGATGCACCAGCTCCTCTACATGCGCGAGGCGCTGGGCGTGCAGCCGGAGAACGCGTTCTACGACGCCTACCTGTCGATCTTCTTCGACGGCGGCCCCTCGCAGACCGACACGTGGGACCCGAAGCCGGGCTCGAACAGCAGCTACCCGAACTTCCAGACGATCAACCTGGGGGTCAACGACCGCTACGGCCAGCCGGTGCGCATCGCCGGGCAGTTCGCCAACGGCCAGGTCGTCTTCCCGCAGCTGGCCAACCTCGTCATGAACGACCCCGACATCAAGCTGGGGCTCATCCGCTCGTTCTGGCACGGGTCGGAGGACCACGGCGCCGGCCAGCGCTACATGAACGGCTGGTGGCGCAGCAACGCGCTCGTCATGCAGTACCCGTCGATGGCCTCGGCCATGGCCTACTACTTCCAGGGGCAGGGCCTGGGGATCCCGGCCGTCGTGATCAACGGCGCCAACGGCGAGCGCGTGAACAACGCCGGCGAGTCGCGCTGCCCGACGGCGCTCCAGGTGGGGGTCGGCGGCGCCAACAACCCGGTCGTCACCGCCCTGCGGCGGCCGACCGGCGTCGACCAGGACCGCTACGACCGGCGCAAGGCCCTCCTCGACCGGCTGAACCAGCGCTTCCTCTCCTCGCGCCCCGACCACATGGCCCGCGCCATGGAGAAGGCGACCGAGGACGCCTACGACGTGACGTCGGCCGGACAGGCGGCGAGCGCCTTCGACCTGACCGGCAAGCCGCTGCTCCCGCCGGGCGGCAACAACAACGTCGCCATGCGCATGACCCTGGCGCAGGAGCTGCTCAGGGCCGGCGTCCCCTACGTGGCCATGGGCATCGGCGGCAACGACTCGCACGCGAACAACGTGGGCACGGTGGCGCAGAACTGGGGCGTCTACATCAACCAGGGCGTCACGCAGATGGCCCAGAACCTCAAGGCCACCGGCAAGCGCGTCCTGATCACGATGTACGGCGACTTCGGCCGCACCCCCGGCACGGTCAACAACGGGGCGCGCGACGGCCGCGACCACTGGGGCAGCGGCTTCTCGATCGGCATGCTCTCGATCAACCAGCCCAAGTTCCGCATGACGTCGATCGGCGACACGGGCCCCAACGGGACGCTCCGCTGGAACACGGGCGCCCAGGACCCGATCGCGCCGGCCGACATGGGCGCGTTCATCTACCGCAGCCTCGGCCTGCAGATCGGCCAGGCCGGCGGCAACTTCGACCTGCCGCTCCTCTCGCGCCCCGCGCCGCCGGTCGACCGAGTGAACAACAGCCAGCTGCTCATGGACACGTTCGGGCTGGTCTGACGGATAGAAACACCCCCTCGTTCCCGGGCGGAGCCGGTCCCTGTGTGGGGGGCCGGCTCGCGCCCTGTACCTGCCGATCGAGGACCGCCCCTGCCAGAGACTGGAGACGGAGGCAACGGAGACGAACGAAGGACACGGAGGTCCATCTCTCCGTGCCCTCCGTCGGCCTCCGTGGCCTCCGTGTCCAATCGCCAGGCTGGCGCCGGGCCTATGGTTGCCGCGCGAACCGCGCCGCCAGCCCGCCCGCGAAGCGCAGGATCGCCTCGCGGTCCTCGGGGCTCAGGTGCGCGAGGCGCGACGCGAGCATGGCGCGGGCGCTCTCTCCGGCGATCGCGCGGAACCGCTCCTCGCGCAGCAGGCGGTCGAGCTCCTCGTCGACGACGGCGCTCGCCCGCGAGAGGCCCCCGTCCTGGGCGGCGCGCAGGTGGGCCAGCGCCTCCATGTGCTCGAGCGCCACGACCAGCGCGCCCTCGAGGGCGTCGCAGGCGGGGTCGACGTCGCGCGGGACGCCCATGTCGCAGAGGATCAGCGGCCGGGCCGCGCCGGCCCGGCGCCGCGCGTCGAGGGCCGGGGCGAGGTGCTCGGGGCGCACGACCGGCGCGCGGGCGGACGTGGCGGTGAACACGAGGTCGATCCACGCCGGCGGCTCGGCCTGGAAGGCGTCGAGCGACAGGGCCCGGCCGCCGTAGCGGGCCGCCAGCTCCTCGGCGCGCGCGACCCCGCGGTTGACGAACACGAGCTCGGCCGCCGTCGAGGCCAGCGCGCCGGCGACCTTGCGCGTCATGGGCCCGACGCCGACCAGGACGGCGACCCGCGGCCCCTCCGGGCCGAAGTGCTGCTGGATCTTGCCCACGGCGAGGTCGGCCGCAGACGCGGGCGGCCGCGCGGCGTCGAACGCCTGTCGCGCGCGGCGGGCGCAGGCCTGCGCCCGCTCGAGCACCGGTCGCAGGCGCTCGCCGAGCAGCCCCACCCCCTGCGCCTCGTCGCCGGCGCGCCGGACCTGGCCCGCGATCTCGGTCTCGCCGACGACCAGGCTGTCGAGCGCCGACGTGACCCGGAGCAGGTGCGCCAGCGCCTCGCGGCCGGCCCGCGCCTCGAGCCCGTCCTCGCCGACCCGGCCGCCGAAGAACCCGGCGAGCCGCGCCGGCAGGTCGCGCGCCGGCGCCGCCAGCCACGCCCAGCACTCGACGCGGTTGCAGGTCGCCACGTAGACGAGCTCGTCCGCGCCGAGGGCCCGCGCCAGCGCCGGGAGCGCGGCGGCGCGCTCCTCGGGCGGCACGACCAGCTCCCCCAGCCGCTCGAAGCCGAGCGTGCGGAACGAGGCGCCGACGCACGCCAGCCGCTCGATGTCGTCGTCGTGGTGCGACATCCTGCCCCGTGTCTTAGCAGCCGGGCCCGCGGGTGTCACCCGCGGGCGAGCGCGACGAAATGCCGCAGGGCCCTTGTCTTGTCGATGGTGAGCAGGACGGGTACGTTCGTGCGTCCGCCGCCCCGCCCGGAGACGACCCCATGCGCGTGAAGCCGCTCAAGCCAGGCCCCCTGTGGCGCTTCTTCGCGTCCGTCTGGCTGGCGGTCGGCCTCATGCTCGTGATCGGCGTGGTGTGCATCGTCGGCCACGGCCTGGGCATCAAGGAGACGGAGGAGGTCTTCTTCGGCTCCTGGTGGTTCTCGGGCCTGCTCATCGTGCTCGGCGTGAACATCACCGTGTGCACGCTCAGCCGCTCGCTGACCCGCCCGCCGGGGTGGTTCCCCTGGCAGCTGAGCCAGCTCCCCTGGCTCATGACCCACCTGGGCCTCCTCGTCATCATCCTCGCGGGCCTGCTCACGTCGCTGCGCACCGAGGGGCAGCTGTTCGTCCTCGAGGGCACCGCCGAGCGGCGCATGTTCCTCCAGGACCGCGAGGTCGTGATAGAGCGGCCGGGCGGGGAGGCCAAGGCCTACGACATCCGGCTCACGCACCTGCCGGCGACGATCGAGGGCGAGTCGCTCCTCGCGCGGCGCGACCACATCGCCTGGATCGGCGCCTGGGTGTGGGGCGGCTTCGTCGTCCTGGGGACGCTCGCCGCCCTGCTGATCGCCGGCCGCGAGCCGGCGCTGCTGGTGTTCGTCGTCAGCGCCGGCCTGGGGCTGATCATGCACACGGGCACCCAGCGGGCCGCCGGCTTCGACTGGGACCTCGGCGACGGGGCGCGCCTGCAGTTCGACAAGTACTACCCGCATCACGAGAAGCGCGGGATCATCGAGGAGGACCCCTCGGGCGAGGGGCCTCCGGGCGTCGAGGTCGACTTCGACCTCACGACGCCCGTCAAGCGCCAGACGACGCGCTGGCTGCCGGTCGAGCCCGGCTACTCCAACGTCGTCGACATGCACGGCGAGGTCGTCGTCGCGGCGCAGCGCTTCTACGGGCGCGAGGACCTCGCGCGCGCCCTGGCCGGGGAGGAGTCGCTCGGCTCGATCGTCGTCCGCGCCGGCGACCAGGAGGCGGCCGTCTCGCTCGACGCGCTCGTCCCGGAGCCCGACGAGGCCGCGCGCGCCGGCGCCGCGCTCGGCCGCTGGGTCGAGGTCGGCGGCTACCGCGTCCACCTGGCGCGCTTCTTCTGGAAGCTGATCGTCGTCAACGAGGGGGGGAAGCAGGTCCCGACCGACGACGCGCCCGGCAAGCTCCAGAACCCGGCCGTGCAGGTCGACAAGATCGAGCACCCGGGCGGGCGGGTGGAGACCTTCGAGCGCCTCTACGCCTTCGGCAACCCCGACTACCGCGGCCTCACGATCCACGCGGCGCCGACGGCCGTCGACGTCAGCTACCGCCTGCCGGTGTGGCACGTCCCGCCCGGCAAGAACGTCGTGTGCTTCGTGGTCGGCCCGCGCGCCACCGACGTGGCCCTCCTGCGCACCGGGCCCGACCGCCCCGCGCCCGCGACCGTCGACGAGGTGCTGGCCCTGCCGCGCCTCGACGGGCCGGTCGAGGTCGAGGGCGTCGACGGCCTGACCCTGCGCTTCAAGCGCCACGCGTGGTCGATCCACCAGACGCAGCGGGTCGTGCCGATCGACACGAAGACCACGCGCGACGGCGAGAAGTTCCCCGACGCCGTGTTCGTGCGCCTGAAGAAGGGCGAGCACGAGGCGGCCGAGTGGCTGCCGTTCGGGCTCGACGGCCGCAACCGCGTCCAGCTGCGCGTCGGCGACGAGACCTGGACGCTCAACTACCGCGCGAAGCAGTACTCGCTGCCGTTCGACGTGTTCCTGAAGAAGTTCAAGATCGAGTGGGCGCCCGGCCTCGAGAACCAGCGGCCGCTGGCCTTCGAGAGCGAGGTCACGGTCAAGAACGAGCCCTCGGCCTCGGTCCCCTCGTTCGACTACCGGATCTACATGAACCACACCCTGGTGCACCAGGGCTTCACGTTCTATCAGTCGAGCTACATCCGGCAGCCCGGCCAGCCGGACATCTCGATCTTCCAGGTGCAGAGCGACCCGGGGCAGTACGTCTTCTACCTGGGGTCGCTCGTCATGTCGCTCGGCGTGCTCGCGATCTTCTACCTGAAGCCCTGGCTGCGGCAGGTGGAGCTGCGCCGCCGCGGGCAGGCCCCGCTGCCGCGCGCCGAGGCGGGCGGCGCGGCGCCGCCGCCCACCGACGGGGTTCCGCCGCCGGTCGCGGACGCCGTGCCGCCCCCGATCGACGCGCCCCCGATCGACGCGCCCCCGATCGAGGCGCCCCCGATCGAGGCGCCCCCGGCCGAGGCGCCCGCGACCGAGGCGCCCCCGGCCGAGGGCCCGCCGCGGGCGACGGGCGCCGACGACCAGGCGACGGTAAGCTGAGCCACAGCGGAGGACGGAGATGAACGCCACCACTCGTCGCACCCTTGCAGGGGCGCTGGGCCTCGGGCTCGCCCTCGCGGCGGGCGTCCGCGCCGACGTGGCCGCGACCGCGCCGCAGGGGCTCGCCGCCGACTACGGGCCGCTGCGCGCGGTGCCGATCCAGGCCAACGGCCGGGTCAAGCCGCTCGACACGTTCGCGCGCGAGCACGTCTACGCCGTGACCGGGGAGTACACCCTGCGCGACGCGCGGGGCGAGGACCCCATGTTCACGCTGCTGCACATGGCGCTCGAGCCGGAGAAGTTCCGCGAGCGGCGCGTGATCGTGGTGCGCAACCTCGACCTGACCGAGGCCTTCACCGGGACGCGCGTGGCCAAGACTCACGTGTCGATCAGGGACTTCGAGGAGCACCCGGGCTGGCGGAGCTTCCAGGAGTCGCTCGACTGGTCGAAGGAGAAGGGCTTCACCCCGACCGAGCTCGCCGCGCGCGAGCTGTTCGGCCGCGTGCACGCCTTCAAGAAGACGCCGGAGCTCCTGCGCCTCCTGCCCGTGTCGGACGACCCCGAGAAGGCCTGGGTGCCGATCGACCAGGCGCACCAGAGCTTCCCCGACGGGCGCTTCTCGCCCCTGCAGGAGGAGGCAGGCGCCATGGCGTCGGCGTTCCGCGCCCGCGACGCCAAGGCGTTCGGCGACGCCGCGGGCAAGGTGACGAGCCGGCTCGTCGGCTACGACTTCCGCGTCTACCCGCCCGACTCGGTCCTCTCGCTCGAGCTGCTCTACAACCGGCTGCGCCCGTTCCGCACGGCCTACCTCCTGTGCTTCCTGGCCGCGGCCCTGTTCATGGTCGACCGCCTGGTCGTGCAGAAGCGCTGGCTGTGGGCCACGGCCCTGGCGATCCTCGGGACGGCGGCGCTCCTCCACGTGGGCGGCGTGCTCGCGCGCACCTACATCACGCAGTTCGCGCCGGTCGGCAGCCTCTACGAGACAGCGATCTGGATCGGCGGCGTGGCCGTGCTCATGGCGGTCGTGTTCGAGGCGTTCATGAAGGGCGGCTCGGCCGGCACGGCGGGCGCGCTCCTCGGCGGCGTGACGCTCGTGCTCGCCGACCGCCTGCCGCTCATGGGCGACGCCTTCGCCCGGCACATCGACCCGGCCATGAACCCGCTCGTGCCGGTGCTGCGCTCCTACTGGCTGAACATCCACGTCACGTGCATGCTCACCAGCTACGGCGCGCTCGGCCTGGCCTGCGCGCTGGGCCTCGACTACCTGTTCGTCTGGCTGATGTCGCTCCGGGCCGGGGGCGCCACCCCCGAGGTGGCGGCCAGGCTCGAGCGCCTCGAGCACTTCAACTACCGCGTGATCCAGGTGGGCTTCGTGCTGCTCACCGCGGGCGTGCTCCTCGGCGCCGTGTGGGCCAACCAGTCGTGGGGCCGCTACTGGGGCTGGGACCCGAAGGAGACCTGGGCGTTCATCACCTGGCTCGTCTACGCCGCCTACCTGCACTTCCGGTTCATGGGCTGGGTCAAGGGCCCGTGGTCGACGGTGTGGAACCTGGCCGGCTTCGCGGCGGTGATGTTCACCTACCTGGGCGTCTCGTTCCTCCTGCCGGGGCTGCACTCCTACCTCGAGCCGAGCTAGTCGTGTGATCGCGGCTGCGGCGGAGGACGGCGGGCGCTGCCGTTCGCCGGGGTGTCTCGCTTCGCGCGACACCCCGGCCGCTCAGGCTCTCTCGGCGGCCAGCAGGTCGCCTTCGTTCGCCTTCGCGCGGCATCGCCTCGCCCTCCTCCGCCTCGCCTGAGGCTCTCGCTGCGAAGGCGCCGTGAGGTGTGCTCGGAGGCGGCTCCGCCGTCGGCGGCTTCTTCGGCGAGGTCGTCCGCGGCCTGGCGGAGCGCGCCGCGAGGCAACCGAGTTCGAGGGCAGTGCTCTTCCTTACAGTCGTCCCACGAGCGGCGAGGCGCCACGTCACAGCCTCGACGTGTCGGGCCGCCCGGTGATCCGGACCTCGTCGAGGACGAGCCGCATGTCGGTGCACCAGAGCCCGACCTTGCCGTCGAGCTTGCGCTTGAGCTTGTCGGTCGAGCCCATCTGCACGCCGTTGAGCCACACCGTCACGTCGTCGCCGTCGACCACGTAGCGGACGGTGACCTCGCGCGCGCCGGCGAAGCGGTCCCGCGCGGGCTCGACGCGGGTCACGGGCTTCCAGCCGCGCGCCTGGCGCTCGACGAGCTGGTTGCCGAAGCGCCCGCCGCCGCCCTTGCCCAGGACGAACACGAGGTCGGAGCGGCTGCTCACCCACTCGAGCCGGCAGCGGAGGGTCACCTCGTAGCGGCCGGCCAGCTCGAGCCGGTGCTGGAGGAGCCCCTGCCCGTTCGAGCCCACGCCGAGCGTGAGCCGGCCGCCGCGCAGGTCGACCCGGTCGAAGCCCTGGTGGGTCCAGTCGAGCAGCTCGGGGTCTTCGTCGAACGGGTAGACGAGCTCGACCGTCCCGTCCGTGGCGTAGCGCGGGTCGACCCGCAGGAGCTCGCGCAGGGCCAGCGCCACGGGCGAGGTCGTGTCGAGCGTGCGCCCGGCCGCGGGCGGGTCGCCGGCCGGTGGCTCGCCGCCCTCCGGCCGCTCGGCCGGCGGCTGCGGCTCGTCGCCTCCGTCCTGCGCCCGGGAGGTCCGATCGTGCGCCAGCAGCGCCACGACGACCCCGAGCGCCACCCACGAGCAGGTCCGACGCCTCCAGGTCCTGCGCATCACCCGGCCCCCTCTCTCCCTGCGGTATACCAACGCTCCGGCTCCGGTTCGAGCCGCATAAGTCTATGTTCGTGCAGGAGAAGCGAGGCGGCGGCTCGGGTTCGCGTGACGAGGCTTGCCGCGCGCCTGCCGTCCGGGTAGAATGTGTGCTGGACGAAGCGGCTCCGATCCGGCGACCGACGCACGACACTGGTGTCCGTCGCCCCGATCCGAGCCGCTCGTTGTGTTCCGGAGCGTTGTGTTCTCTGTTCCGGAGCGGTGTGTCCGGGCGCCCTTGCTCGCCCCCTGCCCCCCGACCCACAATGCGGCCTCGCGCCGTCCGGGCGCAGGGGGGGAGCCATGGACCGTCGCGCCACCCGGTGGATCGCCGCCGCCGCCTGCGCCGCGCTCGTCGCGTGCGGGGCCGAGGAGCGCAAGCCCGAGCCAGCGCCGCGCCCGGCGGCGCCCGCCCGGGTCGACGACGCCGCGCACGAGCACGAGGACCCGATCGACGCCCGCCACGTCCTCGTCGCGGGCCCGGCCGGCTGCCAGTCGCACCGGCTCGCCCACGCCTTGCAGGACGCCGCGCAGCGCGCCGGGGCGCCCCTGTCGATCGCGCCCAGCGCGAGCGACCTCGACGGGCTCTACCTGGTCGCCTGGGGGGTCGCCGACGCGGCGCTCGTGCCCGGCAACGTGCTCTGCGCCTCGATCCACGGCGTGGCGCGCGCGGGCGTCGAGGTCGTGAGCGGCCTCGCCCTCGCGGAGGAGGTGCACGTGGTGGTGGCCGAGGCGTCGCCCGTGCGCGAGCTCGCCGACCTCCGCGGCCGCGCCGTCTCCGCGGGCCGGCTCGGCTCGGGCTCGGCCCTGGCCGCGCGCGACGTGCTCCTGGCCGCGGGCCTCGACCCCGACGCGGGCGACGTGACGCTACGCCACGAGCCCCCGACCGACGGCGTCGCCGGCCTGGGCGCCGGTCGGGTCGACGCGGTCGTCGTCCTCGGCCACTGCGCGGAGGTGCACGGCGCGCGCACCCGCCTCCTGACGATCGCCCCCGACGACCAGCGCGCGCTCCTCGAGCGGCGCCCCGGCTACGCGCTCGCGCCCGGCCCGGACGACGGGGCCGAGGTGCTCGTCGTGCACCCGTGGCTGGTCGCGCGCCCGGGCCAGGGCGCGGCCCTGCGCGCGCTCGTCGGCGGCGAGGTCGAGGCCCTCGCCGGCGACGCCCCGCCCGCGCCCGAGGGTCCGCCCGTCGCGTTCCGCCCCGAGGGCGCCGCGCTGCGAGTCGCGGCCGGGCCCCCCGACGGCACCTACGCGCGGGCGGCCCGCGGGCTCGAGCGGGTCGCGCGGCAGGCGGACGTGGGCGACGCCGCCCTCGTCGCCACCGGCGGCGCGCTCGAGAGCCTCGTGCTCCTCGCCACCGGGCAGGTCGACCTCGCGCTCGTGCAGGAGGACCTCGTCGCCGACGCCCTGCGCACGCCGGCCGTGGCCCCGCTCCTGGCGCGCGTGCGGCTGCTCGCGCCGCTCTTCGCCGAGGAGGTGCACCTCGCCACCCTCCAGGGCGGCCCCGAGGGGCCGGCGGCGCTCCGCGGGAAGGTCGTGGCCATGGGCGCGGTCGGCTCGGGCACGCTCCTGACCGCGCGCCGCCTCCTGCGCCTCGCCGGCCTGGCGCGCGGCGACGTGTCGGGTCGCGCGATCGGCGGCGCGCGCGCGCTCGAGGCCCTGCGCGCCGGCCGCGCGCAGGCGGCGTTCTTCGTCGGCGGCCAGCCCCTGCCGCTGCTGGCCGGCGGCGGGGTGCGGCTCGCGCCGATCCCGGCGGCGGAGGGCTACGCCGACGCGATGATCACCGGCGAGGCCTACGGCTGGGTCGGCGCCCCGGTGCCCACCGTGGCCACCCGCGCCCTCCTCCTCTGCCGGCGCGACCTCGAGCCGGCCGCCGCCGGCGCGCTCGTGCGGGCGCTCTTCGCGCATCGCCGCAACCTGGCCGCGGAGCATCCGAAGTGGGCGGAGCTCGACCCCGCCGCCCCGGCCGGGCCGGAGGGGCTGAAGCCGCACACCGGGGCCGCCACCGCGCTCGGAAGCGTCGCACCGGACAGCGCGCCGCCCTGGTGATGCGGCTCACGCGAGACGAATCGCGGCCGTCACATTCTTGCAAGTCCTCTCGTCACAAGGGGGGAGAGTGTTTGAGCTCCTGGGCCCAGGCGTGCTATACCGCCTTGGCAACGTTCGGGGTGCCCTTTCCCGCCCCACCCCGGCCCAGGAGACCTCATGAAGCCAGTCAATCTACGCAAGCTGGCCGTCGGCGGCTCAGCGCTCGCGTGTGGGACGCTGCTCAGCCTCACGGCCCACGGTGACCCGCCGATCGTCGATCGCCTGCCGACCCTACGGGACACGATCGTCTACGAGACGGAGTTCGCCACCTACGTCGACCGCGCGCCCTTCGTGCAGTCGGTCAAGTGGGACCACCCGCTGATCAAGGCGGCGGAGAAGGCGTTCGGCACCTTCGACGCGCAGAACAACCAGACGGCGCCGGGCATCGGCCGCTCGACCATGAGCTACGGCGACCACCTCAAGACCTACGGCCTCGACGAGGCCAACGACTGGAGCGCCCTCAAGGGCCTCTACATGTACTGGTGGAACCGGCACGACGCCAGCCCGGCCGAGCGCGAGCGGCAGCTCAACGGGATCGACCGCCGGCTGGCCCGCGGCAACTACGAGAACTTCGTCAAGACGCTGCTCGGGGAGTACCGCGACTACCCCTTCATGGTGAAGACGAAGCTCGAGATCGTCGCCAAGCACACCCCCGTGAACAAGGCGGGCGCCCAGAACGCGCCGACGAACCAGGCCTTCCTGTTCGATGACCTGACGGGCGACGGCTACTCGCGCCTGCGCTGGATCCTGAGCGAGGTCTTCTCGGCGCGGCAGCGGAAGCTGAACCCGAACCCCAGCGGCTTCAACTACGCGTGGGGCGAGGTCGGCCACGTCTGCAACCGCATCGACAACTCGGTGCGGCCGTTCTCGCACGCCGAGATGCGGTTCATCTTCCACACCTACCTGCAGGGTCAGGGGCGCCGCTTCGAGCTCGAGGACTACGAGCGCGGCCTGCAGAAGTTCATCCAGGACCACTGCGACCCGTCGCCGACGGGGCCGGACCTGGGCTACCTCTACGACTTCCGCGGCGACAAGAACTTCAAGGCGAACTGGATGGAGTGCAACGGCTTCATCTGGAACTCGCGCCACTACTGCCGGCTGCTCGAGACCCAGACGCGCAAGAACATCGACCTCGGCGCGCTGGAGTACTTCAAGCGGCCGTTCGCCACCCGCTACGCCCGCACGCGTGAGCTGATGGCGATGTACCTCTTCTACCCGAGCGAGCACCACCAGCACCTGCGCAAGGCGTCGGAGCGGGGCGGCGGGCCGCACCTGTACATCGACCAGGAGGACGCGAACGGCGACGGCGTGGCCGACTACCGCCTGTTCGCCGACCACATGGGCTCGGGCGACCTCGGCCTCGAGTCGCAGGCGCTCCCGTCGGACCGCGTCTCCGGCGGCGAGGTGACCCGCAAGACGGTGGCGACCTTCAACCGCTCGCGCTTCCTGCGCAACGCGGACTGGGGCTTCAACGGCACCTTCAACGTGACCTCGCAGACGCGCTCGCTCTTCGCCCAGGAGGGCGTGTTCACGGCGCAGGACAGCGACCGCGACGCCACCTTCAAGCTGCGCATGTCGCGGCTGAACCAGGCGCTGGACCGCCACACGAACTGGGGTCCGACGCACATGTTCTCGACGACCATGTTCCAGCACAACAAGCGCTACGCCGTGCGCGGCGCCTACTCGCCGATCGTGGCCATGAGCTACGAGATCTCGAAGTCGCACGGCTTCGCGGTGGGCGACTTCCCGGGCACCCACCCGAAGGACTCCCACAAGGTGAAGTGGATGTACTTCGTCAAGTTCCGCGCCCGCGACTACTACGACGAGCGGAACCTGAAGGCCGGCCAGTCGATCAACTGGAACCGGATGTACCTCAACGAGTCGTCGCTCAGCAACGACTTCTACCACGAGCGCGCGCTCGACAAGTTCGGCTGGATCCCCGCCTCCGACATGCACACCGCGGCCTACCTGGCCGAGGCCAAGGGCGAGGACAGCTACTGGGGCCCGCCCCACGGCGTGGGCCTGATCAACGCGATGCCCGACAACCAGTAGCCGCCGGGGCGCGAGACGGACGAGCGAGCGGGCGGCGGGGCGGAGGCCTCGCCGCCCGCTGGCGTCTCCGGGTCACACCAGGTTCCGCGCGCGCGCCCGCTCCTCCAGCCCCTCCCGGAACGCCGGGTGCGCCACCGCGATCAGCCGCCGCGCCCGCTCGCGCACGGGGCGGCCCCACAGGTCGGCCACGCCCCACTCGGTGACGACGAAGTGCACGTCGCCTCGCGACGTGACCACGCCGGCGCCGGGGTCGAGCTCGCTCACGATCCGCGAGACGGCCCCGCCCCTGGCCGTGGACGGCAGGGCGATCACCGGGCGGCCGTGGGCGGCGCGCGCGGCGCCGCGGATGAAGTCGACCTGCCCGCCGATCCCCGAGTAGAAGCGCGTCCCGATCGAGTCGGAGACGACCTGCCCCGTGAGGTCGACCTGGATCGCCGAGTTGACGGCCACGAAGCGGTCGTGGCGGGCGATCACGACCGGGTCGTTGGTGTAGTCCGAGGGGTGCATCTCGACGACCGGGTTGTCGTGCACCCAGCGGTAGAGCGCCTCGCTGCCCATGAGGAACGACGAGACCACCTTCCCGCGGTGGAGCGGCTTGCGCTCGCCCGTGATCACGCCGCGCTCGACGAGCCGCATGACGCCGTCGGAGAACATCTCGGTGTGGATGCCGAGGTCGCGCCGACCCGCGAGGGCGTCGAGCACCGCGTCCGGGATCGCGCCGATCCCCAGCTGGAGGGTGTCGCCGTCCTCGACCAGCCCGGCCACGTGGCCGCCGATCCGCCGCGACACGTCGTCGATCGGCGGCGCGGGGAGCTCGGGGAGGGGGTGCTCGGCCTCGACCACCGCGGCGAAGCGCGAGACGTGGAGGAACGCGTCGCCGTGGGTGCGCGGGCAGCGCGGGTTCACCTCGGCGATCACGTGGCGCGCCTGGTGCGCCGCCGGCATGACGACGTCGACGGAGACGCCGAGCGAGCAGTAGCCGTGCGCGTCGGGCGGCGAGACCTGCACGAGCGCCACGTCGATCGGGGTGCGTTCGCGGAACAGGCGCGGGATCTCGGAGAGGAAGATCGGCGTGTAGTCGGCCCGCCCGGCGTTCACCGCCTCGCGCAGGTTCGCGCCGATGAACAGGGCGTTGGCGCGGAACGCGCCGCAGCGCTCCGGCAGGGCCCACGGCGCGTCGCCGAGCGAGAGGAGGCTCAGCACCTCCACGTCGCGCAGGTCGGCGCTCCGGGCGCAGAGCGCCTCGAGCAGCGCGCGCGGGACGCCGGCGTTGCCGGAGAAGGTCACGCGGGCGCCGCTGGTCACGAGCTGCACGGCGTCGACCGGGCTGCGGAGGCGGGCGCGGTAGTCGTCGGTCCAGGGCATGTCTCGGTCCCCCTCGCCTGGACGTCCTGCACGCCGCGCGCCGTCGCAAGGCGCGCGGCGGCGTCTCGCGCGCGAGACGTCGTCACGCCCGCGAGACAGCGCTGACCGTCCGGCCTGGGGGTGAGGCGGCACGGTGCTCGCGTTATGGTCGAGGCATGAGCTCCTCGGGGAAGGTCCGCCTCGCGCGCGGCGCGTTCGACGCGCTGTTCGACGCGCTGCACGACGACGGCCGGGTGGTCGTCGGGCCGACGCTGAAGGACGGCGCGATCGCCTACGAGCGGCTCGCCTCGGCGGCCGACCTGCCCGCCGGCTGGACGGACGTGCAGGAGGCCGGCCGCTACCGCCTCGAGCGGCGCGGGGACGAGGCCCTGTTCGGCTACGCCGTCGGGCCGCACGCCTGGAAGCGCTTCCTGCACCCGCCCGAGGTGCGCCTGCTCCGGGCGACGCGGACCGACGAGGGCTTCGAGGTCGACGACGCCCCGCCGGCCGCCGAGCGCCTGGCCTTCCTGGGGGTGCGCGCCTGCGACCTCGCCGCGATCGCCATCCAGGACCGCGTGCTCCTCGGCGGGCCCTACCCCGACCCGATCTACCGGGCGCGGCGCGAGGCCGCCCTGCTGGTGGCCGTGCAGTGCGGGACGGCCGGCGGGACGTGCTTCTGCGTCTCCATGAACACCGGCCCGGCGGTGACCGGGGGCGCCGACCTGACGCTGACGGAGCTGCTCGCGCCGGAGCACGCCTTCGTGGTCGAGGCGTCGTCGCCGGCCGGGGAGGCCGTCCTCGCCCGGCTCGAGGCGCGCCTGGGCGGCGCGCTCCCGGCGGCGACCGAGGCCGACCGCCAGGCCGTCGACGAGGTCGTCGCGCGGACGGCCGCGCAGATGGGCCGCACCCTCGAGGCGCCCGGGCGGGTGCCGCAGGCCCTCCGGGAGACCCTCGAGCACCCGCGCTGGGACGACGTGGCCGCCCGCTGCCTCACCTGCGCCAACTGCACCATGGTCTGCCCCACCTGCTTCTGCACGCAGGTGACCGACACGACCGACCTGACGGGCGACCACGCCGAGCGCTGGCGGCGCTGGGACTCGTGCTTCACGCTCGAGTTCACCTACCTGCACGGGCAGAGCGTCAGGGCGTCCGCGCGCTCGCGCTACCGCCAGTGGCTCACGCACAAGCTCTCCACCTGGCACGACCAGTTCGGCACGTCGGGCTGCGTCGGCTGCGGCCGGTGCATCACCTGGTGCCCGGTCGGGATCGACATCACCGAGGAGGTCCGCGCGCTCCTGGCGCCGGCCGCCGGAGGAGGCGGGGCGTGACCCCGATCGAGGACGTCCTGCGACAGCACCCCTTCTTCGAGGGGCTCGCGCCCGCGCACCTCCAGCTGCTCGCCGGCTGCGCGAAGAACGTGCTCCTGCCGGCCGGCGCCTACGTCATGCGCGAGGGCGACCCGGCCGACACCTTCCACGCCCTGCGCGACGGCGCGGTGGCCCTCGAGGTCCATGCCCCGGGCGGCCCGCTCGTCGTGCAGACGCTCCACGGCGGCGACGTGCTCGGCTGGTCGTGGCTCTTCCCGCCGCACCGGTGCGCCTTCGACGCCCGGATCGTCGAGCCGACCCGCGCGCTCGCGCTCGACGGGGTGTGCCTGCGCGAGAAGGCCGAGCGCGACCACGAGCTCGGCTACGCCCTCATGAAGCGCGTCGCGAAGGTGTTCACCTCCCGCCTCGCCGCCACGCGGCTGCAGCTCCTGGACCTGTATGGCCACGCCGCTCGCTGACCCCATGCGCCCGCGCGTGGCGAAGGTCCGCGCGACCCGGCAGGAGACGCGCGACACGTGGACCCTCGAGCTCGAGGTCGACGGCGGCGCGCCCGTGCCCTTCGCCGCGGGGCAGTTCCACATGCTCTGGCCCTTCGGCGTGGGCGAGGCGGCGATCTCGATCGCCGGCGACCCGGGCGAGCCGGCGCGCGTCGTGCACACCGTCCGGGCCGTGGGCGCCGTGTCGCGCGCGCTGGCGGCGGCGCGCCCCGGCGACGCCCTCGGGCTGCGCGGGCCCTTCGGCCGCGGCTGGCCCGTCGAGGCGGCGATCAACCACGACGTCCTGCTCGTGGCCGGCGGGATCGGCCTGGCCCCGCTGCGGCCCTTCGTCCTGCACCTCCTCTCGCACCGCGGCCACTACGGCCGCGCGGCCCTGCTCGTGGGCGCCCGCACCCCGGGCGACCTCCTCTACCCCGGCGAGCTCGACGACTGGCGCGCGAGGGGGCTCGAGGTGCTGGTGACGGTCGACGCCGCCGCGCCGTCGTGGCCGGGCGCCGTGGGCGTCGTCACGCGGCTCCTGCCCCGGGCCGAGGTCGACCCGGCGCGGACCGTCGCCGCCGTGTGCGGGCCCGAGGTCATGATGCGCGTCGTCGCCCAGGAGCTCGCCTCGCGCGGGGTCGCGCCCGAGCGCACCTACCTGTCCATGGAGCGCAACATGAGGTGCGCGGTGGCCGTGTGCGGGCACTGCCAGTACGGACCGACGCTGCTCTGCCGCGACGGGCCGGTCCTGACGTGGGAGCGGCTCCGGCCGCTCCTGGCCGTGAGGGAGCTGTGACGGCGCGCAAGAAGCCACGGCTGGCCGTGTGGAAGTTCGCCTCGTGCGACGGCTGCCAGCTCTCGCTCCTCGACTGCGAGGACGAGCTGCTCGCGCTCGCCGGCGAGGTCGAGATCGCCCACTTCCTCGAGGCGACGAGCGCCAACACCGAGGGCCCGTACGACGTGTCCCTCGTCGAGGGCTCGGTGACCACGGCGCACGACGCGCGGCGGATCCTCGAGGTCCGCGAGCAGTCGAAGGTGCTGGTGACGATCGGCGCCTGCGCCACCGCCGGCGGGATCCAGGCCCTGCGCAACACGCGCGAGCTGCCGGAGCTCCTGTCGGTCGTCTACGCCCGCCCCGACTGGATCGACGCCCTGGCCACCTCGACGCCGATCGCCGCGCACGTGAAGGTCGACCTCGAGCTGCGCGGCTGCCCGGTGAACAAGCACCAGCTCCTGTCGGTCCTCTCGGCGCTGCTCGCCGGGCGCCGCCCGGACGTGCCGCGCGAGTCGGTGTGCACCGAGTGCAAGCGGAGCGGGACCGTGTGCGTGATGGTCGCCCGCGGCACGCCCTGCCTCGGCCCCGTGACGCACGCCGGCTGCCAGGCGCTCTGCCCGCGCTACGACCGCGGCTGCTACGGCTGCTTCGGGCCCATGGAGTCGCCGAACACGCCGTCGCTCGCCGCGGCCTGGAGGGCGCTGGGGCAGGAGGAGCAGGACCTGGCGCGGGCGTTCCGCAGCTTCAACGCGGGGGCGACGCCGTTCAGCGAGGAGGCCGACCGCCATGAGCGCCCCTGAGGAGCCGCGCAGCCGCACGGTGCGCGTGGCCGCGCTCGCGCGGGTCGAGGGCGAGGGCGCCCTGCACATCCGCGTGCGCGGGGCCGAGGTCGAGCGCGTGTCGCTCGAGATCTACGAGCCGCCGCGCTTCTTCGAGGGGCTCCTGCGCGGGCGGGCCTGGACCGAGGCGCCCGACGTCACGGCGCGGATCTGCGGGATCTGCCCGGTCGCCTACCAGATGAGCGCCGTGCACGCGCTCGAGGCGGGGGTCGGCGCGCAGGTGACGGGCCCGCTGCGCGACCTGCGGCGGCTCCTCTACTGCGGCGAGTGGATCGAGAGCCACACGCTCCACGCGTTCATGCTCCACGCGCCGGACTTCCTCGGCTACCCCGACGCGATCCGCATGGCCAAGGACCACCCCGAGCGGGTCAAGGCGGGGCTCGAGGTCAAGAAGGCCGGCAACGCCCTCGTGGCGCTCGTCGGCGGCCGCGAGGTCCACCCGATCAACGTGCGCGTGGGCGGCTTCTACCGGGCGCCGACGCGGGCGGAGCTGGCCGCGCTCGAGGCGCCGCTCGCGCGCGCGCGCGACCTGGCGCTCGAGGCGCTCGCCTGGACGGCGACCTTCAGCTACCCGGGCCTGGCGCTCGAGCGCGAGCTCGTGGCCCTGCGCCACCCGGCCGAGTACCCCATGAACGAGGGGCGGATCGTCTCCACGAAGGGGCTCGACTGCGCGGCCGAGGAGTTCGACCAGCACATGGTCGAGGAGCAGGTCGCGCACTCGACCGCGCTCCACGCGCGCCTGCGCGGCCGCGGCCACTACCTGACCGGGCCCCTGGCCCGCTGGGCGCTCGCGCGCGACCTCCTGCCCGCGTGGCTCCTCGAGGCCGCCCGCGCGGCCGGCCTCGACGGGCCGGTCACGGACCCGTTCCGCAGCATCGGCGTGCGGCTGGTCGAGGTGGCCTACGCCTGCGACGAGGCCGTGCGGCTGATCCGGGCCTACGCGCCGCCCCCGGCGCCGGCGCTCGCCCTGGCCCCGCGCGCCGGCTCGGGCGCCTGGGCGACCGAGGCCCCGCGCGGGCTCCTCTGGCACCGCTACGCGCTCGACGACGCGGGCGCGATCGTGTCGGCGCGGATCGTCCCGCCGACCTCGCAGAACCAGGCCTCGATCGAGGACGACCTGCGCGCGCTCGCGGCCGACCTCCTGCGCGACCCCCACCTGGCCGAGGACGTCCTCGCCCGCCGCTGCGAGGCGGCCGTGCGCAACCACGACCCGTGCATCTCCTGCTCGACGCACTTCCTCAAGCTCCACCTGGAGCGGGTCCCGTGACGGCGCGCGTGATCGGCCTCGGCAACCGCCTGCGCGGCGACGACGGCCTGGGCCTCGAGGTGGCCGAGCGCCTGCGCGGGACGGCGGGCGTGGAGGTGCTCGCCCGCGAGAGCGCGCCGCCCGACCTGTTCCTCGCCTGGGGCCCCGAGGACGACGTGGTCCTCGTCGACGCCGCGCGCAGCGGCAGCCCGCCCGGGACGGTGCTGCGCTTCGACGCCGTCGCCGCGGCGCTCCCCTGCGACCTCCTGCGCGTCTCGACCCACGGCGACGGCGCGCCGGCGGCCGTCGAGCTGGCCCGCGCGCTCGAGCGCCTCCCGCGCCGGCTGGTCGTCCTGGCCGTCGAGGGCGCGTCGTTCGACCTGGGCGCGGGGCTGAGCGCCCAGGTGGCGCAGGCGGTCGACGCGGTGGCCCGGCGCGCCCTCGAGGAGCTGGGCCGTGCATGAGACGGGGCTGATCAAGGGGCTCGTCCGGGCCGCGCTCGAGGCGGCCGCGGGCGGCAAGGTGGCGGCCGTGGGCGTGCGGATCGGCGCCCTGTCGGGGATCTCGGCCGCGCACCTGCGCGAGCACTGGGACGAGGCGCTGCCGGGGACGCCGCTCGAGGGCGCCGCCCTGCGCGCGGAGACCTCCGACGACCCGACCGACGACGGCGCCATGGGCGTGGTCCTCGAGTGGGTGGAGCTCGTGGGGGAGGAGGGGTGACGCGGCCATGTCCGACCTGCTCCTGTTCGCGCTGGGGAGCACCCGCCCGCTCGGCGAGGGGGTGAGCCGCGCCCTCGGCGCGCCGCTCGCGGCGCACGAGGAGCGCGAGTTCGAGTGGGGGCAGCACAAGGCGCGGCCGCTGGTGAACGTCCGCGGGCGCGACGCCTACGTGCTCCACTCGCTCCACGGCGAGCCGGGGCAGAGCGCCAACGACAAGCTCTGCCGCCTCCTCTTCTTCGTCGGCGCCCTGCGCGACGCCGGGGCGGGGCAGGTCACGGCCGTGGTCCCCTTCCTCTGCTACTCGCGCAAGGACAGGAGGACCAAGCCGCGCGACCCGGTGACGACCCGCTACGTGGCGGCCCTCTTCGAGGCCGTGGGCACCGACCGCGTCGTCACGGTCGACGTCCACAACCTCGCCGCCTACCAGAACGCGTTCCGCTGCCGCGCGGAGCACCTCGAGGGGCGGCCGCTGTTCGTCGAGCGCCTCGCGCCCGGGCTGCGCGAGCAGGAGGTGGTCGTCGTCTCGCCGGACGCCGGCGGCGTCCACCGGGCCGAGGCCTTCCGCGCCTCGCTCGCGCGCGCGCTCGGGCGGCCGGTCGAGCTGGCCTTCGTGGAGAAGCGCAGGAGCGAGGGGGTCGTCTCGGGCGACCTGCTGGCCGGCGACGTCCGCGGCCGCGCGGCGGTCGTGGTCGACGACATGATCAGCAGCGGCACGACGACCCTGCGCGCGGCGCGCCGCTGCCTCGACGCCGGCGCGACGCGCGTCCTGGCCGCCGCCTCGCACGCCGTGTTCACGCCGGGCGCCGACGAGGCCCTGGCCGACCCCGCGCTCGAGCGCGTGCTGGTGCTCGGCACGGCGCCGCCCCAGGGCCTCGTCGCCGCGCGCGACAAGGTCGAGGTCCTCGACGTGGCGCCGCTCCTCGGCGAGGCGGTCCGGCGCCTGCACGAGGGCGGGTCGCTGGTGTGATCGCGGCTGCGGCGGAGGATGGCGGGCGCTGCCGTTCGCCAGGGTGTCGCGCTTCGCGCGACACACCCTGGCCGCTCAGGCTCGGTCGGCGGCCAGGCGGCCGCAGTCCCTCGCCTTCGCGCGGACACGCCGGGCCCTCCTCCGCCTCGCCTGGGGCTCTCGCTGCGGAAGCGCGGTGAGGTGTGCTCGGAGGCGGTTCGGCGTCTGCGAAGACGGCCGAGCAAGCGCCGCGCCCGATAGGCCAACGACCGGGTTCGAGGATAGGTCCCAGGCTAGAGCGCCAGCGCGAGGTACTCCGCCGCGCGCCCGCGCCACTTCGCCGCGTCGGCGCGCGGGTCGAGCAGGTGCCACGCCGCGAGCGTGGCGCGCCGGCAGGCGCGGTAGCCGCGGTAGAAGGCGAGGAGCTCGGGCGGGAGCGGGTCGTGCGCCGCGCGCCGGTACTCGTCGAGGACCCAGCGGCCGACCCGGGGCGCCCCGAGCCGGTCGCACTCGAGCGCCAGGTAGGCGAGCTCGTCGGCCGGGTCGACGAGGCGCAGGGCGCGGTCGAACTCGAGGCAGTCGATCACGACCGGCTCGGGGCCGAGGTGGATGTGCTCGGGGCGCAGGTCGCCGTGCCCCTCGACGAGCCGCCCGTCGGCGGCGCGGCGGTCGAACAGCGCCGCGTCGGCCTCGAGGCGGGCGCGGAGCGCCTCCGTGACGCGCTCGACGCGGGCGCGGTCGACGCCGAACTCCGGCCGCGAGAGCTCGCGGCGGTCGCCCGCGAGCCCCCGGGCGAGGAAGGCGCGGTGCTCGGGCCCGCTGCGGTCGACGCGCTCGGCGTGGGCGTAGAAGCCGGCCAGGCGCCGCGCGACCGCGCGGACCTCGCCCTCGTCCGCCCGGCCCTCCCGGATCCGCCGGTCGAGGAAGGCGCCGGCGGGCAGCCGGCGCATGACGACCAGCCAGTCGATGACCTCCCGGGCGTCCGGGACCTCGCCCGGCGCGCCGAGCGCGAGCCGACCGGCCGGGTCGCGCGCGAGCGGCGCGACGCCCAGGTAGACGTCGGGCGCGAGGCGTCGGTTGAGCCGCACCTCCTCGGCCGCGTTGCGCCGCCGCGCCTCGAGCGGGCGCAGGTCGAGGCCGTCGTGGACGGCGGCCTTCTTCAGCTTGTAGGCGCGCGCGTCGGTGAGGAACACCCAGGAGAGGTGCGTCTCGATGACCGAGACCTCGCGCGGCGCCTCGCCCGGGTACGCCCCGGGCCGCGACAGGAACGAGACGGCCACGTCCGTCCAGCACACGTCGGGCGCACCCACGCGAGCCCCCTGCGCTTGATGATGACACGCCCGGGCGCGCCGGGGCGGCGGCGCGCCTGCAGGGGACAGCGAGGCCGCGCCGCGCGCCAGGGGCGTCCCGCCGCGCGACCGCCGCGGGGGCGCGCGCGGTGGCAAGCGCTTCGCGACGGAGGAGCGCGACGCCCCCCCGCCGGGGGAGCGCCGGAGAGGCCCCGCCATGAGGAAGCTCGCCGCCGCGCTGGTCACCGTCCTGTTCCTCGCCCTCCTGGCCTACCAGGTCCACCACGACCTGGTCCGCCAGGAGCCGTGGGCCGGCCATACGGCGCTCTCCACCCGGCTCGTGTTCGTGCTCGGCCCGCTGTGGCTCGCCGGCGCGGTGTGCGTGTGGCTCCGGAGCGACCTGGCCTGGTTCGGGATCCTGCCCGGCGTCCTGGCGACCCTCGTGCACGGGGTCGCCGTGGCGATCGGGGGCGCGACGCTGCTCGGGGCGCTCTACCTCGTGTGCGTCCCCGCGCTGCTCCTGCTCGCCCGCTACGCGCGCGCCGCCGACCCGATCGGCGCGCTGACCGCGCCCGAGCGGCCGGCGCGGGTGCCCGAGGGCGCGGCGCGGCGCGAGCGGCCGCTCGTCGGCAAGCGCTGAGCGAGGGCCGGGGCCGCGGCGGGTCGAGCCGGCCGCCGCCGCGCGGCTACAGTGGGGGCGTGCGCTTCGACCTCCACCTCCACACGACCCTGAGCGACGGCCGCGTCACCCCCGAGGCGCTGGTCTTCAAGGCCGCCGCGCGCGGCCTCGACCTGCTGGCCGTCACCGACCACGACACGACGGCCGGCGTCGCCGCGGCGCAGGCCGAGGGCGAGGCGTGGGGCGTGCGCGTCGTGACGGGGGTGGAGCTGTCGGTCGACCTGCCGCTCGGCGACGACACGCTGTCGATCCACCTGATCTGCCTCGGCTTCGACCTCGACGACGCCGACCTGCAGGCGCTCTTGGCGCGGATCCGCGCCGCGCGCGGGGCGGCGGCGCGCGAGACGCTCGAGCGGCTGTCGCTCGCCGGCTACGCGGCGGCGCTGCCGGCGCACCTCCTCGAGACGAGCGACCGCACGCTCTGCCGCCCGCACCTGGCCGACGCGCTCGTGCGCGCGGGGCACGCGCGCTCGCGCAACGACGCGTTCGACCGCTTCCTCGCCAGCGACACCTACCGGACGCCCTACGCCCTGCCGACGGCCGAGGAGGCGATCCGGATCGTCCACCGCGCCGGCGGGCTGGCCGTGTGGGCCCACCCGCCGCCGGGCGAGATCGACCGCGGCGCGCCGGTCCTCACCGACCTGGGCCTCGACGGGCTCGAGGTCTTCCGGGCGTCGTTCAGGAGCTCGCCCGCCTCGCTCTACGCCGAGGAGGTCGCGCGCCACCACGGCCTCCTCGTCGGCGGCGGCAGCGACGCGCACGGGCTGACGATCGGCGAGTTCGCCCTGACCGACGAGCTGGCGTCGCCCCTGCTCCGGAGACTGACCCGCTGAACGGGATCGTCGGCGACATGGGGGTCGACCCGGTCCGAGTCCAGCCCCGCCGCTGCCGGGGCACCTGGGGCGCTCCGCCGCAGAAGCCATAAGTGCTGTCCGAGCAGCGTGGTAACGAGAGTCGGGTAGGGAAGAACCCCCGAACTGTGGCGTAATGCTGCACCCGGACTAGAATCGTGCTCACCTGCGCCACTGGGAGTCGAGGGAGCGTTTCCCTCGTCCCACCTCGGGCGAGCACTCCGAGAGCGTCGATTGCAGCACCCTGCCGTCTTGGAGCCCAGGGCCGACGTCGGCCCGACTCCGACCGCGCCGAGCAGGCGCCTGTCGATCTGCCTCATCAACCCGAAGTTCGAGCCCTCCTACTGGGGCTTCGACTTCGCCTTGCCGCTGTACCCCGGCGACAAGCGCTGCACGATGATCACCGGCGCGCTCCCGACGCTCGCCGGCCTCGTGCCGGCCGGGCACGACGTCACGATCGTCGACGAGAACGTCGAGGAGATCGACTGGTCCGCGATCACCCGCTACGACCTCGTCGGGGTGACGGGCATGATCGTGCAGAAGCGCCGCATGCGGGAGATCCTCCTCCGGCTCAAGGAGCTGAAGGTCTTCGCCGTGGTCGGCGGCGCGTACGCCTCGGTCGACCGCGACTTCTTCGAGCGCGAGCAGCTCGCCGCGGTCCTCTTCTCGGGCGAGGCCGAGACCACCTGGCCGCGGTTCGTCGAGGACTTCGCCGCCGGCCGCGCCACGCAGACCTACTACGAGCAGGCCGACCGGACCGACATGACGACGGTCCCGCGGCCGCGTTACGACCTGCTCAAGGTCGATCGCTACGCGTCCGGGGCGCTGCAGTTCTCGCGCGGCTGCCCGTTCCAGTGCGAGTTCTGCGACATCATCGTCACGTTCGGCCGCAAGCCGCGCACGAAGCACCCCGACCAGGTGATCGCCGAGCTCGAGGACATGCGCCGGGCCGGCTTCCACTCGGTGTTCATCGTCGACGACAACTTCATCGGCAACAAGAAGGCCGCCAAGGAGCTCCTCGAGCGCCTGGTCGAGTGGCAGGAGAAGAACGGCTTCCCGCTGCGCCTCTCGACCGAGGCGAGCGTGAACCTCGCCGACGACCCGCGCCTGCTCGAGCTCATGTACAAGGCGAACTTCCGCCACGTGTTCATGGGGATCGAGTCGCCGCGCGCCGACTCGCTCCTCGAGGTGAAGAAGCTCCAGAACACGCACGGCGACTCGCTCGAGGCGAAGCTGGCGCGCATCCAGAACGCCGGGATCGACATTCACGCCGGGTTCATCGTCGGCTTCGACAGCGACGACGACAAGATCTTCGAGGACCAGTTCCGGTTCATCCAGGACAACGGGATCCTCCTGGCCATGGTCGGCATGCTGGGCGCGATCCCCAAGACGCCGCTCTACGACCGGCTGAAGAAGGAGGGGCGGCTCGTCGAGGACGACCCGAACCTCAACTTCGTCCCCAAGCAGATGAGCCGCGAGGCGCTGCAGAAGGGCTACTGGAAGCTGCTCGAGCGGCTCTACTCGCCCGAGGCCTTCCTCGAGCGCTACTTCCGCTCCTACCGGTACCCCGAGTACCACAAGCGCCGCGCCGAGATCTCCCGGAAGGCGAGCGAGGGCAAGACGGTCCCGACGCTGCTCTACGGGCTGGCGCTGCTCGGCTCGATCACGAAGACGCTGGTGAAGGACGGGGCCGTCCGCTCGGTCGGCAGCGTCTACGCCAAGTACTTCGTCAAGTCGAACCTGAAGTACCGGCGCGACGTGATCGGCTTCGCGCAGTTCATGAACCGGTGCGTGACCCACTGGCACTTCTACAAGTTCACCCAGCTGGCGATCGCCGGGCGGCTGCGCACGTACAACTCGGGCTGAGCCAGGCCCGTCCCCTCCTGGCCGGCGGGCCCGCGCCCCTGGCGCGGCGCGGCGCTTGCGCCGCGTCCTCCGCAAGGAGGACGAGATGGACAGCGAGCGCAGCAGCACCCTGGGCGCCGACCTGCTCGTCGGCGCGGCCGCCGGCGCCCTCGCCAGCGCGGTGACCGCCGGCGCGGACCGGCTGCTCGACCCGCTCGTGAGCGAGGACGCGCGGCGTCGCGAGCGCGCGGTCCGCGAGGGGCCGGGCCACGACGTGGCGGCCGCCGCCTTCGCTCGCCGCCTCGCCGGGCCCGGCGCCGACGCGCGCGCCCTCCGCCGCGGCCGCGCGCTCTTCGGCCTGCTCTTCGGCGTGGGCTGGGGGCTCGTCTACGCGGCGGTGCGGCGGCGCCAGCCCGCGGCGGCCCGCGCCGCGGGGCTCCCCTTCGCGGTGCCGTTCTTCCTCGCCTGCGACGGCGCGATCGCCCCCCTCACGGGGCTGAGCCCGTCCCCGCGGGCGCTGCCCTGGCAGGTCAACGCCAAGGAGCTCGCCAACCACGCCGTGTGGACGGCGGCGGCCGAGCTCGTCACGCGGGCGGTGGGCCGACGCAGGTCGTAGGCGTCGCGCGACGTTCGGCAGAGGAGCCAGACGCCAACAGCCGCCCACTCAGCGTTGTGGCAAAAGGGGGCAGCCGCTGATGGCGACCAGACCGTGGCGGCGGCCCACGCCCGGCAGGTATGAGAGTTCCCCGCGCCGATCGGCGCGGAGGGGACCATGGGGGGCGTCGGGGGGGACGAGGAGGTCGTCAAGCGGGCGGTCCCGCTGGCGGACCTGTCCGGGGTGGAGGAGGCGCTCCAGCGCCGCGGCGACAAGGGCCCGCTGGTCGAGGCCCTGCGCAAGGTGCGCCCGGCGGACGTCGGGCGCGAGTTCTCGCGCTACACCGTGAGCGACTGCCGGCGCGTGCTCGAGGCGGTGGACGACCGCCGCGGCGCCGCCATGCTGCGCAGCGCGCACCCGACCGTCGCCGCGCAGGTGCTCCTCCTGTGCGACCGCGAGCACGCGGCGCGCATGCTGCGCTTCCTGCACCTCGACGTGCAGACGGCGATCCTGGGCACGCTCGAGCCCGAGGAGCGGCTGTTCGTCGGCGAGGCGCTGACCGACGACGAGCGCCGGCAGGTCGAGCGCCTGCTCAGCCACGGCGAGACGGCGGTCGGCCGCCTCATGACGCCCAAGGTCTGGGCGGTCGAGCAGGGCAAGTCGGCGGGCGACGCGATGGCGGCCCTGCGCGAGCGGCGCGACGACGTCGAGGTCGCGGCCAACTGCTACGTCGTGGACGCCGAGCGGCGCGTGGTCGGCGTGATCCCGCTGCGCGAGGTGTCGATCGCCGCGCCGGAGGCGCCGCTCGACGACCTGATGACCCGCGACGTGCTCACGGTCAACGAGCACGCCGAGCGCGGCGACGCGGCCGAGATCATCATCACGCACAACTTCCTCTCGCTGCCGGTCGTCGACGACGAGCGGCGCCTCGTCGGCGCCGTCACGGTCGACGACCTGCTCGACGCCGCGCTGGCGCACGTCGGGACCGGCCTCCTCAACCAGGGCGGCGTGGCCGGCAAGGTGGCCGCGGCGCTGCCCTACTTCCAGACCCCGATCACGCGGGTCGTGCGCAGCCGCGTCACGTGGCTCGTGCTCCTGTTCGTGGCCGAGACGGCCACGGGCACGGTCCTGCGCGCGTTCGAGCACGAGCTCGACAAGCACGTGGCGCTGGCGTTCTTCATCCCGCTCCTGATCGGCACCGGCGGCAACGCCGGCTCGCAGACCGTGTCGACGATCATCCGCGCCCTGGCGCTCGGCGAGATCGTCGTGCGCGACGCCCTGCGCGTCCTGTGGAAGGAGGTCGCCACGGGCTTCCTCCTGGGCGTCCTCCTGGGGGCGATCGCCTACGGCCGCGCGCTCATGTGGGGCGTCGGGGTCCCGGTGGCCGCCAGCGTGGCGCTGACGATCCTCGTCGTGTGCACGTGGGCGAACCTCGTCGGCTCGTTGATCCCGATCGGCGCCCAGCGCCTCGGGATCGACCCGACCGTGATCTCCGGGCCGCTGATCACGACGCTCGTCGACGCGACCGGGCTCCTGATCTACCTGACGATCGCCATGACGATCCTCGGGATGACGGCCCAGCCGGTGTAGCGACGGGTCAGCGCCGTCCCGCCCGCGCGCGAGGTCGCGGGCGGGGCACGCGTTAGGCGCGCCAGGGCGTGGCGAACCCTCCCCGAACCACTCGCGGACGACTACGCTCCGGGCATGGGGGGTGTGAGAGGTCACCTCCATGCTCCGACTCGCGCTCGTCGGCCTCGCGGCGCTGCCGCTGTGCGCCATCAACCTGCACGTCGAGGTCGAGCCCTCGGCCCGGATCACCCGCCGGGTGCTCTTCGTGGTCGACCGCTCGGGGAGCATGCACGGCGACCACTTCTCGCGCGCGCTCGACGCGGTGCGCTCGATGCTCGAGCAGTCGACCGACGAGCTCGAGTTCGCCCTGCTGGCCTTCAACGACGTGCCGACCCGCTGGCCGGGCGTGCCCGAGACCGACCGGCCGCGGCCGGTCCCGCCGGGCTGGGCGGCGCTCCCCTCCGACACGGCCCTGACGAAGGCGAACGGCTGGCTGGAGGAGATGGGCGCCGGCGGCGACACGCTGATCATCCCGGCGCTCCGCGCCGCGCTCGTCGAGCCGCGCGACGACCTGTCGGTCGTCCTCGTCACGGACGGCCTGTTCGGGCGCGAGCGCACCGACGACATCATGGGCACGATCGCCAACCTGCAGGAGCAGCGCGAGCGCGACGGCCACGGCCGCGCGGTGATCGCCTGCTACGGCCTCGGCCCGTCGCAGAAGATCCTCGCCCGCATCGGCGAGGTCGGCGGCGGCGGCTACGTGCGCGAGGACATGGACTTCGAGGACGAGCCGCCGGGGCTCCTGCCGCCGACGAAGTCGTTCCGGTAGTCCGCGGCGGGCCGACCCGTCACAATGCCCCGCGGAGGCGCGGTGCAGGGGCGGCGGGTCGGCCCGTACGTGATCGAGCGCGACCTGGGGCGCGGCGCGCAGGGCGCCGTGCTCCAGGCGCTCGACACGCGCTCGGGCGCGCGCGTCGCGCTCAAGGTCCTCGGCTCGACGGCCGACAAGGTCCGCCGCCGCTTCCTCCGCGAGGGGCAGGCGCTGGCGAGCCTGCGCCACCCGCACATCCTCGCCGTGCGCGAGGTCGTCGAGGCGCCGGCGCCGCTCCTCGTCGTCGACCTCGTCGAGGGCGCCTCGCTCCAGGCGCGGCTCGAGGTCGAGGGGCCCCTGCCGCCGGCCGAGGCGGCGACGATCGCCTGCAAGCTCGCCCTGGCGGTCGACTACGCCCACCAGGTGGGCGTCCTGCACCGCGACCTCAAGCCCGACAACGTCCTCCTGGCGGGCGGGGAGCCGGTGCTCGTCGACTTCGGCCTGGCGCGGCTGACCGACCCCGACGAGCACACGCGCGTCACCGAGGAGGGGCAGGTGCTGGGGACCCCCGGCTACTGGCCCCCCGAGCAGGCCGCCGGCGAGCGCGAGCCGGACGCGCGCAGCGACGTCTACGGCCTGGGCGCGACCCTCTACGCGCTGCTCACCGGCGGCCCGCCGTTCCACGCCGAGACGCTCATGGAGGCGCTGGCCCAGGTCGCCCGGGCCGTGCCGGAGCCGCCGTCGCGGCGGCGCCCCGGCGTGCCGCCGGCGCTCGACGCCGTGGTCCTGCGCTGCCTGGAGAAGGACCCGGCGGCGCGCTACCCGACCGCCCGCGCCCTGGCCCATGACCTCGAGGCGCACCTCCAGGGCGGCGCGCGCGCCCCCCCCCCCGCGGCCGCGCCGCGCGCGACGCGCCCGTCCGGCGGGCCGGCGCGGCGGGCTCCCCGAGGCGACGGGCCTCGGGGGCGCGCTCCTCGGCGCGTTCTTCGGCGCCGCCCTCGCCCTCGCCGTCGCGCGGCCGGGGGCGACGAGCGACGCCTCCGCCGAGGTCCCGGCGCCCGCGGCCACCCCGTCGCCGCCCGACACGCGCGCGGCGGTCGTCACGGCGCGGGTGCTCGACGGGGCCGGCACGCCGGTCGTCGGGGCGGCGGTCGCGTGCGTCCCGCCCGACGGGCTGGCGGGGACCTGGAGCCAGGCGCGCACCGACGCCCGGGGGCGCGCGCTCCTGCACCTCGCCGCCGGCGCGGGGCCCGTGCGCGTGCTCGCCTGGTCCGGCCACGGGGCCGGCGCGGCCGGGCCCGTCGACCTCGCGCCCGGCGAGGTCGCGGAGGTCGACCTGACGCTCGACCGCCTCGCGGCGCCGGGCGCCCTGCGCGTGCGCGCCCTCGCGGGCGACCCGCCGGCGCCGGTCCAGGGCCCGCTCCAGTACCGCCTGGGCGAGGCGTTCGGCATGGCGCTGTTCACCGAGGGCGCGCGCACGTTCCAGCGGGCGCCCTCGCCGCTCGCCCCGCTGGCGCTGTGGGGCGAGGGGCTGGCGCCCGTGTGCGTCGCCGTCGAGGTGCCGCCCGGCGGCGCGGCCGAGGTGACGCTGCGCCTCGACCGGGCGGCCACCCTCGCCGGCCGCGTCCGCGGGGGCGCCGCGCCGCGGGGCGGGCGGGTGGCGGCGGCGCTCGCGCTCGGCCCCTGGGGGCCCGTGTGGCTCGGGAGCGCGGAGGTCGACGCGGACGGCCGCTTCGCCCTCGCCGGCCTGCGCCCCGGCGCCGAGCACCGGGTCGGCTTCGCCGTGCCGGGCCACCTGCCCTTCGACGTCACGGCGGTCCCCGACGCGCCGCTCGAGGTCACGCCGCCCGGCGGGCCGGGGCTCGAGGTCCTCGTCGACGAGGCGGAGGGCGCGCCGGTGGCGGGCGCGAAGGTCACGCTCCGGCTGCGGGCGCCGCGGCCGTGGTGGCCCGATTTGCCCCCGGCGACGACCGACGCCGGCGGGCGCGCCGCGTGGGCCGGCGGGGCCGAGGTCGAGCTCGTCGAGGTCGAGGCGGCCGGCTTCCGCCCGGCGGCGGTGGGCGTGGACGGCGGGCGCTGCCGGGTCACGCTCGAGCGCCGCGCCGCGCGCACCCGCGTGCAGGGGGTCGTCGTCGACGGGGCCGGCCGGCCGCTGCCCGGCGTGGCCGTGCACGCGCGCGCGTGGGACGGCACGCCGCCCGTCGGGGGCGCGACGGACGGCCTCGGCTTCTTCAGCGTCGACGCGCCGGTCGGCGGCGCGCTCGAGCTGAGCCTCGAGCGGCCGGGCGCCCCGCGGGTCGTGCGCCACGTCGAGGTCGCCTCCGACGAGACGGTCAACCTGGGGCGGCTCACGCTGGCGTCCGGCGTGCGCGTGCGCGGGCGCGTCGAGGGGGCGCTGGCCGCGCAGGCGGACCACGTGCGCGCCGCGGGGCCCGGCGGCGAGGTCGAGCGGGCGGCCGTCACCGACGTGGCGACGTTCGACCTCGGCTGGCTCGCGCCCGGGCGGTGGACGCTCACGGCCGGCGTCCGGCGCCCGTCGGGCCAGCTCGGCTTCCACCGCCGCGAGGTCGTCCTCGAGGGCGAGGCCGCCGAGGTGGTCCTGCGCCTCGACCACGCCGACGACGACCCGTAGCCGCCGGGGCCCGGCGCGGTCATCCTGGCGGCGTGGACGAACGGCTCCGGGCGCTCGGTCGGCTGGCGGCGCACGACCGGGAGGCGTCGTGGGCCCGGCTGCGGGCGCTCTCGCGCGCGCGCGGGCGGCGCGAGCTGCTCTTCGACCTCGCGCGCCTGGCGCGCGAGGGCGACGTCGCGGCGGGCGAGGCGCTCGCCGGCTGGAGCCCGCTCGGCCCGGCGCCCGGCGCGCCGGCGCCGACCGGCGAGGTCCTCGCCGCGCCGCGCGTGATCGAGGCGGCCTGGCTCGACCCCATGACGGTGCTCGCGGCGAGCGCGGACCTGTGGATCGGGCACCGCGGCGTGGGCCAGGGCTGGGGCCGCCTGGCGGCGATCTCGCCCGACGCCCCGGCCGCGCCGCGCTGGGTCGCCGACACGGGCGGCGCCGTCGCCTGGCGCGGCGACGACCTGGTGCACGCGACCCCGCGCAGCCGCGCCGGCGGCGAGGTCGTGGCGCGCGACGCGCGGACGGGCGAGGTCGTCGGGCGCACGCCCGTCGCCGGGCGCGTGTGGGCGCTGGCGGTCGAGGGCGATCGGGGGCTCCTGAAGGTCGGCGACCCGCCCGGCCCCGCGCGGCACGTGTGCTTCGACGCGGGCGAGGCCGCGTTCGGGCGGACGCTGTGGACGCTCGAGGCGCCCTTCGAGGACGACGTCCACCTCGGGGGCGGGCGGGTGCTGCGGCTGCAGGAGGCGCCGGCGCTCGTGTCGGCGCTCGACCTCGACGGGCGGCCGCTGTGGGCGCGGGCGGTCGGCGACGACCTCTTGCCCGCGGCGCGGCTCGACCGGGCGCTCCTCTTCGCCGACGCGGCGGGCGTGGTCCTCCACGCCGCCGGCCAGGGCGCTGGCCGGGGCGCGACGGCCGCCCTCGACCCGCGGACGGGCGAGGTCCTCTGGGCGCGGCAGCAGGGCGCGGGAGGCCTGCCGACGGTCGGGCCGACGCTCGTGCTCGTGGGGGACGGGACGGCCGGGCCGCTCGCGGCGCTCGACCGCGCGAGCGGGGCCACGGCGTGGGAGGCGGCCACCCCGCCGGTGGCGGCGGCGCGGGCGAGCGAGGCGCTCGTCGTGCTGGCGCGCGCCGCGGGGAGGGCCTCGAGCGCCGCCGTGCTCGACGCGCGCACGGGCGCGCTCCTCGCGGCGGGCGCGCTCGACGTCCGCGGGAGCCCGGCCCTCAGCGCGCTCGCGTCGAGCGCGGAGGGGGTCGTGGTCGCGTCGACGCCGGGGCGGCTGGCGCTCGTCCGCGCGGCGCGGCGCTGACCGCGCTCGCCGGGCGCTCGCGGGGGGGTCCACCGCGCGAGCGCGGGAGGACCGCCGCGGCGCAAGTCCCCGCGAACCACACGCCGGCAACAGCGCTCGTCACCATGGTGACGAGCGCCGTGAGCAGCGGCACGCCGGGTGCGCGCGCGCCCGGCGCGCGCGGCGTGGGGGGCGACGCGCCGGGCGGGTGGGCCACGGCCGACCCGCCGCCGGGGGGCAGGCCTGGCCCGAGGGAGACGCATGCGTCCCGAGCCTCACGCGGCGCAGCGCGCCGTGCGCCCTGCGCCGCCGTCCCCGCCGCCCGGGCGTGGTCAGCCCGAGCCCCGGGACCGCCCGGCGGCCTTCGCGCTCGCCCCGGGTCAGGCCCTCCCCTGGGGCCCCGTGCTCGCGGGGGCGCTCGCGGGCGCCGCGCCCCTCGTCGTGTTGCTGGCGCTGGGCGCGAGCCTGGGCCTCGTGCGCGCCTCGCCCGGCGTCCTCGGCGTCCTGTGGTGCTGCGCCGCCGCGGCGACCTCGCTCGCGGTCGGGGGGTTCTGCGCGGCCTGGCTCGCCGGGGCCGCGGACCGCCGCCAGGGCGCCTTGGTGGGCGCCCTCTCCTGGTGCGTCGTGGCCGTCGCGAGCGCGTGGTGGACCCCGACCACCTCGGTCGCGGCGGCGACCGCGCGCGCCCCCGCGCCGCGGGCGGCGCCGGCGCCCCCTCCTCCGCCGCCGCCCGCACCGGCGGCCCCGCCCGAGGCGCCGGCCCCGTCGCCCGAGGCGTCGGCGCCGTTCACGCTGCCCACGCCCCCCATGCCGACGGCGGACCCGGAGGCGCCGCGGCTCCGCGTGGGCCACGGGGCCGTGCCGCCGTTCGCCACCGTGCCGCCCGCCGAGGCGCCCCCGGACGCGCCCGCGCCGGCGCCGGCCGAGCCGCCTCCCGCGGGACCGCGCACGCCGCCGCCGTCGCCGGGCGAGGACCTCCCCGCGCCGCTCGGCGCCCGCGACGGGCCGCCGCCCCGCGCGCCGCCCCGGCGCCGGTGCCGCCGGCGCTCCCGCCGCCGATCCTGCCGCCGCCGGCCTCCGCCGGCGGCGCCCTGGGCCGGGCTGTCGGTGACGCTCGCGGCGCTGCCCTCCCCGCGCGCGACGCGCGCCTCGTGCTCACGCCGGCCGCGCCCGGGCGCGGGCTGGCCGCCGCGTGGTGGCTGGGCCTGCTGTTCGGGCTGGCGGGGGCCGCGCTCGGCGGCGGCTACGCGGGCAGGCGGCGCGAGCCGGCGCCGCCGCCGGAGAAGGAGGAGCCGCCGCCGCACGAGCAGCGGCCGGAGCCGTCCATGAGCGCGTTCGGCGGCCCGCCGCCGGGCCACCCCCGGCGGCGGCCCTGAGCTACTTCGGCCCGGCGGTCAGGGCCGCGCGGAGGTCGTAGCGCAGGTAGGGCTGGTCGCAGGCGGGGTCGCCGTCGGCGGCCGCGATCGCCACCCACACCTCGAGCGTCTCGGGGCGGAAGATCGCCACGTGCAGGTTGCTCGCCATGGAGACGGGCCGCTTCACGAGGTCCATGAGCACCTGCTCGTCGACCTCGCCGTAGCGCGGCGCCAGGCGCTCCATGAAGTGCCCGTAGCGGTCGGGGCCGGAGAGCACCAGCGTGTCGGGGCGCTGCAGGGCGACGAAGCCCTTGACCCCGCCCTGGCCCTGCAGGAGCACGCGGTGGGGGTTCGCGTCGACCTTCAGCCCGCCGGCGAAGGCCTTCCCCGCCGCCGCGCCGCCGCGCGGGCGGAGGTTGTCGAAGAGCGCGTAGCTCTCGCCGGGCTGGATCGTCTCGAGCACGTCGGGCGTGGCCCAGATCCCCACGGCGTCGCGCGTCTTGCCGTCGGAGATCACGTAGTAGTACTCGCACGTCCGCGGGGAGGCGCGGAAGACCTCGAGCGCCTCGGCGAGCGTACCGGCGCGCTCGAGCGCGTCGCGCATGAGCAGCGCCATGGGGACGCCGTCCCAGTGGCCGAGGCCGCTCCCGCCCATCTCGCCCAGCGCCACCTGCGCCTCGTTCATGCCGGTGACCGTGCCGATGAACCCGGCGAAGCCGACGTTGATCCAGGAGCGCAGCCCCTCGTCGGTCGGCTGGTGGACGATCACCAGCGCCACGTCCTGCAGGCCCAGGCGCGTCATGTAGTCGAGGATCCGCACGTGGTAGAGGGCGCCGTCCTTCGTGGCCGCGCCGCGCAGGGCGATCCCGCTGCAGTGGAAGGCCTCGGGGAACAGGTTCGAGGCCTCGACGTCGGCGTAGGGGACCTCGGCGCCGTCGGCCAGCCCGCGCATCTCCTCCCTGAAGCGCGCCGGGATGTGCGGGCGCAGGAGGTCGTGCATGAGCGGCCGCATCATGAGGTACGCCTGGTACTCGGCCGTCTTGCCCAGGCCGTCCTGGTTGTCGAGGATCCGCCGGGCCATGCCCCGGACCTGCTCACGCAGGAGGCGCCCGTGCTGGAAGCCCATCTCGTAGGGCGTCCCCTTGAGGTGCAGGACGAGCCCGCCGTGCTCGGCGCGCTCGAGGTAGCCCTTGCCCTCGCGGGCGAGGACCTCCGCTCGCAAGGGGAGCGCGGCCGAGACGAGGGCGACGAGGGCGAGGAGCAGGGCGCGCATGGCGGACCTCCTGACGCGCCTCACTCTAGCCCCGTGGACGACGAGGACAAGGGCGCTCCGGCCCTGGGGGACCCTCCGATCGCCCCGTCGTGCGGAGCACGACGCCTCAGGGGCCTGGCTCGAGGCGACGGGACGGACCTGCATCCGCGGCCGCAGCCGTCGATCAACGACCGCAGTGGCGGGCGAGCTCGCGCAGGAGGTCGGGGACGGCGACGGGCTTGGTGAGGGTGGCCTCGACGTCGAACGCCTGGCCGGTCGCCGGGGCGTAGGTCGAGGCGGACATGATCACGACGGGGACGCGCCGGTGCGGGCTCTCGGCCGCGCGCAGCCAGCGGAGCAGCTCCCAGCCGTTCATGACGGGCATCATCAGGTCGAGGACGACGATGCAGGGCGCCTCGCCGCCGTCGAGCAGCGCGCGCGCCTCCTCGCCGTGCGAGGCGACGACCACCAGGTAGCCCTCGAGCTCGCAGAGGTGGCGCAGCTCCTCCCGGAGATCGGGGTCGTCGTCGACGATCAGCACGCGGGCGCGGGCCACGAGCCCTCAGCGGTCCGGGAGGAGGGCCAGGCACACCTGCGGCGAGACGAGGAGGAGGCGCAGCAGGGCCCGCTCGCCCGGCGTGGGGGTGAGCCGCTCCTCCTCCCAGCCGGCGATCGTCTCCTCGGGCACGTCGAGGACCTGCGCGAGCTCGGCGCGCGAGAGCTCGGTCGCCGCGCGCGCGCGACGGGCGAGCCGCCCGGCAGCCTCGCGGGCCGGGGGGCGCGGCGACCTCGTGGGGGGGTGCACCGGGACGTCGTGGGTGACGTCCTCGCTCGCCTCGAAGGCGCTGCGGTCGTGGATCACTCTGCCCTCCGCGGTAGACGTAAGCGTGCGGCGTGCCGGCGCAAGTCCTGCGGAGGCGACGAGGGCTTGCGCCGGGTCCGCGGAGGAAGTCGACACGCGGGATCGTCCGCGCCTCAACCCTTGGCGCGCTCGTAGGGCGACGGCCAGGGCACCTCGACGCCCAGGGTGCGCGCCGCGCGGAGCGGCCAGTGCGGGTCCCGGAGGAGCTCGCGCGCGAGCAGGACCAGGTCGGCGTCCCCCGCGCGGACGATCGCGTCGGCCTGGGCGGGGTCCGTGATCAGGCCGACCGCCGCCGTGGGCAGGCCGGGCCCCGCCGGGACCCGCACGCCGGGCACGGCGCCGCCCGACGAGCAGTCGAGGAGGTCGACCCCGTCAGCGCGGAGGAGGCGCGCGAGCGCCACCGTGTCGTCGACGGTCCAGCCGCCCTCCACCCAGTCGGTCGCGGAGACGCGCACGAGGAGGGGCGCGCCCCCGGGTCCTGGCGCGCGGCGCGCTCGAGGCGCTCCACCTCGTCGTCCACGCCGGCAGCGTAGCCGGCGGTTACCCTGGCCCGCCATGCGCCTCGGCAACGTCTACCTGGGCCAGCGCCACGGCGAGAGCCAGGCCAACGCGCGGGGGATCATCATCAGCGACCCGGCGCGCGGTGTGCCGGGCTTCGGGCTCACGGCGCGCGGGCGCGAGCAGGCGCGCGCCGAGGTGCTCGGATGCCCGCTGCTCGGGCCGCGCGCGGTGATCGTGAGCTCGGACTTCCTCCGCGCGCGCGAGACCGCCGAGGTGGCGCGGGCGGCCCTGGGGGCGGGGCCGGTGCGGCTGTCGGCGGCGCTCCGCGAGCGGTGGTTCGGCGCGCACGAGGGCGGGAGCAACGCGGCCTACGAGCGGGTGTGGGCGCGCGACCGCGAGGACCCGACCCACACGGACGACGGCGTGGAGGCGGCGAAGGCGGTGCGTGACCGGGCGTGGGCCCTCGTCGAGGCGCTCGAGGCGGAGCTGCGGGGGGAGACGGTCCTGCTCGTGGCGCACGGCGACCCCCTGCAGCTCCTGCAGACCGCCTTCCTAGACCGCGGCGCGGGCGAGCACCGCGACCTGCCGCCATGGGCGCCCGGCGAGGTGCGGGCCTTCTGACGAGTGGTGCGCTCGCGAGGGGGGGCGCGATCGGCGCGAGCGCCCGGGCGACGGCGTCTGGCCCGCTCCGCGCCTCCCCGTCGCTCGCTCGGGCGGGTCGAGCAGGAGCGGCGGAGGGGGAGGTCCTCGGGCTCGCGCCTTGGCGAGTCGAGCAGGTGCCGCAGCAGGGAGAGCTCCGGGGCGTGGACGGCAGGAGTCCCGACGCGGCGGTCCGCGCCCGCGCGCGAGCCCCTAGAATCCGGGCGCGATGAACCCGACGGAACGGCCAGGCTGGCGGACGCTCCTGTCGCACGCGCGGCGGCACTGGCGGACGTACGCCCTCGGCGTGGCCGCCCTGGCCCTCGTCGACGCGGTCGACGGGATCGCCGTCCCGTGGCTCACGGGGGCGGCCTTCGCGAACCTCGAGCGCGAGCCCGACCTGCGCGTCTCCACGGCGATGATCGGGGCGGCGTTCGCGTTCGCGGCGCTGATCCAGCTGGGCATGCGCTACGCCTGGCGTCACTTCTTCATCCGCACCGCCGACCGCGTCGGCAGCGAGCTGCGCACGGCGCTGTTCTCGCGGCTCCAGGCCCTGCCGCTGTCGTTCTTCGACCGATCGCGCTCGGGCGACCTCGTGAGCCGCATGACGAACGACATGAACGACGTGCGGACGGCCGCCGGGTCGGGCTTCCTCCTGGCGGCCGACGCCGCGCTCTACCTGCTGTTCGTGGTGCCGCAGCTCCTGTGGATCTCGCCGGGCCTCTCGGCCGTGGCGCTCCTGTTCGTGCCGCTCGTGCTGCTCCTGGTGCGGTGGGGCGGGCGGGTGGTGCACGCGCGCAGCGCGGCGGTGCAGGAGCGGATCGCCGCGCTCTCGGCGCGCCTGCAGGAGAGCTTCGCCGGGGCGCGCGTGGTCAAGGCGTTCGCGATCGAGCCCGGCGAGGAGCTGCGCTTCCAGGCGCTCGCCCGCGACTACCAGGGGGCGCAGGTGCACCTGGCGCGGTTCCAGGCCGGCTACGCGCCGTCGCTGGGCATGGTGTTCGACCTGGCCAACGTCCTCGTGCTCGGGCTGGGCGCGCGCGAGGTGCTGAACGGGCGGCTGACCCTGGCCGAGCTGGTCGTCTACACGCGGGCCTTCGACAAGGTCGTCTGGCCGATGATGGCGATCGGCATGGTCACGGGCATGCTCCAGCGCGGGGCCGCCGCCCAGGCGCGGATCGACGAGGTCCTGACCGAGCCGCCCGACCCGGCCGCGACCGACCCCGGCGCGCCGGCCGAGGAGGGGCCGCGGCTCGCGGGCGGCCTCTCGGTGCGCGGCCTGACCTTCCGCTACCCGGGCGCGGACCCGGCGCGGCCGCCGGCGCTCGACGGCGTGAGCTTCGACGCGCCGCCGGGCGCGCTCGTGGGCGTCGTCGGGCCGGTCGGCGCCGGTAAGTCGACGCTCCTGTCGCTGATCGCGCGCCTCCACGAGCCGCCGGCGGGCGCGGTGCTCCTCGACGGCCACGACGTGCGGGACCTCCCGCCCGCGACCCTGCGGCGGCACGTGGCCGTCGTGCCGCAGGAGGCCTTCCTCTTCTCGGCGACGATCGCCGAGAACGTGGCCTTCGGCCGCCAGGCGGAGCTGGGGCCGGCGGCGATCGAGGAGGCCTGCCGGGCGGCGCACGTCGACCCCGAGGTGCGAGCGCTCGACGGCGGCTACGGCGCGCTCCTCGGCGAGCGCGGCGTGAACCTCTCGGGCGGGCAGCGGCAGCGGCTGACGATCGCGCGGGCGCTCGTGCGCGCGCCGGCGGTGCTGCTCCTCGACGACGCCCTCTCGGCCGTGGACGCCGAGACCGAGGCGGGGATCGCCCGCGCGGTCCGCGAGCGCAGCGGCCCGACGCGCGTGGTCGTCACGCACCGGCTCTCCGCGGTCCGGTCCGCCGACCTGATCGTCGTCCTCGACCGCGGGCGCGTCGTCGCCCGGGGGACGCACGACGCGCTCATGGCCGAGGGCGGCCTCTACGCGCGGCTCGCCCGGGCCGAGCGCCTCGAGGAGGAGGCGGCGCGGCTCGAGCGCGCGCTGGGCGAGGGGGCGGGCCGTGGCTGACGCGGTGGCGGCCGACCACGACGCGGACCTGCGCCCGGTCGACCTGCAGGTCGCCTGGCGGCTCGTGCCCTTCACGCGCCCGCACCTGCGCCTGTTGCTCCTCGGCCTGGCGCTCATGCTCGCCGTGACCGGCTTCGGCCTGCTCGGGCCGCGCCTGCTCGGGGCGACCGTCGACGCGATCGCCGCGCGCGACCCGGACGGCGTGCTGCGCGGGACCGCGCTCCTGGGCGGGTCGTTCGTGGGCCTGTTCCTGTTCCGCTGGGCGCAGGGCTTCACCCTCGGGGTGCTCGGGCAGCGGATCCTCTACGACCTGCGCACGACCCTCTTCGCGCACCTGGAGCGGCAGGCGCTCTCGTTCTTCCAGCGCTGGCCGGTCGGCCGGCTCGTCACTCGCGTCACCGGCGACGTGGAGGCGCTGGCGGAGCTGTTCTCCGTGGGCATGATCACGATCCTCTCGGACGTGGTCACGATCGTGGCGGTCGCGGCCGTGCTCCTGTGGATCGACCTGGAGCTGGCGCTGCTCGGGCTCTCGGCCATGCCGCCGCTCTTCTGCCTGGTGCTCGTCATGCGCCGGCCGATCCGCGGGGCGAACCGCGCCGTGCGCCGGCGCGTGGCGGAGATCGCGGCGTTCTCCCACGAGCGGATCCAGGGCGTGCGCGTGGTGCGCGCGTTCGCCGCCGAGGCCGAGGACGGGGGGCGCTTCGCCGCGGTCGACGGCGCGGCGGTCGCGGCCTACGACCGGCGGACGCACCTCGACGCCCTCAACAACCCGGGCGTCTACGCGATCACCGCCTGCGCCGTGGCGCTGGTCCTGTGGCGGGGCGGCGAGGCGGCGCTCGCGGGGCGGATCTCGGCGGGTACCCTGCTCGAGGTGATCGCCTACCTCAACTGGCTCTACATGCCGATCCGCGACCTGGCCTCGAAGTACACGCTCCTGCAGCAGGCGGCCGCGTCGGCCGAGCGGATCTTCGAGCTGCTCGACCACGCCCCCGAGGTCGCCGACCCGCCGGCGCCGGCGGCGTTGCCCGAGCCGCCCCGCGGCGAGGTGGAGCTGCGCGGGGTGGGCTTCGCCTACGCGCCGGGCGCGTCGCGGGCGCTCGACGGCGTGACGCTGCGGGTGGCGGCGGGGGAGACGGTCGCGGTGGTCGGCGCGACCGGCGCCGGCAAGTCGACGCTCGGGAGCCTGATCCTGCGCCTGTGGGACCCGCAGGAGGGGCAGGTGCTGCTGGACGGGGTCGACGTGCGGACCGTCCGGCAGCGCGACCTGCGGCGCCGCGTCGCGCTGGTCCTCCAGGACGTGCTCCTCTTCGCCGGGACGATCGAGGAGAACGTCTCGCTCGGCGACCCGGCCGTCGACCGCGCCGCCGTCGAGCGGGCCGCCCGCGCCGTCGCCGCCGACGACGTGATCGCGCGCCTCGGCGGCTACGAGGCCGTCCTCGGCGAGCGCGCGGCGACGCTCTCGCAGGGGGAGCGGCAGCTGATCGCCTTCGCCCGGGCCCTGGTCCGTGACCCGGCCGTGCTGATCCTCGACGAGGCCACGGCGAGCATCGACCCCGAGACCGAGGCGCGGCTGCAGGCGGGCGTGCAGGCGCTGGTCCGGGGGCGCACCGCGATCGTGATCGCGCACCGGCTGGCCACGATCCAGTCGGCCGACCGGATCGTCCTCCTGCACCACGGCAAGGTCGCGGAAGAGGGCACCCACGCCGACCTCGTCGCGCGCGGCGGCCTCTACGCGCGGCTGGTCGAGGTGCAGCAGAGTCTTCCGCGGAAGACTCTGGGCCGTTGACTGGCAAGACCTTGCGCCTGGTTGCGGGGGCGAGCGCTTCCTCCCGCGGGTGACCTGTTGTGACTCCGGCCCGCGCGCGCGCCGCCACGCAGCGACTCGAGGTCTTCCGCGGAAGACTCCGGAGCGCTGGGGCGCAACGACTTGAGCACTCGTCGCCAGGAGGGAGCGGCGCCAGGCGCCCGGCTCACGACGCCCGCCCGAGCGGCTCGAGTCTCCCGCGGAAGAATTTCAAGCGTTTCAGGGCAGCGACTTACGCTTCGCCGCCCCCCGTCGGGCCGGGCGGAGTGCGAGGCCCGGGATCGGTCGCAGGATCGGAGGCGGCAGCCGCGACTTCGGTCTCGGCCTCGGTCCCGGTCCCGGTCTCGGTCTCGGTCCCGGCCTCGGCCTCGGTCTCGGTCTCGGTCTCGGTCTCGGTCTCGGTCTCGGTCTCCGAGGCGACCTCCGACGGCGCGACCTCCTCCAGCGCGGCGAGCTCGTCGGGATCGTCGACGGCGGCGTCAATGTCCTCGGCGTCCGCCGCGGCGTCCTGCTCCTCCTCGCCCAGCACGAGCACCTCGAACCGCGTGCGCCGGTGGAGCTCGGCCCTCCGCTGCGCCTGCTCCCGCGCGCGCCGCGCGAACGCCGCCTCGCGGGCCTCCTGGTGGCGCGCGTCGTCCTGCGCCTCCAGGGCCTGCCGCTCGCGCTGCTGGGCCGTGGCGACGAGCGCGTCGGCGCGGAGGATCGCGGCGCAGGCGAGCTGCAGGGCGGCCGGCGGGTCCGCCTCGGCGAGCGCCTCCGCGCGCGCGAGCTGCTCGCGCACCTCGGCGGGGTCGCTCGACAGACCGACGACCGCGGCGCGCTGGGCCCGGCCGAGCGCGTGACGCAGCAGGAGCAGGGCGTACGCGGCGTCACCGTGCGGGCCCGGCGCGAGCGTGCTCCTCACGCCGCGCGGGGCGGCCATCTCTCGCGCCTCGCGGCACGAGCGCAGGGCCCGCTGGAAGCGCGGGATCGCCTCGTCGGGGCCGCCCGCGTCCAGGGCCGCCAGCGCCTGGGCCTGCACCTCGCGGGCGGCCGCGAGGCAGGCGCGCGCGCCCACGGACTCGGCGTCGAAGCGCCGCACGACGTCCTCGGCGTCACGGAGGCCGCGCTCGAGCGCCAGGCGGAGCACCTGCGCGCGCTGGTGGCGCCGGACCTCGCGCCCCGCGCGCTCCCGCGCCCGGTCGAGGGCGTCCGAGAGCCAGGTCAGCTCGACCTCGAGCTCGTCCCAGCTCGGCGCGGGGGCCCCGCGCCCACGCCGGACCGCCTCCAGGCCCGCCCGCGCGTCGGTCAGCGCGCGCCGGGTGGCGTCGGACACGGCCTGGTCCTCGCGCTCGAGGTAGGAGGCGATCGCCTGGCTGCGCGCCTCCAGCTGCTGCAGCTGCCCCTCGACCCGCTCGCGCTCGGCGCGCGCCTGCAGGAGGCGCGCCGTCGCGAGGAGCGTCGCCGTGCGCACCCCGCCGAGCCGCGCGGAGAGCCGGGGCACGCGCTCGCCGCGCCCCAGCACCGCCGCGAGCAGCTCGAGGCGCGCCGCCGCGCGCACGAGCGCGACCTCCACGTCGTCCCACGTCGACCGCGCGAACTCGCGCCGCAGCTCTCCCAGCGCCTCGAGCCCCTGTCGCAGGTCCTCGCGGAGGAGCTGCAGCTCGGCCTGCGGGTGCTCTGCCGCGCCCTTCGTCAGGAGCTCGCAGTCCTTCGCCAGGCCGAGCGCCCGGTCCAGCTCGCGGGTCGCCTCGTCGCGCGCGCCCTCGTCCAGCGCCTGCGCCACCTCGTCGGCGAGGTGCTGCGCCCAGCCCGCCAGGGCCGGCAGGTCGTCGCGACGCGGGAGCGCCGCCGGCGCGGGGAGCGCCTCGAGGCGCGCGCGGAGCGTGGCGAGCCCGCCCGCCAGCTCGACGGCCCGCGCGACGCGGTCCTCGAGCCGCCGCAGGGCGGCGCACGCCTCGCCGGCGAGGAGCGCCGCGCCGATCGGGTCGCGCTGGGCCCGGAGCGCGGCCTCGTGGGCGCGCACGCGCACGTCGGCGACCTCGTCCTCGAAGGGCTGGGGGCTCAGCCCGACCTCGAGGGCGCGCTCGAGGAGCGCGTCGGCCGCGGCGACCGCCTGGGCGGCCTCCTCCAGCCGCCGGCCGCACGCGGCGGGCGCGCCGGCGACCCGCTCGAGCAGCTGCGCGACCTCCCGGATCGCGCCCACCGGCAGCTTGCGCGACGGCGCTCGCTCGAGCACGTCGATCGCCGCGGCCAGCCCGCCCGGCCCGCGGCGCACGGCGTCGCTGCGCGCGAGCGCCTGCTCCAGCTGTCGCCACGTGTCGTGCAGGTCCTCGAGGCGCCCGCGGGCGCGCGCCAGGTGCGCGGCGGTGTCCTCGGCGTAGGCGCGGGCCGGCGGCCCGACGGGCCGCAGCGCCGGGGGGACCTCGACCGGCGCGGGGCGCGCCGCCTGGAGGTGCAGGGTGCGCAGCGCCCCGAGCTCGGCGGCCAGCGCCTGCGACAGGCGCGCCGTGACCTCGCGCAGCTCGTCGGCGCGCGCCCGCTGCTGGCCTCGCAGGAGCGACGCCCGCAGCAGCGCCGCGCCGGTGACGCCGGCCGCGACGCCGACGCCGAGCGCGAGCCAGGGGAGCAGCGGGGTCGGGGAGGGGGTGACCGACGGCGGCGGCTCGAGCGCGCGCCGGGTGCGCTCGAGCTCCCGCTCCGCGAGGTCGAGCTGGCGCGCCGCCGCCTCGGGGTGGCCGCGCTCGAGCTGCTGGCCGGCCTCGCGGAGCGCCGCGGCCGCCTCGTCCCACGCGCGTCGCGCCACCTCGCGCGCAGCCGTCCCCTCGGCGTGCCCACGCACGGCGAGGTCGTAGGCGGTGAGGGTGTTGAGGGCCCGGCCGTAGCGGTCCTGCGCCGCGTGGCGCAGGTCGTCGAGGCGGGCCAGGCGCGCCTCGACGTCGGCGAGCGCCGTGCTCGTGGCCCGCAGCACGGCGATCAGGGGCTCGGGCGAGGCGCCGCGATGCTCGAGCGCCAGCGCGACCTCACGGCGCAGGTCCAGCAGCTGCTCCTCCTCCGCGGCCACGTCGAGCCCCAGCGCCCGGAGCTCGAGCCCGCGCAGCTCGAGCGCGGTGAGCCGGTCGGAGACGAGCTCGACGTCCTTATCGACCGCCTCGTCGAGCTGCTCCCAGAGCGACGTCCGACGCATGCGCTCGGCGACGCGCTGGCTCTCCAGCTCCGCCACACGCCGGTCGGCGCGGGTCACGAGCTCGATCAGCGCCGAGGCCAGGTCCTGCCGCGGACGGAAGGGCTCGAGCAGCGTCCGCTCGATGCGCGGGAGCGAGAGGGCCAGGCGGTCGACCAGCGAGCGCGGGGCGGCGAGCGCCACCCGCGCGTGCGGCTCGGTCGCGCAGACGATCACGAAGGTGCGGTCGGCGTCGAACTCCGGGAGCTGCGCCCAGCGCGCGCGGAGCTCGAGGGCGACGCGCGGGAGCGATGCGGCGCCGGGCGAGCGGATCACGGCCAGCTGGTACCGGAACCCCTGCGCGAGCTCGAGGCCGCGCAGGCGGGCCTCGAGGGCCTCGGCGCCGGGCAGGGCGAGGTCGGCCTCGACGACGAGGCGGCGGGCGGGCTCGTAAGGAAGGTGGGTCTGCGCGCTGGCGCGGCCGGCCGAGGCGAGCACGAGGGCGACGCCGAGCGTCACGGCGAGCCGACGGAGGACACGCGCATCAGGCATTGTGTGTGTCCCGCCTCCGCGAGCTCCGTCCGGCTCTCTTCTTCGCCGACCCGGCCGCGGAGGAGCCTACCTGTGGGCAGGCGCGTGGGCGAGGCTGGGCGGCGAGGGAGGGCTGCCCCGCCCTCGCGCGCCCGTGGTGCGATCGCGGCCGCCCGGCGGCCCGCAGCGCGTGGCTCCCAGGAGGAACCACGAGGCGCCGCGCGCAGCCGTGCGACCTCCGGCGGACCGAGGAGCTACTCCTCCTCGCCTCCGCGAGACGGCGCCGCGGCGGCCTTCTTGCGACCGCCGGCCTTCTTCTTGCCGGCCTTCTTCTTCGCGCCGCCGGCCTTCTTCTTGCCGGCCTTCTTCTTCGCGCCGCCGGCCTTCTTCTTGCCGGCCTTCTTCGCCTTCTTCTTCGCCATGATTCCCCCTTTCGAAGTACCAATCGCAGAAGGGCGCGCCCTTCTGAGGCGCACACTAACAGTCACATCCCCAAACAGCAAATGGAGCGTTTCGTGGGCGCAGCGAGATGAGTCAGCGACGATGGTGGGCGCGATGGCGAGCTCGCGTCGACGCGCGCGCCCGGTGGAGTATGATCCGCCGCGCGCGCGGGAATGCGCGCGGCCGGGGCTGCGTTGCGACGACCGCCGGTCATCATCATGTAGGGGTCCGACAGCGAGAGAGAGGATCGCCGTGGGTGCAGTGCAGCAGGTGGGCGAGGCCGAGTTCCAGAAGGAGGTCCTCGAGTCCCCCGTGCCGGTCGTGGTCGACTTCTTCGCCGTGTGGTGCGGGCCGTGCCGCCTGATCACGCCGATCCTCGACGACCTGTCGAAGACGTACGACGGCAAGGTCAAGTTCGTGAAGGTGGACATCGACGAGGCCCCCGGGATCGCCGAGCGCCTCGCCGTCGCCAACGTGCCGACGCTCGTCGCCTTCAAGGCGGGCGAGGAGGCCGACCGCCGCGTCGGCGCCGCGCCGAAGCCGGCGCTCGAGGGCTGGGTCAAGTCCCTCGTCTGATCGCCGGCTGACTCGGACGCCGACACCCTGGCCGGCCCTCGCGCCCCACGGCGCGAGGCTGGCCGCGCGTCTACCCACCATCTTCGTCGCTGCTCCGCGCCCCCGGGCGGGCGGTGCACGGGTCCTACCCACGCACCGCGCCGCCGCCAGGACGTTGGCTCGTCGCGGCTTGCGCGAGGTCTTTCCGTCCGCGACGGCTCGCGCGAACAGGCGAATGGACGAACATGGTGGCCGTGGCCGAACCCCTCGCCCCTGACCTGCTCCGCCTCGCCCCGGGCGACCCCGCGGCGCTGGGCGCGCTCTACCAGCGCCACGCGCGCGACGTGCAGCGCCTGGTGCTCGGCATGCGCCTCGGGCTCGGGCGCGAGGAGGTCGAGGACGCCGTGCAGGAGACCTTCCTGCGCGCGCTCCGCGACCTGCAGCGCTTCGACCGCGCGCGGCCGCTGCGCGGCTGGGTGCTGGGGATCGCCCGCCACGTCGCCGTCGACCGCGCCCGGCGCGGCCGGGTGCGCGCGGCCGCGCCGGTGGACGGGGGGGCGGTCGTCGACCCGGGTCCCGCCGGCGGGGAGGACGCCGCGGCGCGCGCCGAGCAGGCGGCGCTCGTCACCGCGGCGCTCGGGGCGCTCGAGCCCGAGCAACGGGCCGCGCTGGCCCTGCGACACGTCGAAGGCCTGACGATGGACGACCTGGCCGCCGCGCTCGACTGCTCCGTGCCGACCGCCCGCGCGCGGCTGCGCGAGGCGGCGCACCGGCTGGCCGGCGAGCTCCGCCGCCGGGGGCTCGGGGCCGGGGAGGTGACGTCGTGAGCGCCTGCGCCGAGCTCCGCCCCCTCCTCGACCTGGCGCCGCTCGCGGGCTGGGACCTGCTCGAGCCGGCCGAGCGGGCGGCGCTGGACGAGCACCTCGGGACCTGCGGCGCCTGCCGCGACGAGGCCGCGGCGCTGACCGCGGCGCTGGCCGCCGACGCGGCGGCCGTGGAGGCGGACGTGACGGAGCCAACGACGTCGGTGCGCGAGGCGCTGCTCGCCCGCGCCGTTCACGAGGCCGCGGCGGAGAGAAAGACCGGGCCGGGGCCGCTCGCGGTCGACGCGGCGCGGCTCGAGGCGGTGGGGCGACGGATCGCGCTCGCCTGCTCGTTCTGCCACGGGCGGACCGCGAGAGACGAGGTGGCGTTCTGCGCCGCCTGCCTCGCGCCCCACCACGCCGAGTGCTTCGCCGCGCACGGGCGCTGCGCGCTGCCCGGATGCGAGGAGACGGCGACCGTCCGGCCGCAGGCCGGAGCGCTGGCGTCCGCGCCGCAGGCGCCGGCGCCGCCGCGGGCGCGGACCTCGCGGCGCGGGCGGCTGATCGTCCTCGCCCTCGCGCTCGCTGGCGCCGGCGGGGCCCTCGCGGCGCGCACCGGGTCGGGCGGGCCGGCGGGGGGCGCCGACCCCCTCTTCGCGCGCGTCGTCGACGACACCGCCCGCGCCGCGCGCGACCTCGAGGCGGCCGCGCGCGACGGGGACCTGCGCCGCGCCAGGGCGCTCCGCCCGCGCCTCGACGTGGCGCCCTGGATCTACGAGGCGCTCGAGGGCGCCGAGGCCGCGCGCCTGCGCGAGCACGTCGCCGCCCTGCAGGCGCGGGCCGACGCCGTCGTCTCCGAGCCGACGGTCACGCTCCGCGTGGTCGACGCGGACCTGCGGCGCGTCGTCTCGGACCTCGCGCGGCAGGCCGGCCAGAACGTCGTGGTCGAGCCGCACATCGACGAGCGGGTCACCCTCGACCTGCGGGACGTGCTCTGGAGCGAGGCGCTGCGCCTCGTGGCCTCGTCGGCGCGCTGCCGGGTCGAGCCGCGCGGCGACGGCGTGCTGGCGCTCACGCAGCCGCCGCGGGTGTCGATCCAGTTCACCGACGCGAACATCCGTGTGGTCCTGCAGCTCCTGGCCGCCTACTCGGGGAAGAACGTGGTCATCGAGTCGGGCGTCACGGGGAACATCACCTTGGACCTCAAGGAGGTCCCCTGGGACGAGGCGCTCCTGGCCCTCGCGGCCTCGCACCGCTTCCACGTGGCGATCCTGGGCGAGGTCGTCCTCTGCTCGACCGAGCCGCGCGGCGGCCGCCCCCTGGCGGCGCCGCCGCCCTCCTGGAGGGCCGAGGGCGGGCGCGTCGCCCGGCCGGACGGACCGACGGTGGACCTCGACGTGCGCGACATGCCGCTGGCGGAGGCGGTCGCGGAGGTCGTCCGCCAGGCGGGCCAGCCGGTCGAGGTCGAGGGCGACCTCGGCGCGGTCACCGCCCGGCTGACCCGGGTGCCCTGGCGGCAGGCCCTCGAGGCCCTGGTGAGCACCCTCCCGACCGCCCAGGTCCTCGAGCGCGGCGACGGGCTCGTCGTGCGGCGGCGGCCCCAGCTGAGCCTCGAGGCGTCGGACGCCCCCGTGAGCCGCTGGCTGCAGCTCCTGGCCGAGCTGGCGGGCGAGAGCCTGATCGTGCCCGAGACGGACGCGGAGGTCACGATCACCCTGCGCGACCTCGAGCCACGGGAGGCGATCGAGGTCACCTGTCACGTCCTGGGCTGGCGGCTCGTGCGCGAGGGCGCGGTGCTGCGCGTCGAGACGGGGGGCGCGGCCCGCTCCGAGCGCGAACGGTCACCCGCGCCGTTCCCGCGGGTGGAGGCCGTCGTGGCCGACGGCGAGCGCCGCTGGGCCCAGATCAACGGTCGGGTCTACGTCCCGGGCGACGTCCTGATCGACCCGCGGACCGACGAGCAGATCGAGGGGCTCGTGCTCGAGGCCATCGACGCGGAGGGCGTGCTCCTGCGCCGCGACGGCGCCCCGGAGCGTCACGACCTCCCCCGCCGATGACGTGCGCCGCCGCCCCTGGCGAGCGCAGCCTCGCCGCCCTACGCCCCCGCCGGCCGCGCGATCCCCAGCTTCTTCATCCGGCTCGTGAGCGTCGACGGCGGGACGCCGAGGATCCGCGCCGCGCCATCCGGGCCCTTGATCGTCCAGCGCGTGCGCTCGAGCACGGCCAGGATGTGGCGACGCTCCTGCTCCGCGAGCGTGACCAACGCGTCGCGGCCGTCCGCGGGCGCCGCGCGCCGGGCGCCGTCCGGCGGGTCGTCGAGGCGCAGGACCTCGCCCGGGCTGAGGACGACCGCGCGCTCGACCACGTGCTCGAGCTCGCGCACGTTGCCCGGCCAGCCATAGCGCTCGAGCGCCTCGAGCGCGTCGGCCGGCACCTCGCGGACCGCCTTGCCCAGGCGGCGCGCGTGCTTCAGGGCGAAGTGGCGCGCGAGGAGCGCCACGTCGCCCGCCCGCTCGCGCACCGGCGGGATCTCGATCACGAACCCGTTCAGCCGGTAGAGCAGGTCGGCGCGGAAGGCGCCCGCCCGCACGGCCGCCTCCAGGTCGCGGTTGGTGGCGGCCACCACGCGCGCGTCGGTCTTCAGCGTGGTCGTCCCGCCGACGCGCTCGAACTCGCGCTCGCAGAGGACGCGCAGCAGCGCGAGCTGCGTCTCGAGCGGCACGTCGCCGATCTCGTCCAGGAAGATCGTGCCGCCCTGCGCCAGCTCGAAGCGCCCGAGGCGCCGCCCGGTCGCGCCGGTGAAGGCGCCGCGCTCGTGGCCGAACAGCTCGCTGGCGACGAGCGATGGGGTGAGCCCCGAGCAGTTGACCCGCACGAGCGGCCCGCCGCGCCGGGGTGAGTGGTCGTGCACGGCGCGGGCGAAGAGCTCCTTGCCCGTGCCGGTCTCGCCGCGGAGGAGCACCGTCGTGTCGAGCGGGGCGACCTGCTCGAGGCGCCGGAGCGCCCGCCGCAGCGCCGGGCTCTCGCCCACGATCTCGCCGAAGGCGTGCGTCGTGGCCAGCTCCTCCTTCAGGTAGACGTTCTCGCGCTCGAGCCGCTCCTTCAGCCGCGCGATCTCGCCGAAGGCGCGCGCGTTCTCCACGCCGGCCGCCAGCTGGGCGGCGATCGCCTCGAGCACGAGCACGTCGTCGGGCCCGAACAGGTCGGCCACGAGCCGGTTCTCCAGGTAGAGGACCGCCCGCGGGCCCACGGGGACGCACAGCGCGGCGACGCCGGGCAGCGCGCCCGGGGCCGCGGCCCGGGCGGCGGCGTGGACCTGCGCGACCAGGGCGGCGACCGCGTCGCCCGGCGCCGCGGCGGCCCGCGCCAGGTCGCTCGCCCCCGGCCCGCGGGCCGCGCGCACCCGGAGGCCCTCGCCGTCGTCGAGCAGCACGAGCGCGCGCTCGGCGCCGAGGACCTCGGTGACGGCGTGGAGCGCCCGGTCGAGGAGGGCGTCGAGGTCGAGCGTCGCCCCGAGCAGGCGGCTCACGGCGACGATCGTGCGCAGGCCGCGGCGGTGGACCAGCTCGCGCGAGGCCTGCCCCGGCGGCAGCGCCGGCGCCGCGGCCGGGCGCGCGGCCGGGAGGAGGTCGAGCTCGCGCGTCATGCGGCAGGCCTCGAGCACCTCCCGCGCGCGCGCGCGCGCCGCCTGGGCCTCGTCCGTGGCGCCGCGCCGCTCGAGCAGCTCGCCCAGCGCCCGCAGCGCGCGCCCGACCTCGGGCTGCAGGCCGACCTCCTCCGCCGTGGCCAGGCCCTCGCGCGCCAGGCGCTCGGCCTCGTCGCCGGCCGTCGCGTCGGGCAGGAGGGCCTCGGCGAGCGCCCGCCGGGCGCGCGCCTCGATCCAGCGGTCGCGCTCGAGCAGCGCCCCCTCGAGCGCCGAGCGCAGGCGCTGCGCCCCCTCGTCGCGGCGCCCGACGAGGAGCAGGGCCTCGCCGAGGAAGCAGCGGAAGGCGTGCTGGTAGGCGACCACGCCCCGGGCACGGGCCCAGGCCATGGCCTCCTCGAGGCGCCGGATCCCGTCCTCGACCTCGCCCGAGAGGATGCGCGAGATCGCGAACGTCGCCCGGCCGATCGACAGGTAGAAGACGTCGCCCGTCTCCTCGAGGATCGGCCGCGCGCGCTCGTAGCAGCGGAGCCCCTCCTCCCACTCGTTCCACTCGAGGTGCAAGGCGCCCAGCGTCGTCAGGCACCAGCCGACGGCCGGCCGCACCCCCTGCGCCTCGGCCGCCGCCAGCGCGTCGCGGATCCGGCGCACGCCCTCGTCGTAGTCGCCCAGGCGCGCGCGGGCGTAGCCGGTGACGGCCTCGAGGTTCAGGGCCTCGACCGGGTCGAGCAGGTCGCGCTGGGCGAGCGCGGCCCCGGCGTGGCGCAGGGCGTCGCGCGACTCGCCGTGGTCGAAGTGGTGGTAGGCGAGCATCGCCTGGCCGATCACGCGCGCCTTCGGCTCGCCGCCGTGCGCGTCGGCCGCGGCGACGAAGCGCCGGATCCAGGCCTCGGCGTCGGGGCTCGACGACAGCTCGGCCACCATGGCCCGCCGGCCGGTGACCTCGACCACGAGCAGCGGGTCGCCCAGGCCCTCGGCCAGCGCGAGCGCGTGGTCGAGCAGCGGCACCAGCTCCTTGTAGTCGCCCGCGTAGCGGCGCGCCCCCGCGTAGGCCGCCACGGCCCGGGCGAAGCGCGCCGGCTCGGCCGCGGGGTCCATGAGCTCGAGCGCCGCGCTGAAGTGCTGGGCCGCCTCGCGCAGGGCCGAGCCCGCCGCCGCGCGGTCGGCCGCCCGCAGGTGGAAGTCGATCGCCCGCGCCCGGTCGCCGGCGCGCGTGTAGTGGTAGGCCAGCTCGGCCGCGACGTCGCCCACGTCGTCGCCGCTCCCTTCCGCCTCGGCGCGGATCGCGTCGCCGATCTGCGCGTGGAGCCCGCGCAGCTCGTCCTCGGGCACGGCGTCGTAGAGCGCCTCGCGCACCTTGTCGTGGGCGAAGTTCCAGGTGACGCGCTCGCGCGTCGGGTCCTCGACGATCAGCCCGGCGGCGCGCCCCTGCTCGAGCGCGATCAGCGCCTGCGACGGCCGCACGCGCGCGAGGTCGACGAGCAGGTCGAAGCCGAAGCGGCGGCCGATCACCGCCGCCCGGGAGAGCGTGCGGTAGGCCACCTCGCCCAGGCGCTCGGCGCGGGCGCGGATCACGCCGGTGACCCCGGCGCGCAGCGCGGCGTCCCCGAGGTGGGCGACGTCCAGGCGCCAGCCGGCGTCCCCGGCCGTCAGGGCCCCCAGGTCGGCCAGCGCCTTCGTCGCCTCGAGGAGGTGGAGGGGGTTGCCGCCGACGCCCTCGCGCACGGCCCGGGCGACGGCGCGCGTCGGCGCGTCCGTGTCCCCCAGGAGCGCGCACACCAGCGCCTCGGCCTCGACGTCGGTGAGCGGCTCGAGCGCCACGTCGAGGGGCGGCGGGGCGAGCGCGCGCACGCGCTCGAGCGCGTCGCGCACCGCCGGCCGCAGCTCGCCCGGGCGGTAGGCGCCCACGAGCACGAGGTTGGTCTGCGCGGCGCCCGCGGCCAGGCGCGCGAACAGCTCGAGCGTCCCCTCGTCCGCCCACTGGAGGTCGTCGATCGCCACCACCAGCGCCGGCTCGAGCGCGGCCGCCGCCTCGGTGAGGAAGGCCGCGCAGCGGGCGAACGCGTCGGCGCGCGCGCCGTCGCCGCCGGGGAGGAAGGAGGTCGCCTGCGGGGCGTCGGCGTGGTGCGCCAGCCCGGCGGGGCACCGCTGCAGCCGCTCGAGCACCGCGCGCCGCTTGGCCTGGGGCATGCCCCAGGTGCGCGCCTGGTAGTCCTCGAGCGCCTCGACGAACGGCGCCAGCGGCCGGGGCCGGGTCCGCTCGGCGCACTTGCCGAGGACGAGCTGGCCGCCCGCCTCGCGCGTGAGCGCGGCGGCCGCCTCGATCAGCCGGCTCTTGCCGAGCCCCGCGTCGCCGCCGAGCAGCGCCACGCCCCCCTCGCCCGCGGCGGCCCGGGCCACTTTGATCCGCCGCCTGTCGTTCAATCTGATCGGTCTTCCTCCCACCCCCGAGGAAATAGCACAGTTTGTGAACGACACCTCACCCAATGCCTACGAACAGCTTGTGGATCGGCTGCTCGCATCGCCCCATTACGGCGAACGCTGGGGCCGGATGTGGCTCGACCTGGCACGCTATTCCGATACCACCGAATCCTGGCTCGGCTTCTCCAGCAGCCGCTCGACGAGGTCCGACAGCGCCGCGGGCACGTCGGGGCGGACGACGCGCAGGGCGGGCGCGCGGCGGGCGAGGTGCGCGTGGAGGACCGCGCCCGGGTCGTCGCCCGGGAAGGGCGGCGCGCCGGCGAGCAGGTGGTGGAGCAGGACGCCGAGCGCGTAGAGGTCGGCGGCGGGCCCGATCGGCCGCCGCAGGAGCCCGGCCTGCTCCGGGGCGAGGTACCAGAAGCGGCGCGTCGGGTCCTGGTCGCCCGCGGGCGCCTCGAAGAGCTGCGAGAGGTCCTCGAGGCAGGCCAGGCCGAAGTTCGTCAGCCGCGGGGCGAGCGGGGCCGCCGGCGTGACGAGGAGCCCCTCGAGCATGAGCGCCTTGTGGGTGACCCCGTGGGCGTGGGCGTGCGCCAGGGCGCGGGCGGCGGCGCCGCCGATCGTCGCCGCGTGCTCGACGGGCAGCCCGCCCGGCGGCGGCGGCGGGAGGGAGCGGGCGCCCGGGAGGAAGTCCATGACGACGAACGGCGCGCCCTCGTCCTCGCCGTGGTCGCGCACGCGCACGAGCGTCGGGTCGGGCGGCGCGGCCGCGAGCCGCTCGAGCTCGTGGAACAGCCGCGTGCGCCGCTCGAGCGAGCCGCCGCCCAGGGCGAAGCGCTTCAGCGCGACCACCTCGTCACGGGCCAGGTCGAGCGCCTGGTAGACGACGCCGCTCCAGCTCCGACCGACCACGTCGAGGACGCGGTAGCGCTCCATGACGGGCATCCTGTGGCCGCCGGGGCGGCGGGTCAAACGCGCGTGACGGTCAGTCGGTCTTGCCGCGCCCGCCGCCCGTCCCGCCGCGCGCCGCCGCGAGCCAGACCAGGTCGAACACGGGCTGGATGAAGACCTCGCTGTGCCCCGTGACGACCGCGGTCGCGTCGACGTTGACGACGTGGCGGTCGGGCGCGCCGGGCCAGCGGGACTGCGGGTCGGTCAGGATCCCGTCGAGGCGGATCGGGTCGAACGGCTCCGCCCGCAGCTCGAGCCGCGCGTAGCGCTCGCCGCCGATCGCCCGGTCGGCGCCCTCGCGGCCGAGGGCCGGGCGGCGCATGGCGTTCTTGTAGGCCAGCTCCAGCACGTCGTCCTGGCGCGAGTGCACGTTGAGGAGGAGCGGCGTGCGGCCGGGCGCCATGGGGAAGCCGCCGATCAGGGAGCCGCCGCGCTCGGGGAGCAGGGCGTCCTGGTCCACCGCCGCCTCGAGGAGCACCGCCGCGTGCGCGCGCACCTGCGTCGCGGGGCCCTCGGCGTTCAACGCCGACAGGACGAGCCGGCCGCCGAGGCTGTGCCCGACGAGGACGACCTTCGCCCCGGGGACCCGCTCCCCGAGCCGCGCCAGCAGCGGCGCGACCCGCCGCGAGCCGATCACCTCGGCGTTGAGCGCCGACTCGTGGAAGACCAGCCGCTTGCTGTCCCAGTGCACGGCGACGAAGCCCAGCCGGGACGCGTCGACGCCGTCGCGCCGGGCGCGCTCGGCGATCCCCTTCACCAGCCGGCCCGTGAACTCGCGGCCCGACTGGACGTCGTTCATCCAGCCGTGCGCGATCACGAACACCTGCTGCGGCGCCGCGGCGGCCAGCGCCTCGACGACGGCCGGCGAGCCGGCGTAGCGGAAGCGCACCCCGTCGAAGGCCCGCTCGCGCGGCTCCTCGACCTCGGCGCTCAGGGCGTCGAGCTCGACCACGTGGCAGTCGGCGACGATCGGCGCGTCGGACGGCGCCGCCGGCGCGGCGTCGTGGTCGGGCGCCCGCTCGGGCGGCGCGCCGATCATGGCGCAGCCCGCGAGCAGGAGCGCAACGGCGGTGGCGGGCAGCGCCCGCGAGATCATCTTCGTCATCACTGGTCACCCCGGGCGCGGAGGATGCGCTCCTCGTCGATCTCGTCGTCCTGGACCGGCGGGCGCTCCTCCTCGTCGTGGAGGAAGCGCGACGGCGCCTCGTAGCGCGCCCCGAGCCGGTCCTGCCCGGGCGCGCCGCGGCCGGCGGAGCAGCCGCGGCCGCCCCGGCGCTGGCTGGCTCGGCTGCGGCTCGCCTGCGGCCGCGGGCGCAGGCCGCCGACCAGCGCCGGCGCTTGCGGCGCGCCCGTCGCCGTCCGCGTCGCCGCGCGTGGGCGGGCCGAGCTCGCGGTCGTCGTCGTCGTCGTCCTCCGCGGGCCGCGCGCGCGCGCGGCCTGGCCGGCGCGCCGGCGGCCGCCGATCCTTGCCGGGCTCGCGGCGCGGCTCGGCCGGCGCGCGCCGTTGCGGGCGAGCGTCGGCGTCGCGGCGGCCTCGCCGCCCTCGCCCTCGCCCTCGCCCTCGGCGGGCGGCGCGTCCTCATGGAGGGGCGCCGGCTCGCCGCTGCCGTGGCGCTGGAACAGCTCGTGGCTGCGGTCCAGGCAGTAGGCGGTGAACAGCTGCCCCGGGTTGTACTTGTCCTCGACCTTCTGCTTGAGCAGGAGGCCGCAGCCGATCGCGTCGGAGAGCAGCCGCTCCGCCGCGTCGAACGAGCGCTCGACGCGCTCAAGCCGGCGGACGACGGTCTCGCGGATGTACTTGAAGTTCAGGTAGCGCTTGCGCCGCTCGAGGTCCTCGAGGAGCGGCACGAGCTGCGCGAGCCCCTCGAGGTCGCGGGGCTCGATCGGCGGCATGGGGAGGAGCTCGGCCGCGGCGGCGGCGGCGCGGAGGGCGTCGCTCAGGGCGCCCTCGGCGCTCACGACGACGACCTCCTTCTGGAAGCGCTCCCGCGTCACCTGGATCGCGCGGACGGCCGCGTCGTCCGCCGTGGCGAGGACGAACACGTCGACCTCGGGGCCGCCGGCGGCGGGGAACAGCACCTCGATGATCCGCGCCAGGACCTCGAGGTCGACCAGGTCGCGGACGACGTCGCGCCGGCGGCCACCGACGTCGCGGGTCCGCGCCGCGCGGTCCACCTGGACCGGGGGCACGCCCTCCGCGGCGAAGGCCTCCGCGAGGTCCGGCGGCAGCTCGCCCCAGTCGGCCAGCGCGGCCGCCGCGACGACGTCGCCGCGCGCCCGCGCGGCGGCCGCGACGAGGGCGGGGTCGAGCGGGCGGTTGTGGGCGGTGCGAAGGTGCTGGTGCAGGCTCTCGACGTCGACGAAGAGGGCTACCTTCTTCGGCACGCTGGCGGGCTCCTTCGTGGGCGCGCGAGGGCGCGCGGAGACGACGGGGGCCGCGCCGCGCACGGATCGAGGCGCGCGGGGCGGCCACCCTGTATACCAGCGGCGAGCCGCCAGGCAAAGCGCCAGCTCGGCCGCGCCTGGCGGCGCCTAGCGGATGATCCGCTCGCGCCGCAGCTGCGCCTCGATCTTCGACCAGAGCCCCGGCGGCGGCGCCTCGGCCAGCGCCGCCAGCAGGTCGCCCGCGGCGGCGCCGGTCGGCCGACGCGCCGCCCCGTCGTCGTCGTCTGCGAGCACGGTCGGGTCGGACGACGCCGCCCCGACGTGCTCGTGGCTCAGGTTCTCCACGCACTCACTCCCCGGTCAGCACCGCGCCCCTCTCGAGGCGCTCCTCGACGGATTCGCCGCCTCCGACGTCCCCACGCCGGCCGGCTCCGCCGACCCCATACCCCCGGGGGCTCACCGCGACGCGATGAGCGCGCTTATAACACGGGCGCCCCCGCGCCCGCTCGCGCCGCCGTCTGCTTGCTACGCCTCCTGGGCCACCTCCTCCCGCCAGGCCGCGGCCTCGCCGAGCGCCGCCAGGGCGGACCGGAACGCCTTCCGCGCCCGGTAGAGCCGGCCCCTCACCTGGGACTCGCTCTGCCCGAACATGTCACCGATCTCCCGGTAGGAGAGCTCGCCGTGGGCCTTGAGGAGGAGCACGGCGCGCTGCTCCTCCCCCAGCGCCGCCAGGGCCTGGTCTATGTGGACCCCCAGGGCCCGATCGGTCAGGACGTCCTCCGGCGCGTCCTCCTCCTCGCGCCGGTCCACGAGGAACCGGTCCGAGTCGAAGCGGCCGTGGCGGTCGAGCGAGCGGCGCTTGTTCTTGCAGCTGTTCACGGTGATCCGGAACAGCCACGTCGAGAACCGCGCGTCGCCGCGGAAGGCGGCCAGCTTGCGGAACACGCGCAGGAAGACCTCCTGCGTCACGTCCTCGGCGTGCTGCTCGTCGCCGAGGAAGCGCCGGGCGAGGCCGTAGACCTTGCCCGAGTACTTCGAGTAGAGCGCGAAGTGGCTGGCCCCCTCCCCGCGCTGGCAGGCCGCGATCAGCTCGCGGTCCTCGTCCTCGCCTTGCATCGCCGGCCGGGCGCCCGCGGGCGCTGGCAGGTCAACATCGTCGTCTGAGCGCTTCATTCACCCCAACCCCCCGATCACGCCCCACCCCTGAGGCGAAATCGCTGGAAACAACAACCCCAACCGGACGCTAGTCAGGCGATGCCGGGATTTCAAGTTTCATTGGTAGCGAAAGGGTTATGCGGGGCGTCGCGCGAGCGTGCCCGCGCCGGCGACGAGGAACCCCGCGGCGGCGAGGGCGAGGAAGGGGAGCGCGGCGAGGCGCTGCGTGTGGAGCGCCGCGACGACGCCCACGGCGGCCCACAGCGCGAGCGCGAGCTCGAGCGTCGCGCGGCGCCACGCCGACGCCGCGCGGTAGCGCCGCGCCGCCGCGCCGCCGCGCTTGGGGGTGCGCACGAACGGGACGTCCGACCGGCGCAGGAGGCCGGCGAGGTAGGCGAGGGCGTTCGAGAGGCTCAGGCCGAGGCCGACGGCGAAGAGGAGCGGGACCAGCGCCAGCGCCTCGAGCCGCGCGCGCGCCCCGCGCTGGGAGGCGACGTGGAACGCGGCGACGGGGGCCGCCGCCGCGACGAGGAGGCCCAGGTGCGCGAGGGCGAGCGCGTGGTCTTCGGGGCGCCCGAGGGCCACGGCGGGGACCATGAGCAGGGCCAGGGCGAGCGCCAGGACGTAGGAGGCGTTGAGGAGGAGCTGGCAGGTGGCCTCGACGCGCGCGGCCAACGGCACGCCGGGCGCTCGCCACACCGCGCCGAGGAGCTTGCGGGCGGTCTGCGCCGACCCGCGCGTCCAGCGCTCCTGCTGGGTGCGCAGGGCGCCGACGTCCTCGGGGAGCTCGCCCGGCACGGCCACGTCGTCGAGGTACAGGAAGCGCCAGCCGCGGAGCTGCGCGCGCAGCGAGAGGTCGAGGTCCTCGGTGAGCGTGTCCGACTGCCAGCCGCCGCTCGCCTCGATCGCCTCGCGCCGGAACACGCCCGCCGTGCCGTTGAAGTTGAAGAAGCGCCCGCCGCGGCAGCGCGCGGCCTGCTCGACGCGGAAGTGCGCGTCGAGCGCCAGCGCCTGCACGCGCGTGAGCAGGTTCGCGCGGCGGTTGAGGTGCTCCCAGCGCGCCTGCACGAGCCCGAGGTCCGGGTCGGCGAACCGGGGCGCGGTGCGGCGCAGGAAGTCGGGGGCGGGGACGAAGTCGGCGTCGAACACGGCGACCAGCTCGCCGCGGGCGCGCGCGAGCCCGTGCGCCAGCGCCCCCGCCTTGTAGCCGGCGCGGCCGTCGCGGCGCACGTGCTCGATCGCCAGGCCGGCGGCGCGGTGGTGGGCGATGCGCGCCGCGACCAGCGCCGTCGTCTCGTCGGTCGAGTCGTCGAGGACCTGCACCTCGAGGCGGTCGCGCGGGTAGTCGAGCGCGGCCGCGGCGTCGACCGCGCGCGCCGCCACCGCCGCCTCGTTGAACAGCGGCAGCTGCACCGTGACCACCGGCCACTCGACCGGGCTGGCCGGCGGCGGGGGCGGCGGCGGGCTCCGCCGGAGGACGACCAGGAGCGCGAGGCGGTGCAGGCCGCCGAGCGCCAGGCCGCCGAGGGCGACCAGGGAGGCCAGGGTGACCGAGAGCGCGGCCGGGTCCACGCGGCGCTAGTGCGGGTCGCTCTCGTAGAGGACTTGCTCCTCGCCGTCGACCCACACGCTGATGCGGCTGACGGCGCGGCGCATGGGGATCAGCCGGGCGAGGGCGAGGTCCCAGTCGCGCTCGGCGCCGCCGTGGACCGGGCGGGCGTGCGGCCCGCTCGGCTGGCGCGCGGTGAAGCGCGATGGGCCGCCGGGCAGCGGGCCGTTGGGCAGCGGGCCGTTGGGGCGCGCGGCCGGCGACGCGCGGTGCTGGCCGGTGACCCGCGGGGCGGCGCCGGGGCCGGCGGGCGGCCGCGGGGCGCCCTCGCCTGGGCGTCGCACCGCCTGCGAGAGCGGCGCGCGGCGCACCTGCTGCGACACCCGCGCCGGCGGGCGGGCCGACTCGACGACGATCCCGGCGCGGTCGGGCGGCTGCACGGTCGCCCGGTCGAGGGCGCCGGCCGAGACGGTCATTCCGCGGCAGGTCGCGCCGGAGAAGTCCGCCGCCGTGAGGACGGCCTGGCGCAGGTCGGCGCCGTCGAGGCTCGCGCCGGAGAGGAACGTGTCGCGGCAGGAGGCGCCGGTCAGGTTGGCGTTGGTGAGCGTGGCGCCGTCGAGCATGGCGCCGTCGAGCAGGGCCCCGCGCAGGTTCGCCCCGGTGAGGTCGGTGTTCGACAGGTAGGCGCCGCGGAGGTCGGCCCCCTCGAGGTTGGCGCCGGTGAGGAGCGCGTCGCGGACGTCGGCCTTCTGCAGGCGCGAGCGGCCGAGGTTGGCGCCGGTGAGGTCGACGGCGTAGAGGTTCACCTCGTCGAGCTGCTGGCCGACGAGCGGCACGAAGCGCAGGTCGAGCCCGTCGCGGACCTCGGAGGTGCCCTCGAGCTCCTCCAGGATGGCCGGCAGGCTCAACCCGCCCTCGTTGCGCAGGTCCTGGAGCACCCGCTGGAGGACCTGGCGGCCGACCGGCGTGCTCCAGCGGGTCTCGAGGCGTTCGGACGAGGTCACCCGGGAAAGGATAAGCTCAGGCGACGCATGGGACAAGGAGGGCGTCAGCGGAGCTCGACCGGAAGGCGGTCGCGCCGCGAGTCCTCGCGCAGGAGCGCGCCGTCGGGCCGCCGGAGCGTGACCCACAAGGTCGCGCCCTCCTCGCCCACGCCCTCGACGACCGCGTGCCCGAGGCGCTGGCCCACCTTCAGGCGCACCCGCTCGCTCGTGAAGCGGCCCGCCGCGCGGTCCCAGCGGTGGACCAGGGCGTACGCCGTGCACGCGGCGGGGCGGTGCGGGACGAGGTCGACCGACAGGGGCACGACGTAGAGCTCCGGCGGCGTCTCCACCTCGTCCGACGGCGGGCTCTCGCGCCGCGCGAGGGCCGGGTCGAGCGCCTGGAACGTCCCGGCCTGCGAGGCGAGCTGCACCTGGCGGTCCTCGGCGTCGGGGCGCGCCATGGTGACCACCCGGTAGCGGTAGCGGGCGCGGGGCTGCACGTCCGTGTCGACGAACTCGCCCGCGGGCGCCGGGCTGGCCACCACCTCCCAGGGCCCGTCGCCCTCGCGGCGCTCGACGGCGGCGTCGACGAGGACGTAGGCCGCGGCGCCGGAGGTCCAGCGCACGACGACGCGGCCGCGCTCGGCCGTGGCGACGACCCCCTGCGCCGCCTCGTGGCGGAATGGCGGCGGCTGGGGCGGGGCCACCACGTCGAACACGAACGCCGGCCGGCGGTGCAGGGCCCAGGCGGGCCAGAGGGAGGGGACCTCGGGCGGGGCGAGCAGGCGGGCGCGCAGGGCCTCGGCCCAGGCGGGCGCGGGCGCCGGGGCGATCGAGGGCGCCCCGGCGAAGTGAGCGCCGACGGCTGCGAGCGACCGGTCGAGGTCGACGCGCGTGGCCTCGTCGGGCGCGCGGTCCCGGAGCCCGGCCGCCGCGCCCGTGAGCCAGAGGGCGCAGGCGGCGAGGATCGCCTTGTCGAAGGTGCGGAGGAGGAGGAGGCGGGTGGACACAGTGACCTCCGTGTGGGCCGCGCCTCGCGCGCGCGGCCCTGCAGGCGATCACGTCGGGTCGCCGCGCCAGGTTCGACCCCGGCGGGCGGCAGGCTCACGGGCCAGCGCGAGGATGACGGGGCGCTGACGGGGCGATGACCGTCAGCCCCGGCGCGGCTCGGGCATGGGCGCGAGCTTGACCTCTTCGGCGCGCCCGGCGTTCAGGAGGAGCAGCACGGCGTCCTCGATGCGGAAGCTCCCCTCGCGGCGCTCGCCGCCGCGGGCGTCGATCCGCCGCGTCTCGCCCTGCGGGGAGACGCGCCCGACGAGGCGGAAGTCGCTGTCGTAGACGAAGTGGATCAGCCCCTCGTCGCGCTCGCCTTTGTAGGCGACCTTCGTGCTCTTCACGTAGCCGCGCACGCGCGGCCGCGGCACGCCGACGAGCACGCGCCGCCAGGCGACCGGCTCGGCGCGGTCGAAGCGGGAGAACTCCTCCACGTTGCGCGAGCCGATCTGGTCGGGATGTCCGGTGCGCGTGCCCATGCAGCCGGGGGCGGCGGCGAGGGCGAGCGCCAGGCCGGCCAGGCGGAGGGTCGTGCTCGTGCGGGGCGTCATGGGGCGGTCCTGCGGGCGCGCTGCGGCCGACCATGGTAACGCCCCGGCCAGGGCGGGCGCCACGGTCCGTCCGGCGATGGCGGCGCGCCCGGCGCTCCCCTATCCTCTCCCTCCTGCGGAGGCAGGCGTGGCCGAACCCAGGGACGAGACGGACGGGAAGGGGCTGAGCCAGCGGATCAGGCCGCCCGACCCGGAGGGGAGCCTGAAGGAGCTCGAGCGGCTGCTCAAGCTCATGAACAAGTACCAGGCCTCCGACCTGCACCTCAAGGTCGGCAACCCGCCGATCCTGCGCGTGCAGGGGAAGGTGCGCTACTTCGACGCCGAGCCGCTCGACGGGCCGACGATCGAGGCCATGCTCATGGAGATCCTCACGCCGGCGCAGCGCGAGACGATCTCGCGCCTCGAGGACCTCGACTTCGCCCACTCCGTGCCGAAGGTCGGCCGCTACCGGATCAACGCGTTCAGGCAGCGTGGGTCGGTGTCGCTGGCGATCCGCCGCGTCAACACGGAGATCCCCAGCTTCGAGCAGCTCAACCTCGCCGCCGAGACCATGCGCAAGATCGCCGGCCACCGGCAGGGGCTCGTGATCGTGGCCGGCGTCACGGGCAGCGGGAAGTCGACGACGCTCGCGGCCATGATCGAGTTCATCAACTCGACGCGGCGCTGCCACATCGTCACGATCGAGGACCCGATCGAGTACCTCTACAAGGACAAGAAGGCCTTCGTCAACCAGCGCGAGGTGGGGATCGACGTGGGCTCGTTCCCGGCGGCGCTGAAGAGCGTCGTGCGCCAGGACCCCGACGTGATCCTGATCGGCGAGATGCGCGACCGCGAGACCTTCGAGACGGCGCTCACGGCGTCGGAGACCGGCCACCTGGTGTTCGGGACGCTCCACTCGTCGACGGTGTCGCAGACGATCGGCCGCGTGATCGACATGTTCCCGGCCGAGCGCGAGCGGCAGCTGCGCACGTCGCTCGCGTTCAACCTGCGGGCGGTGATCTGCCAGAAGATCCTCCCGGCGTCGAAGGACGAGGTGGGCCTCGTCCCGGCGCAGGAGATCCTGGTCGTGAACCCGACCGTGCAGAAGCTGATCCAGGACGGCGAGGACAAGAAGCTCGAGCTGATCATCCGCGGCGGCAAGGAGGACGGCATGCAGGACTTCAACCAGGCGCTCATGACCCTGGTGGCGAAGGGCCTGATCGCCGAGAAGACCGCCCTCGAGGCCAGCCACAACCCCGAGCAGCTGACGATGAACCTGAAGGGGATCTTCCTCGGCGACGACCGCAAGATCGTCAAGTAGCCAGCTACTCGAGCTCGAGCTCCGGCTCCTTGAGCGCGGCGGCCGTCTTCGAGATCGTGAAGCGCCGGGCCATGATCGGCACGTCGTCGCAGATCACCTCGAAGGTGTACTGCCCGAAGTGCGGGAAGACGAAGCCGCGGATCTCGAACACGAGGTCGACGACGGCCTGCGGGTTGTCGGCCGGGAAGTCGACCACGCCGCCGAGGCGCAGCAGGTCGTTCTCGTACTCGGGGTCGTAGCAGAGCCGCAGCGCGATCGGCACGGGCCCGCGCCCGCCGGTGAAGGCGGCGAAGGCGCACATCTTGTCGTGCCGCACCGGGACCGTCGACGAGAGGATCCCGTTGAACATGTTGATCAGGGACTTGTTGCGCGAGCGCACGTCCTCGATCACGGCGTCGCACAGGACGAGCGCGAGGCACTGCGGGGCGACGTGGTTCAGCTTGCTGGCCATTCCATCCCGAGGCTACACCCTGCCGTGCAGGGCCGCCCGGGGGGATCGAGAGCAGGCGCTCGTGGCCCGGCGCGGGGCGTTCGAGCGCAACGGGTTCCGGGGCCGCGGGTCGCCTACGTCCCGCCCTGTTCCGGCGGCTCGGGGCGCGGGCGGGCGCGGAGCAGCTCGAGCCCCTTCTCCCCGTGCTCGCGGAGCAGCGCCACGGCCTGGGGGCCGTGGACCTTCACCAGCGCCAGGACCTCGGCGCCGTGCTTCTTCGTCAGCTCGAGCACCTCGGGGCCGTGCTTCTTGACCAGCTCGACCACCTCGGGGCCGTGCTCCTTCACGAGGCGCGCCGTCTCCGCGCCGGCCACCTTGAGGGCGTCCAGGGCGGCGGGGCCGTGCTTCTTCACCTTCGCGAGCAGGTCGTCGAGGTCCATTGCGCTCCATGATGCGCTCGCGAGGGGCGGGCGATCGGCCTGAGCCCCGGGCTTGCGTGAGCTGTCCCGTTCCGCCCGTCCCCATCGCTCGCTTGGGCTGGTCGTGACCGAGCACCTGGATTGAAGCTCCTCCCCGGGCTCCCCGCAAGTCACGGTGGCGCCGCGGGCTGGGGCAGGGGTAGGCTCGGGTTTCGGCCGCGCCCGGCGGCGCCGTAGGAGAGGGAGATGGCCCTGCCCGCCGCCGCCCCCAGCCTGGACCGGTTGAGCGACCGCGAGCTCGTGGCCAGGTGCCTGGCGGCCGGGGAGCGCTACGACGCGGCCTTCGATGCGATCTACGCGCGCCACGCGGACCGGGTGTTCGGCTTCCTGCTCAAGCTCACGCGCTCGCGCGAGGCGGCGGAGGACGCGCTCCAGGAGACGTTCGTGCGCGTGCACCGGAGCCTCGAGCGCTTCGACCTCGGCCGCGACCTCTCGGTCTGGCTGCTGCAGATCGCCCGCTACGTGGCGATCGACGCCTTCCGGGTGGAGCGGAAGGTCAAGCGCCTGGAGGCGGCCGTGTCGGCCGAGCGCCCGGAGCCGGCGCGCGACGACCCGGCGCGCGCGGCCGCGGAGCAGGAGCGGGCGGCCGTGGTGAACGAGGTCCTCGAGGGGCTGTCGATCGACGACCGGGCGCTCCTCGTGCTGCGCCACTACCACGGGCTCACCTTCCAGGCGATCGGCGAGGTCGCCGACTGCTCGGCGCGCACGGCCCAGAACCGCGTCGAGGCGGCGGCGCGCCGCTTCCAGCTGGCGCTCCAGGCCCGCCGCGGCGAGGGAGGTGGCGCGTGAGCGCGTGCGACGCCGTCCGCGAGCTGCTCTGCGCGCACGCCCTGGGCGCCCTCGAGGACGCGCAGGACAGCCTCGTGCGCGAGCACCTCGGCGAGTGCGAAGCGTGCCGCGCGGCCGAGGGCGAGGCGCGCGCCGACGTGGCCCTGCTCGAGGCGCCGCCCGTGGCGCCCTCGCCGCGGGCGTTCGCGCGGATCCGGGCGCGGATCGCGGCCGCGCAGGCGGGCGACGAGCCGGTGCGCGGCGCCGAGCTCGACGCGCAGGCGCTGATCTCGCTCTCGTGCAGCTTCTGCCGCGGCGCGCTCGTCCGCGCGGACGCGGTGTACTGCGCGTCGTGCCTCGCGCCGCACCACCCCGAGTGCTGGCGGGAGTACGGGCGGTGCAGCGTCATGGGCTGCGGTGAGCCGCGCGTCGTGCGTCCGACCGGGCGGCCCGAGGTCGCGCCGGCGCCCGCCGTCGTCGCGGGCGGCGACAAGGCGCTCGACCCGGACCGTCGGCGGCGGCGAACGCGCTGGGTGGGCGGCGGGCTGGGGCTGCTCCTCGGCGGCGGCCTGGCCGCGGCCGCGCTGGCGCCCCCGGCGCGGCTCGCGGCCCCGGCGGCGTCGCTCGTAACGCCGGCGCCCGCGCCCGAGCCGGTCGAGCCGCGCTGGGACGTGGCCGTGCGCGACGCGTCGCTGGGCGAGCTGTGCGCCGCGCTCGAGCGCGAGGCCGGCGCGCGGATCGACCTGAGCGCCGGCCTCACGGACGTCCTCCTGCGGGAGGGGCGATGGCGGGGGCGCACGTGGCGCGAGGTCGTGGTGGAGGTCGCGCGGGCGCATGGGCTCGTCGTGCGTGAGGAGCCCGACCGGGTGGGCCTCACCGGCCGGCCGGTCGTGGTCGAGCTCGCCCGCTCGACGCTCGAGCGCCGCGCGACGCTCCTGCTCGAGGTGACGCCGCGCTGGCGCCTGACCGAGCTGCGCAGCGGGCCGCCGCACGAGGTGGCGGTCGCGCGGGCGGGGCGGGCGATCGCGCTGTTCGAGGGGCGGAGCGTGCGGGTGCTGGCGCCCGGGCGCGATGCGACGTTCACGTTCCAGGGGAAGGTCGAGCGGGCGGCGTGGTCCGACCGGGGCGAGCGGCTGGCGGTGGTCGAGGGCGACCGGCTGGCCGTGATCGACCTCGAGCCGGCCCCGGCCGTGCGGCAGGAGGGGCGGCTCGACGAGCCCGTGACGGCGCTCGCGTGGGGGCCTGATCCGCGGCTTGGTGTCACGGCGAGCCTGGCGTCGGGGCGAGCGTGGTCGCGCAAGCCGGAGGCTGTCGATCAGCGGCTCGTCGTCGGGGGCGCCTGGACCACGGTCGAGCGGCCCCTCGTCGAGGGCCGGTGGACCGTACCCCTGGGGAACGGTGCGCTCCTCACCGGCGAGCGGGTCGGCGCGGAGACCCGGCTCGTGCGGATCGATGATCCCGAGGGCGTGGTGGCCCCCGAACCGGTGGACGGACGGCCGGTGCTGCGGCCGTCGTCGCCTCGCTGGAGCCGCGACGTGGCCGGCGACGTCGTCGAGCTCGACCTCCTCCGTGCGCGCGCCCTCGTCGTCTCGCCCGATGGCGCGGGCGTGCTCGCCCTCGCGACCGGTGAGGACGCCGGCGAGCTGGTCCGCCGCCGCGGTCCGGTCTTCTTGGCGAAGCTGGCCCCCGACGGCGCGCGCCTGGCCCTGGTCGACGACGGCGCGCTCTTCGTGCGGCGACTCGACGGCGAGGCCGCGGACGCCACCGTCCTCCTGCCCGGGACGCCGGGCCCGATCGTCGGCTGCGCCTGGCGCGGCGACGGTCGGGTCCTGGCCCTGTGGTCGTGGCAGGGGGCGCTGGGGGTCGTGGACGTCGACGCCCTCGACCGCGGCGGCGCCGTCGACGCCTCGCTCCAGCTCGAGGAGCCGGCCCTCCGTCGGGCGACGTGGGCCGGCGACACGCTCGTCCTCACGACGGCGACGCAGGACCTCGCGCGCCGGCCGCTCGTCCGCGTCTCGCCTCCAGGGACCGGCCTCGATCTGCACCTCGAGGTCGACTGGACTCCGGCCGACGGGGAGGCCGCGCGCGGGGACCTGTTCGCGCCGCCTGCCGTGGAGCCCGCGCCAGCCGGGGCGGAGCCGCCCGCGCCGCCAGCGCACGAGGCCGAGGTCCCCCCGCAGGCGGCGCCCGCGCCGCCCGCCCCGGCGCCGCTCCCGCCGGCGCTGGCGCACGTGCGACCCGGCCAGCGCTACGTCTTCCGCGGCAACGCCGGCGACCTACGCGCGTGGGACGTGGTCGAGGTGACGCCGGAGGCGGTCGTCTATGTCGAGACGGTCACGCTGCGCGGCGCGCGCATGGGCGAGCCGCGCCGCGACGCGTGGCGCCTGCAGCGCCCGGCGCGGACCGAGGCCGGGCCGGCGCGCCGCGAGGCGCGCGCGATCGGCGGCGTGACCTTCGAGTGCCTGGTCGTCGAGGTCGCCGGCACGACGCGCTGGATCGCCGTGCAGGGCGAGTGGGCGGCGTTCCCGGGCGAGGTGCGCTACGTGCGCGACGGCGCCGTCATGCTCGAGCTGGTCGACGTCCGCTGACGACGGTCAGGACAGGCGGCTCTTGACGATCACCCACACGGCCGCGAACACGAGCGCCGCGCCCAGGCCGGCGCCGGCCGACCGGGCCCAGGCAGGTGCGCCGTCGATGTCCGTCAGTAAGCGCGCGAGCAGCCACCAGAGGTAACCGCCCGCGACCGTCGCCGCGGCGGCGCCGGCGAGGAGCGGTGACCAGCCCGCCTCGGGCAGGGGGGGAGGAGGCGGCGGGGCCGACGCGGCCCTGGGCTGGCCGGAAGCAGGGAGGACGGGCGCCCCGACCGGCGCCCCGGCGCGGGCCGCGCGGCGGGCGTGCTCCGCGTCGTTGCACGCCGTGCAGCAGGGGGCCCCGTCGCGCTCGGTGCGGTGCGCGCCGCAGAAGGTGTGGCCGCAGAAGAGGCACACCTGGAGGGTCGTCTCGACCGTGCATGTCTTGCAGGTCATCGCCCCGAGCATACCGGCGTCAGCGGCGCCGGAGGAGGAGCGCGAGCGCGACGAGCGCCGCCGCGCTCAGCGCCGCGCCGGCCGCGAGGCCCGGGGTGCGGTACTCGAGGACGACCCGGTGCTGGCCGGCCGGCAGCGGCACGCCCATGAACGCGATCCGCGCCTCCTCGACCGGCAGGGCCTCGCCGGACGCGAGCCGCGCCCGCCAGCCCGGGAAGTAGCCCTCCGCCACGTACAGGCGGCCGGGCGTCGCCAGGTCGACCTCGACCTCGAGCCGGGCGGCGTCCTGCGCGGCGATGTGCGTGTCCCCTCGCCCCTCGACGAGGCGCGCGCGCGGCGGGACCCCGCGGCGGACGAGGCGCCCGTCGCGGAGGAGCGCGTGGGTCACGCAGGCGTCGTCGGCCAGCCGGTCGAGGTCGAGATCGACCACCTCCCCGTTCGCGCCGCGAAGGACGGCGTCGCGCACGTAGGGGGCGAGGCGTCGGTTGATGATCGGCCCGTAAGCCACGAACGCCTCGATCCCCCAGCGCCCGGGGAGGTCCTCCTGCAGGGCGTCGATGTGCGCGCGGCGGACGACCGCCATGCGCTCGACCGCGTCGGCGGCGCGCGCGAGCGCCGCCTCGTCGGCGTCGACCGGTTGGAGGCGCACGAAGCGGCCCGGCGTCTCGGCCTCGAGGACCCGGCGGGCGACCGGCGGTGGGACGTCGACGGCGGCGCGCGGGAGCGTGAACAGGACCGTGCCGTCGACGAGGGGCGTGGCGAGGAGGAGCGCCGCTGCGAGGGCGAAGGTGGGGAGACGAAGAACGCGCGGGAGCGCCCTCAGTCCGAGCCCCGCCAGCGCGGGGAGCACGACGGCCACGAGCAGGATCCCCTTCTCGGGGTAGCGCCAGGCGCCGAAGAGCGGGAGCCCGCGGAGGAGCGCGAAGAGCGGCGTGTAGGCCCCGAGGGCGATCCCGGTCCAGAGGAGGCATGCGAGCCCGAGCCCGAGGGCCGCGCGGCCGCGGGCGGCGAGCGCCAGCGCGACCACCGGGAGCGCCAGGTGGACCGACGGGTGGAGCGGTGCGCCGAACGGGCCGAAGCTCCGCTGGATCAGGCGGCGGAGCACATCGCTCGTCTGGGGGGTGACGCCGGGGACGAGGGCCTCGAGCAGGCGCAGCGGGTGCATGGACCATTGTGCCGCGTCGAGGAGCGAGATCCCCTCGGCCCGGGGGGTCTCGGGGAGAAAGAGCACGAACGGCAGCAGGTGCGCGCCCGCGAGCGCCGCTCCGAGCGCGGTCACGAGGCCCACGCGTGTCGTGGCCAGGGGGAGGTCGCGCCAGCGGCGCCAGGTGAGCGCCAGGAGCAGGACGCCGACACCTGGCGAGAGCAAGACGAGCACCGGCGCGCCGCCCGCCAGCGCGGTCATGCCGACGGCGAGCGCGCCGAGGGCCGCGGCGCGCGGATGCCATGCGCGAGCGAGGTCCACGAACGCGGCGAGGACCCACGGCGCCCAGGCGGCGCCGGCGAGCAGGTTGGGCGTGCGGCACGCCGAGAGGACCGGCCCGGCCAGAGCGGCGCCGGCCGCGGCGAGGCAGGCGCCGCGCGGCGTGGCGCCGAGGCGGCGGGCCAGGTGCGCCGCGCCGGCGCCGGCGAGCGCGGAGTGGAGCGGGAACCACAGCGCCCAGCCCAGGTCGAAGGGGAGGGCGGTGCGCAGGAGCGCAGGTGGGTAGAGGACCTGCGCCAGCGGGTCGGGGACGAGCGGCGTCCCGCACCCGCGGAAGGGGTCGCGCTCGGGCAGGCGGCCCTCGCGCAGGGTCCCCGCCACGCGGCGGTGAAGTGGCTCGAAGAGCACGAGCAGGTCGCGCCCGGCGAGCCGGCGGTCGGGGTGGAGGGCTGGCGCGTAGGCAGCCAGCGCCAGGACGAGGGCGACGGCGGCCGGGCCCCAGCGCGCGCTCACGCGCCCTCGCCGGGCTGGGGGGCCTGCCAGAGCTTCCACTCCGCCACGCTCGGCGCGAGCCGCCAGTGTTCGATGCCCCTCCGGTGCGCACGCGCGGCTGGGTCATCGGGGGCGACCCGAAGAGCGCACGCGCCGACGGCTGCGTCGTGCAGCCGCTTGTCCCGCTCGTTGTTCTGCCCGAGATTCAGGAGGAGCTCGGCGGCACCCGGCAGGAGCCGCATGGGGCGTTCGAGGAGGGCAAGGTCACGGTCGGACATGGGGGGCATTATGCGCGCGCTCGCCAGGCGAGTCTTCCGCGGAAGACTCCGGAACCCTTCCTCCGCAGGACTTATGCGCGCGCGGAGGGCTGTCGGACCGTGGTGTTAGGTTTTGGTTCGGTCGCGCCGGTCCTCGGGTGGCGCGCGCGCGAGGGAGCGATGAGCGAGGACAAGGCGGGGCGGCGCCGTGGGCGGACGACCTCGGTTCATGGGGAGCGGATCCTGGAGCTGACCGCGTACCGCAACTCGATCGACCACGCGATCTTGACGGAGCTGCGCGCTTTCGATCGTGGGGGCGAGTGGCGCCGGGACGGTGCCACCTCGTGCGCGGTCTGGCTCAGCTGGTATGCGGGCATGAAGCTCAAGACGGCCCACGAGCATGTGCGCGTGGCACGGGCGCTGGCAGAGCTTCCGCTCGTGGAGGACGCCATGCGGCGCGGCGTCCTCAGCTACACGCAGGCGCGCGCTGTCACCCGGGTCGCGACTGCCGAGACGCAGGGGTCGCTGCTCGAGCTCGCCCTGACGTCGTCGGGCGAGGAGCTGGAGCGCGCGGTCCGTTTCATCCGGCAGCGGGCGGCCGCCGACGCGGGCAGGATCGACCCGGGCGAGCTGCGCCTATGGTTCGATCAGCTCGACGACGGGTCCGAGGTGATGCACGCGCGCCTGCGGCCGGAGCAGGCGGCGACCCTCCGCAAGGCGCTCGACGGGGCGAAGGAGCTCCAGTGCCCGGAGAACCCGACGTCGGTGTCCGACGTCGATGCGCTCATGCTCCTCGTCGACCGTGCGACCCGGCCGGTGGGCGACGAGAAGGAGGCCACGATCGCGCGGCGCTTCGAGGTCTTGCTCACGGTCGACGCGGAGTCTCTCGCGGCGCCGCAGCGCCCGGCCGAGGCGCGCTGCGAGCTGGGGGACGGGACGCAGGTCTCGCGGGCGACGGCGCGTCGGATCGTCTGCGACGCCCCGGTCCAGGCGCTCCTCGTGGGACAGGACGGCACGCCCCTCGACGTGGGCCGGCGCACGTCTCGGATCTCTGCAGCCCTGCGGCGGGCGCTGATCGCGCGGGACCGCCACTGCACGTTCCCGGGCTGCACGAGTCGTCGCGGGCTCGACGCGCATCACATCGAACACTGGATCGACGGCGGAGAGACGAAGGAGGAGAACCTCACCTTGCTCTGCCGTCGGCACCACGTGATCGTGCACGAGGACGGCTACACGATTCACCGGACGGCGCGGGGGCTCGAGTTCAGGAATCGAGGCGGGGTGCCGCTCCCGCGTGGTCCGTCGGTCCCGGAGGTGCCGCCGGTGCCGGTCGCGATCCAGGCGACGACCGCGCTGCTGCAGGCGGCGCTCGAGGCCGCGACTCGCGAGGCGCTCGCCCGGGCACGGGGCGCGTAGCGGCCGGGCTACACTCGCGCCTGGAGGGCGCGATGGGCTTCCGGCAGGAGTGCAGTTACACCGGGGTCGCGGGCGCCGAGGTCGGTGGGCTGTACCGCCACGACGGCACCGGTCTCCCCGTGCGCGTCCTACGGATCCCATCAGTGCCGCAGGTCTTCGTGCACGTGAGCGCGCCGCCGACATCGGACGGAGGTGAGGCGCACACGGGCGAGCACCTGCTGCTGGGCAAGGGCGCTCGGGGGCGCGCGCTGGCGGCCGCCGAGGAGATGTCGCTGGTCGAGTCGACCGCCTACACCGCGGCGACCGAGGTGTGCTACTCGTTCTCCTGCGCCGCGGGGGCGGAGACGTTCCTCAGGATCCTCGAGCAGACGCTCGAGGCGCTCCTCTTCCCCGACTACACCGACGAGGAGATCCGCCGCGAGGTGTGCCACCTGGCGGTGGTCGACGACCCCACCACCGGGTCCCTGGCGCTGGAGGAGAAGGGCACCGTCTACACCGAGATGGTCGCCAGCGACGAGAAGCGCTGGATCGTGTTCCACGAGGTGGCGCGGCGCCTCTACGGGCGCGACCACCCGCTTGGCCTGCGGTCGGGCGGTAGCCCCGAGGCGATCCGCGCCATGACGCCGAAGCGGATCCGCGCGTTCCACGCCGCTCACTACCACCTGAGCGCCAACATGGGGCTCGTCGTCTCGTTGCCGCCGACGACCCCGACGCCTGCGTTCCTGGCCAGCCTGGAAGCGATCATCGAGCGCCTGGCGGCGGTTCCGGCGCACGTGGATCGTCTGCGCCGCGAGGTGCTGGTGCCCCCGGCGCGACCGGAGGCGGGCCGTGACCTCGTCCGCGTCGAGTACCCCAACGCCAACCCGCACGACACGGGGCTCGTCCTGTTCGCCTGGCCGCTCGTGCCGGATGGAGACGTCGAGCGGCACCTGCTGCGTCGGCTGTTCCTCGAGACGCTGGCGGACGGGGAGACGTCTCTCCTTCACCGCCTCCTGATCGACCGCGCCACGCGACGGTTCGAGGTCCCGGCGGCGCGGGTGTGGGGCGGGCTCGAGGTGACCCGCGCCGGCGAGGGGGCCATGGCGGGCCTCACGGGATACGCCGGTCACACCGACGGCGAGGCGGCGCTCGAGCGGCGGGTCCGCGATGTCCAGCGAGCGGTGGACGAGGAGGTGGCGCGAGTCGCGGGTCTGCCGGGTGGCCACGTCGACCTGACGACGTTCGGGCGCAAGGCCGAGACCCGACTGATCGACCTGGCGCGCGGGCTCAAGCGGCGGCTCTCCATGCCGCCGCAGTTCGGGGCGCGCGGCGCCGGTGGCGGATGGTGGCTCGAGCACCTGCGACTCGTCGACCGGCAGGGGGGCGGCGCGCGGTCGTTGCTGCTCGACCGCGCCGTCGCCGGCGTCGGGTCACGCCTCGTCGGCGCCGACAACCCGTGGGCTCAGGTGGTCGATGAGCTGGGGCTTGGCGCGCCGCCGGTCGTGGGCGTCTCGGTGCCCAGCCCCGCCGAGGTGGCGCGGCGGGCACGCGCGCGGCAGGAGCGCCTGCGCGCCGCCGAGGCGGCGCTCGTCACGCGCCACGGCGGCACGCTGGCCGACGCGCTCGCGGCCGAGCGGACGGTGCAGGACGCGGCCACGGCCGAGTTGGAGGCGCTCCAGGCCGCTGCCCCGCGCCCGCCGCTCGTGCCCGACGTGCCCCGGACGCTCGACGACGACCTCTCCTGGTCGGTCGAGCCCGTCGCGGGCGTGCCGGCGCTCCGCGCGCGCTTCGAGGAGATGAGCGCGGTCGAGGTGGTGCTCTCGTTCCCGCTCGCGCCCGTCGAGCCGGCCGACCTGCCGCTCCTCCCGCTCCTCCCGGCCCTGCTCACCTCGGCCGGCCTGCGCGACCCCGCCACCGGCGAGCGGATGGCCTACGACGAGGTGCGCGAGCGGCAGGAGCGCGAGATCGCCGACCTCGCCGTGTTCTACGACCTGCAGCCGGAGACCGAGCGGCTGGAGCTCGTCGCGCTCGCCTCGGGCACCGACGAGGCGGAGGCGCGGCTGGCCGTCGGCTGGCTGGCGCGCAGCCTGCTCGAGCCCGACCTGAGCGTCGAGAACCTCCCCCGCCTCCGTGACCTCGTCGACCAGGCGGCCAAGGGGCTGCGCGCCGGCCTCGGCGGCCCCGAGGAGGGCTGGGTGCGCAACCCGGCCTGGGCGCTCCGGTTCCAGGACGACCCCCTCTTCCTGAGCGCCGCTTCCACGCATACCAAGCTGCACCACCTCTTCCGGCTGCGGTGGCTGCTCGAAGACGCGCCATCGGGCGACGACGCCGAGCGCACGGCGGCCCTGCTCGGCGTCCTCGATGCCGCCCTCGGCGTGCGTGGCGCGCCCGCCCTCGAGCCGATCGGCCGGGGCCTGCGCAATGGCGCCTGGCCCGAGGCGCTCCGCGGCGACGGGGCCCTCGGGTCCCTCGTCGAGGCCCTCGGCGAGCCGCTGGTGGGTGACGACGCGCAGGCCTGGGCGCAACGCTGGGGGGCGCCGCTGGTCGAGGCGCTCGGCGCCCTGCGCCGCGACCTCCCCCCCGCGAGCGAGGCCGCCGACCTGGTCGAGGCGGCGCGCCTCGCCGCTCACGTCCTCGCCGTCGAGCCGGCGGTCGCGCTGGCCCGCGCGCGCGACCTGGTAGCGGCGGTCGTGCGGACGGCCGGCGCGCGGCTCGTGCTCACGGGGCGCCCGGCGACGGTCGACGCGCTGCTCCCCGACGTCGAGCGGCTGCTCGCGCGGGTGCGTGAGCGCGCGGGCGAGCAGCCCCCCGCCGCCCCGCCCGACCTTCGCGCGCGCCCGCCCCGCCGCGTCGCCCGCCTCCCCGAAGGGGTCGTCGCCGCCCGCGTCCGCGCCCGCGGCGGCGACGCGGCGCCCACGCTCTGGGGGCTGGTCCACGAGACGGGCTCCACCGGCGTCCTCGTCCACGGCGCCGCGCTCGGCGGCCGCGCGAGCGCCGCCCGCGACGACCTCCTCGACCTCCTCGCCGCCTCGCTCGACGCCGGCGGCGGCCCCCACGCGTTCTTCATGAACACCTGGGCGGCCGGCCTGGCCTACAGCAACGGGCTCCGCGCCGCGCCGCTGTGGGGCCGCGCCTCCTACTACGCCGAGCGCTGCCCCGACCTCGCGCAGACCATGCGCTTCGTGATCGACCTCGCGCGCGACCCCGCGCGCCACCGTGACCCGTGGCTCCTGGAGTACGCCCTGGCCCAGCTGGTCACCGGCACGCGCGTCACGGACCGCTTCGAGGCCCGCGCCCGCGGCATGGCGTCCGACCTCGCGGACGGGATCACCCCCGAGGCCGTCCGCGCCCAGCGCGAGGCGCTCCTCGCCCTCGCCCGCGACGAGGGCGCCTGGGCCGAGGTCGAACGCCGCCGGCTGCCGGCGCTCCGGCGCGTGCTCGTCGGGGCCGGCGCGCCGCCGGGCGGGCGCGTGGCCCATGAGAGCGTCCTCCTGGCGATCGCCCCTGAGCGGCTGCTCGCCAGCTGGGAGGCCTACGTCCGCGCCACCGAGCCGGGCGAGGAGGTCCTCCGCATCTGGCCCGGCGACTTCTGGCTCAGCTGATCACGCCTCGTTCTTCTCGATCCGCCCGGTCCCCGTGCGGAGGAGCGCCTCGACCAGCGCCGCTGCGAGCAGGTCGGGCTCCGCGGCGGCGGCCAGGACGGGTCGCGTGAGGACGAGGAGGCCGCCCCGCTTGCGCGCCAGACGCAGCCGGAGCCGCACGTCGGCCAGCGCCTCGTCGAAGGTCGCGCCCGTCGCCCAGCCGGATGCCTCGCCCAGGAGCTCGCGCGCGTCGGGGAAGCGGTCCAGGTCGAGCGCCGCCAGGCGGATCCCGGCGTCGCGCTCGGGCACGTCCTCCATGAGCACGCGTCCGAGCCCCAGCCGCGCCGCGGCGGCTTCGATCGCCGTGTGCACCTCGCCCTGGAGCTCGTGCGCCAGCTCCGCGACGCGTGGGTTCTCGGTCGGCCCCTCGCCCGTGAGGTAGCGCAGCGCGGCGTCGAGCCCCGCCACCGCGAGCGCATCGACGACCGCCCCCGACGCAGGACCGTCCGCCGCCCCCTCCGCCACGCCGAACAGCGCCCCGAGCGCCGGCCGCGCCCCCTGCGCGAGGGCGTGGCGCCGCCGGAGGTGGAAGGCGTCCGCCGCGGCGGCCGCGGCCCGCTCGATGCCAGCCGAGAGCCGCCGTCGCTCGCCGCGGCCGGCGGCGAGGGCGAGCCCGGCGAGGTTGAGGAACGCCACCTGCACCACGGCGACGCCAGGGAGCATGCCGCGCGAGGCCACGCCTTCGCCCTCACCGAGCACGAGGTCGATCGCCGCGCCGGCGCCCGCCGCCCGCACGAGGTCGCGCAGGACGCCCTCGAGCCCCACCTCGGGCCCGCGCGCGCGGACCACCAGCCTGACGCCCGCCCCCTCGGGGCCGCGGCGGAGGAGGACCTCGTTGCAGCGCTCGACGACGCGCCGCGCCGAGGTCCCCGCGTCGCTCGCCTCGACGACGAGCGCCGCCTCGGGCGCCGGCGGGAGGTCGTCGGGGCAGGGGGAGGCGACGGCGTCCAGGAGCAGCTCCAGGGCGAGCGACACCTCCTCGTCGGGCGCAGCGAGCGCGCCCAGCGCGGCCTCCAGCCCGACGACGCCGAACATGAGCTCGTGCGAGGTCGCGGCGCGGCGCAGGACGCCGATCAGCCGCCGCGCCACCTCGAGCGGCGAGCGGGCCGGCGCCTCGCCGCCGCACACGGCCACGGCGTCGACCGCGCCGGCGGCGCGGCGAAACGGCCGGCCGAGGCCGAGCAGGTGCAGGTCGCCGCGCAGGTGCGCCTGCGCGCCCTTCCCGGCGATCAGGTCGTCGAGCGCGTAGCGCTCGAGCGCCGCGCGCACCACCTTGTCCTCGAGCCCCAGCGGCGCCCTCCCCTGGCCCATGAACGCCAGCCCCTCGAGGTCCGGCTTGGGCAGCCCCAGCACCTCGAGCCGCCCGAGCTGGGCCGAGAAGCCGCGCTCGAACAGCTCGGCGTCGATCAGCTCGCGCAGCAGCGTCGTCGAGATCTGGTTGAGGCCCGCCGCGAACACCCGCTCCTCGACGGCGCGGGCGACGTCCTCGGCCGACTCCCGCTCGAGCTCGGCCTGCTGCGTGAGCGCCTGGACGATCCGCTGCTTGGTCCAGGGGCGCGCGCCCGTGCGCGAGAGCACCTCGACGGGCGTGGCCGAGCGGTCGGCCGCCCCCGGCGCCGCGTCCCGCACGCGCACCTCCGCCTGGCGGCGCCGCCGCCAGCCGCGCCAGTCGCGCGCCGCGGAGGCGATCGGGCCATGGCCGGTCTCGTCGAGCGCCTCCTCCATGGCCTGCGCGACCGTCGCCGTGTCGGGGGCGCGCTCGGGCCGTCGCGCGAGGAACAGCGTCACGGCCCGGGCGATCTCCCGCGCCAGCCGCTCCAGCTCCTCGGCGGTGCCGTAGCGGCGCCCCGCTCGCAACACGGCGCGCACGATCCGCGCCTCGTCGTACGGCTCGATCCGGCCGTCGCGCTTCTTCACCCACCGCGCGGCCACGGTCAGGTCGCCTGCGGCGGCTCTGGCTCGAGCAGGGGCCGGAGCTCCTCGAGGAAGTCCTGCGGCTCGCGGAACTCGCGGTAGACCGAGGCGTAGCGCACGTAGGCCACCGGGTCGAGCTGCCGCAGCCGCGCCATGATCAGCTCGCCCACGAACCGCGACGGCACCTCGCGGTCGTGCACCTCGCGCACCTCGCGCTCGAGCTCGTCGGCGAGGAGCTGCACCTGCTCCTCGCTCACCGGCCGCTTCTGGCAGCAGCCCTCGAGGCTGGCGACGATCTTCTGCCGGTCGAACGGCTCGCGGCGCCCGTCCTTCTTGACGACCTTGAGCGGCGCCTCCTCGACCCGCTCGTAGGTGGTGTAGCGCCGCTGACACGCCAGGCACTCCCGGCGGCGACGGATCACGAACCCGCCCCCGGACTCCCGGCTGTCGATCACGCGGGAGTCGGCCTTGGCATCCTTGCAGAACGGGCAGCGCACGCGGTCTCGGGTGTAGCATGTCGCGGGGGAATCATCCGCATCCCCGGAAGGGGCACGGGACCGCAGCCCTGCTGCCAAAGTCCGCAGGTATGCCGGACGGCTTGACAAGGTCCGTCTCAGGTCCGTCGCAACCCTGGCACTTGCGTCGAACCGGTCCGCGGCCGCGGCGTTTGCATCGTGTGCGCCAGCCCGTCTAAGCTGCACATGGAGGCCGGCCCCCGATGAACCCGATCCTGCTGCTCACCAAGCCCTGGGTCCTCGCGCTCGGCGGCGGCGCCGCGGCGTTCATGCTCTACAAGAAGAACAAGGACCAGCGCGGCCGGATCAAGGAGGCTCGCCTCGAGCTCCTCGAGCAGCAGCGCACGATCGACCGCCTGCGCGCGGAGCTGGCCCGCGAGCGCCACCTGCGGCTCGACGACAAGCAGGACCGCCCCTACTAGACGCGCCGGGCGACGACCTCGTCGCCCGCCCTGACCACCTCGATCGCGAAGTCGAAGCGGTCGACGGCCAGGCAGGCCTCCAGGTCCTCCGGTGGCGAGCAGGCGCGCCGCCCGTCCAGCTGCCCCGCCGCGCGGCAGCCCCGCACGCGCGACGTGACCTGCTCGACCCGCGGCGGCTCCCCACGCAGGAGCGCCTCGAGCAGGTCGGCCACCGCGTCGTCGCCCTCGGGCGCGCCGCCCGACTCCACCAGCGTGACGAGCCCTCCGGCCGCCGCGGCCCCCGCCGCCGCCCTGGCCGTAGCGCCCGCGACGACGAGGCTGGCCGCGAACACCCGCGAGGCCCGCTCCGAGCCGAGCGCGGCGACGGCGCAGCGCGTCCCGGCGCCCGTCCGCTGCAGCACTCGCCGCCCGCGCACGCGGTCGCGCGGCAACCACGCCGGCGAGTTGCCGTGCTCGAAGCCGGGCGGCGGCGCGCCCTTCTCCTCGCCCATGAGGAAGGCCTCGGGCTCGCGCCTCCGGGCGCGCAGGGCCTCGTCGACGCCCTCGAACAGCACGAGCTCGCGCGCCCCCGCGTCGAGCGCGACCGCCGCCGTGGTGAAGGCGCGCAGCACGTCGACGACGACCACGACGCCCTCCGCGCGCGCGGCGCCCTCGCGGCCGACCTCGCGCCGGAGCGTGATCAGTTCGTGTCCTGGTCGCCGTAGATCATGGCCTCGATCCCGTCCGACGCGTGGGCGATCGCGTCGACGACCCGGGCCAGCTCGATCCAGTCCGTCTCCGAGGTGATCTGGTTGTGCACCAGCACCACCTCGCGCTCGCGCAGGGCCAGGTGGCCCCAGACGTGCCGCCAGTTGAAGCGCAGGAGCTCGAGCGGGTCCGACAGGTTGAAGTCGTCGACGTCCGCGACCACGCTCCAGATCGTCGCCACCCACACCTGCGCGTCGTCCTGGCGGAACGTGATGAACACGTCCTGGCGGCGGTCGCCCGTCGTCGCCAGCTGCAGGCGGTAGACGTCGTCCTCCTTGATGTAGAGGAGGGTCCAGCCCTTCTGGTTGGCGACCTTGTGCACGAGCGTATCGAACTTCATGGGGCGCTCCGGGCGCGCCACGATACCAGAGGCCTGGCCGCCGGGCTGAACCCGGCGCCCGCGCCGCCGTCCCCCGAGGCGGAGGACGCCATGACCGGACACGACGACCTGCCCTGCCTCGCCTGCGGCGCGGGGGCCGACCCCCGGCGAGAGGCCGTCGTCCTGTGCGCGGGGTGCCTCGGGCGTGCGCACCCCGCCTGCTGGCCTGGCGCCTGCCCGGCCTGCGGCGCGGGCGACGTCCTCGGGCCGCTCGCCGCGCCGCGGCCGGCCCCGCCGACCGGCGGCCCCGCGCGACTCCGCCCCCGCTGGCGCCGCCTCGCGCTGGTGCTGTGCGTGGGCTTCGGCGCCGCCGCGGCGCTCGCCCGACCCGAGCGCGCCCGGCCCGGGGTCGTGCCGTCCGCGCCGGTGCGCCGCGCGCCCCTCGTGATCGCCGCGAGCGCCTGGTCGTCGGCGCGCCCCGGGGCGCGGCCCGAGGCGCCGGTCGAGGCGCCGGGCGGCGAGGTCGCGGCGATGTGGCGCGCGGTGGACGCGGCGCGGGCGCCGCGCGCCGCCGGCGACCCCGCCGGCGCCCACGCCGGCTACGACCGCGCCCTGCGCCTGTGGACCGACGAGCCGGCGCCCTGGGCCGAGCGGGCCGCCCTGCGCAACGCCCTCGGCGACCACGCCGGCGCCCTGGCCGACGCCGCGCGCGTGGTCGCGCGCGCGCCCGGCCGCGTCGACGGCTGGGCCGAGCAGGGCCTGGCCCTGCTCGGCCGCGGGCGCCCCGGGGAGGCCGTGGCGGCCTGGTCTCGCCTGCTCGCCCTCGCGCCGCACGACGCCTGGGCCTGGAGCAACCGCGGCCACGCCCGCGCCCTCTCCGGCGACCCGGCCGGCGCGCTCGCGGACTGCACGCGCGCCCTCGAGCTCTCGCCGGCCCTCGCCTGCGCGCTCAGCAACCGGGCCGCCGCGCGGCTGCGCCTCGGCGATGTCGAGGGCGCCGCGGCCGACGTGGCGCGCGCCCTGGCGCTCGAGCCGGGCCGCCTCACCAGCTCGTCGGCGCGTAGTCCTTGAAGAACTTCCCCCAGGCGTGCTCGCCCGTGAGCAGGCCCGAGAACAGCGGGTCGAGCACGCGGGCGGCCCCGTCGACGGCGTCGAGCGGCGGCTGGAAGTCGAGCACGTCGCGCTTGCGCGCGGCGTGCGCGGCGGGGTCCTCGTCGGTCACCCAGCCGGTGTCGACGGCGTTCATGTAGACCCCGTCGCGCGCGTAGTCGGGCGCCGACGTGAGCGTCATCATGTTCAGCGCCGCCTTGGCCATGTTCGTGTGCGGGTGCTTGTCGGTCTTGGTGCCGCGCGAGAAGCTCCCCTCCATCGCCGACACGTTGATCACGTGCTTGTCGAACGTCCGCTCGCGGAGCATGAGCGGCTTGAGGCGGGCCGCGAGGATGAACGGCGCCACGGCGTTGACGAGCTGCACCTCCAGCAGCTCCCACGCCGGCACCTCCGCCAGCGTCATGCGCCAGCTGTTGTGCCGCCGGAGGTCGACCTGCTGCTCGTCCTGGTCGGTCCGGCCGACCGGGAACACGTCGAAGCCGTCCTCGCCGTCGGTCGCCGTGCGCAGCTGCGCCAGCCGCCCGGGCTCGACGAGCCCGAGCACCCGGCGCGGCGCGTCGTCCGGGAGCGCCAGCGCGCTCCCCACCCCGGCGTGCAGCGCCAGCGCCTGGTCGCCGCGCGCCCGGCCGCGCAGGTCGTCGCGCAGGGCGTGCCAGCGGGCGAGCATCGGCCGCCACGCGGCCGGCAGGTCGCCCGGCGGCCGCAGCTCCAGGTCGAGGAGGTGCGCGTAGAAGCCCGGCGGGCGGCGCACCGTCTGGGCCGCGTTGTTGACGAGGACGTCCAGGCGGTCGTACGCCTCGACCACGTGCGCCGCGAACGCCTCGACGCTCGGCGCGTGGCGCAGGTCCAGGCCGTAGAGGTCGAGCCGCCCCGACCACGCGGCCGCGTCGGGCTCGGCGGCGAAGCGGCGCGCCGCGTCGTGCGGGAAGCGCGTGCTGACGATCACCCGCGCGCCGGCGCGCAGGAGCTTGAGCGCCGCCTGGTAGCCGATCTTCACCCGCGCCCCGGTGACCAGCGCGACGCGCCCGTCGAGCGGCGCCGTCTGGAAGCGCTTGGCGTAGTTCAGCTCGGCGCACGGCGGGCACATGGCGTCGTAGAACGCGTGCACGCGCCGGTAGGGCGCCTTGCACACGTAGCAGTCGCGCGGCTGCCTGAGCTCGCGCGGCGGGGCGCCCCCGTCCGTCAGCAGCGGCGGGGCCACGAACACCGGGGCCTGGCGCGCCTCGCGGATCCCCGCCGCGTTCACCGCCAGGCGGTCCTGCGCCCGCGCGTCGTCGCGCCGGCGCCGCCGCACGGCGCGCGCCTCGCGCCGGTGCTCCTGCTTCGTCGGGTGCGAGACGCGGCCCGCCGCGCGCAGGAGCGCCACGCGCTCGTCCTGCGGCATGGCGGCGAGGGCCGCGCGGTCGCGGACGAGCGCCTCGAGCACGGCGCGGCAGGCGCGCAGCTCGTCCAGGCCGGGCGGCTCGGGGGCGGGGTCCATCGCCGGAGGATCATAGCCCGCGCGCCCGGCGGCGCCCGGGTCAGAGCCAGGCCACGATCGCGAGCACGACGAACGCGCCGAGCGCAAGCACCACGGCGGCGGCCGCGCCGAGCGCGAGCAGCTGCCGCGAGGAGAGCGTCGTCGCCGGCGCCGGGTGCGGGCGGCGGGGGCGCGGCGGCGCCGCCGGGGCGACCGACGCGGTGTCGGCCCCTGCCCCCGGGGCGGCGGGCCAGAGCGTCGGCTCGGGCGCGTCGACGGGCGCGCCGCGGAGGAGCGCCTCGAGGTCGCGCGCCGCGGCGGCCATGTCGGGGTAGCGGTCGTCGCGCTCGCGCGCGAGCATGCGCCCGAGCACGCGCCGGTGCGCGGCGGGCAGGCCGGGCAGGTGGTCCTCGGGCGGCCGCAGCTTGCCATGCGCCGCCTTGAACAGCACGTCGTGCGCGCTGAACTCGCGCATGGGCTCGACGCCGGTGAGCAGGTAGTAGAAGGTCAGGCCGAGCGAGTAGACGTCGACGCGCGCGTCGATCGGCGCCTTGCCGCCGATCTCCGGCGCCATGTAGAGCGGCGTGCCGATGATCGCCCCGTCCATGGTCACCGGCGCCATGGTCGTGTCCTTGGCCAGCCCGAAGTCGGTGACCTTGGCGGTGCCACCCGACGTCAGCATGATGTTCTCGGGCTTCACGTCGCGGTGGATCACGCCCTTGGCATGCGCGGCCTCGAGGCCGCGGGCGACCTCGAGCACGAGGCGCGCCGCCTCCTCGGGCGCGAGGCGCCCCTGCGCCTTCATCCGCTTGTCGAGGTCCTGGCCGTCGACGTACTGCATGACCGTGAACGGCCGCCCGTCGGGCGTCGTCCCCAGGTCGAAGACCATGACGACGTTGGGGTGCTCGACCCGCGCCATGGCGCTGGCCTCGCGCCGGAAGCGCTCGACCGTGCGCGCCACCTTCGTGTGCTCGTGCGAGAGCACCTTGATCACCACGTCCTTGCGCAGCTCGCCGTGCCAGGCGAGGTAGACCGTCGCCATGGCCCCGGCGCCCAGGCGGGCGTTGACGAAGCAGCCGCCGAGCACGGCCCCGAGCAGCGGGTCCTCGTCCTCGGGGCGCGGCGTCGGGCCCATGGCCACGGCCGTCCCGACGCCTGGCGGCGCGGCGGCGAGGTCCGCCGCGCCCGCCCAGCCGGCGACGCCGTGCGGCGGGCTCTGCGGCGCCAGGGGCGTCCAGGGCGCGGCGGGCGGCTCGTCCGCCCCGCGCGGCCCGCGCGCCGTCCGCCGCCGGCGCTGCTCGGCGGCGATCCGCGCCACCTGCTCGGGCGTGAGCACGCCGCCCTGGACGAGCACGTCGCTCAGGCGCCGCTGCGGCGCGTTCGCGCGCTGCCAGGCCAGGGCCCGCGTGAGGACTTCGCGCGCCGCCCAGCCCCAGGCGAGGGCGATCCGGCCGAACTCGATGTCCTCGTCGGCGTCCACGCCCCTTCACCGTAGCCAGCGCCCCCGACGACCGCCAGGCGATCGGAGCCGATCGCATCGCCGGGACGGCTCACACCGGCGGGGAGGCGGAGACCTGGCGCCCTCCCGCGCTCCTCGGCCGCCCGTCGTGGTCCGTCTCGCGCTTGCCTCCGCGCGCCCCCGGCGGGAGGATCCCGCCCATGATCTCGTCCGCGGTCGGCGGCATCGGCCTGTTCCTCCTGGGCATGATCCTCCTCTCGGACGGCCTGAAGATGCTCGCCGGCGACGCCCTGCGCGCGGCGCTGTCGCGCTTCACCGGCCGCCCGTCCAGCGCCCTGCTCACGGGCGCCGTCGTGACCGCGCTCGTGCAGTCGTCGAGCGCCACGACGCTCATGACGATCGGCTTCGTCAGCGCCGGGCTCATGAGCTTCACCCAGTCGGTCGGCGTGATCTTCGGCACGAACATCGGCACGACCAGCACCGGCTGGATCGTCTCGACGCTCGGGCTCAAGGTGAACGTCTCGGCCGCCGCCCTGCCGGTGATCGGTGTGGGCGCCCTGCTGCGGCTCCTGTTCAAGGGGCGCGGCGCCGCCGCCGGGACGGCGCTGGCCGGCTTCGGGCTGATCTTCCTCGGGCTCGACACCCTGCAGGTCGGCATGAAGGGCCTGAGCGAGTACGTCGACCCCGGGCGCTTCCCGGCCGGGGCGTCGCTCGGGGGGCGCCTGCTCCTCGTGTTCGTCGGCGCGCTCATGACCGTCGTCCTCCAGTCGTCGAGCGCGGCCGTGGCCATGACGCTCACGGCCCTGCACGCCGGCTCGATCGACCTCGTGCAGGCGGCCGCCCTCGTCGTCGGGCAGAACGTGGGCACGACCGTGAAGGCCTGGCTCGTCTCGATCGGGGCGCCCACGGCCGTCAAGCGCACGGCCATGGCCCACTTCCTCTTCAACGGCCTGACCGGCGTCGTGGCCTTCGCGGCGCTGTCGCCGCTGGTCCAGGTCGTGGACGCGATCGCCGACCGGCTCGGCGACGGCTCGAGCGCGACGACGATCGCCGGCTTCCACACGGCGTTCAACCTGCTCGGGGTCATGCTCCTCTTCCCGTTCACCCGCCGCTTCGCCGCGTTCGTCGAGCGGCTCGTCCCGGAGCGCGGGCCGCAGCTGGCGCGCCACCTGTCGCAGGCCGCCTCGGAGGTGCCCGCCGTGGCCCTGGCGGCGGCGCGCCGCACGCTGGCCGAGGTGGCCGGCGCCCTCGCCGACGCGGGCCGCGCGCGCCTCGAGGGGGCCGGGCCCGAGGCGGTCGAGCCCGAGCTCGAGCCGGCGCGGCGCGCCCTCGACGCCGCGCGCGGCTTCGTCGCCGCGATCGGCACGCACGAGGAGACCGCCGCCGAGCACGGGCGGCACGTGGCCGTCCTGCAGGCGCTCGACCAGCTCGAGCGCCTCGTGCGCGTCTGCGCCGAGCCGGCGCCGCGCGGGCCGCTCGAGCGCGCGGGGGAGCCGCGCGACATGGCCGCGCGCCTGGTCGAGGCGCTCGGCGCCAGCGCGCCCGAGCTGCGCGAGGGCGACGCGCTCCAGGCGGCGGTGCGGCTGGGGGCCGCCTCGCGGAGCAACGCCGACGCGCGCCGCGGCCACGAGCCGACGCTCCTCGGCCACACGGCCGCCGGCCACGTGTCGCCGGCGGCCGCCCTGGTCGAGCTCGACCTCACCCGCTGGGTCGACCGGCTCGGGTATCACGCCTGGCGCGCCGCCCACAACCTGCAGGACCCGCCGCCCGAGCTGGCCCCGCTGCCGGCGGCGCCGCCGCTGCCTCAGCCGGAGGACCGAACGGGCTAGACCAGCGCCTGCGCGAGGCCAGGCAGGACCTCCCCCAGCCGCCCCTCGACCTTGAGCTGCGCGTCGCCGTCGCCGCGCGTGGGGCCGAGGTTGACGATCGCGACCGGCAGGCCGAGGGCCCGCGCCTCGCGCACGAAGCGGAAGCCGGAGAACACGGCGAGCGACGACCCGGCCACGAGCAGGGCCTCGGCCGCGCGCAGGAGCGCGCCGCCGGCCTCGCGGCGCGCGCGGGGGACCGCCTCGCCGAAGAACACCACGTCGGGCTTGAGGTCGCCCCCGCAGGCCAGGCAGCCGACGACCCGGAAGCCCTCGACGAGCGCCGCCGGGAGCGCCGCGTCGCCGTCGGGCAGGGCCTCGGCCGCGCGCGCCTCGAAGCCCGGGTTCTCGCGGAGGAGCCGTTCCTGGAGGGCGTCGCGGGCCTCTCGCGCGCCGCAGCCCAGGCAGCGCGCCTCGTGCAGCGCGCCGTGCAGCTCGATCACCTCGCGGCTGCCCGCGGCGGTGTGCAGCCGGTCGACGTTCTGCGTGATCAGCCCGGCGACGACGCCCCGGGCCTCGAGCGCCGCGAGCGCCGTGTGGGCGGCGTTCGGCCGCGCCGCCCGCAGGCGCGGCCAGCCGGCCGCGCCCCGCGCCCAGTAGCGGCGTCGCGCCTCGGGGTCGGCCAGGAACGCCGCGAGCTGGACCGGGCTCCTCGCCCGGCGCGCCGTCCCCTCGCCCCGGTAGTCCGGGATCCCCGACTCCGTGCTGCAGCCGGCCCCGGTGAGCACGGCCAGCCGGCGCCCGCGCAGCAGGTCGACGAGCGCGTTCGTGGGCTCCACGGCCGCGATGCTACCCCGGCCCGACGCCCTCGCCCGCCGCGCCCTCGCCCTCGCCCTCGCCCTCGCCCTCGATCGCCGCGAGGTCGTCGAGCGCGCCCTCGGCGGCGAGCAGCGAGTAGAGCCACCCGCCCGCGACGATCGGCGCGCCGCTCAGGCTGACGAACAGGAGCCAGCGCCCGACCGACAGCCCGGCCAGCCCCGCGTCGAGCCACTGGGGTTCGCCCGAGACCAGCCACAGCGCCGCGTGCAGCCAGACGATCAGCGCGACGCCCAGGGTCACGGGCCGCGCGCGGCCGCGCAGGAGCCGCGCCATGAGCCCGAGCAGGCCGAGCGTCAGCGCCAGCGCGCCGAGCGCCACGACCAGCAGGAGCGGGCGCAGCGCCTCCGGGATCGAGAGGCGCACGAGCAGCGAGAGGCCCGGCAGGTCCTCGTCGGGGTCGCTCACGGTCAGTGGAAGCCGCGCTTGCGGCTCTGCTTGAGCGGCGGCGTCCACTCGCCCTGCGGGTCGGGCAGGAAGGTCATGGACGACGTCTCGCCCATGGCGCACAGCACGAGCCAGCCGCCGGGGACCCGCTGGCGGAACTGCTGCATGGAGGTGCCGCCGGTCTCGACCAGCTCCCAGTCGCCCGGCCAGGCCGGCTTCGCCTCGTCGTCGCCCATGGCGCCCCCCACCTCGACCTCCCCATCTCGACGATGGAGGTCGACCCCGGGAGCCTACCCGAGCCTCAGCCGCGCGCCAGGCGGACGGCGCCTTCGACCAGCGCCCGCAGCGGCGGGGGCACGGCGTCGAGGCCTCGCGCCGACAGCGCCTCGAGCACCTCGAGCGCGAGGCGCGGCTTGCCGCGCTCGTCGATCGCGCGGGCGATCACCTTCGTGGGCGCCGGCCCGCGCGGCGGGCCGCCCCGGCGCGAGGGGCGGGGCTTGATCCCCGAGGCGCTCAGGAACACGTCCTCGAAGCCGTGCGCGAAGAAGCAGTGCTCGACGTCCTGGTGCTCGAGGAGCGTCACGCCGGCCTCCACGCCGGGGGCCGCCAGCTCCCGCGCGCGCGCGGCATAACGCCGCCCCGCCTCGTCGCCGTCGGCCAGCAGGTGCCAGGCGATCCCCAGGGCCTGCGCCAGCTTCACGAGCGGCTCGACGCCGCACTGGGCGAACTCGACCACGCGCACGCCCTCCGACGGGAGGTCGTAGCCGAGGATCCGCGCCAGCTCGGGGACCAGCCAGAACTCCGTCTCGCCCTCGACGAGGAGCCAGCAGCGGGCGAAGAGCGCGTCGGCGCGGTTGGCGCGCACGTGATAGCCGACGCGCCGCTGCTCGTCGACCGACAGGGCCCGCCGCGCGACCTGGAACACGCGCACGCCGTCGGCCTCGCGCACGGCGCGGCGCAGGCTCCACAGCGGGATCGACGCCAGCAGGTCGCCCGAGTTCGTGGTGACGAGCCGCTGCACGGGGAGGGCGTCGATCAGCCGCGACACGTTGGCGGCCACCACCGGGTGCAGGTTCGCCTCGGGGTCCTCGATGACGAGGATCGGGTCGGCGTCGCCGAGCGCGTCCGGCGCGCCGTTGGCGCGGAAGAGCCCCCCGAGCAGGAGCAGCGCGGCGAGCCCCTGCGCCGCGCCGCCGAGCGCGTGGAGCGTCCCCGGCGCGACCGGGCCGCGCGCGCCCGGCGCCTGCGCCAGGGCCTCGAGCAGGCGCGTCGTCCGGGGCTGCGCGCGCGCCGCCAGCCGCTCGGCGACGCGCGCCACGATCTGCCGCGCCGCCGCGACCCCGGCCTGCATGTCGGGGGCGGTCAGGTCCCAGCCGTGGGCCAGCTTCGCGTAGGCGTGCAGGACCTGGTGCTCGAGCTCGAGGTCGGCCGTGAGCGGCACGGGGGCGCCCGGGGCCCGCGTCGGGCCGACGAAGTAGCGCCCGGCCCGCAGGACGACCGCCGGGCAGCGCTCGCGCAGCGCGGCGAGCGCCTCCGGCGGCGGCTGCGGCCGGAGCGGCGCCCCGTCCGGCGCGCAGAAGGTGACCGCGCACGGGCCAGGCCCCTCGTCGCCGCGGGTGGCCTCCACCTGCAGCATGGCCAGCCCCGCCCCGTCCGGGCCGACGAGCGCGGCCGCGAGCGCGGGCGTCGCGCGGCGCTCGCCGGGCCGCGTCTCGATGAAGGTCAAGACGATGCGGATGCGGTCGACCGGCGCCTCCGGCGGCGGCGGGGCGTGGAAGTCGTCGGCGGCGAAGGCCAGGACCGCCGTGCCCGCGCCGAGGCAGCTCATGAGCGCGTCGAGGAGGCTGGTGCGGCCGAAGCCGTTCTCGCCGATCACCGCCGTGAGGTCGTCGAGCTCGAGGTCGAGGCGGCGTATCGCTCGGAAGCCTTCGATCTGGATCCGACGGAGGCGCACGGGGCGAGTATGGCACGCCTGGTCGGCCGGACGTCCCACGGCCGTGACCTCGTCTCACCCGGATGGCTGGCTCGGGGTATCCCCGAGGCTTGTGGCCGGCACGGGGCCTGCGTTGGACGCGTTCGAGGTGCTCTTGAAGAAGCCGGGGAGGAGGGGGAGGGCGTGGCTCGGGGCGGCGGGGGCCGGGGCGCTCCTCGCGGGGTTCGCGCTGATCGAGGTCCCGCGCGCCCGGTCGGAGGCCGTCGCGGCGGGCCGCGCGGACCTGCTCGGCGGGCTCGAGCTGCGCCGCATGGCGATCGACGCCTGGCTGGCCGACCGCCAGGCCGACGCCGAGGCGGTCGCGACCTTCCCGTCCGCGGTCGAGCTCGCAGGCGCGCCCGCGCCGAGCGACGAGGTCCGGGCGCACTTCGGGGTGGCGCTCACGACCTTCGCCCGCGCCCTGCGCTACGAGCGCATCGACGTCCTCGGGCGCGGCGACCGCGTGCTCCTCCACCGCGGCCCCACCGACGCGATCGACCCGGTCGTCGTCGCCGCGGGGCGCGCGGCCCGCGAGGCGCGTCAGGGGATCGTGGACCTGGTCCGCCTGGCGGACGGGCGCGCCGCGCTGCTCAGCGCGGCCCCGATCCTCGACGCCGGCGGGGACGTGGTGGGCGCGGCCGTCCTCGCGACCGACGTCCGCGACGAGCTCCTCCCGCTCCTCGAGGCGCGGCAGGACCCGACGCTCATGGCGCTGGTCCTCCGGTCGGACCGGGAGGGGGTCACCGTCCTCGCCGCGTCCGGCGCGGGGCCGCACGAGCCGGCCGGCCTGGGCTGGGCCGCCGGCGTGAGCGACCGCGTGCACTTCGACCCCTCGGCGCGCGACGCCGCGGGCGCGCCCGCGCTCGGGGCCGCCGCGCCCCTCGTCGGCGCGCCGTGGCTGGTCGCGGTCACCACGCCATCGGCCGCCGTGGACGCGGCGATCCGCCCCCGGCTCCTGCGCGCCGGCGCGGGCTGGGCCGGCATGGCCGGCGCGGTCCTCCTGCTGGGCGTCGGGCTGGCCTGGGGGCAGCGCCAGGCCGCCGACGCCGCGCTGGCGAGGAGCCAGGGCCGCCTCGCGCTCCTCCTCGAGCACGCCAACGACGCGATCGTCTTCCTCGACCTGGCGGGGCGCATCCAGGAGACGAACCGCCGCGCCGAGGTCCTCTACGGGCCCGGCCTCGTCGGGCGCCACGCCCTGGAGCAGCGCCCGGCGCGGCTGCGCGAGGTCGGGCGCGCCGACCTCGAGCTCCTCGTGGCCCGGGGCTGGAACGTCTACGAGACCCTGCACGTGGCCGCCGACGGCCGCGAGGTGCCGGTCGAGATCAGCGCGCGGGTCGTCGACCTCGACGGCGAGCGCGGGGTCGTCGCCCTGATCCGCGACGTCTCGGAGCGGCGCCAGGCGCTGGCCGACCTCGAGGAGGCGCGGCGGCGCCTCGAGGGCGCCCTGGCCGTCGGCCGCATGGGCCACTGGCGCCTCGACCTGGCGTCCGGGCGCGCGGCCTGGGCGCCGGAGCTCTTCGCGCTGATCGGCCGCGACCCGGCCCTCGGCGCGCCCACCCTGGAGGAGGCGCTGGCGCTCCTCGCGCCCGACGCGCGCCGCCGCCTGGAGGAGCGCCTGCGCCGAGCGGTCGAGGAGGGCGTGAGCTCCGACGACGAGCACGCGGTCGTGCGCCCCGACGGGCGCGCGCTCCATGTCCGCGTGGTGATCGACGCGGTGCACGACGAGGCGGGCCGCGTGGTCGAGCTGCACGGCCTGGCGCAGGACGTCACCGACCGACACACCGCGGAGGAGGGCCTGCGCAAGCTCTCGCGCGCCGTCGAGCAGAGCCCCGCGTCGATCCTGATCACCGACCCGGACGGCGCGATCGAGTACGTCAACCCGCGCTTCGAGGACGTCACGGGCTGGCGGGCCGACGAGGTCCTGGGCAAGAACCCGCGCCTCCTCAAGTCGGGGCTGACGCCGCGCGAGGTCTACGCCGAGCTGTGGGCGACGATCACGGCCGGGGGCGCCTGGCAGGGCGAGCTGCACAACGTGCGCAAGGACGGGGCGCCGCTGCTCGAGAGCGCGACGATCGCCCCGATCCGCGACGCCGACGGGGCGATCACCCACTTCGTCGCCGTCAAGGAGGACATCACCGCGCGCCGCGCGGCCGAGGAGGAGCTGCGCCGCACCCGGGAGCAGCTGCTCCAGGCGCAGAAGATGGAGGCGGTCGGGCGCCTCGCCGGGGGCGTGGCCCACGACTTCAACAACCTGCTCACGGTGATCGAGGGCTACACGCGCCTGGCCATGGACCCGCTGCCGGCCGGCGACCCCGCCCGGCGCAAGCTCGAGCAGGTGGTGCGCGCGGCGGAGCGGGCGGCCGGCCTCACGCGGCAGCTCCTGGCCTTCAGCCGCAGGCTGCCGGCCTCGCCGCGGGTCGTCGAGCCGGGCGCCCTGGTGCGCGACATGACCGGCATGCTCCGGCGCCTCCTGGGCGAGCGCGTCGCGCTGCGCGTCGAGGCGGCGCCGGACGCCGGCGAGGTGACGATCGACCCGGGCCAGCTCGAGCAGGTGGTCATGAACCTGGCCGTGAACGCCCGCGACGCCATGCCGGACGGGGGCGCCCTCACGATCGAGGTCGCGGCCGAGGACCTCGGCCCGGGCGACGCGGCGCTCGGCCGCCGCGCCGGCCGCTGGGTCCGCCTGGCCGTGATCGACACCGGCGTCGGGATCGACGCGGCGACCCGGGCGCGGCTGTTCGAGCCGTTCTTCACCACGAAGCCCGCCGGCCAGGGGACGGGGCTCGGGCTGGCCACCGTGCACGGGATCGTCGAGCAGGCCGGCGGCTTCATGACCGTCGAGAGCGCGCCGGGCGCCGGGGCCCGCTTCGAGGTGCACCTGCCGCGGGCGGCCGCCGGCACGGGGCCGGTCGAGGACCCCGCCGCGTCGTCCCCGCCGCCGCCCGGCCGGGGCGAGACGGTGCTCGTGGCCGAGGACGAGCCCGCCGTGCGCGAGCTCGCGCGCGAGGTCCTCGCCGCGCGGGGCTACCGGGTGCTCGCGTGCGCCTCCGGCGACGAGGCGCTGGGCGTCCTCGGCCGCCGCCGGGTCGACCTGCTCCTCAGCGACGTCGTCATGCCCGGCCGCGCGCACGGGCGGCGGCTCGTCGACGAGGCGCGCGCCCTGCGCCCCGACCTGCGCGTGCTGTTCATGTCGGGCTACCCCGACGGGCACGCGGCCCCCGGCCCGGTCCTGCAGAAGCCGCTCGCGCCGGCGGCGCTCGCCCGGGCCGTGCGCGAGGCGCTGGACGAGGAGGCCACCGAGGTCGACGAGGTCTGCTCGCCTGGCTAGCCTCGACCGTATGGATCAGCCCCTCGACGACCAGGCCTTCGACGCGCTCATGGCCGAGCACCTCGGCCCGCACCTGCGCGTGTACGTCGCGGCGCGTCTGGCCGAGCGGCCCGCGCCGCCGCCGCTCGAGCCCGTCCTCGAGGACCTCTACGCCGGGCTGCTGGCCTGCGACGCGTTCGTGCACCTGGGCGCGTCGCGGGACCTGTTCACCCGGGTGTACGGCCTGGTCGAACGCGCGCTGCCGCATCTCGGCGCGGCGGCGCTGCGCCGGCCCGTCGACCCCGCGCTGCTGGAGCGCGCCCGCCGCTTCGTGGCCCTGACCGCGGCGCACTGGCACGGCCTCCACGTCGAGCGGCTCGACGGGCTGCTCGCGCTGCGGCCGCGCGAGCGCGAGGCGGTCCTCCTGCGGGAGTTTCACGCCCTGACCATGTTCGAGATCGGCCAGCGCCTCGGCCTCGAGCGCGAGGCGGCGCGGGCGCTGGTGTCCCGGGCGCGCGAGCTGGCGCGCCCGAGCGGCTGAGGCGACGCCGTCTCAACGCCCCAGCACGACCGTCCCCGCGCCCAGCTCCACCAGCACGCCGCCGTGGTGGATCGCCACGCCGTCCTCGCGGAACTCGACCCGCACCCCGCGCAGGCGCACGGTGCTGCGCGACTCGAGCGTCGCGGTGGCGCTCGTCCCGAGCGGCGCGAGGAGGAGGCGCGCGTCGACCGCGTCGGCGGTGATCGTCACGTCGACCCCGTCGAGCGAGCGCAGCGTCGGCGTCCCGGTCGTCGCGTCGACCTCGAGCTTGCCGTGGGCCGTGACGCGCGCCGGGCCGGTGAGGCGCACCGTCGTCTCGCTCGTGGCGTCCTTCGTGCGGAAGGCGGTGCCGCGGGCGAAGTCGACCGAGAGCGCCAGGTCGACCTTCGCCGGGCCGACGAGCGGCTGGCCGCCCGCGGCCAGGGCGCGCGGGTCGAGGCGGAAGCCGACCGCGGCGCGCAGGTCGACCGTCGTGCGCCCGCGGAGCGCCAGGGCCAGGTCGCGGTGGGCGACGCTGCCGGCCTCGAGCACCAGGTGCGCCTCGAGGGTCGCGCCGCGCTCGCCGCGCGAGAAGCCCTCGGTCTCGAGCACGCCCGTGCGCACGTCGGCGCGGCGCAGGTCGCCCGTCGACACCGCCAGGCGCGTGCCGGCGCCCACCTCGCCGCGGAGCACCGGCCCGCCGGGGAGCCCGTGCTCGACGGTGCCCGTGCCCTCGCGCAGGGTCACGCTCCCCTCGGCCGCCACGCGCCGCACCTCGGTCACGGCGCCCTCGCGCGTGCCGAAGCGGACGTTCGCCGCCGTCCGCGCGGCGACGTCGACCGGCCCGGGCAGGTCGGCCGTCACGCCGGCGGCGCTCACCCGCGTGCCCTCGCCCGTGCCGGCGACGCGCGCGTCGACCGTGACGCGGGCCCCGCCGCCCTCGAGCGTCCGCTCGCGGATCCCGGCGAAGGTGTAGGCGTAGAGGTTAACCCGCGCGCCGGGGCGCAGGGTCGTGGTCGCCTCGACGCGGTCGGCGCCCTCGCCCGTGAGGAGGTTGACCATCCCGGGCGTCGTGGTGGCGCCGTTCAGGCGCACCTCGGCCTTGGTGAAGATGAACCCCATGCGCGTGCCGAGCGTGCCCTCGGCCGAGAGCACCGGTCCGCGCGACTCGTCGACGCCCGGCGTGCTCGGGTCGTCGGCCGCGGCCACGTCGAGGCGCGCGGGCAGCCCCGGCGCCAGCCGGTCCGCGCCGTGGATCGACACGGGGCTGTCGACGGTCAGCCCGTAGCGGCTGTCGCGGCTGATCGTCAGCTCGCGCCGGTCGTCGGGGTTCCCGGTGAGCGGGCGCAGCACGAGGCGCGCGTCGCCCTCGAAGTCGGCGCGGGCGCGGCCGGGCGCGACCAGGTAGGCGCCCTCGGGCAGCTCGGCCCGCAGGTCCGACAGGTTCGCCTCGGCGCGGGCGCGGGCGGTCACCTCGAGGTCCACGCGCTCCGGGTCCTCGAACGGCAGGCGCGCCCGGTGCTCGCCCGACAGGTGCAGGCTCGCGCGGTCGATCCGGGTCCGGCCGACGCCCGGCTCGTTCACCTCGCCCGAGACCGTGCCCGTGGCCAGGAAGGTGTTGTCGCGCCGCGGGTCGCTCTCGTAGGTGCGCCCGACGAAGCGGCCGTGGGCGGCGAAGCGCAGCTCGTGGTCGCTCAGGTCGAGGTGCCCGCGCCCGTCGCTCAGGGTGATCCGCCGCGGGTCGGCGCGCGCCTCGAAGCGCAGCGACAGGTCGGCGATCGGGATCGCCTCGAGCACCGGGCGCAGGTCATCGAGGCCGTTGCTGGCCGCGCGCGAGCCCTCGGCGCCGGGCTTCGGCAGCCAGTCGAGCAGGTCGGTCGCCCGCGGCGGCCAGCGCTCGATCGGCAGGGTGTCCTCGAGCTTGACCACCTGCCCGTCCTGCTTCACGTCCTTCCACTTGCCGCCGCGCCAGCCGAAGAACCAGGTGCCGCGGTCCCAGCTCTGCACCGTGCCGTCGCGCTTGATGCGGATGTCCGGGACGAACGCGCCCGCGAGGCCGGAGCCGGCGGTCTTGAAGACCATGGCCCCGTCCTCGTCGCGGTAGATCTTCTCGATCGTCAGCTCCTGCGGCCAGAAGCTCACGCCCATGAGGTTGAGGTTGAGCTTGAAGTGCAGGACGCCCTTGTCGTCGAGCGTCATCGAGTTGAAGCGCAGCGGCCCGAGCGACATGGGGCTCGACGGGATGAACTCCAGCTTGCGCAGGACGGCCTCCTGCTCGCCGCGCCGCTTCTCGAAGCCGGCGGCCAGGCGGATCACCGTGCCGTCCTTGACCGAGAAGGGGCCGATCCGCGCCGTGCCGTTGACGACCGTGAAGGTCGAGCGCCGGTCGACGGTCATCGACGCGCTCAGGTTGATCGAGCGGAACGCCTCGAGGTACTGGCGCAGCTCGTCGCCGGTGGGGTTGCGCGCGGCGAACGAGAGGTCGTTGAGGACCGCGTCCGCGCCGTCGCGGCTGGAGACGATCGCCTCGAACGGGTCCTCGACCGGCTGCGCCCGGACGGGTCCGGCCGCGGCGGCGACCAGGCCGAGGGTCAGGGCCAGCAGCAGGCCCGTGCGTTCCAGCCTTCGAGCGTCCGTCCGGATCATGGCGACCTCTCCCAGCGGCCGGTCCATTTGCAGACACCATGCCTGAGACGAACGTCCGCTCGCGGACTTGTGGCTACGTCACTTAGTCAGGCCGAGAGACGTATCTGCGCCGAAGTGCGGCAGTCGCCCGCCTCGTTTCCGATTCGGCACCGAGAGTCGCCCTGGTCCGGCGCGGACGGCGCCGTTACCCTCTGGCACGCTCCAGGAGGCTTCGTGCGACGAGCCTGGCTGCCGATCCTCCTCGTGCTCCTGGCCGACCCCGCGCGCGCCGGTGTGTGGGAGGACCCCGACCTGGCGACCGCCCTCGCGCGCGCCGCCCATGTGGTCCGCGCCCGGGCGCCGGCCGCGGGCGCGCGAGGGCGCCCCACGGTCACCTTCCGGGTCGAGGTCGCCCTCAAGGGGGGCGCAGGGCCCGGCGCGACGCTCGAGGTAGGCGGCCTCCACGACCCGAGCGCCTCGCCCGGGCCGGTGTTCGCGCCCGACGAGCAGGTGTGGCTGATCCTCGTCGCGGACGAGGAGACGGGGGCCCTGCGCGTGCCGACGCCGACCTTCGGCCGCTACCCCCTGCGCGAGGGGCAGGTGGTCCACGCGACGCCGCGCGACACCTACCTGCGCCTGAGCCTCCCCGAGGAGGTCTTCATGGCGCTCGTCCGCCTGCACCTCGGGGAGCGCGACGCGGCCTGGCTCGCGGGCCTGCGCCGCCACCTCGACGCGGTGGCGCCGACCGAGCCCGGCCCGCCGCGCGCGCTGGCGTTCGTCGGTCTGGAGGCGCTGGCGCTCGTGGGCGAGGAGCAGGACGCGCCGCGCGCCGAGCGCCACCTCGACCCGGCCGGCCCGTTCCAGCTGCGCGTCTCCGCCTGCCGGGCGCTCGCCCGGGCGCTCGGGGCGCGCGCGGCGCCGCGCCTGGTGAAGGTCGTCCAGACCGACCCCGAGCCCGCCGTGCGCTCGGCCGCCGCCGACCTCCTGGCGCGCGCCCCCGGGCCGGCGTCGCACGCGGGCGAGGGGCTCGCGCGCCGGCTCGTCGCGCTCGTCGCGGACGCCCCGGCCGAGCCGGTGCGCTTCGTGGGCCCCAACGACCCGCGCCTCGACGCCTGGCCCTCGCCGCGCGTGGCGCTCGTGCGGGCGATCGGCCGCGCCGGCCCGGCGCCCGTGCGGGCCGAGCTGCTCGCGCTCCTCGACGGGCCCGCGCAGCCGCTCGAGGTGTTCTCGGAGGTCCTGCGCGCGCTCCTCCTCCTGAAGGGCGACGCGGCCCTGGCCGGGGACCTCGCCGCGAGGCTGCGCCCCGACGACTCGGACGAGCCGGGCGACGACCTGCGCAACCGCGAGCTCTGCGCGGCGCTGACCATGCACACGGGCCTGGAGCACGGGCTCGACGTCGCGCGCTGGCGGGCGTGGGCGGCGCAGGAGCGCGCGCGTCAGCGGTAGTCGGGCGCGAGCGTCAGCGGCAGCCCGAGGCCCACCGCGAGGGCGCGCGCGAGCGCCGGGGCCCAGGCGTCGACCATGAGGTCGAGCCCGTCATAGGTGGGGTCGAGGTGCACGATGTGCTCCTCGCACCGCGCCACGACGACGCGCCGGCCGCCGTCGAGGTGCAGGACGACCCCGCGCTCGACCCAGTCGGCCGAGAGCGTCGCCTCGACGCCGCGCAGGGCGTGGCGCGGCAGCGCGCCCGGGTCGCGCAGCCAGGCCTCGTCCTGGCCGAGGGCGCGGAGGACGACGCCCTCGCGGTCGACGACGAGCGCCGGCGCCGGGGCGACCGACCACGCGGTCGTCCACGGCGTGGCGTGCATGGTGTCGACCTCGCCGGGGAGCGCGAGGGGCCCCAGGCCGCGCAGGAGCGCCGCGACCTCCTCGCGGACGACGGGGCCGTCCCACAGCGCCTCGGGCGGCCCCGGGTCGACGCGCAGGAGGGTCACGCGCTCGACGCCGGTGCGCCCGAAGAACTGCCCGGGGCCGGCCAGCGCCAGGTCGACGCCGGCGAGCAGGGGGCGGAGGCGCGCCGCGAGCGCCGCCCCGTCCTCCTCGACCTCGATCCGGTCCTCGCAGGCCATGTGCCTACCTGTAGCCGCCCGGCCGTGCGCGCGCCGCACGCACGCAGGACGCCAGCCCCGCGCTACGATCCCGGGCGTGACCACGGCGACGCAGGCGGGCTCCTTCCTCGAGCGCTGGCTCGTGTTCCACGGCGCCGCGCCGCACGACGCCCCCGGGCTGGCCCGGCGCGCGCGCGAGCGGGCCGCGCGCTACCCGTTCCCCGTGTCGCGCGCCTTCCCCGAGGTCGAGCGCTGGCTCGACCGCGCCGCGCCGCTGCTCCTCCTCGGCACGCCGCGCCGCGCGCGCGCTCTCGACGACGACGCGTTCGACCGCCTCGAGGCCCGGCTCCAGCACCACCCGAGCATGGTCGTCCGCGCCATGTACACGCTGGCCCGCTACCCGGGCCTCGACCAGCTCTACCCCGACGAGGGCCCGCCGCGCGTGCCCGGCCACCCGCTGCTCGAGCGGCAGGACCGCGTGCGCCTCGGCACCTCGCACGTCGCCGCCGACCCCGACGTGGTCGTGATCGGCAGCGGCGCCGGCGGGGCGCCCGCCGCCTGGTCGCTGGCGCGGGCCGGTCTGCGCGTTGCGATCGTCGAGGCCGGGCGCCTGCTCACGGCGACGACGACGCACGAGGCGCTCGAGCGCCACTACCTCGACCAGGGGTTCATGGGCAGCGCCGACCCGAAGGGGATGGTCCTCCTGCTCGCGGGCGAGGCGGTCGGCGGCACGACCGTGATCAACTCCGGGACGTCGCTGCGCCCGCTGCCGGAGCAGCTCGCCGCCTGGGACGCGCAGGCCGGGACGTCGTTCGCGGGCGGCGCGCTCGACCCGTGGTTCGACCTGGCCGAGCGGCAGTGCGGGATCGCGCCCTCGCGGCGCGAGGTGCTCGACGCGTCGGCGGCGATCATCGAGCGCGGCTTCGCGGCGCTCGGGCGCGACGACGTCCACGTGCTCCCGCGCAACGCCCCCGACTGCGAGGGCGGCGGCCGCTGCTGCTTCGGTTGCCCCAACGGGGCCAAGCTGAGCACCGACCGCGCCTTCCTGCCCGAGGCGGTCGACCTGGGCGCGCGCCTGCTCATGGGGACGCGCGCGCTGTCGATCGCCGAGGACGCGCGCGGCGTCGAGGTCCTCGTGCAAGGGCCCGACGGCGCGCGGCGGACGCTGCGCGCGCGCGCGGTCGTCCTCGCCGCCGGCGCCCTGGGCACGCCGGCGCTCCTGCGCAGCAACCGCCTCGGCAGCCGCTGGCGGCTGGCGGGCGACGGGCTGCGCCTGCACCCGGCGTCGAAGGTCTTCGGCCTCATGCCCGACCCGCTGCCGCACGGCGGGGTGCCGCAGGGCGTCGGCTACCGCCCGCCCGAGCTGCCGAACGTCACCTGCGAGGGCGTCCACACGCCGGCCGCGGCCGCCGCGCCCATGGTCCAGGCGGCCGGGCGGCGACACCGCTGGTGGATGGAGCGCTACGACCACCTCGCCACCTACGGCATGATGGTCCGCGACCGCGCGACCGGCGCCGTGCGCCAGCCGGGCGGCAAGCGCCTGATCCGCTACCGCCTCGACCCCCAGGACGCCCGCGACCTCGGGCGCGCGCTCGTGCTCACGGCCGAGGCGCTCTTCGCCGCCGGCGCCCAGCGCGTGCTCCTGCCGCTGGCGGGCGTCGACCCCGAGGTCCCCGACGTCGACGCCCTGCGGCGCCTCGACCCGGCGGCGTTCTCGCCCGCGCACCTGCTCACCTGCGGCTTCCACCCGCAGGGCACGGCCGGGGTCGGCCGCGTCGTCGACCACGACCTGCGCGTCGTCGGCACCCGCCGCGTGTGGGCGGCCGACGGCTCGGTCCTGCCCGACTCGCCGGGCGTGAACCCGCAGGTGACGATCATGGGGCTGGCGCTGCGCATGGCCGACCGCCTGGCGCGCGAGCTGGCCTGAGGAGGGGCGGTGGGCTTCCGCGTCACCGAGGTCATGACCGGCGCGCACGAGCGGCGCGACGACGGCGCCGCCGGCCCGCGGCGCTTCGCCTTCCGGGTCACCTGGGGCCCCGACCGGCTGCTCGAGTGGGCCAATCCGACGAGCGACCGCTTCCTCTGGCAGCCGCTCGAGGGCGAGGTCCTGGCCGACGGGCTGACCGCCGGCTGGGTCCCCTGCCGCGGCACGCTCTCGCTCGAGTACGTGGGGCGCCGGCGGATCCGCTACGAGATGGACTTCGAGGCGGACGGGGCCGTGCACCGCTTCGTGGGCGAGAAGGTGAACATCCGCCCCTGGAACCTGCTCGTGTCGCACACGACCTGCACCGGCACGATCACCGAGCTGGCCAGCGGGCGGCTGGTGTCGACCGTGGTCGCGACGTTCAGGCTGCGCGACCTGCCGAAGATGCTCCTGTCGACGCGCTGGGCCTGAGGCTCACGCCTTGGGCCGGACCGCCTCGATGAGGCGAGCGACCCGCCGGACGCAGACGTCGAACGAGTCGGAGCGCCGGCGGGCGAGGTCCAGGTCGAGGCGCGCCGTCAGCGCCGGTTGGTCGACGACCTCCTGGTAGGCGCGTCCCCGGGCCATGTGCCTCGTCAGCCACTCCTTCGCGCCGCGGATCGCCTCGGGCTGCTCCGGGGCAGCGAGGTCGGTGGGGAGGCCGCGGCTGCCGGCGAGCGCCTCCGCGCTGGCGAGGAACCACGACTCGAACTCGCGGGTGGCCAGGACGACCTCCACCGTCAGCTCGCACACCCGCGCCGTGAGCTCGGCCGGCGTCATGCCTGCATGCTACGCCACTGGGCGCCCCGCCGCCCGTCGGGCTACCCTGCCGCGGTGCCCGCCCCCAAGGAGCTCCTCACCGCCCCGGCCGTCGCCTGGCCCACGCTCGCCCTGCTCGCGGGCGTCCTGACCCTGTGGGCCGGGGTCGTCGCGCTGGCCCTCACGGGGGCGCTGCCCGAGGCCGCGGCCGTCCCGCTCCTGGTCGTCGCGGCGTTCGCGGCGTTCACGCCCATGCACGACGCGGCGCACCGCTCGGTCGCCCGCGCGCGCTGGGTCAACGAGGTCGCCGGGCGCCTCGCGGCGCCGCTCCTCGGCGCGCCGTTCGTCGCCTTCCGCTACGTGCACCTCGAGCACCACAAGCACACCAACGAGCCCGGCCGCGATCCGGACCTCTGGTCGGGCACCCGCCCGCTCCTCCTCCTCCGCTGGCTCACGCAGGACCTGCACTACTACGCCGTCGTGCTCGCCCGCCGCCGCGAGCGGCCGCGCGCGGAGCTCGCCGAGGTGGCGCTCGTCGTCGCCGCGCAGCTCGGGCTCCTCGGCGCGTTCGCGGCCGCGGGACACCTGCGCGAGGCGCTCCTCCTGTGGCTCCTGCCCGGGCGCCTCGCGATCGCGCTCCTCGCCTGGTCGTTCGACTACGTGCCGCACCGTCCGCACGTCACGCCGGCGGCGCGCGACCGGCTGCGCGCGACGCACGTCGTGCGCGGACCCTGGACGGCCCCGCTCCTCTGTGATTTATGCCGCGCGCGGCATAACCAGCATTATGCCGACCTCCGGGTTATGCCGACTCGGCGGGCAGAGCCTCGCTGCCTTGAGCAAGTGGCGGTGACGCGAGCGGCATAATCCGACGCCAGGCGATCGTCGCCTCCGACCGGCCGAGTGGCCGGAAGGGGGAGAGATGGTCGGTCCGTCAGACGTTCGCTTGACCGGTCCGTTGGCCCGCTTCGGTGAGGGCCTTTGGGCTGACTTGCTGGAGCGCGGCTACACACCGTTGTCCGCGAGGAACCTGCTCCGGCTGATGGCCAGCCTGAGCCGCTGGCTTGACGAGAGGCGGCTCGCGCCTGGCGAGTTCTCGTCTGGCCGTGTCTTGGAGTTCGTCGCGTATCGACGCGAAGGCTATTCGGTCTTCCGCTCCCTTCGCGGAGTCGAGCCGGTCATTCGCTTTCTTCGGAGCACCGGCGCCGTTCCGCCCGCAGATCCACCGAAGGCGGACGCGAGCCCCCTCGGTCGGCTCCTACGCCAGTACGAGGCCTACCTCGTTCGGGAGCGAGAGCTCAGGCTGAGCACGGTGAACTGGTACGCCCGGGTCGCGCGCGAGTTCTTGGCTCCCCCGGGCAGTGCTACCAGCCTCGGGCTGAGGCGCCTCAAGGCTGCTGACGTGACGGCCTTCGTCCTGCGCGAGGCACGATCGATCAGCGTCGCTCAGGTGACACTGAAGGTCACAGCGCTCCGTTCGTTCCTTCGCTACGCGTTCGTGGAGGGGCTGGTTCCGCACGATCTGGCGCTTGCAGTCCCAGCCATCGCCGGGTGGCGCCTCGCCGGGCTGCCCAAGGCGTTGCCGGCTGACGTGCCGAAACGATTGCTCGGCAGCTGCGATCGAAGGAGCCCATGCGGGCTCCGTGACTACGCCGTGCTCCTCCTCCTGCTTCGGCTTGGCTTGCGCGTTGGCGAAGTCGCGGCCAGCAGGCTCGAGGACATCGATTGGCAGCGCGGCGAGGTGCTCGTACGGGGCAAGGGCGCCCGCAGGGACCGGCTGCCCATGCCAGAGGACGTCGGCCAGGCCATCGTGGCGTATCTCCAGCGCGGTCGCCCAAAGACCGCTTCGCGAGCGCTGTTCGTGCGCACGCGAGCCCCTCATGTCGACCTCACGGCCGGAGCGGTGAAGGGGATCGTGACGAAGGCGGGGCGAAGCCTCGGCATGTCCCCGTTGGGAGCTCATCGCCTCCGCCATACGGCCGCATGCGAGATGCTTCGCCGCGGCGCATCGCTGCCGGAGATCGGCCAGGTCCTCCGCCATCGCGCCATCGACACCACGGCGATCTACGCGAAGGTCGACCGCGGATCGCTCCGCACCCTCGTTCGCTCTTGGCCCGGAGCGGCGGAGTGAGCGCTCTTCGTGGATTGCTCTCCGACTACCTCGAACTCCGACGCTCACTCGGCTTCAAGCTGGTCCGAGACGGTCAAGTCCTCCCCGGCTTCGTGACGTTCGTCGAAAAGTCCAGGCCTCGCCGGATCACGAACGCGAATGCCGCCGCGTGGGCGACGCAGCCGAGGGGTGCACCGGACTACCACGCTGCACGTCTCAGCATCGTGCGTGGATTCGCCGAGTACGTTCGCGCGCGAGACCCCCGTCACGAGGTCCCGCGGCCCGATCTCCTTCCTCATCGCTCCGTCCGCCGAGTGCCGTACGTGTACTCGGACGCCGACGTGCTGGCGGTCATGCGCGCCGCCAGGGAGCTGAGAGGACTACGTTCGCACACGTACACGACGTTGATTGGGCTGCTCGCGTGCACGGGCATGCGTGTGGGCGAGGCGATCGCGCTCGACAGCGACGATGTCGACCTCGCGGACGACGTACTCACGATCCGTCGTGGGAAGTTCGGCAAGTCACGCGAGGTCGCGTTGCACTTGACAACACGCGACGCCTTGAAGACGTACGCCAGGGCGCGTGACCGGTTCTTCCGTGGGCGCTCCAAGGCCGACAGCTTCTTCGTGTCGCACGCCGGCACACGGCTCATCTACAACAATGTGCAGCTCACGTTCAGCCGGCTGCTGGCTGACGCGGCGGTCGGAGACTTGAGCCGTCGACCGCGACTCCACGATCTCCGCCACACCTTTGCCGTGCGGACACTGACGGACTGGTACCGCGCCAAAGCCGACATCGAGAAGCGGCTTCCAGTCCTGTCGACGTACCTCGGTCACGTCAGCCCGGCGTCGACGTACTGGTACCTGTCAACGACGCCCGAGCTCATGGGGCTTGCTGCGCAGCGCCTGGAGCGCGCGCTGGGGACGCTCCCATGACGCCGCTCGCACCTCTCCTCGAAGCGTTCTTCACGGAGCGGCTGTTCAAGCAGCGACAGGCCAGCCCCCACACGATCAGCGCATACCGGGACACGTTTCGCCTACTACTCACCTTCGCCCAGCAGAAGCTCGGCAGGACCCCGTCGCAGTTGGAGCTCAAGGACCTCGACGCGCCCTTCGTCAGCGCCTTCCTGGACCAGCTCCAGGGCAAGCGCGGCAACAGCGTGCGAACTCGCAACGCGAGGCTCGCAGCGATCCGCTCGTTCTTCCGCTACCTGTCCCTCGAAGAGCCAGGACACGCGGCGCACATCCAGCGCGTGCTGGGGATCCCGCAGAAGCGATCGGACCGCAACTTGATCGGCTTCCTTAACCGGCTGGAGGTCGACGCCTTGCTCTCGGCCCCTGACACGTCGACGTGGATAGGCCGCCGCGATCACACGCTGCTGCTCGTCGCAGTCCAGACGGGCCTGCGCGTGTCCGAGCTCGTTGGCCTGTGCGCCGAGCAACTCGTGCTCACCACCGGTCCGCACGTGCGCTGTCGTGGGAAGGGGCGCAAGGAGCGCTGCACCCCGCTCACGAAGCAGGCGACCAAGGCCCTCCGAGCGTGGCTCAACGAGCGAGCCGGCGGTCCCGCTGACCCGCTCTTCCCGACCCGCCGCGGCACGCGCCTGAGCCGTGACGCCGTCGAGCGGCTCGTCGCGAAGTACACGCAGGCCGCGAGCGCGACCTGCCACTCGCTCGCCAAGAAGCGGGTGACGCCGCACGTGCTTCGCCACACGACTGCCGTGCATCTCCTCCAGGCAGGGGTCGACCGCTCCGTGATCGCCCTCTGGCTCGGGCACGAGTCGGTCGAGACGACGCAGATGTACCTGGACGCCGACCTGTCGACGAAGGAGGCGGCGCTCGAGAAGACCCGGCCCACGAACAGCCGCGCGGCTCGTCGTTACGCGCCCGGCGATCGGCTGCTCGCGTTCCTCTCGAGCCTCTGATTATGCCGCGCGACATCCATAGGCCGCCGTCACGCAGCCCGCCAAGTCGGCATAATCCGGAGGTCGGCATAATGCCAGAACTACCACCTGATCCACCACCTCTACCCGGGCGTGCCCTTCTACGGCTACGGGCGCGTCTGGCGCGCGCAGCGCGACGAGCTGCTCGTGGGGGGCGCCCGCGAGGTGCCGCTCGTGGGCCGGGTGGAGGCCTGATCAGTCCACGTCGCCCGCCCACACCTCGACCCGCCCCGACCGCGTCCCGAGCAGCACCACCTCGTCGCCCGCGGGCGACAGCTCGAGCGACCCGCCGGGCGCGGCGCAGGTCACGGCCCGCAGCTCGCGCCCGTCCGCGACCGACCACAGGCGGAGCTCGCCGCGCTCCTCGCCCGCGCGGCCGACCGGGGCGACCGAGCACAGGCGCGCGCCGTCGCGGCTGAAGGCCAGCCCCTTCACGCCGCCGCCATGCGCCGTCGGCTGGTGGAAGGCGCCCAGGTCGCGCGCGACGTCGGCCGAGGCGAGCTCGCGCGCGCCCGCGGGCCCCTCGATCGAGACGAGGAACACCTGGCCCGACGTCGAGCCGATCGCGAGCAGCCGCTCGTCGGGCGAGAGCGCCAGGCAGGAGACCTCCGTCACGAGCGCGAGGCGCCAGCGCTCGTCACCCGTGGCGAGGTCCCAGGCGACGAGGGCGTGCTCGACGCGGCCCTGGTCGCCGCCGGCGCTGAAGGGCTCGCCCGAGCAGGTGAGCAGGAGCCCGCCGCGCGTGAGCGCGACGGCGCGGATCGCCGAGCGCGTGCCGCCGACCTCCTCGCCCAGCCGCTTCGCCCGCAGGTCGACCAGCCGCACGCGGTGGAGGCCGTCCTCGGGCTGCCGGGGCGCCGCGAGGGCGATCGCGCCGTCGGGCGACAGCCCGAGCGCCGTCAGGTCGGGGACGATCGCGGCCGCGTGCGGGCGCGCGTCGGGGGCGAGCGCCTCGAGCCACACGAGCTGCCCGTCGCTGATCGCCGCCGCGACCCGGCGCCGATCGGCGCTCGCGGCCGTGCGGAAGACGCGGGTCCCGGCGCGCCAGCGCGCCGCCTCGGTCCACGCGCCGCCGTCGTCGCGCCACAGCCGCAGGGTCCCGTCCTCGCCGCCCGTGACCACCTGCCGCCCGTCGTCGCCGACGAAGTGGCCCGAGACGCGCCCACCCCCCTCGTGCGCAAGCCGGGCGACCGGCGCCGCCCGCCGCGCCTCGCGCAGGAGCCCGCGCACCTCCTCGGCGCCGGCGTGCTCGGGGAAGCGGCCCAGCCAGCGCTCCCCCAGCTCCCGCCGGCGCTCGCCGCGGGCCTGGCGCACGGCCTCGAGGTCCCGGCGCGCCGCCCGCGCCAGGGCGTCGTCGACCGGCGTCGCCGGGGAGCCCACCTCGACCGCCGGCGCCGCGGGCGCGGCGTCCGGCGCGCGCGGGACGGCGAGCGCGAGCAGGGCGGCCGCGCCGCCGGCCCCGGCGAGGCCCGCCAGCGCCAGCCGCCGCCGCCGCACCGCGCGCCGCGACGCCCTGGGCCGGGCGCGGACCTCGTCGAGGGCGCGCGCCAGGTCGCCCGCCGTCGCGAAGCGGCGCGCCGGGTCGCGGGCCATGGCCCGCGCGCACACCGCGTCGAGGGCCGCGGGCAGGTCGGGCGCGCGCCGCGACGGCACCGGCCGCTCCGCCGACAGGACGAGCCCCACGACCTGGTGCACGGACGTGCTCCCCTGGTCGAGGGCGACCTCGCCCGTGAGGACCTCGTAGAGGATCAGGCCGAGGGCGTGCACGTCCGTGCGCGGCGATACGCCCGCGCGCGCGTCGACCTGCTCGGGCGCGATGTAGTGGGGCGTGCCCACGAGGGCGCCCGTGGCCGTGAGGCGCTCGTCGCGCTCGGGGGCGACCGCCAGCCCGAGGTCGATCACGACCGGGCGCCCGTCGGGGGTGACGATCACGTTGTGCGGCTTCAGGTCCCGGTGCACGATCCCCGCCGCGTGCAGGGCCTCGACGCCGCGGCACAGCGCGGCCACGAGCGCCGTCGCCTCGGGCCAGGGCAGCGGGCCCCGCGCGACCAGGTCGGCCAGCGGCCGCCCCTCGACGAGGTCCATGGCGAACCAGGGCGCCCCGTCCTCGGGTCGCACGCCGGACTCGTGGACCGCAACGACGTTGTCGTGGCGCACCTGCGCCAGGGCGCGCGCCTCGCGCTCGAAGCGGACCGCCGCCCGCGCCGCGGCCGGCCCGCGCGCTGCCGTCAGGAGCTTGACCGCCCGCACCGTGCCGAGCGCCGCATGCCGCGCGCGGTGGACCGTCCCCATCCCCCCCTGGCCGAGGAGGTCGAGGAGCTCGTACGGCCCGACGCGAACGGGCACGCAGGTCAGACGTACGTGAACGGCTGCGTGCTCACGCCGCTGACGAGCACCTCGACCGGCTCGTCGGCGAGCGCCGCGCGCAGCCCCTCCGCCACCAGCTCCGGCGCCCGCCGCTCCGTGGCCCAGTGGCCGGCGTCGATCAGGGCGAGGCCGAGCGCGCGGGCGCGCAGGGCCGTGTGGTGGTCGACGTCGCCCGTGACCAGCACCTCCGCGCCGGCGGCGGCCGCCGCATCGACGTAGCGCCGCCCGTCGCCGGCGAGCACGGCGACGGTCAGGACGGGCGCCGCCGGGTCGCGCGCGACGAGGCGCGCCGCGGGCGCGCCCAGGGCGGCCTTGATCGCCTGCGCCAGCGCGCCGAGCGGCATGGCGCGCGGGAGCTGCCCCACGCGGCCGATCCCGTGGGGCGCCGCGTCGGACAGCAGCGGGAGGACGCGCGGCGGGGCGCCGCCCTCGAAGAGCTGCAGCCGCGAGGCCACGGCCGCGCTGCTCCGCCGCGGCGCGACGACGTGCACGTGCTGGCCCACCACCTCGACGCGCGAGGCCCCGGCGGCGAACAGGGTCCGCTCGAGCGTGTCGACGTCGCCCGGCGGCCGGGGGCCGAGGAGCAGGACCGCCTCCGCCCGCCCGGTCTCCTCGAGCGGGCGGACGTCCGTGAGGCCGAGGCGCGCGGCCAGGTCGTCGTTGCCGCCGCCCGGCACGACGTCCAGCGCCGTGTGCGGCACGTAGACGCTCACGTCGGCGCGCACGAGCGCGGCCAGGATCCGGCCGGCCGGCGTGTCCGTGCGCAGGTGCGGCAGCGGACGGAAGACGACCGCGTGGTGGCTGACGACCAGCCCCGCGCCGCGGTCGCGCGCCTCCTCGGCGACCTCGAGCGTCAGGTCGAGGGTGCAGAGCACGCGCTCGACCTCGCCCGCGGCCGCGCCGACCTGCAGCCCCGTCGCGTCACCCTGGAGCGCCAGGTGCGGCGGGAAGAGCCCCTCGAGCGTGTCGATCACGCGCCTGCGTGGGACGGCCATGTCTCGTTCCCCCCGGGGCAGCGCCCCGGGCCATTGTGACGCCGCGGGTTGGCCTCGCGCCAGGGCCCGCCAGCGGGGCACGCGTCGTGCGGGGTCACCCCTCGAGCCCTCCGAGGAGGGCAGAGAGGAGTTGAGACCATGGTGTTCCTGCCCGAGTGGCGCCCGTTCGGACAGACGGGCCTGACGCGGCCCTCGTCGCTGTTCGACGAGATGATCCGCGAGACGTTCCGCGACCTGGTGTCCCCCGGCGGCGAGGGCGCGGCGCTGACGCGCTACACGCCGCGGGTGAACGTGACCGAGACCGACGAGGCCTACGAGATCGAGTGCGAGGTCCCGGGCGTCGACCCCGAGGAGGTCAAGGTGACCCTCAGCGGCGACACGCTCACGGTCGCCGGCGAGAAGCGGCGCGAGGAGCAGCGCGAGGGCGACACGTGGCACGTCGTCGAGCGCAGCTACGGGTCGTTCCAGCGCAGCTTCACCTTCCCGGCGGCGGTCGACGGCGACAGCGTCGAGGCCACGAGCGAGCACGGCGTGCTGAAGGTCCGGGTCCTGAAGGCGAAGGAGCAGCAGCCGCGCCGGATCGAGGTCCGTCGCCAGGAGGGCGGCAAGCGCCAGCTGAGCACGACCGCGCAGGAGGTCGGCGGCGGCAAGGGTGGCCGCGCGCAGCAGCAGGAGGGCGAGACCCAGGGCGGCGGCGGCGGCGGGGGGCGCAAGAAGTCGTGAGCGCTCTCCGTCGCGGCGAGGGGGGCGGCACGCGGCCGCGCAAGCGCGGCGCGGCCGCCGAGGGGCGGAAGAAGGCCGCGGCGGGCGAGCGCCCGGGCGGCCGCAGCCGCTCGTCGGCCGCCGAGCGGGCGACGGGCAGGCGGCGCAAGGCCGAGGAGCCCGCGCCGTCGCCCGCGGTCGCGCGCCGCGTGGAGGCCGAGGCGCTCGGCGGGCTCGACCTCCTGCGCGGCCTGGTCCAGGACCTCCTCGCCCCGCGCCTGCCGGCGTTCGCCCCCGCCGTCGACCTGTGCGAGCGCGACGACGTGTTCGAGGTCGTCTGCGAGCTGCCGGGCGTCTCGCCGGACGACGTGCAGGTGAACGTCCACCGCGACCGGCTGACGATCGAGGGGGAGCGGCGGCCGCCCTCCCTGACCGAGGGCGAGGTCCTGCACCTCGCCGAGCGCGGGCAGGGGCGCTTCGTGCGCGCGTTCCGCCTGCCGATGGCGGTCGATCCCGACTCGGTCGAGGCCACCTACGCCGACGGCCTCCTGCGCGTGCGCGTGCGCAAGCCTCGCGCCGGGGCCCCGCGGCGGATCGAGGTCCGCGGCCGGGCGGGGAGGCCGTCCTCGGCGCCGGGGCACGTCGTCGACGAGCACCACCACGAGGAGGCCTTCCTCGCGGCCGACGCCTCGGGCGGCGTGCGCAGCGCGCGCCCGCCGGCCCACGGCAAGGACGAGGGGCCCATGCCCCTCGAGCGGCGGGAGGTCCCTCCGGCCGACGACCTGACGATCCCGCACGTCGGGGCGCGGCAGCGCCCGGTCGGCGGTCAGGGCGCCGAGCAGTCCGGGGCGGGCGGCCCGGCGTCGCAGCCGGGCGGCGACGCGCGGCGGCCGACGGCGATGAACGAGCCGCCGGGGGCCGAGACCCCGGTGCAGCCGAAGCTCGACCCGGAGGCCCAGAGCGGCGGACACGCGCGCGAGGAGTGATGCCACGCGGTCACGGCGCCGTCGCGTCGAGTGACGAGCGCTCCGAGGCGACGAAGGTCCAGGAGGTCCAGGAGGTCTCCCGTCGGCCGTCGTCGCCTCGTCCCCTGCGCGGCCCGGGCGTCACGTCCGGATGACGCGTCTCGATCCGGAGAGCGGCCTCGCTCCGCAAGTGCCACCGCCTTCGAGCCCAGGCGGGGCACTCCCCGTGCTGGGCCTGGCCCCTCCCGTGCCGGACGCCGCTCCAGAACCATCGGTGCGAGGCCTGCTCACGACAGGCCTGGTGGTCGCCCTCGTGGCGGTCATCTTCGTGCTCGACCTGCTCACGCCGCGCGGCGTGGCCATGGGCGCGGCCTACGTGTGCCCGGTGCTCCTGGCGTTCGCCTCCCCGCGGCGGACGCTCCCGGTCGAGGTGGCGGCGGTCGCGACGGGCCTCACGCTGCTCAACTACCACCTCTCGCCCGACTACGTCGGGGCCGCCTGGGTGGTGGTCGTCAACCGCGTCCTGTCGGTCGGCATGATCTGGTTCGTGGCCCTGCTCTCCCTCGAGCGCCGGCGCGTCGGCGCCGCGCTGCGGCAGGCGGAGGCCCGCAGCGCCGTCGTGGTCGAGGCGGCCATGGACGCGATCCTCACCGTGGACGCGGCGGGGCGGGTCCAGGGGATCAACCCGGCGGGCCGGCGGGCGTTCGGCGTCGGGGGCGGAGACGTCCGCGCGGCGAGCGACCTCCTCCCGGCCTGGACGGCGGCCGGTCCGCCCGTCGTCGACGGCGTCGTCGACACGCTGGGGCGACGGACCGACGGCACCACCTTCCCCGTGCGCCTCGCCGTCAGCCGGACGACGACCGGCGAGGGCCCCGCGTTCGTCGCGATCGTGCACGACGCGTCGGCGCTCCGCGCCCGGGGCCAGTCGCTGGCCCTCCTCCTCGCCCACCTGCCGGTGGAGGTCCTCCGGGTGGACGCGGAGGGCCGCGTCGTCGAGCGCCACGGGGACGCGCTCGCGCGCCTGGGCCTCGACCCGAACGACCTGCTGCCCCGCCTGGCGGGCGACCTCGCCCGCGCCCGCGCCGGCGAGCCGGCCCACACGATCACCGACCTCGACGTCCGGGGGCGCCCGCTGAGCCTCGAGCACTGGCTCGTGCTCGACGCCGTGTGCGCGCCGTGCGCCCTGTGGTTCTGCCTCGACGTGAGCGAGCGGCGCCGCCTGGAGCGGAAGATGGGGGTCGCGGCCAAGCTGGCGGCGCTGGGCGAGCTCGCCGGGAACATCGCCCACGAGGTCAACAACCCGATCGGGATCATCAGCGCCAAGGCCCGGCTCCTCATGACGGGCCGCGAGCCGCTCCCCGAGCGCACCCGCCAGGAGCTGGGCAAGATCGCGGCGCAGTGCGACCGCGTGGCGAACCTGACGCGCAAGCTGCTCAGCTACGTGCGCCCGGGCGACGGCGCGCGCGAGCGCCTCGACCTGCGCGACCCCGCCCGGAAGGCGCTGTCGCTCGTGGCCGCCAAGGCCCAGCGCCAGGGGGTCGAGGTGCTGGACGCCCTCGAGGCGCCGTCGCCCCCGGTCCTCGGCAGCGCCGAGGAGCTCGAGCAGGTGTTCCTGAACCTGCTCCTGAACGCCCTCGACGCCATGCCGCAGGGGGGCACGCTGCGCGTCAGCGGCGCGCCCGGCCCGGGGCGCGCCGCGGTCACCGTGAGCGACACGGGCACCGGCATGGACGCGGCCGCCCTGGGCCGGCTGTTCGAGCCCTTCTTCACGACGAAGGCCGACCACGGCACGGGGCTCGGGCTGCACATCTGCCGCGGGATCGTCGAGGGCCACGGCGGGCAGATCGAGGTGAGCTCGACGCCGGGCGGCGGGAGCGCGTTCACGGTCGAGCTCCCGGCCGCCGACGTGACGCCGCGGCTCGCCGTCGCCGCGGCGACGCCGGGCCGGTGATCACCCCATGGTCTGCTTCTGGAACAGCTGCTCGATCGTCCGCACGCGGTCGAGCTCCGACAGGTCCTTCTCGCCCGTGCGCACCCGCAGGATCTTCGGGTCGCGCAGGGCCAGGAGCCCCGCGTCGTCGCGCACGACGCCCTCGAAGCGCACGGTGGCCACGACCCCTGGGCGCAGCTCGACGCCGGCCTTGCGGCCCGACGACGTGTCGCGCTCGAGCGTGCGGCCCGTGAGCAGCCCCTCGTCGAGGATCGACTGCACGACGCGCGCCGAGTCGAGGGCGCCGAGCCCCTGGACGCGCCCGACCTCGACCAGCGACGGGCCGTCGGCGAGCGCCGAGACGAGGTAGGTGCCGAAGGTCGCCCCGGGGCCGTCGGCGCTCGTCGTGTAGAGCGCCCCGGTCACGGCCAGGTCGAGGGTGAGCGCCGGCTTGAGCTTCGTCCAGCGGTCGCTGCGCGCCCCGAGCTCGTAGAGGGCGTCGGGCGCCTTGGCGATCCCGCCCTCGTAGCCCTGCGCCCGGAACAGCTCGTAGAGGCGCAGCATGTCGGGTCGGGTGCGCACGAGCTCGCCGTCCGAGACCTCGAGCGGGAGCGGCAGGGGCACGACCGCGAGCGGTCGCGCGACGCGCTCGAGGTGCGCGCGGCGCTGCACGAACGGCAGCCCGGTGAGGTCCTGCCCGTCGAGGTAGAGCAGGTCGAAGACCGCGTAGCGGTAGCGCACCGGCGGCCCGCCGGGCTCGCCGCGGACCGACTTGATGATGTCGTAGACCGTCGCCGGGCGCGGCCCGTGCTCGCCGAAGACGGTGCCGTGCAGCTCGCCGTCGAGGATCGCGTCGCGGCAGGGGAGCGCCTGCACGAGCGGCAGGAGCCCCGGGAGCTGCTCCGTCCACTCGAGGCGGCGGCGCGTGAAGGCCGCCGCGCGCACGCGGCCGTGCTCGCCCGTCGCCTTGTGGACCATGAGGCGCACGCCGTCGTACTTCTTCTCGAAGAACGCCGGGAAGGGCAGGTCCTGCGGCACCTCGGGGCCGGCCAGCATGGGCGCGACGGGCGCCAGCGGCCGCAGGGCCAGCTTCCCCAGGCCGACGGCGCCCTCCTCCTCGAGGAGCCGCGCCAGCTCGAACACGTCCACGAGCGAGCGGGCTACGTCGAGCCGCGCGCGGTCCGCGCCGGTGACCTCGGCCATGGCGTCGATCAGCGCGTCGTCGCCGAGCGTCTGGCTGACGCGGCTCCCCTGGCGCAGGAAGCCGACGAGGAAGAAGCGCTCGAGGCGGCCCATACGCTCGACGAGCGCGCGCAGGACGAGCCGCTTGCGCGCCACGGGCGCGCCCCGCAGGAGGCGCAGCGTGACGAGCACCTCGCGCGTGGTCAGCGGCGGGTCCGAGCGGTGGCGGCGGCAGAGCTGGACGAAGACCTCCTGCAGGTCCCCCAGGCGCCCGAGCGTCTGGCGCAGCCACGAGGGCGAGACGAGGTGCACCGACGCCAGGACGTCGAACATGACGTTCAGGCTGGTGCCCGTCGGCTTGCCGAGGAACGGGTCGCCGCGGACGAGGGCCACCTTGTCGACGAGCGAGAGCCCCAGGTCGTCCTTGCCGAGGAAGGCGCGCACGAGGGCGCGGCGGCCGGCGGCGTCGAGGCGCTGGGCCGGCCCGCGCAGGCCGAAGACGCGCTGGCAGCGCTGCGGCGCCAGCCCGGCCAGCGGGAGGAGCAGCCCGTAGCACACGTCGTGGAAGGGGACCGCGTCGAGGTGCGCCGCCTCCGGCCACGGCGCCGCGCCCCGCTCGGCCTCTGCGCACAGCCGCTCGAGGCAGAAGGCCAGGTGGTCGGGGAGGCCGAGCGCCGCGGCCGCCTCGGCGGCCGCGCGGCGACCGAGCCCGCGGCGGCCCGGGAGGTCGCGCACGAGGTGCACGAACCCCTCGACCGGGCCGAGGGCGCGCGCCTCGGCCGCGAGGTCGTCGGGCTCGACGAACCTGAGCCCCTCGCGGACGGCCACTAGCGCTCCGGAAGGGGCGGGAGGGCGAGCTCGGCCGGGTGCCCGGGGTGGACGGCGAGCCGCCCCTGCTCGTCGAGCCACACGCGCACCGGGTGCGGGAACACCGGCGTCGTGACCGACTTCCGCGCGTGGAGCACCGTGATCTTCTCGCGGTACTTCCCGCCCCAGAACTCCGCCATCTCCTTGCTTCCCAGCGAGAGCTCCTCGATCAGCAGCACGGCGTCGGCCGTGTGCATGAGCGCCTCGCCGCCGACCGGCTCGCCCGTGTCCTTGATCTGGCCGATCGTGACGCAGGTCACGCCGTGCTCGTGGTTGTAGGTCTTGAGCACCGACAGGTTCTCGGCCGTCCGCGCGTGGGTGGGGTCCAGCGTGTTGAGCGAGTCGACGACCACGAAGCGCACGCCCTGGTCCTCGACCACGTAGCGGTAGCGGCGGATGAAGTCGTCCCAGGTGTGCCCCTTGTGGTACTGCGACTGGATGATCAGCACGTTGGGCAGGACGTGCTCGCGGAGGCCGTCCTCGTCGAGGCCGGTGGCCGCCATGGCGATCTTCGCGAAGCGGCTGCACAGGTCGTCGCGGCCGGGGTTGTCCTCGTCGCGGAAGCCCTCCTCCGCCACGACGTAGGCGCACTTGACCCCGCTCCGGGCCACCCGCGCGACGCCCTCGAGCATGGCCCGCGTCTTCCCGCGCCCGGGCGGGCCGGCGAAGGCGATCGTGCAGCCCTGGGGGAGGCCGCCCAGCGCCGTCTTGCCGTCGGGGCTCAGGCACAGCCGGTCGAGGACGGGCTGCACCGGGAGCGCCTTCTGCTCCTTCAGCAGGTCCTCGACGGTGGCCGGCGCGACGATGTCCGCCGCGAGCCCGGGCTCCTGCTCGTCGGCGGGCGCGGCGCCGGCCATGAACGGCTGCGCCGAGGGGTCGACCTGCCCGGGGGGCGCCAGGCCGGGCCCGCCGACGCCGCCGAACGCGGCCATCATCTGCATGAGCTGCGCCATGGGGTTGCCATAGGGCATGCCGTAGCCGGGCTGCGGCGCGCCCGGCCCGTAGCCCGGCGCCGGGGCGTAGGCCGGCTGGGGCGACGGGTAGCCCGGCGGGCCGTAGCCGGGCGCCTGCCCGGGGTAGCCCGGCGGCGGGGCGGGGTAGCCGGGCGGCGGGGCGGGGTAGCCGGGCGGCGGGATCGGCGCGCCGCCGTAGGGCCCGCCCGGGTAGCCCGGCGGCGGGCCGGCGGGGGGAGGGGGCGCTTGCGGGGGAGCCGAGGGCTCCGGCTCGCCCCCGGTCTTCTTCTTCTTGATCGCCATCGCGGGCCTTCCCGTTCGGGGAGGGAGGAGCCTACCCGAACGTGGCCTGCCGCGGGCGGCGCCCGACCGCGCCGTGTACCCTCCTCGGTGATGACCCGAGGGCCCTCCTCCAGCTCCGCGCGCCTGCCGGTCGGAGACGCCACGCCCGACCCGGCGGCGGCGCTCGCCGAGGACCTGACGGGGCGCCTCGAGCTGGGCCCCGTCCTCGGCCGGGGCGGCTTCGGGGCGGTCCACCTCGCGCGCGAGCGGTCGAGCGGGCGAGAGGTTGCGCTCAAGCTCCTGCAGGTGGACCGCGCCGCCGCGTCGGCGACGGTCCGGTTCCTGCGCGAGGCGGCCGTGGCCGCGGCCCTGGACCACCCGGGGCTGGTGAAGGTGCACGCGCTGGGCACGTTCGCCGGGCGGCCGAGCATCGTCTACGAGCTGGTCGCGGGCGCGCGGCCGCTCGACCAGGTGACGCGGACGCTCGACCTGCCACGCCGCGTCGAGCTCGTGCGCGACGCCGCCCGCGCCGTCGGCCACGCCCACGCCCGCGGCGCGCTCCACCGCGACCTCAAGCCCGACAACCTCCTCGTCGACGCCGACGGGCGGGTGCGCGTGACCGACTTCGGCCTGGCGCTCGTCGCCGGCCAGGAGCGGCTCACGCGCTCGGGCGCGCTCGTCGGCACGCCGCTGTTCATGGCGCCCGAGCAGTTCCAGGGCGGGCGCGACGTCGGCCCGCAGGCCGACGTGTGGTCGCTCGGGGTCGTGCTCTACCAGGCGCTCACCGGGCAGCTCCCGTTCGGCGGGGAGTCGCTCGTGGCGCTGGCCGCCGCGGTCGACGCCGCGCGCCCCCGCCCGCCGCGCTCGATCGACCCGGCGATCGACGCCGCCGTCGAGGCGGTGTGCCTCGGCGCCCTGGAGCGCGACCCGGCGCGGCGCCCGGCCGACGGCGAGGCGCTGGCGGCCGCGCTCGACGCGGCGCTGGCCGGCGAGCGACCGCGCGGGCGCGGGCGCGGGGCGGCGGTCCTCGCGCTCGGCGCCCTCGTCGTGACCGGCGCGGCGCTCGCGGCGTCGGCGCGGCGCCCCGCGCCGGCGACGCTCGACGAGGGCCGCCGGCGGCGCTCGAGCCCGCGGTGGAGGAGGTGGCGCCGCCTGCGGCGGAGGTGGCCGCGCCGGCGCGCCGGCTACAGGAGCGCCACCTCTTCCCGGGCCTCGGGCCGGAGCAGGAGCGCTGGGCCGTGTGGGTCGACGACGCGCGCTTCGTCACGGGCGGGGTCGACGACGCCGTGCGGCTGTGGGACGGCGTGACCGGGGAGGAGCTGCGCGCGTGGCCGCTGCGCGCGAACGCGGCCGCGCGGCTGCCAGACGGTCGCCTCGTCGTGTCCGCCCGCGGGGACGGCCTCCATCGCCTCGACCCCGACCTGCCGGACACGACCCGCTGCCTCGCCCGGCCGCCGCTCTCCGTGCTGGTCGTTCGCGGCGGGCGTGTGGTCGCCAGGTCCGCCGAGCAGGTGCTCGTGCTCGACGCGAGCGCGTCCAGGGTGGTGGCGCCGGTCCCCTGCTCGGCGCCGACGCGGTTCGACCTGTCGCATGACGGCGCGCTCCTCGCCGTCGGCACGGGGACGCCCGACGCCGTCATGTCCACCGGTCCGGTGCTCCTGTTCGCGCTCGACCCCGCGCCGCGCCTCCTGCGGGAGGTGACGGTGCCGGGGCGGGCGCGGACGCTGCGCTTCCTGCCCGACGACCGGCGGCTGCTCGTCGGGACGACGAGCGACCAGCTCCTCGTGGTCGACGTCGCGACGGGCGAGATCGAGCGCCGGCTCACCGCGGCGGCGCTCACGGACTCGATGCTCCGGCGCGCCGCCCACAGCGGGACCGTCCGGGCGGTGGCCGTGACCCCCGACGGCCGGCGCGCGTTCTCGATCAGCGACCGCCGCGGCGGGGGGGGGCTCGAGCTGCGCACCTGGGACCCGGTCGCCGGGGTGGAGGTCGCCGGGGTCGTGCTCCTCGACGGCTCGGCGGAGACGCTGGACCTCTCGCCCGACGGCGCGGCGCTGCTCGTGGGGACGAAGGGGGCGGGGGTGCACCTGCGCCTCGTGGCCGACGCGCCGGTCGTGCCGCGGTCGCTCGACCCCGGGCGCGGCCCCCGATGGGCCCTGGCGCTGGACGGGCGGCGGGCGCTCACGGGGGGGCCAGAGGACGACGTCTGCCTGTGGCAGGCCGCGCGCGGGGAGGTGGTGCGCCGCTGGCCCACGCGCGCGAGCCACGCCGCCCGGGCCGGCGAGGACGTCGTCCTGTCGCTGGCCGCGGGGGGGCTCGTCCGGCTGCGCCTCGAGGAGGACGCGCCGGCGCCGCTGGCGCGCGATCTCCCCCGGGCCGAGGCCCTCGCCGCCTCGCCGGACGGGGGGCGGGCGGCGCTCATCGCGGCCGGGTCGCGGAGCGCGCTCGTGGTGGACCTCCGGCGGGGCGAGGTCGAGGCCCACGTCGAGGCGCCCGACGGCGCGCGGCTGCGCGCGGTCGCGTTCACGGGCGACCGGCTCGTCGTGTCGGCCGCCGGGACCGGCTGGATGGAGCCGGGCGAGCTCTTGCTGTTCGGGCTGGGGGACCCCGCCGCGCCGGCGCTCCTCGGCCGGCTGGTCGTCGTCGGCAAGGCCCGCGCGCTCCTCGCCGCGGAGGGCCACCTGCTCGCCGGGACGGCGGGCGACCGGATCGTGCGCGTCGACCCGCGCGCGTGGACGCTGGTCGAGGACGGCTTCGTGCGGGACGCCGCGGAAGGGCTGCGCAGGTCCCACGGCGGGACCGTCGTCGGCCTCGCCGTCGCAGGCGGGCGGCTGCTCTCGGCGGGGGAGCTGGACGTCGAGCGGCGGGTCGAGCTCGCGACGTGGGACCTCGTCTCGGGCGAGGCGCAGGGCGAGGTCACGACGGTCGACGGGAAGCTGGTCTCGATCGACGCCTCGCCGGACGGCCGCCTGCTCGTGGTCGCGACGGACCGCGAGGTCCACCTGCGCCCGCTGGACCGGTGAGCGCTCGCCGGGTGACGTCGTGTGCGCATGGACCCCTCGGGAGCGTCATCGAGTCATCCGGCGAGGGCGGTCAGCGGGTGCAGGCCCGGAGGGCGGCGGCCAGGTCGGCGGCCGACGGGTGACGCTCCTCGGGGCGGAGCGCGTGCGCCCGCGCGATCGCCTGGCGGACGGCCGGCGGCACGTCGGGCGCGAGGTCGGCGAGCGGGCGCGGCCCGCGCGCGCAGAGCGCCTCGAGGAAGTCCTCGGGGTCCACGTCGGCGAAGGGCGCCACGCCGCCGGCCGCGTGGTAGAGCGTCAGCCCGAGCCCGTAGACGTCCGCGCGCGCGTCGGCGTCGCGCGCCGACCGGAGCTGCTCGGGCGCCACGTAGGCGAGCGACCCCAGCCCCTCGCCCGTCGCCGTGAGCCGGGCGCGCGTGCGCTCGGTCGTGGCGGCCACCTGCCGGGCGAGGTCGAAGTCGATCAGGCGCGGCGCGCCGCCCGGCTCCTCGAGGACGACGTTGCCCGGCTTGACGTCGCGATGCACGACGCCCTGCGCGTGCGCGTGCGCCAGGGCGTCGGCGACCGCCGCGCCGAGGGTGGCCACCTCGCGCCACGGGAGGCGGCCGTCCGCCTCGAGCCGCTCGACGAGCGAGCGGCCGCGGACGAGCGCGCGCGCCAGGCAGGGGCGTCCGTCGTGGGCGCGGAGGAGGCCGTGGATCCGCGCGATCGCCGGGTGGTCGAGCCGGGCGGCCAGCGCCGCCTCCCGCTCGAAGCGCGCCCGGGCCACGGCGTCCGCGTCGCCGAGGAGCACCTTCACGGCGACGGGGGTGCCGTCGTCGAGGACCCCCTCCCACACCGTGCCCGAGCCCCCCTCGCCGAGCAGGCGCGAGAGGCGGGCGCCCTCGACCGCCGGGGGGGTCGGGCCCGAGGTCGTGCGCGCGAGGCTCAGGACCGTGGCGCCGAGCTCCAGCCGGGCCGCGGCCGCCACGAGCGCCGGCGCCGGCGCGCGGCGCCCGTCCTGCTCGACCAGCGAGCCCGTGCGGCTCTCGAGGTCGGTGACCTTCACGCCGGCCAGCCCGTGCTCCAGGACGCAGTGGCGGCGCGAGACGAGCGCGTCGGTGAGGCGAAGGTCGGCGTCATGGCCGCGGCCGACGACGAGCCGGGCCCCCAGCGGCAGCTCCGCCGAGAGGCCGGCGTCGGGGCCCGCGATCACGTCCACGCGCGCGCGCATGGCCGGAACGTAGCAGGCGCGGCCGCAGCGCGCCGGCGCGCCCCCCTCGCGAGCGCATCCCTCGACGTGGGCCCGCCGCCGTACTCGACCCGCCAGAGCGAGCGCTGGGGAGGCGCGGAACGGGCCAGGCACCGTCGCCCGGGCACTTGCGCCGATCGCGCCCCCCTTCGCGAGCGCATCACTCATCCCGCCAGAGCGAGCGCTGGGGAGGCGCGGAACGGCCAGGCACCCTCGCCCGGGCACTTGCGCCGATCGCGCCCCCCTCGCGAGCGCATCACTCATCCCGCCAGAGCGAGCGATGGGGAGGCGCGGAACGGGCCAAGCACCCTCGCCCGGGCACTTGCGCCGATCGCGCCCCCCTCGCGAGCGCATCACCCATCCCGCCAGAGCGAGCGATGGGGAGGCGCGGAACGGGCCAAGCACCCTCGCCCGGGCACTTGCGCCGATCGCGCCCCCCTCGCGAGCGCATCACCCATCCCGCCAGAGCGAGCGATGGGGAGGCGCGGAACGGGCCAAGCACCCTCGCCCGGGCACTTGCGCCGATCGCGCCCCTCGCGAGCGCATCACCCATCCCGCCAGAGCGAGCGATGGGGAGGCGCGGAACGGGCCAAGCACCCTCGCCCGGGCACTTGCGCCGATCGCGCCCCCCTCGCGAGCGCATCACTCATCCCGCCAGAGCGAGCGATGGGGAGGCGCGGAACGGGCCAAGCACCCTCGCCCGGGCACTTGCGCCGATCGCGCCCCCCTCGCGAGCGCATCACCCAGCGCAGGTTTGCGCGGCGGCGCGCCGGGTGACAGGATCGAGCGTTCCGTGGACACGCCGCCCGACGACACGCGGCCCGCGAGCGGCCCCGGGGTGACGCCGCCGCCGCCGCCGGGGTCGACCTTCGGCTCCACGCGCGAGGCGCCGGAGGGGCCGCTCGGGGTCGCGCCGCCGCCCCTGCCGGCGGTCCTCGCGGCCCTGGGGGCGCGGTTCGAGCTGGGGCCGGAGCTGGGGCGGGGCTCCTTCGGGATCGTCTGGCGCGCCCGGGAGCGCCAGACGCGCCGCGAGGTCGCGCTGAAGGTCCTCCACGCCGAGGACGCGCTCGACGCGCGGCGCCTCGCCCGCTTCCAGCGCGAGGGGCAGGTCGCGGCGGGGCTGGCGCACCCGGGGATCGTGCGCGTGCACGCCGCGGGCGACGCGCTGGGCGTCCCGTGGCTGGCCTGCGAGCTCGTCGAGGGCGCCGAGACGCTCGGGCAGGCGTACTTCCGCCTGGCCGACGACCGCGACGCCCGCGTGCGCCTGGTCCGCGACGTCGCGCGCGCGCTCGGGCACGCGCACGCGCGCGGCGTGGTCCACCGGGACGTGAAGCCCGACAACGTCCTCGTCGCCCCTGACGGGCGGGCGCGCCTGGCCGACTTCGGCCTCGCGGCGGCGCAGGGCTTCGCGCGCCTGACGCGGACCGGGGCCATGCTCGGGACGCCGCAGTTCATGTCCCCCGAGCAGGTCCGGGGGTGGGAGGTCGGCGCGCCGGCCGACGTGTGGAGCGCCGGCGTGCTCCTCTACCTGGCGCTCGCCCGCGAGCTCCCCTTCCGCGGCCCGACGGCGATGGCCCTGGCGGCGGCGATCGACGCCGCCGCGCCGCGGCCCCCGCGCGCCGTCGACCCCGACGTGCCGGCGGCGCTCGAGGCGATCTGCCTCAAGGCGCTCGCCCGCGACCCCCGCGACCGCTACGCCGACGGGGACGCGCTGGCCGCCGACCTCGACGCGTGGCTCGCCGGCCGCCCCGTCTCGGCCGGGGGCGGGCTCGCCGCCCTCCGCCCGCGCGCGCGCCGCGCCGCGCGGCGGGTCACGCTCGCCCTGCTCCCGGGCGGCGCGCTGGCGGCCGCGGCCCTGCTCGCGCTGTCCGGCCCCGACGCGCCCGGGGCCGCGCCGGGGCCGACGATCGCGCTGCGATCGCCCGCCGACGGCGCGGAGGTCTGGGAGCCCGCGGTCACGCTCGCCGGTCGGGTCGAGGGGGCGACCCCGCCGGTGCAGCTGACGGTGACGCTCGAGGGGCCCGGCGCCCGCCCGCGGCGGCTCGAGGTGGCGCCGGACGGGAGGTTCGAGGCCGCGCTGCCCCTGCGCCCGGGCGAGCACCGGCTGGCGCTCGCCGCGGTCGACGCCGCGGACCGGCGGGCGGCGCTGCGCCTGGTCGTGCGCCGCGGCGACGGGCCCCCCTGGTTCGGGCAGCTCGAGCCGGCGCTCCGGCCGGCCTACCCGCTCCCGGCCGGGGTCGAGTGGGGCAGGGTGCCGGGCGAGTACGTGAACGCCCGCGACGGCTCGACGCTCGTGTGGGTGCCGGCGGGGGAGCTCCGCGTGGGCGACGAGGTGCGCACGCCGGAGCACGAGAACGCCTGGCCGGCGCACGAGGTGGTGATCACGCGCGGGTTCTTCATCGGCAAGACCGAGGTGACCTGGGCGCAGTACCGCCGCTACGCCGCGGAGACCCGCACGTGGCTGCCGACGTCGGTCTTCCCGGCGGGTCCCGACCACCCGGTCCACTCGGTCTCGTGGCGGGACGCGCAGGCCTACTGCGCGTGGGCGGGCGCGCGCCTCCCCACCGAGGCCGAGTGGGAGTACGCCGCGCGCGGGTCGGACGGGCGCCGCTACCCGTGGGGCGACGAGCGGCCGACGAGCCGCCACGCGAACCTCTCCGCCGACGACCTCTACCCCTACACGAGCCCGGTCGGCGCCTTCCCGCAGGGCGCCTCGCCGTTCGGCTGCCTGGACATGGTGGGTAACGTGTGGGAGTGGGTACAGGACCGCTACGCGCTCTACGGGCCGGAGCGTCGCGTCGACCCCGCCGGGCCCGAGCGACCGGGCGACGCCCGGCAGGAGGAGGCGCCCGGGACGATCGACCACCGCGTGAACCGGGGCGGCGCATGGAACAGCACGGTGAGCTACTCGGCCACCGCGCGGGCCAACGCCGAGCCGAGCTACCGCGGCACGGCCATCGGGTTCAGGATCGCGCGGTAGCGCCGGCTCGGGTCACGGTCACACGGCGGCGGCGCGGCCGGCCTCGACCTCGACCTTCATCGCGCGCAGCGCCTCCTCGGTCGGGCGCAGGGTGATCCCGGCCGCCCGGAGCCGGTCCGTCCGCAGCCCGCCGCGCAGCGGCCGGGCGGCCTTCTGCCTCAGCTCGGCCGTCGTCCGCGGCTCGACGCAGGCGTCGGGGTCGAAGCCGAACACCCGGCAGGCGAGCCGGGCGAGCGCGACGCGGTCCATGACGTCCGGGCCGCTCACGTGCCACACGCCGCGGGCGCCCTGCTCGACCAGCGCCAGCGTCGCGCGCGCGACGTCCGGGCCGTAGCTGGGCGTGGCCCACTGGTCGGACGGCACGACCATGCGCTCGCCCTTCGCCGCGCGGCGGAGCAGCTGGTAGACGAAGTTCTTCCCCTGCCGCTCGGGGCCGAAGACCGTCGTCGAGCGCAGGACGAGGTGCTGGCCCGGGAGCTCCCTCGCCAGCGCCTCCTCGAGCTCGAGCTTCGCCCGGCCGTAGACCGACAGCGGGCGCGGCGGGGAGTCCTCGGCGTAGGGCCCGGCGGCCCCGTCGAAGACGTAGTCGGTCGAGTAGGTGACGAAGAGCGCGCCCGCGCCGCGGCAGCGCCGCGCGACGCGGAGCGGCGCCTCGGTGTTCTCGCGCCGGGCGCGCGCCGGGTCGTCCTCGTTGCCGTCGACCCAGGTCCAGCCCGCCGGGAGGAGCACGACGTCGGGCCGCACGTCCGCCAGGGCCGCCCCCACCGCGTGGTCGTCGTCGAGGGCGAGCTGGACGAGCCCCGGGGCGGGCGACGTGGCGAACGTGCCGACCGCGAGGTGCCCGGCCGCCTGCAGCTGCTCGAGCAGGTGCCCGCCGATCTGCCCGGATCCCCCGATCACCAGCGCGCGCACGGACGTCTCCCTCCTGGTACGCAGCGGGGGCGCAGCCTGCGCTGCGCCCCCACGTCGGACATCCTAGCGTCCGGCCGCCGCGCGCGCCGGCGCGGCGGCCACAACCCCTTGCCGCTACTGAGCCGGCTGCTGCTCGGCCGGCGCCGCCTCGCCCTCGACGAAGCCGAGGAGGGCCTTGGGGGCGTTGTCGCCGAGCTGGAACTGGCCGGTGCGCAGCACCCGCAGGTAGCCGCCCGGCCGGGCCAGGTAGCGCGGCGCGATCTTCTCGAACAGCGCCGACACCGCGTCGGCGTCGCGCAGCTGCGCGGCGGCCATGCGGCGGAAGTGGATCGACTTCGCGATGTGCTCGCGCACCTTGGGCGGGAAGTCCTTGAACTTCTTCTTCTCGCCCTCGGTGTGCATCTTGCGCAGCTCGGCCACGGTCGTGCCGTTGGCGTCGGCCGCGCGCTGCAGCTCGCGGTAGCCCTTCACGCCGAGCGTGATCGCCTTCTCCGCGAACGGCTTGACCCACTTGGCCTTCACGATCGTCGTCGTGATGAACTCGCGGTCGGCGCCGAAGCGCTGGAACAGGCTCGCCGTGAGGTTGCGCGCCAGCGCCAGCCGCTCCTCCTTGCGACGACCGAGCCTCTTGCCTGCATTCCTGTGACGCATGGTTCTCTCCTGTCGCGGCCGCCAGCCGCGCGCGCGCGGCCGGCGACCCCAGCTCCCTAGCGGTTGGCCAGGATGCTGTCGACCTCCTCGGTCATCCCGAGGCGGAGGCCGCGCTCGGTGAGCTTCTTCTCGATCTCCTTGAGGGTCACCCGGCCGAAGTTCCGCAGCTTGACCAGGTCCTCCTCCTTCATGCGGACGAGCTCGCCGATCGTGCGGATGTTCTCCGACTCGAGGCAGTTCTGCGCGCGCACCGACAAGTCGAGCTCGGTGACCGGCATCGAGAACTGCATGGAGAGCTGGTCGCGGCTGGCCGCCTCGACCCGCACGCCCTCCGCCGCCGGCACCTCCTCCTCCTCGCCGAACTCGGGCTTGAGCTCCTTGCCGAGGTCGAAGAAGTGGATGAACGGGTTGAGGTGCTTGCGGAGGATCTTGGCCGCCTCCACGAGGGCGTTCTCGGGCGTGACCGTGCCGTCGGTCCAGATCTCCAGGACCAGCTTGTCGTAGTTGGTCAGCTGGCCGACGCGCGTGTTCTCGGTGCGGTAGCGCACGCGCTTCACGGGCGAGAAGAACGACGCGACGGGGATCACGCCGATCTCCTGCTCGACGCCGGGCTGGTTCTCCTCGGCGGTGCGGTAGCCGCGGCCGCGCTGCACGTGGATCTCGGCCTTGAGGCGGGTCGCCTCGGTGATCCGCGCGATGTGCATGCCGGGGTTGACGACCTCGACGGTGTGGTCGTGGACCAGGTCGCCCGCGGTGATCTCGCCCACCTTGTCGGTGTCGAGGCGCAGGATCGCGCTGTGCGTCCCGGGCAGGAGCCGGACCAGGAGGTCCTTGAGGTTCAGGATCAGGTCGGTGACGTCCTCGTAGACCCCGGGGATCGTCGTGTACTCGTGGTCGATGCCGTCGAACTTGACGTGGGTCACCGCCGCGCCCTCGAGCGACGACAGGAGGACCCGCCGCAGCCCGTTGCCGACGGTGGTGCCGAACCCACGCTGGAAGGGCTCGGTGATGAACTTCGCGTAGGTGTCGGTCCGAGTCTCCTCCTCCACCGAGATCCGGGTCGGAAGCTCGAACCCGCGCCAACGAACGCGCATCGTCATACGTGAGACCTCTCGAAGCGGTATGGTGCTGCGGCGGCCGAGCGGGCGCCGCGGTGTCTACTTGTTTCCCGGCGCGAGCCGCGCGCGCGCGGCACCGGGGGGACCGCCGCGCGCGCGAGGGGGACGACGCGCCCTGCGGCGCGCCACACGGACGGTGGCGGGTCCCCCCCGGGGCCCGCCACGCCGGCTGGTCGCGAGCCTACTTGGAGCAGAACTCGACGATCAGCTGCTCCTGGAGGTCCACGGACGCCTCGTCGCGCTTGGGCAGGTTCAGCACCTTGCCCTTCAGCTCCTTGGCGTCCTGCGACAGCCAGGAGGGGACGTCGCGGTGCTTGGTGCTCTCGACCGTCACCTCGACGTGCTTCTTGACGTGGTCCTTGTGGATCCCGAACTCGTCGCCCTGGCGCAGGCGGAAGCCCGGCGACTTGGTGCGGCGCCCGTTCACGGCCACGTGGCCGTGCGTGATCAGCTGGCGCGCGTGGGCGCGCGAGTGGGCGAAGCCGACCAGGTAGAGGGCGTTGTCGAGCCGGCGCTCGAGGATCTGGATGAGCTTCTCGCCCGTGTTGCCCTTCGAGCGCGACGCCTCGGCGAAGAGCCGGCGGAAGGGGCGCTCGAAGATGCCGAAGGTCCGCTTGGCCTTCTGCTTCTCGCGCAGCTGCACGCCGTACTCGCTGCGCTTCTTGCGCGCCCAGGGGTGCTCGCCCGGCGGGTGGGCCCGCTTGGCGATGGCGCACTTGACCGTCTCGCAGCGCGTGCCCTTGAGGAAGAGCTTCATGCCCTCCCGACGGCACTGCCTGCACTTGGGACCGGTATACCGCGACATGGCTGTGCCTCTCCTACACCCGGCGCTTCTTCTTGGGACGGCAGCCGTTGTGCGGCAGCGGGGTCACGTCCTCGATCGAGCGAATGTCCAGCCCCGACGCCTTGAGGGCGCGGATCGCGCTCTCGCGGCCCGAGCCGGGGCCCTTGATGCGCACGTCGATCTCGCGCACGCCCATCTTGCGGGCCTTCGCGGCGCACTCCTCGGCGGCGCGCTGCGCGGCGAACGGGGTCGACTTGCGGCTGCCCTTGTAGCCGATCGTCCCGGCGGTGCCCCAGCAGAGGATCCCGCCCGACTTGTCGGCGATGGCGATGATCGTGTTGTTGAAGGTCGCCTTGATGTGCGCCACCGCCTTGGTGACGTTCTTCTTGCCCTTCTTCGCGGCGGTCTTGCGCTCGTCGCCGCCGGCCTCGTCGGCCGTCTCCGGAGTCTCGTGCTCGCTCATGGGTTCCTCGCGGCCTTACCGCATCGTCTTGACGCTGCGCTTCACCGCGACCGTCTTCGCCTTGCCCTTGCGGGTGCGCGCGTTGGTCTTCGTCCGCTGGCCGCGGGCCGGGAGGCCCTTGCGGTGGCGGAGGCCGCGGTAGCAGCCGATGTCCTTGAGTCGCTGGACGTTGCTCGTCACCAGACGACGGAGCGCGCCCTCGACCGTGTACTTCTGCTCGATCTCGATCGCGATGCGCTTGGTCTCGTCCTCGGTGAGGTCGCGCGCGCGCGTGGCCGGGTTGATGCCCGTCGCCTCGATGATGCGCTTCGCGATCGCCGGGCCGATGCCGTGGATGTACTGGAGCGCGACGATCGCGCGCTTCTCGTTGGGGATGTCGATGCCCGCGATGCGCGGCATGGCTAGCCCTGCCTCTGCTTGTGCTTCGGGTTCGCGCAGATCACGCGCACGACGCCCTGCCGGCGGACGACCTTGCACAGCTCGCAGATGCGCTTGACCGACGCTCTGACCTTCATGATTCCGAACCTCACCGGCGATAAACGGCGGCAGCGCGTGCGTGGACGCAGCGCGTGCGCGACCGGATGTCTTCCGCGAAAGCGGGACATATTACCGGCGGCCTGGCAGAACGGAAGAGGAAAAGCGCCGGCTTTGCTCCCGGCCTTGCTAGGCGCCGCGCCGCGTCAGCGGAAGGCCTTGTCGCGCCGCGGCTTCAGTCAGGGATGGGCACGTCCGGGAACACCGTGCGGCCGTCGCGCCCGAGGGCGGTCAGGTGCGTGATGCCCAGCCCGTTGTCGAGGCGGACGAGGGTCTCGCCGAAGGGGAGGGGCTCGAGCGCGATCCACTCGGAGACCACGGGCGATGGCACGCCGTCGAGGAGGGGCCGGCGGTCGGCGCGGAGGCAAGGCACCGCGCGGTCGCCCACTTCGAGGGTGGTCTCGGTCAGCCCGACGAGCTCGAAGCGGGTCGACCGGCCGGCGACCTGGCTCTCCTGGAGCACGACGAGCCCGGCGCGCGGGCCGTCCGCGACGACGAGCCGCACGGTCGTCAGGCGCACGGGGCTCTCCTGCTCGATCACCCGCCGCTCGCAGCGGTAGGTCACGCCCGCGACCGCGCGCTCCTCGTGTCCGACGAGGCGCTCGGGGGGCGGCGGCGGCTCCTCGGCGATGGGGACCGGCGCCAGCGCCCGGTCGCCCGGCGCGCCGCCCCACGCGGTGAGCGTCCGGCCCGTCGCGTCGACGACGAGGCGCAGGGCCACCGCGCCCGCCGCGCTGCTCGTGCGCTCGACGACGAGCCGCCCGTCGTCGAGGCGGGCGACGATCGTCGTCCGCTCCCGCACGACGACGTCGCGCTGCTCCGAGGTGCGCTCGAGCGTGTCGCCCGTCTGCGCGTCGGGGTGGAGCGGCACGCGCGGCGGCGCCTGGACGTCCGCGCGCGGGGCGAGGCGCGGCGGCGGATCCTGGGCGAGGGCGGGGGCGAGGAGGAGGGCGAGCAGGAGGGCAGGGGGGCGCAGCGTCATTCCAGCCCTTGTTCCGCGCCCCCGGCGGCAAGGTGCGACGGTCGCCCGGACCCTGATTGGACACGGAGGCAACGAAGGTCCACGGAGGTCACGGAGGTGCCTGGAGAGAACCTCCGTGACCTCCGTGGATCTTCGTTGCCTTCGTGTCCCATTCTCAGCCGATGCGGGTCGCCTACCCCCAGTTGAACCGCCCGCTCGACGGCCCGCCGCCGCCGCCGCCCTTCTCCTGACGCCGGTAGCGCGAGGTGATCTCGACCACCGCGCTCATGATCTTGCGCTCGACCTGGCCCAGGGCGCTGATCCCCGTGGCGTTGTCGAGCCCGAGCGACTGCTCGATCTGCTCCGAGAGGTTGCCGCCGATGTCGAACAGCTCGACGATCGTGCGGATCGCGACGGCCTCGTCGACGTCCTTGGGCAGCCCGCCCATGAGCTGCTCGATCGTGCGGGCGCTCTTCTGCGCCTCCTCGACGGCGCGCTGCGCCTCCTCCGGCGTGGCGACCTTCGGCGGCTGCTCCTCGCCGCCGAGGTCGAGGCGGCTCTCGACGGTGAGCGCGTGGACCAGCTCCTCCGAGCGGTTGGCGATCACGTGGTCCGTGCGCGGCGGGACGAGGACGACCTCCCCCGGCTGCACGGGCTTCTCCTGGCGCGCCACCGTCACCAGGGCCTGGCCGGAGACGAGGTAGATCACCTCCTCGCTCTCGTAGTGCTGGTGCGAGGCGGTCTCCTCGCCGGGGGTGAGCTCGAGCTCCCAGAAGGACTGGAAGTGCCTCGAGCGCCCCTCGAGCCGGAACGCCGGGTGGCTGGGCAATCGACGCATCCTCATGATCGAACTCCGCGTGCAGATCCCTGCGCGCCCGCCGCGGGCGCGCCCGTGCTGACCTCGACCTCGACCGGCGCCCCGCGCCCCACGCCGAGGCGCGCCTGCGCGCTGCCGTCGCGCACGGCGACCTCGAGGAGGCCGGTCGAGCCGGTGATGAGGAGCAGGCCGCCGCCCTCGCGGGGGTCCTGCTCGGCGTAGCTGCGCCGGACGGGGCCGGCGACCTCGACCCCGCCCACGCGCGCGCCGCGCACCGCCGGCCCGAGCGCCCCGGGGCGCAGGTTCGTGATCAGGTTCCCGTAGCGGTCGACGTGCACGACCTCGCCCGCGGTCACGCCCGACGCGAGGGCGCGCTCGGGCGGCAGCGAGAGGCGCAGCGGGTCGCGCACCTCCGGCCCCAGCGCGGCGGGGTCGAGGCCCAGGGCCAGGCGCGCGGCCACGGGCGCGAAGACGTCGCGGCCGTGGAAGGTGCTCGACACCTCGGGGAGGAAGTAGCTCCGGTCGACCACGGCGTTCAGGCGCGCCTCCGGCGCGCGCTCGAGGACGCGCGTGAGGAGGCCGTTGTCGGGCGCGAGGAAGGTGGCCGCGCGGGTGCGCGCGCACAGGATCCGCCGGTCGGAGCCGACCCCCGGGTCGACGACGCACACGTGGACCGTGCCGGGGGGGAACCAGGGGGCGGCGGCGTCGAGGAGGAACGCGGCCTCGGTCACGTCCTGGGGCGCCACCTCGTGGGTCAGGTCGACCACGCGCACTCCGGGCGCGATCCCGCCGATGACCGCGTGCAGCACGCCGGCGTAGACGTCCCTTGTGCCGAAGTCCGTGAGCAGGCTGATCATCTGACTGCCCGGGCCCGTCCTCGTGAGTCCCGCCTGGACCTCCTGGCCGCCCGGCCCGCGCCGGGCGCCCCCCTCTCCGTCCGTCAGTTAAGCAACTCGGTCCGACATGGTCCAGGCCCCCGGCGGGCGACGCCGGCGGGACCTGCGGCGGGTTGTCGGTGGCGGGTGTTAGGGTTCATTTCGTTAATCGTGCGTGCCGTGTTCGGGTGGCTGGTGTGGCGCTCGATGCCCGAGCGTCACGTCGCGTGGCGCCCGCGTGACGGCCGTGACTCGAGGGGGACGGCGATGGGCTGGCAGGAGATCCTCTCGTCGGCGCCGCGGGCCGACGAGCGCAACGACGTGGAGTACTTCGAGGTCGAGGCGCGGCGCGTCCTCAACCCGGCGCGGCTGCCCTGGCTCCCGTTCGACCTGACGCTCAACCCCTACCTCCAGTGCGAGCTCGGCTGCGTCTACTGCTACGCGCGCGAGCACGCGGAGCGTCGGACGCGCGGCGCGGGCGAGGGGGCCGGCCCGTTCGACCGGCGGATCTACGCCAAGACCGGCGCGCCCGCGCTCCTCCGCGAGGAGCTGGCGCGGCTCTCGCGGCTGGGCGGGCTGGGCGGCAAGGAGATCGCCCTCGGCACGGCGACCGACCCCTACCAGCCCTACGAGCGGCGGGCGCGCGTCACGCGGGCGCTGCTGGAGGTCTTCGCCACGGTCGAGGACGTGCGCCTCTCGATCACGACCAAGTCCGACCTCGTGCTGCGTGACCTCGACGTGCTCCAGGCGATCGGCCGGCGCGGGCACGTGCAGGTCAACGTGACGATCACGACGACCGACCGCGACCTCGCGCGCTCGCTCGAGCCGCGCGCGCCGACGCCGGCCCGGCGCCTGCGCGCCGTCGAGGGGCTGGCCCGGGCGGGCGTGCCGGTCGGCATCTTCTGCATGCCGGTCCTGCCGGAGCTGACCGAGGCGCCGCGCGACCTGCGCGCCCTCGTGTGCGCCGCGCGCGAGGCGGGCGCCCGCTGGTTCGCGGCGAACGTCCTGTTCCTGCGCGGCGACGCGGTGCGCGCCGCGTTCTTCGGCTGGCTGCAGGGCGCGTTCCCGGCGCTCGTCCCGCGGTACCGTCGGCTCTACCGCGGACCGGGCGCGCCCGAGGCGGTGACCGACCGGGTCGCGCGGGTCGTCGAGGCCCTGCGCCGGCAGTACGGGCTCCCCGCCAGCGTGCCCTGGCCCGAGCCCCGGGCCGGTCCGCGGCAGCTCTCGCTGTTCGAGGGCGCCCCCCCCGAGCCGGCGCCCGAGCCGCCCGCGCCGGGACGCCGGGTCGGCCGGGCGCTCCCTCACGCGCCGCGCGGGGAGCTGGGGGCGGCGTCGGCGTGAGCGGGCTCAGCGATCCACGTCCGCCGGACGGTTCCAGTTGTCGAAGCTGGGGCCCGCCGGGACGTCGAGGACGAGCGGGTCGAGCGCGGCCACCACCTCGGTCAGGCGGAGACGGCCCTCATCGAGCGCGGCCGTGACCCGCGGCAAGGCGTGGCGGTGGTATGCGGCGTGGAGCGGCTCGAGCCGGTCGCCTGCGCGCGGGACCACCGCGAGGCGCCCGGCGCTCCCCTGCGCGGCCTCGGCGACGCGCCGCAGGACGCCCGGGTCGAGGCGCGGCATGTCACAGGCGACGACGAGGACCCAGTCGGTGGTCGTGCGCCGCAGGGCCGCCTCGAGGCCGGCCACCGGGCCGAGGTCCGGTCCGCGGTCGAGCACGACCTCGACCGGCGGCACGAGCACCAGGAACGGGGCGGCCTCGCGCGCGGCGACCAGCACCTCCCGCGCGCCGGCGGCGCGCAGGGCGTCCAGGGCGGCCTCGACCAGCGGGCGACCGTCGGGCGCGGGCAGGAAGGCCTTGGGGCCGCCCATGCGCCGCCCGACGCCTCCGGCGAGCACGACGCCGGTGAGGTCGAGGGTCGCCCCGCTCACGTGCTCGACGGCGCCCGCATGATTTGATCGATGACGTCCACGGATGGGCTCATCATTGGACACGAAGGCAACGGAGGCCAACGGAGGTCACGGAGGACATGTAAGGACAAGACCTCCGTGGTCTTCGTGGACCTTCGTTGCCTCCGAGTCCCATCGTGAGCCCACACGGTCGACCCTCGATCACATCAGCGGTGAGGCGCGGTCAGTCGACCGCCTTCGCCCGCCCGACGACCGCGTCGACCGCGTCGAGCAGGGCGAGGAGGTCGTTGGCCAGCTTGCCGGCGTCGTCCGCGCTCAGGCGCTGCAGGCGCTCGCCGATCTGGGCGCTGCCCAGGCGGGTGCGCACCTTCTCCCGGCTCGCCTTGAGCGCGTCGAGGGCGGCGGCCTTGAGCTTGATCTCGTAGGCGCTGGGCATGAGAGTCGCTCTCCGACGACGCGGCGACGCGCCAGGCCGGGCCTGGCGCGTCGGGCGCGTCGACAGACGAAGGCCGCTACTCGGCCGCGGCCTTCTGCTTCTTGGCCTTCTTGGCCGCCTTCCCGGCGCCTTCGGCCGCCGCGCGCGCCTTGCGCTCGGCCTTGGCCTTCGCGCCGCGCTTGCGGCCGCCCTTCTTCGCGGCCGCGCCGTCGGCCGCCGCGACCTCCTCGACCGCGACGCGCTTCTCGCGCAGGCGGGTGGCCTTGCCCACGCGGTCGCGCAGGAAGTAGAGCTTCGCCCGGCGGACGACGCCCTTGCGCTTCACCTCGACGCCCACGACGTGGGGCGAGTGGAGCGGGAAGGTCCGCTCGACGCCCTCGCCGTCGACCAGGCGGCGGACGGTGAACGACTCGCGCAGCCCGCCGTGCTGGCGGGCGATGACCGTGCCGGAGAAGGTCTGGATGCGGCTCTTGTCGCCCTCCGAGATCTTCACCTTGACGTCGACCGTGTCGCCGATGTCGAACGCGCCGATCGCGCGCTCCTTGTCGGCGTTGCGGGCCTCGATCTGCTGGAGGATGTCGCGGCTCATGAAAGGCTCCTGGTCGCCCCGCCCGACCGGGAGCCCGCCGCGCTGGCGGCGGACGTCGGGGCGTCGTCGTCGGTGGTGAAGGTGTCCGTGGTGGTGGGCCGGTCGCCGCCCCGGAGCAGGTCCGGGCGGCGCTCGGCGGTCCGCTGGCGCGCCTGGGCGCGCCGCCACGCGGCCACCGCCGCGTGGTCGCCCGAGAGCAGGACCTCGGGCACGGTCATCCCGCGGAACTCCCGCGGGCGGGTGTACTGCGGGCCCTCGAGCAGGCGGTCGCCGCCCGCGGAGCCCCGCGCGAACGAGTCGGAGCCGGCGCCGTCCGGCGCGCCGAGGACGCCCGGGATCAGCCGGGTGACCCCGTCGACCACGACCAGCGCCGGCATCTCGCCGCCGGAGAGGACGTAGTCGCCGACCGACACCTCCTCGTACTCCAGGCCCTCGCGGATGCGGTCGTCGAAGCCCTCGTAGTGGCCGCAGAGGAGGACGAGCCACGGCTCCTTCGCCAGCTCCTCGAGGTACGCCTGGTCGAGCTTGCGCCCCTGGGGGGAGAGCAGGAGGCGGCGCGGGCGCTCGAGCCCGGCCGCCCGCCCGCGCGCGAGGACGTCGTCGTCGCACGCGTAGACGGGGCCGCACATGATCACCATGCCCGGCCCGCCCCCGTAGGGCTTGTCGTCGACGCTCCGGTGGCGGTCGACGGCGAAGCCGCGGAAGTCGTGGAGCTGGACGTCGAGCAGCCCCTTCTCGCGCGCGATCCGGATCTGACCGTGCGCCAGGAACGGCTCGAAGACCTGCGGGAAGAGCGTCAGCACATCGATGCGCACGACGCGGCCCTCTCTCCAGCGACGACGCGTGACCTCGAAGGGGCGGCCTTAGCCGCCGGCCTTCTTGGCCTCGCGCCGCTCCTTCTTGCTCATGGGCTTGGTCTCGACGATCTTCGCCTTGCGGGCCATGGCGACCTCGCGCTTGGCCTGCTTCTCGGCGCGCACCTTGTCGTGCGCGACCTTCTCCTCGGGCGACATGGCGCGCTTCTTGCCCGACGTGGGCACGTCGACGCCCTGCGAGAGGAGGATGTTCTGCACCGTCGGCGTGGGCAGAGCGCCCTTGCTCAGCCAGTAGCTGATCCGCTCGCGGTTCAGCGAGAACTTCTTGTCGTCGTCGGCGACGAGCGGGTCGTAGTGGCCGAGCTCCTCGATGGCGCGGCCATCGCGCCGGGTCATCGAATCGAACACACCGAGGCGGAAGAACGTGCGGTTCTTGCGGCCGAACCGCTTCAGCCGGATACGGACTGCCATGGGACTCCTCTGACTGACTCGCTGACTCTCTCTGGACGGGCCGCGGCTCGCCGCCCCGGTTCGGGGGGGCCCAGGTTACCGCTTCGCCCGCTTCTTGTCCTTCTTCGACGGGAAGTGCTTCCCGGCCGCCTTCCCGAGGGCGCGGCCGCCCGGGAGGCGCGGGAGCATGTCCTCGATCCCCTGCTGGGTCATGAGCTGCCCGAGCTTGTTGCCGCGGGTGAGCTCGCCCACCAGCTTCTTCATGACCTTGAACTGCTTGATGAGCGCGTTGACCTCGTTGACGGTGGTCCCCGCGCCGGCCGCGATCCGCCGCCGCCGGCTGCCGGCCGTGCGGTGGCTGATGAGCAGGTCGGGGTGCTTGCGCTCCGTCTTCGTCATCGAGGTGATCACGGCCTCGATCGGCTTCAGCTCGTCGCCCTGGAGGTCGACGCCCTTCATCAGCTGGCCGACGCCCGGGATCATGCCCATGACCTGCTTGAGCGGCCCGAGCTTCTTCACCGTCTGCAGCTGCTCGAGGAAGTCCTCGAAGTTCCAGCGGCCCTCGAACAGGCGCGTCGCGCTGCGCTCGGCGCGCTTCTCGTCGACGACCTCCTTGGCCTTCTCGACGAGCGAGACGATGTCGCCCATCCCCAGGACGCGCGATGCCATGCGGTCGGGGTGGAACTCCTCGAGCCGGTCGAGCTTCTCGCCCGTGCCGATGAACTTGATCGTCTTGCCGGTGACGGCCTTGATCGACAGGGCCGCGCCGCCGCGCGCGTCGCCGTCGAGCTTGGTGAGGACCACGCCGTCGACGGCGAGCTGGTCGTTGAACTCCTTGGCCGACTTGACCGCGTCCTGGCCGGTCATCGCGTCGACGACGAGGAAGATGTTCTGCGGCTCGAGGCGCTCCTTGACGTCGCGGAGCTCCTTCATCAGGTCGTCGTCGATGTGCAGGCGGCCGGCGGTGTCGAGGATCACCGTGTCGCAGCCGGCCTGGGCAGCGAACTTGACGCCGTTCTTGCACACCTCGGCCGCGCGCGACCCGCGCTTGAACAGGCCCGTGAGGCCCTTCGACGCGTTCGGGTCCTCCGAGTAGACGGGGAGGCCCAGCTGCTCGCCCAGGACCTTGAGCTGGTCGATGGCCGCCGGGCGCTGGAGGTCGGCGGCGACGAGCACGGGCTTGCGGCGCTTCTTCTCGACGAGGTACTTCGCGAGCTTGCCGCAGGTGGTCGTCTTGCCCGCGCCCTGCAGGCCGACCATCATGATGATCGTCGGGCCGTTGCCCTGGTCGCGGATGCGCGTGTCGATCGGGCCCATGAGGGCCACGAGCTCGTCGTTGACGATCTTGACGATCTGCTGGCCCGGGTCGACGCCCTCGATCTGACCCTGACCGACGGCCTTGGCCTTCACCTTCTCGATGAAGTCCTTGATCACAGGGAGGGCGACGTCGGCCTCGAGCAGGGCCTTGCGCACCTCGCGCAGGCCCTCGTCGATGTTGGCCTCCGTCAGCTTGCCCCGGGAGACGAGGCGCGAGATGGCCCCGCTCAGGCCGTCGGTCAACTGATCGAACACGAACTCACCTGTCGGTGGCAGCCTTGACGTCGCGCACCGGATCGGGCGGGCCGTCGGAGGACGACGGCGCACACGACACACACGAAATGCCCGGCGCGCCCCACCACGACCGTTCGCAAGGGGGCGCGACGTGCGGAATCACCGCATTTTAGGGCGGTCCGGCGCGAACGCAAGATGTGGTTTGGTCCCCGACCCGGTGGACGGCGGCCGCGGGGCGCGTTCCGCAGGAGGCGTAACTCGCGCAACGATAGGGAGGGGCGCCCAGCGCCGTCGCGCGCGCGCGCGCGCGCCCCATGGCCAAGCCGGGAGGCGGTTCGAGCTCCGGGAGGGGGAGGGCTGGCGCTCGTACGGCCCCCTGTGTCCCCCCTGCGCGCATCGAGCACCTGGGCTTGGGACCCTCTCAGCCCATGCTCGATGAGCACGGCGGCCCCTACCCCGAGGACGTGGCGCCGTTCCCGGAGGCGATCGAGGGGGTCGAGCGCGGGGACTAGGGGAGCGAGTCGAGGCCGAGGTCGGGCGTGGGCCCGTCCTCGTCCTCCTCGTCCTCGTCCTGCCCGTCCCGCCGCTTCCGGTAGAACCGGCTCGCCTCGTCGAGGAGGTTCTTCTCCTCGGCGGTCAGGCTCGCCAGCCCGGTGAGGGCGATCTTGCGCAGGACGTCGTCCACGCGCTCCTCGAAGGAGAAGGTCTCCGCCTCCGGGATGGCCATGGTCGGTTCGCGCCTCCGGGGGGACAGCTCCCGCCAGAGCGCCGCCACGGCGTCCTGGGGTGCCTCCGATCCCTCGATGATCTGTCGCAGATGGTCTCGCGCCGAGAGGAACTGGGCCACGAGGGCCTCGACGTCGCTCGAGCTGCTCCCGGCGGCGATGGCGACGCGCGTGCGGCGCTCCATGCCGTCCGGCCCCGCGAGGAGCTCCGGCTGCTTGCGCTCCTCGGGCGCCATGGCCAGGAGGATCGTCTCCGCGGAGGCGAGCATCTCCTCGATGTCCTCCTCGGCGATGTCCTCCTCGCGGAGGAGGTCGTCGAGGCCCGGGACGCGGCGCACGATGTCCGAGACGGAGCCCAGCTCGCGCACGGCGTGGAGCTGCGCGAGGAAGTCATCGAGGTTCCAGTCGGCCAGACGATCGAACACGGCGGCGCCCGCCCTCCCCACAGAGCATAGAGCGGCCGGGCCCCGTCGGACAGGGACCGGGCGCCCGCCCGCCCAGGCGCTGGCGCTGCGGGACCTTAAGCGGCCCGGGCCGCCGGCCGCTGGGCCGCCTCGCGGGCGACCGCCGCCCCGAGGGCCACGAGCTTCTGCTCCATGCGCTCGTAGCCGCGGTCGAGGTAGTGGATCGCGTGCACGCGGGTCCGGCCCTCGGCGGCGAGGCCGGCGAGGACGAGCGCGGCCGCGGCGCGGAGGTCGGTGGCCTCGACGTCGGTCCCCGACAGGCGCTCGACCCCGCGCACGATCGCGCTGCAGCCCTCCTTCTGGATGTCCGCGCCCATGCGGTTCAGCTCGGCGAGGTGGTGGAAGCGGTCGGGGTAGATCTTCTCGGTCACGACCGAGATCCCGGGCGCGAGGCAGAGCATGGCGACGAGCTGCGCCTGGAGGTCGGTGGGGTAGGCCGGGTAGGGGAGCGTCGTCATGTGCACGGGGCGCAGGGCCCCGGTCCGGCGCACGCGGCAGATCCCCTCCTCCTCCTCGGTCACCTCGGCGCCGGCCTCGCGCAGCTTGTCGACCACGGCCGCCATGTGGTCGAGCCGCACGTCCTCGATGCGCACGTCGCCGCCCGTGAGCGCCGCGCCGACCATGAAGGTGCCGGCCTCGATGCGGTCGGGCATGACCGAGGCGCTCGCCGAGCCGAGCGACGGGACGCCGGTGATCACGAGCCGCGGCGTGCCGATCCCCTCGATCGTGGCGCCCATGCGGTTGAGGAAGTGGGCCAGGTCGTCGATCTCGGGCTCGCACGCGGCGCCCTCGATCACCGTCTTGCCGTCCGCCAGGCAGGCGGCCATGAGCGTGTTGGCCGTGGCGCCGACCGACGAGCCCATGGGCCCGCCGAGGAACACGTGCGCGCCGCGCAGGCGGCCGCCGGGCGCCTTGGCGACGATGTAGCCGTGGTCGAGCGAGATCTCGGCGCCCAGCGCGCGCAGCCCCTTGAGGTGCAGGTCGACCGGGCGCAGGCCGATCACGCACCCGCCCGGCAGCGACACCTTCGCGAACCCGCGGCGGGCGACGAGCGGCCCCAGGAGGTAGATCGAGGCGCGCATCTTCGACACGAGCTCGTAGCGGGCCACGGAGCTGGCCTGCGACTCCACCCGGCAGGAGACGACCCCGTTGCCACGCCAGTCGGCGGCGAGGCCGACCTCGCGGAGGATGTCGAGCAGCGTGCGGACGTCGACGAGGTCCGGGACGTTGCGCAGGACGCAGCGGCCCTCGGAGAGGAGCGTGGCGGCCAGGAGCGGCAGGGCCGCGTTCTTGGCCCCGCTGACGCGCACGCTGCCCTGGAGGGCCCGCCCGCCTTCGACGATGAACGTGTCGCCCATGTGAGTTCGCACCCCGCCGCGCTTGGTATCGGCGTCGGCGGCGCCGGGCCTTGAGGGCGCTTCGGGCGCGGCCGGCGGCGCCGTAGAGCGGGCGAGGGAGGCGCCGGTGGACGCGACGAGCGGGAGCGGGAGCGGGAGCGGGAGCGGGAGCGGGAGCGGGAGCGGGAGCGGGGGCGGGAGCGGGGGCGGGGGCGGGGGCGGTTTCGGCCTCGGCCTCGGCCTCGGCCTCGGCCTCGGCCTGGCCGGCTGCTGCACCGGTCCGCCCCCGACGTTGCCAGCGGCGTCCGCGGCGGGCGCTGGCGCCCTGCCCGCGTCACCGGCGGCCGACGCGCGCCCGGCTGTGCGCGTGGACGTGGTCGCGGACGACGCGCCCCTGGCCGAGGTCCTCGGACGCCTTGGCCGCCGGGTCGCCTGGAACCTGGTCTGCGAGCCGGCCGCCGCCGACGTGCGCGTGTCGCTCCGGGTGTTCGACCTGCCCTGGCGCGACGCGCTCGACCTCGTGCTGACCCGCGCGCGGGCCGAGGCGACGCCCGCCGGCGAGCGGACGCTCTACGTGACCTGCCCGCCGCGTGTGACCCTCCGCTCCTGGTGACCCGGCCCGACGGCGTTGAACCCCTCGCACGAGACGAGCACGCGCTCCGCGCCGAGGACCGCGGCCAGGCCGGCGCGGACCTCCTCCAGCGCCTCGAGCCGCGTCCAGCGCGCGTGACCCGCCGCCAGGAGCATGTCGACGAACGGCGTGCGCCGCGTGCGCAGCCCCTGGCTGCCGTCGCCCACGAGGTAGTGGTCGACCACCACGCGGTCGCACACGGCGTCGAGGCGGGCGGCGAAGGCGGCCAGGTCGCCGATCGGCAGGAGCGGGCTGACGGCCGCCTGCGTGCGCACCCCCGCCCGCCGGAACGCGGCCAGCGCCTCGAGGCGGCCGGCGATCGGGGTCGCGTGCGGCGGGAGGCCGGGGACGCGCTCGAGGTCGGTCTCCACGGTCACGGACAGCCACACGGCGGTCCGGCGCGACAGGTCGACGAGCAGGTCGAGGTCGCGCGTGACCAGCGGCGCGCGCGTCTGCACCACCAGCACGTCCGGCGGCCGCTCGAGCATCTCCTCGAGCACCCCGCGCGTGACGCCGAGCGCGGCCTCCTGCGGCAGGTAGGGGTCGGTGCTCGAGCTCATGTAGATCCGCAGGGGCCGCGGCCCGCCGCGCGCGCGCCGCAGCCGGTCGTGGTCGCGCGCGTAGAGGGCGCGCGCCTCGCGCTTGGCCCCGTAGAGCCCCCACGGCCGGCCGCGCGTCACCCACCCGTTGTGCTGCGCGTAGCAGAAGACGCCGCACACCCCGCGCGCGAAGGAGCACCCCGAGTAGGGGTTCAGCGTGTGCGTGTAGCCCGCCTGCAGGAACCCGCCCGTCGGGGTGAGGATCGAGCGCGCGTCGAGCGTCGGCACCTGCGGGGCCACCCCACGACGATAGCCGCGCGGAGAACCTTGTCAGCCCTCCGGGGGCCGGCGACATTCCAGGCGTGCCGGGCCTCTACGGTCGTCGTGTCTGGTCGCTTCCGCCCGACCTCCCCGAGGTCGACGTCCCTCCGTGCCCCGCCTGCGACGCCCGACGCGCCCGGCCGGCGTTCGCCATCGAGGGCCTCGAGGCGCGGATCGTCGTGTGCCCGGGCTGCGGGCTCGGCCGCATGCATCCCATGCCCACCGAGGAGGAGGTGCGCGCCTTCTACCCGGCGGAGTACTACGGCGAGGAGGGGCGGAAGTTCGTCCCGATCATCGAGGCGCCCCTGCGGCTCGTCGGCGCGCGGCACGTGCGCTTCCTCGTGCGCGACCTGCCCCGCGGCGCCCGCGTCCTCGACGTGGGCTGCGGCAGAGGCGTGCTCCTCTCGGCGCTCGCCGACCGCGGCCTCGAGGCGCACGGGGTGGAGCTGAGCGAGGCCGCCGCGCGCGGGGCGGACCCGCGCGCCGAGGTGCGGATCGCGCCGACCCTCGCCGAGGCCGGCTATCCGGACGCCTTCTTCGACCGCGTGATCATCTGGCACGTCTTCGAGCACCTGCGCGACCCGCGCGCCACGCTGGCCGAGGTGCGCCGCGTCCTGCGGCCCGGCGGCGAGGTCGTCGTCTCCGTGCCGAACTTCTCCAGCGCCCAGGCGCGCTGGGCGGGCGCCGCCTGGTTCCACCTCGACCCGCCGCGCCACCTGTGGCACTTCACGCTCGACGCCCTGCGCCGGCTGCTCGAGCGAGAGGGGCTCCCGCTGGTCGCCGAGCACCACTTCTCGCTCCGCCAGAACCCGTTCGGCTGGGTGCAGAGCGCGCTCAACCGCGTCCCCGGCCTGCCGCGCAACGCCCTCTACGAGCTCCTGCAGACCGGCGGCCCGCCGGGGGCGCCGCTCCCGCTGCCGCAGCGCCTGGCCCTGCGCGCCGTATGGCTGGCCGCGCTGGGGCCGGTGGTGGGCCTGAGCGTCGTCGAGGCCGCGCTGCGCAGCGGCGCGACCGTCTGCGTCGTCGGCCGCGCGCGCTGATCGCGCGGCGCCGATCAGCGCGGGTCGAGCGCCCGGAGCTCGGGCTCGAGCCCCACGCGCCCGGGCGGCCAGCGGCCGGCCTCGAGCCCCCGCGCGCGGCCGAGCGCCGCGCGCGCCTCGTCGAGCCGACCCTGGCGCGCGGCGAGGCGCGCGCGCACGAGCTCGTCCTCCGCGCCGTGCCCGCCCCCGGCGAGCGCCGCGGCGCCGACCTCGTCGCCGCGGTCGAGGGCGAGGTGCGCGAGCAGCGCCGCGCGCGGCCCCGGCGCCAGGCGCGTCGCCACGGCGGCGGCCGCGTCGGCCCGGCCGGCCGCGCGCTCGGCCAGGGCGAGGAGCCACCAGGCGTGCTCCCACTCGACGAGCGCCTCGGTCGCCCGGCGCAGGTGCTCGGCGGCCCGCGCCGCGTCCCCGCGCGCGAACGCCACCCAGGCGCGGGCGCAGGCCACCTCGGCGCCGTTGGGCGGGGCGCGCGGGACGGCCAGCTCGACCCAGCGCTCGGCGGCGGCGACGTCGCCCGCGCGCGCGTCCTCGCTGGCGAGCAGCAGCGCCGCCTTGTAGTCGAACGGGGCCAGCGCCTCGAGGAGCGCCCGGACCTGCGCGTGCTCCCCCCGGGCGGCGAGGCGGTCGACGAGGATCATGAGGGTCCGGCGCCGCCCCGGCGCGACCGCGTTGATCCGCCGCGCGAGCGCCTCGCCCTCCTCGGCCGTGGCGGGGTCGGTCACGAGCACGGCCGCGTAGTCCTCGAGGGCCGCGACGTCGGTCGGGTCCTGCCGGAGCGCCCAGGTGACCCGCCCCAGGTCGGTGCACCAGGCGCGGGCGTAGGGCGTCGCGAGCCACAGCCAGCCCAGGGCGACGAGGCCCGCCGCGGCGCACACGAGCCCCCGCCGCGCCGGCCAGCGCCGGCCGAGCGCCGCCGCGGCCAGGCCCGCGCCGAGGGCCAGCGGGACCGTCGACGCGAGCAGGTAGCGGTCGTGAACGTAGGCGACGAACGGGACGATCCCGGAGGTCGGCGCCAGGCAGGCGAAGAACCACGCGGCCAGGACGGCGAACGTGCGCCCGCCCCTGAGCCACGACCAGGCGGCGCCCGCGACGGTCGCGGCGAGCAAGGAGAGCCGCGCCGCCTCGAGCGGGGCGATCGCGGGCCCGGGCTCGGGCGGGCGCGGCAGGAGGGAGAGCGGCGCGACCGCCTGGCCCACGTACCAGGCCATGGCGCGCGTCACCCGCGGGAGGCGCTCGGCCCACGGCGTCGGCGGCGTGGCCGTCCCGAACTCGCGCTGGGCGGCGTAGCCCAGGCCGGCCGCGGCGACGGCGAGCAGCGCGACGGCGAGCAGCCACGGGAGGTCGGCCCGCAGCCGCCGCCGCGCGAGCGCCAGCGCGCCGACGACCGGCAGGACGACGATCCCGGTCGTCTTCGACGCCATGGCCAGCGCGAACAGGACGACCGCCAGGGCGCGCCTGTGCGCGCCGGGGTCGGGGGCGCCGGGGGCCGCGAGCGGCCAGGGCCGCGGCCCGAGCCACGCGGCGAGCCCGAGCAGGGTGAACAGGAGGAAGAGGAGGTCCTTGCGCTGCGAGAGCCAGGCCACGTTCTCCACGTGCGAGGGATGCCACGCGAACAGGAGCCCCGCCGCGGCGACGGCCAGGGGCGGGAGGGCCAGCCGCCGCGCGACGGCCACGAGGGCGGCGACGCACGCGGCGTAGAGCGCGAGCTGCGTGACGCGCAGCCCGACGTAGCTCCGGCCCCAGACCAGCCGGTCGAGCCAGTAGCTGGCCAGGTGCAGCGGCTGGAAGTTGGCGAACACCGGCCGCCGCACGGCGTCCCACAGCGTCCGGGGCGTGGCCTCGCGCCAGTAGGGCTGGTGGTCGATGTAGTAAGGGTCGTCGTACTGGATCGTCCCCGCGCCGAGCGTGGGCAGGTACGGCAGGACCGCGGCCGCGACGAGCAGCAGCGTGAGCCAGCGCCACCGCGCGCGCGCCCAGCTCCGCCCCGCCGCGCTCATGGCGCCCGTCGCTCCTCGTGACCAGCGGCGGCGCGCGAGGGCCTGCGCCCCCGCGGTCCCCCCCGCGCTCGCGCGCGGCGGCCCTTCGAGGTCGCCATCCCGACAACGGCGCGCGCGGTCACGCGCAGGACTATAGCCCGCCCCCGCGGCCGCCGGTCCGCCGGGGACGGCTATCCTGGGCGGTCGGAGGAGGACCCTGAGCGTCGCGCGGCTCGAGGAGGCGGTCCGCTGGGCGGCCGCGGCGCCCCTGCGCGCGCGCTGGCCCGCGGCGCGCGTCCACGGAGGCTACTGCGCCCGCGGGCCGGGCCAGGTCCTCGCGGAGGGCGAGCTCTCCTTCACGGCCCCGTGCGCCGACCTGTCCTCGCTCGTGGCCCTGCGCCTCGTCGAGGAGGGCCTCCGGCCCACGCTCGTCCTGGCGGGGATCCGGCGGCCGCTCTCGCACGTGAAGTTCCAGTGCGGCCTCGAGGTGGCGCTCGAGGGCGACCTCTGGGTCGTCGGCTTCGGCGTGTCGTCGACCTACCTCTACCGCGGCCGCTTCGTGGAGACGCGCCGCCGCCCCTGGGTCTTCCGCGCCGGCCCGGCGCGGATCGACCCCGACACGCCGTTCGTCGCCTACTTCGAGCCGGACGGCCGCGCGGGCGTCGCCCGGCGCGTGCCGGGCTACGACCTCGAGCGCGACCTCGCCTGGCACGCCCGCCGCCAGGGCTGGCTCCGCTTTGCCCTGGCCCGCCGCCGCGCCGCCTCCGAGGACCGCGCGGCGCGGCGGGGCCGGTTGCCGGGGGCCGGCGGGCGGTGGCGGTGAGCAGCGCCACGGAGTCCACGGAGGCCGTGGGCTCCGTGGATCGTCACAGCGGGGACTCGAGCGCGGGCCGCGCCAGCGTGAACCCGTGGTACGCGGCGAGGTCGCGGATCGCCTCGACGTGCATCTTCGTCACGCGCCCCCACGAGAAGTGCTCGTTCATGCGCGAGAGGCCGAGGAGGAGCGTCTCCGCCATGCAGGCGAACACGTGGTCGGGCTCGAGCGGCAGGCCGGCCAGGACGAGCCCCTGCGGCCGGGGGAGGCGCACGATCCCGCCGCGGAGCACGCGCACGTCGGGGCGCTCGCGCAGGACCTCGGGGGCGGTGTCCTCCGGCACGGCGAGGTCGCAGATCACGCGCGGCCCGGGGCCCAGGTGCCGCGGATAGATCACCGGGTCGGGCGTGCTCGAGGCCGACACGATCAGGTCGCACGCGCGCAGCCCAACGGGGTCGGTGCGCACCTGCACCGGCGCCTCGTCGCCCAGCTCCCGCTCGAGGCCCTCGACGATCGCCAGGCCGATGCGCTCGAGGTCGTCCTCCGCCGCGCGCACCCGCCGGTAGGTCTCGGTCGGCGCGAGGACCCGGCCGACGCCCGTGGGCGGGCGGTCCGGCTCACGGCGCAGGAGCTTGTATGTCTCGAAGTAGACCTCGCCCGCCACGCGCCGCAGCCGCGGCTCCATGTGCGGCCGGCCGACGAGCACCAGGCGCGGCACGCGGTCGGCCATCATCTGCGCGTAGAGCGAGCAGATGTTCCCCGTCGCCCCGAGCGCGCCCAGGCAGGCCGTGGAGAGGTCGATCCCCGCCTCCTCGGCCGCGCCGACGAGGGCCTCGACCCCCGCGGCGACGGTCATCGCGTTGCCGCTGGTGATCCCCACGCGGTCCTCGGAGATCCGCGTCCCCTGGCCGGTGATGATCGAGGTGTAGCCGCCCAGGCCGACGATCGACGAGCCCTGCCGCCGCGCCAGGCGCACCCCGGCCAGGACCTTGTCCTCGACCCAGCGGACGCTCCCCTCGTCGAACGCGCGCTGGATCTGCGTCGGCGTCACCGGCACGCCGACGAGCGAGAGGTGCACGCGCTCGCCGATCGCCGACTCGACGATCGCCGCCTCGGAGACGAACGGGTCGAGCAGGCGGTGGGTGCGGTCGAGGTAGCGCTCGAGCGCCGCGTCGTCGAACCCCCCGAGCCCCGGGTCCCAGTGGCGCAGGTGCCCGGCGCGGATGAAGTGGGCCAGGAACGACACGCGCCCGGCGTAGGGCGGGACGCTCGTCGCGCGCCGCGGCCGCGTCGCCGCGCGGACGATCGGCCCCGTCCCCGAGCGCGACGCGTCGGCCGGGCGCGGGGCCGCCCCCGTCGCGTCGGCGCACAGGTAGCGGATCAGCCGGTCGCCGCGGTCGTGCTCGAGCAGCGCGAGCGCGCGCTCGACCGCGGCCAGGAAGCGGTCCACCTGCGCGTCCGTCACGAACGCGCTCGGCTGGATCCTGAGCGTCTCCGGCCGCGAGAGGGTCGGCAGGACGCGCACGCGCTCCTCGTCGAGGAGGAACCCGGCGACGACGAACCCGAGGAGCCCCTGGCTGGCGAGCTGGCGCAGGGTGGGGCTCTCCGCGTCGTCGCGCCGCGCCAGCTCGAGGCCGATCATCAGGCCCCGCCCGCGCACGTCGACGACCTGCCGGGGGAAGCGCGCCCGGAGGGCCAGGAGCCCCGCGCGCAGGCGCTCGCCCTGGCGACGCGCGCGGCCGAGCGCGTCGTCCTCGCCCGTGATCACGTCGAGCGCGGCCAGGGCCACGCGCGACGAGAGGTCGTCCTCGGCGAAGGTGGACGTGTGCAAGGTGCCGAACTCCTCGCGGTAGCGCGCGGAGTCGACGAGCAAGGCCGACACCTTGGCCAGGCCGCCGCCGAGCGCCTTCGAGAGGACGTAGTAGTCGGCGACGACCCCGTCCTGCTCGGACGCGAGGAACGTCCCGGTGCGCCCGCAGCCGGTCTGGACCTCGTCGAGCACGAGCGGGAAGCCGGCCTCGCGGGCGGCCTCCTGCGCGGCGAGGAGCCACGCGGCCCCGACCTCGTGCACGCCGCCCTCGCCCTGGAGCGGCTCCGCGAACAGGGCCGCCACGCGCGAGATCGGGCGCTCCTGCAGGCGGACGTGGCCCTCGTCCGAGATCACCAGGTCGAGGTAGGTCTGGCGGGCCTCCCGCACCCGCTCGGCGAGCGCGCCCACGTCGCCGCGGGGGAGGAAGACCACCTCCACGCCGAGGCGGCGGAACGGGCGCCGCGCCTCCGGCGACCAGGTGAGCTTGAGGCTGCCGGTGGTCTTGCCGTGGAACGCGCCCTCGAGCGCCAGGAACAGCGGCGGCTCCTCGGCCAGGCGCGTGTTGTGCACGAGGACCTGGTGGAACACCTCCTCGAGGTCGGGCTCGCTCCCGGCGGGCATGCCCAGCCGCGCCCCGACCTCGGCGAGCACGCGCGGCACGACGTCGCACTGCCGGTTGCGCAGCTTGCCCTGGATCGCCCGGTGGTGCTCGCGGTGGCCCTCGACGATGTCCTGCACGCGGCGGTCGCGCTCGAGCTCGGCGTGCTTGATCGCGGCCTCGACCGCCTCCGCGCCGGTGTTCCCCAGCGTGACGACGTAGCGGCGCCCGCTGTAGGCCCCGACGAGGTCCGACAGCCGCCGGCAGAGCGCCCCGGCCGCCACGCGGTGCGAGCCCTGCGCGTGGAACGGGGCCCGCTCGTCGAGCGCCGCGCGCAGGGCGCCGGCGACCGCCGGGTGGTGGTGGCCGAGGAGCCCCACGCCGTACCCCCCGGCCATGTCGAGCACCTCGACCTCCGCGCCGCGCGCGTCGCGCGTCCAGAGGAGGTCGCCCTCCGCGCGGTGGTAGACCGCGTCGAGGCGGCAGGCCTCGAGGACCCGCATGAGGTGCGGGCGGGCGAAGCGGCCGTAGTCCGCGGGCTCGGTCCGGGTCGGAGCGTGGGTCACGGCGAGCGTCGGTCGGCCAGGCGCCGCTCGATGTAGGCGGCGATGTCGCCGAGCGTCTCCATGTCGGCCAGCTCCTGGTCGTCGATCGCGAGGTCGAACGCCTGCTCGAGCTCGACGACGAGCTCCATGGCCTTCACCGAGTCGAGGCCGAAGTCGATCAGGCGCGAGCCGGGCGCGACCCGGGACGGGTCGACCCCGGTCTTCCGGGCCACGAGGTCCGCGAGGACCCGGAACACGCCACTCGGCCCGCTCATGTCGACCTGCCGTCCCCGCCGCCCCGACTGTACCGCCGCGGGGGTGGGGCCGCCAACGATCGCCGCTCAGGGCCGGGTCAGGAACACCTGCGCCCAGTAGGGGCCGGGCGACCGCACGACGCCGACGCCGAGGTGGGTGTAGGCGGGGTCGAGGATGTTCGCGCGGTGGCCGGGCGAGTTCATCCACGCCGTCACGACCGCCTGCGGCGTCGGCTGGCCCATGGCGATGTTCTCGCCGACCCGGGTGAAGCCGCTGGCGCCGAGGAGCTGCAGCCGGTCGAGCGGCGACCAGCCCTCCGGCGTGTTGTGGGCGAAGTAGCCGCGCCCGCGCATGTCCTCGACGTGCGCCTTGGCCGCCTGGGTGGCCGCGCCGTCCGCGAGCAGCCAGGGCAGGCCGTTGTTCGCCCGCTGCTGGTTGGTGAGCGACAGCACCTCCTGCGCGAACGTGGCCTCGGTCGCGTCGTGGGTCTTGAGGGGGTTGCCGAACGCGTCGTTGACGTACCAGTAGTTCGACCCGACCTGGCCCGGGTTGGTGGTGCCCGCGCCGCCGCCACCGCCGCCGCTGCTGCTGCGGCTGCTCCCGCCGCACCCGACCGCCCCCAGGGCGCAGGTCGCGAGCAGCGCGAGGTGGATCGCCCAGGTCAGACGCGGCGTCACCATGTCCCCTCCGGCCGCCCGCGGCGGCCCGTGTGGTTGTGACGGGGCCGGGCCCGCTTCGCAATGCCCGGCGGGGCCCGCTACCCCCCGGCGAGGAGGCGGGCGAGCGCCAGCCGGCCGGGGAGGCCCGCCTTGCGGAGCACCCGGCCGAGGTGGACGTTCACGGTCGCGGGCGAGATCCCCAGGCGCCTGGCGATCTCGCGGTTCGAGAGCCCTCGCGCGGCCAGGGCCGCCGCGGCGGCCTCGCGCGGGGACAGGCCCGCGCGCCGCGCGAGGGCGTCGATGGGCGCGAGGGGCGTCCCGCGCGCCAGGACGGTCAGGACGCGCGGGGCGGGGGCGCGCTCGAGGAGCGTCGAGCGCGCGCGGACGACCTGACCGCCCGCGTGAGGGAGGTCGAGCTCGGCCGCGCGCCCGACCTCGACCCCGGGCGCGGCGAGGCGTCGCACGACCTCGAGGAGCGCGTCCGACGGGAACCCCGGGAGCGCCCTGGCGAGCGCCAGGCCGCCCGCGTCGACGTCCACGACCTCGCCCCCGGCGTCGAAGATGACGACCCCGCGCCCCGCGGCGCCCTCCGCCCCGACGGCCCGCGCGCGGCCGGCGAGCGCCTCGCGCAGCAGGCTGCCGAACGCCGCGCGCGCCAGGTCGGGCGCGACGAGCTCGAGCGCCGCGCGCTCCCTGTGGGCGAAGTCGCAGCCCCCGCGCTCGCGGTGCAGGGCGAAGGAGAGCCACCCGCCGCCCGGGACGCGGACCACGAGCCCGAGGACGTGGCGCAGGCCGAGGCGGCCCAGGAGGTCCCCCGTGTAGGGGTCCGCGCCGAAGCGCTGCGCCGGGAGGAGGTCGGAGAGCGTCAGGGGGCGCCCGGGCCGCGCCGCGGCGACCTTCGGGCAGGGGTCGAACGGCAGGTAGTGGCGCGGGTAGGCCTCGACGTCTGCCGGCTCGAGGTCCCGGAAGAACGCCCGGCCGCCGCCCTGCCGCAGCAGGGGGTCGACGACGATCGCCGAGACGGCCGCGCTCGGCACGACGGCGCGGAGCGCCGAGGTGATCGCGGCGAAGCGGCCCTCGAAGTCGGCGGCCACCGACGCGTCGCGCGCGACCTGCAGGAGCGCGTCCACCTCGCGCGCGTCGAACACGGTCCCCCCCGGAGTTCTTAGCGGCCGGGGTCGTCGAGCGCCAGGCGCGCGCCCGGCGTCATCCCTGCGGGGGGACGGCGCCCATGAGGACGTGGAACAGCTCGGTGCGGCCGGGGACGCGCGCCTTGCGGAACACGTTCGACAGGTGGAAGCGCACCGCCCGCTCGGAGACCTGCAGCCGGTGCGCGATCCCGCGGTTGCCCAGCCCCTCGGGCGCCAGGGCCGCGACCTCTCGCTCGCGCTCGGTCAGCCCGACGCGCTCGGCCGCGGCGTGGAAGTACTCGGCCGAGCCGCCGGGCAGGACCTCGAGGACCACGAGCGCGCACGGCGCCCCGGCGGGCCCCTCGATCGGCGAGAGGCTCGCGCGGACGAGGCCGTCGCCGGCCTCGAGCAGGCGGGTCCCCCGCCCGGCGCGCGCCGCGTCCGAGAGGGCTTCCATGGCGCGCGGGTCGTGCGCGAGCAGCCGCTTCAGCAGGGCGAGCCCGCGGTCGTCGGCGTGGAGCAGCTCGCCCTGGCGGTCGAGGAGGAGGCCGCCGGCGCCCGTCGTCGCCGCGGCCGGGCCCGCGAGCAGGGCGACGCGCTCCGCGAGCACCGCGCCGTGAGCCGCACGTGCCAGGTCGGGCGCGACGAGCTGCATGAGCTCGCGCTCGCGCCGCGTGAAGTCTCCGAGCGGGCCCTCGCGCTGGAGCGCGATGGCGACGCGGTCGTGCTCCCCGAGCCGCTGGGTGAGGCCCATGATCCAGCGGACCCCGAGTGGTTTCAGGAAGTCGGACGTGAACTCCGTCCTCCCGAAGGTGCTCGACGGCATGCACTCGCTGAGCGAGACGGGTGACCCCCGCGCCTGCTCGATCGACCGGCCCATGGGGTCGAGGTGACGGTAGTGATGTGCGTACCGGAGCAGCGTGTCCTGCTCACCGTTCCAGAACACGACGTGCGTCGGCCGGCCTTCCCTGTCGAGGACGAAGCAGGAGACGGTCTGCGCCGGCACGAGAACCGACAGCGAGCTGGCGAGCGGATTCATCCGCTCGAGGAACGAGCTGCCGCTCGATGCCTCGCGGGCGATCCGCTGGATCAGCCTTACCTCGTCCAGGGAGACGCGGCCCATGTCCTCCGTGATAACGAGGGCCGCCGTCGGCCGCCAGATAGGCCGGTGGAACAGCGGTTTCGTTGTTGTCAAGTGGCAAGCTCGCCAGGTTCCCATCCGTCCCCCTGCGGGTTTCCTGTCCGTGACGTGGCCGATCGCCGCGCCCTGGAGGGGGAGCGTGGAGCTGACCGACTGGACCTTCCGCCTGGCCGGACCCGACGACGCCCCGGCCCTGCTGGACCTCGTGCGACGGGCCTACGTGGGGAGCTACCCCGAGCTGCGCGGCGGGGAGGCCGCCCTGGCCGACGCCATCGAGCGCCGGGAGGCCGCCTACGCCCTCGCGCTCGACCCGTCCGGGGAGCACGCGGGGCAGGTGGCCCTCGAGCGGCGCGGCGTCGCGCTGTGGGAGCACGGGCGGGCCGTCGTCCACCCCCGCTGGCGCGGGCTGGGCCTCCTGGCGCGCATGAGCCAGGTCCTGTTCGAGGCCTGGGCCCCGGCCCGCGGGGTCGACTTCGTCGTCGGGCGCTCGGTGACCAACCACGTGCGCACGCAGCGCTACAACGAGGCGGCGGGCTTCGTCCCCCTCGGGCTCCTCCTGGGCGTCTGGGCGCCGACGCTGCGCGTCCTCGGCCTGCCGCAGGCCGTGCAGCCGATCTCCGCCCTGCTCGTGGGCAAGGCGCTCGGCTCCTCCTTGTCGCCGCGCCCCCTCGCCCTGGAGGGCGCCGATCGCGAGCGCGCCCGGGCCGTCCTCGACGCGCTCGGGGCGCCGACGCGTCGGGCCCGCCCGCGCCGCCGCGCGGCGCTGTCGGCCGTCCGTCGCGTCGAGCAGGGCGGGCGGCTGGTGCACGTCCAGCTCGCCGCGGCCGCGGGCCCGACCCACACCGTCGACCGCGACCTCCTCCGGCGGGAGGTCGACCAGGGGGCGCGCGTGGTGTGGGTGGACGTGCCCGCCGCCCACGCGCGCGCCGCGGCGGCGCTCGCCGGCCTGCGCGACCAGGGGCTCACGTGGGCGGCGTACCTGCCGAACGGCGGCGCGGCGGGCGAGGACGTCGTGCGGCTCCAGGCGTACCTCGACACCCCGCTCGCGGCGAGCGAGGTGCAGGTCGTCGAGCGCGCCCGGCCCCTGCGCGACCTCGTCCTCGCCGAGGCCGCCCGGGTCATGGAGGTCGCCGCGTGACGGGCACGCTGCCCCTCCTGCGCACGCGCCTCGAGCTCGACCGCGCCCTGCGCCAGCGCCCCTTCTTCGCCCGGACGCTCGCCGGCCGCCTCTCGCGGCGCGAGTACCTCGACCTGCTCTTCCAGCTCGCCGCGCTGGCCGACGGCGTCGACCCCACGCAGCAGATGCGGGAGGTCGTCCGCGCCGACGGCGCCGCGCTCGGCCAGGTCCCGCCGACGGCGGTGTGCGCGGCGGCGCGCATGCTCGCCCGGGCCGCCCGCGGCGGCGAGCTCGGGCCGGCGGCCGGCGACGTCGCCCTCGCCGTCCTCGGCAGCCCGTGGGCCGACGAGGCCTGCGCCCGCCTCGAGGAGCGCTACCCCGAGGCGACCGGCCTCCTGGCCGCGCTCGGCGCGCGCGGCGCGCAGGCCCTGGCGCGGCTCGAGGCGGCCCTCGACGACGAGCGCCGCGACCCGCGCGCGATCTACGGCTTCGCCGAGCTGGTCCGGGGCGCGTTCCTCGGCCTGGCCGCGCACCTCGAGACCACCTGGCCGGCGCCGGTGGCCTCCTTCGCCCCCCTACGAGCCCCCGGAGGACTCCAATGATGCTGACCGCCACCCCCATCGCCTGCGTCGTGATCGAGCGCGCGCGCGAGGCCGCCCTGCGCCTGGAGGAGCACCCCTTCTACGCGCGCCTGCTCGACGGGAGCGCGTCGCGCGAGGAGTACGCCGCCTGGCTCGTGCAGATGCACAAGTACGTGCGCCACACGTCCAGGTCGCTGCGCGGCCTCGTCGTGGCCACCGCGGGTGCGGCAGGCGATGAGCTCACCGAAGCGCTCCACGAGTACGCCGTCGAGGAGCTGCAGGGCGAGGCCGGCCACGACGAGCTCATCGTGCGTGATCTCGCCGCCCTCTGGGGAATCACTCCGGACGCGGCGCTGGGCCGGATCGAGCGCGCCCCGACCTGCCCGGCCGCCGCGAGCTGGCAGGCCCAGCTCGACACACTCCTGGCGCGCTTCCCCGAGGGGATCGTCGGCTTCGCCGTGACCCTGGAGACGATCGCCTCGCTCCACGCAGATCGGACCCGCCATGGGCTCCTCGAGCGCGACCCCTCGCTCGCAGGGGCCGTCTCCTTCCTCGAGGCCCACCGGGCCGAGGTGGAGGAGGCGCACGGCGCCGAGGGCGCCGCCCAGCTGGACGCCCTGTCCGGGGCGCGCGCGCGCAGCAGCGCCTTCTTCTACGCGAGCGCCGCCCTGACGCTCTACGAGGGGATCGTCTGGTACCTGCACGAGCGCTTCGCCGGGCGCGCCGTCCACGAGGTCACGGCGTGAGGGGGCCGCGGACGACGGCCATCTTCCCGGGCCGGACGCTTCAGTCCGAGGAGTTGACGACCACGGCGGACCCCCATTCCCTCCGCGCCTGGCAGGAGACCCCGGCGGGCCAGGCCTTCTACGACGCGCTGGCCGTGCACGTGGCGGAGCGGGTCCGCCTGCGCGCGGGGCGCCTCCTGTCGGTCGGCGAGGGCGACGGGGCGCTCGCGTCGCGCCTGGCGCGGCTCCTCCCGGGCGTCGAGGTCGTCGGCCTCGACCTGTCCGCCGAGGCCGTCGACGCGGCCGCGGCGCGCCACCGGGCCGACAACCTGCGCTTCGAGCAGGGGAGCGCCGCCGACCTGGCCCGCCACGGCCCGTTCGCGGGCGTCGTCAGCGTGCAGGCGTTCCACCACTTCGCGGACCCACGGGCGGCCCTCCGCGGCATGTTCGACGCCCTGGCCCCGGGGGGCGCGCTGCTCGTGATCGACCTGCGGCGCGACGCCGACCTCGCGGCCTACCGCCGCCGGATCGAGGGCTACGTGGCCATGGACAGCTGGTCGAAGGCCCGGCTCCTGCGCGCGTCGGTCGCCGCCGCCCACACGCTCCCCGAGCTGGCGGCCATGGCGCGGGAGCTCGCCCCCGCCGCGGGGGTGCGGCCCCTCGCGCTGACGCGGGCCGCCCGCGCCGCCTACGCCCGGGTCGACGCGGGGTCGCTGGCGCAGGTCGAGGCCGACCTGCGCGGCCTCATGCTCGAGCTCCGGACGAAGCGGCCGACGCCCGGGCGCGCCCCGGCGCGCGACCGGGCGCGCGCCGCGCGCGCGGCCAGTCGCGCGCCGAGCGCGCGGGCCGGCGCCGGCACGCTCCTGTGGTCGGCGGGGGGGGCGCTCCTGTGGGCCGACCCCGCCGCCCTGGCGCTCACCCGGCAGTGCCGGCCGGGGTGGCGGCAGGCGCTGGCGGCCGACGCCCTGGCCGTGGCGAGCGACGCCGCCGGCGCGCGCACCGCGCGCCGCGACCTCCCGCTGGCGGCGGGGGGCGGCGCCGTCCGCGCGCGCTCCATGCCGGGGCCGGCGGCGGCGGGGGTGGCCGCGGTGACGGTCCTCGAGCCGGCGCGCCGGCCGCGCCTCGAGGTCGAGCCGCGGTCCGCCGCGCTCGCGGCGCAGCACCGGCTCACGGCGCGCGAGCTCGAGGTCCTCGCCCACGTCGCCGAGGGGCTCGGCAGCCGGCAGATCGCGCAGCGCCTCGGGATCGCCACGCCGACCGTGTGCACGCACCTCACGAGCATCTACCGCAAGACGCGCACGTCGGGGCGGGTCGAGCTCGTGCGGCTCGCCCTGGGCGGGCCACGGCTCGCCACGCCGGTCGCCGCGGACCCCGCCGGCGGGACAGCCTCGTCCCGCTCGTCGGAGGCGAGCAGGCGCGCGCGGGCGGCGGCCTGCACGGCATGAGGCGTGCGTCGCCCTCCTCCCGGAGGGTCGACGATGATGACCGTCGAGACGATCAGCAAGCGGCTGATCTCGCTGGGCGCCGCGGTGCGGCAGGCGCTCGAGGCCGTGGAGGGGGACGATGACGCGCCGGGCGAGCTCCGGCGCGCCGTGCAGGACCTCGTCGAGCGCCACCGCGAGATCAAGGAGCGGGCGAAGGCCGCCGACCCGCGGATCGCCCGCGAGCTGGTGCACCTGCTCGAGGCGGTCGCCGACCGCGCCAAGCACGTCGCCGAGGAGGCCGACGGGCCGGACGAGAGCACGCGCCAGGCGGTCCGCGACGCCCACGACGCGATCTCCGGCCTCGAGGCGGACGTCGACGCGCCGGGCGAGGAGGCGCCGTGAACCTCGTCTACGTGCTGCTGATCGTGCTCCTGCTCGCGTTCATGCTCTGGGCGCTGAATCGGGGCGAGGAGGCGCGGCGCCGCGGGGCGCCGCCCGCGTGACGGGAGGGCCCATGTGGCAGAACCTGGTCTATCCGCTGCTCTTCTTCGTCGTGTTCGCGCTGCTCCTCTGGATCCTCGCGGGCATGCCGCGGCCCGGGCGGCGCCGCCCGGGCCTGGAGCCCTGAACCGCCGATCAGGGCGGTGAGGGCTCCACGACGGCCCGCCGCGCCGGGTCCCAGGCCAGCACCCGCCAGCCGCGCGCGCGCCACGCCTGCACGTCGTGCTCCGCGCAGGGCGGCGTGCTCGGGCGCAGCCCGTGCCGCTCGGGGTCGAGGGGCGGCCGGTGGGCGCGCGCGGCCAGGACCACGCCGCGCCGCGCGAGCGCCTCGGCGAGGCCGAAGCGCCAGACGGGCACCTTCCAGGTCGGGCCCCAGCCGGGGAGGCGGTCGGGGGCGTCGAGCACGACGACCGGCCGGCCGTCCGCGGCGGCCGCGACGGCGTCGACGACCGCGCGGGCCTCGGCCGCGCCCTCGCGCCAGCGCAGGGCCGCGCGCCACGACGTCACGCCCGCCGCCGCCGCCCACGCCACGAGCGCGAGCGCCAGGGCGGCCCGCGCCCGGGGCCACGCGAGCGCGAGGAGCAGCGCCGCCCACGGCGCCGACAGGAGGAGGTAGCGCGACTCCGGCCCCGGCCCCGCGAGCACGGGCGTCAGCGGCAGCCACACGAGCGCGAGCAGGGCGGCGCCCGGGCGCCCGGCGCGCCGCGCCGCCAGGGCCGCGGCGCCGAGCGCGACGAGGGCGAGCGCCCCGCCGGCGGCGGAGAGGAGGAGCCCGCGCTCGAGCGGCCAGGGCGCGAGGAGGAGGAGCGGCGTGAAGGCGACGTTCCCGGCCACGCGGGCCGGGTCGCGCAGGTCGGGCACCTCGGTCGAGCCGAGCGCCAGCTTGAGGAGCGCCCAGGCGGCGACGAGGGCCACGTGCGGGGCGGCGTCGCGTGCCGCCTCGCCCGGGGCGCGCCCGCGCCCCCACGAGAGCGCGGCGACGAGGGCCGGCGCCGTGGCGGCGAAGTCCCAGGTGAGGAGCGCGGCCGTCGTCGCGGCGAGCGAGGCCGCGCGCAGGCGCCCTCCGCCGCGCGCGACCCACGCCAGGTGCGCCAACGCGAGCGCGAGGAGGCTGGCCTCGAGGAGCGCGTAGCCCGCCGTGCAGGGCCACACGAGCGGGTCGAGGGTGGCGGGCAGGGCGAGGACCCCCAGGCCCGCCGCCCGGCCCGGGCCCGCCGCCTCCGGCCCGGCGAGGCCGACCGCGACGCGCGGGAGGAGCCAGAGCGCCGCCGCGAGGTGGGCGAGGAGGGCGACCGCGCGCACGAGCCACGGCCCCGGGCCGGCGTCGGCGAGCAGCAGCAGCAGGTCGCGCGGCACCGAGACGTGCGCCGGCTCGAGCGGCCACGCGCCTGCCTGCCCGGCGGCGAGCAGCACCCAGTCGTCCGAGAGCCAGTCGAGCCCCCACGTCGACGCGGCCGCCGCGACCCGCGCCGCGGCGGCGAGGACCAGGGCGGCGAGGGCGAGGCGGCTCAGCCCTGCTGCTCGTGGAAGTGGCACGCCACCAGGTGCGAGAGCTTCCCCGCGATCGGCAGCAGGCGCGGCCGCTCGCGCTCGCAGCGGCCGTCGTGGTCGACCTGCGGGCGGAGCGGGCAGCGCGAGGCGAAGTCGCAGCCGGTGCGCAGGTCGGCCGGCGAGGGGAGGTTGCCCTCGAGGAGCGTCCGCTTGCGCGTGCGCTCGAGCCTGGGGTCGGGGATCGGGACGGCCGAGAGCAGCGCCCGGCTGTAGGGGTGGCGCGTGTTCTCGTAGATCTCGTCGCGGTCGGCCGTCTCGACGATCCGGCCCAGGTACATGATCGCCACCCGGTGCGACAGGTGCCGCACGACGGCCACGTTGTGGGCGATGAACACGTAGGCCAGGTTGAGCTTGGCCTGCAGGTCCTCGAGCAGGTTGATGATCTGCGCCTGGATCGACACGTCGAGCGCCGACACCGGCTCGTCGCAGAACACGACCCGCGGCTCGAGCGCCAGGGCGCGCGCGATCCCGATCCGCTGCCGCTGGCCGCCCGAGAACTCGTGCGGGTAGCGGCTGGCGAAGTCGGGGTCGAGCCCGACCGTGATCATCAGGTCGCGGACCTTCTCGCGGAGCTCGCGCCGCGACGGGCGGCCGAAGTTGAGCAGCGGCTCGGCGATGATCGACTCGACCGTCCAGCGCGGGTCGAGGCTCGCGTAGGGGTCCTGGAAGATCATCTGCAGGTGCCGGCGCACCTTGCGCAGCTCCTCGCCCTTCGTCGCGCACAGGTCGCGCCCCTCGAAGAGCACCTGCCCGGCCGTCGGCCGGTGGAGCTGGAGGACCGCGCGCGCGGTCGTCGACTTGCCGCAGCCCGACTCGCCCACGAGGCCCAGCGTCTCGCCCGGGCGCAGGTCGAACGACACGCCGTTGACGGCGCGGATCCGGCCCACCTCCCGCTCGAACACGATGCCCTTCGTCTTCACGAAGTGCATCTCCAGGTCCTTGACCTCGAGGATCGGCGGCCGCGGCGCCGTCGCGGCCGCGATCATGTCCTCGATGTTCACCGTGGGCGGCTCGCCGGGCAGGCTCATCGGCCGTCCACCGCCCGGCCCCGCCGGATCGGCACGAAGCAGGCCCGCTTGCGCCCCTCGGCGTCGGGCTCGAGCTTCGGCGCGTCCTTCCTGCAGCGGTCGCGCACGAAGCGGCACCGCGGCGCGAACGCGCACCCGGTCGGCAGCGCGGTGAGCTTGGGCGGCAGCCCCTCGATCGGGCGCAGCTTGCGCCCGGCCGGCTCGTCGAGGCGCGGGACGGACTCGAGGAGCGACAGCGTGTAGGGGTGGCGCGGGTCGGCGAACAGGTCGTCGACCGGGGCCTCCTCGACGACGCGCCCGGCGTACATGACCACCACGCGCGAGCACATGCCGGCGACGACGCTCAGGTCGTGGGTGATCAGCACCAGGCCCATCTTGCGCTCGCGCTGGAGGCGCTGGATCAGCTCCAGGATCTGCGCCTGGATCGTCACGTCGAGCGCCGTCGTCGGCTCGTCGGCGATCAGGAGCTCGGGCCCGGTCACGAGCGACATGGCGATCATGACCCGCTGGCGCATGCCGCCCGAGAACTCGTGCGGGTAGCTGTCGATCCGGTCCTCGGGCGCGGGGATCCCCACCTGCCTGAGCGCCTCGACCGCCTTGTCGCGGGCCGCGTCGCCCTGGAGCCCCAGGTGCAGCTCGACCGCCTCGGTGAGCTGGCGGCGCACCGTGAGGAACGGGTTCAGGCTGGTCATCGGGTCCTGGAAGATCATCGAGATCTTCCCGCCCCGGATCTGCCGCATCGCCCGCGGCTTCAGCTTCAGCAGGTCCTGCCCGCGGTAGAGCACCTGCCCCCCCGCCATGATCCCGGGCGGGCACTTGACCAGCCCCAGGATCGACATGGCGGTCACGCTCTTGCCGCAGCCCGACTCGCCGACGACCGCCAGCGACTCGCCCGGGGCCACGGCGTAGCTCACGCCGTTGACGGCGTAGACGCGCCCGTCGTCGGTGCGGAAGTGGACGTGGAGGTCCTTGACCTCGAGGACGGGCGGCTGCGGGGCGGCCTTGGGCTTGTCGGGGATCACCTCGCCCCAGGGCGTGACCGTCACGTGCGCCCTCGCTGCTGCGGGTCGAGGGCGTCGCGCAGGCCGTCGCCCAGGAAGTTCAGGCTGAAGAGCGTCAGCGCCATGGCGATCGACGGCGCCACGAGCAGCCACGAGCGCTCGCCGTCGCTGCCGAGCGCGTCCATTCCGGACTTCACCAGGGCGCCCCAGGAGTCGAGGCTCTGCCCGTCGTACTCGACCGCCAGGCCGATGAACGCCAGGAACGACTCCTGCAGGATCACCGCCGGCACGGTCAGCGTCGTGTAGACCACGACCACGCCGAGCGTGTTGGGCACCAGGTGCCGGAAGAGGATCCCCGCCGGGCCGGTGCCGCTCATGCGGGCCGCCTCGACGAACTCCTTCTCCTTGAGCGACAGGATCTGGCCGCGCACGATCCGCGCCATGGTCAGCCACTGCACCGCGCCGAGCGCCACGAACAGGATCGTGATGTCGCGCCCGAAGTTCACGAGCAGCAGGATGACCAGGAACATGTAGGGGATCGCGAACAGGATGTCGACGATCCCCATCAGCAGGTCGTCGACCTTGCCGCCGGCGTAGCCGGAGATCGCGCCGTAGACGACGCCGATCACCAGGCTCACAACCGTGGCGATCACGCCCACGAGGAGCGAGATCCGCCCGCCGTAGAGGATCCGGCTCAGGAGGTCGCGCCCCGACAGGTCGGTCCCGAGCCAGTGGGTGTGCCGCCGCTCGGTGCCGTCGACGTCGACCTTCCGCACGCTCCGGCCCTCGACCTCCATGCGGTCGATCCCCACCCCGTCGCGCGTCAGGTCGAGGACGACCCCGTTCTCGAGGTGCGCCGTGTAGAGCACCGGCCCCTTGGCCCGCTGCGCGTGGCGCACGATCATGACGAACGACGCCGGCCGCTCGCCGAAGGCCTCGGGGAGCGGCGCCTTCGTCTCGATCACCACGCTCGTGACCGGCTCGGCGCGCGACCCGTCCTCGCGCACCTCCACGAGCACGTCGCCCGGCGACGTGGCGTCGACGCGGTCGATCTTGATCGCGCCCTCGACGCGGCGGATCTCGGTCACGCGCCGCCGCTGGACGCGCACCCGGTACTCCGTCTCCTGCGTCTCGTCGACCTCGAACGTGATCGTGCGCGCGTCCTCGTAGCCCGGCCGGAGGTGCGTGGGCGGGTGGCCGACCGCGAGGAAGTTGCGGTTGAGGACGTCGGGGTGGTCGAAGCGCGGCGGCTGGGCGCCGATCCACGTCTCGCCGTAGGTGGCGTCGAACGGGGCCAGCCACGGCGCGAGCACGGCCAGCGCGCTCATCACGATGACGACGCCCAGGCCGAACATGGCCATGTGGTTCTTCTTCAGGCGCCGCCAGGCGTCCTGCCACAGGCTCGTGCCCTTCTTCGGCGGCGCGGCGGGCGGGGCCACGCCGGGCTGGCTCTCGGCGGGCGCGCTCACGTGTAGCGGATCCTCGGGTCGAGGAGGCCGTAGACCACGTCGACGATCAGGTTGAAGGCGACGAGGAGCACGCCGAAGAGGATCACCGTGCCCATGACCATGGTGTAGTCGCGGTTCATGGCGCTGGTGACGAACTCCCGGCCGATGCCCGGGATCGCGAAGATCTGCTCGACGACGAGCGACCCGGTGAGGATCTGCGCCACGGCCGGGCCGAGGAAGCTGACGACCGGGAGCATGGCGCCGCGCAGGGCGTGGCGGGCGACGATCACGTGCTCGCGCAGGCCCTTGGCCCAGGCGGTGCGGATGTAGTCCTGGTTGATCACCTCGAGCATGCCGGCGCGCGTCAGCCGCGCGATGCGCGCCGCGAACGGCAGGGCCAGGGCGAACGAGGGCAGGATCAGGTACTGCGGCGCCATGAGGCCGCCGAAGAAGCCGCCGTCGGCCGCGTAGCCGGCGACCGGCAGGAGCTTCCACCACAGGCCGAAGACGAGGGCCAGGAGCGGCCCGACGACGAACGTGGGCACGGCCAGGCCGACCATCGCCACCGCCATGGACCCGTAGTCGAAGACGGAGTTCTGCCGCACGCCCGCGATCACGCCGGCGCCGAGGCCCAGGACCAGCGAGATGAGCAGGGCGGCGATGCCCAGCAGGGCCGAGACCGGCGCCTTGAGCCAGATCACCTCGTTGACCGTGAGCGACTTGTTCTTGAACGACGGCCCCAGGTCGAAGCCGGGCCGGATCGAGAGGTTCCCCTCGCGGTCGAACAGGTGGACCGGCGACAGGTCGCGCAGGAACATGACGAACTGCACGTACCCCGGCTTGTCGAGGTGGTACTTCTCCTCCATGCGCCGCTTGATGTCGGCGTCCACCTGCTTGTCCATGTCGAACGGCCCGCCCGGGGCCGCGCGCATGAGGAAGAAGGAGATGGTCACCAGGATCAGCAGGACGACGGGGACCTGCAGCAGGCGCCGGAAGAGGTAACGACCCACGCTACTCGGCCGGCTCCTTCCACAGGTACTTGAACGGGTGCTGGTCGCGGACGTTCTCGTACCAGCCGCCGACCGTCTCCTTGAGCAGCCCCTTGTTCACGTAGATGTAGAGGGGCAGGACGGGCATCTCCTGCTCGATGAGGATGCGCTCGGCCTCCTGGAAGGCGGCCATGCGCCTCTTCGGGTCGAGCTCGCGCGCGGCCTGGGCGATGAGCGCGTCGTAGCGCGCGTTCGACCAGCCCGTGTTGTTGTTGCCGCCGCCGGTGACGAACATGTCGAGGAAGGTGTTCGGGTCCAGGTAGTCGCCGATCCAGGCCGCGCGGGCGACCTGATACTGCAGGTGCTGGACGTCGTTGAGGTAGACCTTCCACTCCGAGTTGCGCAGCGACACCGTGATCCCGAGGTTCTCGCGCCACTGCTGCACGAGGTTCTCGGCGACCATCTTGTGCGCCTCGAGCGTGTTGTAGAGCAGTTCGACCGTGGGGAAGCCCTTGCCGTCGGGGTAGCCGGCCTCGGCCAGGAGGCGGCGCGCCTGCTCGCGGTCGAAGGCGAGCCCGCGCGGCGGCTCGTAGCCCGGCATGGCGGGCGTGAACCAGGTGGCCGGGACCTGCCCCGCGCGCAGGAGGTCGCGCGTGATCGCCTCGCGGTCGATGCACAAGGACATCGCCCGCCGCACGCGCGCGTCGTCGAAGGGCTTCTTCGTCACGTTGAAGCGGTAGAAGTACGTCCCGAGGTACGGGGAGACGTAGTACTCCGGCAGGCGCTGGATCTCGGCGAGCTTGCCCAGGGGGATGTCGTTCAGCCAGTCGCACTTGCCCTGCTGGAACAGCTTGAAGGCCGTGTCGAGGTCCTCGAGCGGCAGGGCGACGACCTCCTGCAGCTTGACGAAGTCGCGGTCCCAGTAGTGCTCGTTCTTCGCCAGCACGATGCGCTGGTTCGGCAGCCACTCCTTGAGCTTGAACGGGCCGTTGCAGACGAGGTGCTCGGGGCGGACCCACCGGTCGCCGTGGGCGCGGATCACGCGCAGGGGCACCGGCGCGAGCGAGTCGAAGGCCGCGAGGTCGAGGAAGTAGGCGCAGGGGCGCTCGAGCGTCACGCGCAGGGTGTGGTCGTCGACCGCCTGCACGCCCACCTGCTCGAAGGCGACCGGCGGGCGCTTCACGCCGTCCGGCCCCTCGGAGCCCTGCTTGTTGTAGGCCTCGGCCCCCTTGACCGGGTAGAGCATGTAGGCGTACTGCGCCGCCGTCGCCGGCTCGAGGAGCCGCTGCCACGAGTCGCGGACGTCGCGCGCAGTCAGCGGCTGGCCGTCGCTCCACCTCGCGTCCTTCCGGATGTGGAAGGTGTAGACGAGGCCGTCGGGGCTGACCTCCCAGCGCTCGGCCACGCCCGGGACCGGCTGCAGCGTCTCGGGGTGCTGCGTGACGAGCGTCTCGAACAGGTTGCCCGTGAGCCGGTGCTCGGGCACGCCCGTGACGATCTGCGGGTCGAGCGTCTCGGGCTCGGCGCCGTTGTTGAAGGTGAAGACCTGGCGGGCCTTCTTCCAGTCGTCGGTCTCGGGCTCGAGGCTCGCCTTCCAGTCGGCCGGGAGGGGCTGCTGGGCCGGCGCCGGCGGGGCGGCCAGCGCCAGGAGGGCCAGGGCGAGCGGCAGGTGGGCGGTCCGCGGCACGTCTCACCTCCTGAGGGGGGCGAGACTCTAACACGCGTGCTCCGGGTCGCCTACGGAGCGTCGCGGCCGGCGTCCGGCGGCGGACCGCGCGGTCCGGGCGTGGAACGAACGTCACGCGCGGCGACAGGGACGCGCGAGAGAGTCACGACTTGCGGCGGCAAGCGGCGTGCTGCCCGGACCGCCATGAGACGCGTCGCCGCGCTCGCGCTCCTGGTCTTCTTCCTCGCCGCGCCCGCGCGGGCGGACGTCGTGACCGGCTTCGACCCGGCCCTCGACGGGCCGCGCTTCCCGAACACGGGCGACTACGCCTCGGTCGGCAACTGCTGGGGGATGGCCCTCCTGGCGATCGACAACTACCTGCGCCGGCGCGCGGGCGAGGCGCCATCGGCCGGCGCGGTCATCGCCTTCCCCGAGGAGGGCCATCTGCCCGACCAGGCGGCCGCGTCGGCCGTCAACGCCCGCGCCACCGAGGACGACCTGGCGCGCGTGTGGGCCGGGCGCCGCCCCGCCGACGACCCGGCCCCGATCCTCGCGGCGCTGGAGCGGATCGGCCGCACGGGCGTCCCCGAGGTGCTCGCCTTCTGGACCCCCGGCGGCGGGCACACGGTCGTCGTCTACGGCCAGCGGGACGGCGCCCTCCTCACCTACGACCCCAACTTCCCGGGCGAGGCGATCGCCTGGCCGTTCGACCCCGCCCGCGGCCTCGGCCGGCACCCGCGCGAGGCCCGCGACCCGGCCATGTACGCCGACGTCGAGGCCGTCCGGGCGATCCCCTTCCACGAGCACGGCGCGGTCGCCGCCCTGCCCGAGGTGCGCGCGGCCTGCGACGCCGCCGCGCCGGTGTGCATGGACCGCTTCGCGCCGGTCGAGGTCGCCGTGCGGCCGGGGCCGGGCGGCCTCGTCGAGGTCACGGGCCGGGTCGGGCGCGGTCGCGAGGTCGACGACCACGGCGCGCCCACCTCGCCGCCGGCCTACGTGTGGCTGGCGGTCGACGGGCAGCCCGTGACGTCGGTGAACCTCGACGCCCAGGGCCGCTTCCGCGCGCGCCTGCCGCGCGGCACGCTGGCCCCCGGCGGCCACGTGCGCGTCGTGGCGCTCTCCGACGACGGCCGCCTGGCCGGCTTCGCCGACGCCCACCGCCCGGCGGCGACGACGCGCGAGCCGGCGCGCGGGGTGGGCCTCGCCCGGACGCTGGCCGAGGCGACCACCAGAGCACCTTGAAGTAGTGCGCCGCCGGGATCCCCCGGTCGAAGCCCACCTGCTCGTAGGCCCGGCGCGCCGGGGCGTGGGCGGCGTCGCCGCCCGTGCCGACGTAGGCGACCCGCGCCCCGCGCGCGGCGAGGTCCCGAGCGCGTGGGCGTACAGGGCCATGCCGACCCCCTGGCCCTGCCCGGCGTCGGCCCGGGGGGCCGCGCTTACAATCCCCCCCGATGCTCTCCGTCGAGAACCTCTTCGTCCGCTTCGGCGAGCGCCCGCTCTTCGACGGGATCACGCTCCGCGTCAACGACGGCCAGCGCGTGGCCCTCGCCGGCCGCAACGGGCAGGGCAAGTCGACGCTCATGAAGGTGGTCGCGGGGCAGCAGGCGCCCGAGCGCGGGCAGGTGTCGCTCGCCAAGGGGCGGACCGTCGGCTACCTGCCGCAGGACGTGCGCCCGCCCGAGGACGACCGGACCGTGCTCGAGGAGGCGCTCTCGGGCAAGGCCGAGGTCGTGCGCCTCGAGCAGGAGGTGCGCCGCCTGACCCACGCGCTCGGCGAGCGCCCCGACGACCAGGGGTTGCTCGCCCGTTACGGCAAGGCGCAGGCGGCCTACGAGGCGCTCGGCGGCTACGCGGCCGAGGCGCGCGCGAAGGAGGTGCTCGCCGGGCTGGGCTTCTCGCAGGCCCGGATCGACGGGCCGCTGCGCGAGCTCTCGGGCGGCTGGCTCATGCGCTCGCAGCTCGCCCGGCTGCTCCTCATGGCGCCCGACCTCCTGCTCCTCGACGAGCCGACGAACCACCTCGACATCGAGACCCGCGAGTGGCTGCTCGAGTTCCTGCGCGGCTTCCCGGGCGCGATCGTCCTCACCAGCCACGACCGCTTCTTCCTCGACGCCCTGGTCTCGAAGGTCTACGAGCTCGAGTCGGGGCGCCTCGAGGTCTACACCGGCAACTACAGCGCCTACGAGGTGGAGAAGCGGGAGCGCCTCGAGCGGCTCAAGGCGTCCTACGCCAAGCAGCAGGCCTACCTGCGCCAGCAGGAGGAGTTCATCGAGAAGAACCGCGCCCGGGCGGCGACGGCGAGCAACGTCCAGAGCCGGATCAAGCAGCTGGAGAAGATCGAGAAGATCGAGCTGCCCCCCGAGGCGCCGCAGGACATCCGCCTGCGCTTCCCCGAGCCGCCCTCGTCGGGCGCCGTCGTCGTGCGCTGCCAGGGCGTGGGCAAGGCCTACGGCGCCACCGAGGTCTTCCGCGGCCTCGACCTCGAGCTCGAGGCCGGCGCGCGGCTGGCGGTCGTCGGCGTCAACGGCGCGGGCAAGTCGACCTTCCTGCGCCTCGTCGCCGGCAAGGACCAGCCCTCCGAGGGGACGCTCACGCTCGGCCACAACGTCTCGATCCAGTACTTCTCGCAGTACGAGGACGACCTCCCCGACCCGTCGTGGAACCTCGTGCAGGCGCTCGAGGCGGTGGCCCCGAAGGACGCCACGATCGGCCGGCTGCGCACCGTCCTCGGCTGCTTCCTCTTCTCGGGCGACGACGCCGAGAAGCGCCTCGGCGTGCTCTCGGGCGGCGAGCGGGCGCGCATGAAGCTCGCGCGCATGCTGCTGCGGCCGAGCAACCTGCTCGTCCTCGACGAGCCCACGAACCACCTCGACCTGCACAGCAAGGACCTCCTGCTGGCGGCCATGGCCGACTTCTCCGGCACGTCGGTCTTCGTCTCGCACGACCGGCAGTTCCTGGCGGCGCTCGCCACGCACGTGCTCGAGTTCCGCGACGGCCGGGCGACGCTCTTCCCCTGCGGCTACGAGCAGTACCGCTGGCGCGTGGCCCAGGACCAGAAGGCGGCGCAGGCGGCGGCCGCGGCGAAGGCCGCCCAGGCCGCGCCGGCGAAGGCGACCCCGACCCGGGCCGACGACCGCGAGGCCGCGCGCGAGCGACAGAAGGAGCTGCGCCGGCTCGAGAAGCAGGTGCAGGCGCTCGAGCAGCGGCTCGAGGGGCAGGAGGCGCGCATCCAGGAGCTCGAGGCGCTCATGAGCCAGCCCGGCTTCTTCGAGGCGCCCGAGCGCAGCACGCCGGCCGTCGCCGAGCACCGGGCGCTCAAGGACGAGGTCGCCCGCGGCTACGAGGCGCTCGAGGCGGCGATGCTCGAGCTGGAGGCGGCGCAGGGCGGGTGAGCCGCGGCGCCGCCGCCCACCGGTAGGCGCAGGGTAACCGCGCCGCTACACTCTCCGGCCCCCCGAGGAGGCCCCCCATGAGCACCACCGCCACCGAGTTCGGCGCCGCCGCCACGGGCGAGCAGCTCGAGCAGCTCGCCGCCGACACGCTGCGCGTCCTGGCCATGGACGCCGTGCAGAAGGCCGACTCGGGCCACCCCGGCATGCCCATGGGCATGGCCGACGCGGCGCACCTGCTCTGGACGGAGTTCCTGCGCCTCGATCCGCGCGAGCCGCGCTGGCTCGGGCGCGACCGCTTCGTCCTCTCGGCCGGCCACGGCTCCATGCTCCTCTACGGGCTCATGCACCTGGCCGGCTTCGAGGAGCTGACGCTGGAGGAGCTGACGCGCTTCCGCCAGCTCCACAGCAAGACCCCGGGCCACCCGGAGAGCTTCGTCACGGCCGGCGTCGAGACGACGACGGGCCCGCTCGGGCAGGGCTTCGCCAACGCGGTCGGCATGGCCATGGCCGAGCGGCACCTCGTGGCCCGCTTCCCCGAGGCGGCCGACGTGCTCGCGCAGCGGACGTTCGTGATCTGCGGCGACGGCGACCTCATGGAGGGGATCTCGTCCGAGGCGGCCAGCCTGGCCGGCCACCTGGGGCTCTCGCGGCTGGTCGTGCTCTACGACGACAACGAGATCTCGATCGACGGGTCGACGGCGCTGGCCTTCTCCGAGGACGTCCTGCGCCGCTTCGAGGGGCACGGCTGGCGCACCGACCGCGTCGACGGCCACGACCGCGCCGCGGTGCGCCGGGCCGTCGAGGCGGCGCTGGCCCAGGACGAGCGGCCCAGCCTGATCGCCTGCCGGACGGTGATCGGCAAGGGCGCGCCGACCAAGGCCGGCACGGCCAAGGCCCACGGCGAGCCGCTGGGCCAGAAGGAGCTCGAGGCCACCAAGCAGGGCATGGGCTGGCCGCCCGAGCCGTTCCTCGTCCCGGGCGCGGTGCGCGAGCGCTGGGCGCGGCGCCAGGCCGAGTGGCGCGCCGAGCGGGCGCGCTGGGACGAGGCCTTCGGGGCGCTCGAGCGCGCTCACCCGCAGACGGCGGCGACCCTGCGCCGCTGGTTCTCGGGCGCGGCGCCCGACCTCTCGGGCGTGACGTGGCCCGCCTTCAAGCCGGGCGACAAGGACGCCACGCGCGGCTCGTCGGGCAAGGTGCTCCAGGCCCTGTGCGAGGGCGTGCCCAACCTGATCGGCGGCAGCGCCGACCTGACGCCGTCGACCAAGACCTACATGACCGCCGGCGGCGGCGACTTCGAGCGCGGCAACCCCGCCGGGCGCAACCTGCGCTTCGGGGTGCGCGAGCACGCCATGGGCGCCGTGATGAACGGCATGGCGCTGCACGGGGCGCTGATCCCCTTCGGCGCCACGTTCCTCACCTTCACCGACTACGCCCGCCCGGCCATGCGCCTGGGCGCGCTCATGGGCACGCGGACCGTCTACGTGATGACCCACGACAGCATCTTCCTGGGCGAGGACGGCCCGACCCACCAGCCGGTCGAGCACCTCATGGCCCTGCGCGTGATCCCGGGCATGCGGCTGATCCGCCCGGCCGACGCGGCCGAGACGGCGCTCGCCTGGCGCATGGCCCTCGAGCACGAGGGGCCCACGGTGCTCGCGCTGACCCGCCAGAACGTGCCCGTGCTCGACCGCGCCACCCACGGCGACGCCGAGGGGACGCTGCGCGGCGGCTACGTCCTGTGGGAGCGCGGCGGCCAGGAGCCGCAGGTCGTGCTCGTGGCCACGGGCTCCGAGGTCCACGTGGCGCTCGACGTCGCGCGCGCCCTGCACCAGGACGACGGCCGCGCCGTGCGCGTCGTCTCGCTCCCCTGCTGGGAGGTGTTCGAGCAGCAGGAGCCCGCCTACCGCGAGGCCGTGCTCCCGCCCGCCTGCGGCGCCCGCGTGTCGATCGAGGCCGGCGTGACCTTCGGCTGGGAGCGCTACACGGGCGAGCTGGGCCTCAGGATCGGCGTCGACCGCTTCGGGGCCTCGGCGCCGGCGTCGACGCTGGCCGAGCACTTCGGGCTGAGCCCGGGGCAGGTGCTGCAGCGGGTGCGGGAGTACCTCGCGACGGTCCCTTGAGGCCCGAGCACCGGCCTCGGCGCGCCGTGGTACAACGGAGCCCGTGACGCCGGACGACCCGCCGCCCGCCCCACCGCGCCCCTCCCTCCCCGCCGCCGCGCGCTGGGCGCTCGCCGGGCTGCTCGCCGCCCCGCTGGTGGTCTTCCTCCACCAGGGGTCCATGCTCCACGTGCCGGAGGCCGCGGGGGCCAACAGCCTCGCGGCCATGGCCGAGGTGCGCCAGGTGATCCTCGACCGGTGGGTCGAGCCGCCCGACGAGGCGGCGATCACCGAGGGCGCCCTGCGCGGCATGGTGCGCCACCTCGACGAGCACAGCGAGTTCATCAGCGAGGAGCAGCTGGCGCAGTTCGAGGAGGACACGACCGGCCAGTTCGGCGGGCTCGGGATCTACATCTCGCTCGAGGAGGGCCTGGTCGTGGTGATCTCGCCGATCGAGGACACGCCGGCCTTCCGCGCCGGGATCCTCCCCGGCGACGTGGTCCTGCGCATCGACGGCCGCCCCTACGAGTTCGCCACGTCGAGCGAGGCCGTCGCCGCCCTCAAGGGGGCGCCGGGTACGCGGATCACGCTCACGGTCAGGCAGGGCGACGCCGCGCCGAGGGACGTCACGCTCACCCGCGAGGTGATCCAGGTCACGTCGGTCAAGGGGACGCGGCTGCTCGACGACGAGCAGAAGGTCGGCTACGTGCGGATCACGGCCTTCAACTCGGGCACCGTGGACGAGTTCAAGGCGGCGGCGGCGCGCCTCGAGGCGGAGGGCGCCAGGGCGCTGATCCTCGACCTGCGCGGCAACCCGGGCGGCTACCTGCACGCGGCCACCGAGGTCGCCGACCTGTTCCTCGAGAAGGGGCGCACGATCGTCGAGACGCGCGCCCGCGGCCCCGACGAGGTGTCCACGATCCGCGCCGCCGGGGCGCGGCGCGTGGCGCTGCCGACGGCCGTCCTCATCGACGGCGGCAGCGCCAGCGCGTCCGAGATCCTCGGCGGCGCGCTGGCCGACAACGGCGTCGCCACGCTGGTCGGGCAGCGGTCCTACGGGAAGGGCTCGGTGCAGAGCCTGATCTCCGTCCTCGGCGGCAGGGCGCAGCTCAAGCTCACCACCCAGCACTACTTCACCCCGAGCGGCCGGCGGATCCACCGGGGCGACCTCCCCGCGACCGACTCCCGCTGGGGCCTCCTCCCGGACGTCGCCGTGCGCCTCGACCCGCAGCTGCGGCAGCGGCTCGCGCAGGCGGAGGCCGAGCGCGACATGGAGCGCCTGAAGGCGCTCGCGCGCCACGAGGACGCGAAGGGGCCGGACGAGCGGCTGCACCGCGACGACCCGCAGGTCGCCGCGGCCCACGCCCACCTCGTCCGGGTCCTCGCCGGCGAGGCCAAGGTCGGACGCCAGCCCGCCCCGCCGCCGGACCTGTCGAGCGCGGCGCCGGTCGACAGCGCCACGCACGTCGACGACGAGCCGCCTCCGCCGTACGGCGAGTAGCACCGGCATGGTTCGTCGCCTTGCCGGCACGATCCGTTCCGGAGGGGCCCCTCCTCCGAGCGCCGCAGGGCACCCGTCCGCCGCGGAGGAGTCCGCGCGGGTGGTGCGTTGGTAACAGGAGCTTCCCCGGGGCGGCCGATTCCGCAGGCGCCCGCGCGAGCGAGTTCGCGCGCTGGCCGCTGGCTGCGCGCGAAACTCACGTGCCCACCATGCTCGGGGGTTTGGCGCGTCGTTTGTTGATCGGCGGCGCGGAGACGAGCCCGAGCATGTCGATCGATCCGGGGGACGCGCGCCAGCTCCTCGCCCTGACCGCCGCCGCCTTGTGGACCGCCGATGCAGACCTCCGCTTCACGGCCCCCCAGCCCGCCTGGGAGCGGTTCACCGGGCAGCCCTGGGGCGAGCACGCCGGGCGCGGCTGGCTGCGCGCCTTCCGGCCCGCCGACCGCGCCGCCGTCGAGGGGGCCTGTGGCGACGCGGCGGCCACGGGGCGCCTCGAGGCGTCCGGCCGGCTATGGCACGCGGCCAGCGCGAGCTACCGCGACGTGCTCGTCCGCGCCGTCCGCACGGCCGAGGGGCCCGGCTACCTGGGCGCGGTGACCGGCGATGCCGCCGCGGACTGCCCGGTGTGCGGCCGCCTCGACGAGGTCGAGGCGGCCGCCTCGTCCGTCCGCGGGGCGCCCGACCTCCTCGCCGCGGCCTGCCGGGCGGCGCAGGAGGCCCTGCGGCTCTGCGAGGCCGAGGCGGCCGCCGTGTCGAGCGCCGGGGTGCACCTCGGGTCGGCGGTCGCGGGCGACCCCGCCCTCGCGGCGCTCGCGCAGGTCCCGGCCGGCGCCGAGCCCTGCGTGTCCGCCCGGCTCGAGCGCGCCGTGGCCGACCTGGCGGTCGTGGTGGCGCGGCGCGAGGGGCGGTTCGACGCGCGCGAGGACGGCCGCGTCCTCGAGCGGCTCGTCCGCGCCGCCGACGACGCGCGGCGGCTCCTGGCAGCCCTCGACGCCGCGCGGCGGAAGGACGAGTTCCTGGCCGTCCTCGGCCACGAGCTGCGGAACCCGTTGGCGACGATCCTCACGGCGCTCGAGCTCCTGCGCCTGCGCGGCGCCGGCGGCGAGCGCGAGCAGCGGATCATCCACGACCACGTGCGGCACATCGTGCGCCTCGCCGACGACCTGCTCGACGTCTCGCGGATCGCGCGCGGCACGCTGCGCCTGTCGGTCGAGGCCGACGTCGACGTGCCGGCGGTCCTGGCGCGCGCCGTCGAGCACGCCCTGCCGCTCCTCGAGCAGCGGCGGCACCGGCTGGCAGTCGACGTCGCGCCGGGCCTCCGCGCCCAGGCCGACCCCGTGCGCCTGGCGCAGGTCGTGGGCAACCTCCTGACCAACGCCGCCCGCTACACGGACGCGGGCGGGTCGGTGCGCCTCTCCGCCGGGCGCGAGGACGCGGCCCTGGTGATCCGCGTCGCCGACGACGGGCCGGGGATCTCCGCCGAGCAGCAGGCCCGGATCTTCGCCCCGTTCGTGCAGCTGGAGGGCCCGGGGCGCGTCGGCCAGGGCCTCGGGATCGGCCTGGCGCTGGTCAGGAGCCTGGTCGAGCTCCACGGCGGGTCGGTGCAGGTCGAGAGCGTCCCCGGCGACGGCAGCACGTTCGTCGTGCGCCTGCCCCAGGAGGTCGGCGCGGCCGCGCGCGCCGCCTCCGGCCGGCACGCCCGCCCTGGGGCGCCGCGGGTGAAGGACGTCCTCGTCGTCGAGGACAGCCACGACGCCGCCGACACCCTCGCCGAGGCGCTGACCGGCCTGGGCTACACGGCGCGCGTGGCCTACGACGGCGCGGGCGCCCTGCGCGCGTTCGCCCTTCGCCCGGCCCAGGTCGTCCTCCTCGACCTCGGCCTCCCCGACCTCGACGGCCTCGAGGTGGCGCAGCGCCTGCGCGCGCTCCCCGGCGGCGCGGCCGCCCGGCTCATCGCGCTCACCGGCCACGGGCAGGAGGAGGACCGGCGCCAGAGCGAGGCGGCCGGGGTCGACGACCACGTGCTCAAGCCGGTGGACCTCGACCGGCTGGTGGAGCGGATCGAGCGGGCGTGAGCCGGCGGGCTCATCCCCGCGACGGCGCCATGCGTATGGTGCTCGCGAGGCCTCGCCGGCGGTCCCGGCGGGTGGCTAGGATGCCGGGCCATGACCCCGGACTGGCCTGCTCTCGAACGAGAGGTGGCGGGAGTCGTCGATGAGGCAGGAACGCCGATCGACGAGGGCATCGCACCGCTCGTCGCTGCCCTCTGGGCCCACGGCTTGACGACGGAGGAGTCGTGTGAGGGTCACGTCTTCGACGAGCCTCTCGCGCCTCCTGCGTATGAAGACCCTGCCTTCGGCGCCTTCTGCCCACCGTACGTGGCGATCGCAGCGGCTTCCCCGGTCCCGCACCCGATGGACCTCGAACCCGAGGACTTCGCGCGCGACCCCTCTCTCCGCGAGTACGCCGCGCGGTGGCGGCTGGCGAACCACCATCTGCAGGCTCGACTGATCTCCCTGCTCGAGCGGTTCTATGCTGATCGTCGTGCGCCCTACACGGTCCAGCTACACGTCTTCAACACGCACGGCGAGTGGGGCCCGTGCGTCCTCTCGTCGATCGGCGCCGAGGCCACGCGCGTCCTGCCGCGCGATCGACAGGTCGAGCGCCTCGTTGCATACCAGGAGGAGCTGCGCGCCTTCTCGGCCTTCTTGCGGGTCACGGCACCCTGACGTCACGAGCCCGACGCGCGACTCGGCGTTGCGCCCAGCTCAGGGGCGCCCGCCGTGAGCGCCCGACCCAGGCACCTGCCTGGTTCGTGCGGCGGGAGGACCGGAGCCTCAGCCACGTCTGGCCGCGACCTGACTGGACGCTGCGCCTCGAGCGCTCCGGGCAGCCCGAGACGATCTGTCCGACCGTCGTGATACTACTTGCCGCACGGGCAAGCACGGGCTAGCCTGAGGAGGTGAGAGGATGCCGAAGAAGCGACGGGCAGCCAGGGCGCGCTCGACCAGGTGGGTCGAGTGCCGCTTCCTCGTGCCGCTCGTTCGCGACTCGGACCGCCGGCCTCACGCGCTCCGGCACTGGAAGGCGTTCGACGATGCCATGCGCCAGCGCTTCGAAGGCTGGCAGGGCCCCGAAGGGCCCATCCCCGGCAACTACAAGAACCGCTCGGGGCGATGGGTCATGGACTCTCGCGACGGTACACGGTCGCGTTGCCGCGCTCGCGCGTGGCCCTGCTACGGTCCTTTCTGCAGCAGGTCGCGAACACGTTCGATCAGGAGTGCATCTACCTCGTCGTGGGGTTCGAGGTCGAGCTCGTCGACGCCGATCCTGCCGCCGGCTACCTCGGAGACGAGTGAGTGACGACGACCTACCGGACGATGACGGGGCGCAGGATCGACCTCGGGGCGCTGTCCTCGAAGGAGCGCGACGCCCTCGCCGAGGTCGAGGGGCTCTACGAACAGCGGCCCGACTGGACGGAGTTCGCACGGACATGGCCTGCGGTCCTGCGGAGGCGGGTCTGGGGCAGGAAGAAGGTCCCGGTCGAGTCCGCTCTCTACCGCGTCTGCCAGGACATGGAGCTCCGGCTCGGCGTTGCACAGGGGCAGGTTGCGCCGCCCGACTACCGCGACCACCTCGCCGACCTGATCGAGGAGAAGTTCGGGAGCCGGTACGCGTTCTGCCGGGCGGCAGGGCTCGACCAGGGAAACCTGAGCCACGTCCTCGCCGGCAGGAAGGACTTCTCGCTCGACGTGCTACGGCGCGTGGCGGAGCTGCTGGACGTCCAGCTCGATCTCGTCCCCACGGTCGAGGTCTACCGGAAGGCGGCCACGCTCGGTCCCGACGATCCTGCGGAGCGCCTCCGGCAGCTGTCGTATCAGGTCTCGACGCTCGAGAGCCTCGAGGCCAAGGCGGCCGTCGTCACGGCGGACCGCCGTGCCAGCGTCGTGCCTCCGACCCCGGACCTCTTCCCTGACGGTCTCGAAGGGCTGCGGACCCGGCTGAGGAGCGGGCAGGACTTCGGGGAGGCGTTGGCCGCGGAGCTCGGAGCGTTGCTCCGCGAGCAGGCGCAGCTCGCCCGTCAGATCGCCAGGTCAGCCGATCGCCGACGGGAGCTCGTCCGCGGCTGACGAGCAGAAACGACGAAGCCCCGGCTTGTGGCCGGGGCTTCGGGTCGCGGGTCTGGCTCCCGCGTAGTTTGCCGGACTAGGATTCGAACCTAGACTAGCGGATCCAGAGTCCGCCGTCCTACCGTTAGACGATCCGGCAGCGACGACCGCAGTCTACCCGAACGCCGCCCCCGGGCAAGGGCGGGTCAGCCGTGTCCCTCGTGCAACGTCAGGCCGGGGGGCAGCGCCCGCAGCCCGTGGCCCAGGGCAGCTCGTCGAGCGCCGCCTCGGGGATCGGGCCGCCGCAGGCGCGGCAGGTGGGGTCCTCGCCGCGGTTCAGGGTCGCGAGCGTCTCCTGCAGCAAGGCCTTGTAGCGCCGCAGGCGCTCGAGCGGCGTCTCGCCCGGCTCCTGGTCCTGCGGCAGCTTCATCTGCGACAGGTCGAGGTCCTGCCCGGCGAGGAGCTGCGCGATCCTGTCGGAGACCACGCCCAGCGTGTCGAGGACGCGACGCCGACGCAGGGCCCGGCTCACGCGCGCCTCGCGTCGATGGACGGGACGCGCACCGCCGGCCCGGGCGCGATCGTCAGCGCGCGGACCCCGTCGATCAGCTCGCCGTCGATCACGGGGCGGAACGACGCCTCGCCCGTCGCCTCGGCGGAGACCTCGCGGGCGCCGCCGTCGAACAGCGCGCGCGAGCGCAGGGCGCGGCCCGTGAACAGCCGCGGCAGGTTGGCGATCATGCCGAAGACCGACAGGTCGCCCGCGTGGACGTGGAGGCGCCCGGCGCCCGCCTGCGGGAAGACCTTGATCACGCCGCCCAGGTTGATCGGGAAGGCGCCGACGTTGAAGGCGGTCAGCTCGTCGTAGGGCAGCGCGCCCCCGTCGACCGTCACGCGCCCCGCGACCCGGCCGAGGGCCACCTGCCCGTAGCGCAGCCAGCGCGCCGGCGTCAGCCGCCGCCATGGGCCGGCGTCGAGGAGGAGCGAGCCGCCCGCGCGCGCGATCACCTCGAGGATCGCCGGCGCGCCCTGGAGGCGGCTGGCGTAGTACTGGTCGAAGAAGCCGCTGCCGATCCCGGCGACCGCCGCGGCGAAGCCGAGGCGCTCGAAGGGGCGCTCGACGCCGGCGGCGTCGCGCTGGACGCCCCGCATGATCAGCGTCGGCACGAGCGCGCTCGGCGGGGTGCGGCCGGCGGCCTCGTCGGCGAGCAGGCGGCGCACGATCTGCTCGGCGCGGCCGCGCACGCCGACGTGCCGGGCCACGAAGTCGATCGTCCCGCCGTTGGCGGGCACCGCCCACGGGACCGCCGCCGGCACCGCCTCGAGGCCGTAGCGCGACGCGGCGGAGTTCAGCATCCAGTGGAGGCTGCCGTCGCCGCCATCGGTGACCCAGTAGGAGACGCCGCTGGCCCGGAACTCGTCCAGGACGGCGCCGATCTCCTCGGTCGAGCGGGTCTCGCGCACCAGCCCCCGCCCGGCGAGGAGGGCCTGGAGCGTCCCGGCGCGCGCCTGGCGCCCGCGGTTCTTGCGAGAGTGGGGGTTGGTGATCACCCCGATGGCCAGCCGCTCCGGCATCCGGGTCCTCGTGGCGCGCCCGAGGGCCGCGCGGGGCGCGATCATAGCCGCGCAACTCCCGGGCCGCGAGGCGCCGCGTCAGGGGGGAGAGATGCTCCCGGCCACCCTCCCTGCCACGTGAGATTTGGCGTAGACTCTCGACGCAAGTCCGCCGGGCGCCGGAGCGGTGGTGCGTCCGCGGGCGCCCGCGTCCGCGCGGGGCGGGGGAGCTGGGATGAGCGACGACGCTGACGACCGCGCCACCCGGGCGGCGGCTCCCCCGCCGTCGGGGAGCAGCGACGCGCCGCGGCTCGGCCCGCGCTCGGCGTCGCCGCGCTCGCAGTGGGTCGACGAGGACGCCACCAACCAGACCGGCTGGGTCCAGGGCGAGAGCAAGGCGGGCTGGGTCGACAAGCGGAAGTCGCAGGAGGGCTGGGTCGACAAGCCGGCGGACGACTCGGCCTCCTCCGAGGAGACCGTCGTCTTCGACGCCGAGACGGTCATGGAGGAGCCGCCGGCCCGCCGGCGCCTGGGCGACTTCGAGCTCGAGCGCAAGGTCGGCCAGGGCGGCATGGGCGAGGTGTGGCTCGCGCGCCAGGTCTCGCTCGACCGGCCCGTGGCCGTGAAGGTCCTGCCGCGCAGCCTGGCCAACCAGGACAACTTCATCGAGCGCTTCCAGCGCGAGGCGAAGGCCGCCGCGTCGCTCGTCCACCCCAACGTCCTGCAGATCTACTCCTTCGGCGTGAGCGAGGGGACGCCCTACTTCGCCATGGAGTTCGTCGAGGGCGAGGACCTGCAGCAGCGCATGCGGCGCGGCGGCGGGCTCGACTGGCCCGAGATGGCCCGCATCATGATCGGCGTGGGCAGCGCCCTGGCGTCCGCCCACGAGAAGGGGATCGTCCACCGCGACATCAAGCCCTCGAACATCATGATCGACCGCGCGGGCCAGGTGAAGGTCATGGACTTCGGCCTGGCCAAGGCGACGACGGGGGGGAACAAGAGCCTCACCAGCGCGGGCCTCATCATGGGCACGCCCAACTACCTGTCGCCCGAGCAGGGGCGCGGCGACCCCCTCGACGGGCGCTCGGACCTCTACTCGCTCGGCGTCGTGCTCTACGAGCTCCTCACCGGCCAGCTGCCCTTCCGCGCCGACACGCCGGCGGGGCTGATCTTCAAGCACGTCTACGAGCCGCCGCCCGCGCCGCTCGAGCTCAACCCGGAGGCGCCGCCCTTCCTGGTCGAGATCTGCCTCAAGCTGCTGGAGAAGGACCCGGACGACCGCTACACGTCGGCGCACGAGTTCCTGGCCGACATGACCGAGTTCTTCGACAACGCCGCCCACTACCAGGGCGGCGGGAAGCGCCGCGCCGGGAGCGGCGCCGAGGACAAGGAGCGGGTGGCCAACTCCGGCGCCTACGCCTCGGCCGCGCTCGCGCGCCGGCGCCCGCCCGAGCGCAACGCCGCTACCGAGGAGATCACGCGCCCGACGCGCGCCGCCGACCCCGGCGACGACGAGGACGAGCCCCCGCGGCGGCCGGCGCGCCGGACGCCGCCGCGCGGGCCGTCGGCCGACGACGAGGAGGCCCGGCCGAAGTCGCGCCCGATCACGACGGGCACACGCCTGCCGCCGCGCCGCCGCTCGCGCTGGCCGCTCGCCCTCCTGCTGCTCCTCGCGGCGGCGGGCGGCGGCGGCTACCTCGCCAGCGTGCAGTATCCGGAGGAGGCGCGCGGGCTCGCCGCGCGCTACGGGGTCGAGCTCCCCTGGCTGGCGCCGGCGGCCCCCGCCGTCGAGTCGGTGCCGTTCATGATCCCGCCCGGCGCGCTCGCGCCCGGGGTGCGCGTCGCGCTCGAGGTCCCGGGCAAGCGCTACGAGCTGCGCACCAGCGAGGAGGGCGTCTACCCCGTCGGCGAGTACATGCTCGAGCTGAGCCGCAAGGGCTACATCCCGTGGCGCCACAAGGTGAACATGAAGCGGGGCGACGACGGCCGCGGCGTGCTCATAGGCGAGAACGACCGCGACCCCCTGCGGATCCCCGTCAGCTGGGGCGCCACGGACGAGCTCAAGGACGCCTACAAGGACGGCCACAGCGCCCTGGCCCAGGGGGAGCTGCAGGGGGCGCGCAAGGCGCTCGAGCGGGCGGCGGCGTTCGACCCCGAGTACCGCCCGGCCGACGACCAGAAGAGCGCGCAGGAGCTCCTGCGCGAGGTGCAGACCGCGATCGAGGCCGCCCAGCGCACGGACGCGCAGCTCGAGACGGAGCTGGCGCTGGCGCGCGAGCAGCTCGAGCAGCGCCAGTGGCGCGCCGCGAGCCGCCAGCTGACGAAGCTCCTCGACCGGCTCCCCCCCGCCGACCGCGCCCTGGCGGAGAAGGACCTCACGCGCTGCGACGACAAGGCGCGCGAGGGCGACGCCCTGCGCGCGGGCGTCGAGGCCGAGCTCCGGCGCGGCGCCCACGCCGCGGCGCGCGCCAAGCTCGACGAGCTGCGCGCGACGGACCCGGGCAACCCGAAGCTCGGCGAGGTCGAGGCCCGGCTCACGGAGGCGCAGCGGCTGCGGGCGCTCGCCATGGCGGACCCGGGCGCCGACGTGCCCGGGGCGCTCGGCAGGCTGCGCACCTACCTCGAGACGCTCGGCCCCGACGACAAGGACGCGCAGCGGCGCCTCGAGGACCTCTCGGCGCAGGCGAGGAGCCAGGAGTCGCGCGCCCGTCAGCGCGCGCAGCTCCGGCAGCTGGCGCAGGAGGACAAGTGGCAAGAGGCGCACCGCCTGGCCCTGGCGCTCCTCCGGGAGGACCCCGAGGACGCCGAGGCCCAGCGCGTCCGCTCGCAGGCGGAGACGGAGCTCGGGCGGCTCGCGATCACCGAGACCCTGCGCGGGCTCGACGAGGCGCTGGTCAAGGGCTCGCTCGACGACGCGATCCGCCTCCTCGACCCGCAGTCGCCCGGCGCCGCGATCGAGCGGGCGGCGCTCGCCGACCTCGTGCAGGTCCGGGCGCGGTTCGTCTCCAGCCGGCACAAGGACCTGGAGGTCCGGGTCGAGGGCGACCACGCGGTCGCCGTCGGCACGTGGGAGTTCGCGATCGAGGTGCTCGGCGAGCCGGCCCGGAAGGTGTCGGCGCAGCACCGCGTGCGCCTGCGCCGCGTCAACGGCGGGCGCTGGCTCGTGTCCGAGTTCGAGGTGGAGGGGGAGCCCCGTGCCGAACCGTCCCGTCGTTGACCGCTCGCGCCGGAGCGGCGCCCTGCTGGCCGCGGGGGCGCTCGCGCTCCTCGGGGCGCCCGCGCGCGCGGCGACCCCGGTCGAGGCCCTGCTGCTCGAGGTCAGCGGCGACCAGGTCAAGCTGAACAAGGGCCGCGAGCACGGGGTCGGGGTCGGGCAGGTCTTCGACCTGTACCGGGAGGCCCGCGTCTACAAGCTGCCGCTCACGAAGGGCGACGTCCCGCTCGTCCAAACGCAGGAGCGGGTCGGCCGCGTGCTCGTGTACGACGCCGAGCAGACGACGGCGCGCGCCATGGTGATCGGGCGCGAGCAGCGCGAGGGCGCGCCCGTGCCGCTCGAGCGCGGGCAGATCGCCGTGCAGAACCCCACGATCAGCCCGCCCAACCGCCCGCCGGTCTTCGTGGGCACCCCGCAGCTCCCGCCGGCCCCCTGGCGCGCCCGCCAGGAGCTGCGCCTGTCCGTCTCCAACGAGGCCGACGACCCGATGGTCTTCACGTGGCGGACGACGGGCGGGCGGCTCGACCACGAGCGCACGCTCCTGCCGGTGAACACGTGGACGGCCCCGCCGACGGCGGGCAGCCACCGGATCACGGTCGAGGCGCGCGACGGCGCCGGCAACCTCGCGCGCACCGCCTTCAACGTGCAGTCGAACGGGCTCGAGGGCGCCCGCGTCGCCGGGCTGCGCCCCGGCGGGCGCACGATCGGCGGGCCGTCGCGCTACGCCCGGGTGCGCGACCTCGCGTTCGACCGGCTCCGCGTCGGCCCGAGCCGCCGCTTCGTCCTCGACGCGGGCGTGGGCTGGGGGGCCGAGCCGACGGTCGTCGTCGAGCAGCCCGAGCGCTCGCGCGACTGGCTGGCCCGCCTCCCCGTCTCGTCGTGGGACTTCAAGGCGGTGGCGGCGGCGAGCCCCAGCCCGACCGCGCCCGGCGCCCTCTACTGCCTCGACGGCAAGTCGCGCGCCGTGCTCCGCTTCCCCTTCGGCGGCGAGTGGGGCCAGGTCTTCAAGCGCGCCCCGCAGGTGATCGGCGAGCCGGACGGCGGGACCGGCAACGCCCGCTTCCAGGACCCCGTCGACCTGGCCCTGTCGTCCCTGGGCGACCTCTACGTGCTCGACGCCGGGCAGCGCGCCGTGCAGGTCTTCAGCGCGGAGGGCTCGTTCGTGGTCAGCTTCGGCCGGCCGGGGACGCGGGCGCTCGAGCTCGAGCGCCCGCGCGCGCTGGCGGTCGGCCCCGACGACACGGTCTACGTGCTCGACGACGGGCGCAAGGCGGTCGTCATGTTCCGCGGCTGGCGCGCCGTGGGCGAGCTGAGCGTCGGCGGCCCTCAGGACGAGCTCGTCGGCCTCGCCGTCGACCCCTTCACGAGCGCGATCTACGTGCTCGACCGGAGCGCCGGCGCCGTGCGCCAGTACGCCCAGGACGGGCGCCTCGTCGGCCGCATGGGCGGCGAGCCGGGCACCTTCTCGCACCTCGCGGGGGCCGTGCGCCTGCGCGTCGAGCCCACGCGCGTCCTGTGGGTGGTGGAGGCCGACGGGGCGGCGGTCTCGCGCTTCGACGCCGACGGCGCGTTCCTCGGGCGCATGCAGGCGGTCGAGCTCTCGTCGCAGGTGCGCGTGGCGGGCCTCCCGGGCGGGGGCGTCGCGGCCCTCGACCGCGGCGAGCGCCGGGTCATGGTCTTCGACCAGGACGGCTGGTTGACGGCCCGCTTCGGCGGCAAGGGGTCGAAGCCGGGCGAGTTCGTCGACCCGGTCGACATCGCCGTGAGCCAGGTGGGCGACATCTTCGTGCTCGACGCCGGGAAGCAGCAGCTGCACAAGTTCTCCCCGCAGGGCGCGTTCCTCGAGCTCGTCGGGCGGCCGGGCGAGGGGACGAGCGAGCTCACGGGCGTGCGTGACCTGAGCGCCGTCAACGACCGCTCCTACCTCCTGGTCACGCAGCAGCGCAACGAGCCGAACTTCAACCTGTTCGACCCGGGCACGGGCCGCTCCGACCGGGCCTGGGGCCAGCTCACGGGCGACATGACCCCGCGCGTCGCCTGCGTCACGGGCGTCACCGGCCGGCTCGACGGCCGCCCGGAGGGGCAGGGCTCGCACTCGGACCGGCCGTGGTTCTGGTCGGTGGACGAGGACCGCGAGCGGGTGTTCCGCACCCAGTACCCCGCCGCCCCCGAGGCGCCGCTGCCGTTGACGTTCGACGAGGTCAGCGACCTCGAGCCGCTCGCGAGCGGCCACGTGCTCGTGGTCGACCGCGGCGAGCGCAAGGTGGTGCTGCTCAACCCCGACGGGACGCTGGCGGCGACGCTGACCACGAGCGACCGGCTGCAGCGCCCCTTCGACGTGGGCGCCGACGACTTCGGCCGCGTCTACGTGTTCGACGAGGGCGGCCGCCGCCTGATCGTGGAGCTGGAGACCGAGTAGCGCGCGCCGGCGCGGGCCCGTTCGTCGGGGCGGGGGAGAGGGGGCCGGGTGGCGAACGGGCCGACGGAGAAGGCGGGGGGGCGCGGCGGGCCGCGGTCGCTCGTGAACGAGACCCTCGGGCAGTTCCAGATCAAGGAGGAGCTGGGCCGGGGCGGCATGGCCGTCGTCTACAAGGGCTACCAGCCCTCGCTCGACCGCTGGGTGGCGATCAAGACGCTGCCGGCGGAGATGTCGGGCGACCGCGACATGGTCAGCCGCTTCCACCGCGAGGCGGAGGCCATGGTCTCCCTCAACCACTCGAACATCGTCCAGATCATCGACAAGGGCCAGGACCGCGGCCTCTACTACTTCGCCATGGAGTTCGTCGAGGGCCCCTCGCTCAAGGACCTGCTCAAGCAGGAGGCCGTGAGCGTGGACCTCCTGTTCGACGTCTGCACGCAGGTGTGCGAGGGGCTCGGCTACGCGCACAAGAAGGGGATCATCCACCGCGACATCAAGCCGGCGAACATCCTCTACGAGAAGGGCACGGGCCTGGCGAAGGTCGCCGACTTCGGCATCGCCCGCGTCACGAACAAAGAGATGGACATGATCACGCTCACGGCGCAGAACGTGGGCATGGGCACCATGAACTACATGGCGCCGGAGCAGAAGACCGACGCGGCGGCGGTCGACCACCGGGCGGACATCTACTCGCTCGGGGTCATGATCTACGAGATGTTCACGGGCAAGCTGCCGCTGGGGAAGTTCAAGCTCCCGAGCCAGCTCGACCCCAAGCTCCCCCGCAAGCTCGACGAGGTCGTCTCCCGCTGCCTCGAGACCGACCCGACCGACCGCTACCAGGGCATGGACGCGCTGCGCGCCGACCTGCAGCAGGCGCGCGAGGCGTCGAAGGGCGGCACGCTCGTGCGCTCGGTGCGCGACGCGGCCGAGCGCACCCTGACGGCGGTGGCCGGCGAGCAGGGCGGCAAGGGCAGGCTCGTCGCCTGCTGCCTGCTCCTGACGACGATGGCGCTGGTCGGCGGCGGCGGCGCGTTCTTCGTCGTCGACCCGCTGAAGCTCCGGGGCAAGCAGGTCGCGGGCGGCGGCGGCGGGACCACGACGGAGACGCCGCCGGGGCCCGCGACGGAGACGCCGCCGAAGCCGGCGACCACGGAGACGCCGCCGAAGCCGGCGACCACCGAGACGCCGCCGAAGCCGACGACCACCGAGACGCCGCCGAAGCCGGCGACCACGGAGACGCCGCCGAAGCCGGCGACGGAGACGCCGCCGAAGCCGGCGACGGAGTCGCCGCCGAACCCCGCGACGGAGACGCCGCCGAACCCCGCGACGGAGACGCCGCCCCCGCCGGCCACGGAGACGCCGCCGAAGCCGTCGACGGAGACGCCGCCGAACCCCGCGACGGAGACGCCGCCCCGTCCCGCGACGGAGACGCCGCCTCGCCCCGAGGTGCGGCGGCTGAACCCCGTGCAGCTCGCCCGCTACAACGAGGGGGCCACGGACCTCGACCGCACCATCCGCGAGGTCGATGCCGCCGCCCGGCGGGCGGGGCTGACCGGGCTGGAGGGGGCGGTGGCCGACGCCCGCGCGGCGGGCGAGGCGGCCACGAAGCTCAAGGACGAGGGGGCGCCCGAGGCGCTCGGCCGCCTGGAGGGCGCGCAGGCCGCCCTGGCCCGGGCGGCGCGCGAGCGGTTCCAGGCGTTCATCAAGGAGCTGCGCGAGCGCGTCCGGGCCGAGGGCGGCGACCTGCGACAGGTCGACCAGGACTACGCGCGCGTGAGCGGGACGCCGGCCGAGCTGGCCCGCGGCTGGGGCCAGATCGCCGAGCGGCTGCACGGGCTGCGGGTCGAGCGGCTGCAGGGGGAGGCCCGCGACGCGCTGGGGCTGGCCACGATCCGCGCCGACGAGGCGCAGGTGGCCCCGCTCCGCGGCCGCATGGACGAGGTCGCGCCGCTCCAGCCGGCGGAGAAGGCGGCGGCGCTCGAGGGGGTGCTGGCCGACCTCGTGGCCCTGCCCGGCCCGACCCCGCGCGGGCTGAAGGAGCTGGCCAAGGACTTCGTCGGCCGCATCACCCTCGACACCCAGAACCCGTACTTCTTCACCATCTGCCCGGCCCCGGGCGAGCGCGTCGCGGCGCTCGGGCCGCTCGCCGGGCAGAAGGCGCTGTTCGTGCTCGGGGCGACGGGCGGCAAGCTCGAGGTCGTCGCGCGCGCCGTCGTGCCGCTCGCCAACCCGACCCTGGTCGCGCCGGCCGGGGCGGACACGTACTGGGTCGCCGAGTTCGCCGGGTCGACCGTGCATCGGTTCCTGCTCACCGGCGATCGGCTCGTCGAGGAGGGGACGATCGACATCCGCGGGGCGAAGCTCCTCGACCTCGACACGGCGCCGGACGGCACGCTGTGGGTGGCGACGCAGCGCGACGTGCGCGCCTTCCGCGGCGGCGCGGCGACGGGGGCCGTGACCTTCGTCGAGCGCGACTTCTGCGACAGCGTCTCGGTCCCGCGCCGCGTCGCGGGGCTGCACGGCGGCGGCTGGGCGCTCGCCGGCCACGTGCCCGAGCTCCCCGCGAGCATCCCCTGGGGCGAGCCCGAGCTGAACGACCAGTGGCGCCTCACCCTGCGCGCGCTGCTCCCAGGCGACGCCACGCCGCGGCAGTACCAGCCGCGCGGGCGCGGCTTCCTGGCGATCGCCGCCTGCGGCCAGGGGCTCCTCGCGGTGCAGCACCGCGAGCAGGGCGGCGGCGACATCGTCCTGCTGGGCCCCGAGCTCGGCGCGCAGCTCTCGCTGCAGCCGATCCCGCTGCCGCTGCGCGGCCACCGCCCGGAGCTGGCCCAGGACGTGGCCGTGAGCGGGCGCAAGGTCTACGTGCTGGACAAGGCGGTCAACGCGGCGCCGATGCAGTTCCGGCGGCGCCTCGTCGCCTACGAGATGGAGTGAGCGCCCCGCGATGATCCGGCTCGACGAGTTCCTCCGCCAGACCGCGCCGCTCACCGACGCGGCCGGGTTCGCGCTGGCCTACCCGCACACCGCCCTGACGCTGCGCGTACCCACGGGCGGCGCCGCGCCGGCGCCGGCGAAGCAGGTGAGCCTCAACGACACCCTCGACGACGAGGGCGTCGCGGCGCTGCTCGGCGACCCGCTCGACCGCACCCACGTCGCCTTCCTGGTGAAGAGCGAGCGCAACCCGTTCGGGAACATCATCAGCGTCGGCCGCGCGGCCACCAACGACGTGTGCATCGAGCACTCGAGCATCTCGAAGGTCCACGCCGTCTTCACGTGCGTGGGCGCGAGCTGGAAGGTCTCGGACCGCAAGGCGAAGAACGGGCTCTACGTGAACCGCGTCCAGCTCGACCCGGGCGCCTCGGCGGCGCTCGAGGACGGGGCCTTGATCGCCCTCGGCACGCAGGTCGAGGGGACGTTCCACACGCCGAAGGGGCTGTGGGGGTTCCTGGAGCTGGTGCGCATGCGGGAGCGGACGCGGCGGTAGCGAGGCCCCAGCAGCGACGGGCCTACCCGCCCCGCCTCCGCCGCTCCTCCGCCAGCAACGCGTCCAGCCGCGCGTTGATCGCCGCCGGGTCGGGCTTGGCCTTGCTCGCCTTGAAGGCGCGCATGACCGCGCCGACCAGCGCCCCCTTCGCCTTGTCCTTGCCCGCGAGCAGGTCCTCGACCGACCGCGGGTTCGCCGCCCAGGCCGCGTCGGTCGCGGCGACCACCTGCGCCTCGTCGAGCGCCTCGAGGCCGTACTTCGCCGCGACCGCCGAGGGCGCCAGGCCCTCCTCGACCGTCCGCGGCCAGACCTCCTTGAGCGCCTGGTCCTTCGGCAGCGCCTTGCCCACGATCATGGCGTGGAGGTCGGCCACGTGCTCGGGCGGGACCGGGCAGTCGGCGGCCGGGAGGCCGCGGGCGTTGAGGAGCGCGCCGACCTGGTTCATGACGTAGTTGGCCGCGTCGGGCGCGGGCACCCCGAGGGCCACGACCCGCTCGAAGTAGGTGGCGAGCGGCACGTCGCGCGTCAGGTCCTCGGCCGTCTTCTGCGGCACGCCGAGCCCCACGTAGCGCAGGCGGCGGGGCCCCGGGAGCTCGGGCAGGGCGCGGCGGAGCGCCTCGACGCGCGCGGGGGAGACCTCGAACGCCGGCAGGTCGGGCTCGGGGAAGTAGCGGTAGTCGTGCGCCTGCTCCTTGCTGCGCATGAACCGCGTCCAGCCGGTCTCGCCCCAGTCGGGCGGCAGGAGCGCCCACACGTCGCGCCGCGGGACGCGCAGGGCCTCGGGCACGCCCTGCTCGTACTCGCTCGCCCCCTCGTCGTCCCACAGGCGCGTCTCCTGGCGCGGCGTCTTGCCGGCCTCGAGGAGCGCCGCCTGCCGGGCGTGCTCGTAGGTGATCGCCTTGCGGACGGCCGAGTAGCTGTTGAGGTTCTTGACCTCCGTCCGCGCGCCGAGCGCCTCCTGGCCCCGCGGCCGGACCGAGACCGACGCCTCGAAGCGCAGGTTGCCCTCCTGCATCTGGCAGCGGCACACGTCGAGGACCCGCAGCAGCTCGGTGAGCGTGTCCATGTAGTCGTCGACCTCGTCCACCGAGCGGAAGTCCGGCATGGTGACGATCTCCGCCAGCGGCGTGCCGGCGCGGTTCAGGTCGACGCTCGACGCCCGCCCGCCCTCGGCGTGCGAGAGCTTGCCCGCGTCCTCCTCGAGGTGGACGTTGTGCATGCGCACCGTCCGCCCCGAGCGCAGGAGCACGAGCTCGCCCCCCTCGCCGAGGTTGTGGTACATCTGCGAGATCTGGTAGTTCTTCGGCAGGTCGGGGTAGTAGTAGTTCTTGCGGTCGAGCTCGGTCCTGGGCTCGAGCCGGCAGCCGAAGGCCACGGCGAGGCGCAGGGCCTTCTCGAAGGCGACGCGGTTGAGCACGGGCAGGACGCCCGGGTGGCCCAGGCACACGGGGCAGGTGCGCGAGTTCGGCGGGGCGGCGAACTCGAGGCGGCAGCCGCAGAAGAGCTTCGTCGCCGTGTTGAGCTGCGCGTGGACCTCGACGCCCACGACCAGCTCGTAGCGGCCCAGGACCTCGTCGCGCGCGCTCATGGGAGCCCCTCCGGCCGCCGCGCCCCGCCGGCCCCGCCGGCGCCCCCGAGCGCCTGCTCGAGCGCCCGGCCGATCGCCAGGAGGCGCGGGTCCGACCACGGCCGCCCGGTGAGCTGGAGGCCGATCGGCAGGGGCCGCGGCCCCGACGTGAACCCGCAGGGGAGCGACACCCCGGGGAGCCCGGCCATGTTGGTCGAGACGGTGAAGACGTCGACGGCGTACATGGCCAGCGGGTCGTGCGCGCGGGCGCCCAGCTCGAAGGCCGGGAAGGGCGAGGTCGGCCCGACGAGGGCGTCGACGCCGTCGAGCGCCCGGAGGAAGTCGTCGCGGATCCGCCGCCGCGCGCGCTGGCCCTTCAGGTAGTAGGCGTCGTAGAAGCCGCTCGAGAGCACGAACGTGCCCAGGAAGATCCGCCGGCGCACCTCGGGGCCGAAGCCCTCGGCGCGCGAGCGCTCGTAGAGGCCGACCGTGTCCACGCGCTCCTTCGTGCGGTGGCCGTAGTGCACGCCGTCGTAGCGGGCCAGGTTCGACGACGCCTCGGCCGTCGACACGAGCTGGTAGGTGGGGATCGCGAACCCGGTCAGCCCGAGCGACACCTCGCGCACGCTCGCGCCGGCCGCCCGGGCGCGGTCGAGCGCGGCGAGCACCGCCCCCTTGACCTCGGCGTCGGTCGTGAGCTCGAGGTACTCCTTGACGACCCCGAGCGTCACGCCCTCGAGCGAGGCGCCGGCGGCGGCGGTCGAGAAGGGGCGCGGCGCGGCCCAGAGGTCGGCGAGCGGGCCGGCGACGCGCGCGTCGCGCGGGTCGCGGGCGGTCATGTCGCGCGGGTCGGGGCCCCACAGGACGTCCATGAGGAGCGCCGCGTCCTGGCAGTCGCGCGCGAACGGCCCCACCTGGTCGAGCGAGGAGGCGAAGGCGATCAGGCCGAAGCGCGACACGGCGCCGTACGTGGGCTTGAAGCCGACGCAGCCGCAGAGCGCGGCCGGCTGCCGGATCGAGCCGCCCGTGTCCGAGCCGAGGGCCAGCGGCGCCTCGCCGGCGGCCACCGCCGCGGCCGACCCGCCCGACGAGCCGCCGGGGACGCGCGAGGGGTCCCACGGGTTGCGCGACGGGCCGAAGGCCGAGTTCTCCGTCGACGACCCCATGGCGAACTCGTCGAGGTTCGCCTTGCCGAGGCTCACCGCGCCGGCCTGGCGCAGGCGCTCGACGACGGTGGCGTCGTAGGGCGGGACGTAGCCCTGGAGGATCCGCGAGCCGGCGGTCGTCTCGACCCCCCTCGTGCACAGGTTGTCCTTCACGGCCACCGGCACACCGCAGAGCGGCCCCGGGTCCTCGCCCCGCGCCAGGCGCTCGTCGAGCGCCTGCGCCTCGGCCCGCGCCGCGTCGGCGGTCACGCGCAGGAAGGCGCCGACGCGCGGCTCGACCGCGGCGACCCGCGCGAGGTGGGCGTCCGTGACCTCGAGCGCCGAGACCTCGCGGCGGCGCACGCGGTCGGCCAGGGCGGCGGCGCCCGTCCAGCAGAGGTCGCTCGACGCGCTCACTCGGCCAGCACCGCGGGGACCTCGAACCCGCCGGCGCCGCGCGCCGGGGCGTTCTTCAGCGCCTCGTCGACCGGCAGCGACGGGGCGACGACGTCCGCGCGCATGGCGTCCTCGTCGGCCGCCTCGTCGTGGAGGGCGGCCGGGACCCCCTGGGTGTCGAGGCGCTCCAGGACCGACACGGCGTCGAGGACCTTGCCCAGGTGCGCGGCCATGTCGGCCGCCTCCTCGGGCGTGAGGGCCAGGCGCGACAGGCGGGCGATGTGCGCCACGCCCTCGGGCGTCCTGGGGTCGAGCGGAGCGGACACACGGTCCTCCCGGCGGGCGGTCAGCCCGAAACGACGCGGGCGCCCCGCGGTGCGATCACCGCCGAGCGCCCGGGCTTGTGCAGGCAGGCCGAGGGGGCGAGCCGGCTACTTCTTCGGCTTGGCCGCGGCCTTGGCCTTGACCGTCGCGCGGCGCGCGCGGCGGGCCTCGCCGCGCTTGGCGGCCTTCTTGCGGCGCGCCTCGGGCGTCTTGGCCTCCTCGCGCGCCTGCATGCGGGCCCGCACGCCCTCGGGGATCTCACGCTTGAGCGGCTTCTTCACCATGCCCGACTTGAGGCACTTGGTGCAGATCTTGGCCCGGCGCACGGTCCCGTTCTTCTCCTCGACCCGGACCTTCTGCAGGTTGGGCTGGAACTTGCGCCGCGACACGCCGGTGGTCTTGATACCGACGCCGCCCTTGTACTTGGCCAGACCGCGGCGGGCGAACTGGTTCCCGAAGGCCGGGGTCTTGCCGCACGTCTCGCACATCCTGGGCATTGGAAGCTCTCCGACTCGCGTGGAAGCGGGGGATTCTAGCGGGGATGGGGGGCGGGTCAAGGGGCGTGATGAGGCGCCGCGCTCGCCGCCGGGCGTCAGGATCCTCGAGGCGCCCGGAGGCCCTACACCTCGAGCTTGGCCTTCTCCAGCAGGAACCGCCTGCGGTACACCTGCCGGGCCGTCTCGCCCACGTCCGTCACGAACAGGTAGTTGAACCCGGCCCCGACCACCGCCCCGGCCACGGGCACGGTCTGCAGGAGCTTGCGGCTGAGGAGGACCGAGACGATCCGCTTCACGGCCTCGCGCGACATGAACATGGTCGCCAGGACGGCGGCCTTCTCGGCGCGCTTCTGCGGCTCGAGCCCGTCGAGCTCGTCGCGCAGGGCGTCGAGCTGCAGGAGCTCGGCGTAGCGGTCGCGCGTGCCGCCGGAGGCCAGCTCGAAGACCTTGAGCGCCAGGACGCTCTCGCCGGGCGTCGTCGGGTCGATGCCGTATGCGGCGCCGAGCTGGCGCACGACGCGCATGGCCACGCCGAAGAGGAGCGGGATGTCGGCCGCGAGCAGGGCCAGACCGCCCAGGCCGCAGCCGGCGCCCTCGAGCGCGGCGATGACGCCGTGCTGCGAGGCGACCTCCTCGGCGACCTTGTCGCACAGCCGCAGGTCCTGGCGGCGCAGGTGCTCGAGCGAGTCGACCACCTCGGCGTGCTTGCGGGCCTCGCGCAGGACGGCGTCGACGTCGACCGTCATGTCCGAGAGCTGGTGGATCCCCTTCATCGCGGCCTCGACCGCGTTGCCGGCCGCCTCGAGGACCGAGTCGGGGACGAGCCGCTCGGCCACGACCTCCACCGGCTTGAAGAGCGTCCGCGACACCCGGCCGAGGAGCCCCTCCTCCGGGCTGCGGAAGTAGCGCTCGACCTCGTCCTGGGCCTTCCGCTCGTAGCTGCTGAGCGCCATGCAGGGCACCTCCGTCCCGGTGCGGTCGGTCCGGGCATGTTACCCCGGCGGCGCCCGGGATACCCCTCCGGGCAGGCACCCTCGCGCTGGGTGAGGGTTCCTGGGCAGTCGAGGACATGCAGTCCGAGCGCCGCCCGTCCGGACGCGCGCAAGTCCCGTCAGGGAAGGATCTTCTGCCCCGCCCCAAGGCTCTCGGCGGGGCGCGCGCCCGTCAGGACGCTCCGTCCACGGTCCAGCCCACGAGCTCGGACGAGGACGCGGGCTCGCGGGCGACGCCCGAGACGCGCCAGACGCTGATCTCGGACGAAGTGATCGGTCCCTGCGATCGAACGATCCGGCCGCTGACGAGCTCCGACGAGTAAGGGAGGATGTAGTCGAACGGGTTGGCGTTGGTCACGTCGAAGGAGATGTAGACCCGGCCGGAGGCGCCTGCGCCGGCGGACCCCGACGCGCCGCCGCGGCCGCCGCCCCCGCCGCCTGGAGCCGCGCCGTCGCCGACGTCGACGTTGCCGGCCTGGTCGCCGCCGCGCCCCCCAGCGCCCCCCCAGGCCGGGGCGGCGCCGCCGTCCGCGCCGCCGCTGCCGGTGGCCGTGTCCCCGCTCCCGCCGTCCTGCGCCCGGCCGGCCGAGGCGCCGCCCCCTCCGCCGCCGCCGGGTGCAGGGTCTTCCTCTTCTCCGACGTCGGCGCCCAGGCCTCCGCCGCCGCCGGAGCGCTTGATCTCGCCGACGCCCGCGCTCGCCTGTCCGCCCGCCGCGGCGGTCTCGAGGCCGCCGGCGGCGCCGCCCTTCGCGAGGAGCGTCGAGGTCGAGCCGAACCAGGTGTCGCCCCCCGCGGTCGGGGTGGTCCCGGCAGCCCCCCCGGCCCCGACCTCGACGTCGTACTCCTCGTTGGGCGTGACGATGAGCACGGACCGACTGTACGCGCCCCCTCCGCCGCCGCCGCCGGAGCGTTGGGCTCCGGTCGACTCCCGGCCGCCTCCGCCGCCGCCCCAGACCTCGACCAGGACCTTCCTGATCGTGGGCGGGCAGGTCCAGGTGCCCGAGGCGTTGATCTCGACGTTCACGCGGAGCTCGTCCGCGCAACGCGCACCTGGACGCTGATCTCCTCGTCGTCGTCCAGCTCGTCGGCCTCGAGGTCCCACTCGACGGTGTACGCCACGTCGTGCTCGACGTCCACGACGACGTAGGCTCCGTCCAGCGTGGCGGTTCCCCCCGTCACGCCGACGAGCGTCGCGCGGACCTGGTGGCCACCAGGCACCCCCCACCACACGGACGCGCGAAAGATCGAGGTGTCGGGCTTGGCATCGACCTTGAAGGTGACCAGGGCCCTGCCGGGCGTGGCGGGCTTCGGCGCGATCGTCACGTCGAGCACCCGTACGTCGCTCGCCTCGGTGGGCCCCGTGATGCGCTCGCCTCCATCCTGAGAGCCCGTCGGATAGGAGAACGAGCCGAAGCTGGCCTGCGCCGTCTTCAGCACCAGTTCCTGCCCCAGGCCGACGATCTTCCCGTGGGCCGGCTGCGCGTTCAGCGCAGAGGCCACGCTGCCGTCGGTGACCCTCGCGATCCAGACGTGGATCGCGGGAACCGAGGGATCACCCTCTCGATCGACCCACGCCCGGACGACCCCCCTGGTCCCGTTCACCTCCCCCCGGTAGACCGACTGTGCCCTTCGCCGAAACGGTGGCCGATTTCTGAGCTGTAACGAGTAGAGGGACGACCTCCTCCTCGACCGCCCCACCCGGGGCCTTCAAGGAGGACGTGTGACGAAGCGTACGCCCAGGTCCGACAGCCCGGAGCCGGAGGGCCCGGACCCTGACGAGCTCCGAACCAACGACCCGCAGGAGGACGTGCAGGACCTCGCCGAGGCGGGGGACGACGAGGCCGTCGTCCTGCTCGACGAGGACGAGGCGCCGGAGAGCCGGCCGAGGCTGGCGGGCACGCCGAAGGGCGGCTCGTTCAAGAAGCCCAGGAGCAAGGGCCGCACGCAGCTCATGCGGCCGCGGACGCTCACGGCCGAGCAGCGGCTCCTGATCCTGGACTCGTGGCAGCGGAGCAAGCTGCCGGGGGCCGACTTCGCGCCGCTCGTGGGGGTCACGTCCAGCGCGCTCTACAAGTGGAAGCGGCTGTTCGCCGACCACGGCCCGGCGGGGCTCGAGGACCGGCCGCGCGGGGCGCCGATCGGGAGCCGCATGAGCGAGGTGACCCGGCGGGCGGTCCTCCTGCTCAAGGCGGCCCACCCCGACTGGGGCCAGGAGCGGATCCACCACGAGCTCCTGCGCACGAAGGGGCTCCAGGCCAGCCCGGGGGCGATCGGCAAGGTCCTGGCCGAGGAGGGCTACGAGGTCGTCGCCGCGCCCACCCGCCCGCACCCGGACGTCGTGCGCCGCTTCGAGCGGGCCAGGAGCAACCAGCTCTGGCAGACCGACCTCTTCACCTTCGTGCTCAAGCGCCAGAACCGGCGCGTGCACCTCGTGGCCTTCATGGACGACCACAGCCGGTTCCTCGTGGGCTTCGGGCTCCACGCCACCGCCTCGGGCGCGCTCGTCCGCGAGGTCCTCGAGGCGGCCATCGCCAGCCACGGGGCGCCGGCCGAGGTGCTCACGGACAACGGCGCGCAGTACGTGACCTGGCGCGGGAAGAGCGAGTTCACGAGGCTCTGCGAGAAGCGCGGGATCAAGCACCTCGTCGCCAAGCCCCGTCGCCCCCAGACGCTCGGCAAGTGCGAGCGCTTCTGGGGCACGCTCTGGCGCGAGTGCCTCGAGGCCGCCGTCTTCCTCGACCTGCAGGACGCGCGCCTGCGGATCGGACACTTCGTCGACCACTACAACTTCCACCGCACGCACCAGGGCATCGGCGGCCTCGTGCCGGCGGACCGCTTCTTCGGCGCCACGCCCGAGGTGAAGGCCACGCTGACGGCGCGGGTGGCGAAGAACGCGCTCGAGCTGGCCCGCGACGGGGTCCCGCGCAAGGACTTCTACCTCACGGGGCGCGTGGGGGACGTGGGGATCTCGCTGCACGCCGAGGGCGAGCAGGTCGTCCTCACCCGCGACGACGGGACCCGCGAGACGGTCGACCTCACCGCCACGGGCCGACGCGCCGAGACCGGCGACGCGCAGGCGCTGCCCCTGCCGGTCTCGACCGGAGTGACCCTGCCGACGCTGCCCGGGACCGACGACGGCGACGACGGGGCCTCGACCCCGCCCGGAGCCTCGCCGCTCGACGGCGCGCTCGACGCCCTCGAGGCCGCCTTCGCCGACGACGACGTGGCCCCCGTGGAGGAGCTCGACGACCTGCCCGACGACGTCACGTCCGCGGGCGACCTCGACGACGAGGTGACGTCGTGACGCGCGCTCGCGACGCGAAGGCCTCGTCGTCCTCGACGAGCGGAGCGACGTCGGGCGCGACCGCGCCGGCCCGGCGGCGCGGCCGACCGCCGGGGACGGGCGCGCCGAAGCAGAAGAGCACGAGCATCCGGGGCTCGGCCGAGGCGAGGCAGAAGGCCTACGTGATCGTCGAGACCCTCAGCGGCCTGCGGTCGCCCAGCGACGCGAGCGCGCTGATCGGCGTCACGATCAACCGCTACTACCAGCTGGAGTGGCGCGCCCTGCAGGGCCTCGTCGAGGCGCTCGAGGCGCGGCCGGCCGGCCGGCAGCCGTCCCCCGAGGCGGAGGCGAAGAAGCTCGAGCGCGAGCGCGACCGGCTGGCGCGCGAGCTGCGCCGCGCGCAGGCCCTCGTGCGGGTCGCGCAGCGCGCCGTGGGGCTCCCGGCGCCCCAGGCGCCCCGCGACGCGACCGGCGACGGGAAGAAGCGTCGCCGCCGCGGGCCCCGGAACCGGACGGCGCGCACCCTGGCTCGCCTCCGGACGCCGGAGCCGCCCGCCCCCGGCGACGCGCCGGCCGACGCGCCCGCCACCCCGGCGGCGACCTGACGACAGGGTCGGGTCGCGAGGACCCGCGCCTCGCGACCCGGCCGCACGACGACACGACCCGAGGAGCCCCATGAAGACGACGCCGACCGAACAGCCGACGATCCCGCAGCGACCGCGCGCCGGCGGTGGGCGGGCTGTGGGGAGCCTGGGGGCAGGCAGCCCTGCGACGGAGCCGGAGAGCCCCGGAGGGACAGAGCTCGCAGGCGACGGAGCAGGGCGTCGGCTGTCCCCAGGCTCTCCACAGCTCGTCCACCGCCGCGACCACGCCTGCTGCCCGGGGACGTCGGTGCCGCGCCGTAGTCTCCTGCCCGACGCGGAGGCCACCCATGGCGGGCAAGACGAGCGGGAGCGAGCTCGTGAACGGGCTCGACGGCAGCGACCAGGCGAAGGACTGGTGCAAGGCCATCCTCGACACGCTCTCGGGAGCGACGACGGTGGTCGACGCGGCGCGGTCGCTCGGCTGCAACCAGGCCTACTTCTACAGGGTCCGGGGACGTGCCCTGCAGGCCATGCTCTCGGACCTCGAGCCGAAGCGCACCGGGCGCAAGCCGGCGGAGCACGACCCGCAGGCGACGCGGATCGCGGAGCTCGAGGCGGAGCTGCTCCACGCCAAGGGGGCGCTCGAGGCGGCCAGCGCGCGCGTCACGGTGGCCCTCGGAGCGCCGAGCTCGACGCGCCGCCCAAAAGGCCGCCGCCGGGCGCACCCGACGAGCTGACGCGGCCTCTGCCCGGCGAGGCCCCGGCGTCCGCACCCTCCTCCCCTCCGGTCGACGCCGCCGCAGCGCGTGGTGACGTCTCGCCGTCCGTGGTCGCGCTCCTGGACGCCGTGGCGGACTCCGCCGTGCGCGTGGCCGCGACGCTGGGGGTCGACGCGCCCCGCGCCCGCCGCCGGCGCGGACTCCCTGGGCAGTGGTCGCGGCGCCAGCGCGAGCACCTGGCTCGCCGCGCGGTCGTCGAGGCCCGGGACCAGCTGAACGCGTGCGGCCTCTCCCTGTCCCGCTTCTGCGAGTCGCTGGGCCGCTCGGAGCGCACGCTCCGCCGCTGGGCCGAGCGCCACGCCGACCCCTTCGACCGCCTCACGCCCGTGGCCCTGGGCCGCCCACCCAAGCGCGGCACGGCCCTCGAGCGCAACCTCGTCGTCGCAGCCCTCGGCGAGCTCGGGCCCTTCACGCCGGTCGCGTCGCTGCGGCAGCTCGCCCCGGGCCTCGCCCGCCGCGAGGTCGAGGAGCTCTGCTGGCGGCACCGGGTGCACATGCGCGTCGCGGGGCACGCCACCGCCCAGACGCTCGCCTGGCACCGCCCGGGGGCGGTCTGGGCCGTGGACTACACCGAGGTCCCCTGGCGCGTCGACGGCCGAGAGAAGCACGTCCTCTCCGTCCGCGACCTCGCCAGCGGCTATCACCTCCTGGCGCTCGTCGCCGAGCACGCCGACGCGCGCACGACCCGCGACGCGCTGGCGTCGCTCTTCGCCACCCACGGCCCGCCGCTGGTGCTCAAGTCGGACAACGGAGGGCACTTCGCGGACGCTGGCGTGCGCGCCCTCCTCGACGAACACGGGGTGCTCCACCTGCGCTCCCCCGCGGGCTGGCCTGCCTACAATGGCGCCTGTGAGTCCGGGATCCACTGGCTCAAGGCGCGCGCCTTCCAGTTCGCCGTCCGCGAGGGTCGGACCCAGGTCAGCGCTGGCGATCTCGGCGCTGCTGTGTGTCTCGGCAACGACCTCCTTCGCCGCGTCCGCGGAGCCGAACAGACACCGACTCAAGTTTGGTCCGCCCGCCAACCGATCTCAGACGGCGAGCGCCACGAGCTTCGCCTCGTCTTCGAGCGCCGCGAGCTCGAGGCGCGCGCCACGCGCGGACACCATCCGGAGGCCCTGCTCTCCGACGACCAGCGCGCCGACGTCGAGCGCGAAGCCATCAGCCGCGCCCTCCACGAGCGCGGCCTGCTCACCACCCGGAGGAGGTCGATCCCTCTACCCGCGAAGCGCTAGAAACCGGCAGACGATTCGTGGGGAGCACACGAGTTGCTCCGGGGCGCGGGCGTGAACGTGGTCCGCCTGCCGGGCGAGAGTCCGAACCTGAACGCCGTCGCGGAGAGGTGGGTGCGCTCCGTCCGCGAGGAGTGCCTCGACCGCGTGGTGCTCTTCGGAGAGGCGCACCTGCGGCGTCTGGTCCATGGCTATGTGGCCCATCACAACCGAGAACGGCCCCATCAAGGGCTGGGTGGCGTTATGGTCGACCCCGACCCTCGCGCGAAGAACCGTTCCGGCCCAGTGCGCCGCGTCGATCGCCTTGGCGGGCTGTTGCGCTTCTACCACCGCGCCGCCGCCTGACCAGCGCGAGCAAGTTCGACGACATCGAGACGCGAAGAGCACCCCACCAGGCCGGCGGGCGCGGCGCCGCCATGCCAGCTCGGCTCGGACCGCGTCGTCGGTGTCGTGGTCCTCTTCGCGATGCTCACACCCGCTCCGTCACAACTCCTGTGCCTTCGTCTCGGCTGAGCAATGGAACACTACGGGTTTCTCGACGAGCGGTCCCTGACCTGTCGGGAATTCCCCTGGGACATGTTTCCGATATGTTTTCAGTCATTCGCGGATCGGAGCCGAACACGAACGAGGCACCCGAAAACAGCACTGGCAAAGGCAATCGATGCGACCGACTTCGGAAGCGAGTATGGCAGAGTTGTGATTGCGCCGAGGAACAGTAGGGGCCCGAGACCAAGGAGGGCAAAGGAAGACGAAAGGAGTGCACAACGCCACGCCTCCGTAAGTCCGCCTCCTCGGGGACAGTGCAATTGCAGCCTCTGCAGGCACAATAGCCCAGTGCCCATGGGCACCAAGCTTAAGCCGAACTGAGATTCACCACCGCTGATGCGAGGAACGAGTATGTCCAGGACGGAGCAAATGATTCCGAAGCCGATTAGCCCGAACCCCTCAAGAAGCACCAAGCGACGAGGCACAGGCTGTAGCGTGAAGTAGAACGGTGCACGGAGGACAACCAGCACGGAAAGCGCCTCTGTCAAGGGGCGGCACAACATTGCAATTATGAACAACAGCCACAGCCAGAACGCGCCGTCCTCCATGGCCAGAAACTCCTCAGTCCGAGTAGGCCTCTTCACAGGGTAGACAGCCCCGAGTGTTTGTCCTGCTCAAGAGCGGAAGGCTGCGTTTGATGAAGTTGATGAACTGATCGAAGGTCAACCGATTTAATGAATCGAACATGTCCGCTCCCAGTCCGATGGCCGCCACGTCATCGGGCGGATCAAGTTCACGGTGCTCCCAGAGTTGATAGGCGTGTGCTCCCCCGTGGAGAACCTCGCGAGAGAATCTCCAAGCGCGACCGACGAATCCATAGTGAATGTTTCCGATCACGTCGTAAAAGAGGCACTCGCCGGCGAGTTGGACCGTGTTTCGGCATGTGCTTGCAAGCGTGACTGGACAGTTCCGGGTTGCGAACCTCCGAGTCCGCTTGAAGTCCCATGGGGCACCACTTCGAACAAGGTCATACCAGAAGCGTGTTCTCCGTAAGGGATTCAACTGGAGGGCCTGTTGAGTGAAGAATCCGAAGGCATTGTCCAACATCGTCCGATACAGCCACTGAGTGACATCGGGACCGCAACGGGGAAGCGGCGGGGGGGCATTGAAGTCTGCGTTTGCCCCAGGAAACCAACCCAATGGGGAGGGCGGCGGTGAGGGAGGTGCGGGCTGAGGCGGACGCGGTGGGAAGGGGGCCAGCGGAGGCAGAGGGTCCTCCTCAGGAAAAGGAGGCGGAGGCAGGGGAGGCGGAGGCTCTTGCTCTGCTGGAACCCAGAGTTTCCGCTCCCACGGCTTTTGCCCGAGAGCCCTGAGAAAGGTGTCCAACGGGTCAGGCGGCTGATCCTCCGGCCCACCCGGCGGAAAGTGCGGGGGCAGGTCAAAGAGGAGCCTCCCGGTCCCGCAGGCCGAAATCGGGATGACCAGCCCGCCAGGGATCAGGTTCATCTGAAGACTGGTCGTCCCCAACCTCAAGAACACCGGGCTGACGAACCTCGTCCTCGTGGACGACGACAGGCTCCCCGCCAACTCCACCCCGAACCTGTCATAGATCACCCGCCCGCCGACGCCGACTAGCCGGTCGACGGAGCCGCGCTCGTCCATGACCGGGCCCTCCTCCGGCCCGGCCTCCGCGGGGTTCGAGGACTCGACGAGGGCGCCACCATGCTGCGGCGAGCCCCAGCGATAGCGCCCGAAGGTGTTGTCGAACTCGTCCCTCTCGGTCAGCAGGCGCGTGCCGTCATAGGCCAGCCGCGTCTCGTAGCCCGCGCCGAGCTCGCCGACGATCGCCACGCGCTCGCCCGTGCCGTTGTACTTGAACTCTCGCGTCGCCTCGGGCGTCCCGCTCTCGACCTCGAACTCCACCTTCGTGGGCAGGTCGCGCTGGTTGTGGCTGAAGTAGGTCGCCTCCTCCGCCGACGCCCGGCGCTTCATGCGCTGCGCCAGGTCGTACTCGTAGGCGATCTCGTCCGCGCCC
>JAMLIC010000014.1 GCA_023954375.1 Planctomycetota bacterium
TCGAGGCGCCGCGCGCAGCGCGGCGCCTCGACGCACCGCAGCGCCCGCCATCCTCGGCCGCAGCCGCGATCACACCATCAGTTGCTGGGGCGGGTCTCGAGGACCGCCTTGACCGACTCCTCGACCGCCAGCCGCAGGACCTTGAGGTAGCGGTCCTGCTTCCGCTCGTCCCACTGCGCCATGTGGATGAACCCGCCGATGCGCCCGCGCTCGGCCTGGGTGTCGATCACCTTGAACATGACGTTGTTGCAGATGTACTGCCCCGGACCGCCGCCGCCGTCGTGCGCGGTGAGGCCCTCACGCTCGCAGCGACGGACGATCTCACGGACCGGCAGCGTCGACCGGAGTCGATCCGGCTTCGTCGGGTCGATCTTCTTGCGGTTGTAGGAGACCCCCGCGTTGTCGGGGTAGCGCCAGAGCCAGCTCCGGTCCTCGGCGCTCCAGCCGCTCTGGGGGCCGCTCGGCGGCCAGTGCGCCGGGAGGAAGAACGGCCCCTCGCCCTCGCCGCTCAGGCCCGAGCCGTCGTGCATGACGTTCGTGCAGGTCGTCTCGACGTCCGCGTCGACGTTGCCGTCCGAGCCGACACCGAACGAGATCGCCACGTCCGCGTCGACCTGCTTGATCCGGTCGGTGATGGCGCGCGCGCCCTCGACGTAGACCACCGGCACGTCGGTCAGGCGGTGGACCTCGATCCGCACGCGGCCGCGCAGGGCGGGGTCGAGCAGCGCGGGGTCGAAGTTGCGCACGGCCCAGCCCGACGGGTTGATCGAGGGCTCTCGGCGATCCTCGGGCGTGTTGAGCCAGCGCGGGTGGTTGGCAGGCCGCGGGAAGCGGTCGAAGCCCGTGAGGAGCACGCGCACCACGGGGAGGGGCGACGAGGACGGCTCGCCGAGCGCGCCCGGGCCGGTGGCGAGGGGCCCGACCGGGGCCGGGGCGGCGGCGTCTGCCGTCCTCGGGAGCTCGATGACGATGTTGCTCCCTTCCAGGCGACCGCTGCGCTCCTCGAGCGCGACCACGCTGTGCGGGCCCCAGGTCCAGCCGCCGTCGTCACGCTCGAGGAGCTCGTCGACGAGGGAGCCGGTGCGGACGCGCTGCTCCAGGCGCAGGCGCCAGCCCTCCTGCTCGGTGCGCGTGAGGGTCAGGCGGCGCGGGTAGCCGCGGGGAGACCGGGTCTCGCCCTGCCAGGCCCCGCCCTCGACGGGCGCGAGCTGGAACTTCACGGTGCGCCGGCGGAACGTGTCCCACTCGGTCCAGCGGCCAGGGAGCTGCTGCGGGTCGGCGAAGGCCACGCTCGTGACCATGGCCGCGGCCAGGGCGACGAACGGCGCGACGATGGTCCTCGAGGTCCGCATGGCGCTCGTCCTCCCGCGCGTCGTCTGAGCCAACCGCGTGCCCGAGGGCAGGGTAGCTCCCCGGCAATGATTTAGCACGTCACCGCCCGCGAATCGAACCATTTCCGTGCCAGCCTGTCGCGGGGTGCACTATCTCCGGACGAGAGGCCAGTAGTAGACCGCCTCCCACCCGGTCCCCGGTGGGGCCCCGGCGGGCACCCCGACGCGCCGGTCGAGCATGGTGTCGATCGTCTGGTGTCCGGCGAGCTCGAGACGGACGTGCACGCTGGACTTGGCCGGGAGGTAGGTGGACGTCGGGGTGATCCCGACGAAGCTCCCGTCCACGAACACGGTGGCCCCCGGGGGCTCCGTCTCGAGGCGCGAGAGCACCCCCTCGTCGGCCGCCGTGTCGGCTCCGACGCACCCGGAGACCAGCCCGAGCAGCGCCAGCCACGCCGCCCGGGGGGCCCGTCTGCCGACGGGAAGGTCGTTTGCTCTCAAGGCCCTGTTTGCTAACGTGGTGACTCGCACCGGTTCGTCGCCCCCCTAGCGAGGTTCGCCGCATGGGCTCCCCTACGTCTAGCCAGCGCATCTCATTCGCTCAACTCGTCCTCGACATGGGCCTGGCGGACGCGAAGGGCCTCGCCCAGGCGAAGAAGAAGATCAAGGAGGCGCAGGCCGGCGGGCAGAAGCTGACGATCGCCCGCGCCTGCGTGGACCTCGGGATCCTCACGGAGAAGCAGGCCAAGCGGGTGCAGCTCGAGCTCAAGCGCCTGAAGGAGGGCTTGGCCTCGAGCAGCGAGTTCACGGCCGAGGCCGATGCCGAGGCCGCGGCGGTCAAGCGCCCCAGCCGCGAGGGGAAGGTCGAGGGCAAGAAGGACCGGAAGGCGCGCAAGGACGACTCGATCGAGGGCAAGAAGGTCCTCGACGAGGCCAAGGCGCCGGAGGATGCGGGGGGCGGGGCCGCCGACGACGCGGTGGCCGGCAAGAAGAAGGCCCGGAAGGACGACTCGGTCGACGGCAAGAAGGTCGTCAAGGCGGACGACGAGGCCGAGGCCGAGCCCGAGGCCGGCAAGAAGAAGGCCCGGAAGGACGACTCGGTCGAGGGCAAGAAGGTCGTCAAGGCGGACGACGAGGCCGAGGCCGAGCCCGAGGCCGGCAAGAAGAAGGCCCGGAAGGACGACTCGGTCGACGGCAAGAAGGTCGCCACCGACGACGAGCCCGAGGCCGGCAAGAAGAAGGCCCGGAAGGACGACTCGGTCGAGGGCAAGAAGGTCGCCAAGGCCGACGACGAGCCCGAGGCCGGCAAGAAGAAGGCCAAGAAGGACGACGCCGAGGAGAAGAAGGCCAAGAAGGAGGAGGAGGACGCCCGGCCCGCGAAGAAGGCCGCCGCCGCCGCTGCCGACGACTCCGACGCGCCGCCGTCCGACGAGGAGGCCTCGGACGAGGGGTCGGAGGGCAAGGGGAAGGCGACGCTCGGCAAGGAGATCGAGCTCGACTCCCAGCGCGCGCCGGCCGCGGCCGCCGCCACGGCGACCGCGGCGAAGCCGGTCACCAAGCGGCGCCAGGCGGCGCCGGCTGCCAAGCGGCCGGGCGCGGCGGCCGCCACCAAGTCCGCCGAGGGCACGGTGAAGGCGCCGTCCAAGACGCCGCTCTTCGTGCTCGGCGGGCTGGTCGCGCTGCTGCTCGTGGGCCTCGCCTTCGGCGTCGCCATGCACGACAGCTCCAAGTCCAACGACCCGTCGGTCGCGGTGGTCACGCCGCCGCCGGCCGATCCGGATGGGAGCGTCGACCCGCGCCCGGCGACGCCGCCGGAGGGGCGCCCGGTCCGCCGTGACCCGAGCGCGAGCGCCGGCGCGCTCTCCGGGGCGGACAAGCGGCTCGAGGCCGAGAAGAAGATGGAGTCGCTCGCCATGGCGGCGGGCGACCTGGCCGACCAGGGTCAGCTGCGCGAGGCCATCGAGCGCCTCCAGTCCTTCCCGGAGGAGCTCCGCGACCAGACGGCGTGGAAGGAGGTCGGGGAGCGCGACATCGCGCGCTACCGCCAGCTCCTCGTGCTGCAGGACGAGCTCGATGCCGCCCTGAAGGGTGACAAGGCCGCGCTGGTCGCGATGGTCAAGAAGGTCGAGGACCCGAACTACGCGCGCAAGGGCGAGCCGCCGGTGTCGCGCTTCAAGGCCAAGGCGCGCGAGGTCCTCGGCGACCGGGAGTACGAGCGGATCCTCACCCAGATGGAGAACGACCGTCTGGGGGACCTCGACGACGTGCTGACGGGCGGGAGCGACCGCGACGACGACGGCCCGAAGGTCACGGTCGCGGAGGTCGAGACCCGCGGCAGCGACGCGCGGCGCTCCGCCATGCGCGAGGCGGCCAAGGTCGCCCAGGGCAACCTCGCCGCCGCCCAGAAGACCCTCGAGCAGCGCCGCGCCGCGCGCCGCCAGCAGGTCCAGGCCGAGGCCGACCGCGTGATCAAGTACACGCGGAAGGACAAGCTCAAGTTCGAGGGCAAGGACGTCCAGGTCACCGCCTACGACGAGGACGGCTTCACGGTCAAGCTGGGCCGCGACGACCGCACCTTCAGCTGGGGCAACGCCCCGGCGGAGCTGGCGCACGAGGTCAAGTTCCGCGCCACCGACACGAACAGCGGTCAGGCGGTCTTCGACCTCGGCCTCTACGCCGTGCGGCGCGGCCTGTTCGACCACGCGCGGCGCCACTTCGAGCGGGCGGTCAAGCTCGACGCGAACCTCAACGGCAAGGCGCCCGACCTGACGCAGCTCGAGCTGCGCATGAGGCTCTTCCGCGGGCGCAACAAGCTCGGCGCCCCGGGCGAGTCGTCCGAGGTCCAGTGGAAGTTCGACCAGGACCGGCCCCAGGAGGCGCTCGACTTCAAGGGCTTCCAGGACGGCATGGACGCGACGATCGTCGGCGGCCAGCTCAAGGTGTCGGCGCAGGTCTACCCGGTCTCGGCCGTGCGCGTGCGCGGCAGCTGGGAGCGCGAGGCGAGCATCCAGCTGGTCCTGGCCTCGACCAACCCGCCGCCGATCGTGGGCGTCGCCTCCGAGGGCGAGCTGATCGGCGTGTCGTTCGGCGACAAGACGAACCTCGTCCGGCCGTTCGGGCGCCAGGACGCGGCGCCGATGGCGACGAGCGAGGTGCGCGCGACGCCGGGCACCACGGTCAAGCTCACGTTCAAGCGCTCGGGCGAGCAGATGGAGGTCGCGGTGCGCGTCGGCGACCGCGACGCGCTGAAGCACACCTTCGCCTGGGAGGGCGAGTTCAGCTTCATGCTCGGCGTGCGCGGCCAGAGCCCCGGGGTCGAGGCGCGCTTCGACGACATCGTCACCGCGGGCGACCTGTCGCAGGGCTGGGTCAAGCGCACGCAGGCGGCGGCCCCCAACGAGATCGTCCGCTTCCTCAACGACTGGCAGCGCGCGCGCGAGAGCGGCGGCGGCGAGCAGGAGCAGGTCCCCTACTGCTACCGCAAGACGAGCGCCGAGGACGAGGTGGCCACGCGGGGCGTCCGGCCGGAGGCGATCGAGCTGGTCGGCAAGGGCCGCCAGATGCTCGAGCAGAACAACTTCGGCGGCGCGCTCGACGCCTTCCGCAAGGCCGCCGAGATGGACCCGGACTACCACGCGGCCGCCTACCTGCACTCGATCATGCTCGTCCGCCGCGACCTCGAGCAGCTGTTCCGCGTCGAGCGCGCGCTCAAGGGCGTCGAGGACTTCTACGAGGCCATGGTCGTCAAGGGCGAGACGCTGATCTACGCCAACAAGGTGGACGAGTCGAAGGCCCTCCTGGCGAAGGCGCTGGAGCTGCGGCCCGACTACCCGCCGGCCTACCTGCTCAAGGCGCGCCTGGAGATCCTCGAGGGCAAGTACTCGGACGCGGTGGCCTCGCTCGAGCTCGCCTCGGTCCTCGGCCCCGGCGACCCCTTCATCATCCAGACGACCGGCGAGGCCCGCGCCCTGGCCGACGGTCCGGGCTGGGCGAACAAGAAGCGCGTGACGACGAAGAACTACATCGTCGACACCGACTACATCGACCACGCCGAGCGGTTCACCCGGGTGCTCGAGGCGATCCGCGCCCGCTACGTCGAGGCGTTCCCGAACCTGGTGAATCCGGACGCGCCGCGGCGCGCGGCGTCGGTGCTGGTCTTCAACGAGGCCGAGGACTACTACGTCTACTCGGAGCAGACGACCAACGACCGCAAGGAGAACACGGGCGGCCACTTCAACCCGATGACCGGGCAGCTGCTCCTGTTCCTCGACGCGACCAGCACCGAGCCGGGCGCCCTGCACGTCCTGCAGCACGAGGCCATGCACCAGTGGGCCCACGCGCAGTCGCTGGCCCTGCCCTTCTGGGCCAACGAGGGCATGGCCGAGTACATCGGCGCCACGCTGGTCACGGACGCCGGCGAGATCACCGACCGGACCTACGTGAACAGCTTCCTCAAGGGCCGCCTGAAGGGCATGCGCGGCTGGCACAAGACCCGCATGCGCTGGCACGCGATCATGACGCAGTCGCCGCAGGAGTTCTACTCGGGCAAGGGCGGCAACCCGTCGTTCAAGTACGGCCAGGCCTGGACCATGGTCCACTTCTTCATGGAGAGCGGCTACAAGGTCACGACGATCGACGGCGAGGAGAAGCCGATCAAGGACATCTTCATCGACTACCTCAACAAGTACAAGGCGATCGGCCTCGACCACGGCGCCCGCGGCGGCAGCAAGCTGGAGTACGTGTACGTCGACACGTTCCACCAGATCGACAACCTCGCGAAGGTCGAGGAGGACTACGCCAAGTACGTCGTCGAGATGGCGAAGAAGGCCGGCGTCGAGTTCATGTCGCCCGCCGAGGCGGCGAAGATCGCCGGGGGCGACGACGACGAGTAGCGTGATCGACGGCTGCGGGCGCGGATGCCCGCCGCGGCTTCCACGGATTGGCTCTTCATTGGACGCGGAGGCAACGGAGCAGAACGGAGGTCACGGAGGGAGACGAGACGTATGGACAAGCCCTCCGTGTTCTTCGTGGACCTTCGTTGCCTCCGTGTCCCATCGTGAGCCCGCACGGTCGACCCTCGATCACACCAGCCGGTGGGCGCGGTCAGGCCAGCTCGCGCCCCCCGAGGAGCCACGCCCCGATGCCGAGCGCGCCGGCCGCGTAGAGCGCCGTGTAGCCGGCGACCCCGAGCACGTAGCCGAGCGGCACGATCGCGTCGGTGTAGGCGGCGTCGGCGACCCAGTAGAGCTGGAGGTCGGGGACGGCCACGGCCAGGGCGCCCGCCGCCGGGACGCGGGCGGCGAGGAGCAGGAGCGCCGCGCCGGCGGCCGTGCAGAGGAGGGGCCCCCGGGCGCGGTCGAAGCGCAGGGCGGCGTAGACGGCGGCGGCGGGCGGCGCCAGGAGCAGGCCCGCGCCCCAGACCCGGCGCTCGGCGCCGGCCGTGCCGGCGAGCCACAGCCAGCCGAGGACGACGAGGGCGACGCCGGCGGCGACCGCCGGGGCGGCGGTCACGGCGCTGGCGGCGGCCTGCACGAGGCTGCCGAGGACGAAGCCGACGAGCGTCAGGGCGGCCGCGGCGGCCGGCGGCAGGCGGGTGGCCAGGCAGGTGCCCAGGGCGGCGAAGGCGAGCGCAGCGAGCGTGGCGAGCGCCGCCGCCGCGAGCGCCGTCCCGTCGATGGCCGCGGGGGTCGTCGGCTGGGCGCGGGGGTCGAGCGCCAGGCTGAGGACGTAGGCCAGCGGCAGGAGGGCGGTGGCGGCGCCCAGGGCGGCGGGCTGGAAGGCGCGGCCGGCGAGGCTGGCCCGCGTCCCCCAGGCGAGCGCGCCCACGAGCGCCGCGGCGGCCGGCAGGGCGACGCCGAGGTGCAGCCCGTGGGGGCCGTGGCGGACGGTCAGGAGGAGGACCGTGCCCAGGAGCAGCCCCGCCTGGAGGAGCGCCGCCGCCGCGCCGAGGAACCCGCCCACGACGAAGGCCAGCGGACCGACCGGACGCGTGAGGACGAGCGTCGCCGTGCCGTCGGCGAGGCGCTCGGCCACGCCGGCCGCCACCGCCGTGGCCGCGATGAACGCGCCGAAGAAGAGCATGGCGCTGGCGCCGAGGTCGAGGACCAGCGCCTCCGCCCGGCCCAGCGCGAACACGCTCAGCGCCGGCGAGAGGGCGATCAGGGCCGCGCCGAGGGCGAGCCCGACGCCGAACACCGGCTGGCGGGCGACCTCTCGCCGGTGGGAGGACGCGAGCCCCAGGACGGCCGCGGCGGCGGTCACGGGCGCCGTCCTGGCAGCGGCTCGGCCGCCGGCGCGCGGTCGGGGCGGAGGACCTCCTCGCGCGTGAGCCCCGCCCGCGCGGCCAGGCGCTCCTGGAGGAGCGGCGGCAGCCGCTCGGCCGCCACGCGCAGGGCGCGCCGCCGCACCTCCTCGTAGCGCACGCCGAGCCGGGCCACGGCGTCGGGCTCTTCGAGCGAGGCGAGGTAGGCGTCCCAGCGCCGCTGGGAGGCGCGCGCGAGCGCCTCGAGCCCGCGGTAGCGCGCGTCCTCCCCCAGGGCGAGCTGCGTGTAGGCGCTCACCCAGGTGCCCTCGAGGAGCTGCGTCATCCCCTGCTGCGAGTCGTAGATCCCCGCGTCGACGAACCGCCGGGCGAGGACGCCCAGGACGAACTCGTCGTAGCCCTGCCGCTCGAAGTCGGTCCCGGGGAAGTCGCGGCGCGCGCGCGCGTGCAGGCGGCGGGCCTCCTCCTCGAGCCCGTTCTCGGCCAGGATGATGATCGCCTCGCCGAGGAAGCCCTCGCGCGCCGACCGCTGGTTGCGCAGGAAGACGACCGCCGCGTCGAGGCGCTCCTCGTCGTCCGGCGAGAGGCCGCCGCGGTGGGCCAGGGGCTCGAGCGCGCGCACGGCCCGCTCGGCGTCCTCGATCCCCTCCCGCAGGAGCGCGTCGACCCTCGGCACCAGGGCCGGCAGCGGCGCCAGGAAGACCGCGCCCTCGAGGCGCTCGACCCGTCCGCGCCGGACGGCGTTCTTCAGGGCCGCGTGGATCGTGCGCCGCGCCGCGTAGGCGTCGCGGTGCCGCCGCCGGCGCTCGGCCCCCTCGAGGCCGACCGACGCCCAGTAGACCGTCACCGCGTCGACGCCCCGCCAGTCGAGCGGGCCGTAGGCCGCGTCCAGCCGGAGCATGCGGGCCGGGTCGAGGCGCAGCCGCTCGCGCAGCGCCTCGGCCCGCGCCGACGCCTGGACGCGCGGCCACGCCGGGTCGACCGCCAGCTCGGGCGCATCCGCCGCCGCGAGCGCCTCCGGCGTCTCGAGGCCCAGGGCGGCCGCGCGGGCGAGCAGGGCCCGCGCGCCCCGGTCGCCCGCGGCCAGCGCGGCCAGGCCCGGCGCCTCGGCGAGGACGGCCAGCGGCGTGTCGCCCATCGCGCGCACCATCTGCTCGGCGTGCCACGCCTTGTAGCGCATGTGGTGGTCGTCGGTCGTCGTGCCGATCTTGTCCTGCAGCGTCCGCGCGAGCATGAAGCACAGGTCCGGGTCGCCCGGGTTGTGCCGCAGCCCCTGGTCGCGCAGGAGCTCGATCCCGTTCTGGATCCAGCGCCACCTCGCCTCGGGCTCCTCGACGGCGCCGGCCACGTTGTAGGCCAGGTCGTGGCCCAGGTAGACCCACACGTCGGGGAGGCGCGGCTGGAGCCGGCAGAGCTGCTCGGCCACCTGCCGCGCCTCGAAGTGCCGCCCCTGCTCGCGGAACGTGCTCGAGCGCAGCCACAGGTAGTCGACGACGAGCCCGCGGAAGGCGCCCAGCGCGAGCACCGGCACGGCGAGGTCGGCCGACATGCCGGCCTGCCCCTCGGCGGCGACGACGACGCCCGCCTCGACCTGCCGCGCCTCGAGCCGGGGCCGGACGAGCGCCTGGCCGCCGAGGCCCAGGGCGCCGACCAGCAGCGCCATCGCGCGCCTCCCGCCCCTCACCTGATCGCCCCCAGCTCCCGCCGCCCGAACGCGACCGCCGCCAGGGCGAGCACGCCGAGCGCCCGGAGGAGGCCGTCGAGGCCGAGGGAGCGCAGGACCTCGGCCGTGGCGATGCGCTCGGCCGACGACAGGAGCGCGGCCGCGTCGCAGCTCGCCAGGTCGGGGAGGAGGAGCAGGACGCCGCGCAGGAGGTTCACGAGCACGGGCGACGCGGCCCCGAAGCCGGTGAACGCCTCGAGCGAGTCGAGCAGGAACTCGCGACCGGCGCCGACCGTCAGGACGAACAGGACCACCAGCGCCGCGAGCTTCCCGTCGATCAGCGACGCCGCGGCGACGCCGACGGCCGCGAGGATGAGCAGGCGGCCGAGCAGCACCAGCCCCGCGCGCGTCACGTTGCCGCCGAACGTCCCGGCCGGGTAGAGGAGCTCGACCCCCACCTCGGGGAAGACGACGGCCGCCGCCTCGTCGGCGCGGTTCTCGTAGACCACCTGCACGCGCGAGCGCCCCTCGAGGGCCCACGTGGGGATCGCGAGCTCGTGCGGCGCGCCGCCCCGCCAGCGCCCCTCGAGCTGCACGCCGGCCGCCCCCTCGGGGACGACCGAGAACCGCCCGCGCGGGGCCGCCGCGGCCTGCTGGCCCGTCCCGTCCCGCACGGTGTACTGGAAGCGGAGCCACACGCGGTCCGCCGCGCGGTCCGGGTCGACCCCGTCGAGGGTCCAGGCCATCGCCCTCCCGCGCGCGACGGCGCGCGTGCGCTCGCGCGCGGCGCGCTCGAGCCACTCGAGGACCTGCTCGCGCTGGGCGTCGGTGAGGTCGGCGAGCTCGCCCGCCTGCTCGAGGGCGGCCGCCTGCCGGGCCGCGGCGGCCGCGGCCGGCCGCGGGTCGGGCCGCGGCGGCCGGGCCACGCCGCGCGACGAGAGCACCAGGGCGGCCGCCGGCCGGTCCGCCGGCGGCGCGGCGCGGACCATCACCCGCGCCAGCCCCCACAGGAGCAGGTGGGCGAGGGCGACCAGGAGCGCCAGCACGAGCGCCACGCCCGCCCACCAGCCGAGGGGCAGGAGGCCGCGGGGCAGGGGGCCGGCGGTGAACGGGACCAGCCGCCCGTCGCGCAGGGCCTGGGCGAGCGTCGTCGAGAGGAACACGGTCAGGAGCGACAGCACCAGCTCCACCCAGCCCGCGCCCCAGGAGAGGAACGCGCGGACGCGGCCGACCGCGCTCCCGTCGCCCGTGCTCGCCCAGGCGAGCGCGCCGAGCGCCACGGCGATCGTCACCACGACGACGACGAGCAGGCGCGAGCGCGCGGCCTCCATGGCGGCCACGCGGGCGACGGCCGCGACCTTCGTCGTCATGGCGGCGGCGCCTCGGCGTCGGGGCGGGGGCGCAGGAGGCGCGCGAGGACGGCGTCGGCGGCGGCGGGCGGGGCAGGGGAGGGGGCGGCGCGGAGGGGCTCGACGCGGGCGGGAGCGGGAGCGGGAGCGGGAGCGGGAGCGGGAGCGGGAGCGGGAGCGGGAGCGGGAGCGGGAGCGGGAGCGGGAGCGGGAGCGGGAGCGGGAGCGGGAGCGGGAGCGGGAGCGGGAGCGGGAGCGGGAGCGGGAGCGGGAGCGGGAGCGGGAGCGGGGGCGGGGGTCGGAGTCGCGGCAGAGGTCGTTCGGCCCAGGAGGGCCTCGAGGACGGGGGAGCGCGCGGGCGCCGGGGCGGGGGCCGTCGGGTCGGGGGCGGGTGTCCGGCGGGCCGGGGTCAGGAGCGCCTCGAGCCGGGCGTTGACGCCCGAAGGCGGCAGCGGCGCAGCGGGCGCGAGCGCCTCGATGCGCGGGCCGTCGTCGCCGGCGCGCGTCGGCGCGGGCGTACGCGGCGCGGGCGTCGGCCGCGGGGCGGCGGGCTGGCCCTGGCCCAGGAACGCGGCCACCGGGCCTCCCTGGCGGGCGCCGGCGGTCTCCTCGTGGCCCGCCTGGGCCTCCTCGACCACGCGCCGGAAGAGGGCCTCCAGGCGGTCGCGCGGGGTCGTGACCTCGACGCGCCCGGCCGCCGGGACCACCGCGCGCACGTCGTCGATCAGCCGCTCGGGGTCGAGGTCGGCGGGGCGGTCCAGCTCGACGCGCACGCGGTCGCCGCGGGCCAGGAGCTCGTCGGTCCGGCCGAGCCGGCGCAGCTTGCCGCCGTAGAGGATCGCGATCCGGTCGGCCACGTCCTCGACGTCGTCGAGCAGGTGCGAGCTGAGGATCACCGTCCGCCCGCGCCGCTTCAGCTCGAGGATGAGGTCCTTGATCTCCCTCGTGCCCAGCGGGTCGAGGCCCGACGTCGGCTCGTCGAGGATCACCAGGTCCGGGTCGCCCGCGAGCGCCACGGCGAGGCCGATCCGCCGCGCCATCCCTTTGCTGAACTCGCCCACGCCCCGCCCGGTCGCCGCGTGCTCGAGGCCGACCATGCGGATGAGCTGCTCGGCGCGGCGCCGCCGCTCGGCGCGCGGGAGGCCGTGCAGGCGCCCGAACAGGTCGAGCGTCTCGCTGGCGTCGAGGAAGCGGAACAGCCGCGTCTCCTCGGGGAGGTAGCCCACCCTCGCCCGGACCGCCGGCGAGGAGGGGTCGCCGCCGAAGAGCAGCGCCTGCCCGCGCGTCGGGCGCAGGAGCCCCAGGAGCAGCTTGATCGTCGTCGACTTGCCCGCGCCGTTGGGGCCCAGGAGCGCCAGGACCTCGCCCGGCTCGACCTCGAGCGTGAGCGGGTGGAGCGCCCGCACGCGCGGGCGGCCCCAGAAGTCGCGGAAGACCTTCTCCAGCCCCAGGCACTCGACCGCGGGCGTGGGGCTCACGCCAGCTCCTCGCCCAGCCGGATCAGGCGCGCCGAGTTGAACACGACGAACAGCGACCCGAGGTTGTGCAGGAGGATCGCCGCCAGCGGGGAGAGCAGGCCCGCCGCCGCCAGCGACAGGCCGGAGGCGAGCAGGGCCAGGCCGACGAACAGGTTCTGGGCGACGACGCCCTTCGTCCGCCGCGAGAGGAGCACGAGGAACGGGATCCGCCGCAGGTCGTTGTTCATCAGCGCCACGCGCGCCGAGCCGATCGCCACGTCGCTGCCGGCGGCGCCCATGGCCACGCCCAGGTCGCCCACGGCGAGCGCCGGCGCGTCGTTGACGCCGTCGCCCACGACCGCCACGCGCTCGCCGCGCGCCCGCGCCGCCTGCACCAGGTCGAGCTTCTGCCCCGGGAGGCACTCGGCGGCCACGTCGTCGCAGCCCAGCTCCAGCCCCACGCGCCGCCCGACCTCCCAGCGGTCGCCGGTCATCACCGACACGCGCCCGACGCCGAGCCGGCGCAGCTCGCCCACGGCCTCGCGCGCCTGCCCCCGCACCTGGTCCTCGAGGCCGAGGACGCCCCACAGGGCGCCGTCGACGGCCACGTAGAGGCGCGTGAGCGCCCGCGCGCCGTCGTCGCCGGCGTCGTCCGGGAGCGCGACCCCGCGCTCGGCCAGGAGCGCGCGCCGGCCGATGAGCACCTGCCGCTCGCCGACGCGGCCGACCAGGCCCAGGCCGGCGAGCTCCTCGACCTCGTCCGGCTCGGCCCCGGCCAGCTCCGCCTCGCTTGCCACGGCCACGACCGCCCTCGAGGCCGGGTGGTTGCTGCGCGAGGCCACCGCCGCCGCCAGGCGCAGGAGCTCGCCCGGGTCGCGCCCCTCGGCCGGGGCGAGCTCGACCACCGCCAGCTGGCCGGTCGTGAGCGTGCCCGTCTTGTCGAAGAGCACCGCCGTCAGGTCGCCCGCGACCTCGAGGTCGCGCGCGTCCTTCACCAGGATCCCCAGGCGCGCCGCGCACGACAGCGCCGCGACCATCGCCGTCGGGGTGGCGAGCACCAGCGCCGTCGGGCAGCCCATGACGAGCGCCGCGATGAAGCGCGTCGGGTCGTCGCGGTTGAAGAACAGGATGATGAACGCCAGCATCAGCACGACCGGCAGGTACCAGGCGACGTAGCGGTCGATCAGCCTGGCCACCGGCGGCCGCGACGACTCGGCGGCCAGGATCAGCTCCTTGACCCGCCCGAGCGTCGTCTCGGGCCCGGCGCGGACGACCTCGACCTCGAGGGCGCCCGTGAGGTTCAAGGTGCCGGCGAACACGTCGGCGCCCGGCCCCTTCTCGGCCGGGACCGACTCGCCCGTGATGCTGGCCTCGTCGAGGGTCGAGCGGCCCGAGAGCACCTTGCCGTCGGCCGGGACGTTGTCGCCCGGCCGCACGCGCAGCCGGTCGCCCGGGCGGAGCGCCGTCGCCTCGACCGTGACCTCGGCGTCGCCCTCGAGCCGCCGGGCGGTCGTCGGCGTCATGCGCACGAGCGACTCGATCGCCACCCGCGCGCCGAGCGCCGTGCGCTTCTCCACCAGCTCGCCCAGCAGGGCGAAGAAGGCCACCAGGCCGGCCACGAGGTAGGACTCGAAGGCGATCGCCGCGACGACGGCCAGGGCGATGAGCTCGTCGAGCTCCGTCTTGCCGCGGAGCAGGCTCCGCGTCGAGCGGACGACGAGCGGCGTGGCGAGCACGACCGCGCCGGTGGCCGTCGCGAGGTCGGCCACGGCGGGGTCGTAGAGGCCCAGGGCCCGGGCGGCGAAGCCGACCAGCAGCAGGGCCCCGCCGAGCAGGGTCACGACCAGCTGGCGCTGCACCCAGTCGTCGGCCGGCGCGCCGTCCACGGAGGAGGTGGGGGGCGAGGTGGGGACCGGCGAGGCGGGGGTCGTCGCGGGCGCGTCGCTCACCTGAGCCCCTCCTGCTGCCGGGTGCGCTCCTCGAGCTCGCGGCGGCGCGCGCGCACGTCGCGCTCGATGCGGACCCGCAGCTTGCCGCCGTCTCTCACGAGGAACGTCTCCTCGACCCCGCCCAGGGCCTCGGCCAGGAGCGTGGCCAGGCGGCGGTTCTCGTAGCCCACCGGGTCGCGCCGCCGCTCGAGCAGCTGCGCCTCGAACACGGCGGCGTCGGCGAGGGCGTCGCCCTTCAGGCCCTCGGCGCGCGTCCGCGCCTCCGAGCGGACGCGCGCCTCGGCGGCGATCGCCTCGCCGCGGATGCGGGCCGCCGCGGCCAGCGCCTCCGAGCGCAGGCGGTCGCGGTCCTGCGCGGCCGCGTGGACGGCGTCGAACTGGTCGCGCACCTGCGGCGGCGGCGTGACGTCGCGCTCGAGGTCGATCCCCTGCACGGTCAGGCCGGCCTCCAGCCCGTCGAGCGCGTCCTGCAGGCGCCGGCGCAGGTCGTCGACGAAGTCGCCCTTGCCGGCGCCGAGCAGGCCGTCGACCGGCCGCCCGGCGGCGGCGTGCACGGCGGCCTGCTCGAGGAGCGCCCGCACGGCCGCGGCTCCGTCCTCGAAGGTGAGGAGCGAGCGCAGCGGCCCCGTGACGACCACGCGCGCCGCGAGCGTCGCGTGGACGAGGTTGGCGTCGCCCGTGACGAGGTAGCCCTCGCGCGCCGGGTTCACGCCGCCGCGCCGGACGACGCGCCCCCCCTGCGCCTCGGTCGCCAGGTCGCGCGGGCCGCGCTGGAGGTCGAACGCGTCGGTCACGTGGCGGGCGCTCCGGCCGACGTCCACGCGCACGACGTCGTCGACGACCGGCCACGCCAAGTGCGCGCCGGGCTCGCGCGGCTCGGGGTCGAGCTGCCCCAGGCGCACGACGAAGGCGACCTCGTGCGGGGCGACCGTGAACAGGCCCGAGCCGAGGAACGCCACGACGAGGAGCGCCATGACGACCTTCAGCACGCCGAAGGCGAGGCCGACGGCGTCCTCCAGGGCCGAGGCGGCGTCGCTCCGCTCGCTCACCGGCCGCCGCTCCGCACGGGCGCCACGCCCCCGCGCCAGTCGCGCTCGAGCAGGTCGAACGGCGGCGCGCTCGTGTCGAACACGAGCGTCGTGCGCCGGCCGAGCAGCTTCTCCAGCGCCGCCAGCTTCTTGAGGAAGATCGCCAGCTCCGGGTCCTCGGCCAGCCGCGCGTAGGCCTCCTCGGCCTCGCGCTCCGCCTCGCCCAGGAGGCGCCGCGCGTCGGCCTCGGCCGCGGCGAGCAGCGTGTCGCGCTCGCGGTCGGCCTCGGCCCGCAGCCGCCCGGCCTCGGCCTCGCCCTCGGCGCGGATCGCCGCCGCCTTGGCCTCGCGGTCCTTCTTCATGCGCTCGAAGACCGCCTCGGTCGCCTCCTCCGGCAGGCCCAGGCGGCGGATCCCGACCGCCTTCACCTCGACCCCGAGCGGCCGCAGGTCGGCGCCGACGAGGCGGAGGATGTCGGCCTCGACCTCCTGGTACTTGAGCTGCGCGGGGTCGACCGAGACGAGCGCCCCGAAGGGATGGCGCGAGAGCGTCTCCGACTGGCGGCTGCGGAGGACCTTCTCGATGTGCCGCGTGGCCGCGTCGGGGTCGCCCAGGCTCTGCAGGAAGGTCTGCGCCGAGGCGACCCGCCAGAGGACGAACGACCCGACGAGGACGGCGCGCCCGTCGCGCGTGGCGACCTCCTCGAGCGGGGTCCGCTGCACCCGGAGGCGCTTGTCGAAGCGGCGCACCTGCTGCACGGGCCAGGGCCACTTGAGCCCGGTGCGCGGGGCGGTGACGTCGTCGGTGGCGCGCCCGAAGGTGAGCACGACGGCGACCTCGTCGTCGCGGACCTGGTAGACGACGAGCCGCGCCAGGAGCACGAGCCCCACGACGACGGCGACGGCGAGCGTCAGGCGGTTCTGGCGCACGGTCTCTCCCATGGCTAGCGGCCCTCCCCGCCCGTCGCCGGCTCGGCGAAGCCGGCGCCGAGGTTGAGCTGCTCGGCCGAGATGCGCTCCTCGAGGTTCAGGTCGGTCGTGACGTCGGCCCCGCGGCCGACGACCACCTTCCGCGCGTCGCCCGTGCCGTGGGCCAGCGCGCGCAGGAGGAGGTGCATGCGGTAGACGCCGGGCGCCGCGCGGTCGAGCAGGCGCTGCGCGGCGAAGCGGTCGGCGTCGGCGCGGGCGAGCGCCACCCGGCCCCGCGCCGACACGCGCGCGGCGTCGCGCACCCGCGCCGCCTCGGCGCGGGCGGCGGGGCCGACGCGGGCCGCGTGGGCGACGGCGTCGAGGATGCGGGCCTCGCGCTCCTCGAGCGCCGCGGTGACCGCCTCGAACGAGCGGCCGACCTCGGGCGGCGGGTGGAGCTCCGTCAGGTAGGCCGCCGTGACCTCGACGCCGAGCCCGAGGTCGTCGGCCGCCGCCTGCAGCCGCGCGCGCAGGGCGTCGGCGACGGGGCCGCGCTCGACGAGGAGCTCGTCGAGGTCCGAGCCGGAGAGCATGAACGACAGCTCGCGCTCGGCGAGCGCCTCGAGGAGCGCCCGCGGGTCGTCGACCGACGCCGCGAACGCGCGGGGGTCACGCACCCGGAAGGCGACGGTCGCCGCGGTCGCCAGGAGGTTGACCGCGTCCTCGCCCTCGGCGCCGCGGCGCGCGAGCAGGACGAGCATGTCCGCGTCCTCGTCGCGGCCAGCCGGTCGGTCGTCCTCCGCGTCGTGGCGCTCCGTCCAGAGGACGGTCGGCTCCCTCGCGCCCGGGGCGAGGCCGCCGACCTCGTGGTCGCCCGTCATGAACGACTGCACGCGCTCGTGCGGGACGAGGACGACCTCGTCGACCGGCCAGGGGAGCTTGAGGCTCGCGCCCGGGGTGAGGAGGACCCCCTCGCGCAGGGTGCCCAGGCGGCGCACGAGCCCGCGCTCGTGCGGGGCGACGACGACGACGCTCGACAGCGCCCAGAGGACGACGAGGGCGAAGCCGGCGATCGGCGCCACCCAGCGCTCGAGGAAGCGGTAGAACCAGGTCTGCGAGAGGGCGAAGCCGAACTGGTAGTCGACGGTGCGCGCGATCGAGCGCGCCATGTCGCCCGGCGCCGAGATGAGGCCGAGCAGGCGGCTGTCGAAGACGGGGCGCGCCACCTCGCCCGGGCGGCGCGGGCGATAGGCCTCGAGCAGGAGGAGGAGCAGCGCCTCGAGGCCGAGGAGGGCCGAGACCGCCACGTAGCCGTGGCCGACGAGGTCGAGGCCCGGCTGCCCGGTGGCGTGCGCCGCGGCGAGGGTGAGGCCGGCGACGAGGAGGAGGAGGGCGCCGGAGGTGGCCCGGCGCCCGCCGGCCGCGACCTCGAGCCCGGCGCCGCCGCGGGCGAGCGCCGCCGCGTAGCGGCCGATGACGAGGAGGCCGAAGGCGCCGCCGCAGAGCGCCGCGGCGGCCGGCAGGGTCGCGCCGGCGCCGGGCCGGGGGAAGAGGGTCACGAGGGCCCAGACGGCCAGGAGCTCGAGGGCGGCCGTGGCCAGGGCGGCGACGGCGCCGCCGACGCGGCGGGTCCGCTCCAGGGCCGCCTCGTCGTGGAGGACGCCGCCGCCCCCGTCGCCCGCCTCGGCGAAGATCGCCCGGCGCCCCTCGCGGGCCAGGGCCTCGAGGCGCCGCGCCTCCAGGGCCGCGGCGCGCGCCTGGGCCGCGCGGACCTCGTGGACGAGCAGGACGAGCCACACGGGGAGGCTCGCGACCAGGTGCGCCGCGGCGCCGGCGGCGACGAACGAGCCGAGCGACCACGACAGGCCGCCGGCGACCGCGGCCAGGAGGGCCGTGGCCCCGAGGCCCACGGCGGCCACCCGCACCCCGGCCGCGTGCCCCTGCGGAAGGTCAGGTCCCCCGTGCATGTCCCCCCTACCCCGGCAGCCCGCCGCAGGTTCAGGCCCGGTCGTGGGTCCGCCGCGCGGGCCCTCCGTGCCTTCACTTCGCGGCGCTCGGCGCGGCGGTGCCGCGCCCTCGCTCGCTCGCGCCAGGCCCTTTCGGCCGGGGCGGCAGTCTAGCAGCTTGCACGTCGGTGGGTTCCGGCGGGAAACGTCCCGGTGCGGCGCGGCGCGTCAACTCCCGTCGTGGTGGGATTTGGCTCACCGCGTCGTAAGCGCTTTCGTTGAAAGGGTCGACCATGTCGGCGGGGTCGTCTATCATGGGGCCCGAGGGGGAGGAGGGCGACCATGAACCCGACCACGGAACGGCCCGAAGTCCGTGCTGCCGCGTCTCTTGGCGCCTGGGATGCCCCCGAGCCCCAGGAGCGGCCGCGCTACGCCATGCAGCGAACGAAGGCCGCGAGCCTCCGGCAATTGCCGGCGCGCCTCCTCCTCACCCGCGCCCGGACCGAGGGCGAGGCGCACCGCCGGGCGCGCCCGGCGACCGAGGAGTAGCGACCCCCGTCCAACGCGTTCACGGCCGAGCCCGGGCGTCCGCCCGGGCTCGCGCGTTTTCCGGAGGGGATGCGCCAGCTGCTTGCGTGACCAGGGAGGCCGGCCGATGCTTGGCGCGATGACCGCCTCCCCGCGCGACCCCGGCGACGCCCGCGTCGGTCCCTACGAGGTCCTCGGGCCGCTCGGCCGGGGTGGGGCGGGCGTGGTCCTCCGCGCGCGCTCCGCCGATGGCCGCGAGGTGGCGGTCAAGCTCCTCCGCAGCATGAGCCCCGCGGCCCTGTTGCGCTTCGCGCGCGAGCGCTCCCTGCAGGCGCAGCTGGGCCTGGCCGAGGGCTTCGTCCCCCTGATCGACGCCGGCGCCGGACCGAGCGGCCCGTGGCTGGCCATGCCGATCGTCCCCGGCGGGACGCTGCGCGACCGCCTCCTCCGCGGCGGCGCCCTGCCGATCGGCGAGGCGATCGACCTGGTGCGCCGGCTGGCGGAGGCCCTCGCCCGCGCGCATGCGCGCGGGATCGTGCATCGCGACCTGAAGCCGGAGAACATCCTGTTCACCGCCGACGGCGTGCCGCTGGTGGCGGACCTCGGCCTCGCCAAGCGCGACGGCGAGGGTCCCCCCGGCATGTCGCTGTCGGCGACCGGCGAGTTCCGGGGCACGATCGGCTACATGGCGCCCGAGCAGATGAAGGACGCCAAGTCCGTGGGGCCGGCGGCCGACGTCTTCGCCCTCGGCGCGATCCTCTACGAGTGCGTGAGCGGCCGGCCGGCGTTCACGGGGGACACGATCGTGCTGGTGATCGCGCGCCTCTCCGCGGGGCTGCTCGAGCCGCTGGCGACCCTGCGCCCGGACACGCCGGACTGGCTCGCGCGCCTCGTCGAGGACTGCCTGAGCCGCGACCCGGCGCGGCGGCCTCGGGACGCCGCCGCGCTGGCCGCGGCCCTGGTCGCGGCCCCGGCCGAGGAGGCGAGGGTCCGCCTGCGCAGGGCGGCGCGCCTCCGCGGGGTCGTCGCGGGCGCGGCCGCCGGAGCCCTCGCCGGCGTGGCGCTCGGGGCGGCGGCGCTCGGGCCGATCGTGGGCCGGTGGTCAGGTTCGCCGGCGCCCGCCGCCCCGACGCCGCCGACGCCGGGCGCGCCGGCGCCCGTCGCCGACGTCGCGCCGCCTCCGGCGCCCGTCGCCGACGTCGCGCCGCCTCCGGCGGTCGTCGCCGAGGTCGCGCCGCCTCCGGCGGTCGACCGCGCCTCGACGGGCGGCCCGCCGCTCGGGACCGCCCCGCTCGACCTGGACCTGCGCGCCGGCGCGGGCGTGGAGGTCGTCGCGCGCTGGGGCGCGCCGGCCGTCCGGCACGCCGCGGGCGTGGGGGCCATCGCGGTGGCGCCGGGGCTCGACCTCGTGGCCTCGGCGGACGACGCCGGCGCCCTGCGGCTCTGGCGCATGGCGGACGGGGCGCGGCGCGACACGCCGCTGACGCTCCCCGCCGGGGTCGAGACCCTGGCGCTCAGCGGCGACGGGGAGCACGTCGCCTACGTGACCTCCGGCGGCCAGGTGACCCTGCGCGCCCTCGGCGGCGGCGGGGAGGGAGGGCCGTTCGACGCGCAGGGGAGCGCGGCGCTGGCCGTGGGCCTGGCGCGGAGCGCCTCCACGGCGGTGATCTCCTTCTCCGACGGCAGGCTGCTCATCTGGGACGCGACGACCTGGCGGGCCCGGGCCGCGCTCGACTACGAGACCCCGCTCACGGCGATCGCGGTCGCGCCGGACGGGGAGACCTGCGTCGTGGGGACCGCGCGCGGTGAGCTCGCGGCGTTCGACCCGCGGGTCGTGGGCGGACGCGACCCCACCGCCGGAGCCATCCGGACCGGCCACGACCTGCCGGTCCGCCGCCTGGCCGTGTCGGCGGACAAGCGCCGCGCGGCGGCGCTGCTCCCCGGCGCCGGGCTGGTCGTCTGGGAGCTGGGGTCGCCGAACTTCGCCGTCGCCCGGGGCGCGCTCCTGGCGGGGGAGGCGCTCGACCTGGCGTTCACGCCCGACGGGAACACGGTGGTGGGCGTCGACGCGACCGAGGTCGCGGCCTACGACTGCGCGCGGAGGACGACCGCCTGGCGGCAGCCGCTCCCCCGGCCCGCGCGCGCGGCGGCCGCGCTCCCGACGGAGGACGGGCGCGCGCGCGTGCTCTACAGCGACGCGCGCGACGGCCGGCTCGAGTGGCTGGACGCCGGGCCGACCGGCGTCGAGCGGCGGCCCGGCCACGCCGGCCGGGTCGTCGCCATGGTCGCGCGCGGCGCGACGCTGGTCTCGGCGGGCGCGGACGGCTCGGTCCTCCGCTGGACCGGGCCCGACCAGGCCGCGCGGCTGCTCGCGCGCGACGGCGCGCTGACCGACGTCGCCCTCGCCCCCGACGGTCAGCGCCTGGCCGCCGTGTGGAGCGACCCGGCGCAGGGGCGCGGCGGCCTCGTGGTGCTGGACCTGGAGCGGGGGGCCGTGGTCTTCACGCGCGAGGGCGCCCGGCCCGCGTCGACCGTCACGCTCTCGGCCGACGGGCAGCGCGCCTTCGTGGGCGAGCCCGGGGGCCTCGTCCTCCCGACCTGGATCGGCCCCCCGCGCGGTGACGACGACCTCCCGGCCGAGGCGTGGCAGGCGGGCGCGGGGGCCCTCCGCCGGGTGCGGCGCCTCGGCGACGGGCGCCTGGTGACCTCTGGGAGCGCCGGGCTGGCGGTCTGGCCGGCGCTCGGAGGGCCGTCGGGTGGGCGCCTCATCGAGCGCGTCCCCGCGCACGGCGCGCTGGCCGTCGCCCCCGACCGGCCGGGCGTGCTGCTCCTCGGGTGCGAGGACGGCTCCCTGGTCTGGCTGGACGTGGCGACCGGGCAGCAGCCGACCCGGCTGGCGGGAGGGCACACCGACGCCGTCACCGCCGTGGCGATCAGCCCGGACGGCGACCGGGTCGCGTCCGCGGGGGCAGACCGGACGCTCTGCCTGTGGGACCTCCGGGGCGAGGAGGCCAGGGTGGAGGCCCTCCGCCTCGACCGTTCGGAGGACCTCGTGACCGCGCTGTCGTTCGACGGGCTCGGCCTCCTGATCGGGTTCGAGAGCGGCGTGGTGGTCCGGCTGCGCCTGCGCCCCGTGTGATCGGCGGCCGCGGCCGTTCGCCCGGCACCCCCGCGGGCGGGGTGCCCCGGGGGCGGGGTAGAACGGTGGGCGTGACCCCCGACCGGCTCGCCGAGGACCACGGACGGCTGCTCGCGCGCCACGGGCTGCGCCTGCAGGAGCTCCTCGGCGCCGGCGGCCACGGCCGCGTCTACCGGGCCTGGAGCGCGGCGCACGGCGACGTGGCGGTCAAGGTGCTCACCGACCTCGATGCGATCACGCGCCGGCGGTTCGAGCGCGAGGCGCGCCTCACGCTGCGCCTCCGGCACCCCGCCCTGGTCGCCGCGCACGCGGTGACCGCCGACGAGGAGGGCTCCTGCCTGGTCATGGACCTCGTGCGCGCCCCCTCGCTCGCCGGCTGGCTCGCCCGTCAGCGCGCGAGCGAGGCCGCCGCCGCGCTCCTCCTCGAGCGCGTGGGCGCCGCCCTGGCCCACGCGCACGCGCACGATGTCGTCCACCGCGACGTGAAGCCGAGCAACGTCCTCCTGCCGGCCGAGGGGCCGATGCTCTGCGACCTGGGCGTGGCCCGGGACCTGGCCTCCGCCTCCCGCTGCACCGGGGCGGGCACCATGGTGGGGACGCTCGCCTTCGTCGCGCCGGAGTGCCTGGTCGGGCAGGAGCCCACGGGGAAGGCCGACGTGTTCTCGCTGGCGGGCACCTGCTACCAGGCCCTGACCGGGCAGGCGCCCTTCCACACGGACGACCCGCTGGAGAGCCTGAGGAAGATCGCGCAGGACCGGCCCGTCGACGTCCGCCGCGCGCGCCCCGAGCTGTCGCGCGCGCTCGCCGACCTGCTCGACGACATGTTCGAGAAGGACCCCGCCGCCCGCTGCGGCGCCGACGAGGTCGCGGCCCGGGCCGCGGCGCTCCGCGCCCGGAGCCTGACCTGAGGGGGGGGCCGTGCCGCGCCTGATCCGGCTCGACCCCCCGGGCGTCGAGTGGCACCCGCTGGCCGCCGACCGCGTGACGCTGGGCGCGCTCCCCGACGACGACATCGCGCTCGGGGCGCCGGGGTGCCCGCCCGGCCTGTGCGCGCTCGAGTGGACGGCCGAGGGTCACCGCCTCGTGCCCACGGGGCCGCTCCGCCTCAACGGGCGCGTCCCCGAGGGGCCGGTCGTCCTGGCCGAGGGCGACGTCCTCGAGCTCCACGGCGCGCGCTACCGCTACGACGCCGAGGCGACGCGCGACGAGGTGACCGGCCTGGCCTGCGGGCGCCTGGTCGACGTCGCGCTGCGGCGGCTGGTGGCCCGCGAGGGCGCCCAGCCGGCCCTCCTGTGCGTGGCGCTCGACCGGCTGGCGCTGCTGGACGACCCCGCCCTCGAGGAGCGGGCGGTCGTCGCGGCGGCCCGCGCCCTGCAGGAGGTCCTGCCCGCGGGCGCCGCGCTCGGACGGGACCGCGGGGGGGCGTTCCGCGCGGCGCTGGACCTGTCGCCGCGGCGCGCCGAGGCGCTGGCCCGGCGCGTGTGCGACAAGGCCCGCGCGACCCGCGTCGACCTCGCCGGCGCCGCGCTCGAGCTCTCGGTGAGCGTCGGCCTGGCCACCAGCCCGCCCTCCCCGCGCGACGCGGCCGCCCTGCGGCGCGCCGCCGAGGACGCCGCGCCGCGCCGCGCGGCGCGGCGGCGGGCAGGCCCTGTGGGCGACCGACGCGCGCCCGGCGCCCGGCGCCGACGACGCCGCGCTGCCCTTCGTGCTCTCGCCCGACGGGCTGGGGCTGCTGTCCGTCGTCGAGCGGCTGCTGCAGTGCACGCAGGGGCTCGCGCCGTTCCTCGACCTCCTCCTGGCCCTGCTCGTCGAGCACACGAAGGCGGAGCGCGGGCTCCTCTTGCTGCCAGGCGCCGACGGCGAGCTCGCCGTGGCCGCCATGCGCGCGCTCGACCCGGCCCTGCTCGAGACGCCGGCGTTCCAGGTCAGCCGGGGCCTGGTCGGCGAGGCCGCGCGCCGGCGCGAGCCGGTGCTCGTCCGCGACGCCCTCGACGACGCGCGCTACCGCGACCGCCAGAGCGTCGTACAGAGCCGCCTCCGGTCGGCGCTGGTGGTGCCGCTGGTGCTCGAGCGCCGCGCGGTCGGGGTGCTCTACCTCGACAACACCTCGATCACCCGCTGCTTCAACGAGGTCGACCAGCGGCTCCTGGTCGCGTTCGCGCGCCTGGTGGCCGGGCCCCTCGACCAGTCGGTGCGGCTGGAGCGACGGGGGGCGGCCGACCCCGGCGCGCGGCCGCCCGGCTTCGACGCGATCGTCGGGCAGAGCCGCGCGGTCCGCGACCTGCTCGCGCAGGTCGCGCGCCTCGCGCCGAGCGACCTGCCGGTCGTGATCCTGGGCGAGAGCGGGGCGGGCAAGGAGCTCGTGGCGCGCGCCCTGCACGGCGCCGGGCCGCGCGCGGGGGGCCCCTTCCAGGCGGAGTCGTGCAGCGCGCTCCCCGACGCCCTCGTGAAGTCCCTCCTCTGCGGCCACGAGCGCGGCGCGTTCAGCGGCGCCGAGGAGGCCCGCCCGGGGCTGTTCGAGCTCGCCTGTGGCGGCACCCTGCTCCTCGACGACGCCGACGCCATGACGGAGGCGGTGCAGGTCGAGCTCCTGCGCGTGCTGCAGGAGGGCGAGGTGCGGCGCCTGGGCGCGGCGCGCCCGCGCCGTGTGCGGGTGCGCGTCGTGTGCGCCACGCGCCGGCCGCTCGACGAGCTGGTGGCCGAGGGGGCCCTGCGCGAGGACCTGTTCTACCGGCTCAACGTCCTGCCGCTGCGGGTCCCCCCGCTGCGCGAGCGGCGCGAGGACGTGCCGCTCCTCCTGGCGCACTTCGCCGCGTCGCGCGGCGCGGGCGCGCTGAGCTTCTCGCCCGCCGCGCTCCGGCTGCTCGGCGCCCACGAGTGGCCGGGGAACGTCCGCCAGCTCGAGAACGAGGTGCGGCGCCTGGCCGCGCTGCTCCCGCCGGGGAGCGTCGTCGAGCCCGCGGACCTCGACCCCGCGCTCCGCGGCCAGGCCGTCGAGGAGGGCCTGCCGCTGGGCGAGGGGGGCACGCTGAAGGACGCGACCGAGGCGCTGGAGCGGCGCATGATCGCGCGAGCCCTCGCGCGCGCGCACGGCAACCGCGCCCTGGCGGCCCGCCTCCTGGGGCTGAGCCGCTCGGGGCTGCACCTCAAGCTCCAGCGCTACGGGCTCGAGTAGCCCCTCCGTTCCACGCCCTGACACGGGCGCTCGAAGCGTCCACCGCGTGGACGGTCGGCGCGGCCCGGAGAGCGGCGACGGCGGCAAGTCGTTGCGCGGTGGGCCTCGCGCGCCGGGCGCGCCCCGTGCACGGGGGCGGCGCGGAGGGATCGGCCATGAGGACGGCGCCGTTCATCGGAGGGGTCTTGATCGCCGGGCTGGTGGTCACCGGCTGCTCGCAGGGGTCGAGGCCCGGGGCCGCCGGGGTCGCGGGTCCGGACGTCACCGGCGCCTGGGGCGCGGCGCTGCTCCAGGGGCGCGAGGGGCACCAGGTGAGCGTCCTCGCCGACGGCCGCGCGCTGGTCACGGGGGGCCGCACGAGCGCGGGCGTCACCGCTGCGTGCGAGTGGATCGACGTGACCGCGCGGCGCGTGCAGCCCGGGCCCGAGGCGACGCAGCCGCGCGCCGACCACGCGGCGGTCGCCCACGCGGGCGCGGTCTACCTGCTCGGCGGCCGCGACGCGTCGGGCCCCCTGGACACGGTCGAGGTCCTCCGCGACGGCCGCTTCGAGCGCCTCGCGGAGCGGCTGAGCGCGCCGCGCGCCGGCGCCGCCGCGGCCCTCGTGGGCGAGCTCCTGGTCGTCGCCGGCGGCGAGGCGGCGACGGCCGAGGTGTGGGAGCTCGAGCCCGCCCCGCGCCGGCGCGCGACGATCGCCCTGCCGCGCCCCTTCCGCGACGCGGCCCTCGTGGCGCTGGGCGAGCGCGCGCTGCTCGTCGACGCGGGCGGCCCGCCCGCGCTGCTGACCCCGCGGACGGGCGAGGTCCGGGTGCTCGAGGCGCCCGCCTCGTCGGGCGCGCCCGCCGCGCTCGTGGCCCCCGCGGGGGCGGAGGCGCTGGCCGCGCTCGTGGGCGAGCGCGAGGTGGTGCTCGTCGACGCCGAGGGCCGGGCGCGGCCCGGCGCGGCGGTCGCCAGCGGGGCCGGCGCGGCGGCCGTCTCGCCCGCGGCCGGCCTGCTGCTCGTGGCCGGCGGGGCCGACGAGGTCGGCCTGCCGCGGGCCGAGGTGACCCTGGTCTCCCTCGGCGCCGGCACCCGCCCGGCGGCGCCGCTGTTCGAGGCGCGCCGCGGCGTCCGCGCCGCCAGCGCGCGCGTCGACGACCGGGCGACGGCGCTCCTGGTGGGGGGCGTCGACGCGGCGGGTCGCCCCAGCGCGGTCATCGACGCGTTCACGTTCGGGGCCGCGCCGGCGACGGACGGCGAGGACGCCGCCCCGACCGGGGCGAGCGCCGGCGCGTCGACGGCAGGCGGGGAGCTGGCCGCGGCGTCGGCGAGCCCGGAGTCGTCCCCGGCGCCGTCGTCGGCCCCGACGTCGGCCGCGCCGGGCGCTTCGGTCGGCGCGCCGGGCGTCACGCCGCAGGACGAGCGCGAGCTGCTGCGCCGCGCGCGCGCCGACCTGGCCGCCCGGACGATCGACCTGCGCGCGCTCACGCTGCCCGTGGAGCTCGAGCTGCCGCCCGAGGCGCCGGCGCCCCTGCACGCGCTGCTCGGCGAGGTCCGCGCCGCCCAGGCCGCCGCCGGCGCCGACGGCCTGACGGGGGCGCTCGAGCGCGGGCGCCGCGCGGAGCAGCTCCAGGCGGCGGGCGATGAGTGGCTCCGGCGCGCGCGCGGCAACGGGCGCGCGGTCGCGGCGCCCCAGGAGGCGGCCCCGGCCGATGCGCGCGCCGCCGCCTTCCCGCTGTTCGTCGACCTCCCGCGCGGGGACGCCCCGCGCGGCCACGACGTGGCGCTCCTCCGCGCCTGGCAGGCCGTCCAGGACGACCTCGACCGCCAGCTCGGCGACCTCCGCGGCCGCTTCGCCGCGGGCGAGCCCCCGGCTCGCCTGGCCCGCGAGGCGTCGACGCTCCACCGCGCGACCCAGGAGCTCATGGAGGCCGTCGTGGCCCTCGTCGATCAGCGCCTGGCGGAGCTCGACGCGGCGCGCTGAGCGCGCAGCCTCCGGGCGGGGCTTCGTCCCGCGCCGTGAGACCGACCCCGAAGCGTCCACGGGGTGGACGGTCGGGCCGGTCATCAGGCCCACGGAGGCCACAAGCCTCTGGCGCGCATGAGGCCACGCACACGGTACACGACGTGTTCAGCAGGAGTCAGGAGGAGGGGACCATGAGCGGGAATCGGATGCGGTCGTGGTGGCTCCTGGCCCTGGTGGCCTCGACGGGCTGGCTCCCGGCCGTCACGGCGCAGGAGCCCGGCGTCGTCCAGGACCGGGGCTCGGTCGTCTACCAGCGGTTCGGGAAGCTGTGGGTGATCAGCCCCGACGGCGGGCAGCCGCGGCTGCTGCTGGACCTGACGAACCCGCAGGATATCCAGAGCGGCAGGACATGCAGTGAACCCAGCTGGTCGCCCGGCGCGAGCCGGGTGGCCTTCCGGGTCGGCCGGGAGCTGGCGGTCGTGAACGCCGACGGGAGCGGCTTCAAGCAGCTCACCGACGACGCGCCGGCGGTCAGCCAGTACGACTTCCAGAACGGGATCCGCGGCTACGGGGCGCCCACCTGGTCTCCCGAGGGGAAGGTCGTGGCCATCCGCGGCGGCCGGCACCCGGAGCTCGTCGCGATCCACCCGGAGACCGGCGGTCGGCAGGTGCTCTTCCGCTCCAGCGAGCGGAGCCTCGAGGACCCGACCGGGACCCTCGACGACGACCAGATCACCCCCGCGGCGCGCGAGGCGGCGCGGCAGGCGCGCGCGAGCCTCGCCGCCGGCCAGGAGCTCGAGGACCGGTTCCGGCAGTCGCTCTGGGGCAACGGTCGCGTGAGCTGGTGGCCCGGCGCGCGGCCCGTGGCCGCCCTGTACGAGTATCGAAGCTGGTACGTGGGCACCGAGAGGTTCAGCTTCGACTGGTACAGCGTCACCAGCAGCGGCCTCGTCTCGATCGACGCCGGCGGCGGCTTCGCGTGGGTCACCCAGCAGCGCGAGACCCTGTTCAGGGGGAACACCGTCAGCGGCGACCTGCGCTACGTCGACTTCTTCCCGGTGTGGTCCTCGAGGGGCGCGCTCCTGTTCACCCGCAAGGACCGCGAGTTCAAGGACCCCGCCCACCCCTTCGAGGACCGGGGCTACGCGCTGTTCGAGCTGACCCCCGGGGGGCAGCCGCGCCAGCTCACCGACTGGGGGCTGCCCTACTCTGGCTACGCCTGGTCGCCCGACGGAGCCGAGGTCATCTACTCCCGCCGCCCCGCGATCGACCAGTTCGAGCAGCTCTGGGTGCAGAGCGTCGCCGGCGGCGCGCCGCGCCAGCTCGGCGGCGGCGGCGAGCTCTCGCCGAGCTGGGGCGCGGCGTCGAGCGACCTCCTCCTGCGCGTGGTGACCGGCGAGGCGAAGATGCGCGTGTGGCAGGGCACCGGCGTGCCCAACGCGGTCAAGGGCGAGCACGCGCTCGTGACCGCGCCGGACCCCCTCCCCACGCGCTACGGACGGACGTTCGTCTCCTTCAAGGTCCACGCGCTGGAGGGCAAGGCGCGCAAGGCCGACCTGGTCGTCACCCTGACCCCCGCCTCGCCCGGCTGCACGCTGCGTAGCAGCCTCGACGGCGCGGACTACCCGTCGCTCAAGGTGCGCACCGGGCCCGACGGCACCACGCCCACGGTGTACCTCGTCACCGACGACCCGCACCGACACTCGCTCGACGAGGTCGCGGTCATCGCCCAGGCGCCCGGCGCCGCCGACGAGACGCGCGCCCTGAGCGTCGTCGACAACCTCGACCTGATCCTCCAGTCCTACATGCGGACGATCCCCGCGTCGAAGGCGTACGACCCGGTGAAGCACCTGCAGTTCAAGCCCGTGGCGTCGAGCGGCCCGGGCCGTTACGCCCTCCTGTTCGTCCCGCAGCAGCTCGCGAAGGGGAACATCAACCACAAGCCGGGCAGCATCGTCTGCAGCAACTACCAGGCGACGGTCCTCGCCTTCCTGAACCAGCTCCGGCACGGGGCGACGACCGCGCACCTGCTCAACGGCCTGCACTACGGCCCGATCCAGACCAGGAACGGCGGCCACTTCGCCACGGCGATCTACCCGGAGCGCGGGGCCATGACCGACGACGAGGCCCGCATCCTCGACCCCTGGCCGGCCCAGACCCCCCTCGTGTTCACGTGGCCGCAGTGGCGCGGGATCTTCTTCTCGGCGGCGCCGGACACGGTCACGTTCTCGAGCATCGACCCCAGCTACGTGCCGCCCTACCCGCTGTTCCCCCAGGGGAGCACGAACTACCCGCTGAGCGGCCCGGGCGGGCAGCTCGCGCCGGTGACGTTCACGCTGTCGGTGGTCCTCCGCTGCCCCGTCGAGCTCCTGTTCACGACCCCCGACGGCGCGCGCGTGGGCTACGTGGACGGCGACCACGTCAACGACGCGGGCCTCCGGTTCCAGCGCATGGACCTGCCCGAGGCCGACGGCACGACGGCCAAGGTGGTGGACCTCGCCGTCGACGAGGGCGAGCTCTCGCTGGTGGGGCTGGCCGACGGCGCCTTCACCCTGGACCTGCTCTTCGCGCGCCCCGACGGGAGCTTCACGCGGGTGACGTACGCCGACCAGCCGATCGCCCGCGGCGAGGTGGTGCGCTTCACCGTCGACCCCGCGCGGCCCGGGCGGGCGGGGACGCGCGCCGACGGCCGGGCGGTCGAGATCAGCCAGCCGGTCGGGGTCGTGGGCGAGGACCCCCTCGCCGCGATCGACCTGGGCCCGCTGCCGCCCGACGCGACGGCGGCGGCGCCCCCCCCGGGCCGCCGCGGCGGCGGCTGCAGCCTGGCGCCGGCCGCCCCGGGCGGCGGGGCGCCCGGCCTGGCCGCCCTGGTCCTCCTCGCGGCGTGCCTGTGCGCGGCGCGCGGCGGGTCGTCGGGCGCGACGGCGGCGCGGCCCTGATCGCGAGGCGGTCGGTCGTCACAGGACCGCGAGGGACCTCGTCGCCCGGTCGGTGTCGACCACCACCTCGAGCGTCGTCTCGACGACCTCCTCCTGCGACCCGCGGCGGTTCTTGACCGAGGCGGGGTGGTCGGCCGGGAGGCGGAACGAGAACGGCCAGCGCCGGCGGCCGGCGGGGATCGCCACGCCGGAGGCCATGCCGCCGAGGAGCGACGCGACGCCGTCGTGGAGGCGGCCGAGCGCGCTGGCGGGGGCGTCGCCCACGAGCGGCGCCTCGCGGTCGACGATCGTGTGCACGCGGGGCGGCGTCGACGGGTCGGCGTGGTCGCGCGTGGTGAGCGTCGCGCGCAGGCGGAGCAGCCCGCCGCGGACGCGCAGGGGGCGCGGCGCCGCGAGGACGACGAACCCCTCGACGAGGTCGCCGCGGCGCGTGGCCGCCGCGCCGAGCTCGAGCTCGATCCGGCGGCGGTCGCAGGCGGCCGGGTCGTCGATCGGCGCCTCGACGCGCAGGAGCGTCGTCGCCGCCTGCCCGGCGTCGCCCTCGAGCGCCCGGAACGGGTGGCGCGCCGGCGCCTCGGGGCCCAGGCCGGCGATCGGCACGAGCACGCCCAGGCGGCGCGCGCGCCGCGCGTCGCAGCCGAGGAGCGTGCAGCGGCCGTGCTCGGCCAGGCAGTCGCGGTGGTGGGCGGTGCCGCAGCCCTCGCAGACCAGCGGCGGGCCGGGCGCGACGAGCTCGCCCGCGGGCGACTCGTCGAGCGCCCGGCGGCAGAACGGGCAGCGGCTCGCCGGCGCCGGGCCCGCGCGCGTGATGCTGACGGTCGGCGCGCGGGCGGCGACGAGGTCGCCCTCGGCCCGGCTCCAGGCGGCGAGGAGGTCGAGCGCCGCGCGCAGCCCGTCGGGCTCTGCTACGGCCACGCGCAGGCCGGCGTCGTCGGGGCCGAGGAGGAGCGTCGTCACGGGGCCCTGACCGAGGAGCGCCAGGAGCAGGTCGGCCTGGCCGCCGGCCGCGGCGACGAACGCGTCGGCGCGCTCGGGCGCGGCCTCGAGCGGCGCGACCGGGCCCGTGACCGGCGCCCCCGCGGCGCGCGCGGCGGCGAGCGCGGCCTCGAGGCGCCCGCGCTCGCGCGCGTCGCCGTCCGTCTCGAGGGCGACCAGGCGCGGCCGCCGGACCCCCAGCGCGCGCAGGGCCCGGACGCCCTCGGTCAGGGCGCGGGCGACGGCGTCGGGGTCGAGGCGCTCGGCCAGGCGGGGGCGGTCGTCGCCGGGCGCGGGCTCGAGGACGCGCGCGCCGGGCCGCACGCGCAGGCGCGGGGTCGCCCCGGGCGGCGGCCCGACCAGGAGCAGGGCGTCGAGCGCGCCCTGGCGCAGGAGGTCGCGGGGGTCGACGTCGGTGACCAGGGCGCAGCCGGGTGCGGCGCGCTCTCGCGCGCGCGCGAGCGCGTCGCGCAGGACCCCGGCCGCGCGCACCTGCTCGACGTCCGCGCCCACCCCGATGCCGACTCGCGGCGCGCGCTCGACGAGCACCAGGTCGACCGGCGCCTCGCGCCGCGCCCGCTCGAACGCCGCGACCCCGCGCCGGTCGCCGCCGGCGAGCGCGGGGGCGAGGAGGACGAGGCCGATGCGGGGCAGGGGGTCCGGCACGCCACGGAGCCTATGCGGCAGGGGCGGGGCGGGCCAGCGGGCGCGCCTCGACCTGCCCGGGCGCGAGTGGTACCCTGGAGGCGCCCGGGGAAGGGAGCTCGACCATGGACGGCGGCGACGACCCGATCCGCGACCGCTTGCAGCGCCACGGCATCCACGTGGAGCGCCGCGAGGCCAGCCAGCTGCGGCAGATGCTCTTCAGCGGCGTGGGCGGGATCGCCGGCACGGCCGTGGCCGCCGCCGCCGGGGCCGGGTGGCTGGGGCGCGCGGTGGCGTCCCTCGGCGGCTCGGTGGTGGGGGTGCTCGTGGCCACGCACCGGATCACCTACGAGCCGGTGGTCCCGCGCGACGCGCGCGAGCCCGAGGACCCGCGCCGCTGGAGCGACCGGCGGTAGACTCCGGGGGATGACGGACGACCTGAGGGCGCGGCTCGAGGGCCACGCCGGGCGCCTCCTCGACCTGTGGGCGCGCAAGGGCTGGGACGAGGCCCGCGGCGGCTGGCACGAGCGGCTCGGGCCGGACCGAGCGCCCGTGCCGGTCGACTTCCGGCGGGTCATGGTCGCCGGGCGGATGATGTTCCTCTTCTCCGCCGGCCGGCGCTTCGGCGAGCCGGCCCGCGACCGGGCGCTCGCGCGGCGCACGCTCGAGTTCGCGCGCGACCGCCTGCGCGACCCCGTCCACGGCGGCTGGTGGTTCAAGGCGGGGCTCGACGGCCTCCCGCTCGACCGGATGAAGGACCTCTACGGGCACGCGTTCGCGATCTTCGGCCTGGCGGCCGTGGCCTCGGCGTGGGACGACGGCGAGGCGCGCGGTCTGGCGCTCGAGACCTTCGAGGTGGTCGAGCGCCGCCTGCGCCTCCCCGAGGGCTGGTGCGCGGCCGCGGCGCGCGAGGACTGGACCGTCGACGACCGGCGCCTCCTCCAGAACCCGCACATGCACCTGCTCGAGGCCTACCTGGCCCTGTTCGAGGCCACGGGCGACGCGCGCGTGCGCGACGCCGCGCGCGGCCTGGTGGACCTGTTCGGGGCGCGCCTGCTCGACCCGGCCACCGGCGTCCTGCGCGAGTTCTTCGACGAGCAGGGCCGCCCCGACCCCGAGGTCGGCGACGTGGTCGAGCCGGGGCATCACTTCGAGTGGTTCTGGCTGCTCCATCGCCACGCCGAGGTGACGGGCGACCGACAGGGGCTGGCGCACGCCGACGCCATGTTCCACCGGGCGCGGCGCGACGGGCTCGACCCGGCGCACGGCGGCGTCTACGACCAGGTCTCGGCCCGCGACGGGCAGGTGCTCAAGGCGACGAAGCGCTGCTGGCCGCTGACCGAGTGCGTGAAGGCGCACGCGGTGATGGCCCGGCGCACCGGCGACCCGGCAGACCTCGAGGCCCTGCGCGCGCAGTGCCGGCTGCTCCTCGACGTCTACCTGCGGCCCGACGGCGGCTCGGTCGAGCACGTCGACCGGGCGCTGCGGCCGTTCGACGAGACCACGCCGGCGAGCACGGGCTACCACGTGCTGCTGGCGCTGCTCGAGGCCCTGCGCGCCTTGCCGGGGTGATCCCGTCCGCCTGCGGTGGTACAACGGCGGAGCACCCTGCTCCGGCCCGAGGAGGTCCTGATGACCCGCCCCGCCCTGGTCGCCCTGGCGCTCGTCGCCTCCGTCGCCGCGCTCGCGCTCGCCGCGCCGCCCACGCCGAAGGAGGTGAAGGAGGCGCTCGACTCGAAGGACCCGGCGCGGCTCCGCGCGCTCCTCGGGCAGCTCCGCGGCGAGCTGGACGCGGCGAGCGTGCGCGCCGTGCTCGAGGCGGGGGAGGCGATCCACGCGGCCGGCGTCTACGAGGACACGGTCGAGGTGCTCGCGACGGCGCACGGCGACGCGCTGACGGCGCTCGCCGACGGCTACGGCCGCGCGCGGCGCAACCCGGCCGCGCGCTTCCTCGTGCTCGACGCGCTGGCGCGGGTGCAGGACCCGATCGGCCCGAAGACGCTGGCCGACGCGGCCAAGGGCGACTCGCACCCCGGGGTCGCGGTCTACGCCGTGCGCCTGCTCGGGCGCCGCGGCGACGCGCGCTCGGTCGAGGCCCTGATCGAGGTCCTCAAGGACGCGCGTGGCGAGCGGGCCGGCGTCGCCCGCGAGGCAGAGGCGACCCTCGCCGGCCTCGCCGGGCAGGACCTGCGCGGCCACGACGCCTGGTCGCGCTGGTGGGCCGAGGCGAAGGGGAGCTGGGGCCGCGGCGGCGCCGCGCCGGCGGCCGGCGCCGCGGGGGCCGGCGACGGCACGCGCACGCGCACCGTGATCGACCGCCTGCGCGAGCGGCGCCCGGGCGACCTGCGCACGCTCGAGCGCCTCGGGCGCGACGAGATCCTCGTGTTCGAGGCCGAGTTCGACCGCGTGCAGAACGTGCTCCGGAGCCTCAAGCTCCCGCACCAGGTCCACCCGCGCGCGTCGATCGAGACGATCGAGCTCCACCCGCGGCGGCAGGTGCTGGTGTTCAACTGCGCCGGCGACGCGCTCTCGCCGGCCGCGGCGGCCCGGGTGCGGGCCTTCGTGTGCCAGGGCGGCTACATCTTCACGTCGGACTGGGAGCTGGGGAACATCCTCGTCAAGGCGTTCCCCGAGGCGGCCGTCTCCGGCGGGCGGCGCTCGGCCGAGCACAACGTGCGGATCTTCCCGCCGCAGACGAGCTCGATCAACCCGCTCCTGCGCGACGTCTTCCCGCTCAACCCGTGGGAGGCCGAGCAGCGGAAGCTCACCTGGGCGGTCGACGGCGCGTCCGAGTTCTTCCAGCCGAACCCCGCGCTGACGGTGCTGGCCGAGGCGCCCGAGCTCCAGCCGCTCTACGGCAGCACGATCGTGGCGGCGACCTTCGCCTACGGCCCCGACGGGCGGCCGGTCACGGGCGACCTGCGCCGCCGCGCGCCGCGCCGCCAGCAGACGGGCGGCGGCACGCGCGAGCGGGGGCCGGGCGACGGCGAGGCCGAGGTCGCCGACGTGCCGCACGTCGGGCGCGTCCTCCACGTCGTGTCGCACTTCCAGCACCAGACGAGCGAGTCGGGCGACGGCTTCGCGCTGCAGCAGCTGCTCCTGAACTTCATCGTGGAGAAGCAGGAGGCGCGGCGGGGGAACTGACCTACGACCTGAGCACGCCGCTCACGAGGCCATGCCCGGAGGGCGTCGCGATCGTCCGCACCTCGCGGAAGCGCTCGTCGAGGAGCTCGGCGTGCTGCTCCGCGGCCTTGGCCACGAGCCACAGGCGCCCGCCGGGGCGCAGGAGCGAGGCGGCGGTGCCGACGAACGCGCGGGCGATGCGCCAGTTCGAGTAGTAGGGCGGGTTGGTGACCACGAGGTCGAAGGCCGGCTCGCCGAGGTCCTCGAGGTCGGCCCGCAGGAGTGCCTGGGCGTTGCCGGCGTTGTTCGTGGCGGCGTTGCGCGCGGCGAGCGCGACGGCGCGGGCGTTCGAGTCGACGAGCACGACGCGCGGGACCTCCGCGGCCACGGCGAGGCCGAGCGCGCCGTAGCCGCAGCCGATGTCGAGCACGGCGTCGCCCGGGCGGACCTCGACCCCGTCGGCCAGCGCCCGCGTGCCGGCGTCGAGGTGCGAGTAGCCGAAGGTCCCCGGCCGCGCCTCGAGCTTCAGCTCGCGGCCGCGGAGCGTGGCGGTGATGTGATGGCGGTGGTCGCGGACCTCGGCCTTCGCCTTCGTGCGCTTCGCGCCGAAGCACAGCCCCTGGCGCTTGCCGTCGTGCGCGAGCGTGGAGTTGCCGAACACGTCGCGGATCACGCGGTTCAGCCACTCGCCGCGCCGGTCCTCGGTCGCCGCCAGCAGCCGGCCGCCCGGCTTCAGGACCGCGTGCGCCTCCTCGAGCAGCTCGCGGCCGAGCTGGGCCTCCTGGCCGCGGGGGAAGGGCAGGGCGACCAGGTCGAACGGCGGCTCGTCGCCGGCCGGCGCCGGCGCGCCCGGGACCGGGGCGCCGGGGAGGTCCGGCGCGCAGCGCACGTCGGCCGCGACCTCGTTGTGCGCGAGCGTGCGGCGGACCTTGTGGGCCACGTAGGCGTCGAGGTGCCACCAGACGACCTGCGCCTCGGTGGCCCACAGGCGCGCGGCGGCGAGCGCCACCGCGCCCTCGGTGTCGAAGCCGCAGAGCAGGCGCCCGGGCGCCTTCGCGGGCAGGGCCTCGATCAGCAGGCGCTCCGCCCCGCGCACGCCGCGGCGCGAGCGGAAGCGCAGGCTGCCCTGGCGCAGGGGGTCGTCGTGGGTCGCGTCCTGCGGGTTGCCGAGGACCAGGGGTTCGCCGTCCATGGTCGGCATCTTCGCACGCGCGGGTCAGTCCTGGAGCGCGTGCTGGATGGTGAAGAACACGAGGACGTTGGCGGTCGTGCACAGGCAGGCGGCGAGGCCGGCGACGAGGGCGAAGCCGTGGACCAGGGGACGCAGCGGCTCGTGAGCGGGCGTGTCGGCGACGCGCCAGCCCCCGAGCGCCAGGGCGGCCGCGCCGGCGACGACCAGGCCGGCGGGCACGGCCACGGGGTTCCCCGAGACCGCGGCCGTCACCCAGGGGAGCTCCACGCCCAGGCTCACGAACGCCGCGCGGAAGGCGGCCGACGTCGCGGAGAGGTAGCCCGCCGACGCGGCGCACACGCCGGCGCTCACGAAGGCGAGGCCCGGGTGCAGGAGTGGCCGGGGCGGCCGGGGGGCCGGCGCCTTCGCCGCGGGCGCCTCCTCGGTCGACGTCTCGTCCCGGCGCCGCTCGTCGGGGCGCTCGCGTGTGGTCATCGGTCCTCCTGCGGCGCTGGAGCGGCCAGGGCCCGCTCGATCGCCGCTTCCACGTCCACCTGCTCCCGCGGGTCGACGGACGTGTCGCTGAACGGCCACGTGCGCGCCCGGCACACGCGGAGGTCGAACGCCCTGCGGAGGTCCCGGAGGTCACCGGAGACGCGGGTCACCACGCCCTCCTCCGTCACGAACCAGCCCGGGAGCTCCGACCCGGAGCGCGGCCGGGCGACGGCCAGGAAGCGCTCCGGCTCGTCCGCGCTGAGGCGCACCACCACCTCGTAGCGCTCGCGCCAGCGCTCGTGCGCGAGCAGCGGCTGGAGCTCCGGGACGGTCGACCCGCACAGCACGTCGCGGAGCGCGTCGAGGTCCGGCGCCCACGCCGCGGCGGCGCGCCGGTAGAGGGCCTGGCCGACGCAGACCCCCACGAGGACCCGCGGCATGAGCGCCTCCGCCGCGTGGGAGCTCGCCGCCGCCTCGACATCCTCGGCGGACAGAGGGGACGCCAGCTCCGGCGTGGGGAGCACCCGGCAGGCGTCGAGGTCGAAGTGCTCGTCCGTGATCGGGACGTCGTCGCGCGAGAAGCAGAGCACGCGCCCCTCGTCGCTCACGAACCAGGTCTTCAGGCCCGAGCCGGGCCGCGGGCGCGCGACCGCGAAGAACCGCTCGCGCGGCGAGGTCGGGCTGCGGCGGACCACGACCTCGTAGTGCCCTCGCCAGCGCCAGTCCTCCAGGAGCGGCTGGAAGTCGCCCCAGCCCGACCGGCGCGCCGCCTCGACGAGCGTGCGGAGGTCCGGGGCGAGCTCGCCCCGCCCGTCGCCGAGGCGGCCCTGGCGGAGCAGGTCCTGCGCCAGGTGCACCGCCTCGAGGACCTGCGGCATGAGCGCCTCCGCATCGCGCGCGCGGAGGCGCTCGTCGACGGACTGGAGGCGCGTCCCCGTCGTCTCCAGGGCCTCGAGGAGCTTGAGCTGCTGCAGCCCGAAGAACCCGCCCATGCCGAAGGTCGAGGCCAGCAGGAGCGCCGCCGCGGCCAGGTAGCGCCGCGGCGACCAGGCCGGCGGCGCGGCGGCGGCCATCGCCACCTCGTGGCGCGGCCGGAGGTCGTCGCGGGTGGGCGCGCCGCACCAGGCGCAGAAGGGCGCGCCGGCGGGGGTGTGGCGCTCGCAGCCGGCGCAGACGACCGACTCGGGGCCGCCCACCTCGACCGCGCGCGTGCCGCCGCAGCCGAGGAGCGAGCACCCGTGGTGCTGCGCGAAGCAGGCCGCGTGGTGCGGGGTGGCGCAGGCCGCGCACAGGGCGATCGACCCGGCCTGCAAGGCGTCGTGGCAGAAGGGGCAGCGCCGGCGCACGGTGATCCGGGGGGGGCCCGGGGCTGGGGCGTTCGCCTCGTCGGGCGCGAGGCCGCGTGCGAGGAGGCCGTCGAGGTCGTCCCAGGCGCGGGCCTCGTCGGCGAGCGACGGGTCGGCCTCGAGGGCCGCGCGCACCGCCTCGCGGTCGCCGTCGTCGAGGTCGCCGCCCGCGTAGAGCGGCAGGAGGTCGAGCACCTCGTCGCGGGTCACGCCGGCCTCCCCGGGGCCAGGCGGCCCCTGAGCGCCTCGCGGGCGCGCTTGAGCCGCCCCTGCACGGTCGACACGGGCACGTCGAGGCGCTCGGCGATCGCCCGGTAGTCGAGGCCGCCCTCGTATCTGAGCACGATCACCTCCCTGAGGTCGTCCTCGAGCAGGGCGACCGCCGCGCGCACCCGGGCGCGCTCCTCGTCGGCCTCGAGGCGCTCGCCCGGGCCGGCCTCGGCGGCGGGCGGGTCGGCCAGGGCCACGGCGTCCTTCGCGTCGCGCATGTGCTTGAGCACCTTGTTCCTGGCGATGGCGAACAGCCAGCGCCCGGCCCCGTCGTCGGGGACGCCGCGCGCGAGCGCGGCCCCGAACGTCTCCTGCACGAGGTCGTCGACGACCGCCCGGTCGCGCACCCGCGCGCCGATGAAGGCGCGCAGCGCCCGCCCGTGCTCCCGCACGAGCGCGTCCGCCGCGGGGGCGTCGAGCCGGGTCAGGTCCATCGTCCTCTTGCCCTACCATTCCGCGAGCGGGCGGGTCGAGAGCGGGAATCTGGCCGAGCGTGTAAGTCGCGCTCCCGAAGCCGCCCGCTGCGTGTCCAGCCAATGGTCCTGGTGCATGTGATAGGGTCGGTCACCCTCACGGGGGCGTAGCTTAGTGGTAGAGCAGAGGCCTTTTAAGCCTTTGATCCGAGTCCGATTCTCGGCGCCCCTATCCAGATCCTCTCGACCTGAGCACGCTCGCCGTCCTGCGACGATGACAGTTCACGCAGCGGACCTCGCACTTCGCGATCTCGGCCAGCAGGGTGGCGGCGCTCGCTGGCTGGGCCTTCAGGCGTGCGATCCCATCGCGCTTCGTGCCTCGGATGTGGTCGAACTCGAGCACGACCGGATCGTCCTCGCCGCAGTCCACGCAGGGGTGAGTCAGCAGGTGTCGTAGGGCGAGCTCCAGGTTCCTGCGGGCGTATCGGCGCTTGTAGGGCTTCACGTCCTCCTTGTGCTTCGCTCGATTCCTCCCGTAGTAGGCGCGGGAGGCCTGCCGGTTGCACTCGCGGCAGTGGGGCTGCAGACCATCCTTGCTGATCGCCTTCTTGTTGAACTCGCTGGTGGACAGCAGCACCTTGCACATCACGCATCGCTTCGTCGTCATCACTGTTCAGCCCTTCGCGGCCCCCTGGTCGCCCGCCAGATCCACCAGCTCTGCTCGCGCGCGGTCTTGCGCCGATGGCAGTTGCCGCAACGGACGTCACACTTCGCGATCTCGGCTGCGACGACGTCGAGCGACAGGCGGCGGCGAACGAGCCCGGAGACCTCGGACACCTTCTCCCCCCGGACATGGTCGAAGTCCAGGACAACCGGGTCAGCCTCCCCACAGTCCACGCATGGGTGAGCGGCGAGGTGCGAGCGCACGAAGTCCTTCACGCGCGCCTGCTCCGCGGCACCACGCGAGGTGACCTTCCGCCTCCGCTCCGGGTCTCCTCGATACGACTCCCGGTCCCAGGCGCGTCGACACTCCCGACACCACGAGCTCCTCCCCGCTCCCCGCCTGCTGAACGCCTCGACCGGCTTCTCCACCCCGCAGCGCGTGCACCGCTTCGCTCCCACCTGACACCTCCGCCCGTGTTCGGAGTATGTCAGGACCCACCGACACCCCCGGGCCGGTGCCTGCACCCGGCGCGCGGCGGTATGATCGCGCCCATGAGGCGACGTCGACGCAAGGAGGAGCCGGTCCGGCGGAAGCGCGCGCGGGGCGACGAGCGCCCGGCGGGCGCGCGGCCGGAGCCGCTGGACCGGGAGGTGATGGAGCGGCTGGACGCCCTGGCCACCCTGATCGCGAAGGAGCCGAGGCGCGCCGAGCTGCGCGAGGAGCGCTCGCGGCTGCGGATCGAGGCGCACGACCTCGCGGGCGCCCTCGACGACGTGCGGGCGTGGCTCGAGGCGGCGCCGCAGGACGCGCGAGCCCATCATCGACGTGGAGAGGTCCTGGCGCACCTCGGCGACGACGTCGGCGCGCGCGACGCGTTCGTGCGCGCGGCCGGGATCGACCCGCGCGGCGCGGACCACCACGCGGCGCTCGGCGCGGTGCGCGCGGCCCTGGGCGACCTGCGCGGGGCGCTCGGCGCCTACGACCGCGCGATCCTGCTCGAGGGCGAGAACGGCGGCGTGTCGTCGGCGAGCCTCGTCGGCCGGGCGCGCACGCGGACGGAGCTGGGCGACCTCGAGGGCGCCCTGACCGACCTCGACGCGGCCTGCGGCAAGGACGACCGCGAGGCGCTCGTCGCGCGGGCCGAGGTGCACCTGCGGCGCGGCAACGCGCAGCAGGCGATCGACGACCTGTCGCGCGTCCTCGACCACGACCCGGAGCGCGTCGACGTGCGCGCCAAGCGCGCCCAGGCGCGCCTGCGCGCCGGCGACCCGGTCGGCGCGCGGGCCGACCTCGACCAGGCGGTCGCGCAGGACCCCGAGCACGGGGAGGCGCTCCTGCGCCGCGGCGAGCTGCGCTGCCTCACGGGGGACCACGAGGGCGGCCGCGCCGACCTGGCGCTCGCGGCCCACGTCCAGCCCGGCCTGCGCACGGCGTCGCTGATCATGCGCTCCGGCTCCTACCGCGAGCAGGGGCAGTTCGGCGAGGCGAGGGCCTGCCTCGACGAGGTCTTCGCCCTCACGCCGGAGTCGGCCGAGGCTCTGCGCGAGCGCGGGCTCCTGCGCATGTCGACCGGCGACGCGAGCGGGGCGCTCTCCGACTTCGAGCGCTCGGTGGCCCTCGACCCCGACGACTACCTGTCGCGGATCGAGCGCGGGGTCGCCCGCTGGCGCACCGGCGACCGTCGCGGCGCCTTCGCCGACCTCGACCGCGCCGTGGCCCTGGCCCCGGACCGCGCCGAGACCTTCGCGTCCCGCGCCAGCGTCCGCTACGAGGCCGGCCGCCTCGACGAGGCCGCCGAGGACCTCGACCGCGCCCTGGCGCTCGACCCGCGCAACGTGGCCGGGCTGATCGGCCGCGCCAAGGTGCGCAAGGCGGGCGGCGACGGGCCGGGTGCGCGCGAGGACCTCGACAAGGCGATCGCCATGCACCCCGACTCCGCCGAGGCCTACTTCGTGCGCGGCCTGGCGCGCGAGCAGGACGGCGACCTCGAGGGGGCGCTCGCCGACTACAACGCGGCGGTCGAGCGCGACGGCGAGTACGCGCTGGCCCTCGAGGCCCGCGGCCGGCGCCGCTGGGCCAAGGGCGACCCGCGCGCGGCGGCGCAGGACCTCGAGCGCGCGGCGGTGCTCCAGCCCCACGACCCGAGCCCGCGCGCGGCGCTCGGGGCGCTGTGCTGCGAGGTCGGCGACTTCACGCGCGCCGTCGTCGAGCTGACGCGCGCCCTCGAGCTCGATCCGGACGACACCGACACCCTCTGCCGGCGCGCCGAGGCGCTCCTCGAGCTGGGCGAGCTCGACCACGCCCTCGACGACCTCGACCGCGCGATCGCGCTGGCCCCCGAGGACCGCACGGCGCGGCTCCTGCGCGCCGAGGTGCGCTACGAGGACGGCCACTTCGACGAGGCGCTCAAGGACTACACGAAGGTCGTCGAGCTCGACCCGGCCGACGCCGAGGCGCGCTACGGCCGCGGGTGGACCCACCTCGAGCTCGGCCAGCCCAAGGAGGCTCTCGAGGACTTCGAGGCCGCCGCGCAGAAGAGCCCCGACGACTCGCGGGCGCTCGTCGGCCGCGGCTGGGCCCGCTTCCAGACGGGCGACCTCGAGGCCGCCGGCCAGGACTTCTCGCTGGCGATCGCGAAGGACCCCTACCACGCGGAGGCCTACGTCTTCCGCGGGCGCGTCCACCTCGAGGTCGGCGAGGAGGAGAACGCGCGGCGCGAGTTCGACGCGGCGATCTCGCTCGACCAGGACGACCCCGGCGCCCACAGCGGCCGCGGGTTCGCCTACCTGCAGCTCGGCGAGCCCGCCCGCGCCCTGGCCGACTTCTCGCGCGCCGTGGCCCTCGACCCCGAGGACACCGACGCGCTGGTCGGCCGCGGCGAGGCCTACTCGGAGCTGGGCGACATCGACTCGGCGGCCGCCGACTTCGAGGCGGCGCTCGCCCTCGACCCCGACAACGCCATGGGCCACGTCGGCCGCGCCGGCGTCTTCCTGTTCCGCGGCGAGCCGCAGCGGGCCGTGAAGGCCTGCGACCGGGCCCTGCAGGTCGACCCCGAGCTCGGCCCGGCCTTCCTGCGCAGGTCGCAGGCGTATCGGGCGCTGGGCGACCCGTTGAAGGCGGACGAGGACCTGCAGCGGGCCCGGGAGCTGGGCTGCGAAGAGTGATCGACGGCTGCGGCCGCGGATGGCGGGCGATGCGGCGCGCGCGCGGGTCGTCGGTGTGGCCCGCCTCCGCAAGCTCCGTCCCGCGCCTGCGGCGCCGCAACCCAGGCGAACCCTATCGCTCGCGAGGGTCCGCAGCCGCGGGCCTCCCGCTTGCGCCGGCGGCCCACCGAGGATCCGGCGATCGACACCGGCCGCGCGCGCGCCGCCTCGCCTCACCCTCCGCGGCCTCGCCTCACTGGCCGCTCCGTTCCACCCGGGGTCGAGCCCGAGCCTCGGGTCACGACGTGCGCCCGGGCGACGCGCTCACCGCCGCCGCACGAGGATCCACACGAACGCCGGGCAGCCGAAGGCGTGCGTGATCGCGCTCAGCGGCAGCTCGGTCGGGTAGACCAGCGTCCGCGCGAGCACGTCGCACGCGACGAGCAGGGCGCCGCCGGCCAGCGCCGCGCAGGGGAGCACGACCCGGGGGTCCGGGCCGACGAGGCCGCGCACGGCGTGGGGGACGACCAGGCCGACGAAGCCGATCGGCCCGGTGACGGCGACGATGCCGGCCGTGATGATGCTCGTGCCGAGGAAGGCCAGGCGGCGCACGCGCACGGGGTCGACGCCGAGGCCGCGGGCGCTGTCGTCGTCGAGCGCGGCCACGTCGAGCTGGCGCACGAGGGCCACGCACAGGAGGCCGCCGACCACGACGAAGCCGACGGCCAGGCGCACGCGCGTCCAGCCGGCCGTCGACAGGCTGCCCATCGTCCAGCGCAGCATGGCGAACAGGTCGATCGTGTCGGCGAGGAAGTGCATGATCGAGATCAGCGCCCCGCCGAAGAGCGCCATGGCCACGCCGGCCAGGAGCAGCGTCTCGGCGGCCAGCTCGCGGGTCGACGCGATCGCGTAGACGAGCGCCGCCGTGACCAGCGCGCCGGCGAAGGCGCCGACGAAGGTGGCGGGCAGGGCCACCGTGCCGGCGACGAGCCCCGTCTGGATGACGAGCGCCGCGCCGACCGACGCGCCGCTGGAGATCCCGAGGGTGTAGGGGTCGGCCAGGGGGTTCTTGAGCACGGCCTGCAGGACCACGCCGGCGATCGCCAGTCCCACGCCGGCGACGGCGCCGAGGACCGCGCGCGGCAGGTGCAGGGTGGCGCTGGCCGCCGTCCAGGAGAAGCCCTGGGTCCCCGTGACGCGGGGGGCGAGGACCAGCGCCAGCGCCAGGAGCAGGGCGCAGGCGGCGATCGCGGGGAGCGGCCGCAGCCGCGCCGGGCGCCCCACGTCAGGCGCCCTCGACGGGCCGGCCGGCGCGCCGGCGCGGCACGGCGAAGGGGACGGCGCCGTCGGTCCCGAGCACCGCCTCGACGTCGAACACGTCGCGCAAGGGCGCGGGCGCGAGCACGGCGGACGGCGGCCCGTCGGCCACGACGCGGCCCGCCTCCAGGGCCACGAGGCGGTCGGCGAAGCGGGCGGCCGCGTTGAGGTCGTGCGTGGCCACGACGACGGTCCGCCCCTCCCTCGCCAGGGCGGCGAACAGCGCGAACAGGTCGAGCGCCCGGGCCGGGTCCTGGGCGCTCGTCGGCTCGTCGAGCAGCAGCGCCGGCGTCCCCTGGCACAGGGCGCGGGCGACGAGGACGCGCTGGCGCTCGCCGCCCGAGAGGGCGCCGGCCAGGCGGTCGCGGAAGGGCAGGGCGCCGGCGCGCGCGAGCGCCGCCTCGGCCAGGCGCACGTCCTCGTCGCGCTCGAGGAGCAGCCCGCGCCCGAAGGGGTGGCGGCCCATGAGCACGACCTCGAGCCCCGTGCAGTCGGGCGGCGCGGCGGCCCGCGCCGGCAGGAAGGCCACCTGGCGGGCGAGCCGATCGCGCGGGAGGTCGCCCAGGCGCGCGTCGCCGGCCCGGGCCTCGCCGGCGTCGGGGCGGCGGATGCCGCCGAGCAGGGTCAGGAGCGAGCTCTTGCCCGAGCCGTTCTTGCCCACGAGCGCCGTGAAGGTGCCCGGGGCCAGCGCCAGCGTCACGCCGTCGACGGCCGGCGTCCGCGCCCCGGGGTAGCGCAGGCGCGCGCCCTCGACGCGCAGGGCCGTCACCGGGCGTCGTCTCCGCCGAGGCCGATGTCGACCTCGCCGGCGACGGCCCTGGCCAGCTTGCCCAGGAGCACGTCCAGCCTCGGCCCGGGGATCAGCACCTCGCTGCCCGAGACGATCGCGATGCGCCCCTCACGGACCGCCGGGACGTCGCCGAGCACGGCCCAGTCCGCCCTCAGGGCGGCGGCCTTCTCGGCGTCGACGGGGTCCGGGCACAGCTCGATGATGAGCTCCGGGGCGCGCTCGAGGACGGCCTCGAGCGACAGCACGTGCCAGGCCTGCCCGGGGAGGTCCTGCAGGCAGCTCTCGCCGCCGGCGGCGGCCAGGCAGTCGCTCACGAAGGTCGCGGCGCCCGGCGCCGACACCTGCGCCAGGTCGCCCGGCCGGTGGCCGAAGACGACCAGCGTCCGGGGCGCCCGCGCCGGCCGCTGCGCGCGCGCGCGGCCGAAGGCGGCCTCGAGGCGCGCCACCTCGGCGCGCGCCGCGTCCTGGCGGCCGAGGAGCTCGCCCAGGCGCGTCGTGGCCGCGAGCGCCTCGGCGACCGTCTCTATGCGGAAGTGCTCGAGGCGGTAGCCGCGCTGGGCGCAGAGCTCGAGCAGCCGCTCGTCCTTGACCTGCGCGAGGATGAGGTCGGGGCGCAGGGCGTCGATCGCCTCGAGGTTGGGGTCGATCGCCCCGCCGATCTGCGGCAGGGCGCGCAGGGCCGGCGGCTCGACGCAGTAGCGCGAGACGCCGAGGAGGTGCGGCAGCCCGCCCAGGGCGCACACGATCTCGGCCAGCGCCGGGGCCGAGGTGACGAGCGCGGGCCGGGCCACCTCGCGCGGGCCCGCGCCGTCATCGACCATGAGCGGCCCGGCGTCGGCGACGGGCCGCGCCCCCTCGGGGCACCCCGCGAGGAGGAGGGCCAGGAGCGGCAGGGCCGCGCGGCGCGGCCTCACGGGCCCGCGCCCGCGCTCACGAGCGCCTCGGCCTGGGCCCGCCCCTCGGGCAGCGTGAAGACGATCACCTTGTCGAGCGGCTGCACGACGCTGTCGCCCGTCGGCACCTCGACGCGGCCGCCCGCCTCGCGCCGGATGATCGCGCCGATCAGCACGCCCCGCGGGATGTCGACCTCCCGCAGGGGCTTGCCCACGAGCGGCGCGTGGCGCGTGGCCAGGAGCTCGATCGCCTCGGCGTCGCCCTCGACCTTGGCCACCGACAGGACGCGGCCGCCGCGCACGTGGCTGAGGATCTCGGAGACGGTGAGGATCTTCGGCTCGATCACCACGTCGATCCCGGTCGAGGCCAGGAGCGGGACGTTGGCGTGGCGGCTGGTGACGACGATCGTCTTGCGCGCGCCGTGGCGCCGGGCGAGGAGCGCCGCGAGCAGGTTCTCCTCCTCATCGTCCGAGGCGGCCACGAAGAGGTCGCAGGTGCGCAGGTCGTACTCCTGCAGGAGGTCGAGGTCGGTCGCCGAGCCCTTGACGACGAGGCTCCACTCGAGCGTCAGGGCGGCGACGTTGGCGCGGGCCGTGTCGGGCTCGAACACGACGACGTTGGGCACGGAGCGCTCGATCATGCGCGTCACGGCCAGCCCGAGGCGCCCCGCGTCGAACACGAACGCCCGCTCGAGGGCCAGGCGCCGCCGCTCGACGAGCGGCAGGAAGCGCGGCAGGGCGCCGCGGCCCATGACGACCGTGATGTGGTCGCCGACGAGGATCTCGTCGTCGCCGCCGGGGATGATCATCTGCCCGTTGCGCGACAGCGAGACGATCAGGAACGTCTCGTCGGGCAGGAGCGGCCGGACCTCCTTGAGGCGCTTCCCCGCCAGCGGGACGCCGGCGTGGATGTTGAAGGAGTGGACGAGGATCTGCCCGTCGGCCAGCTCGTGCGCGTCCGTGGCGCCCGGCGCGGCGATGATCTTCGCCACGTGCTCGACCACGAGCGCCTCGGGGTTGATGATCCGGTCGATCGCCAGCTTGCGCCGGATGAGCTCGAGCGAGCGCGGCTGCGCGTACTCGTCGTTGCGCACGCGGGCCAGCTTGTTCTTCACGCCCATGGTCTCGGCCAGGAGGCAGATGAACATGTTGAGGTGGTCGGAGTCGGTGACGGCCACGACCATCTCCGCGTCGCGGACGCCCGCCTCCTCGAGCACGCGCGGGCTGCCGCCGTCGCCGGCCAGGGCGAAGACGTCGAGCCGGTCGCTCAGGACCTGCACGACGGCCGGGTCGCGGTCGATGACCGTCAGGTCGTGGTCCTCGTGGGCGAGCTCCTCGGCCAGGTTCTGGCCGACGACGCCGCCCCCGACGATGACGATGCGCATGGGGAGGTCGTTTTACCACGACCTATCTCAGCTCCCGCACCTCCGCCGGCACCTCCACCACCACCCGCAGCCCCACCGTCGGCGAGACGTAGCCGTCCTCCTCGCCGCGGTCGCGCGCCGCGCAGCGCGCGTCCTCGAAGCGCCAGCGCCAGGCGCCGCCGCGGATCGCCCGGCGGCCGGGCGGCCACTCGAGGCCGGCGGGCGCGCCGGGGTAGGCGGCGAACGGGTCGTCGGTCCACTCGCCGACGTTGCCGGCCATGTCCTGCGCGCCGTAGGGGCTCGTGTCGTCGGCGAACGAGCCCGCCGGCGCCGTCGGATGCCCGCGCAGGCGGTCGGGCGCCACCTGCACGTGGGCGCGCACCTGCGTCCCCTCGCCCCAGGGGAAGCGGCGCCCGTCGGTCCCGCGCGCGGCCTTCTCCCACTGCGCCTCGCCGGGCAGCCGCCCGCCCCGCCACTCGGCGTAGGCGCGCGCCTGGCGCCAGGTCACGTTGACCACCGGGTGGTCGGCGAGCGCCGGGTCGAAGCTGGTGCGGACCGAGCCGTCGGGCTGGCGCACGGGGTGGGTCCAGTGCGGCGGCGGCGGGGCCTCGCCGGTGGCCACGAAGCGGGCGTACTCGGCGTTGGTCACCTCGGTGCGGCCGATGAAGAAGGCCGGCACGTCGACCGTGCGCTGCGGCTGCTCGTGCGGCCTGGACCCCGGGTCGCCGGGGGCGCTCCCCATGCGGAAGGGACCGGCCGGCACGTAGACCATCCCCTCGACGCGCCTCGCCAGCGCGAGGAGGCGGGCGGCCTCGGGGGCGCTGGCCAGCGGCTCGAGGAGCGCCTGGGCCTCGCGCGCGCGGCCGGCGCGCAGGTGGGCGACGGCCTCCTCGAGCTGCGCCGCCTCGCGCCGGCGCTCCTGGTCCTTGCGGGCCTCGGCGCGGGCCCGGGCGGCGGCGTCCTCGAGCCGGCGCCGGTCGTCCTCGCGCGTCGCCCGCTCCAGCGCGCGGCCGTAGTGCTCGGCCGCCTCGGCCCAGCGCCGGCGGGCCTCCGCGTCGCGGCCGCGCCGCTCCTCGTCCTTCAGCTCGCGCCGGGCGCCCAGCCGCTGGAGGAGCGGCTCGACGTCGCTCCGGGCCGGGCGCAGGCGGCGGGCGAGCTCGAGCGCCTGCTGCGCGCGGTCGAGGTCGTCCTCGCGCAGGAGCGCCTCGCCGCGGGCGAGCGCCCGCCGGTACTGCAGCTCCTCGAGCCGCTCGGCGAGCCCCTGCCCCTCGTTGAACAGCTCGGTGAGGAGCTTGGCCTCCCTCGTGAACGCGGCCTCGTCGGCCTCGGAGAGCGAGGCCTCCGCCTCGCGGTAGCGCTCGTCGACGCGCTGGAGCAGGTCGGCGCGGATCGCGGCGAGCCGGGTCGCCGCGAGGCTCCCGGGGTCGCCCTGGTCGCGGGCGTCGCGGTAAGCGGCGACGGCGGCGACCCAGTCCATCGCCGCCTCGGCCGCCCGCGCCTGGCCGAGGGCGTGCTCGCGCCGCGCCTGGCGGACGAGGGCGGCGTGCTCCGTCTCGGCGAGCGCCGGCACCTCGGCGCGCCGCCGCTCGAGCAGCTGCCGGGCCTCGTCGGCGGCGCCGCGGGCGAGGAGCGCCAGCGCGTCGGCCTCGAGGGCGCCCCAGCGCACGCGCTCGGCGAGCTCCGTGCGCACCTCGTCGCTCACGCCCAGCGCCCCCACCGCCAGCAGGCGCTCGCTCGCGCGCAGGTAGGCGGCGCGCTTCGCCTCGGGGTCGCGCGCCGCCTGGGCCTCGCCCATGAGGGCGCGCACGTCGCGGAGCGCGTGGCGGTTGCTCACCGCGGCGAGGACCGCCGAGAGGACGACCGCGAGCAGGGCGGCCCCGCCGGCGCCGCCCGCGAGGAGCAGGGCGCGCTGGCGGCGCCGCCGCCGGGCGACGTAGTCGGCGGGGTCGAAGCCGCCCTCCGGCGCGGCCAGCGCGACGCGGTCGAGGACGAAGCTCGCCGAGGCGTCGTCGGCCGAGTCGTCGGGCGCCGTCGAGCGGGACATGGCCACCAGGTCGCGCCGCAGGGCGGCCTCGTCCGAGCGGTGCAGGGCGAAGCCGCCCGACTCGCTCGACAGGCCGATGCGGATGGCGCTCTCGACCAGCGCGTCGGCGCCGCCCCCCTTGGTCTCGACGGCGGTGTTGTCCAGCCCCGACGCGGCCGGCCCGCGGGGCGTGAACGGCCCGGGCGCCGGGGCCGGCCGCGCCGGCGTGGTCCAGCCGGCGATCCCCGACGACGCCTCCGACCCGGCCCCGAGCGCGGTCCGCTCCGCCTGCGCCTCGCGGCGCAGCACGGTCGACCCGTACGCCTCCGGCCCGTGCTGCTTGAGGCGGCGGATCACCTCGGTGATCACGGCCCGGTGCTGCTCGGGGGTGATGACGCCGCCGTCGACGAGCAGGTTGCCCAGGCGCACGCGGTAGCGCTGCCGCCGCTGCTCCCCGAGCCCGGCCTCGACCTGCGCGCGCGAGGCCGCGCCGGCGGCCACCGCCACGTCCGCGTAGACCGAGTCGAGGCGCACGACCTGGCTCGCCGCCATCGCCTCGCGCACCTTGAGCACCTGCGCGTCGTCGAGGAGGCGCAGGGCGCGCAGGGCGTCCTCGAGCGACAGGTCGCGCGCGCGGCAGGCCGCCATGGCCTGGTCGGCCTGCGCCTGGACGAGCAGCCCGTTCTTGAGCGCGATGTGCAGGAAGAAGCGCTCGTCGACGGTCAGGAGGTCGCTGCTGTCGGTGGACTCCTGCCCCATGTCGCTCCGGCCCGCTACCGGCCCGGCGTGGCCGGGGCGGCCGCGCCGAGCGAGGCCAGCGCCTCGCGCACGTGGACGCGCCCGCCGCTCTCCTCGGCCAGGGTCCGGTAGACCGCGTCGAGCGCGGTCAGCTGGTCGGCGCGCGCCGCCGCCTCGCGGCTCCCCGCGGGGCCCCCCCCCGGCCCGAGGACGTAGACGACGTGGATGGCGACGGCGCGCGTGGCGTTGAGCCCGCGCGCGGCGCGCAGGAGCTCGGCCGCCTCGCCCGACCCGACCGAGCGGATGGGCGGGCCGCACACGAGCAGGTGCACGACCTCCACCGCCGGGTCGTCGATCGCCTGCTTGAGCGCCTTCCACACGTCGCGGGCGGGCGACGTCGCGAGGCCGCCGACGAACCCGTCCGCGGCGGCGCGCTGGCGCTCGTCGAGGGCCTGGGCGGTCGACTGCCAGCTCCGCCCGCCGGTCGTGATCACGTTGCCCTTCGCGCCGGCCTGCCCGAGCGCCTTGAGCGCCCGCTGCACCTCGGCCACGGCCGCGCCGAGGCGCGTGACGGGCTGCGGGGGCGCGGGCTGCTCGTCCTTGCCGCGCGCGCGGCCGCCGCGGCCGCCGTCCTGCTTCTTGTCCGGCTCGGGCGGCGCGGGCGGCGTCCAGAAGACCGTGTCCATGTCGCGCTGCGTGTCGACGATCAGCGCCACCCCGCCGGCGACGAACCGCTGGGGCAGGAAGGCGCCGTCGACGGTGTCCAGGCCGGCGGCGGAGGGCGCGGGCTGCTCCGAGGCGGCGGCGAGGGCCGTCTTCGCGTGGAAGTCGGCCAGGCCGCCGAGGCCGCGCGCGGCGCGCGCCAGCCGCCCTTGCTGGGCGGCCAGCTCGGCGGCGGGCCGGCGCGCGAGGAGCGACCAGGCGACCCGCGCGGCGTCGGGCGAGAGGCCGCCGAGGGCGTCGACGAGCCCCGCCGTGGCGTTCGCGCTGGGCGAGCGGCCGACGGCGGTCAGGAGGAGGAGCTGGACCGCCGGGTCGCGCTCCTCCTTGGCGGCGGCGATCAGGGCGTCCTGCGCGCCCGGGTCGGCGTTGCGCGCGAGCCCCCGCACCACCGCCTGCTGCACGCCGAAGGCGCCGCCGCGGGTGACCTCGAGCAGCGGCGGCAGGACCTTCCGGTCGGGGCAGGCGGCCACGTCCTCGATGAAGGTCTCCGCCGCCGCGTCGGCGCGCTCGGCCGCCTCGCGCAGGGCGGCGCGGATCGTGGCCACGTCGCGCGTGGTCACGGGCTTGGTCAGGTCGACCGGGAACTTCTTCTCCTCGGCGGCGGCCGGCTTGCCCGGCTCCGTCGCCGGCGTCGGGCGGCCCATGGCCAGCCGGAAGACCTGTCCGCCGCCCGCCTGCGCGATCGCCTCGCAGTAGGCCGCGAAGGCGCCCTCGGCCTCGCCGCGGGCCTGGCGGCCGCGCTCGTCGGTGGGCTCGACCGCCGGCGCCAGGGTGAGCTGGGTCACGTTGATGGCGATGTCGCGCCCCCAGAGGAGGTCGGCCAGCGCCTCGCGCAGCTCGTCGGTCCCGGCCGCGCCGCGCCCCTCGGGCCCGCCGCAGAGGAACACGTGGACCGCCTGCGGCGGCGGGCTGAGCTCGAGCACCCGGCGCAGGGCGCCCAGGGCGTCGCGCCCCCGGTCGGCCGGCGCCCGCTCGAGGAAGCCCGCGGCGTCGGCCTTCGCCTTGTCGGACTTCAGGGCGGCGAAGCCGTCGCCGTGCGCCCGCAGCGCCCCCGGCCCGGCGAAGCGGAGCAGGTGGACGGCGGGGGCGTCCCCGAGGTCCTTCATCACGTCGCGCACGGCCCGGACCGCCACGTCGTGGGCCGAGACGGGCGGGGGCGGCTCGGCCGCCTTCGGCTCCTGGCCGCGGCGCGGCGGGCGCGCCGGGCGGCGCGCGCCGGCGTCGTCGGCCGCGCCGGCGGCGGCCTCCTCCTGCGCCTCGGGCGTGACCAGCGGGTCGCCGAACGCGCGCTCGCCGGCGGCCTGGCTGACGTCGAGCAGGAACGCCACCCGGTCGTAGGGGTAGCGCTCGAGGAGCCCCGCCAGCGTCGCCCCGGGCTCCTGGAAGCCCTCCGGCCGCGTGCCCGTGAGGGCCTCGAGCGCGCGCGCGGCGGCCCAGCGGACGACGACCGCGTCGTCCTTGAGGGCGCGGCCGAGCGGCCCCTCGGCCGTGGCGCGCGCCTCCTCCCCGCGGGCGCCCAGCGCGGCGGCCGCGGCGGCGCGCGCGTCGGCGTCGCGGTCGCGCAGCGCCCGGACGAAGGCCATCGTGACCTCGGGCGCGGGGTTGGCGCGCAGGGCGCGCGCGAGGAGGTGCTTCGTCGTCCCCTGCGCGCCGTCGTAGGCCTTGATGAGCTCCCGCGTGGCGCGGGCGTCGCGCACGCGCGTCAGCGCCTCGTGGGCCGGCGCGGCGATCACACGCCGCCGGCTGGAGAGCGCGCCCAGGAGGGCCTCGGTCGCCTTCGCCTCGTTCTCGCCCACGAGCTTGCCCGCGGCCTCGTGCAGGGCGGCGGCGGCCTTCTTGCTCGCCTCCGGGTCGCGGCCGCGGTCCGCCTCGACCTCGGCCAGCGCCTGGTCGTAGGCCTTCTTCAGCTCGCGCCACTCGCGCTCGCCCGCGTGGGCGGCGGGCGCCAGGGCGAGGAGCAACGAGAGCCAGCCGGCGGACCGGCGCGCGGAGCGGTGCATGGGGGCCTCCCTGTGCGCGGCGCTCGATCTTACGCGCTGGGCGGGCCCGGAGGTAGCGCGCTCGGAGGCTACCTGACGCCGAGGACGTCGAGGCCGACGGAGCCGATGCGCAGCTCGCCCACCTCGTTGCGGAAGCGGACGAGGACGGTCCCGGAGCTCGGGTCGACGAGGTCGTCGGGCTTGAGCTCGGCCGGCGCCTTCGGGCCGGGGACGGTCCAGACCCGGTGGTCCTCCTCGCGGTCCGCGTCGGTCTGCGCGGTGGCCACGAGCCACCCGCGGCGGCTGAAGTCGTAGACGTCGACGTACGACTTGATGTGCGGCGCCCAGCCGGGCACCTGCCAGCGCACCTTGAGGAGCGAGAGGCGCAGCGGCGCGTGCTCGCTGCTGGGCAGGCTCCAGCAGTAGGTCACCTCGGCCGACTCGCCGAGGCTGCCGGCGCCGAGCGTCGGGGGCGCGCCGGTGATCCCGTCGACGGGGACCCAGTCCTCCTCGCGCGGGGGGAGGGCGAGCACGCGCGGCTCGAGCCAGTGGAGGGTCAGGGGCTCGCCGACGGGGTGGCGCGCCTGGCCCTCGACGACGACGAGCTGCCGGGCGAGCGTCGGCGCGCCCGTGCCCTCGACGACGACGCCGCCGGGGTCGGCGTTGGCCCAGGCGACGAAGAGGACGGGGAAGCGGTCGGGGGAGGACGGGACGCGCCGCAGGCGGTGGACGAGCGTGGCCAGGATGCGGCGCCGGGCGGAGCCGCCGTAGGGGTCGCCCCGGAGGCCGACGCCCAGGTCGCGGCCGTAGTAGACGGGCGGGTAGCCGGCGCGGGCGTCGTGGGTGATCGCCTGGAGGAGCGCGAGCGGGTCGGTGCGCTGGGGCTCGAGGCGCTGGAGCGCCTTGCCCACCTCGGCGCTCTCGCCCGGGGCGAGCGGCGCCGAGAGCTCGACGAACCCGCCCGGCGTGAGGAGGAGCGGGCCCTCGAGGGTCAGGGCGCTGCGGTTGTGCACCGCCCCGCGGAGGACCGTCCCCTCGAGGCGCAGCTCGAGCCCGACCGCGCCGAGGTCCTGCGCGCGGAGGCTGCGGAAGCGGCGGAGCGACCAGGTGGCGACCGTGAGCCCCTCGAGGCGGGCGCCGGCCGGGTCGTCGACGATCCGGCCCTCGCGGCCCGACGGCTCCTCGGCGATCGGCCCGACGACGGCCCCGGCCGGGCCGACGGCGCTCGTGAGCGCCTGGCTGGTCGAGTAGTAGCCGGTCATGACGTCGACGCGCGCGCGGCCGGCGGTCGTCGGGAGCTCGACGACGGCCACCTGCGTGACCATGTCCTCGCTCCCCTTGTAGATGCGGCCGATCGTGTAGAAGGCCCCGCCGAAGGCGAGGACGACGCAGGCGGCGATCGGCTGGGAGAGGTGCAGGCGCCGGCGCCGGGAGAGCAGCGAGAAGTTGAGCGGGCTGACGAGCGCGACGTAGAGGAGGAGCAGCGGGGCGATGACCAGCGCCGAGGGGGGCGTGAGCGTCGCGAGCGCCTCGGAGAGGTTGAGCTGCAGCTCCTCGAGGGGCGGCGCCACCATGGGCATGTCGGACTTGGTGTGCAGCTCCGCGCGGGGCGGGCGGAGCAGGGCGCCGCCGAAGGTGGGGACCGCCCTCCAGCTGCGCAGGGGGGCGGCGTCGAGGGGGAAGGCCAGGTAGGTGACCCAGCCCGCGCCGCGGCGCCCGCGGACGACGAGCGGGGCGTCGGGCTGGCCGGCGAGGACCTCCGCGCCCGGGGCCGGCACGACGTCGTCGCACAGGACGCGCTCGTCGCCCGGCCAGGGCAGGCGGCCGCGGCCGAGGCTGCGCAGGCCGACGAGCGAGCGCTCGACGGCGCGGTCGGGGCCGCCGGGCCGCTCGACCGGGAGCAGCGGCCGGAGCTCGAGCGGCAGGGCGCGGCGGCCCGAGAAGGCGACGATCAGGTCGCCGCCGGCCTCGACCCACTCGATGAGCGCGCTGGCGCGGTCGGGCGGGAGGTCGCCTGGCTCGAGGTCGGTGACGACCACGGCGTCGAAGGGGTCGAAGCCGGCGATGTGGTCGGGGAGCGCGCTCACGTCGGCGCGCACGGCCTCCGTGCGCCACACGCGGCGCGGGCCGGGCACGAGGGCGGCGCGGAAGACCCGCAGCGCCTCCTCGGACTCCAGCGACGAGACGACGAGCACCAGGGCGTCGCGCTGGTGGACCTGGAGCTCGGGGAAGACGGCCGGCGGCGCGGGCCCCTCGTCGGGCTCGAAGAGCACGCACAGGCGCCGGGCGGGCTCGTTCTCCTGGCAGTAGTAGTAGACGGTCTCGGCGCGGCGGCCCGCGCGGGGGAGCGTCACGCGGCGCTCGTAGAACAGGCGCTGCTCGGCCCTGCTGTCGCCCGCCGCCGCGCCGCGGTAGGCGCGGAGGACGCCGGTCACCTCGCGGGGGGCGTCGTTCTCGAGCAGGACGCGCACGGTCGCGAAGGCGCGGGGGCGGGCGCGGACGATCGGGCCGCCGACGCCCCCCGCCGTGACCCTGACGGTGGCCGCCGGGCCCTGGGCCGGCGCGGACCCCGCCGCCGCGAGGAGCCCCGCCACGACCAGCGCCGCCGTCCGGACCCTCGCCGCCCACCTGCCCATGACGCGCTCCGCCCGGGCCGCCGGCCCGCCCCCGTCCTACCGCGCGCGCGGGGGCGGCGCAAACCCGGCGCGCGCGGGCCGCGGCGCGGGGGACGCCCCGGCGGGCGGCCAGGTATGCCTCGACGGGTAGTGATACAAGGCAGCGGATATATATATCAATATACGGATACCAGGATAAATGTACATGGCGGGGGTCGAGCGTCCGCGGGGCCGGGCGCGACGGGTCAGGCGCCCCCACGGGGGCGAGACCACCACGCCCGCGTTGACCGGCCGGCGGGGCGGACGTAGCCTCGCGGCGTGCTCGAGGTGCAGTGCGTCTGTGGCCGCCGGTACTCCGTCCCGGACGACAAGGGCGGCAAGAAGCTGCAGTGCAAGCGCTGCGGGGCCGTGAACCGGATCCCGCGGCCGCCCGCCCCCGACGCGGACGACGACGTCGTGATCCCGTTCCGGGACCCGGGGCTCGACGACGACGGCCTCGGGGGGGGCGACCTGGACCTCGTCGCGCCGCCGGCCCCGCCGCCGCTCGACATCCGCGACCCGCTGCGCCGCTGCCCCAGCTGCGGGTTCCAGGACGAGGCGACGGTGCTCCTCTGCGTGCGCTGCGGCTACGACTTCCGCAGCGGGCGGCGGCTCGAGGACGCCCACGAGCGCGAGGAGCGCAGCGGCCGGCAGCGGGCCGTGAGCGAGACCGCGACCGAGGTCGAGCGCCTGTCGGGGTTGGCCTGGGCGGCGCTCACGCCGCTCGGGCTCGTGCTCGGCCCCTACCTCCTGGTGCGTGGGCTGGGGCTCGAGCGCCAGGCCCGGGCCCTCCTCGGCCGCGAGGCGGCCGCGCTCCACCGCGTGCGCACGCTCGGCCTCGTGGGGCTCGTGGGCTGGGTCCTGGCCCTGGGGGCGCTGGGGGTCGTGGCGGTCCGCCGCGGGCAGGCGGGGCAGGGGGGCGTCGACGCCGAGTGCCGGGCGCGGCTCGAGCGGGTCGGGGCCGCCCTGCGGGCGCGGCTCGAGGCCGAGCGCCGCTTCCCGCCCGCCGGCAGCGACTGGGAGCGCGGCCTCGAGGCGCTGGTGGGGAAGGGGAGCCCCGACCTGAGCTGCCCGGTCGGCGGGGACCTGTACCCCTTCCGCCGGCGGGCGACGGCGGACCTCGTCACGCCCCAGGCGGACGACGGCTACCTGGTCGCCTGGGAGCGCGAGCCCCACGTCGATGGCGGCGGGCTCCTCGTCTACAGGGCCCTGCGGCTCGACGGGCGGGTCGAGACGTTCGCGTCGCGCGCCGAGCTGGAGGAGGCCTCCCGGCGCCCGCCCTTCGCCGCGGTGGCGGCGCCGCCGCCCGAGCAGCCCCCGCCGGGGCCCGGGGCAGGGCAGGGGACCCCGCCGCCGCCGACCCGCCCGGCCGACCGGCTGGAGGCGGCGCGGCAGAGCTTCATGGCCTACGCGGGGAGCGTCGACGACATGGACCCGACGTTCACGGAGGGCGTGGCGATCGACCCCGAGTTCTTCACCGAGCGCGTCGGGGTGCCGCCCGAGGAGCTCCTGCCGCTCCTCCTGGGGGCGCCGGAGCCGGAGGTGCGCACGCAGGCGGCGCGGATGGCGGCCCGCGTGGCGCTCCCGCGGGACCTGTCGCTGCAGCTGGCGCGCCGCGCCGTGAAGGACGACGACCCCGAGGTCCGCGTCGGGGGCGCCGTGGCCCTGCACCGGCACGGCGACGAGGGCTGGCTGCCGGTGATGGCCGCGCTCGCCGAGGAGGCGCTCGACGAGGAGACGCGCGGCCTGGCGAGCGCCTGGATCGCGCGCGAGGCGCTCCGGGGTGTGGCCGAGGTGCGCAAGCTGCTCGAGTTCGGCGCGCGCCTCCGCCACCGGACGGGCGCGAAGGGGGCGGACGCCATGGTCCGCCTCCCGGCGGGTGCGCTGCCTCACGTCGTGGCGCTGCTGACCGACCAGGCGGTCCGGCGCGAGGCCCTCGCCACGATCTACACGGCCGGGGAGGAGGCGCTGCCGGCGCTGCTCGCGGAGCTCGGGCCCGAGCGGCCGCGCGACGCGCGGCAGGCGGCGCTGGGCGCCCTCGACACGCTGCGGGTGCGAGGCGCGCTGCCCCTGGAGGAGTACCTGCGCCTCGTGGACGAGGAGCTCGACCCGGACGTGCGGTCGCTGGCCGTGACGGAGCTGGCGGGGCAGGGGGGCGACCCGCCCGTCGCGCTGCTGGAGTGGGCGCTGGCCGCCCTGCGCCGCGGGGCCCAGGGGAGCCTGCACGCGCAGTGCGAGCGGGTGATCGTCCGCGCCGGGCTCGGCCCGGCCGGCGAGGCCTCGCTCGAGCGGATGATCGCCGACCTGTCGCGGGAGGGCGACCGGGGCCGGCTCCTGCACGTCCTGCGCACCGGGCCCGCCCGGCTCTCGGACGAGCGGATCGACCGGCTGCTCGCGGCGCGCTGGGACAAGGTCCCCGACGCGGCGACGCGCGTGGAGCTGGTGCGGCTCCTGCAGGAGCGGCCGCACGAGGGCGCGCAGCGCGTGCTCCTCGTCGCCGCGCAGGACGCGGCCGAGGAGGTGCGGATCGAGGCGGCGCGCGCCCTGCGCGAGGCCGTCGCCGTGCGCGGGCCGGAGCTCCGGCGCGAGGCCGCGCGCATCGTGGGGCAGCGCCTGCGGGCGGAGAAGTCGCCCCGGGCGATGGAGGGGCTCCTGCTCCTCGCCGGGACGAGCCTCTACTGCGAGCTCGCGGAGGGGGGCGGGCGGGAGCACCGGTGCCCGGTGGCCCTCACGCGCTCGCTCGAGCAGCTCGCCCGGAAGGGCGACCGCGCCGCGGTGCGCGCCCTGCGCGGCCACGTCACGGACAAGGTGCTGGAGTTCTTCATCTCCATGCTCGACTCGACGCGCGAGGAGGGCATGCGCCAGGAGCTGCTGACCGGGCTGCAGATGATCACGAACGTCGCCTCCGGGGTCGAGGCGGCCGACTGGCGGAAGATGCTGCAGCCGATGCCGCCGCACGTGGCGCAGTTCATGGCGGAGCAGGCGGCGTACGAGGCGCATCGCCAGCGGGGCGCGCAGGAGCAGGCGGAGCAGCGGATCCAGCAGCTCCGGCTCGCCGCCGAGGGGCCGCGCTGACCGGGGCGCTGAGCGGGGCGGAGGAGGCACGGAGCATGGGCGCGCGGATCGACCATCTCGGGATCGCCGTGAAGGACCTGGCGCGGGCGGAGCCGCTGTTCGCGGCGCTCCTGGGGACGCCGGCGGCGGGGCGCGAGGTCGTGGCCTCGGAGGGCGTCGAGGTGTCGTTCTTCCGGGTGGGGGAGAGCCGCATCGAGCTCCTCCAGGCGACCGGCCCGGAGAGCCCGATCGCCCGCGCGATCGAGCGCCGGGGCGAGGGCGTCCACCACGTGTGCCTCGCCGTCGATGACATCGACGCGGAGGTCGCCCGCCTGCGGGGCCTCGGCTTCCAGTTCGTGGGCGACGCCCCCCGCCCGGGGGCGGGCGGGCACCGCGTGGCGTTCATCCACCCGAAGAGCGCGGGCGGGGTCCTGGTCGAGTTGAGCCAGGCGGGCGAGGGCGGGCACTGACCCGTGACCGCCCTCGCCGGCCGTGAGGCCTCGATCCGCCGCCGAGCGTGACGCCCTCCGGCGTCAGCGCGGCTGCTCGATCGCGGGCCGGTCCCCGCCGGTCGGGGGCGGGGACTGGGTGCCGCGGCCCATCGCCGTGGCGACGACCGCGATGCCGATGACCACGGCCATGATCGCGGCGACCAGGGCGATGATCTTGGCGGCCGAGTAGGGCCGCTGGCCCTGCACCTCGCCGGTCTGGCCGTTGATCATGAACCTGAAGGTCCGGTCGTGGTACCGGTAGGCCGAGATGTAGGCCGGCAGGAGCATGTGGCGGGAGCGGAGGCTCTCCACGCGCATGTCGATCGACACGCCCCGGGTGTCGTCGCCCCGGAAGTCGGCCTTGAGCTTGCGCTCGCAGGCGGTCTGCTCGTCGCGCTCGACGCGCTGCCGGCCGTGGTCGTTCCAGGCGACCTCGCCGTCGAAGGCGTAGCGCTCCGCCTCCCAGCCGGCCAGGAAGCCCGGCGCGTAGGGCTGGCGGTCGGCCATCGGCCAGGGCTCGATCGCCTGGACGAGCGCCCGCTCGACGCCCTTGGACGCGCACACGAGGACGTCGCGGTGCTGGCCGCGGTGCCACCCGGAGCCGTGCTGCCAGCGGGTCCGCTGCACCTGGCGCGTCTTCGTGTTGCCCTGCGGGTCGCGGTAGGTCTCGTTCTCGTAGTAGTGGTGCCCGACCTCGCCGCGGAAGTAGGTCTGGGTGTCGACGTCGTACACCCAGAAGGGCAGGTAGACGCCGCGGATGGCGTCGGCCTGGGCGCGCTGCTTGAGGTCGTTCGGGGCGAACCACAGCCCCTCGACCCAGCTGCGGAAGAGCTCGCCCGACTTCTCGCGGGGGACCTTGAACGGGATGACGTACTCGGGCTGGACCGTCTTGGCCTGCTCCTCGGGCGGGAGCTGGACGACCTTCTGCGAGCCGCAGTAGGGGCACTCGAGGGTCATCTGCGTGGCGCTGAAGACCGTCTGCGCCCCGCAGTTCTCGCAGTCGAACGACTGGGTCGCGACGCCGTAGCCGCGCTGGGCGGTCGAGGTCGGGGCCACGTTGGCCTGCGGCACCGCGTTGCCGCAGGCGTCGCACTGGGTGGCGTTGTCGGCGACGGTGTTGCCGCAGCTCGGGCACTGCACGGGGCGCCTCCTCCTGCTCGGGTCCGGGGGGGCCGCCACGTTACCGGGCCCTGGCCGGCGGCTCCAGACCGCCCGGGGACGGTGCAGAAAGCACTTGCGCCGCGCCGAACGCAACATAAGGGCTCTTATCGGCCATTCCGAGTGCTGGACTCGTGGCGGCGAGCGTGATAGAAGTCAGGTGGCTCATGTGACGGCGCCTCTTTCGCCGGGCAGATGGGTCAAGGGGGGCCCTAGGAACGCCAATTCCTGGGCACCCACGAGCCCGGATCTCTCCGTGTGGGCGGGGAGCCGGGCTCGATCTTCATCTAGCACACGCTACCGACAAGATTCAAAGGACTTCCGGAACGCCCGCGCGGGCATGGACTTGTTTGATTACGCGGGCAGTTCGGGGAGTCGCTCGGCCCGGGCGGCGAGTGCGACGAGCAGGCGCACGACGGTCGAGCGGGTCGCGTCCGGCGCCCACCGGCGTAGGTCGTCGACGCGCCGGCCGAGCCATGCGAACTGTTCGGGCGTCGTCCGCACCGCCATCACCCTCCTGACCGGCTGACCGCGCGGCCGCGGGGCCATCGCGGCAGTCACGGCCTCGGGCGAGATGCCGGGAGGCAGCCGATCTTCCGCCGCCGCGGCGGCCAGGACGACCCGGACGACCGAGGACGCCGACGGCAGCCAGATCCCGGCCGCGGCCCGGGAAGCGTCGCGAGTCGCACGCCACCTCTCGGCGGCGGCGTGGGTCTTCGCCTTCAGCAGGCGGCGCGGTCGGAGCTGCCGGAGCTCCCGGACGCGGCGGTCGACCCACGCCCGGAGCTCTGGCTCCAGGCGCACGGGCACGCTGTCCGCTGCGGGCTGCTCTCGTCGCGGCGGCATGCCTCCTCCTCCCCGATGGCGCGAGCGCGCGGCTCGCCCCTCGCGCCCAGGTCTCGTGGCGAGCGCGGGTCCCCCCCCCCCTGCTCGGTGTTCTTGCCGATGGTCCAAGGTCCTGGAGATGGTCCGATGGTCCAAGGCCAGGTCCGTGTGCTCATCGCACATCTAAGGCCCATGGTCCATGGTCCATGGTCCTTGGAGCGCTCCGGAGCGCTCCGGAGCGCTCCGGAGCGCTCCGGAGCGAGAGGCTTCCCCGCCGGCGGCAACATGTGCGCTACGCCGGCGAGGACGAGAGGCTTCCCCGCCGGCGGCAACATGTGCGCTACGCCGGCGAGGGTCACGGTCGGGCCCGACCGCCGGTCAGGCCAGCGCAGGGCGCTTCTCCTGACCGGCCGTGATCCTATCAGGGGGGGCCGACACATCCACCCCGTGCTGGGGTGAAACAGGTTCGGCCATCGCGTATACCAATGCACGAGGTGGCGCATGGCCGACGAACCTGCCGCTGATGGCGCGGACACGATCGAGTGCCCCGAGTGCGCCGAGCTGGTGAAGGCGCGCGCCAAGACATGCAAGCACTGCGGCCACGATCTGGCAGGCCGAGGGAAGAAGACGCGTCGGCGCGAAGGACGGCAGTCACCTCGCGGGACAACACCACGCCACATCGTGGTTCGGGGCGTCCGCTCGGGAGGGCTCGCGGCAGTGCTCTCGTTCTTCCTCCCAGGTCTGGGCCACTTGTATGCCGGGAGCATCTTCTTCGGCCTCTGCACCATGGTGGGCACGTTCCTGATGGTTCCTCTGGCCATGATGGTCCTTGTCGTTGGGAACGCGGCCGACCTCCTGCCCGTGCTCTACGTCGGCGTTGCTATCGGTTGGATTGCCCAGATCTACATGGCCTACGCTGCGGCCGAGGGAGCGGACCGGCGCGCTCGCTGACACCGCATGGCGCTTGACATCGCAGGCGCCCGCGCCTACGCTCGAGCGCATGCGCTACCCCGGCGGCAAGAACCACGTCTACCAGGCGCTCATCAACCTGATCCCCGAGCACGACCGGTGGGTCGAGGCCTTCGCAGGCTCGGCCGCCGTCTCCCGTCACCTCGCCCGGCGCCACGCCGAGGCGTGGGTGCTCGAGCTCGACCAGGAGCAGGCCGCCCGCCTGCGCCGGGAGCTACCCGGGCACCGCGTGCTCCACGCCGACGCCTTCCGCTTCCTGCGCGAGCACGCCCCGAGCTGGGGCCCCGAGACGGTGGTCTTCGTCGACCCCCCCTACCCTCTCCGCGACCGCCGCGACGGCCGCCGCCGCTACCGCCACGAGCTCACGGACGCCCAGCACGAGGAGCTGGCCGAGCTGCTGCACGCGACCCGCGCGCGAGTACTCGTCTGCGGTCACCCGTGGGGGCTCTACCCGCGCCTCTACCGCTCGTGGCACCGCCACGAGCTCGCGGTGGTCCTGCGCAGCGGCGGCCCGGGGGTCGAGTGCGTGTGGACGAACTACGCGGACCCGTGGCCGCTCCACGACTACCGCTACTGGGGCGCCGACAAGCGCGTCCGCCAGGACCTCCGCCGCCAGGTCGCGCGGCACCTCGCGCGGTTCGGGGACATGAACCGCCACGTGCGGACCGCCGTGCTCCGCGCGCTCACGGACGCCTACAGCCTCGGCGGCGATCGCCGCCTCGACCTGGACCGGCAGGCGGCCTCGCCTGCGCCAGCTCGCCGGAGGGCGCCATGCACCCGCGCGTCGTGAACGTCCGCGCGCCCGGCGCGCGCTGGGACGTCTACGTCGGCCGCGGCCGCTGCCCCGTCACGGGTCGCGGGCAGCGCTACGGCAACCCCTACCCCGTCCGCGTGCACGGCAAGCGCGCCATGATCCTGTTCCTCGACATGCTGGCGCGCCGCGAGCGCGCGCGCGGGCTCCAGGACGCGCGCGACGAGCTGCGCGGCCAGGTCCTGGGCTGCTGGTGCGCGCCGCGGACGTGCCACGGCGAGGTGTGGGCGCGCCTGGCCGACGGCGAGGACCTCGCCGCGATCCGCGCCGACGTCCTCGAGCGCTTGGGCCTCGTCGACGACACCGGCCCGACGTCGCCGCAGGCGAACCCGCCTGCCAGGACCTCCGGCGCCTCCTCGAGGGCAGGCGGGCCCGCCGCCGGCGGCCGCCAGCCCGAGCCGCTCGAGCAGCTCTGCCTGTTCGCCGCGCCCGAGCCGGCGCCGGGGCCCGCCGCGCGCTGCCCGGGCTGACCGCGGGCGCCGCCCCCCTGCCCTGCCCCGCCTCGCTGCCGGCGACGGCGGCGCCCCTGCCTCCGGGCGCCGGCGGCTAGGCGAACTCCGCTCGCACGAGGGCGTTCGCGAGCTGCTGGGTCAGCCAGGTCAGGATCGCGGTCTCGTCGACGCTTGGGTGGACCAAGGGCTTCAGGGCCGCGAACGTCGACGCTGGGGCAGGAACGCCCGAGGCGAGGACCCGAACAAGAAATCGGTGCAGAGCGAGTACGGCCTGTGGTGCGGCGTCCGGGCTCTCCACGTCGCCTGCGACGCTCGCCAGCAGGCGCGCCCCGACTTCCTCGACGCTCACGCGGTCAGCGCCAGCAAGGTCGATCACCGCCTCGGCTGCCCGCCTCAGCAGGGTCGCCCGTAGCGCCCTGTCGTCGGTCGTCCGGGCGACAGCGCCCGGAATGGCCGTCAGGAGGGCTTCACGCCTTCCAAGCGGCACGTAGCTCGGCCTCCAGCGCCTTGGTCTCCGCCAGGTCCTTGGCGGTCGGTTCGACGTCTCTGAGTCCCGTGGTCAGGGCCAGTGCGTTCGCTCCCCGCGCCCTCGCACGGCGAAGGGCCTCGAGGTCGATCAACCCCGGCGGGACGAGGTGGAGCAGGTCGGTCTGCTCACAGGCCCCGATGAGCTTGTCGAGGCTGTCCTTCACGTCCTCGAGGAGCTCGGCCAGCTCGTCCACCTCAGCACGATCCGGCTCAGGCTGAGCGACGAGCTCGAGCAGCCATTCAATCTTCGCCTCGGCCTCCCTCAGCAGGAACGTGGACACCGAGGCCATCCTCATTGCCACGGCGCGGATGCCGATCCCCGTTCGCCGGCGCTGGCGCGCCAGATACCCGTCAACCCGCCGGGCAAGCATCGCGTCCGTGACCTCGAGGGGCTCGTCCTTCAGCTCGGCGCCCATGTGCTTCCTCCGTCCCGGCCGCGGCCGAGGACCAGCCTCAAGTATACGTCCCTAGGTAAACGTATGCGCGCCTGGCCGGAGTCGCCAGCCTGGCCGCTCCTACCGCGATGCGGCCAGCGTGACGCGAGGCCCCTCGACCGCCGCCTTGTCGACGTAGGCCTTCACGCTCTGTCGTCCTCCTCTTACCCCGCCCTGAAGGGCTCCTCGCACACGCCGCAGACGATCGGACCGAGCTCGAGCACGCCGGGGGCGACGTAGACGCGCCGGTCGCAGCCGCACACGGCCCGGATTCGGGTCGGCGCGCCCGCGCGGGCGCCGCCGGCCGCGCCACCGGCGCTCCCCCCCGCGCCGCCGGCGGCTTCAGCCTCGGGCGCGCGGTGGCCGATGAGGACCTCGCGCAGGTCGGCGAGGGCCTCGCGGTAGGCCTCGACCGTCTCGTCGCGCAGGCGCGTCAGGGTCCAGCCGTAGACGCGATCGCGGGCGACGTCGAGCCCGAGCTCGGCCGCGAGGTGGGCGTAGCGCTCGTTGTGGTAGCGCCCTCCCCTGCTCGTGTCCTTGATCCCCCGGACCCACGCGAGCGCGTGGGCGGCCTCGTGGAGGAGCGTCCCGAGGACGCGCTCCTCGACCGGCCGCTCCGGCTCGTTGCCGCCGCCCGGCGCCAGGAGCTCGCCGGCGATGAGGACCTCGCCGGCGCGATCGCCGGCGACGTCCCAGCGCGACGCCCCCCAGTGACCCCAGCACCGGACGTTGCTCGTGGTGCCGCTGGCGAGGACGACGACCGCCGGCGGCAGCTCCGGGTGGCGCTCGCGGACCGCCGCCCAGGCGGCGCCGAGCGCGCTCGTGACGCGCGAGGCGAAGACGTCGGCCGGGCCCACGACCGGCCCGGCGCGGAGCCGGCGCTGGTGGCGCTCGAGCGCTGCGGCGGCCTCAGGGTCGCCCGGCGCCCGCCGCTCGAGGTCCCGGATCGTGGCGTCGCTCAGGGCCAGGGGTTCGCTGCTCTGCTTCGGGTCGGCCATGGCTGCGCCTCCAATGGCATTGACTGTATAGCGTCAATGCGTCAGTGTCAAGCCCCGGCCGATTGCGGCGCCGTTGCGTCTGCGCCAGAGGTTGCGTCGCGGCCCCACAGGTTGGCGATTGTTCGGTTTCACGTGCCCGGGGCGCGTTTCGACCGGGTCACGCGACTACGATCCATCCCGGTTACGCCGCGTCTCCGGCCCTGCCGGCCGGGCGCGGCCTGTTCGGGGTGGGAGGGGAGGATGCGGAGCTCCATCAGGCAGGCCTGGACGTCGCTCGACGCGGAGGCCACAGGCCCGCGCGCCTGCGAGGTCGAGGCCTGCGGCCGGCCGACGCGCTACGGCAAGGCCGCGTGCTCCGACCACGTCGATCAGCTCCCCTACTACGCCGCCGTCCTCCAGGCCGCGCGGGCCTACGAGGCCGAGGTCCTCTGGCTCGCGGGCGCCTGCCCGCTGACCACGCCCCCGGCGCAGCTCGTCGCCGGCCTCGTCGCCGCCGACGTCCGCACCGTCATCCGGGCCCACGGCTGCCGGACGCCGGCGAGGATCGCCGTCGAGCTCGACCTCCCGATCGAGGCCGTCCTGGCCGTCGTCGTCGCGCTGCAGGTCCTGGGCGAGGCGCGCCTGGTCCGCCAGCGCATGGTGCGCGGCGACCGCGCGCTGTCCCGTTCGTTCGTCGAGCTCGTCGACGACCGGGAGTCGGCCGCGCGGGCCGACGCCGCGTGACGCCCTCCGAGCGAGACGCCTGGGCGGAGTTCCGCGGGTCCGGCCTGCTCTGGTGGGTGAACCGCGGGTTGCACCTCTTCGGCTGGTGCATCGTGATCGTGATCGAGCGCGACAGCGAGCTCGACATCACCAGCGGTCGGATCGTCGGCGCCTACCCTGCTCGTCGCCCCTTCCGCGGCTTCGACTGCGAGGCAGAGGTGAAGGGCTTCGAGGCGCTGACCCACCACCTCGAGCGCGAGATGCCGCGGCTGACGGCCGAGGTCGACGACGCCGCGCGCACCCTGCCCTGCCCCTGCCCTGCCACGAGCCGGCCAACATGACGGTCTTCGTGGCGACGTGGGGCATGGACCACGAGCATGACGAGGTCGTCGCCGTCGCGCTGGACGAGGTCGACGCTCGCGCTGCGCTCGAGCGCCACGTCGCGTCCCAGCACGTCAGCCCGCCCCTGCCCTTCGCCTGGCAGCCGCTCCCCCGCGGCGGCTCGTCCGCTCGCATGTGGGACCTCTACACGGCGTCCGTTCAGCCCTTCGAGTTGATCGCGTGATCCTTGGCGCCGGCGTGAACCCGGGGCCCCTCGTCCCCCTCGTCGTCACGGTCGCCTTCCGCGGCCGCGGCTCGGGCCGGCTGAGCCTGAGCCTCGGCGCCCACGAAGTTCACCGCGACCTCAAGCCGCACAAGTTCATGGCGGACGTCCTCACGGTCGTCAACGAGACGAACGTCAGCTTGACGACCGGGGCCGCTGCGGAGCACGTTGACGGAACCGATGACGACCACGGGCAGACCGATGACGCGGAACGATGACGGCAAGGGCAGCCGCACGCGCGTCATCGGCTACGTGCGCGTCAGCACGGAGGCGCAGGCCGACGAAGGGGTCAGCCTCGAGGCGCAGCAGGCGAAGCTCTCGAGCTACGCCCAGCTCTACGACCTCGAGCTCACAGCCGTGATCGCCGACGCCGGCGCCACCGGCAAGACGCTCGACCGCCCAGGCCTCCAGCGCGCGCTCGCGCAGCTCGACGCCGGCGACGTCGACGGGCTGCTCGTCGCGAAGCTCGATCGCCTGACGCGCTCGGTGCGCGACCTCGGCACCCTGCTCGACCGTGGCTTCCGCGACCGCTTCGCCCTCATGTCGGTCGCCGAACAGGTCGACACGCGGAGCGCGGCCGGACGGCTCGTGCTCAACGTGCTCTGCTCGGTTGCGGAGTGGGAGCGGGAGACGATCGGCGAGCGCACCCGCGAGGCGCTCGCGCACCTCCGCGCGTCGGGCGCGCGCCTCGGAGGTGCCGCGCTGGGGTGGGCGCGCGCCGACGAGCGGGACGCGGCAGGCAGGCTCGTCGTCGTGCCGCTCGAGGAGGAGGCCGCGACGGTCGATCGAATCCTCGAGCTGCGCCGCGAAGGCCTGTCGCTGCGTGCGATCGCCGCGCGTCTCGCAAACGAGCAACGTCGGACCAAGCGCGGCGGGGCGTGGCACCCGCAGACGATTCGAGCCGTGCTTCGGCGCGTCGCATGAGCGACGCCCACTTGCGCCAGCTCGAGCGCGAGCTCGCTGCGGATCCAACACCAGTCAACCGGGATCGTCTGGCGACCGAGCGCGCGCGCCGCGGCGACGGACCGTGGCTGCCGGCGCTGCGCTACTGCGCCCCCGTCGCCGAGACCCTCCGCTACACCGTGACGCCCTTCGCCAGGACGAGTCCGCGGGAGCTCCGGACCGTGACGCTCGAGGGGGTCTACCTCGCGCGGAACGTCGCACTCGCACAGGACCAGGCCGCCGCCTACGCCGCCCTCGCCCTCTCGCGCCTCGGTGGCACGTGGGAGCTCGTGGCGTCCTATGCGAGATCCGAGGAGCGGAACAGGCTCCTGCGCCTCACGCACATCTACGCGGAGCTGGCTACCCCGTGACAGCGGCTGGAGGGGACGATCCACTCTTGGCGGCGCTCGCTGCCGTCCGTCGCCTCTCGAACGAAGGCCTCGACTCCCTCGAGGACGCGATCCGGCTCGAGCGGTCGGGCCGCGAGTGCGCTCGCCTGCTCGACGCGCGCTGGTATGCGACGTGGCCCATCATCCGACGTGGCCAAGGTGGTCGTCGTCGTCGGACCTGCCTTGTGGCCCCCCATGAGCACTCCTCGGTTCGCGCGATCCTGCGCGAGGGTTCGCTCGTCGGTTACGTCCTGACCGCGTGCGGCGAGCATGCCCATGGCCTGTCGGGAGAGGGAGCGGTCACATGCCGGACGTGCGTCGAGGAGCTGCGGCGGATGCCCTGGCCGGGGCAGGCAGCTCCGACAGCCTCGATCCTCGAGCGCGCCGCCGCACACCTCGCCGTCGAGCGCGCCGCCGCACACCTCGCCGTCGATCGCGCCGGAGTCGATCGCTCCAGCTCACCCTGCGGCCACGAGGGCCCCTTCGGCGCGTGCGAGCGCGATCGCGGTCACGCTGGAGACCACATGCGCGTGGTGGGAGAGCCACCTGCGCGCTCGTGGTCATGATCCGGCCTGTCGGACCCTCCGTGTAACCTCTCCGTCAGCGGAGAGCCGCCACCCCGGGGCTCCCGTGCTTGGCTCAGGGCGAGGGGGGCGGACGGTCCGCCCCCCTCGTTCGTTCTGTGCCTCGCCCCGGACAGCGTGAGTCGGCGCCGTTAGCCTCCTGTTCTGTGAGGCCCGTCGAGACGCTTCCGCTCTGCGATCAGTCGTGCGGCTCGCGCTCGCTCGACGGTGACCCCTGCGGTCGTCCCTGCGCGCTGGACTCGAGCCACCCGGGTGACCACCGCTGCGCCGAGTCGCTCGTCCGCGTCGAGCCTGAGGACCGGCCGCCGGGCCCGCAGCAACACGTGGTCGTGCTGACCGCTGCCGAGCGCCTGGCCGATCGCCTGCTCTCGGCCCAGGCCGCGCACGTCAACGAGCGGATCGTCGAGCTCGGCCGCGAGGTCCGGCAGCTCGAGGACAAGCACAAGGACGACGTCGTCGCCCTGCTCGATCTCGTGAGGGTGCGCACGGGCCTCGAGGTCCCGCGCGACGTCCGGCGCGTCGAGGAGGGCGGGCTCGTCAAGCTGGTCTGGCCAGTTGACGGGTCCTCCTAAGGCGGCTCAGCCGGGAGGGCTCCGCGCCCTCGGCTCGCGCGGAGTTTGTCGGGACGCGCAAATTGGCCATTTGGCCAAGGTCAAACCGGGGGCGGCGTGGACGAGGTCTGCACGATCGATCCGCACTACCGGGCGCTGAGGGACTGGCTGCTGGGCGACAGCCCGGAGGTCCGCTCGCCGGTGGTGCTCGAGGCCTCGGGGCGCATCCTCCGCGACCTGGCCGAGCTCGCGGACGGTCGCGCGCGCCTCGAACGCGCGCGCCTCGAGCGCGGCCGGGAGCACCAGGCCGGCGTGCGGCGCGATCCCCTGCCCTGCTGCGAGGGGATCCGGGTCCACGCGCCGGGCTGCCGCGGCCGCCATGGCCAGGAGGCGAGCCGTGCCTAACCTCACGATCGACCAGCGGATCGACACCTGGTTCCGCTACCACCCGGCGACCGAGGCGCAGGCGCGGGCCTACGAGGAGATCCGCTCGAGCGCCCGGCAGCTCGCGCGCGTGATCGTCGCGCACACGCCCTCCTGCGCGGACCAGACGGCCGCGCTGCGCAAGCTCCGCGAGGTCGTGATGACCGCCAACGCGGCGATCGCCTGCGAGGGCGTGTAGCCGTGCCCCGGCGCGACGTCCCCCTCGTCGAAGCCGCCGAGGCGCTCGGGATCAGCACCTACGCCCTCTGCCGGCTCGTCGGCGAGGGCTGCCCGGCGGACCACCGGACGGAGGACGGGGCGCGCCTCGGGCTGTGGTTCGACCCCGCCGAGGTGCAGGCATGGATCGCGGCAGAGCCCGAGCTCGCGGCGCGCGTGCTGCCGGAGGAGCCGGAGCCGGAGACCCCGCGCTTTCGCATGCGCGTGCTCGACCGCGTCTATCTGCCCAGCACCGTCGACCTGGTGGACGTCGCCGAGGACGAGATCGTCCTCCACAAGGCTGCCGCGGTCGGGACGAGCGAGGTGGTGTACCGCGACCTCTTCGTCGCGCCCCAGTGCCTCGACATGCTCCTGATCTGCCCGACCGGCAACGTCGAGCTGTGCGGCCAGACCCCGGACGAGGCCGCCCGCCTCTGGTGGCGCGCCACTCTTCGCGCTCCCGAGGGCGTCGTCCGGCGCGAGGGCGACGCCCTGGTCGCGCTCGTCGCCTACCGCCCGTGCGTCGTGCTCTTCCGCGACGGCCGGTGGGACGCGCTCGAGGGCCGACCCGAAGGCGCGTCGCAAGCCTTCTGGGCCGAGGTCGCCCGCGCCTACGCCGCCCTGCCCCTCTGGCTCTTCGACGAGCCGCGCGCCGGCCATGGCGGAGCGTGACCTCTCGATCGCCGAGGCCGCCGGGGTGTTCGGGGTCAGCGAGCGCACCCTCTATCGCTGGGTGCGCGAGGGCTGCCCCGCGGACGGCGGCGGCCGCGGCCGCCCCCTGCGGTTCGACCGCGCCGAGGTCCTCGCGTGGATGTCCAGCGTCGGGGCGACCGGCCTCCCGGGCCGACCGCCCGACGGCGCCGAGCGGGACGGCGCCGAGCGGGACGGCGGGCAGACCGGGACCGACGTCGACGTCGGCCCCGAGGCCGGCGACCACGAGCCGGAGGAGGACGACGTCGACGACGACGGCACCCCGGTCGGCCAGGTCGACCCCGCCCGCCTGGCCACGCTCATCAAGCGGGTCAGCCTCGAGATCAAGCGCCTCGAGCGCCGGCGCCGCGAGCGGCTCGAGCGCGTCGCCGCCGGCGAGCTGCTCGACCGGGCGGAGGTCGAGCGGGGGCGCCTCGAGCGCATCGCGCACGTCCGCGCCGGGCTCCTGGCGCTGCCCGCGAAGCTCGCGCCCCAGGTCGCCGGCCGCGACCACCACGAGGTCCACGTGATCGTCGAGCGGGAGGTCCGCGCGCTGCTGCGCCTCTACGCCGGCGAGGAGGCGGCCTGATGGTCGCGCCGGCGCCGTGGACCGAGGTCGAGCGGGCCGCGTGGTCACCCCCCGAGCGGCTCTCCCCGTCGGCGTGGGGCGAGCGCTACCACGTCGTGCCGCTCCGCGGCTCGGCCGAGCCCGGGCCCTACCGACTCGACCGCACGCCCTACATCCGCGGGATCCTCGACGTCGCCGGCGACACCGAGCACACCGAGGTGATCCTCTGCAAGCCGGTCCAGGTCGGGGGAACGGAGGCGGTCAAGGTCCTCGTCGGTTACTGGGTCGACACCGGCGACGGTGCGCCCATCATGGTCTGCCTGCCCGACCAGAAGGCCGCCGAGGCCTACCTGCGCGAGCGGATCCAGCCCCTGCTCGAGACCCCGCGCCTCGCGCGCTACCTCACCCCCTCGAGCTACGACGTTCGGCGCGACCAGATCGACCTGGTCCATTGCTCGATCCACCTGGCCTGGACGGGCTCGCCGCAGACCATGGCGAGCCGAGCGATCCGCTTCGCCGTCAGCGACGAGACCGACAAGGCGCAGGACACCGAAGCGCGGGCCCTCGACCTCATCCGCGACCGCCTCCTCACCTTCGGCCCGCGCTCCAAGCACTTCATCCTCTCGTCGCCCACGACCTCGGACGGCCCGATCTGGCGCGAGTTCCAGGCGACCGCCGACAAGCGCTACTACCACGTGCCCTGCCCCCATTGCGGCACGTCCCAGCGCCTGGTGTGGGAGCAGGTCCGCTGGGAGCGCCGCGAGCTCGACCTCGAGGGGGACCTGGCCCTGGCGCTCGAGGACGAGCTCGCCTGCGGGCGCGCCCGGGCCTGGTACGAGTGCTCGTCGTGCCAGGAGCCGATCGAGGAGGGCGACCGCATGCGCATCATCGAGCGCGGCGAGTGGGTCTCCGTCCTCGGCCCGGACCCGGTCTCGCGGCGCGTCGCCTTCCACCTCAGCGCCCTCTACTCGCCCTGGGTCAGCTTCGGCGCCCTGGCGGCGGAGTTCCTGCGCGCGAGCCGTCAGGACGACCTGCGCAACTTCCGTAACGGCTTCCTCGGCCTGCCCCAGGAGACCGCGCCCCTCACGCGGCGCACCGAGGACGTCTTCACGCCTCGCGCCGCCGGCCGGCGCGCCGGCGTCGTGCCGTCCTGGGCCACCCTCCTCACCGCCGGCGCCGACACGCAGGCGAGCGGCCTGCGGGCCTGGTGGGCCTGGGTGGTCCGGGCCTGGGGGCCCCGCTACCGCAGCCGCCTGGTCGCGGCCGGCCGCGCCGACTCGGCCGAGGAGCTGATCCGGTGCACGGTCGACGCCCGGTTCCAGCGGGAGGACGGCTCGGGGTTCGAGCGGCCGCTGATCGTCGCCGTCGACGCCGGCGGCGGCGCCGAGCTCCTGGCCGACGGCAACACGACCTGGCTCGTGTACCAGCTCGCCAGGAGCGACCCCGGCCGCGTGATCCCCGTGAAGGGCTACGGCGGCACGAACAAGCCGCTCAAGCTGATCCAGGCGCGCGCCGTCCACTACCAGCCGCCGGCGGGCAACTCGCCGCCGATCCCCACCCTCCTCCATGTCCTCGACACGGAGGGCCTCAAGGACAAGCTCTACGGGCTGATCTACGGGGACGACGACACGATGTGGGAGGAGTCCGACTGCCTCCCCCCGGGCTACGCCACGCAGATGACGGCCGAGGAGAAGACGCGGGTCGGCCTCGGCAAGCGCCCGCAGGTGCGCTGGATCAACCCGACGCGCAGCAGGACCGACTGGTGGGACGCCACCGTCTACTGCCTGGCCGCGGCCCACATGGTGCGCGCCGACGAGCGCGCCACGCGCTCGCCGCCCTCGCCCGCGCGCGCGCGCCCCGAAGCGGAGGAGGAGCGGCGGTCGAGGCCGCGGCACCTCGGGCGGGACACGGAACGTGGCGGCCGCTTCGGCGCCCGCAGGAGGGAGCGGTGGTGAAGCAGCAGAAGCAGCAGCAGAAGCAGCAGCAGGTCGAGGCGCCGCGATCGCGCTCGACGTCGATCGAGCTGGTGGCGCCCGTGCTCGACCACGGGGTCGTCGAGATCTCCCGGATCGACTGCCGGATCACGCCCCGCCAGGGCCGGGCGTTGCGCCTGCTCACGGCCGGCCTCGAGGCCGAGGGCCTCGGCGTGCGCCTCGGGGGCGACGTGCGCGAGCCGGTCCAGACCCCGCTGGACGCGATCCGGTGGCTCCTCGACCAGATCGCGGACGTCACCGAGGCGCCGTGATCGAGCCCTGCTACACGGCGTTCCTGCGCGAGCTCGCCTGGAGCCACGCGCTCAAGGACTCCGAGAGCGAGCGGTGGCGGCAGGCCGTCCTGGCCGACCAGGACCTGGCGGACGCCGCCGAGGTCGACGACGTCGCGAGCGCCCGGACGGCGCTGGCGAAGGTCACGCGCGCCGTGTGGCCCGACTCGTCGCAGATCCCGCGCGGCGTCCAGATGAGCCTGCGCGTGCTCCGGGTCGCCGTGCGCTGGTGAGCGGGTCGTGCGGGCGCACGCGTGCGATCTCGTCCGCCTTCTCCGCCTCGACCGCGCGCAGGTCATACAGGTTCTGGAGGTTCAGCCAGAACTCGGCAGAGGTCCCGAAGTAGCGCGCCAGGCGGGCGGCCGTGTCGGCCGTGATCGCGCGTCGCCCCAGGCAGATCTCCGAGACGCGCGTCTCCGGGATCCCCAGCTCCTTGGCCAGGCGGTACTGGGTCAGGCCCAGCTCGCCGATGAAGTCCTCGCGCAGGACCTCGCCGGGGTGGACGTTGATCGGCTTCGGCTTGCTCATGCGCTCCTCCCTCTAGTGGTAGTCGACGATCTCGACGTCGTAGGCGTTCCCGTCCTGCCAGACGAAGCACACGCGCCACTGATCGTTGATCCGGATGCTGTGCTGGCCGGCGCGGTCGCCGACGAGCTTCTCCAGGCGGTTCCCCGGGTTGCGGGCGAGGTCCTGGAGCGTCGTCGCCGTGTGCAGCACGGCGAGGCGCCGCGCAGCCGGACGCATGAGGTTCGCGGGGAACCCCTTGGGGCACCGCCCGTTGAACACCTGCTCCGCCACGCCCCGCCAGGACTGAATCACAACTGCTCCCGTCGTGCGTCAATACTATCGCGCGGCGGGAGTATCTGTCAAGGTCTACCGCGCGCCCGCGCGCGCGGCGCCGCCGGACGTGCCGAGGGATCCGAGCTTCGAAGGCTGTTCGGCCCCCTACCCTGCGCGCATGCCCCCGCTCGACATGGCGCAGGCGCTGGACGAGGCCGAGAAGGCGATCCAGGCGAACGTGGGCTACCGCGCCGACCGGACGGGCGCGCAGGCGCGCGCCTACGCCGCCGGGCTGCGCGCGAAGGCGGCGCTCGTCCCCTCGAGCTCGGCCAAGGGCCCGCAGGCCGTCGCCTACAACGTGGGCGAGCTGCTGGCCGAGGCGAAGCGCGCCGACGACTGGGCGGACGCGGTCGCCGGGACCTCGGTGGTCCGCACCGACTTCCGGCGCCTGAGGGCCAACGGGTGAAGCGCGTGCTCTCGCGCCGCTCGAGCGCCCCGCCCAGCACGCCCGCGCGCGCGGCCCGCCTGCGCTCGCACCACGTCACCCAGGCCGACGCGTTCCACGCGGGCAAGGAGCGCCGGCGCGAGCTGCGCTACCGCGCGGCCCAGCCGAGCAAGTACCGGAGCGAGGCCGGCCTCCTCGGCGGGACGGAGGACGCCCAGGTCGTCTACGGCGACGACTACTGGCGGATCCGCGAGCGCGTCCGCGCCTACGAGCGGGACAACCAGCTCATCGGCCAGGTCCTCGAGCGCGGCCTCGACCAGCTCCTCGGCTCGGGCCTGCGGATCGACCCGCTCACGAGCGACCCCGCCCTGAACCTCAGGATCCGCCGCGAGGTGTGGGAGCCCTGGGCGAACACGGCCGAGTGCGACTTCGCCGGCCGCCTGACCCTCGACGACATGGAGCGGCTCGCCCTCCGGCACATGTGGCTGGACGGCGACTGCTTCGCCATCCTCGACCCGGCGACCGGCAAGGTCCGCCTCGAGGAGGGCGACCGGGTCCAGTCGCCGCCCGGCGTGTTCACGATCACCGAGGGCGGCGAGGTCCGGGACCTGATCCTGGGCGTCGAGATCGACCCGGTCACCACCCGCCACCTCGCCTACTACTTCGTCCGGCGCCGCGCCGGCGAGCGCCAGCTCCGCGGGCGTCGCCAGTGGTCGCTGGCGGACCTCCTGCGCGTCGACGCGGCCGACGTCATCCACGTCTTCGACCCGCGCCGCATCTCGCAGACCCGCGGCATGACCGCGTTTCACGCCACCCTCGACCGCGCCGGCCTGCTCGACGACGTCGAGTACGCCGAGCTCGTGAAGCTCGAGGCGGCCGCCTGCATCGCCGGGTTCGTCCAGACCGAGTACGGCATGCCGCGCTTCGGCGCGCGCCGACCCGAGGACGGCGACCACGACGAGGAGGAGGAGGTCTACAACGAGTTTCACCCCGGGATGATCGTGCGCCTGCGCCCGGGCGAGTCGTTCAACGGCTTCGCGCCCCACGTCACGACGCAGGACACCGCCACCCAGAAGCGCGAGCTCAAGCGGGACGTCGGCCTCGCGATCGGCCTGCCGCTCGAGCTGAGCCTGCTCGACCAGAGCGACGCGAACTTCAGCCAGGCCCGCGGCGTCCTCGAGAGCTACAAGAAGACCGCGCGCCGTCAGCAGCGCCACCACGGCCGCACCTTCCGCTCGCGGATCTACGTCTGGCGGATCGAGCGCGCCGTCCGGGAGGGCCGCCTCCCCAACCGCCCGGACATCTACGCGCACGTCGTGCGTTACCCCGAGTGGGCCTACCTCGACCCCGACAAGGAGGCCTCGGCGGCCGACAAGCGCGTGCGCGGCCACCAGACCTCGCCCCGCCGCCTGTGGGCCGAGACCGGCCACGACTACGACGAGGGCGTCGTCGAGATCGCCGCCGACTCGGGCCGCCTGATCGAGGCCGCGCACACCGAGGCCCAGCGCCTCGCCAAGGCGGGCGTGCCGGGCGTCACGTGGCAGGAGGTCCTGACCATGGGCCTCCCCGGCCTCTCGCCTGCGGCCGACCAGCGGCCGCCCGCGAAGGGCGACGAGCGCGACCAGGACGACCAGGAGGACGCCGGCGCCGAGGAGCGCGACGAGGGCGACGACCGCGAGGAGGAGCGCGCGTGACGGAGCAGCGCAAGCTCGTGGTCTCGGCCCCGGTCACGCTCGAGCGCGCGGAGGGCGACGGCGGCGCCGGCGCGCGGCGCTTCAAGATGCGCGCCTACTCGGGCGACGTCGTCGAGCAGTACGGCTGCCGGTTCGTCATCGACCTCTCGACGCTCACCTACGACGCGACGCACCTGCCGATCATGCGCCAGCACCGCCACGACCTGTGGATCGGTCGCGCGGAGCGCGTGGCCGCGGGCAAGGCGCTCGACATCGAGGGCGTGCTCTTCGCCGGCGTGCAGCAGGCCGACGAGGTCGCGGCCATCAGCGACCAGGGCGCGCGCTGGCAGGCCAGCGTGGGGATCGACTTCTCGTGGGAGGACGTCGCCACGATCGGGCCCAAGGACTCGAGCGAGGTGAACGGGCGCAAGCTCAAGGGCCCCCTCGAGATCCTCCGCCACAGCCGCCTCGTCGAGGCGTCGTTCGTGCCGCTCGGTGCCGACGGGCGCACCGCCGCGGCCGTGCTGGACACGAGCGGTCGGCTGACCGCGGACAACACGAAGGAGGCCCCCATGGCCGGTCGAGACACGGGCACGGGCGCGGGCGCGAGCTCGTCGCCCGAGTTCGAGGCGGAGCACAAGCGCCTCGCGGCGCAGGAGACGGAGCGGCGGACCGCGATCCGCAAGGAGTTCGCGGACGACCCCTCGTACGCGCTGGACGCGATCGCGGAGGGCAAGACCCTGCTCGAGGCCCAGGCCGGCTACACGCGCATCCTGCGCGAGCGCGCGCAGAAGGCCGAGGCGGAGGCCGCCGCCGAGCGCAAGCGCCTCGAGGCGGAGCTCGAGGCCTCGCGGCGGGGCTCGCCCGCCGGCGCCCTGGGCGGCGCGATCGCCGGCGACGGCGCCCAGACCGAGGCCTTCGAGGCCCGGGTCGAGCGCCACCTGTCGCGGCTGCTCGAGCGTCGCCGCGACACCGCCCCGCACGCCCTCAAGGCCGAGGCCGTGTGCCTCGCCATGCAGGAGGACCCCGAGGGGCACGCCCGGTTCGTCCGCGAGCAGGGCCAGCGCATCGCCAACGCCCGGGCCGCCGCCCGGAGGAACTGATCATGTACGCCGAGCACCTGCGCACCTTCATCGCGCCCGCCGGCGGCCTCGAGGCCGCCCGCCTGTGCAAGCTGGGCGGCACGGCCGGCCAGGTCGAGTACGCCGCCCTGGGCGACCCGGCCGCCGTGGTCGTCACCGTCCGCGCCGCCCGCGAGGGCCAGGGCGCCACGTGCAAGCCCCTCGGCTCGCCCGGGACGCTCCTCCTCACGGCCGCGGCCGCGATCGCCGTCGGCCAGCGGGTCAGCCCCGCCGCCAACGGCAAGGCGGTCGCCGGCGGCAGCCCGGCCGTGGCGATCGCCCTCAAGGCCGCCAGCGGCGACGGGGCGATCTTCGAGGCGCTGCCGATCCCGCAGGCCGTCGGCCACGGGTCCGCCGTGGACGTCGCCGCCGCCGGCGCGAACGTCACCCTCCCGGCCAACGCGGCGCCCCTGCAGGTCCTCACGCCCGACGCGGCCCGCGACGTGACGCTCCCCGACGTCGCGCTCTGGGCCGGCAGGACGATCGTGATCGTCAATGGCGCGGCCGCGACCCACGCGCTGACGGCCAAGAACGCGGGCGGCGACACGATCGGGGCGATCGCCGCCACCAAGGCGTCCCTGTTCTTCTCGACCGGCGCGGCCTGGCGCGTCCTGGCCGGCGCGTAGGAGCAGCTCCATGACCATGCAGAGCATCAGCAGCACGCAGATCCGCCCGGACCTGGGCATGCCCTACGCCGAGCTGGACCCGGTCGCCCAGCTCATGGGCTTCATCTTCCCGGTCCTCTTCCCCCTGCTCGACCAGCAGCTCAACGCCGGCTCCTACGCCAAGATCAAGGGCGCGGCGCTCATGCCCAAGGTCTCGCTCGACGACCTCCGTCGCGGCCAGACGGGCAACTACAAGCGCGACTTCTGGGAGTACGAGTCCGACAAGTTCGAGACCCAGGACTACGGCAAGGAGGAGCTCGTCGACCGGCGCGCCGCCGGCGTCGCGGGGATCCACGGCCTGCGGCTCTACCAGGTCGCGACCGACCGGGCGACGTCGATCCTCCTGCGCGCGATCGAGCAGAGCGCGGCCGACGAGCTGGCGGACGCGGCCAAGTACGCCGCGCAGTACACGGCCGGCTCGAACTGGGCCGTCCCCGGCGGCACGCCGATCACCGACGTCAAGGCGCTCATCGAGCGCTACGAGGATCGGGTCGGCGAGTCGCCGGGCGCCCTGCACATCCCGATCAAGGCCGCGCGGAACGCCCTGCTCACCACGCAGGTCCAGACGGTGATCGGCTACCGCCCGAGCGAGGGCCTGCGCAACGAGGCCATGCTCGGCAACCTCATGGAGGCCACGCTGACGCAGGTCTTCGGGATCCGCGTCGTGATCTCCGGCTGGCCCGCCGGCGGCTTCCGCAACACGGCCGACCCGGGCCTCCAGGCCGCGCTGGCCCGGATCCACGACCAGACGAAGGTCCAGGCCCTGGCCGTGAACCCGGGCGACCTCCAGTCCGGCCGCGCCTTCGCGCGTCGCTTCGTCTGGTCCGGCGAGGGCGGCTCGGCCGGCGGGCTCGTCGTCGAGCAGTACGAGGAGCCCGGCCGCCGCAGCGACGTGATCTGCGCGCGGTCGGACTTCGAGCTCAAGATCGTGGACGGGCGCTGCCTGGAGGGCCTCCACTCGCTCGCCGGCGGTGGTCCGTGATCCCCACGACCCCGCTGATGATCGTCGCCGCGCTCGCGCTCCTCGTGGCGCTGCGCGTGGGCGCCGCCGCGCGCGCGGCGCTCGGGCGGTTCGCGCTCGCGGCCCCGCTCCTCGTGGCGGGGCTCGCGGCCGCGGCCCTGGCCAGCTCCTCGAGCAGCCTGTTCGTCGGGGGCCCGCAGCGCCTGCCCGTGGTCGTCACCTTCCCCGACGTCGCCATGGTCACGACCGCCTCGCGGCTGGCGATCGACGACACGTCCCACGGCCTCGGGGGCAAGCGGGGCGCGGTCTACCACCTGGCCGTGGCCGGCAACGACGTCCACGTCCTCGTGCGGATCCAGGCGGTCGGGCACGGCCTCTTCGTCGACGTCGTCGCCACGGAGTCGCTCCCCGAGCTCGAGGCCGCGGCCGCGGCGCTGGACCTCGCCGGCCTCGCGCCAGGCCACCCCGCGCCAGCGGCGGACGCCTGCGACGAGGCCGTGCTCACGGAGGCCGGCGGCTAGCCACAGGTCCTGCACTTCCAGGGGAGGCCCGTGAACTTCTTCGACCTGCTCTCGGGGCGCGCCTTCGACGCCACGGCCCACGTCATGGGCTTCGCGGCCGAGTACGTGCACGCCGACACGGGAGAGGCCAAGCAGCTCCGGGTCCTCCCCGACGAGTTCGTCGGCGCGATCGACGACAACCGCCGCGCGCTGTTCACGGTCCGCGACACCGACTTCCCCGCCGAGAAGCCCGCGCGCGGCGACTGGTTCGTGCTCGAGGGCAAGACGGAGCGCTGGTACGTGGTCAACCTCCGCCAGTCGCTCGCGGGTGACTGGGAGCTGCGGACCGAAGGCCGCATCGAGCACCTGTGAGCGGGCCGCAGCCGAGCTGGACGTCGATCTGGGAGCAGGCCGCGCTGGCGCTCCACCCCCTCGACGCGCTCCGGCGCTTCGGCGGGCGCAACACGGTCAACTGGGCCGACCTCGAGGCCGCCCTCACGACCGGCCTGAACGGGGTCTACACCCCCGGCCTGCTCGGCGTGATCGTCACGGCCCGCCAGCAGCTCGCCGCGCCGGTGTCCCGGGAGACCCTCCAGGACGCCTGGCGCCCCGTGCTCCAGGAGCTCTGCCGCGCCGCCGGCCTCCAGGCGCTCAACGTCGGCCGCGACCTCGACATGCTCGAGGCCGTCCGGCAGTTCATGGTCGACCACGACCACACGCTCGAGCCGCGCGCCCTGACCTACGCCACGCCGACGCCCGCCGGCGGGAACGCCGGCAACGGGGTCCTCCTGCGCTGCACGGTCGACAAGGACGGCCACCCCCTGCCCACGGCCGCGGAGGCCAAGCTCGCCCGCTGCCGCCTCGACGCCACCAGCGGCACGCGGCAGCACGCCGAGACCCTGCGCCTCACCGGCTCCCCGCGCGCGCAGGACAACCTCGTGCTCGAGGGGACGGCGTTCGAGGAGGAGCTGTCCGCCGCGCACCCGGTCACGACGCGGCTCGTCCGCAACCCCTCCTGGGACCAGAACGACGCCACGGGCGACAACCACCAGCCCGCCACCGCCACCTCGATCACGGGCTGGGTCCTCAGCGACCCCGCCGCGTTCCGCCTGCGCACGGGCAGCGGGCGCACCTTCGGCGGCTACCCGGGCCAGCCGGCCACCCCCTGGGGCCTCGAGCTCGTCGCCCCGGGCACGGCCTCGCAGGTGATCCACCAGCAGAGCCCGGGCACCGCGTTCGCCCAGGACCGCCCCTACCTGGCCGCCGTCCGGTTCCGGCGTCAGGGCAACGCCACCGGGAACCTGCACCTGGACCTGGGCGCCTCGAGCGTGAGCGCCTCGCTCGCGGCCGCGCCCAACGACGCGTGGTCGCTCTTGGTCCTGACGCTCGACGCGCGCGCCTACTTCGAGCGCTTCAACGCGGCCGACCTCGCGGTGAAGGTCCGCTCGCCGGACCTCGCCGTCGGGACCGTCGTCGTCGACCAGCTCGTCGTCTGCCCGCTCGAGAACGTCGACGGCACCTTCTACGTCGCGCTCGCCGGCGACGTGCCGTTCCTGGTGGGCGACCGCTTCGAGTGGGAGGACGAGGAGGACCTCGACGCCGCCGGGATCCTCGCCCGGCTGCTCTGGCTCGCGCACGGCCGCGACGGCTGGCTCCCGTCCGCCCCCCCCGCGCAGCAGGTCACGGCCAGCGGCGGCCGCACGCTCACGTTCGCCCAGAGCACGAAGACGATCACCGCCTCGAGCGGGTCGTTCCCGGACGACGGCTACCGCAAGGGCATGCGCCTGGTCGTGGCCGGCACGACGAGCAACAACGGCGTCTACCGCCTGGCCGACGTCGCCGCGCAGGTCCTCACCGTCGAGCAGGACCTGGTCGACGAGGGCCCGCTCAACGCGACGGCGACGCTCGACGCGACCGCGTCGATCCTCGACCCGGTGGACCCGGTGTGACGTGGCCGCCGTCGACGTCAACCGATCGCTGTTCGTCACCGGCAAGCTCGCCTACGGGTGCACCGACCTGTCGGCCGAGTGGCCCCACGGCGGCACCGGCCTCGGCCTGACGAGCACCGTCTTCTGGGCGCCGCCCGTGGGCGCGGTCCGCCTCACGGCCGAGGAGGACGGCGCCTCGCGCGCCGTGCTCTACACCGGCGGCGACGCGGTCCTCGGCGCGGTGGTCGAGAGCTGGGAGGACAGCGTCGCAGGCGGCGTCCTCTCGGCGCTGTTCCCGAACACGAGCCCGACCGGCGGCAACCCGGACCGCCTGCTGATCCGGTGGCCCGGGGCCGACGTGCCGGTCGGCGGGCTGCTGCCCAGCCTGGGCCCGCTTGTGTTCACGCCCCGGAACCACCGCGAGCACCCTGCCCTGGTCGTCTACGACGCGATCTGCCTGATCGAGGCGAGCGCCCAGCTCCGCCTGTCCGCCTACCGGTCGCTGTGGGTGCCCTGCCTGTTCCTCGGCCGGCCCGACGCGGCCGGCCGCGTCGCGCTCATGGGCCGCCTCGAGGACCTCGTGGGCGAGCTCGCACCGCCGCCCCCGCCGCCCCCCGACCCGGAACCGGAACCGGAGCCGGATCCATGAGCCGACTGCTCGCGATCGCCGGCCTCGCAGACCTCGCCGGCGACCAGCTCGACGCGCTCGACGCGCGCGCGCGGGCGCTCGTCGTGCGACACCTGTCGGTGCACGCCCGCCACTTCCTCGAGGCCGGCGGCGTACCGTCGCTCGAGGAGTGGGCGGCGCTCACCCCGCTCGAGCGGAGCGCCTTCGTCGCGGCCGGCCGGACACTCCGGGTCGAGCAGGCCGTGAGGACGGGCCAGGCGTCCCGCGGCGAGCTCGCAGCCCTGCGGGTCCTGGGTGAGCTGGACCAGGGGCGCGCCCACGACGAGGCGCTCCTCGAGGGCGCCGTCCGCGAGGTCTCCAGCGCCCTGCGGGCGGCGAGGGCGAGCCGTGACTAGGGGGCGCGGGGGCGAGGACCTCGACGAGACCCTCCAGCGCCTCGTGTCGTCCCTCGGGGAGTTCGAGGCAGCGGTCGAGGACGCCACCGCCGCCCTGTCCGAGGTCGCCGAGGGCCCCGAGGGGGACGGCGCACCCACGGTCGGCGACGCCGGCGGCGGCGGGGGCGGCGGGCGCGGAGGCGCCCGAGGCGGCGCGCGGGTCCGCGGGAGCCGGCTCGGGGGCATGGCGCGTGGCGGCCTGATGGCCCTGGCCGGCATCGGCGCGGACAGCGTCGGGAACATGGTGACCACGGGCGACCTGGGGTCCGGCACGGCCGCCCGGGGCGCCGTCGACCTGATCGGCGCGATCCCCGGCCTCGGCCAGATCACCGGCATGCGCCAGACGAGCCAGACCCTCGACCGCGCGCAGGCCCGGGTCGGGGCGGTCACGGAGGACCTCGCCCGCTACGGGATCGAGGTCGACCCCGAGCTCCGCAGCGGGCTGGCCAAGACGGCTGTCGAGCAGGAGAAGCGGGTTCAGACGGAGCGCGGCCGGGTCGCGGCGGAGATCGGATCCTCCGACAACATCGGCGAGGCCATGCCGAACGCGATCGGCGAGGCGCTCTCCTCTCTCGACAGCACGCTCAAGCAGATCCTCGCGGCCGTCGGGCGCTTCACGGGCGGGGGCAACTGATGTCCCGCCTGATCGCGATCACCTATGCGGGCCTCACCGTCGGCGCCGGCGGCGCGAGCGCCTACCACCTCACGGGCCGCTACCGCTTCCTCCACGACTACGAACGCGCGAGCGTGACGTTCGAGGTCGTCGTCCAGGACGACGACCCCGCCTCGTTCGTGGCTGCCGAGCAGGCGCTGCGCGACGCCTACCGCACCCCCGACCAGGCGCTCACGGTGGTCCTCGGCGCGACGTCGCGCCACGACTTCGACCCGGCCCTGAACACCGGCTTCAACGCCCGGGCGACCGCGCGCAAGCTCGCCGGCCAGGAGGACACCGCCCGCAGCGCGCGCTACGAGTGCGCGGTCGCGGTCGAGCTGCCGGCCTCCCTCTCCGGCCGGGCCGGGCGCAGGTCCTCGTCCGTCGACGTCGCGACGAGCCCGAGCGGCCGCCGGACGGTGACGGTCGAGGGCGTCTACACCGCCCTGGCGAACGCGGCCGCCCGGGCCCAGTTCGCAGCGTCGATCAACGCCTACGCCGCCGGCGTCCTGTCCGGCCTCGGCGGCACGTGGGAGCTCGTCGGGACGCCCACGGAGCGCGCTGACGACCAGAACAAGGTCCTGCGCTTCACGCGCCGCTACGCGGAACTGCTCTACGACCAGGCGCAGGGCACCCGCGACCACCCGGCGATCGTCGAGCCCCAGGTCACGTTCGCCCGCGGGCGCAACTCGGCGTCCTCGAGCGCCGCCCTCGGTCCGGCGCAGGCGCTCGTCCAGCTCGACGCCTCCTACTCCGCCTCGGTCCGGTTCGACCAGACGACCGACCTCGAGGACCTGTGGAGCAACGTCGTGCGGCCCTACGTGCTGGCCGAGGCCCGTCGACTGGCCGGCAGCACCGTCGTCGTGACGGCTGACCGGTTCAGCTTCGACCCCGACGAGAACGTCCTGAGCGGCAACCTCTCGCTCCTGGCCGACCCCGGCGCCGCGTTCTTCCAGGCCCGCGTGAGCCTGTCCGAGTCGATCGACGAGGGGATCGTGCTCAAGCCCGTGTGGGACGGGAACCCCTGGAGCCGCGATCGCTACGACGTGCCCAAGAGCGGCGTGCGCGTGCTCACTCGCACGACCCTCCGCCGGGCCCCGGGCGCCGCCGGCTACGAGGTCTCCGGCGATCGGGTCGTCTCCGACCACCCTGCCCCGCCCCAGTGGCGCGGGTGGATCGAGGTCCGCGACGCGCGGCGCGCGAGCTCCTGGCTCGAGGGCCTCCCGGGCGAGGACCTGCCGCTGCGCGCGAGCTCGACCAGCTACACCTACGTCCGCGCCGACGTGCGGTCCACCGGCGCGCGGGTGCCGACCAGCACGCCGCCGGCCCCGCCGTCGAGCGACATGACGACCCGCGAGAGGCCGCGCACATGAGCCGCACGCCGATCGTCACCTACGCAGGGCGCGTCCTCGGCGGCTCCTCCACGTTCGACTGGGAGTGGCGCGCCGGGACGACGCCCGTCGAGCGTGCCTTCACGCTGACGGCCTCGCGCGCCGAGGCGCTCCAGTCGCTGCTGGGGCAGCCCGCCACGCTGAAGATCGAGGGACCGCGGCGGACCCTGGCGATCGAGCAGGTCTACCTGCTCGAGATCCAGCCCGGCGACGATCCCCACACCCGCAGGATCCGGTTGGCCGACGGCCGCTGGCTCTGGCCGAAGACCTGGGTGGCCACCGCCTTCAACCTGCGCCGCACGAACGGGAACAGGTTCCTCGCCGGCGAGGGCCGGATCGAGGTCCAGCTCCTCCAGCCCGAGATCGAGTACGCGCGCTGGAGCCTCTACCCGCCTGAGGCGCCCACCAGGCCCTGGACCGCCAAGGAGGCGCTCGAGCGGGTGGTCACCCACGAGCTGGGCGCCCGGCTCGTCTGGGACGACCAGCCGGTCGAGGTCGAGCTCCAGGACCTCGAGGTCGACGACCACGGCGCCGGGGCGATCGATCGGGTGCTCTCCTTCCTGCCCGGCTTCGACGTCTACCTCGACGCCGCCGGCGTCGTGCACGCCTTCGACGTCTACTCGGGGCGCGAGCGCGGCGTGTTCTCTCGCCTCCCTCCCCCGCAGACCGACGGCGGCTGGGCGGGGGTCGTCGATCGCCGCGCGCTTCGCCCGTCCAAGATCGTCGTCCTCTTCACCGTCGAGCAGGAGGTTCGCTTCGACTACGAGGAGCCCGGCTCGAGCGGGACGCGGACCCGCGGCGACGAGGACACGCCCAGCCTGACCAACGTCGCTCCGCTGCCCGACGTCCATCTCGAGATCGACGGCCGCACGCTCGCGCGGTCGTCCTGGGTCGACCTGGAGAAGCTCTTCGCCGCATGGGGGCCGTTCGGGGTCTTCAACCGCCAGATCACCTTCGACCACCTGCGGACGCACGCGCTCAAGTACGGCTGGGCGGGCTTCGAGCAGGCCTGGGGCAACGATCCCCTGAAGCCCCCGGACCCGGTGCTCCTCCTGCGCGCCGGCACCGCCAATCAGGCCTGGCGCTCGACCTTCCGCATCGCCCGCTACTGGGTCCAGCGCGTGGCGAGCATCCGGCCCTACCGCGTGGGGATCGTGAACGTCGAGACCGGCGCCTACGCGCCGGCGGCGGTCTACACGGACTGGACGCGCCGCCCCAGCTACAAGGGCTTCGCGCGCTCCAACGACCCGAACCAGTCGCAGGGCTGGGCCGTGCGCGGCTACGCGGACGACCTCTCCTCGGCGGAGGCCGCGCCGGCGCGCGTCGACGTCGTCGACCCCCACGCCGGGATCATCTCCGTCGCCTCGCAGCTCGACCCCTACGGCCTGTCGCAGGCCATGATCTTCGGCTACCCGCTCGAGGGCAGCCTCCCCAGCCAGGCGCTGGGCGAGGCGAACCGCACCGGCAAGGAGGTCTACGCCCGCTGGGACCAGGTCGTCGTGGAGCCCGGCTGGCGCATGGCCGTCGTGCTCACGGTGGTCCCCGCCTCCCCGAACACGACCGACCGCTTCTACAAGGTCGAGATCACCCCCGACAAGTCGATCGGCCCCTGCACCGGCCCGGTGGTCACCGCGCGCGTGTTCCCCGGCGTCATGACGGCGAGGTTCGCGTGGCGCGACGCGGAGCGCGAGCGGATCCTCGCCGCGATCCGCGGCGAGGGCCCCTGGTCGCCCGAGCTCCTGACGAACCCCGAGCTCGTCCAGGACGTGGCGAAGGCCACCGCCGAGCGGATCTGGGACACCCTGCGCGACCGCACGCTCGGCGCGCCGACCGTCGACATGGACCCGGCGATCTACCCCGCGGGCTCGATCACGGGCGTCCACCACGTCATGGCCGGGGGCGTCACGACGACGACGCTCGCCTTCGGCGCGGTCGCGCAGCCGGCCGACATCTGGCGCTACATGAACGCCTCCACCCGGCGCGCGATCATGCGCGTCCTCAACAACCCGGGGGCCTGACGTGGGGCACGTCCAGGACGTCCGGGTCAACGGCTGGTGGCCCCTCCAACACCACGACCCGAGCCGGTCGATCGGCGACCGCGCCCGCCTCGGCGCGGTCCGCATCCACCCGGTCCGGGACCCGGACCAGCAGGAGCCCGGCGAGACCACCTACGGCGACGTCCAGGGCGGCCTACTCTGGGAGGAGCTCGCCGGCCGGCGGGACTACGTCCACTCCTGGTGGCTCACGGGCCCGGGCGTGGCGATCGCCGGCGGCGCAGGCGGATCCGCCGCCGGCGGCCGCATGGGCACGCGCACGCGCGGGCCCGCCGGCTCCGAGGTCGGCGCCTCCCTCCTGCCCCTCCGGGCGCGCGACCTCCCCGACGAGCGCTACCGGCCCAAGGACGCGGCCGCGGCCACGCCGAGCTGGGCGCTGGACCAGCGCTGGCCCACCGGGTGGACGGGCCAGCTCTCCGCCGGCTCCGAGGAGGACGCCCAGCGCGAGGCCTTCCACCCCGACTTCTGGGGCTTGATCGCGGTCAACCACGCGGGCGACCCGCGGGCCGGCACCCTGGTCTACGACCTGGACGCCGGCGGCCGCCCCGACCGCCGCGCGCGCGTCCAGTCCGCCTGGTCCGTCGTCCTCGTCGACGCGCCCGCCGACGTGGAGCCGCCCGAGCCCTTCGACCCGGTTCCGTCGCCGGCGCCGGCGCCGGACGGCGGCGGCACGCGCGAGCGCACGCCCGGCGGCGCCGGCGGCGGCGCCGGCTCGACGGGCACCCAGACCCGGCCAGGAGGCGGGCAGCCCCCGCCGAGCTCGACGACGCGCGGCGGCCCCGGCGCCGGCGCGCCGCCCACCGGCTCCCTCGCCTGGCAGCTCGGGGTCGGCGGCGCCCTGGACGCGCTGGGCGGCCACGGCCTGGTCTGCGACTACACCGCCGGCGAGCTCGCCTACGCGACGCACCGGAAGGGCGGCCCCTGGTCGACCGGCGGCGAGCAGGGCTGCGAGCGCCACCTGCTCGGCGTCGATCGCGACGGCCGCCCCGTGCGCCCCGTGCACCACTCGGTCTACGGGCTCTGGATCATGGACGGCCTGCGGGACGGCTGGCTCGCCTTCGAGCGCCAGCTCTACGACGAGCGCGCGGTCGACCTCCCGCACCCCGTGCAGGTCCACCTGCGCTTCTCGCCCCCCGCGCGCGCCTGGCGCCTCCATGCGTCCTCGACGTTCTACCTGCCGCCGCCCGTGCGGGACCCCGAGCCGCCTCCGCCCAAGGAGGGCGAGGACCCCCCGCCCGTGCCTCCGGTCCCGCCGGTCCCGCCGCCCCCGCGGCGACCCGAGACGGGCTCGGAGCGCGACTGGTCGCAGCCGCCGCCCCCTCCCCCGCCGCCCGTGGTGCCCCCCTTCCCGCCCCCCAGCGAGGACGGGCCCAGCGGGACGGAGCGCGACTGGACGCAGCCGGCCGTGCCGATCACGGACGAGGACCGCAAGCGACTCAAGGACGAGTTCACGCGCACCTACGGGAAGGTCGGCGGCGAGGTCCCCCTGGTGGGCGACGGCGGCTACAAGCCCGCCTTTCCGTTCTCCACGAACTGCGTCGCGCTGCCGAACATCAACTTCGTCGGCGTCGCCACGGCCATGGGCGAGTTCGACCCCACGGGCTCGGCCGTGCCGCTCTCCGACGAGCAGCTCAAGCAGGTCGAGGACGCGCCCCACGTCGGGCACATCGACGCCCTCGCCGCCGGCGACGGGACGTGGGCGGGCTTCGACCGCTACGACGAGAACGACCCCGCGGGCCACGCCAAGGCGGCCGGGTCGCTCCTCGTCCTGCCGCCGGACGTCACGCTCCACGAGGTCGCCGAGGGCACGGCCGAGACCGAGCACCCGGTCGCCCTCGGCTTCGTCGAGGGCCTCGCCCACGTGGCCTTCGGCCAGGCCGACCGCGAGTCGGGCCACCTCGCCGATGGCGTCGTCATGCAGGGCTCCGGCGAGAACGCCGTGGCCCTCCAGGCGACCGACGAGACGGGCACCGTCGGCGGCGGCGAGCGGACGAAGCTCACCCACACCCGCACCGACCTCGGCGGCGGGATCATCCAGGACGCCGTTCAGACGGAGCGCCAGCTCGTCCTCCCCGACGGGACGCCCGTGGGCCCCAAGACGACCCAGACCGCGGTGGTCGTCTCGGGCGAGGGCCCTCCAGCCACGACGACCAGCACCGTCCAGGTCGTGACGGATCACGTGTCGATCGTCGCCGAGGGCGACGGCCCCGCAGAGCTCGAGGTCGCCAAGGTCACGTGCGACGTGCTCGACCCCTACGTCGTGCTGATGGACCCGGTCAGCTCGCGTCCCGCCGAGCTCACCTCCGGCACGCGGGGATTCTGGGTCGACGACGGTGGGGACGCCTACTTCTGGGACGGCACGACCGATCACCCGTGGGGCAGCGGCGTTGGCAGCGGAGCGAGCGTGCCCACCGGGACCATGCTCGACTTCGCCGGCACGTCGGCGCCGACCGGCTACCTGGCGTGCGACGGCTCGCTCGTCAGCCGAACGACCTACGCCGCGCTGTTCGCGGCGATCGGCGAGACGTGGGGCGCCGGCGACGGCAGCGCCACGTTCCGCGTGCCGGACTTCCGCCGGCGAGTCGCCGTCGGCTCGGGCGGCAGCGGCAGCGGGACGCTCGGCAACGCGGTCGGCAACACCGGCGGCGCCGAGACACACACGCTGACGACCAGCGAGATGCCCGCCCACACGCACGACACCTTCAAGGGCGGCGGCGCAGGCACGGGCGACCGGCCGGCCCAGTCCGGGACGATCGCGGGCGGCGAGTTCGTGTCGCAGGCCACCGGCGGCGGCGGCGCCCACAACAACCTCCAGCCGAGCGCCGTCGTGCTCAAGATCATCAAGACGTAGGCAGGACCAGCATGATCGAGACCTACCGCCCTCACGGACCCGTGACCCTCGCCCCAGGCGCTCCGCGGGAGGCGAAGTCCCGCCCCACCGCCTACGTCTCCGCCCGGTTCTCGGAGGCCGAGCAGAGCTGCCAGATCGTCCTCCGCTACACCCTGAATGGGCAGTTCGCCGGCATCTCGGACCCCGTCACCATGACGGGGATCGCGACGCCGGAGGACGGTCACGTCGCCCGGGACGAGCCGTTCGACCTCGCGTGCGACTCCTACTCGATCGTCGTCCTCGAGCCGCCCGCCTCGGGCGAGGTGACCTTCGTGGTGCGCGAGGTGGGTCCGTGAGCGTGGGGAAGATCGTCGCCCTGATCCGCCGCTACGGCGGCGCCGGCGGCCTGGAGTCGGCGCGCGTGGACCTCGTGGAGGACCTCGAGCTGACCAAGAGCAGCCCGACCGTCCTCGTCCTGAACCCGGACGGCGCGCACGACGTGCTCCTCCCGGCGCCCCAGGACGCGGCCATGTTTGTCCTCGCCAACGTGGGCGGCGCGACCCTCTCCGTCAAGGACGGGAGCACTCAGCTTACGACCGTCGCGCCGATGAAGATCGTGCGGGTCTACTCCGACGCGACCTTCGGATGGATCGCTGGCGAGGCCGAGGACGTGACCGGCGAGACGGTCACCGCCGCGATGGTGTTCAGCTTCGGCGAAGACTCCGTCTCCGCGGACGGCTACCTCCAGCACGGGGCGGGGACGCACCTCTATAGCGGCGTCGGGATCACGACCGGTTCGACGCTCAATCACCTGGCCGAGGCCGTGATCGGGACTGCTGGCAGGTTCTCTGCGATCGAAGGGCAGGGCGACAACCCTGTCTCGGTCACGCTCAAGATGTTCAAGAACGGCGCAGAGGCAGAGACGATCACTCTTGCCGTCGAAGGCAGCAACTCTGCGCGCCATCTGCACGGAGAAGCTACTGGCGCGACGCCGTTCGCTGTCGGCGATCGCGTTGCATTCCGCGTGAGCGCCATTTCGTCCTCTCCGAACACTGTTGCCATCCAGGCGCTCTACGACGTAGCCAAGCCGGACGCGGCGCTCCGGTTCGGCACCTACGGCCAGCTGAACATGCAGGACCAGCGCTACCTGTTCACCAACATCACGGCCGGCGGCACCCACAGCACCGAGGGCGAGGTCGGGTTCCCAGCGCCGGTCGCGACGACGATCCGGCGCCTCCTCTGGACCAGTAGCGCGGGTGACGCCACGTCCAAGGTGTCGATCTACAGGAACGCCAGCACACTCCACGAGGAGGTGACGCTGACCGGGCAGGGCGGCGTGGTGAACCTCTCCACGCCTCTCGTCCTGGCACCCGGCGAGACCGCGAACATCCGCCACCACGCGGACGGGACGAACCCGACGGAGATGATCGCCGTCCTGGAGGGCGACGGGCTCGGGCACCTCTACAGCTTCGGCGGGAACGCCTCCACGACCAGCAATCGCTGGTATCGGTTCCGCACGTTCGCGCAGATCGCATCGGACTCGACGGGGGGCAACTTCTTGACCCAGGCGCGGGTCGTGAAGCGCGGGGTCGCGCAGGCGGTCGGTTGGTTCCGCTCGCTCACCAACGAGACGACGATTCGCATCTACAAGAACGGCGCCCTGGCGGAGTCGATCGACATGGGCGCCAACGCGCGCAGCGGCGCTCCGGCGTCCACCCCGTTCGAGCGCGGGGACGTGCTGGAGATGCACGACAACGACTCGGTGGACGCGGGCGTTCTGCACGCCACGGTCCTGGTGGCCTGAGAGGTGAGGTAAGCATGAAGCACGAGACGCGAAGCATCTACGTCGTCGCCGACAGCGACGGGAACACGGTCGGCGCCGCGTGGGCGCACGCGGCTAACGAGGCGCTGGCCGCGCTCAAGGCGCCCGCCGGCGCGTCCGCGCACCGGACCGCCTGGCGGCGGATGCCGGACCTGCTCTGCGGCGACGCGGGCCGGCAGCACGGCGCCAAGATCGCCGGCAACGCGATCGAGGTCGGCGGTCTGCGCTTCGTCCTGGAGGACCAGGGCCGCCCCATGCCGGGCTCGACCGCGCGCGACCCCATGGAGCCGCAGGCGCCCGACGTGGAGGTCGTCGACGAGGAGGCCGCGCTCGAGCTGGCCGAGGTGGTCGGCCCGCTGCACCTGACGGAGCGCCTGTCGCTGCGGCCCGTCGTCGTCGACGCGCGGCCGGCGCGCGAGCGCCCGGCGACCCCGGCCGGCGCGCGGGTGATCGGCCCCGAGGCGCGAGCGTGAGCGTGACGCGCGTCCTCCTCTTCGTCCTCCTCGCGACGTGCGCCGGCTGCGGCGCCCGCCAGATCGAGCTCGAGGAGCGCTGGCGTCCGCTCGAGGCCGTGGTCGAGGCGCGCGTGCCCTGGGCCGAGGACACCACCACGGTCACGCTCGGCACGCGCTGCTACACGGCCGACCTCGGCTGGTGGGAGATCGCCTACCCCGAAGGGCCGCATCGAGACGCCCTCCTGCTCCACGAGCAGGAGCACGCCGTCCGCCAGGCTGTCGCCGGGAGGACCTGGTACGCCCGCTACCTCGCCGACCCGGCGCCGGAGCACTACGCCGAGGTCCTCGCCGGCTACCGACTGCCTGGAGGCCGCATGGTCAGCTACGAGGACGCTCTCGCCTGGGTGCGCGACGTCCTCTCCGTTCCGGAGCGCCCGCCGTAGATTCGGCCTCGCCGGGCGCGCGGCGCCGCCGCGCGTCCCGCGGGATCCGAGAGTCCGCACGTCGGCCGCCTCCTATCCTGCGGGCATGCCCCCTGAGACGAAGAGGCGGGTCGGCCTGGGTCTCGGCCTGGGCGCCTCGACGCTCGCCGGCGCCGCGATCGGGGCGCAGGCGGCGGCGACTGCGCACGGGTTCGGCGACGTCGCTGAGCGCGTCGGGATCCCCTTCGCGCTCCTCCTGGCCGTCCTCATCGCCCTTGTGATCGCCGGTCGCTGGCTCGCCGACCACGTGGTGAAGCCGATCGTCGTGTCCCACTTGAACTTCGTCGGCTCCGCGATCACCGCCCAGCAGCAGCAGGCGGTCGTCCTCGAGCGCATGGAGCTCCGCCACCGGACGCATCAGGAGACCGTCGAGCGGACGCTCGAGGGGATCCGCCAGGCGATCCACATCGGCGCGCGCCCCCCGACGGGAGTCGCCACGTGAGCGAGCTGTTCACAACCCCCGACGGCCTCATGGCCGTCCTGGGCGTGGTCGCCCTCCTCCTGTCGATCGCCGGCAACCTGCTCCAAGCCTCCGGCCGCGCCGACTGGGCCGCCCGGGCCGAGGCCGCCGAGCGCCTCGCCGGCGTCGGGATCCAGGCGATCGAGCGGGCCAAGGGCAAGCTGGGGCCCGACGCGGCCAAGCAGCTCGTCGAGGTCCTGCGCGAGGACCACGTCCGCGCCGATGTCGAGGTCCTCGCCCGGCCGGCGCTCGAGCGCCTGCGCGCCGGCGCCGCGCCCGAGGAGGCCGTGCGCGAGGCGTCCGCCGACGCCCGCCGGTCGGCGGCGTGACGTGCCCGACGTCGTCGTCGCCCTGGCCGTGCTCGCCCTGCTCGCCGCCGGCGCCTGGGTCGGGCGCCGCCTGCGGGACGCCGAGGTCCTCCGCCTCGCGGACGCGCTCGAGCTCGCCCACGCCCACCTCGCCGAGCGCCAGGCCGAGGCCGAACGCGACGCGGCGGGCGACGCGGTCGTCCGCGAGCACCTGGCCCGGCGCCTGGCGGCTGCTCGCGCCGACGATCCTCGCGCTGCTCGCCGGCTGCTGTACGAGGCTCCCGGCACCCCCGCCGGAGCCCCCTCCCCTGCCCCCGGCGGCGTTCCCCGACCTGACGCAGGAACTCCTCGACCGGGAGGCCTCGTGGACGGACGTCCGGGCGCCGGCTCGGCTGGAGGTCCCGGCCGGGTCGACGATCCTGCCGACGTCCGACCTCGAGCTCCTCTGGACTGACCGCGCCGACTGGCGGGCCCGCGCGCACGAGCTCGAGGCGCGGGGGCGCTGGCGGCGGTGATCCGGTCGGACGAGGTCCTCTACCTCGCCCTGACGACCTTCCCCGAGCGGGCCGAGCGCCTGGCCGCGACGGCGGACCCGCGGAGCCTGCGGCGGGTCCTGGCCCGGATGACGGCCGGCCCGACGCGCGATGTGGTCGCGCGCGTCCTCGAGCGCCGATCGGGCCCGCGTGAGCGCCGCGGCTGGCTGCTCCGGTAGGCGCCGGCGCCTGCGCTCGAGCGCCGGCCCGTCAGGGAGACCGTCGTCTCGTTGACGGTAGGGGTGCAGCCTCGCCTGGGCACATGGACTCAACGCCGGCGGCCACGGCCGCCTCGAGGCGCGCGCGGTGGAACGCGATCGCCTTGCCCGAGTGGCCGGAGGGTCGCTTGCACCAGTGACCGACGCGCGCGCGACACGTCGGGCACTCCACCTCGAGCGCTGGATCGCGCACCCACTCCTCGCCGCACCGCGTGCACCGCTCAACCACCGCGCATGGCCTTTTCTATGGCGGCGGCCATGTCGGCGAAGCCGGCCGCCCGCAGCTCGTCCGGCGAGAGCATGCGCCAGATCACCTCGACCAACCGATCCCGCTCGTCTCGGAGCTTGTCCGCTGCTTCGATCGCCCGGGCGAGTTGCTCGCGCGTCAGCGCGCCATCGAGGGGGAACCCCGCCATCACTCCTCCCCTACCCGTGGTGCTCGAGCGCGCGGATCCCGTCCGCCAGCACGCCCCCGAGCACCGCGACGGCCTCCGCCTCGTCGTGCGCGACGTCCGGGCGCTCGGCGAACCGACGCGCCTCGGCCTCGACCCACGCCACGATGCGCTCTCGCTCTGCCCGCACCCTCGCCTCGACCTCGAACACGAGGCTGGTGAGCTGGGCTTGCGCGAGCTGAAGCTGGCTCGCCTCGATCGCCCGCTCGAGCTCGCGCCAGTTCTCCGACGGGCCCATGTCGGCCAGCTCCCGCTCGAACAGCGCCTGGTCCTGCTCGAGCGCGACCAGGAGGCGGTGGACGAACACCTTGCACGGCACTCCGCACTCGGTCACGCCGTGCCACAGGCGCACAGGCACACCGTCGATCTGCGTCGTGATCGGCGTCGACTCGATCTTCAGCTTCAACGGTCACCCTCGAGGAGCTCCCGCGCCTGCGCGCGCTGCAAGCGGTCGATCTCCGCCGCGCACAACGCGCCGGCCTTCTCGAGCGCCCGGATCCTGGCCTGGACGTCCGACGACGGCCCAGGCCGCTTGTCCCACCGCGGGCCGAAGGGCCAGGCGATCGGGAAGCGACCGGCGTACAGCGGCACCGTCGCCGCCGCGTAGCACGCCGCCCCTTGCGCGAGCTCGCCGTCCGCGTGCTTGTCGTCGTGCTCATGGGTCCAGCCCTCATGCTCGACTTGCCGGCGGCGCTCGGCCGCGATCCGCTCCACTCCGTTCATGCTTGCCTACCCCTCCCCGCCCGTGATGAGCTGGCCGAACCCCTTCATGAGGCCGCCAGCGCCGACGGCCGCCACAACGACGGCCTGGCGGCCGAAGATGAGCAGGAGGGCATCGCCGCCGCCGGGCGTCGTGCTCACCCGGATGTCCGTCAGGCGTTCGCCCACGAGCGCCTTCGCTCGCTGGAGCCATGCCGCCGAGTCCTCGTGCACCCTGGTCGGCATCCCGTCGTCGATGAACCCTGCCATCGGTCCTCCCCTACCCCTCACCAGCGACGAGCCGGGCGACGTCGCCCGCGCAGTCGCCGCGCCGATCGTCGTAGACCCGGATGACGGTCTCGGGCTTCGCGTGCCCCGAGAACCGCATCACCTTCCGCACGTCGCCGCCGGTCGCGTCCAGCGCGCGCGTGATCCCCTCGTGGCGCAGGCCGTGCGGCCGGACGGGCCGCTCGAGGCCGACCCGGACGCCGATCCTCCTGAGCAGCGCCGCCGCGTTCTCGCGTGGCAACCGGCGAAACGGCCGCCTCGGCACCCCGCTCGAGCTCAGCGAGCAGAACACCGGGCCAGCGTCGTCCCCCCGGGCATGAAGCCACGCCTCGAGCGCGAGGCGCGTCGGCGGCGGGAGCGCGAGCCTCACGCGCTCCCGCCGCCCCTTCCGCAAGACGAGCAGCGCGGACTCGCCGACGTCGACGTGCTCGACGTCGAGCGTCAGGGCCTCGGTGACCCGCAGGGCGAGGTCGTGCAGCAGGCGGGCCAGGGCGCGCGTCCGCAGGGCCATGTTGCCGCCCAGGGCGTCGATCCCGCGGAGCACCGCGGCCCAGCCCGCCGGGCCGGGCCCGCGCACGTCGCGGCGCAGCTCGGGCGGCTCTTGGGGGAGGCGCAGCGTCCAGGCGATCGCGTCCGCCTCGGACGCGAACACGGTCAGCGAGCAGAGGGCCGCCGACCGCGTGTTGATCGTCGACGGCGCGAGGTCGCGCCCCCGCATGTCCGCCTGCCACTCGAGGGCGTGGAGTCGCGCCTGCCCCCGCGAGAGACCCAGCAGGCGCACGACGGCAGCCGCGGTCGGCAGGCCGTCCCAGCCGGCGTAGTCCCTGAGCGCCTGCTCATACACGCGCCGCGTGTTCTCGGTGCGCCGGGTCGCGAGCCAGGCGGTCACGAGGCGCTCCGTCTCGGCCAGGGTCGGGCCGCGCGGCGAGAGCCGCCGGACCACCGCCTCGGCGGTGAGCTCCGCGACCTCGCGGAGCTGATCCAGGGTGGGCTGCATCCCGCGTAGTCCCTCCTCGGGACACGGAGCCACCCCGGGCGTCGCGCCGCGGCGGGGCGCAGCCTGCCCCCCCGCGGAGCGTGTCGAATCAGCCGGCCTGCCGCCCTCATCATTCCTGATGACCCCAGCGGCCGTGGACGGCGGATCTGCCTGCCGGCGCCGGCGGGTCGAGCAGCTCGGCCGCCCGGCGCTGCGCCGCGCGGACGGCCGCCGCCTCGAGGCGCCGCCGCTCGAGCTCGCGACGGCGTCCCTGCCTGCGGGCGATCGCCCGCGCGCACAGCCTGCACCGCAGGCGGGGCCTCGCCGCCTCGACCCCTCGCCTCTCGGGGAAGAAGCCACAGGTCGCGATCGACGACGAGCCGCTCCCCAGGCGCGGGAAGGCGTGGGCGCGCGCTCCCGCCGCTCCGAGGCGCCAGACGTGCCCCTGAGCGCTCACGCGGGCGCTCCGACCGGCTCGACGTGGGACAGCGCGACGGACCCCGACTGGCCCGTGACGAGCACGCTCGCGTGCCCCGAGACGACCCACGCGAGCGAGCGCGTGACGCCCTGCCGGCCCTCGCCCTCCCGCACGCCGGGCCAGTAGCGCACGGGAGTCCCGACCGGACACCGTGCGTTCCACGCCCTCGCGTCGAGCCACGCTTCGTGCGTCCTGTCGCACCCAGGGCACATGAGCAGGAAGCCCGCTCGCCCGCCGTAGCGCTCGCGCGTCTCCACGTCGAGCTCGTTGACGAACACGTTCACGTGCTCGCCCGACGGGCGGTCACAGACCTCGCAGGGCCGAGGGTTGCTCATGGTCCTTCGTCTCCTCCGGCGCCGATGACGAGCCGCCTGCCGTTCCTGTCCTCGAGGACGAACCCCTCCGCCACCGACTCGACGTAGCCGGTGGCCCGCGCGACCGAGCGCACGGCGACCATGAGCTCGCGCAGCGCCAGCTCGGGCAGGCCCTGAGCCAGCACGATCAGCTCGAGCAGCTCCTCCACGTCCTGCAACCGCTCCTTCGTCGCCTTGTCGACCGTCACCCCGTCCTCCTCTCGTGCTGCCCCTTGCACGCCAGCTCCTCCGGCGCGCACCGGAAGGCGATCGCCGCGCCGGCGACGCCACAGGCGCAGCACCTCAGCAGCGGCAGGCCGGGCCGCGGGTCGCTCGGCCCGTGGCGCTCCACCCAGCACGCCCAGCAGAGGACGTGCGTCCAGGCCCGATCGAGCCCCTGCCTCGCCGCGATCAGGAGGCGCAGGCGAGGGGCGAAGGTGATCCCCCGCTCCTCGAGGATCCGGAGCGCGCGGTCGACGTCCACCGTCGGGACCATGACCCCCCGCACCGCCTCGAGGAGCGTCGCCACCGCCCAGCTCAGCTCGTGCTCGCTCATGGGAGCAGGCACTCGATGCACGGGTGGGCCGTCGGGCGGACGCCCCGAGGCCACGCACACGTGCGCCCGTGGGGGCACAGGTGCGCGCGCGGCCGCGGCGGGTCCGTCCGACGCAGGACCTGGATCCGCCGGCCACAGCGCTCGCACGGCGGGGAGCTCGGTAGCGGGACGTGCTGGCGGACCTTGGCGATGTCGTGGGCCCGGGCGCGCGTGGGGGGGATCCGGGTCGCGGGGCGAGGGCGCGGAGGCGGCGCCGGCGCGCGGGACACGACCGGCGGCGGCTCAGGGTCCTGGTCCTCCGCTTCCTCCCCCTTCGCCAGCCGCGCCGCGCGCGCCCCCGCGATCCACGCGGCGACCTTCGGCAGGAGGTCCGACGCGTAGCCGAGGCGGTCGACGTGGTCGGGGCAGTACGCCTTGCCGTCGCGCGTGCGCTGCCGGCAGCCGGGCTCCTCGCAGACCCGGCTCCTGGTCACTCGCGGGATCATGGCGCCGCCTCGCCCAAGGCCAGCACCCGGCCCCCGCGCGCCCAGCGCCGCCAGGTGTAGATCGAGCAGCGCTGGGGTCGCGCGCGCCGCGCCCGCGGGCTGGTGCCCGCGATGTGGCGCCACTCGACCTGCTCGACCTCCAGCGCCGGATCGGCCTCGGTGAGCGGCTCCTGGTAGACCACGAGGTCGACCCAAGTAATCCCGTGCGGCCGGCTCGGAGCGGCGAAGACCCGCCACGTGATCGGGAGCCCTGGCTCAGGGACGTCGCTTCGCTCCCAGATCATGACGTTGAGAATCGGCGTTCCAAACGGGAGCAGGTCGTGCTCGTCGAGGGTGATCAGGTCGTCGCCCCATGTCGGGCGAGCGACCATCCCCCTGGTGCCACCGAGCGGGCCTGCCACGAGGCGCCGCGGCCAGAGGGCCAGCACCTCGCGCCGCGCCGTCCCTCGCGCGGCAGCGACCTCGGCGTGCGGCCTGGGGTCCCAACGCGGGTCAGGCGCCGCCCCGGCGCGCAGGAGCGCGGCGATCCGCTCCTCCTCGGGTACGTGTCCCGCGCGCGCCGCGCGCTCGAGCTCGCGCATGCGTGCGTCGCTCACGGACGCCGCTCCTCGGACGAGGCGGGCGCCGCCCCTCGGGCTGCGAGGTCTTCCTTCGCCCAAACGCGCCTGAACGCAGCCGAGACCTCGTCTGCGGCAGCAGACCACTCCGCGTACGTCTCCCGCTCCCGGCGCGACGTCTCGCGCAGCTCAGCGAGGAACTCGGAGGCCACCGCCTCGCCACGGTCGGCCGTCACGAGCCACCAGTGGACGTCGATCGCCAGCGACGCGCGGATCTCGTTGAGGCGCTCCTCGATCTCGGCCCGCTTGCGGCGCAGGCGATCGAGTTCGCAGTCGACGATCGTCTCGTCCACCGGCGCCGGCGTCGTGTAGTCGTCGGGTCTCGCGTCCGAGCTCATGGCGCGCTCGCCTGGCGCTCGTGGCGCCCTTCGGGGTGGCGGCAGCGCCGGGAGAGCGGCCAGCCACAGAGGGGGCACACGGCCGTGACCGTCACGAGGCCTTCGCCCAGGCGCACGCGGCCGCCGCCGGACCGCGCGGCCCTGACGGCCGAGCGCGCGACGCGCGCCAGGTCGACCTCGACCGACACCTTCACCCGGCGGCCGTCCGAGAGGTCGAGCACGCCCGCCTCGAGGCGCACGCCCCGGCTCACGAGGGCACCCCACCGGCCCGCGCGCCGGGCTCCCCGCGTCCGCGCGCCGCGCGGAAGGCCGAGCAGTGGCAGCCGTGGACGACGCAGCGCCCGAGGCCGTCCGCGCCCGCGTGGCCCGCGCGCTGATGGACACACAGGCACCGCGCCCCCTCGGCGCCCTCGGGGATCGCGTCGGGCACGTGGGCGATCGTGCGGGCGAGCACCCCGCGCTCGGCCGCTCGCACGAACACCCGCCCGAGCGGCACCTCGAGGACCTGGCCGTCCAGGACGGCGTCAGCCACCCGGACCAGGACGAGGTCCCCGGGCCGAAGGCGCTGCCGGCCGCACCAGCCAGCGCCCCAGTAGGCCAGCGCGGCCGCGTGGTCGCGCACGCGCACGCCGCCCTGGCGCACGTCCACGCGCCCGGGCGCCCCGTGGTGCAGGAGGGCGACCGTGCGGGCCAGCACCGCCCGCTCGCCCGCCCGCACGAACACCCGCCCGAGCGGGGTCTCGAGGACCTCGCCGACCTTCGGCGTCGAGGGCCTGGACGTGTCGAGGACCTGGACCAGGACGAGCCCGCCCTGCTCGAGCGGCAGGAGCTCGCACTCCTCGCCCCAGTAGGCCCACGCCCCCGCGTAGTCGAGCACGCGGACGTTGCCCTGCCGCACGTCCACGCTCACGGCGCTCTCCGCCGGCGGCGCCGCTGCGCAGGGAGGACCTGCCGATCGACCTGCTCGGGGCTCCAGCCGGCCATGAGGCGCTTGTTCGCGCTGGTGGCGAGGGCGCGCAGCGCTTCTCGGAGGTCGTCGCTGCTCGGCGTCCGGCTGTCGGTGCGACCGTCCGGGAAGATCCAGTCGAGCACCACGTTGACCGCGTGGGCCTCGGTCACGGTGACGCTCATGGCGACCGCCCGGCCAGGACCTGGCCGACGAGGTCGCCCACCGTGGGCGGAGGCGGCGCCGCGGCCGCGCTGGCGGCGGTCCGCCCGAGCGCGGCGCGCTCCTCGGCCACCCGGCGCCGATGCTCGCGCTCCTGCGCCAGGAACGCCTCGGTGCGCGCGATCCCTTCCTGCGCCGTCGCCGTCGCCGGCGCAGGCGTCGCCGGCGGCGCCTCCAGCTTCGCGCGCCACTCCTGGTACAGCGTCGCGAGGTCCGGCTCGGTCTCCAGGCCGTCCTCGAGCTCGGGGTCGAGGCCGTCGTTCCACGCGTGGAGCGCGTACCAGACCAGGCACGCGGGCCCGCCGCGGACGCGCTCCGGCGCGTTGCGCTCGGCGGCGAGCGCGTTGCGCAGGGCCAGCTCGACGTACTCGCGCGGGTAGTGGCGCGCGCGCTTCAGCGCGCTGCCGGCGGGCTGCCGCGCGCTCGAGCGGAAGCCGCGGGTCATGAGGTCGAGGAACGGCGCGGCGAGCGCGTCGTCAGCGCCCCACAGCTCCTCGGGGCGCCAGATCGCGCCCGGGCCGTGCCTGCGCCCCCTCGAGCGCCGGGAGGTCTCCCCGGACGGCGCCTCGTGCGGCGCCGGATCGACGCGCGCCGGCTCGCCCGCAGGCAGCTCGGCGCGCGCCTCCGCTCTCGGGGCGCCGACGCGCCGTTCCCTCCCCTCTCCCCGCTCCCCGAGGATGCGCGCCTTCGCCGCGCGGAGCTGCTCGAGCTCGGCCAGCAGGTCCGCCTCGCGGCAGCGGATCTGGGCGAGCTCGAGCTCGCCGCCGCTCGCCGGCTGCGGACGCTGGACCTCGGCGCCCGCGGGCCGCGGCGCGCCGAACTGCCCGTCGGTGATGACGGCGCCAGCCCTGCGCAGCAGCGCGATGCCGCTCTGCACCCTGCCGCGCGACAGCCCCAGCTCCCCCGCGATCGTCCATACCCCCCTGCCCGGCTCGGCCTCGATGGCGCGCAGGATGGCGGCGAGCTCGGCCTCGTCTTGGTGATGCCGCAGCGAGACGCTCACAGGTCGCCTCCGGCTTCGCACGCCGCGCAGGCGGCGCGATCGCTGGAGGCAGCGACGAGCAGGTGCATGCCGCAGCGGCTGCAGGTGGTGCGACGGTAGGCCGGCGCGAGTTCGGTTGCGATCTGTTCGGTCGCCAGATTCGGAGAGTACTCGGGTGCAGCCTTTCGCGACCGTTCGCGCAAGTCGTGCCGCAGCAAGGCGCTAGGGCTCTTATCGGACATTGCCGGGCGCTCAGGTGCGGAGCGCCCGCTCGAGCAGGACCGCGAGCCCCTCCCGGGCCGCCAGCGGCAGGTGGACGTCCGGGGCCGTCGGGCCCCGCAGCGGCGCCGCCGGGTTCACGTTGACGACGAACGTCCCGTGCTCGCGGCGGAGGGTCGCCGCGTCGTGGAGGTGCGTCGGGATGACGCCCGACTCGCCGACGACCAGCGCCACGTCGGGGCCGGCGGCGTGGAAGGCCCGGCGGGCCCGCTCGGCCTCGGGGTCCCCGACGTAGTCGAGGTCCGCGAACAGGAGCGCGTGCGGACGCGCCGTCCGCCCGCAGTCCGGGCAGCGCGGCCAGTCGAGCGCCCGGAGGCCGGCGTCGTCCAGGGCGCACAGCGGGACCCGCGGCTCGTCCCACGCGCGGCGCGAGCACGGGCCGGCGCACTGCAGGCGCCACAGCGACCCGTGCACCTCGTGGAGCCGCGCCGCGGGCCACCCGGCCCGCAGGTGCAGGCCGTCGACGTTGGTCGTCTGGATGAAGGCCTCGGCGGCCCGGCCGGCGAGTCGATGCAGCGCCGCGTAGCCCTCGTGCGGCGTCGCGGCCGCGACCTGCCGTCGGCGGACCTCCAGGAACCCCCAGGCGCGGTCGGGCATCTCCTCGAGCGCCTGCGGGCAAGCGAGGTCCTCCGGCCGCAGGCCGTCGTCACCGATGCCGTAGCCGCGCCACCCGGTCTGGCCGGGGTCGCGGTAGGTGGGCACCCCCGAGTCGGCCGACATCCCGGCGCCCGTGCCGACGAGCAAGCGCCGGGCCCCGGCGAGCCGGGCCGCGGCGACCTGGAGCGCGCGCTCGATCTCGGCGTCCACGGCCCTCACTACGGGGCCCGGCCGTGCAACCGCGAGAAGGTCAGCCGGTCCCAGTAGCCGCGCTGGAGAGCGATCCGCCCGTCGACCACCCGGAAGAAGCCGCAGCCGCGGAGGCCCAGCGGGTCGCGCCACTCGAGGACCGCCCACTCGCCGTCCTGCAGCAGGTTCTCGACGTTGCAGGTCATCTCGGCCGCCGCGAGCTCGCGCTCGAACATGGCCTGGATCGCCGCGCGGCCGACCACCGGGTCGGTGACGACCTGGTGGTTCACGGCGTCCTCGTGGTAGAGGGCCGCCAGGCCGGCCGCGTCGCCCGCGTTGAACTGCTCCACCCAGCGCCGCACGATGGCCCTCGGCTCCATGGCCGCCTCCGCCTCCGAGGATACCCCCCTGCCCTGCCCCCAGCCGCCCGGGGCCGCCGTCCCGGGCGATCATCGGGGCATGGTCGGCCTCCTCCTCCGGGCCACCGCCGTGTGGCTGCTCCTCGTGGTCGCGGCCAGCGCGAACGGCGCCCTGCGCGAGGCGCTGCTCGTCCCGCGCCTCGGCCACGAGCCGGCCCACCGGATCAGCACGCTGATGCTCTGCGCCGTGATCGCCCTCGTGGCCTGGGCGACGGTCCGGTGGATCGGCCCGCCGTCGCGGCGCGCCGCCCTGGCCGTCGGCGCCCTGTGGCTGGGCCTCCTGCTCGCCTTCGAGTTCCTGGTCGGCCACCACCTCGCCGGGAGGACCTGGGCCGACCTGCTGGGCGAGTACGACGTGCGCCGCGGCCGCCTGTGGGTCCTGGTGCCGATCCTCACCGCCCTGGCCCCGCTCTGGGCCGGGCGCGCCCGCGGGGTGACCCCGCCCTGAGAGACGCCTCGCCTGGCGGGCATGACGTATGTATACATACGTCATTATCACGCCCGTGGTATCAAGCGATCAGGGGGCGCTCGCCTGGGCGGTCCCGAGGACGACGAGGTTCCCGTCGAGCGCCTGCAGGCGCAGGCCGCCGAGCGTGAAGCCCTGGACCGCCGGGAGGACGAGGCCCTGCTGCGAGGCCAGCGCCATCTGCAGGAGCTGGGGGCCGAGCGCGGCGGCCATCTTCTCGAGCACGAGCTCGGCGCCCGGCTGGGCCGGCCCGAGCGCGTCGACGTGCACCTGCACCTGCCCCGCGGGCTGGAGGGCGAGCTGGCCCTGGCGCTCGACGATCGCGACCTCGGCGCCGATCGCGTAGCAGGCCTCGCCCATGGGCGTGCGGCCGTTCACCGGGTCGAGGACGAAGGTCGTCACCTTGAGGCCGCCGAGGTCGAGCCGGTGCGGCAGCGGGCCGGCGCGCAGGGTCATCACGGCCGGCAGGAGGCCCTCGACGCGCATCTCGATCGGCAGGCCGGGCGCGACGACCGCCGCGAGCTCCGGCGCGAGGGCGAACAGCGCCGACGTGTCGAGGCGCATGGGCGAGCCGGGGTTCATGGCGTCGAAGGCGGCCTGGTCGATCACCAGGTTCATGGCGCCGCCCCGCCAGGCCGCGTGCAGGGCCCGGTTGACGATGTCCTGGTGCACGGCCATGGCCACGTTCGGGCCGTTGCCGCCGCCGCCCGTGAGGTTGGCCAGCCCGCCGCGCACGACCACCGAGCGGCCCTCCGTCCCGGCCACGGCAGCCGGCGGGCGCACGTTGGCGGCGAACAGGGCCGTCGCGCCGGCCGGGTCGCAGGTCAGGGTCGTGAGCGTCCAGTCGAGCTCGGTCGGCACGCCCTGCCCCGCCGCCTGGGCGATCGTCCCGCTCGTCGACTTGAAGGCGTCGCCGAGCCCCTGCCCCAGGCCCTGCGCGGCCGCGGCCGCGAAGCCGTTCTCGAACGAGCGGCGGATCGTCGCCTCCTCCGAGCGGGCCCAGTCGGGCACCGAGAAGCCGACCGACCGGGCCGTCACCTGGACCACGTTCGTCGTCGCGCGGCCGTTGACCACGTTGACCTGCGCCAGCCCCTCGATCTCGAGCCGCTGCGCCCGCACCGTGCCGCGCTGCGTGGAGGAGAAGACGAGCAGGACCCGGGCCTTGTGCTCGATGTCCATGGCGAGGTCGGCGATCGTCGCCGTGAAGCGGACGCCGCCCTGGATCGTGTCGAGCCCGGCCGTGACGCGGCCGAAGCGGAAGTCCTTGATCGTCGTGTCGTTGCCCACGCGCGTCGCCAGGACCTGCTGGCGGATCTGCGCCCGCTGCGCCTCGATCCCGGCCACGATCTGCGGCTCGATCAGGTCGAGCGCCCCGTTGGTCACGCGGACCGTCGCCGCGTCGGCGAGCGGCTCGCCCTCGGGCGCCAGGTCGCCGGCGATCAGGTTGACGAAGCGCTCGCGCCGATGACCGGCGCGGTCCCACGCCTCGACGACGATCGTGTTCATCCCGACCGCGAGCTCGACCTCCTCGCGGAAGCTGCCGTCGGCGGCCGGCGTGACGCTCCGCCCCTGCACGCGGACGTCGGAGACGCCGCCGCCGAGGTCCGTGACGACGCCCTCGACGGCGACCCGGCGGGCGGTGGTGTGACCGGCGCGCGCCGGCGACACGATCTCGACCCGCGGGCCCTCGAGCATCGACGGGTCGCCGACGAAGCCGGGCGGCAACATCCCGGGCGGCACCGCCGAGAGGTCCGAGGTGATCGCGCCGGTCCCCGTCGCGAGGACCTTGCCCTGCCCGTCCGAGCTGCTGTTGCAGCCGGTCGCGACCGCGCCCAGCCCGAGGCCCAGGCACCCCGACACGAGCAGCTTGGCGATCGTCCCAGTCGACTTCATCGGACCCTCCAGCGGCCGGGCGACGGTGCAAGCCGCAGGCCTCGACGTAACTCGCACCGGCGCAGCCCCGACTCCGCGCCTGCACCGAACGTGACGCGCAAACGGTCCGCACAAAGCGCTGCATGGCAGCGGTGGGTCGAATCGAACGCAAGCGAGCCGATTTGAAGGACGCCTCTCCGGGCGGGTGTCTCGGTCGTAGACAGGTGGGACGGAGGTGGGACCCAACGCGTCTCCACGAAAGGGGTTGAAGCGCCCAGGGGTGGGCCCACCCGGTGCTCGCGTCGTCCGTCCGTCCCGTGAGGAGGCCACCCATGCGTTCGACCATCGCGCTGACCGCGCTCGCGCTCGCGGCGCTCGCCGCCCCCGCCCTGGCGCAGCCCGCGGGCGGCTTCGTCGGCGTCATCGACCCCGACGCGCGCCCTCCGAGGCTGCCGCGCGACCCCGCGGCGACCTCGTTCGACGCGTGGCTGCGGCGCGCCCGCGCGGCGGGGTCGACGCCGTCGAAGCTCGCGTTCCTCGACCGCGGGCTGTCGCGCTCGCCCTACCGCGCGGAGGTGGACCGGATCCCCGAGCGCCTGGGCCGGGCGCCCGACGGTGTGGCGCTGACCTCGCTCGGCGCGGCGCCGGTCGACCGAGGCGGCGTGGCGCGGCCCTTCCCCCACTTCCCTGCCCGCGGACGACGCCCCGAGCAGGTCCACGACGGGCTCGGCTTCCTCCCCGCGCCGATCCAGCAGGCCTGCGTCGCCGTGGGGAGCATCACCGACGCCACGATGCGCGCCCGCTGGCTGGGGCGGCGCGCCTTCGCGCCTGACCAGTGCTGGAGCGCGACGAAGCACCTGCAGGCCCTGCACGTGGTCGCCCGCCTGGGCGCGGTCGCCCCGGGCGTGGACCTCGCCGACACGTGGCTGCGCGGCCAGGGCGGCGGGACGGCGCGGGTGCGCGTCACCGACCTCCTGCACGACATCGTCAGCTACGACGCGGGCGTGCCGCGGAGCAACGGGGGCGCGGCGACGCTGGGCGAGCTGTTCACCCGGTCCGCGCGCGAGGCCTGGAGCGAGGCGCACACCGCCAACGACCACGACTTCCGGGGCAACTACGGCCAGCCGCCGCTGTTCGCCCGGCCCGAGCTCACGGACGGCGCCGGGCGGGTGCTCCTGACGGCGCCCGCGTCGAGCGGCCCCGCCGGCCCGAACCTGGTCTCGACCTACGACCTCACCCGCCTCACGGCGATGGCCGCCTGGCACCTGCATCTGCGACAGGAGGCGCGCCTCGCCGGCGCCCAGTGGCGCGCGCTCGACGACGTCCTCCTCGCCATGGGCCACGACTGCGCCCGCTACGTCGACGTGGCGATCGAGGCGCTCGGCGCCGCCCCCCGCGCGCGCGGCGTGGCGGTCGCCTCGAAGGTGGGCTTCGGCGTGCGCTCCGCCACCGGCCTGACCGAGATCGTCTACGCGGCGGCCGTGACCCTCGTCGACACCGCGACCACCCCGCCCCGGCAGCGCCACCTGGTCTTCACGCTCCGCGGGGCGCACGCCGACGCGGTCGTCCTCGACGCGCGCATGGCCGAGGCCGTGACGGAGCTGGTCCGGCGCTGGCTGGACGAGGACCTGTTCTAACGGGTCAGGAACACCTGGCACCAGTTCCAGCTCGGCTCGTCGACGCCCACGCCCAGGTGCGTGTAGCGCGCGTCGAGGATGTTGGCCCGGTGGCCCGGCGACGCCATCCAGGCGTTCATCACCGCCTGCGCGCTGCGCTGCCCGACGGCGATGTTCTCGCCGACCATGCGGTAGCCGGTGCCCTTCGTCATGCGCATGCGGTCCGACGGGGTCCAGCCCTCGGGGCTCACGTGGTCGAAGTAGCGGCGCCCCGCCATGTCCTCGACGTGCGCCTTCGCCGCGCGCTCCGCCTGGGCGTCCGCCTGCAGCGGGGCGAGCCCGGCCGCCGCCCGCTCCTGGTTCACGAGCGACAGGACCTGCTGGGCGAGCGTGGCCTCGCTGGCCGTGTGCGTCTTGAGCGGGTTGCCGTAGGTGTCGTCGACGTACCAGTAGGGCGAGCCAGCGTCGCGGTCGACGACGACCACCAGGTCCCGCTTGATCGCCGGCAGGCCGGGGCCGGCCTGGTTCTCGGCCTGGAGCGTCACCGTGTAGCGGCCGGGGCTCGTGTAGGTGTGCGTGACCGTGCGCCCGGTCGCGGTCCGGCCGTCGCCGAGGTCCCAGCGCCACGCGGTCGGCGAACCGGTCGAGGCGTCGGTGAAGGTCACCGAGAAGGGCGCGACGCCCGAGGGCCGGGCGGGCGAGGAGGTGAAGTCGGCGCGCGGCGCGCCAGCCGCCGGCCGCTCGAAGCGGGCCGAGACCTGCAGGGCCGACCGCACCGTGAGCTGCACCGTGCTCGCCGTCTGCCCGGCCAGGTCCCCGCCCCAGCCGGCGAAGTAGGAGGTCGTCGCATCGGGCGCGGCGGTCACCTGGACCGTCGTCCCGTCGGGGTACCAGCCCGTCGCGCTCGGCGGGTCGAGGGTCACCTGCCCCGCGCCGCCGCCCGCGGTGGCGACCGTGACCTGGAAGCTCGCCACCCCGGCCACCCCGGGCGCGGCCTGCCCGCGCGTGGAGTGGTCCTTCTTCGAGCTGTTGCAGCCGACGGTCAGGGCGCCGCAGGCGGACACGATCAGGACCAGCGCGAGCGAGCGGTTCATGGTGCTCTCCACGCCGCCTCGCCGGTGCACGGCGTGCGCCGGCGCCGTGTCGCGCGTCGGTAAAGGAGCGCAAGCCCGCGCGCGGGTGCGGGTTGGGCGCGCCGCCGGGCCGGGGGCGCGCCGCGGGGCGGCGTCCCGTGCAAGGTCCACGAAAGGAACGAAGCCCGGTTCGTCTCGTCCGGTTCAGCCCCGGTGTGGCACGCCGAGCGCCTCGTGGAGGTCCGGGTTCGACCCGTCGAGCTTCCACAGCCAGGCGTCGAGGTAGTAGTGGACGATCTGCGGCGTGGCGAGCGCCGCGACGAGCAGCGACCGGCCGGCGTCGGAGAGCGCCGGCGGCTCGAGCCCGGTGAGCCCCGCGAGGTAGACGCCCCAGAGCGCCCCGTCCCACAGCCCCTCCTCGAGCAGGGCCAGGGCGACGATGAGGCCGTAGAACGCCCACGCCGCCCGGCGCTGCGACAGGCGCGCCAGGAGCGGCGAGGGGGCACCCTCGGCCCGGCCCTCCCAGCGGCGGTTGCAGCGGAACCACACGAGGCCGAGGAACGGGACCCCGTGGAGGAGGTTGATCGCGGCCAGCGACACGAGCGGGTGGTCGGCCAGGCCGATCCCGAGCGACCACGAGAGCCAGGCGGCGACCATCCACAGCGCCTTGCCGGCGCTCAGCCGCCCCCACGCGAGGTGCCAGGTCTGCCGGGCGACCCACATGGCGGCGAAGGCGCCCATGACGAGCGCGATGTCCGGTCGCAGGGCGGGGTCGAGGGCGAACAGGAACTCCTCCCCGTGGCCGAACCAGTCGAAGCGGCGCTCCGGCGAGGCGTGCCACCAGAGGACCGGCCCGAGCGCGCCGACCCAGAGCGTCCACTTGTCGAGGTAGCGGTCGACCGGGTCCCGCTCGCCGGCGCGGAGCTTGTAGAGGGCGATGAACCCCCACTGCTGCGCGGCGAAGTGGTGGATCGCCACGTACGCGAGGAGCGTCCAGAAGAGCGCCGGCGAGTGCGCGTGCAGGCGGTAGGCGACGAGGAGCGACAGGGGCACCGGCAGGAGGAACAGGAGGCGCCGCCGGGCCAGCGCCTCGCGGTCGAGGTAGCTCAGGTACAGGGTCGACCACACGTGGGCCACGTCGAAGGCCACGACGAGGAGGAGGAAGGCCCACAGCGGGACGCCGTCCGTGACCGGCAGGAGCAGCGCCACCGCGGTGGCCGCGGCCGGCGCCGCGAGCAGCGCCAGGTCGAAGCGCGGCGAGACGATCCACGGCCCTGGCCCGCTCATGGCCGCCCCAGGCTACTCGCCGGGGCGCCGCCGCGCCGCGCTGGCCGCGCCCCGCGCGGCCTGGTATTCCGGGGGCGTGCGCGACCCGGACCACGTCACCGACCTCGAGCCCGCCGCGGCGGCCCGACCGGCACCCCGGCCGCTCGAGCCCCAGCCCACGCCCGAGCCCGGGGCGCTCGTCGCCGAGGCCTGGCGGGTCCTCCGCCGCCACCTGCCCGCCTTCGCCGGCGCGACGGCCCTGGCGACGCTCGCCGTGGGCCCCTGCCTCGTCGGGCTCATGGCGCTGACCTTCGTCAACCTGCTCGGCTGGGGCGACCTCGCGAGGGGGATCCCCTTCACCCCGCCGCGCAGGATCGCGAACGCGTACCGCTCCCAGCTCGCCATCCGCCCCCCCGGGTGCTGCGCAGGTTACCAGGTCACCTCGCGCGTCGCAGCCCCGCGCCGCGGGTCGTCCGCGCCGGCCTGTCGGACCCGCGTGCCATCCTCGGAGGCGAACAGAAACCGATCATGTGAGGGGCGGAGTGCAGGGAGGCAGCGACGAGGGGGACAGCCCCTGGAAGGACGCGCTCGACCGCTACCTGGAGGCGGCCCTGCGGCTCCTGTTCCCGGCGGTTCACGCCGAGATCGACTGGGGCCGCGGCTGGGAGGCGCTCGACGGAGAGCTGCAGCGGGTCGTGGGCGATGCCGAGGTGGGTCGCCGACACGCGGACAAGCTCTTCCGGGTGCAGCGCCGCGGGGGCGGCGAGGTGTGGGTGGCGTTGCACCTGGAGGTCCAGGGCTACGTCGACCCGACGCTGCCGCGCCGGGTGTGGATCTACCGCTACCGGATCCACGACCGCCACGCCGTCCCCGTGGCCAACCTGGTCGTCCTGACCGACGACCGGCCCGACTGGCGCCCCGGGCCGTTCGAGGAGGAGGTCCTCGGCTGCCGCGAGCGCCTCGAGTTCCCCACCGTGAAGCTGCTCGACTTCGAGGCGAGGCGCGCCGCCCTCCTGACCGACCCGAACCCCTTCGCCCTGGTCGTCCTGGCCCACCTCGACGCCCTGCGCACGAAGAGGGACCCCGAGGCCCGGTTACACTCGAAGATGGCGCTCGTCCGGGCGCTCTACGAGCGGGGAGGCGACCGACAGGAGGCCCTGGCGCTGCTCCGCTTCCTCGACTGGCTCCTGCGGCTCCCGCCGCCGCAGAAGGCGCGCTTCGACGACTTCCACGCTCACCTCGAACGGGAGAAGAACATGCCCTACAAGATGGACTTCGAGCTCGAGGCCGAGGCTCGCGGCGAGGAGAAGGGGCTCGAGAAGGGCCAACGCACGCTCCTGCGCGCCGTGCTCGAGGCGCGCTTCGGCGCCCTGCCCGCAGGGTTGTCGGAGCGCCTGGAGCGCGCCGCGGGCGCCGACCTGGACCGCCTGGCGCGGCGAGCCGCCGTCGCGGCCGCGCTGGACGACGTGTTCCGTGACGAAGAGGAGCCGCCGCCGGCGAACCCCTCGAGGGCGTGACCGGTCGCTCGCCGCCCGGTGGTCGGCGAGGGCGACTTCCAGGCCCCGCCTCGAACGGGAGAAGGACTCGCCCGACGAGACGGAGTTCGATCGAGCTCGAGGCCGAGCCTCGGGGTGAGCACAAGGCGCTAGAGGAGGGACAGCGCGCGCTCCTGCGGGCCGTGCTCCCCGGCGGCGGTTCGGGTCGCCTCCTGCGCCGCCGGAGGTCGGGTCGGTTCGACCGCGCCGGCGTGGAGCCGGCGGGCCGGCAGCGTGGGCGGGTCGGGTCGGGGACGGGCGCGCGCAAGCGCGCCCCGTGAGCGCCCAGCGACGGCCCAGGTGACCCGCGGTGGCGGGGCGGAAGCCAGGTGTCGTTGCGGTTCGACGGGTCGTTCCGTTGCGGCGGTGGGCGCTCGAACGACCACAGGAACAGGACGGGTTTGCACGGACCCACGGACAGGTTTGCCGGACAGGTCTCTTGGGCGCCGCCCCCGGCCGAGACGCCGCCGGAGGCTCCAGCCGAGGGCGCACCCGCGCCGCAGCCGCCGCGCCCCCGGCCCCGGCCTGGCGCGCCGCCGCGGCGCTGAGCCGGGCGCCCGTCGGTCCAACCTCCAGGGCCGAGAGCTTCGAAGCCGAAAGGAGAGCCATGGACCCTTGCTTGACGAGGTTCGGTTGGCGCCTCCGACGACGAGGACTCGTCACTCTCGCTCTGGGGGGTCTCGTCGCGGTTGCGATCCGGGGGCCGAACGACGGACGCTCGGCGGCTCGAGTGAGCCCAGGCGGGCTCGAGGGTCAGCTCCATGTCGTCCCGTCCCCCTTCGACCCCGGGAGCGCGCTCAGGCCGCTCCGTCTCGAAGCGCGCCGAGCTCTCGAGGAGGCGGGCCCAGCGCTCACCGCCCTCCTCACCCCGCATCCGGAGACCCTGGCTGACGCAGACCCCGAGTTCTCCAACTACCTCCGCGATCACCTGCTGCCGCGGGTCCTGGCGCCGTGGACGGCCGTGAGCGACGACGAGGTGTTCGCGGTCGACCTCGACGGAGACGGCCGGGACGAGCTGGTGGTCGTCGCGACCTGGCGAGACACGTTCTTCTTCCACGACCTCCGCTTCGTCGCGATCCTCCGACCCGACGCCGGGGGCCGCCACCGGGTCATGACGTTCCAGCGCCTCGGGTCGATCATCGACCGCTACGGCCTCCTGGACGTCGACGGCGACGGGACCCCCGAGGTCGTGGTGTGGCACCGGACGCAGCGGGGACCGCTCCCGTGGCAAGTCGGCGTGCTCTCTGGCGCGGGGGGCGTCGTGGCTTGGCACCACCTCGCATCGCTGGAGCCCATCCGGCACCTCCCGACGGCGAGTGGATTCGAGCTCATGATCACAGGCCCGGTGCCCGGGGTCCAACGCCGCTACGCCTGGTCCCACGCCGGCTTCCAACGCATCGAGACGTCGCGATGACCGTCATCAAGGATTCGATCGACCTCGGCGCGACCGATGAGGAACGGTATCGGCGCCTCCGGCGGATCGTCGAGAACGTCCTGGAGGACACGGATCCCGGCGTCGACCGCGCCGACAGGCGTCGCTGGATGCTCTGGACGCTGCTCTACATCATGTGGCACGAAGGACGAGGCGCGACGACGCGCCAACAAGGCGGTGGCGGACCTGCGCGCGGCCTGATGCAGTTCGAACCGCGGACCCTCTGGGACCTGATCAACTACTTCATCTTCGGGCCGGCGCCCGGCCTGATCGCCAACCTGGCTGCCGCCGCGGGGGTGTCCCCTGACGAGATGCGGGAAGCCCTCGACGGCTTCCGCGCGTTCGCGGACGCGCGCGACCGGAACGTATGGCCCAACCCGACGAACGGTCCAGCCACGAAGATTGAGGAGTGGCTGACGACGATCGACAGCTTCGGCATCAAGCTCTTCCGATACTACTTCCGAGCCCAGGGCGACGCACACCGCTTTCCGCCCCGAGAGTCCAGCGACCTGACGCTCGACGCCCAGGCAGACAGCCACAAGGACCAGCACGCGGAGCACTGGGCTCGCTGGTGGAAGAAGGCATTTGCAGGGCCTGACGACGAGCGCGAGAAGCGATCGACGTTCCTCGAACGCGCCGATCAGCTGGATCGGATCGCATCGAGAGCCGAGTCCGGGTCGCCAGGCAGCTCGACACCCGCGCCGCGCGGCCAGTGCATCGTGGCGCTCATGGTGTTCTGCGTGGCCGTGACGATCGCAGTGGTGGCGATGCCGTGGTGACCCTGCGCTTGCGGCCCCAGCCTCCGCCGGGCCGTCGAGCCCACGAGCGCCGTCACGCCCCCTCGACCCGCCCCGCCGCGCTCTCGTAGGCCTTCAGCTTGTTGTAGAGCGTCTTCACGTTGATCCCGAGCACGCGGGCGGTGCGGACCTTGTTGCCGCCGTTGGCGCCCAGGACGCGCAGGATGTGCCGGCGCTCGACCTCGGCCAGCGGCGTGGCGAGGTCGTAGGTCGGCTCGCCGCGGCGGCTCGAGGGCTCGGCCTGCGCGCCGCGCACGAGGGCGGCCGGCAGGTCGTCGGGCAGGATCGTCTCGCCCCTGCAGAGGATGAGCGAGCGCTCGATGATGTTGCGCAGCTCGCGCACGTTGCCCGGCCAGGGGTAGGCGGTCAGCGCCGCCAGCGCCTCGGGCGAGACCTCGCGCCGCGGCAGCCCCTTGCGGTGGTGGACCTCGAGGAAGGCGCGCACGAGCGCCGGGATGTCGTCGGCGCGCTCGCGCAGCGGCGGCACCTCGATGTGGATCACGTTCAGCCGGTAGAACAGGTCCTCGCGGAAGCGGCCGGCCTGCACCTGCTCGGCCAGGCGCTTGTTCGTGGCCGCGACCACGCGCACGTCGACCTTCACCAGCTTCGTCCCGCCGACGCGGCGGAACTCGCTCGTCTCGAGCACCCGCAGGAGCTTCACCTGCAGGTCGAGGTTCATCTCGCCGATCTCGTCCAGGAACAGCGTCCCGCCGTCGGCGACCTCGAACAGGCCCTGGTGGTCCTGGTGCGCCCCGGTGAAGGCGCCCTTCACGTGGCCGAAGAGCTCGCTCTCGAGGAGCGTCTCCTGGATCGCCCCGCAGTTGACGGCCACGAACGGCTTGCCCCGGCGCCGCGACAGCCCGTGGAGGCGGTTGGCGACCAGCTCCTTGCCGACGCCGCTCTCGCCGGTCACGAGCACCGTCAGGTCGCTCGGCGCGACGAGCTCGATCGTCTTGCACACCTCCTGCATCGACGGGCTCTCGGCCACCATGCCGTCGCGGTCCTGCGCGGCCAGGCCGGAGAGGCGGCGCAGCGCCTGGTTCTCGTGCGTCAGCCGCCAGTGCTCGACCGCCCGCCGCACGACGAGCAGGAAGTAGTCGGGGTCGATCGGCTTCTCCACGAAGTCGAACGCGCCCTGCTTCATCGCCGCGACGACCGTGTAGGTGGGGATGTCGCGGGCGATCAGGACCACCTGGGTGGAGACCTGCCGCTGTCGGAGCTGCTTGACCAGCTCGACGCCGTTCATCCCCTTGAGGAAGACCTCGGCGACGAGGACGGCAGGCTCCTGGCCCTCGGCGATGCCGAGGGCGGAGGCCGCGTCCGGCGCCGCCTGGACGGCGTAGCCGTCCACCTTCAGCGCCCGGACGAGGAACTCGCGCAGGGCCTCGTCGTCCTCGACGACGAGCACGGGTGGTTTCTCGTTCATCCCCTCACGCATCCGCCTGGCGGAGCGGGGCACATGATAGGCGATCGGCGGCGCATCCTCACGCCTGACGGGGACTTCCTACCGCGCCAGGCGGCGGGCGACGGCGCGCACCAGGGCGTCCGCCTGCTCGCGGCCGCCCGAGCCGCCGTTGCCGATGACGGCGAACGCGGCCCGCCGCTCCCCCACCTCCACGTAGCCGCAGAGCGAGGCCACGCCGCGCAGGGTGCCGGTCTTCGCCCGCAGCGCCGCCCCCCGGGGGAGGTCGCCCAGGCGGCGCTCGAGCGTGCCCGGCTCGCCCGGGGCGGCGAGGCTGGCGCGGAACGCCTCCCCCGTCGGCGCCGCGCTCGCGGCGCGCAGGACGGCCACGAGCGCCGCCGCCGAGAGGCGGTTCTCGCGCGAGAGCCCCGACCCGTCGCGGACGGTCACCTGGTCCGCCGACGCGCCGCTGTCGCGCGCGAAGGCGGCGATCACCCTGGCGCCCTCCTCCCAGGTGCCGCCCCCGCCGGCGCGCCGGCCGAGCGTCTTGGCCAGGCACTCGGCGTAGAGGTTCTGCGAGCGCTGGTTGGTCACGGCCAGCGTCCGCGCCAGCGGCGCGAGCCGCCGGTGCAGCGTGAAGCCCGGCGCGGGGTCCTCGGCCCGCGCCCGCCGCGCCGCGCCACCCACCTCGATCCCGCGCGCGACCAGGCGCTCCCGCAGGACCGTGGCCAGGAACAGCGCGGGGTCGACGACCGGCACCGAGCTCGTCTGGCCGCCGGCGCGCGACCACACGCGCCCGGTCAGCCGGATGACGCGCCGCTCGGGGCCCGCCCGCAGGAGCGAGAAGACGTGCTGCTTGCGGTCGTCGGTGAGCGCGGCCGCGACCTCGACGGTGACGTAGCCCGTGTCCGGCGCGAGCGTCGCCGTCGGCCGGCCCTTCGCCGCGCCCACGGTCACGTCGACGCAGCCGTCGTTGAGCGTCAGCGCGCTCACCTCGGCGCCGTACCAGCGCTCGGCGTCGGAGGGGTGCCAGTCGGGATGGAGGCGCACGTCATCGAAGGCGCGGTCGTCGGCGACGACGTCGCCCGTGACCCGGCGCACCCCCGCCCGCCAGAGCGCCTCGGCCCAGTCGGCGAGCAGCGGGTCGGGGTCGAAGCGGCGCGAGAGCGTCGGGTCGCCGTCGCCGACGACCACGACGTCGCCCTGGACCACGCCGCCCACGGGCGCCGCGGCGCACATGACGCGCGTCTCGTGGGCGAAGTCGGGGCCCAGCCGCGCGAGCGCCGCGGCCGTGGTGAGCACCTTCATGTTCGACGCCGGGACCAGCGGCGCCTCGGCGCCGTGGGCGAGGAGCGCCTCGCCGGTCCGCTCGTCGACGACGAGGGCGCCGAACGTCGTGCCCTGCGCCCTCGCCAGCGCCGCGGCGACGGCGGCCAGGTCGTCGGCCCGGGCCCGCGCGGCGGGCGCGAGCAGGACGAGGGCGACGAGCCAGGCGCGGGCGGTCTTCATGGGACGGACGCCTCCTCCTCGCTTGTCGGCGGGACCCGCCTCAGTCCTTGAGCTCGCGCACGCTGCGCGCGATCGCGTCGAACAGCGCCCCCTGCCCGGCGCCGTCGTCGGGCTCGATCGTGACGAGCTGGACGGTGCGCCGCTCGCCCACGAGGAAGTACATGCGGCACACGAGCGCGTCGCGCCCGCTCCGGCCGCGCAGGACCAGGGCCCACGCCGAGCGCCAGCCGGCCGCCTGGAGCCAGGCCGCGCCGCCCTCCGCCCCCTCGCTCAGGGGGCGGTCCGCCAGCGGGACGACGTCCTTCAGCCAGCCCTCGCCCGTGACCATCTGCGCGCCGATGCGCTCGGCGAGCGTGTCGGCCGCGTCGAACGGGCCGCGCGCCGCCGAGTAGAGGCGCACCGTGCGCCAGCCGCCGAAGAAGCCCCCCTCGACCCAGTCGACCCAGGCGCGCGGCCGCGGGCGCACGCGCCCCTGCCCGCACGAGGGGCACGGCACCTCGTCGCCCGCCTTGCCGTGCGCGGCCGGGACCCGCACCTCCTGCTCGCAGGCGGCGCACTTGACCTCGCTCGTGGCCGGGTTGCCCTCGCGCCAGCCGGTCGGCAGCTCCAGCCGGACCCGGAGGTCGTCCACGACGACCTCGCGCAGGTCGCCCAAGTCGGGCCCGGCCGTCGGGGGCGGCGCCCAGGGCGGCGGCCCGGGCGACCGCGGGCCGCGCGCGCGCTCCGCCTCGGCAGCGACGAGCGCGGCCACGGCGACGCCCCCGAGGAGGCACCCGCTCCCCTGCCCCGCCCCGCCGGCGAGGCTCAGGAGGAGGCCGGCGACGAGCCCGGCGCCCAGCGCCAGGAACATCACCGCCTGGAGCCCGACCGTGAGCATCTGCGACGAGTGCGCCATGACGGCGACGAACGCCGCCTGGATGGCCATGGAGGCGAGGAGGCCCGGAGGCCGCCGCGCGCCGGGGGCGGGCGCCAGGACGGCGAGCGCCAGGGCCGCGCCGCCCAGCGCCAGGCCGGCGGGCCAGACGCCGGCGAGGAGCCAGAGCGAGCGGGCGTCCTCGACGAGGACGCGCGCGGCGTTGAGCCCCGCGCCGACCACGACGAGGAGGAACAGGACGGCCCCGGCCCCGACGCGCCGCTCGAGCTCGCCGCCGAACAGGAACACGGCGTAGGCGCCGACGGCGGCGACCGGCAGGGCCGCGTGGACGAACGTCGCGACGACGAGGCGCCACGGCTCCGACCAGCCGCGCGCCACGAGCCCGCCGACCTCGACGGCGCGCCCGGGCGAGAGCTGGGCGTCGAACCCGATGCCGCTGGCCCAGCACGCGAGCGCGAGCCCGACGAGCAGGAGCCAGGTCAAGCGGCGCGGGTGGACGGGGGGCAGGCGGGGCCCGGCGGGCTGGCGCGGCGCCACCTCGGGCAGCGGCTCGTCGTCCTTCAGGGGCGGGAGCCCGACGAGCGTGTCGGACTCGTCGGAGCGGTCGCGGCGCGCGCCGCCGAGCGCCCGCAGCCGCTGGCTGACCCGGCTCTCGCGCATGGGGTCGCGCAGCGTCAGCCCGCAGGCGGGGCAGGTGCGCGCGCGCGCGGGCACCCGCGCGGCGCAGCCGGGGCAGTCGCGCGCCGGCTCGCCGTCGGCCACCCAGCCGGGCGGCCCGGGGTCCAGGGCCTCCGGCGGCGGCGGCTCGCCCGTGACCGGCGGGGGCGTCGAGGGCGTCGGCGCGGCCCCGCCCATGCCCGGCGCCTCGCCGGCCCCGCCGCCCTGCTCGCTCCGCGCCTCCCCCTCCACGGCGCGCGGTCAGCCCCGCCCCACGACGTGCTCGGCGATCTGCACGGCGTTGAGCGCCGCGCCCTTGCGCAGCTGGTCGCCGGCGAGGAACAGGCACAGGCCGCGCTCGACCGTGGGGTCGCGGCGCAGCCGCCCGACGAGGACCGGGTCGCGCCCGTCGGCCTGGCGCGGCGTCGGGTAGCGCGCGGTCGCCGGGTCGTCGACGACCTCGACCCCCGGCGCGGCCGCCAGCGCCGCGCGCACCGCGTCGACCGTGACGTCGCGCGCGAGCTCGAGGAACACCGCCTCCGAGTGGGCGCGGCGCACCGGCACCCGCACGCAGGTGCTCACGAGCTTGAGGTCGGGGAGGCCCATGATCTTGCGGGTCTCCCACACGACCTTCATCTCCTCCTTGGTGAAGTCGCCGGCGTCCGGCAGGAACACGTCCACCTGCGGGAAGAGGTTGAAGGCGATCGGCTGCGGGAGCTTCCTCGGCGCCGGCTCGGGCTGGCCCGCGAGCAGGGCGCGCGTCTGGTCCTCGAGCTCCTGCATGGCCTGCGCCCCGGCGCCCGAGGCCGCCTGGTAGGTGGCCACGACGACGCGCTCGAGCCCGGCGAGCCTGCGGATCGGCTCGAGGACCACCGCGAGGAGGATCGTCGTGCAGTTCGGGTTGGCGACGATCACGCCGGGCCGGGTCGGGATCGCGTCCGGGTTCACCTCGGGCACGACCAGCGGCACCTCGGGGTCGAGGCGGAACGCGCTCGAGTTGTCGACGACGACCGCGCCGCGGGCCGCCGCGCGCGGCGCCCACTCCTTCGACACGGACGCCCCGGCGGAGAAGAAGGCCACCTGGCACTCGCCGAGCCGCCGCTCGTCGAGCGGCTCGACGGTGTGCTCCTGGCCCTCGAAGGTCACCCGCTGCCCGGCGGAGCGCGGCGACGCGAACAGGCGCAGCTCCCCGACCGGGAAGCGCCGCTCCGCCAGGACCTGCAGGAACTCGTGGCCGACCGCGCCCGTGGCGCCGACGATGCCCGTGACTCGCCTCAAGGGCAGACCTCCCGGGGAAGCCGACGAGGGTACTCGCTGCCGCCCCGTTCGACCAGGCCGGCGGCCCGGCGGTATGCTGCCGCCGTGCTCTTCTCGCTCGGCCCCTACGAGATCGTCATCATCGCCGGCGCCTTCGCCGTCATCACCCTCGGCCCCGTGGCCGCCGGGATGGTGCTGGCGTGGGTGCGCCGGCGCCGGGCGCGGCGCGGCTCAGCGTAGGAGGTCGCGCGCCGCGTCGGGCGAGAGGAGCGTCACGGGCGAGGGGCCCGAGAGCGCGCCGCCCGCGACCGCGTAGAGGCAGAAGCGGCCGGGGTCGAGGCCGGGCACGAGCTGCAGCAGGTCCAGGGCGAAGCAGCCCTGCGCCGGCGCGCCGGCCGCGGCCGGGCCGTGCACCGGGGCGTGGATCGTCGCCGCGACGGGCAGGTTGCTCGTGGCCGGCACGAGGAGCAGCGTGATCGGCACGACCGCCGTCGCCGCCGGGTCGCCCACGTCGCACCAGCCGGTGGCGCGGACGGCGTCCTCCTCGCTCGTCCCGGGCGGCGGCTGCACCTGCGGCCGCGGGCGGACGAGCTGCCGGTCCTGGAGGGTCACCGTGAAGCTGCCGTAGAGCAGGCACGGCCGGCCGGGCGCGAGCACGACGACGCGCTCGTGCAGGAGGGCCACGCCGGGCTCCCCGGGGGCCGGGGGATGGTGCGGGGTGCGCGCGTAGGCGGGCAGCGCGCCGTCGGGCCCCGCCGGCGGCCACACCGGCCGCGGGTAGGCGGGGCGCCGGCGCGCCTCGGACCACTCGAGCACGGCCGGGTCGCGCCCGGCGTCGGAGACGAGCTTGACCTCGAGCGGCGACGAGACCTGGTCGAAGGAGACGAGGTGGAGCCGGAAGCTCCCGTCGCGCCACGGGAGGCCGAGCTGCGCCCGGGCGTCCGTGGCGAACCACTCGGCGGCCTTCCCCTTCGGCGGCGGCCCCTCCGACGCCGCCGGAGGCCGGTCGCGCGGCTCGAAGGCCGGGCCGGCGAACGTCTCGCCGCTCTCGAGGCGCACGCCCACGAGCACGCTCGTCCGGTGCAGGCGCCCCTCCTGCTTCTCGGCCAGCGTGCCCTTGTAGTAGCCGACGACGGGCAGCGTGGCGCGCTGCTCGAGCGGCACCTCGCTCGGCGCGCCGACGTTGAACCCGAGCGCCCCCCGGCGCAGGACGTCGAACACGAGCGCCGCCTGGTCCTTGTCGGGCGCGGTCCAGTACTCCGCGTCGGTGAGCGGCAGGGTCAGGGTCGAGTCGGTCATGGGTGGGCTCCCGTCCGCCTACTTCTTGAATTCCTTGACGTCGTGGGCCAGCAGGAAGGGCGCGCACTTCTCGCAGTACGAGTTGCTCCGCTTCGACCCGCCGTAGCCGTACATCACGCACTTGCACGAGTTCGTCAGGTCCTTGCCGTCGAGGCTGGCCCAGTCGAAGTTGGCCTTCTTGGCCGCCTTCGCGTAGTCGGTCTTGCTCATGCCGAAGGCGCAGTGGTTGCCCGAGCGCTGGTAGTGGAACCCGTGGTCCTTCCGCGCCTGGCCGACCTCGACGGCGTCGTAGCCGTCGCTGAGCGACATGTTCAACGCGTGGCCGAGCTCGTGCGCCATGGTCCCGCACACCTCGCCGGCGGCGCGCGACCCGAACCGTCCGGACACCAGGAGGTGCCGGCCGCGGTCCCCGAACGCCTCACCGTTGAAGATGCTGGCCTCCTCGTAGAGGAGGCCGAGGAGGAAGGCCTCCCCGTCCTGGTGGTTCTTCGTCGCCGCCTTGAAGTCGGCGTCGGCGGAGGTGTCGACGGCCACGACGGGGCCGTCGTTCTCGCTGTAGGTCACCGTCACCTTGTCGGCGGGGACCTCGCCCATCGCGTCGCCCACGCCCCAGACGAGCCGCTGGACGGGCGACTTGCCGTCGGAGCCGCGCGCGTAGAAGAAGACGCCGAGCTTCTTCCCCTTCAGCTCGATCTTGGTCACCTCCTTGCTGCCGTTCTTCGTGAGGGTCACGCCGGCGGCCTTGTGGGCGTCCTCGAACTGGGCGCCCTTGACCGAGAAGTCGACCTGCTCGTCGCAGTAGACGACGCTGGCCGAGAGGTTCGACGGGGCGCGCTCGTCGTCGCTCACCTTGTCGTCGTCCACGATCTTCTGCTTCACGTCGAGGAGCTTCTCGTACTTCGCCGCGTTCTTGCTGGTGTCGCCGGCGAGGAGGTAGCCCTTGCCGGACGTCTTGCCGCAGTGGGCCCCGTCGATCCACACCGGGAGGCCCTTGCCCGGGGAGCTCGCCTTGTCGAGCGCGCGCTCGGCGAGCCGGGCCGGGAGGATGAACACCTCCTTCATGCAGGAGAAGAACTTCTCCATGTCGAACGTCGTGAGCTGCGAGGCGCGCTGCACCTGCACGTAGAGCCGCCGCCAGGTCTCGACCTCGAGGGTGTCCTCGTCGCAGGCCTCCTTCTGCCCGACCTGGAGCTTCCAGGTCTCGCCGCCGGCGTTGCCCAGGCACACCTTGAACTTCGCCCGGCCGCCCTCGGCGAGCTTCACCTTGCCGGTGAAGGTCTTCCCCTCGTCGGCCTCCTTCCAGCCCTCGACGCCCTCGGCCACGAGCTGCGGCTTGGGGGTGGTGCGCTTGCTCTTCTTGCTGAACGTGCACTTCACGAACAGCTCGTCGCCGGCGCGCCCGAGCGACGCGTCCTCCGGGCCGACCTCCACCTCGAGGACCGCCCCGCTGTTGGGCGGCGCGGTCGTGCCCGGCTCCAGGTTGACGAACTGCACGAGCTTGCCGCTCTCGGAGAGCGCCTTGCTCCCCGTCGCCGGCTTGACGGGCTTGAGGATCTTCGCCGTCCAGGGCTGGCGCGCGACGGTCGCCTCGCGCTTCGTGCCCTTCTCCTTCACCCACGACTTCAGCTCGAACGGCGCCGCAGGGGTGAAGGTGAGGGTCCCGGCGTGCATCGGCGCGTGGACGATCTTGCCGTCCTTGTCGGCGACCACGAGCGCGGTGAGCACGCCGCCCTTCTGGACGGCGTTCAGCGTGGCCTTCGCGGCCGGGTTCCCCTCGCCGTCCTTGCACACGAGCTCGACCGACTTCGGCCAGACGACGTACTCGATCGGGTGCTTGAACGTCTGGCCGTCGGCCTCGACGCTGCACGAGAGGGAGTAGGAGTCCTCGTCGTCCTTCACCTTCGGCAGCGTCACCTCGAGCACGGCCTCGGTGCCCTTCGTCGTCACCTCCTGCGCCTCGAGCTGCGCGGCGCCGCCCTCCTGCGTGAAGGTGAACTTGACCGTGGCCTTCTTGAGCTTGCCGCGCTTCACCTTGGCCACGATCGTGGCCTTGCTCTCCTCGTAGACGTTCCTGATCACGCGGTGTCCCCCTGGATGCGCTTCGTCGTCTTCAGGCCGCGCCGCTCGCCCGGACGTCGAGCTCGACCGCCGCGGGCGCGGCGACGTCGACGTCGCACTCGAGGAGCACCGGCTCGTCGGTCGTGAGCTCGAGCTCGAGCGCGGGCGGCTCGTCGTGGGTCAGGTCCAGCTCGAGGCCCGGCGGCTCGTCGGCGCCGAGGTCGAGCTCGAGCGCGGGTGGCTCGTCGGCGCCGAGGTCGAGCTCGAGCGCGGGTGGCTCGTCGGCGCCGAGGTCGAGCTCGAGGGCGGGCGGCTCGTCGGCGTCGAGGTCGAGCTCGAGGGCGGGCGGCTCGTCGGTGTCGAGGTCGAGCTCGAGGGCGGGCGGCTCGTCGACCTCCTCCTCGAGCTCGAGCTCGAGCGGCTTGCCGACGGGGAGGACGAGCCGGCGCGTCGCGCCGAGGCGGATCGTCCAGCTCCGCTTGGGGCGGGTGCAGGCAGGGCAGTCCTGCACGTCGTCGAGGAGCTCCGCGCCGCAGCACGTCCAGGGCACGGCGGGAACGCTACGACACGTCGAGCGCAGGAGCAAGCGAGCGCAGGAGATCCACGGGCCGTCCCGGGGTCAACCCCGACGGCGCAGCGCCACGAGGCCGAGGAGCGCCAGGAGCGCCAGGGCCGCGCCGGGCGAGCCGCCGCCGGCCGGGGCGAGCGCGCAGCCGCCGCCCGAGCCGCCGCCCGACCGGCGCGCCGCCGCCGTCGCGCCCGCGCGCGCGATCGCGGGGCCGGTGCCGCCGCCCGCGCCGACGCCCGCGACCTCGAACGTGGTCGCCACCCGGTTGAGCTCGTTGCCGAAGGGGTCCTGCGGGGCGTCGTGGAAGTAGGCGACGAACGTCACGTTGCCGCTGCCGGCCGGCCAGCGGTCGAGGTTCAGCGGGATCGGCCGCGTGTTGGTCACCTCGTAGCGCGCGTCCTTCACCCCCGCGCGGTCGCTCCAGCCGGCGCCGGCCGGCGCGAGCACGTCGATCGGTCCGGCGGCCACGTCGCTCGAGGCGCCCGTGGCGTCGAGCGCCTTGAGCTCGACCGCGTAGGGCAGCGGGTTCATCGACATGTCGAAGTCGAAGCGCACGGTCAGCGCGCCGGGCGGGATCAGGCCGTCGCCCTGCGCGTCGACCTCGGTGCGGGCGACGTCGACCGTCACGTCGAACGGGACCACCCAGACCGGGTTTGTGAAGCAGCGCCCGCCGTCGACCGGCGTCTGCTCGGGCGTGACGCCGGTGAAGGCGCCCAGCTGGAACACGGTCGGCGCCGTGACCAGCCCCTCCTGCGCCGGGTCGATCGCCTCGTCGTGGTCCTGGTCGGCGCCGAGCGGCGTGAGCGCGCCCCGCGCCTGCAGGAGCCGCGCGCCCGAGGCCCGCTGGCCGGCGGGGTTCGGGTCGCCCGCGCTCGTGCGGTAGATCGCGATCGAGCGCACCTCGCCGCCGAACTCGGGGCTCGACGCGTAGCGGTAGCCGAAGCGCACGTGCGGCGAGCCGCGCGGGACGAGCGCCGTGCCGCGCCCGTCGAAGGCGCCGCCGCCGCCGATCCGCCCGTCCCGGTCCAGGTGCCGCGACCGCGCATCCGTCCAGCGCAGGCGCTCGCCGTCGAAGCGCCCCTCGGCGTCGATCGAGAAGCCCACCAGCGGGCCGTCGGTCACGACCGAGTTGCCGTCGAGCAGCGCCTGGAAGGCCCGCTCGTCGGGCGTGGCGCCGGGCGCCTCGTCGCCCAGCGCGTAGGTCAGCACCGCGCCGAAGGCGTTGCCGTCGACGGTGAACGTCGACTGGAAGCCGACGATCGTGGCCAGCCGGTCCTCGGTCAGGTTGAAGTCGCCGTGGGCGTCGGTGCCGGCGCTGATGAACACCTTGCGGGGGAAGCGCACCCCCGGCGCCGCGGCCCGCTCGTACTCGAGGAGGCCGGCCAGGTCCGCGTGCCAGGCGGCGAGCCCGCGGTGGAGCGGGTCATCCCAGTCGGGGTTCCCCTGGGCGAAGGTCGGGTCGTCCCACGGGTTCATGCGCTCCCAGGCGATGTTGCCCTGGGGCAGGCGGCGCTTGCCGAAGTTGCCGTTCCAGAGCTGCAGGCCCTTGGTGACGAACCCGGTGCCCTCGGCGTTGACCGTCGCGTCGCTGCGCGTCGCCGGGTCGCGCTCGAACGCCAGGTCGAAGTGCTCCGCGCTCCACAGGTTGCTGCCGACGTACGGGTGCGCCGCGTAGAGCGCGGCCTGCCGGTTCTCGCCGCGGTTCTCCTTGCCGAGCGCGCGCACCACGTCCGCCAGGCGGACGTCGGGGCTCGGGTCGCCGGCGGCCCGGGCCAGCCCGCTGCCCCCGTGCCACGGCCCCGAGACGTGCTGCGCGCGGTAGGAGAGGAGGTGCGCGCCGAGGGGCAGGTTCAGGAAGGAGACGATGTTCTGGGGCGCGCTGAACGCCACCTCCTCGCCCGCGGTGACCCCGAAGAGCTCGCGCATGCGCTCGAACTCGCTCTTGCCCCCGCTCCGCGCCACCGACAGGGGGCCGAAGGGCGGGCGGTCGCGCAGGGAGTCGCCCGGCTCGTAGTAGGTGTTGTGGTCGGTCGTGATCACGCGCCCGGCCGTCGCGTCGAGCGCGTCGGTCAGGCCCAGCGCCAGGGCGGCCTCCTTGAGCATGGGGATCGGCCCGCCCCAGGCCTTGCGCGGGGCGAGGAGGCTGAACGAGTCGTCCTGGTACCACTCCGCGCCGGTGTGGATGTGCGCGTCGTAGTAGTGGCCGGCGCCCGGGAGGCGCGGGCGCGGGCGCGCGGCGAACTGCACGCGCAGCGCCTTGTGGGTCGTCCCGCTCGACGTGAGGGTGAAGTACCACAGGAAGCGCCGGCGGCTCGACCACTCGACGTCGACGGTGACGAAGCGCACGTCGTCGCCCGTGACCCCGAAGGCCGCCCGCGGCAGGCGCACGACCGTCGAGCGCCCGGGGACGTCGTGGTCCTCGTGGCGGAAGAGGCGCAGGTCCGGGCCGCCCTGCCCCATCTGGACGAGCCCGTCGTCGTCGCAGACCTGCGTACCGGGCGGGGCGACCACCTGCACGCGGCCGTGGACGTCCTCGAACAGCGGCGTCGTCGTCGCCGCCGGGCTGGGCACGAGGCGGTGCCCCATCCGCACGCGCTCGAGGCGCACGTGCGTGGCCGGGTCGACGTCGCCCTTCTCCGGCAGGAAGAGCATCACCGGCAGGTAGGGGCGCCCCGGCGCCAGCCGCCAGGGCGCGTCGATCACGACGTTGAGGTCGCCGCTCTGCTGGTACTGCGTGCGCACGGCCCGCTCGCCGCCCGTCGGCGGGAGGAGGTCGAGGAAGGCGGCGTCCGCCCGCGGGTCGTCGTCGGGGCGCTCCTGCAGGAGCCAGGCGTGCGCGAGGAGGAGGCGGTCGCCGAGGCCCGCGACGGCGGCCGGGTCGAGCTCCCAGGCCAGCGTCGCCGCCTCGCCCGGGCCGAGCGGCGCGAAGGCCTGCGGCGCCGGGCGCAGGCCCGAGACGTCGAGCGCGACCTGCCCGGCCTCCGGGAAGGCGCCGCGCCCCTCGACCTCGCAGGTGACGACGAGCCCGCCCTCGGGCGTGACGTCGGCGCGGAGCGCGAGGACCGCCAGGTCCCGCGCGGGGAGGTCGGCCGGCTCGAGCGGGCACGCGGCCTGCGCCGCGCCCAGGGAGAAGGTGACGAGCCCGGCGCGCGGGGCGACGACGGCGGCGCGCGCGACGTGCTCGGCGCCCGGCGCGAGCGCCGGCACGGGGACGCGCGCCAGCGGCGCGCCGTCGAGGGCGACCGCCACCTCCGTCGGGGCGGAGGGGCGGCCGCCGCGGTTCTCGACGCGCGCCAGGGCGACGACGCGCTCGCCCGGCCGGGCGCGCGCCGGCAGGACGCGCGGGTCGTCGAGGGCGAGCCATGGCCCGCGCGCGTCCAGGGCGGCGAGGAGCGCCGGGGCGTCGAGCGGCCCGGCGCGGAGCACCCGGCGCACGTCCGGGGCGTCGGCGAGCGCGTCGAGCGGGCCGCGCGCGCCCGCGAGGAGCGCGCGCACGGCCGCCGGGTCGAGGTCCGGGGCGAGCTCGCGCACGAGCGCCGCCAGGCCGGCCACGCGCGCGGCCGCGGCGCTCGAGCCGGTGACCTCGGCGTAGCCGCCCCTGGGCAGGGCGGCCAGCGCGCGCACGCCGGGGGCCAGGAGGTCGGTCGTGGGCGAGAGCGCGGTCGCGAGCGCCAGGCGGCCGCGGTCATCGCAGGCGGCGACCGAGAGGGCGTCCTCGTGCGCGGCCGGCTGCAGGTCGACGTTGACGCTGCGGTTGCCGGCCGCCGCGACGACGAGGGCGCCGCGCCCCGTGGCGTAGCGGACGGCGTCGTCGAGCACGCGCGACGGCCGCACGCAGCCGAGGCTGAGCAGGACGACCTGCGCCCCGCGGTCGGCGGCGTAGACGATCCCGGCCGCGACGTCGGCCACGGTGGCGCGCCCGGCGCGGTCGGCGACGCGCAGGGGGAGGACCTTCACGCCGGGGGCCACGCCCTCGAGGCCCGGGCGGCCGGCCGGCGGGCGCGCGGCGACGAGCGAGGCCATGGCCGTGCCGTGCCCGTGCGTGTCCTCGTCCCAGGGGCCGTCCGCGACGAAGCTGCGCCCGGCGACGAGGGCCTGCGCGAGGTCGGGGTGGCGCGCGTCGGCGCCGGTGTCGAGGACGGCGACGAGCGTCGTGTCGCGGCCGCGGGTGCGCGCGCGGACCGGGCCGAAGGCGGCCTCGAGGCGCTCGCGGGCGTGGTCGAAGGCGTGGCCGTCGACCTCGGCCCGCTCGCCCCCGCAGCAGGGGGAGCCGGCGACGTGGAGCGAGAGGTTGGGGCCGACCGAGCGGACCCGCGGGTCGCGGGACAGGCGCAGGACACCGTCCCCCGGGACCGACACGAGGGCGGCATCGAGGGCCGGGATGCTCCGCTGGACGACGAGGCCGTGGTCGCGCGTCAGGGCGTCCCAGGCGGCGCCCGTTTCAGCAACCACGACCACTTGCGCGTCATGAGACGCAACCGTGACACGGGGCGCGGGGGAGGGGGCGACCAGGGCGGCCAGGGCCAGGCCCAGGAGCAGCTTGCAGAACCTCTTGCGCGGGTGCCGCTTCGCACCGACCATGTCGACCCGCCCTCGGGCCCGAGCCGAGACGCAGGCGTGACCAACGTCCTTGGTCCCACCGGCGTAGACAAGGGCCGTCGAGGTCAACCGCAAGTGGGCGACCAGATCTGGACTGGCGCCCGCGAGACGCATCGAGAGGGGGGTAGATGTCTTCACGGTCGTCGCGCATCGCGTCGTGCGTCCTCGTCCTTGGCGCCCTCCTGGCCGGCAGCGCCCCCGCCCTCGCCCAGGAGGCCGCCCAGGCCCTCCAGCAGCAGCTGCGCTCGATCGCCGACCAGGCCAGCGAGGCGGTCGTCGCGATCCAGGCGCCCTCGGCCGGCGGCTCCGAGAACCCGTGGGACGCGCAGGGGCGCGGCTCGGGCTTCCTGATCGCGCCCGAGGGGACGATCGTCACCGACGCCCGCTTCGTGCGCGGCCGGCGCCGCGTCGACGTGCGCCTGCGCGGCGGCGTGCGCGGGGCGGCCCGCGTCGTCGGCGTCGACCCGCTCAACCAGACGGCGGTCCTGCAGCTCGAGGAGACGGCCCAGGTCGCCGAGCGCCTCGGCGGCCGCCTCCCCGCCCTGCCCCTCGGGTCGTCGGCCGACCTGCGGCCCGGGCAGTCGGTGTTCACGATCACCAACGCGTTCGACAGCCTGGCCGTCGACGGCGCGCCCGCGTTCTCGTGGGGGATCGTGACGTCGATCGGGCGCGTGCGCGAGGGCGACTACAAGGGCGTGGCGATCGAGACCGACGCCGCCGTCAACCCGGGCTCCTTCGGCGCGCCGCTCCTCGACCGCGCCGGCCGCGTCGTCGGGCTGTGCTCCATGCCCTTCTCGACGCACCGGTGGCTGGGCATGGCGATCCCGGTCGACCAGGTGCGCCACGGCGTCGAGGCGATCCTCGCCCGGAAGCCCGTCACCCACGCCTTCCTCGGCCTGGCCGTGCGCGGCACGGGCGGCGAGGCGCAGACGGACGGCGTCGAGGTCACGCGCGTCGTCGACGGCTCGCCGGCGGCGGCCGCGGGCGTGCGGGCGGGCGACCGCCTGCTGGCGCTCGACGGCGCGGCGCTGTTCGACGCCGACGACCTGGCGCGCGAGCTCGAGCCGCTGGCGCCGGGCAGCCTCGTCACCCTGCGCCTGCGGCGCGGCGAGGCGGCGCGCGAGCTGCGCGTGTCGCTCGGGCGCGGCGAGACGCCGGTCGTCGTCCGCGAGGAGCCGGCGCGGCGGCCGCCGCAGCCGACGACGGCCCGGCCCGCCCAGCCCCAGACGCCGCCGGCCCCGCCGGCGCGGGCGACCCTCGGCGTGCGCACGACCAACCGCGAGGGCGGCGGCGTGCAGGTCGTCGAGGTCGTGCCGGGCGGCGCCGCCGCGCGCGCGGGCGTGATCCCCGGCGACGTGCTCCTGGCGATCGGGCCGGCGCGCGTCGGCACGCTCATCGACCTGCGCCGCGTCCTCGACACGCGCAAGCCCGGCGACCGCGTCCCCCTCAAGGTGGCGCGCGACGGCAAGGAGCTCGACCTCGTCGCCACCCTCGACGCGGTGGGGCAGGCGCCCGCCCCGGCGAAGACCCCCGGCTTCCTCGGCGTCTACCTGAAGTCCGCCGGCGCCGCGGCGACGGCCGAGGTCGAGCGCCTCGCCCCCGGCTCGCCGGCCGAGGCCGCGGGGCTGGCGCCGGGCGACGTGATCGTCGGCGTCGACGGCAAGCCGGTCACCGGCGCCGAGGCGCTCGGCGCCCTCCTCCGCGACAGGGCCGCCGGCGACCGCGTGCGCATCGAGGTCGTGCGCGCCGGCGCGCGCCGGCCCCTCACGGCGACGCTGGCCGCGGCGCCGGCGCCGGGCCAGACGCCGGCGCAGCCGCCGGCCCGGCCCCAGCCGCCGGCGCGCCCGGCCCAGGGGGCCTGGCTCGGCGCGGCGCTCGTCGCGAGAGGCGGGCGCATCGTCGTCGACGACGTCGACCCGCGCGGGCCGGTCGCGCAGGCGGGCCTGGAGCGGGGCGACGTCATCCTCGAGGCGGGCGGCCGCAAGCTGTCGAGCCTCGACGACTTCGAGGCCGTGTTCCGGCCGCTGCGCCCGGGCGCGCGGCTCGACCTCGTGGTCGAGCGCGAGGGCTGGACCAAGCGCATCGAGGTGCGCCTGGCGGCGCGGCCCTAGCCAACGACTTCCACGTATCCAGGACGGAGATCGCATGAGGACCTTCCACGGGCTCACCCGCACGCTCGCCGGCGCCGCCGCGCTGGCGCTCGCCCTCGCCGCGCCGGCGCTCGCCGCGCCCGGCGGCTTCCTGGGCGTCTACCTCGTCGAGGAGGAGCGCGGCCGCGACGGCGCGCTCGTCGAGGAGGTGGCGCCCGACTCGCCCGCGGCCCAGGCCGGGCTGCGCAAGGGCGACCGGATCGTGGGCGTCGACGGGGCGGCCACGCCGAACTCGAAGGCGCTGATCGGCATCCTCACCCGCGCCAACCCGGGCCAGAAGCTGTCGCTCCGCGTGAGCCGCGACGGCTGGGAGCGGACGCTCGACGTCACGCTCGGCGGCCGCGAGCCCGCCGCGCGCGCGCCGGCGCCGCCGGCGCCGCGCCCGCAGGGGGAGAGCGGGTTCCTGGGCGTGTTCCTCCGCCAGGGCCCGCAGGGCGAGGCCGTCGTCGACGGCGTGCGCGACGGCTCGCCGGCGGCGCAGGCCGGCCTGCAGAGCGGCGACGTCGTCAAGACGGTCGACGGCCGCGAGGTGCGCGACCCGAGCGCGTTCGTCGCCGCGCTCTCGTCGCTGCCGCCCGGCCACAAGGTGAAGCTCGGCATCCGCCGCGGCGGGGCGCTCGGCCGCGACATCACGGTCGAGGCGACGCTCGCGCGCCGCACCGCCGACGTGACGGCGCCCGCGCCCCGCGCCCGCCCGTCGCAGCCCGAGCCGACGCCCTCGCCCGAGGCGCGTCGGCCGCCTTACATCGGCGTGGCGCTCGTCGACGCCGACGGCAAGGGCCCGCTCAAGGTCGAGGACGTGCAGGCGGGCAGCCCCGCCGAGCGCTTCGGCGTGCGCCCCGGCGACGTCGTCCTGTCGGTCGACGGCCGCGAGGTGAAGACGATCGAGCAGTTCGTGAAGGCGATGGACGGCAAGTTCGCCGGCGACGCGGTCGTGCTGAAGATCGAGCGCGACGGCTGGCGCAACGACGTCCGCGTGACCCTGGCCGCGCGGCCGGAGTAGCCGAGAGACCCGGGAGGACCACGTGACCCGCACCCTCGCGGCGGCCCTGGCCGCCATCGCCCTCCTCGCGCCGGCGGCCCCGGCGCAGCAGGAGGCCTCGACCACCCCCGCGGTCGGCCCGCTCGACGCCCTCGACGGCGTCGCGGCGGCGATCGTGGAGCGCGTCGCGCCGTCGGTCGTCCTCATCGAGGTCGAGCGGCCGGCGCGCGCGCCGCGCCGGCTCACGGCGCGCGAGGTCGCGGGCCTGGGCCTCGGCCCGAACTACGACCCGCGCTACTTCACGCGGCCCGACGCGCCGGTCACCGGCGTGGTGATCGGCCCCGGCCTCGTGGCCACGTCGCAGTGGAACCTCGAGGGCGACGGCGCCCTCACCGTGATCACGCCCGACGGCGCGCGCCTGCCGGCGAAGCGCCTCGGGCGCGACGAGAACCTCGACGTGGCCCTCGTCGGGGTCGAGGGCGCCGGCCTTCCGGCGCCCCTGCCCCTGGCGCCCGAGAACCCGGCCGTGGGGCGCTTCCTGCTCCTCGTCGGGCGCACGCCCCAGAACGGGCCCATGGTCACGCTCGGCATGGTCTCGGGCCTCGGGCGCCACCGCGGCGACGCCTTCGCCCACTCGGCGCGCACCAACTACCAGAACGCGGGCGGCGCGCTGGTCGACATCGAGGGGCGCCTCGTCGGCGTCTCGGTGCGCCACACCGACCGCTCGCGCCAGGGGCAGAGCTCCGGCGTGGGCTTCGGGGCGCCCGCCCTCGCCGTGCAGGTGCAGGTGCCGGGCCTGGCGAAGGGCGACGTCGTCCCGCGGCGCAAGACGCCGTTCCTGGGCATCCAGGGGACGCAGGAGGTCATCGAGGGCGGCGGCTGCCTTGTCGGCGGCGTCCTCGACGGCACGGCCGCCAAGGCCGCCGGCCTGCGGGCGGGCGACGTCATCAAGATCTTCAACAACGTCGAGCTGCGCGACTTCCTCCACCTGCGCGAGGAGATCGAGAAGCTCAGCGTCGGGAGCGAGATCGTGATCACGGTCAAGCGCGGCGACGAGGAGCTCGACTTCAAGGTCAAGCTCGGCGCGCGCGCGGAGGAGGAGTGATGAAGGCCATGGGGAAGGCGTCCCTCGTCCTGCTCGCGGTCCTCGCCCTCGGCGCCCCGGCCGCCCGGGCCGACGACGCGGCGCTCGCGCACGCGCGCGCCGTCGAGCGCGACCTCGTGGCGCTGATCGAGCGCGTGAGCCAGGCGTTCGTCGTCATCGGCGGCGGGTCGGGCGTGATCGTCAGCCCCGAGGGCGACATCCTCACCAACGACCACGTCGCCGGCTCGCGCAACGTCGGCCAGACGTGGACCGTCATGCGGCCCGGCGGTGTGATCGAGACCGCCCGCATGATCGGCAAGGACCCCCGCGGCGACATCGCGCTCCTGCGCCTCGAGGGCAAGGGCCCCTACCCGTTCGTGCCGATGGCCGACTCGGACCAGGTGCAGGCGGGCGACGCGGTGATCGCGCTGGGGAACCCCTTCGGGTTCTCGAAGGACGGCACGCCGCACGTGACGCTCGGCGTGGTCAGCGCGGTGCACCGCTACCAGGGCGGCTACAGCGACGCGATCCAGACCGACACGGCGATCAACCCGGGCAACTCGGGCGGGCCGCTCCTCGACCTCGAGGGGCGCGTGATCGGCATCAACGGGCGGATCGCCGTGCGCTTCGGCACGCGCGCCAACACGGGCGTGGGCTACGCGATCCCGACCAACCAGATCCGCGACTTCATCCCCCACTTCCGCGAGAAGGGCATCGTCCACCACGGGCTCGTCCCGGGCATCGTCCTGCGCGACACGCCGCGCGGCGGCGACGGGGCGCTGGTCGAGCGGGTGACCGCCGGCAGCGCCGCCGCCGAGAAGGGCCTGCGCGCGGGCGACGTCATCGTCGAGGTCGACGGGCGCGCCGTGAACAACCCCCAGCGCTTCCAGGGGATCATCGGCACCTACCCCGCCGGCCAGACGGTGGCGATCGTCGCCCGGCGCGGCGACGACACGGTCAAGGTCGAGGTGGCCCTCGAGCCGCGCTCGGCCGACGAGGGCGGGACCGTCGTCGGCCGCGGCGCCTACCTGGGCGTGCGCATGTCGACGCACCAGGGCGGCGGCGTCGAGGTCGAGGAGGTCGTCAAGGACTCGCCGGCCGAGCAGGCCGGCCTGGCCACCGGCGACGTCATCAAGCGGATCGTCGCCGGGCGCGCCAGCCACGACCTCGCCGACGTCAACACGCTCGTCAACGTGCTCTCGCGGCTGGAGCCCGGCGCGGCGATCAAGCTGACGATCGCGCGCGGCGAGGGGACGGTCGAGGTCGAGGTGAAGCTGGGGCGGCGGCCGGCCAACCAGCGTTGAGGTCCTGAGGTCCACCACGGAGGACACGGAGGACCCGGAGGGCGGAGGATCCGAACTCCTCGCTCTTCTCCGTGTCCTCCGCGTCCTCCGTGGTCGATCCTCCGACTCGAGTAAAGACGACGGCCCGCCGGACACCGGCGGGCCGTCGTCGTTCTCACCCGGCCCCCAGCGTCAGCGGCCAGAAGACCTCGAACGCCCGCTGCCGCGGGTCCTCGAAGCCGGCCCGGCGCGCCCCGCAGGCGGGGCAGACCAGGGTGTCGGGATGGTTTCGCTGCCCGCACACCGTGCAGGCCACGCGCGCGTCGTGGGCCACGGGCCCCTCCTGTTCGTCCGTCGTGTCGTGATCGCCGTGGGCCGACCGGCCCGCGGCACGGGGCCCTCTACGGGCCACCGCCGCCCACCTGTCACGCGCCCCGAGCACGTAAGCCGCCGCGCCACAAGCGCGAGGGCGACCGCGCGGCCGTGGCAGTCCGCCCCCCGGCGGGCTACAACCTCCGGCCGGGCGGGACTCGCCGGGAACCGGCGCGAGGCCGCCCGCGTCCAAGGCGTCCGTCGCACGCTCGCTCGCACCCCCCGTCGCCCGGGGGCGTCCCTCGTCGCTGGAGAGGACCCATGCAACCGCGCCGCTTCGCGCTCCCCGCCCTCCTCGCCCTCCTGACCGCGTCTGCCCCGGCCCTGGCGCAGAACCGGCCGACACCGCCGCGCCCGCCGGCGCAGCCCGGCCCGACCGACCGGCCCGACCGCACGGTGTACGTGCCGATCGACGACTTCGACAAGATCTTCGACCGGGAGCAGGGCGGCGTCTTCGTCCCCTACCAGGAGCTCCTGCGCCTGCTCGACCGCGCCAACGCGCGCCCGACCCCGCCGCCCGTGACGCCGACCGCGCCGCCCGCCGAGTACGTCCTCGTCGGCGCCCAGCTCAAGGGCACGGCCGGCGAGCGCGTCGTGCAGTTCGAGGCGACCTTCGACATCGAGGTCCTCGAGGCCGAGCGCTGGGTGATCGTCCCGATCGGCCTGGCCGAGGCGTCGCTCGAGGACGTGCGCACCACCCAGGGGCGCGCGGTCGTCGGGCCGATGGCCGCGCTCGCCGCCCAGGCGGGCGGCGCGCGCCGCGGGCCCGACGCCCTGCCGACCACCGGCTACGGGATCATCCTCCGCGGCGCCGGGCGCGTGCAGACGACGGCGCGCTTCGCCGTGCCGATCTCGAGCAAGCCGGGCGAGTCGACCTTCGGGCTGTCGCTGCCGGGCGCGGCCCTGTGCAACTTCGAGGTGGCCCTGCCCCAGTCGGGGCTGCGCGTGCGCGTCGACAACGCCCTGGCCACCGAGGAGCTGTCGGACGAGCGCGCCGACCAGACGAAGGTCCGCGCCTACTTCGGCGCCGCGGCGCGGGCCAACGTGACCTGGAACCCGCGGCCGAAGCAGGTCGAGGGCGAGGAGCGCGACCCGCTCCTGTTCGCCGAGACCGAGACGTCGGTGCGCCTCGACGAGGGCGTCCTCCAGGCCACCGCCCGGATCGCCTACCGGATCCTCCAGGCGCCCTGCGGCGAGTTCCGCGTCCAGTTCCCGAAGGGCTACACCCTCCTGAACGTGCGCGGCGAGAACATGAGCGCGATCCCCGTGCCCGAGCAGGCGGGCGACGCGCAGACGATCACCGTGCGCCTGCACGACAAGGTCAAGGACGCCTACGCCCTCGAGCTGCGCCTGGAGCGCATCCTGCCCGAGGGGACGAAGGAGCTCGAGCTGCCGCGCGTCGTCACGCTGGGCACCGAGCGCGAGAGCGGCATCGTCGGCGTGCGCGGCTCCGAGTTCCTGACGCTCGAGCCGGCCGCGCTCCAGGGCGTGTCGCAGGTCGACGCGACCTCGATCCCGCAGGCGATCGCCCGCGACCTGGGCGTCCAGCCGCGCGACGCGCGCCCGCCGCTCGGCTTCCGCTACCTGCGCCAGCCCTACGCCCTGCAGGTGAAGGTCGGGCGCGTCGAGCCTGAGGTCGAGGGCCGCCTGTTCGGCCTCACGATGGTCAAGGACGACGAGGTCGCGCTGGCGACGATCGTCCACTACACGGTGCGCAAGCGCGGGATCTTCGGCGTCCGCGCCCGCCTGCCGCAGGGCTTCGTCCTCAACGCGTCCGAGAGCTTCGACGAGACGGTCAAGGACCACCGCATCGTCCCGGCCACCGCCGAGGAGCGCGCGCAGGGGCTCGGCGACGTGCTCGTGGTCGACTTCGTCAACCAGCGCCAGCCGGGGACGTTCCCGCTGACGATCATCGGCACGCTCCGCCGCGCGTCGTCGACCGTGGCCCAGGGCGACACGATGCCCCTGCCGCGCCTGCGCCTGCTCGACGTGGTCAAGGAGACGGGCGTCCTGGCGGTCGGCGCGCAGACGCACCTCCAGCTCACGCAGGAGGGGAGCCCGACGGGCCTGCGCCCGGTCGGCGCGCCCGAGCTCCGCCGGCTGAGCTTCCCCTTCGCCGCCGGCCAGGGCGAGGACATCACCTTCGGCTACGCCTACCTGCGGCCCGAGGCGGTCGCGGCCAGCTTCGGCCTGAAGAAGCGCGAGCCCAAGGTCACGGCGCGCGTGGAGAAGCTCGTCGACGCGCAGGAGGACCAGGTCAAGGTCGAGACGACGGTCCACTACACGGTCGAGTACGCCGGGATCGAGCAGGTGCGCCTGGCCGTGCCCGCCGCGCTGAACACCGACGAGAAGCTGAAGATCGACGGCGACGTCGTCCAGGACCGCCGCTGCGAGGTCACCGAGGTCCCGCACTTCGGGGAGATGGCCGTCTGGACGATCTCGCTCCGGGGCAAGCGCACGGGCGCGTTCGCGCTGCAGCTGCGCTACGAGCTCAAGCTCGACGACTTCAAGGCCGGCCAGCAGAAGGACGTCACCCTGCACGAGGTGAAGGTCCTCGACTGCTTCACCGAGACGGGCGACATCGCCCTCCTCAAGCACGAGAACCTGGTGATCTCGGACAAGGTGCGCGACGGCGTCGAGCGCCGCGACCAGCGCGAGCTGCCGGACGCCCTGCGCGCCCGCGGCGCGATCCAGGCCTTCCGCTACGTCGACCACGCCAAGCCCTGGCGCCTGACGCTGCAGATCACGAAGTACGACTTCCAGGCGCCGCTCGGGATCCTCGTCCGGCACCTGCACCAGGAGGAGGTGCTCGACCTCGACGGCCGCCTCAAGGCCGAGGCGTTCATCCTCCTGCAGAACAACGCCGAGCAGTTCCTGACCGTGCGCCTGCCTGCGGGCGCCGAGGTGCGCGACCTGCTCGTGCACGGCAAGCGCCAGGAGTGGTCGGTCGTCCCGGGCGCCGCCCTGCCGACGGTGCAGGTGCAGCTGGGCGAGGCGACGAAGGTCCACCGCGACCAGCCGTTCTCGATCCGCCTGCGCTACGACGTCCCGGCCGGGTCGCTCGGCGGCCTGGGCGGCGTCGAGCTCCACACGCTGCGCTTCCCGCTCAGCGAGACGGCCGGCGCCGACGCGCCCGAGGTGCCGGTGGCGCGGCTGACGCGCGCCCTCTACCTGCCGACCGAGCGGGCCTACCTCGAGTTCGACACCGACGCCCGCAAGCACTTCGACGACACGACGCTGTGGGAGGACCTCAAGGCGGCCGTCGGCGTGCGCGTCGACCGCGAGCGCGGCGGCGTCGGCCGGCACGCGGCCCTGCAGGCGATCTCGAACCTGCGCGCCGCGGCGCCCGGCGACCCGAGCCAGCGCTACGCGGCGCTCGAGGTGCCGGCGCAGCACCACGCGCGGGTGTTCGAGAAGCTCGACAACCCCTCGCGCCTGACGATCCGCTACGCGTCGTGGCCGGTGCTCTTCTTCCTCGACGTCCTGGCGCTCGTCGCCGTCGTGGCGCTGGGCGGGTTCCTCGACGCGCGCAAGCTCGTCCCGGGGGCCGGCTACGTGGCGGTCGCGGGCGCGCTGGCGATCCTCGGGGCGACCTTCCTCGGCAAGGCCTGGGAGCCGTTCTTCGCCTCGGGCCTCGTCGGGGCGGTCGGCCTGGGCGCGTTCTTCCTCGGCCGCGGCGCCTGGCGCGAGCTGACGGTCGAGCGCCACGCGCGGCGCATGGCCGAGCTCGCCCAGGAGGCGCAGGTGGCCAAGGCCCGCGCCCAGGCGGCCGAGGCCGAGGCGCGGGCCCGCGCCGGCGGGACCGTCGCCGTGGCCCCGCGCGACCCGAAGGCGGGCGGCGGCGACGCCGCCGGCGCCGACCAGATCCAGCTCGACCAGGGTCCGCAGGCCTGAGCGACCGCCAGAGAACGCGAGGAGGACCGCCATGAGCGCCACCACGAAGCGCCTCACCCTCGGGGTCTTGCTCTGCGCCGGCGTCGCCGCCGCGCAGGACGCGCCGGAGCCGGCCCCCGGCCCGGCGAAGGTCGAGCGGGTCTACGTGCCGGAGCGCGCCTTCGAGCGCGTGCTCCAGCGCCACCCGCGCGGGGTGGTCGTGCGCGACCAGGAGCTCGACGAGCTCCTGCGCCGGGCCGGCCTCCGCCCGCCGGTGGCCGAGGAGCCGGCGCCGCCGGTCGCCGCCACGATCCGCCAGGTGCGGGCCGCGGGCGGCGTGACCGACGGCGTGGCCACGGTCGCCTGCGAGGCCGACGTGCAGGTGCTGGCGCGCGGCGAGGTGGCGCTCCTCCTGCCCCTGCGCGGGGCGGGCCTGCGGCGGCTGACGGTCGACGGCGCGCCGGCGCGGGTCCTGCCCGACGCCCGGGGCGTGCGCGTCGTGCTGCGGGGCGCGGCCGACCCGTCGGCGCCCGAGACGCGCAAGGTCGCCTGGGAGCTCGGCGCGCGCGTCGAGCCGGGCGAGGAGCGCGGCGCGGGGATCCTCACCCTGCCCATGCCGGCCGCGGCCGCGGGCAAGCTCGACCTGCTGGTGCCCGGCGACGTCGAGGTCGTCGTCCCGCAGGCGGCCGCGCCGGTCCAGCAGACGCAGCTCTCGCGGGGCCGGTCGAACATCGCCGACGACGCGCGCACGAGCCAGGGGTGCATCGCCTGGGCGCGCGGCCTCGAGGGCGACCGCACCCGGATCGACGGCGCGTTCGGAGGCTCGCACGGGGAGGGGCAGGTCGTCGTGAGCTGGCGGCCGCGCCGCTCGGCGATGGACGTCACCCCCTACGTCGTCGCCGACGAGCGGAGCGTGTTCTGCGTGCGCCAGGGCGTCGTGACCCTGGACGCCGTGGCCACGCTCGAGGTCTACCGCGCCGGCCGCGACCGCTTCTCGATCGACCTGCCGCCGGGCTTCGTGGCCCGCTCGCTCGCGATCGAGGGCGAGGAGGCCACCCAGAGCCAGCGCGGCGACCGCGTGGAGCTGGTCCTCGGCGCCCCGCGCACCGGACGCTTCGTCGTGCGCCTGCGGGCCGAGCTGACGACCGGGATCGGCGAGGGCCGCCAGCAGCTCGCCCTCCAGCCGCTCGGCTTCCCCGACGTCCAGCGCGCCTCCGGCCTCGTCGGCCTGGCCCAGGGCGACGGCACGGTCGTCGGCTTCGACGAGGTGACCGGCCTCGAGCGCGCCGACGCGGGCGACCTCGGCGCCACCCCGACGGGCGGCGACGTGCTCCTGCGCGTCTACCGCCGCCTGCCCGCGCCGGCGCGCCTGGCCGTGAGCGCCGCCCCGCAGGCGCCGCGCGTGGACCTCGTCATGCGGGCCGTCGTGGGCCTGGGCGAGCGCGAGGCGCGCGCGCTCACGATCTTCCAGTTCCGCGTGCAGGAGGGGCGCGTCTTCCGCGTGTCGGCCGACGTCCCCGGGTTCGGCGTCGAGACGGTCCAGGTCCGGCTCGTGCGCGGCGGCGCGACGGTCGAGCCCGTGCACCAGCTCACCGTGACCGAGGGCGCCGTCCTGGTCGAGCTGCAGGAGGCCCTGCGCGCCGGGCAGGAGCTGTTCCTGAACGTGCAGGCCGTGCGCGAGGAGCCGCAGGGGCTCGCCGGGCGCACGGTCGACGTGCCGCGGATCACCGGGTCGCCGGCGACGACCTTCCGCGGCCACGTCGGCTTCGCCCCCGACGAGGCGTTCCGGGTGACGGGCGCCGCGCAGGCCGGCCTGACGGCGATCCCGGCGGCCGAGCTGCCGCGGGCCGGCCTCGACGTCGCGGGCCTGGTCCTCGGCTACCGGATCGACGGGCCCGACTACGCGGGCCAGGTCCACCTGACGCCGCGCGAGACGCGCGTCTCGTCGCAGCTCACGACGCACCACCGCGTCGCCGAGCGCGTGGTCGAGACCGACGCCCTGATCGAGCTCGACATCGAGGGCGCGCCGGTGACCACGCTCGAGCTGCTCCTCCCGGCCGGCGTCGGTCGCCTGGCCCGGATCGAGGCGCCCGACCTCAAGGACGACCGCGAGCTCCTGGGCACGACGGACGACGGCCGCGAGCGTTGGCGCCTGACGTTCGAGCAGCGCAAGGCCGGGCTCCTGCCGCTCCGCGTGCGCTTCGAGACGACCGCCGCGGCGGACGCCGGCCAGGACGCCACGGTCGAGCTGCCGCGGGTCGCCGTCGCGGGCGCCTTCCGCGAGCGCGGGCAGGTGGCCGTCTTCTCGAGCGACGCGACCGAGCTGCAGGCCGACGCCCAGGGCCTGCGCGCGGTCGAGGTCGCCGACGTGGCGCCGCTGCCGGGGTCGGCGTTCACGGGCCGCCCGCTCTTCGGCTACACGCACACGGCCGCCGACCACCGGCTCGAGCTCACGGTCAAGCGCCGCGACGCGGCCGCCGTGCTCGCGGCGGTCGTCGAGCGCCTCGAGCTGAAGACGAGCGCCGCGCCCGACGGGCTCTCGCGCCACGAGGCGGTGTTCCACGTGCGGCGCCTCGAGTCGCAGTTCTTCGCCCTCAAGCTGCCCGAGGGCGCCCAGCTGTGGAGCGTCGTCGTCAACGGCCAGGGCGTGAAGCCGGCCGAGCAGGAGGGGCTCAAGCTCGTGCCCCTGCCGTCGGGGCCCACGGGCGGGCTCGACGCGATCAGCGTCACCTACACCTTGCGCCGCGGCGCCTGGGGCGTGACCAGCCGCGCCGAGCTCGCGGCCCCGGAGCTCCTCGTGTCGCGCGACCGGCCGGTGCCGGTGCTGCGCACGCGCTGGACCCTGGCCCTGCCCGACGACTACCGCGTGCTCGAGTTCGCGGGCAACCTGCGCGGCGCCGACGCCGGGGCCGCCCCGCCGCTGGCCCTCGGTGTGTGGCGCGGGGTGACGCAGGCGCAGCTGCCGGTCCTGCTCCTGCTGCTCGCCCTGGCGCTCGGCGCCAGCGCCCGGGCCCGCGCGGCCCTGGTGGCCGGGCTGGCGCGCTCGGGGACGCAGGCCCGCGGCGCGGGCCAGGCGCTGGCCGGGGTGATCACCCTGCGGCGCGTGCTCGTGGGCGCCGGCGTGGCCGCGACCGCGGGGCTGTGCCTCTTCGTCCCGACGCTGGGTGTGGCGCGGAAGGGGAGCGCGGAGCGCTCGGGCAGCTACCCCGTGCCCACCGCGAGCGCGCCCATGGACTCCGCGTTCCTCGACGACGCGGTCACTGCGCAGCTGGCGACCGAGGAGGCGCAGGTCGAGCAGGAGATGCGCCGCCGGGTCGTCCTCGCGGACATGGAGTTCGCCGACGCGCCCGCGACTGGCGGCCGCGGCAGGGGCGGCCGCTTCGAGCCCGAGGGCGCCGCGCCGCAGCAGAAGGCCGAGGAGCGGGCCAAGCGGGACGCAGAGCGCGGCGAGGCCGAGAGCCGGCAGCGCCGCCGCGCGTCCGAGCCGCCGGCCCCCCTGGCCCCGCCGCCGCCGGCCCCGCCGGCCGCGGCCGAGCCCATGCCCGCGCCGCGCCCGGCCCGGCCGCAGACCGCGGCCCCCGGCCGCGGCCCGGCGGCCGACCACGGCCCGACCGGCAGCGCCCGCCTCGGCCGCCTCCAGGCGGACGACAAGGACGGGCCCGCGTCCGAGGCCGACGAGGTGGACGGCTTCGCCGGGTCGAACGAGGCGGGCGCGGCCCCGCCCGAGGAAGCGCCGGCGGCGCCGGTGCTCGACCCGTCCGCGCTCGGGATGGCCTTCGGCGGCGGCGCGGGCGGCGAGGGCAAGGAGACCGAGCCGGCCGTCCGCAAGGAGGCCGCCGTGTCCGACGACCTCCTCGCCGGCCGCGTGGGCCTGCGGTCGCTCGTCCTGGCGCTCCCGGCCGTCGGCCGCGACGTGCTGCTCGAGCGCCCGGGCGGGCAGGCGCGCCTCGACGTGCAGGTCGTCCGCGACGACGCGCTCACGGTCGGCGCCGGCGCCCTGGCCCTCGTCGGCCTGCTCGCGGGCGTGCTCGTCCCGGGCCGGGCGAAGGTCAGCTACCTGGGCCTGGCGCTCGTGGGCCTGGGGGTCCTCACGGCCCTGCCCTACGTGCTGGCCGACGCGCGGGCCACGCCGCTCCTCAACGCGCTGGCGCTCGGGCTCGTCCTGGCCGGGCCGGTCCACGCCCTGCGCGGGCTCGCGACCCTGGCCGCGCGCGCGGCCGCCGAGGCCGGCCCCCGCGACGACGCCCTGCGCGCCCTGGGCGTGCTCACGGGTGGCCTCGCGGCGGTGTGCCTGGTGATCACCGGGCTCGCCCTGGCCTCGCGCGGCGGCGGCAGCGCCGAGGCGGCGGCCGTGTTCGGCGGCACCGCGGGGGCGCTCGTCGTGATCTGCGCCGGCCTCGTCCTCCAGGCGCGCTGGGCGCTCGTGCCCGCGCTGGTCGTCGGCCTGGCGCACGCCGGCCTGGGCGCGCTCGTCCTGCAGGACGCCTGGCGCCACGGCCCGGGCGGCGCGGTCGCGCTCGTCGGCGCCTGGACGGTCCTGTTCGGCCTGGCGGGGCTCTCGGCGCTGGCCCTCCTGCTCGGGGGCGCGACGGCGTCGCTCGCCGCCGGCCCGGCCTCGGGCCCCGGCGCCGCGCCGGCCGCTCGGGGCGTCGCGGGCTTGCTGCTCCTGGCCGCGCTCCTCGGCGCGCCCGGGACCGCGAAGGCGCAGGAGGCGCCGCCCGCCGGCGCCCCGCCGCGGGTCTACGTGCCGTACGACCCGGCCCGGCCCGACGCCAAGCCCGGCGACGTCTACGTGCCCGAGGACGTCTACCTGGAGCTCTGGCGGCGCGCCTACCCGGACCGCGCGCCCACGCCGGCGGTGCCGGCGGCGACGCACGCGATCGGGCACGTGGCCTACGAGGGTGCGCTCGACGCGTCGGGGCTGAAGCTCGAGGCGAAGGTCGCGGTCGACGTCCTGGGCGAGGGCTGGGCCCGCTGCCCGCTCGGGCTCCTGGGCGCCGGCCTCAAGGACGCGAAGGTCCAGGGCGGCAAGCCGGGCGCCCGCGTCCGCGTCGCCCCGGCCGGCGGGCTCGAGCTCGTGGCCGAGGGGCCGGGCAGCTACGTCGTGACGCTCGACCTCGTCGTCCCCCAGCTCCAGGGCGGCCACGTGTTCGCCGCCGTGCCGACCTCGGCCGCGACCCTGCGCGTGCGCTCGACGATCAAGGACCGCCGCGTCGTCGTCGGCGGGGCGCGCGCCCAGACCGAGGAGCGCGCGCCCGACGGCGCGCTCGTCGTGGACGCGAGCCTGGGCGACGCGCCCCGCGTGCACCTGACGCTCTCCGGCCGCGAGGTCCTCTCGTCGGGCGGCGCGTCCGAGGCGGCGGCCACGACGAACACGCTCGTGTGGGTGCGCCGCGGCCGCGTCGTGGCGCTGGCGCAGGTGACGTTCGACATCACCGGCGACGGCCGCGAGGGCTTCCTCTTCGACGTGCCGCCCGGGTTCCAGGTGACCAGCGTCCAGACCGACGGCCTGCGCGCCTGGCGCCTCGACGACCAGGGCCGCCTCGAGCTGGCCCTGCGCCGCCCGACGGGGGCGCGCGCCACCGTGACGATCTGGGGCGAGCAGGTGCTCGCGCCCGAGGTCACGCGCCTCAAGGCGCCGCAGCTCGTGCCGCAGGGCGTGAGCCGCGAGGCGGGGGTCGTCGGGCTGGCGGTCGAGGACGGGCTGCGCGTCCGGCCGCTCGACCCGGCGGCCGGCCTGCGCCAGGTGCAGGCCGGCGCGCTCTCGGGCCTGGCGCGGACGCTCGGCGCCGGGTCGGTCGAGCGCGCCTACGGGTTCGCCCGCCGGCCGGCCGAGCTCGAGCTCGAGCTCGTCCGCGAGCCGGTCGAGGTCCGGGCCGACGTCGAGCTCCGCGCCACGGTGCTCCCCGACCGCATCACCCTCCAGGCCGAGGTGGGCTACGACGTGCGCAAGGGCAAGGTCCACGAGCTGGCCCTCGCCGTCCCGGCGGGCTTCGAGCTCACGCAGGCGCCGCGCGGCCTCGAGGTGCGCGAGGCGCCGCTGGTCACCGAGGGCGCGGGCGAGCGGGTCCTGCGCCTGGGGCTGGCCACGGGCCTGAGCGGCCAGGGCAAGCTCGTCCTGAGCTTCGAGCGCCTCCTCCCGGCCGGCGCGGCGCAGGCGCCCTTCCCCGACCTGCGCGCCCTCGACGTCGCCGGTGAGACGACGAGCCTCGTCGTGGCCGTCGCGCAGGGCCTGCGCGTCCGCCCGGAGCAGGAGCCGGCCGGCCTCCAGGTGCGGGACCTGCGCTCGGCCACCCGCGGCGCGGGGGCCCCGCTCGGCGCCGAGTGGACGCTGGCCTACCACCGGCCGCACGGGCGGACGCCAGGCCTGGCGGCGTCGACGCTCACGCTCAGCCGGCCCACCCCGAAGGTCACGGGCTCGTGGACCCTCCACGCGCGGCTCGAGCGCGACGTCGTGCGCTACACCCTGCGCGCCGTCTACCGGATCGCCGACGCCGGGGCGAGCGCCTTCCACGTGCTCCTGCCCGAGCAGGTCGTCGAGCGCGTGCGCGTCGACGCCGTCAACCAGCGCGAGGTGCGCAGCGAGCCGGCCGCCGACGGCCAGCGCCGCCTGACCGTCGAGCTGCAGAGCCCGGCCGAGGAGGCCTACGAGCTGGGCCTGAGCTGGGAGGAGGTCCTCGACGGGCCGCGCTTCACCACGCCGCACGTGGCGCTCGACGGCGTCGAGCGGCAGGCGCGCCGCTTCGTGCTCGTCGAGGCGGCCCCCGACGTGCAGGACAAGCTGGTCGAGGCCGGCCTCGCGGGCGGCCTGGAGAAGGCCCGCGCGTCGGAGGCGCCGGTGCTCCCCGGGCCGGCGACCGACTTCGCCTTCGCGTATCGCCTGGGGGGCGACGCGCCGAGCCATGCGAGCTTCAAGCTCGAGCCGCGCGAGGTCAAGCTGCCGCCGGCGGCGCGCGTGCCCTGGTGCGAGCTGACGTCGGTGTTCACGACCGACGGCGTCGTGCGCCACCGGGCGCGCTACCGCGTCCACAACCTGCGCCTCCAGTTCCTGCGCCTGGCCCTGCCGCCGGGCGCCGAGGTGTGGAGCGTGTTCGTGGCGGGCGCCCCGCGGCGGCTCCATCACGAGGAGGGGCTCACGCTCATCCCGCTCCCCAAGGGGACCGACGCCGACCTGAGCTTCGACGTCGAGCTGATCTACGCCACGCCCCTGCCGGGCGACTTCGGCTTCGGCGCGTCGCTCGCGCCGCAGGCGCCGGCGCTGAGGACGCCCGACGTGCAGGTCGAGCGGACGTCGTGGACCCTGCACGTGCCGGAGCGCTTCGACGTGCGCGGCTTCGCGGGCAACCTCAAGGCGGCGACCGTGGCGGCCTCGGGCGTCAAGGCGCTCGTCGAGGAGGTCAACGAGCTGAAGAAGCTGGTCGACCTCGCGGACAACGCCAGCGGCACGACCCGGCGCCTGGCCGAGGGCAACCTCGAGGTCCAGCTCGCCCGGGTGCAGGAGCAGCTCCAGGTGTGCGACGCGCTCGGCGCCGGCCAGGCGGAGCGCGACGCGCTGACGAAGAACCGCCAGGAGCTCGAGCGCCTCTCCGGGGCGCTCCAGCGCCGGCAGCAGGCGCAGGCGGCGGCGCCCGGGCCGGCGGCCGACGCCGAGCAGGTGACGGTCGAGGGCAAGGCGTTCGACCGCCTGGCGTCGGGCTGGTACTCGAACAACGAGGTCACCGGCAGCGGCGCCAACCGGACGCGCTGGGCCGGCGTCCCGGCCGAGGGGCCGGGCCAGCCGCAGGCGGGCGAGACCTGGACGCTGTCGATCCCGGAGGGCCAGGGGCTCACGCTCTCGAACGCCGAGGTGTTCAAGGGCGGCCAGCAGGGCCAGCGCGGCGCGAGCCGCCTCCTCGACAACCGCGGCTACGACGAGGCGCAGGAGGAGGTCGCCCGCCAGCAGATGCAGGACGTGCAGCGGCAGGCGCAGACCTACGGGTACGGCGACGAGGAGATGGGCGAGATGGCGGAGCGGCTCCTGCGCGGCGAGCGCCAGGACCTCCGGCTCGAGGAGCGGGCGCGGAACGTGCCGACGGACGTGATGAACCGCTTCCGGCAGTCGCTCTCGGAGGGCGACAAGGACGGCGACGGGCGGTTGAACTACGGCGGCCTCGCGCCCGGCAGCGTCAGCATGCGCCCGCGCACGGCCGACCGCCCGGGCGGCCTCCTCTCCGAGGCCGGCCGCAGCGAGGGCCTCCTCTCGATCCAGGTCCCCTTCGACACCCCCGGCCGCGCCTACCACTTCGCGACCGACACGCAGGACCCGCCGGCGATCACGTTCTCGGTCTACCCCGAGGGCCTGGGCGAGCAGGCGCGCCGCGCGGGCCGGGGCCTCGTGCTCCTCGTCCTGCTCCTGGGCCTCTTCCGCCTGGGCCTCCTGGCCCCCCTGCCCGGCCGCGGGGCGCTCCAGGCGCTCCTGCTCCTCGGCGCCGGCCTCCTCGCGGCGTCGGTGTTCCTGCACGTGGGCGGCGCGGTCCTCGCCCTCGCGGCGGGCCTGTGGGGCCTGCGCCGGGGGCCCGGGCTCGTCCAGCCGGCCGCTTGAGCGCGGCGCAGCTTCGTTTACCCTGAGGGAGTTCCAGCGCGGCCGCGGCCCGTCACGGGTCCGCGGCCGTCGCGCTCTCAGGACGGTGCCAGATGAAGGGCCTCAAGCCGGGTCAGCCGCTCTACACGCTCAAGAACGTGCGCCGCAAGTTCGGCGACCGGCAGATCCTCCGCGACGTCACGTTCAGCATCTACCCGAAGGACCGCATCGGCATCGTCGGCGTCAACGGCTCGGGCAAGTCGACGCTGATGAAGATCCTCGCCGGCGGGGACACCGACTTCGAGGGGATCGTCGCGCCGGCGAAGGGCCTCACGGTCGGCTACGTGCCGCAGGAGCCCGACCTCGATCCGGACAAGACCGTCCGCGAGAACGTCGAGGAGGCGGTCGCCGACACGCGGGCGCTCCTGGCGCGCATGGACGAGATCTACGCGCTCTACGGCGAGCCCGAGTACCTCGAGGACGAGGCGAAGATGAACGCCCTCATGGAGGAGCAGGGCGAGGTGCAGACGACGCTCGAGGACCGCGGCGTGACCGACGCGTCGATCCTCGACAACAAGATCGAGATGGCCATGGAGGCCCTGCGCCTGCCGCCGGGCGACCGGCTCGCGCGCGTGCTCTCGGGCGGCGAGAAGCGGCGCGTGTCGCTCGTGCGGGCGCTGCTGGCGCACCCCGACCTCCTCATCCTCGACGAGCCCACGAACCACCTCGACGCCGAGACGATCGTGTGGCTGGAGAACTTCCTCGCCGACTACACCGGCACCTACATCCTGGTCACGCACGACCGCTACTTCCTCGACCGCGTCGCCAACCGCATGCTCGAGGTCGACCACGGCGAGATCAGGAGCTACCAGGGCAACTACTCGGACTTCCTCGAGCAGAAGCAGAAGCAGAAGGAGGTCCGCGACAAGACCGACGCGAACCTGCTCAAGGCGCTCGAGCGCGAGCTCGAGTGGATCCGCTCGACGCCGGCCGCGCGGCGGAAGAAGTCCAAGGCCCGCATCTCGGCGTTCGACAAGCTGGTCGAGGAGGCCGAGGCGATCGACCGCCCGCTCGAGCTCGAGCTCGTCCTGCCCTTCGGCCCGCGCCTGGGCGGCAAGGTGATCAACGTCGAGCACCTGACGAAGGGCTACGGCGACAAGGTGCTGTTCAAGGACCTGAGCTTCGAGATCCCGCCGGGCGCGATCCTGGGCGTCACCGGGGCCAACGGCCTGGGCAAGACGACGCTCATCAAGATCATCCTCGGCCTCGAGCAGCCGGACGGCGGCCGCGTGGACATCGGCCAGACGACGAAGCTCTGCTACGTCGACCAGACGAGGGACACGCTCGACCCGAACAAGACCGTCTACGAGGAGGTCTCGCAGGGCTCCGAGTTCGTGACGATCGGCGCGAAGCAGCTCTCGGTGCGCCACTACCTGGCGCGGTTCCTGTTCACGGGGCCGATCCAGCAGACGCCCGTGGGCAAGCTCTCGGGCGGCGAGCGCAACCGCGTCCAGCTGGCGAAGTTCCTCCGCGAGCCGTCGAACGTCATCATCCTCGACGAGCCGACGAACGACCTCGACCTGATGACGCTGCGCGTGCTCGAGGAGGCGCTGACGACGTTCCCCGGCAGCGCGATCGTGATCACGCACGACCGCTACTTCCTCGACCGCGTGGCCACGCACATCCTGGCCTTCGAGGGCCGGCAGCCCGCCGGGCCCGACGGGCCCGACGGCGGCGGCGAGCCGTCCGTCTACTACTGCTTCGGGTCCTGGGAGACCTACGCCGAGCGCAAGGCGGAGCGCGACGCCGAGGCGGGGCGGTCCGACCCGTCGCAGAAGTTCAAGCACCGCAAGATCGCCCAGGCCAAGTGAGGCGGGGCGTCTTCACGAGTTCCTGAACTGCCGGAGGGCCGGGTGTGGAGAACCGGGCGGCGGCCGCCCGGTCTTGCCTTCAGGCGGCTGCGGCATAACGACTTGCAACAGCGGCGCCCGAACACCGGTTCGGGGGGGCCGGGTGGAGAAGTCCCATGGCGGTGGCGCGGGTGACCGAGGTCGTGACCTCGTCGACGGAGAGCTTCCATGACGCGATCCAGCAGGGGATCGAGCGCGGCGCGCGGACCCTGCGCGGGATGACCGGCATGAAGGTCCTCGAGCAGAAGGCCAAGATCGAGAACGGCAAGATCACCGAGTACCGCGTGCAGATGGCCATCACGTTCGTCCTGGACGACTGACCCGCCAGGCGCTGGCGAGCGGCGGCGCCCTCCGCCAGAGTGGACGCATGCGCGCGCCCTGGTCGCTCCTGCTCGTCACCCTGCCCTGCCTGGTCGGCTGCCCGCGCGGCGGCCCGTCCGCGGCCGCCCCCTCGGCGCCGCCGGCCCCGTTCGAGGACCGCTACCCCGAGGACATCGCGCTCCCGCCGGGGGTCGAGTACCCGTGCGCCGTCACGGCGCTGCCGCGCGACCTCGCCGGGGTCCCCGAGGCCGAGCGCAACTACGTGAACCACGTCTACGCGGCGCTGATCGACGTCGTGCAGCAGAAGCAGGTCCTCCTGGCCGCCATGGCGCGCCGCGCCGACGCCGCGGCCGCCGACGGCGAGCACCGCGCGTCGACCGAGCGGGCCCTCGCGGCCCTGCGCGCCGAGCCGGTGCCGCGCGGCCTCGAGGGCTTCCACGGCGACGTGGTCGCGGCGCTCGAGCAGCAGCGGACGTTCTTCGACCAGGCCGTGCCGCGCCGTGCGGCCGGCGCGAGCATGGAGGACGTCCACCACATCGCGGAGGGGCGGGCCGCGTCGCAGCGGCTCCTGAGCGCCTGGGCCGCCATGGAGCGCCGCTACCCGCGGTGGAGCGCCGAGGTGAAGGACAGCGTCTACCACCACCTCTGCGCCCTGGACCTGTTCTGACATGGACGCCACCCGACCGCCGCCCGAGCGCGACCGGCCCGCCGGCGACGTCCGCTGCCCCTACTGCCACGACGCCCTCGCCGAGGGCGCCCTGGCGGGGACGTGCGAGCGCTGCGGGACGGCGCACCACGCCGGCTGCTTCGCCGAGCACGGGGGCTGCTCGACGCACGGCTGCGGGTCGACGCGCGCGACGACGGGCGCGGTCGGCGTCGCGCCGTCGGCGGTCGCGTTCACGCCGCTCACCTGCTCGTGCTGCCGCCGCGAGCTGCCCCGGGAGGCGCTGGTCGCCCGCTGCGGCAGGTGCCACGCGACGCTGCACGTCGACTGCTACGACCGCATGCGCGCCTGCGCGCCGGGCGCCGCCGGCTGCGGCGCCGCGGTCGACGTCCTGCCGCACGCGCAGGTCGTGGCCATGGAGTGGCAGCGGGTCGCGCGCTTCGGCGCCCTGCTCCTCGTCCTGTGGGCGGGCCTGTGGGCGGTCGCCTACGGCCGGGCCCAGGAGTTCGCCGAGCGGGAGGTCATCGGCTTCGCGATCACGGCCGGCGTCGCGGTCTTCGGCGCGGTCGCGGTCTACGCGCGGCTCCGCGCGGCGGGGATCGCGGCGGGCGCGGCGCGCCGGCCGGTCCGCGGCCCGGCGCCGCCGCTCAAGGAGTAGTCACCGCCGCCGCGCCGCCCCGGGCGCGCCGAGCGTGTGGGCGGCCGCGCCCGCGGCCGCGCCGCCGCGCTCGGCCGTCGCCAGCGCCTTGACCACGTGCGGCCCCGCCGCCCCGGCGGGCGCGCGGAGCGTCGCGACGAAGCGCCCGTCGGCGCCCACGCCCACGAGCGAGGTCGCCAGCACGCGGTCGTTGGCCCGCGCGTAGCGCTCGAGCGGCGTCTCGCCCGCCGACGCCGGCCGCGTCGGGCGGCCGCGGGGGCCCTCGAGCGTGACCGTCACGCTGCGCGCGCCGGCCGGCGCCTGGCCGCGCACGGTCACGACCTCGCCATCGACGGCCCCCTCGAGCGGCAGCGCCGCCGGCCGCGCCAGGCGCAGGGCGGGGTCGCCGAGGAGGTTGTACATGTCGACGTGCCGCGGCAGCTCGCGGCGGAGCTCCTCCCGCGGCATGAACGCCGACGAGAGGAGCAGGACCTCGGCCCGCAGGGGGTCCTCGTCCTTGCTCCGCGGCGCCACCAGCTCGCGCCGGGCGCGGTCGAGCCTGGGGCCCAGGCGGTCGTCGCCCGCGTCGTCGAACAGCGCGCCCACGAGCGAGATCCCGAGCAGGGCGTTGGGCACCGGGTGCGAGATGCGCGACGAGCCGAAGAAGGCCACCGGCCCCTGCCCCGTGGCCAGGAGCTCCTCGCCGATGCACGGCGTCTCGGCCTCGTAGCGGCCCGTCCAGCAGGCGATCGCGACCATCACCGGCGGCGCCTGCGTCGAGATCGCCGGCACGTGGGAGGCGTCGAGCACCGGGTAGTCGACCGCGCGCCCGCGGGCGTCCCGCACCGTGAGCGAGTCGACGCTGCGCTCGTTGCCGTGGCCGACGTAGGCGACGACGAGGGCCCCCTCGTTGACGCGCCCGACGACCCGCCGGGCGAAGCCCTCGAACGGGAAGCAGTAGGGCGAGGTCGGGTTGGCGTAGGTCAGGTCGACGTCGAACCGCGCCGGGATCGTCCGCGCGACGACCCGCTGGAACATGTCCTCGATCAGCGCGTCGACCGCCGGCCCGAAGCGCCCCTCGCCGGCCACGAGCGCGCACTGCCGCTGCCAGGCCCCGGCCGCGCGCTCGGCCTCGTAGGCCACCGTCCGCGCGACCATGCGCGACAGCGCCGCCGCGTCGCGCGCCGGGAGCCGCCCGACCGACACCTCGGGGAGCCCGTCGTCGTCGAGGTCGCCGTAGGGCCGGTCGGTGGCCGTCTCGGCCACGTCCCACTGCGGCACGGCCTTCACGTCGCCCGCGATCAGCAGGAACCTCGGCCGCGCCCGCCGCACGACCTCGCGCAGGGCCGCCCGCCGGTCGGCGCCGGGGACCGCCTCGACCTCGACGACGCGGACCGCGAGGCCCTCGGCGGCGCGGTGCGCGGCGAGCGGCTCGACCGCCTGCCGCAGCGCCCGCGGGACGAGGACGAGGTAGTCGACGTCGTCGGCGCGCGCGGCGGCGGGGAGGGCGAGGAGGAGGGCGAGGGCGAGGGCGAGCAGGCGCATGGGAGGACCTCAGGTGGAGGAGGCGGAGCAGTCAACCACGGAGGACACGGAGGGCACGGAGAGGTAGGGAGTCTCGACCGTGGCCCGAGGGAGCTCGCGCGAGGAGGAAGAGCTCGAGAGCCTGCGGACGGCTCCTCTTCTTGCCTCCGTGTCCTCCGTGCACTCCGTGGTGAAATCCTATGCGTCGCCCCGCCGGAAGATCGTCACCACCGCCGTCCGGTCGTCGCCGCCCATGTTCTGGGCCAGGCCGACCCTCGGCGTCGACGCGACCTGGTAGTCGCCGCAGCGGCCGAGCAGCTGCCGGCTGACCTCGACCGCCTGCTTCACCCCCGTGGCGCCGACCGGGTGCCCGAAGGCCATGAGGCCGCCGCCGGTGTTCACCGGGAGCCGGCCCGTGAGCGTCATCGCGCCCTCGTCGATCAGCTTCTTCGCCTGCCCGCGCTCGGCGAAGCCCAGCGCCTCGACGGCCAGGAGCTGCGCGATCGAGAAGCAGTCGTGGACCTCGGCCACGCCGATGTCCTTCGGCCCCAGCCCGGCCGCCTCGTAGGCCTCCAGGGCGGCCGCGCGCGTGACCTCCATCTCGAGCAGGTCGGCCGGCCCCTCGATCGGCCCGGTCGCGTGCCCGTAGGCCAGGACCTCGACCGCGTCGGCCGGCGACTTGCCCGCCTTGCGCAGCCCGGCCTCCGACACGAGGACCACCGCCGAGCCGCCGTCCGACACCTGCGAGCAGTCGGACACCTTGAGGAACGGCTTGAGCTCCGGGTTCTCCAGGAACAGCGGGTTCTTGTCGCTCGCCTCGCGCGCCTGCTCGACCGACATCTTCACGGTCCGCATGTGCGCCTTCGGGTTCTTGCTCGCGTTGGCGTAGGCGCTGGCCACGACCTTGGCCACGTCGCCCGCCTCGAGCCCGAACGCGGCCATGTAGGCCTTCATGCGCCGGGCGAACAGGGCCGGGAAGGTGAACGGGTCGATCTCGCGCTGCGTGCGGTAGTGGGCCGCGCGCGCCAGGTAGTCGGCGCCGACCTTGGCGTTGACCGTCGTCTGCACCTCGGCCCCGACGACGAGCGCCACGTCGACGCCGGCGCACACCGAGTCGATCGCCGCCGTCAGCGCCAGCGCCCCGCTGGCGCAGGCGCCCTCGACGCGCATGAACGCCTTGCCCCGCAGGTCGGGGTGGGCCGACGCCAGCACCGCGCCCAGGTGGCCCTGGTTCACGAACAGCTCGCCCGTGAAGTTGCCGACGAAGCCCTTCTGCACGTCGCGCGGCTGGAGGCCCGCGTCGGCCAGCGCGCCGAGGGCCGCCTCGCGCACGTGGTCCTCGATCGTGGGGTTGTCGCGCTTGCCGAAGTCGGGGTGCCCCTTCCAGATGAAGTCGGGGTGGAACTTGCCGAGGAACGTCGTGTTCGCGCCGCCGAGCACGTAGACCTTGCGCGCCAGCTTCATGGGGGGACCTCCTTGCCGAGCCCGCCATTCTACGGCCTCGTGCGAGCGGCGGGCCGCGACCCGGGCGCAACCCGCATGGCCAGCGGCTCCCGGCGCCCGCCCATGCGCCAACCCGGCGACCGTGCTACTCTGAGACCGTCGGCGCGTGTGCCGCCGAGAACGTGGTCGGGGGGAGCCTCCGGTGGGCGTCGTCAAGGCCACCCACGTCCTGTGCGTCGTCTACTTCCTGGGCTTCCTGGTCCAGGTGATCGGCCAGGGGGCGACCTGGCACCTCGCCGTCGTCCAGGCGCTCGGAGTGCACGACGCCGCCGGCGTCCTCGCCCGGCCCTGGACGCTCGTCACCCACCTCGTCCTGCACCGCCATCCCCTCGAGGCCGTCCTCGCCGCGGGGATCCTCCTCCTCGCGGGCGCGCGGGTGGAGCGGCGCCTCGGCGCGGCGCGCTTCCTCGCCGTCTACCTGACGGCGGGCGCGCTCGTGGCCCTGGCGCACGTCGGCCTCGTCGAGGCCGGGATCGCCCCGGGCCGCGTGCTCACCGGCTCGCTCGGCGCGTCGACCGGCCTCCTCACGGCCTTCCTCTTCCTCATGCCGGAGCGGCGGGTCGGCAGCGTCCCCTACCCGGTCTGCTACGTCGTCGTCGCCGCCGTGCTCGTGGCCCTCGTCGGCCTGATCGGCTTCTACGACGAGCGCGCCCTGCGCGAGCGCGCCGAGAAGGCCCGCTCCTGGGCCGAGGGCGGCGAGGCCTACCGCCCCGAGGAGCGCGTCGACCTCCTCTGGCACGCGAGCGCCGAGCGCCGCACCCGCCCCAACCACCTCGTGCACCTGCTGGGGTTCGCCCTGGGCGGCGTGGCCCTCGGCTCGACCCTGGCGGCCGGGCGCTACCGGCAGCGGGCGCGCATGCTCCGCGAGATCCGCGGCCTCCAGGAGGAGGTCGATGCGCGCGCGCGCGTCGACGAGCTCCTCGACAAGATCAGCCGCCACGGCATGAGCTCGCTCTCGCGCAACGAACGCAAGTTCTTGCGCTACGCGAGCCGCTTCTACCGCGGCGTCCCGGGGTCCCAGGCGTCGTCGAGCCCCTGACCTCGACCTAGCGGCCGGCGGCGGGCGGCTGGGGGATCCCCGAGGGCGGCGGCGGCGCCGCGACCTCGTCGGTCTCGTCCTCGTCCTCGTCCTCGTCGCCGTCGGTCTCGGTGATGCCGGCCGGGACCGTGTCCATCACCTTGGCCTTCATGACCTTCCCGGGCTTGAAGGAGACGACGGTCTTCTCGGGCACCTGCACCGAGTCCCCGGTCTTGGGGTTACGCGCCGTGCGCGGCTTGCGCCGCTTGAGCTCGAAGATCCCGAACTCCCGGAACTCGATCCGGTTGCCGCGCGAGAGCTCGTCGATGATCTGGTCCATGAAGACCTGCACGATCTGCCCGGTCTGCGTCGTCGTGAGGCCGTGCCGTTCGCTGACGGTCTTGACGATTTCCTTCTTGCTGATCGTCGCCACGCGTTGCCTCTCGTAGGGTTAGGTCGTCCCGGGCAACATACCACCGGGGTCCGACGACGTAAAGCCCATGTTTTCCGCACGTTCGGCGCGCCGGCGCCGCCGGCTCCACGCCCCTTGCCCTCAAGAGGTTACGGCCCCAAGTCCGCCCGGGCGAGCGCCTTGCGGACGAGGCCGGTGGCGTCGCTCTCGGCGAGGGCGCGGCCGAGGCGCTCGCGCCGGTCGGGGTCGTCGACCCGCAGGGCCAGGTCGAGGGCGCGCAGCTTGATGCTCGGGTCCGGGTCGCGCTGGGCGCGCGCGACCACGTCGTCGGTGCGCAGCTCGTTGGGGCGCTGGGCCGCGAGCAGGAGCCCGGCGTCGAGCCCCCGCGGACCGTCCGCGGCCTGCCGGTAGGTCTCCTCGAGGGCGTCCGGGGCGGGCGGGAAGTGCGCCTCGAGCAGGTGCAGGGCCAGGTGGCGGGCCTCGGCCCGGCGGTGGCCCAGCTCGGCCAGGACGGCGCGCGCGACCGCCGGCGGGTCGAGGCCGGCGCCGAAGGTGAGGCCCACCGCCAGCTCGCGCGCGAACTCGCGCGACCCGAGGTAGGGGAGCCGGTCCTCGGCGGCGCGCGCGACGAGGCGGAACAGGGCGCGCACGAGCGCCTCGGGCTGGCCCGCCGGGGCGAGGAGCAGGTGGTAGGTCGTGGGGCGCCCGTCGAGCGTGGCCACGCGCACGAACGTGCGCCCGGCGGCCACCTCGGCGCGCGCCACGGAGAGCCACCGGTGCGGCGGGGGCTCGAGCGTGAACAGCGGCGCCGAGAAGTCGGGCGGGTAGGCGCGGGCGATCGCCCGCGCCCGCGGCTCGCGGCGCAGGAGCACGGCCACGATCGGCTGCCCGGCGCGGGCGTCGATCGCGTGGAGGTCGGTCCCGTCGCCGTCGGCGAGGTCGAGGCGCCCCGAGACGACGCGGCCCAGGTCGTGGACCACCGCGCCCAGGGGCGTCCGGTCCGCGCCCGAGCGCGCCTCGGGGTCGACGCGCTCGACCTTCAGCGACACGCGCGTCCGTCGAGACCCGGCCCGCGACTCCGGCCGCTGGGCGAGGACGGCGCGCGCCAGCGGGAAGGTGATCGTGGTCGTCCCCGGCTCGAGCGCGGGGAGCGTCACCGGGGCGGAGAGCTCGAGCGCCGTCTCGCCGGCGCCGAGCGTCACGTCGCGCTCGACCAGGCGCAGGACCGCCGGGCCGGCGGCGCGCGCGCGCACGAGCAGCGGCGGCGCCGGCTCGAAGAGCGGCAGCGGCGGGAGCGGCGCGTCCCCGAGCGTGATCGTGAGGAAGAAGTCGGGGTCGCCCCAGTCGTCGTGCAGCGTCGGCAGCCCCTGCACCTCCGCCACGCGCACGCGCAGCGTCACGGCCTCGTGGTCCGGCGCGAGCACGTCGGGCCCGGGGCTGGCCAGGACGGCCGGGAGGAGGCCCGCGACCGACGCGAGCGGCGTGACGACCGGCCGCGGCCCGTGCGCGCCGGTGACGAAGCCGAGCAGCGCCCCGTCCGCGGTGAGCACGGCCGCGCCGGCCGCCTCCTGGGCCCTGGCCTCGAACGAGCGCACGTCTCCCGCGCCGGCGCGCGCCAGCGCCGTGAGGCGCACCTCCGCGCCGACGACCTCGGCCACCGTGGTCGCCTGCACGACCAGGGCGCCCAGCCCCGGCGTGACGACGCGCACGGCGTCGCCCGGGTGCGGCGGGCCTGCCGGGCCCACCGGCCGCAGGTCGCGCTCGCCGCGCGGCACCTCGACCAGGAGCAGGTCGCGCCCCTCGCAGCGCACGGGGCGCCCGTCGTCGCGGACCACCGGGAGGCGGTCGAGGCCGAGCGCCACGACGAGCCGCTCCGGCAGCGGGCCCGCCGGGCAGGGCGAGGCGACGAGCACCGCGGCGCGGTCGGTCGTGCGGACGATCGCGCCGACGCCGACCGCGCGCCCGTCCTCGTCGAGGAGCGGCACGAGCGAGGGCACCTGCCCGCCCCGCGCCGGCGCGTCGGGCCGCTCCTCGGGCGCGCACGCGGGGGCGAGCAGCGCGAGCGCGAGCGCGAGCGCGGCCCGCCCCGCTCGCGGGGAACGCCTCATGCGCCTGCGGGCGGCGGCGCGCCGTCGCCGGCCGGGCGCGGCCGGGCCGCCGGCATCTCGTCGCCCGAGACCGCGAGCGGGTCGGGCGGCGGGCCGTCGAGCTCCGTGAACGGGTCGGCCACCGTCTTCGCCGGCGCGGCCGTGGGCGACACGACGTCGGCCGCCCCGTCGCGGAACTGCCGCCCGAGCTCCTCGTCGAAGAGGGGCGCCGCGGCGGGCTGCGCGGCCGGCGGGCGGTCGGAGCGCTCCGGGGCGCCCCCCGACGCGGGCCCCGTCGCGGCCCCGGTCGCACGAGGGACGACCGTGATCGGCGGCGCGTCGGCGGCGCCCGCCGGGCGGACCAGGTCCGGCGCGTCGGCGGCGTCCGCCGGCACCTCGTCCAGCGTGACCAGCCCGCGCTCGAGCATGACCAGGAAGGCGCGCCGGCAGCGGTCGTCGAGCTCGGCCACGGCCTGCCCGGTGTCGCGCGCCAGCCGGGCGATCACCTGCGGGACGGTCGAGCGGTTGTCCACGCGCTCGAGCAGGTCGCGCACGAGCGGCTTGATGTCGAGCTCGGGCGACATGAGCGCGCTGCGGAACACGACCCGGAAGTCCTTCGTCTCGAACCCGGACCCCGTCGGCCGCCGCCGCTCGAGCAGCAGGATGTCGTCGGGCACGCCCACGCGCATGCGGTCGAGGGCCTGGAGCGACGGGATCCGCCGCACCCGCCGCTTCGCGGCGACGAGCCGCGCGAGCTCGGCCGACATGTCGCGCGCGGGCGGCTTGGCCTCGTCCTCCTGGGTCCACGGCGGGTGCGGGGCCTCGTCGTTCCACTGGAAGGTGAGCACGACGCCGACGACGCGCTGGAAGCGCTGCGAGCGCAGGTTCGTCACCCACTCGAGGAGCTTGCCGGCGTAGCGGTCGTACTGCTCGCCGAACACCCGCCGCGTGTGGGTGACGGCGTAGTCGACGACGTCCTCCTCGCCCAGGCGCAGGGCGTGCATGTTCATGTTCGCGCCGACGAGCCAGCGGCGCACGCGCTCGAGGTAGCTCTCCCCCTCGCGCTCGGCGACGTGGGTGACGACCTGCGCCACGCCGTCCTGCGCCAGGTGGTCGGGGAGCGAGGCGATGATCCGTCGCAGCACGTCGGCGCCGCTCGGGCCGCCGTCGCGGTAGGTGACCTCGTAGACCGGGGCCGGGACGAACGGCGGGTTGGCCAGGACCAGGTCGAAGCGCTCGCCGCCGACGGGCGAGTAGAGGTCGCCCTCCACGAACACCGCGTTCCACGCGTCGTTGAGCATGGCGTTGAGCCGGGCGAAGTTCACGGCGCGGCCGCTCACGTCGACGCCGACCGCCCGCTCGGCGCTGGCCGCCGCCATCACCCCGTGCACGCCCGAGCCGGCGCACAGGTCGAGGGCGGCGCGGATCGGCCGGCGCAGCGTCGTGCGCGCCAGGTAGTAGCTGTCGGCGCCGAGGTACATGACCGGGTCGCGCGGGACCCTGGCCTTGATCCACGGCTGGTGGGCGAAGCGGTGGTCGGTGAAGAAGAGCTGCTCGCCGACGGGGTAGAGGCTGACGCGGGCCCGATACGTCCGCGCCCGCGGGTCGCGCTTGAGGATGCGCGCCGCGCGCAGCACCTTGCGGGCGTCGGCGTCGAAGAGCTCCTTGAGCTCCTCCTCGGTGACGGTCCCCTGCAGGAGGAGGAGCATGATCGCGAGGTCGAGGGGCGAGCGCCGCCGCAGCCGGTAGTTGAGGTAGTAGGGGTAGGCGGCCAGCTCGATCGCCGTGATGTCCTTCAGGTTGAGCCGGTCGCGCACCCCCTGCTCCGTGTAACCGAGGGCGCGGAGGACGCCGCCCAGGCGGCGCAGCCCGTCGGGGTCGATCCGCTCGAGGTCGAAGAACGCCTTGGACACGGGCGACCTCCTTGGCCGGGAAGGGTCCTGATTCTGGACGGCGGCCGCCGGCCCGTCAAACGACCCGGCTGGCCCCTCCCGGGGGGGCGCCGTGCTACAAGGTCTGGCACAGGGGGCGCCCCATGAAGCTCAAGGACCGCGTCGCGATCATCACCGGCGGCGGGCGCAACATCGGCCGCGCGATCGCGTATCGCCTCAACGAGATGGCGTGCAACGTGGTCGTCGTCGCCCGCACCCAGAAGGAGATCGACCACACCGCCGGCGTGATCCAGGAGCAGGGCGGCCGCTCGCTGCCGATCTGCGCCGACGTGGCCCAGGAGGCCGACGTCGGGCGCGTGGTCGAGGCGACGCTCCGCCACTTCGGCCGGATCGACTTCCTCATCAACAACGCCGGCGCGTTCCTCTCCAAGCCGATCGACGAGACCTCGACCGACGAGTTCGACCTGCTGGTGAACACCAACCTGCGCGGCGCGTTCCTCATGTCCCGCGCGGTGGTGCCCCACTTCAAGAAGCAGGGCGGCGGGCGCATCGTGTCGGTGTCGTCGCTCTTCGGCGTGATCCCGAGCGCGAACGTGTCGGTCTACTGCGCGGCGAAGGCCGGGCTGATCGGCTTCACGCGCGCCATGGCGCGCGAGCTGCACGCGCACCACATCAACGTCAACGCGATCTGCCCGGGCGCCGTGACCACGGGCGACAAGGTGATCGAGCTCGAGGAGACCCGCTGGGCCCTCGGCGAGCACCTCCTCCCCCGCGACGTCGCCGACGTCGTCGGCTGGCTCCTGATCGACGCCTCGAGCCAGATCACGGGCGCCGTCATCGACATCCCGGGCAGCACCGGCTTCCGGGTGGGGCAGCTCGCCGAAGGGCTCTGAGCTCGAGAAGAAATCGCTGCGCGATTTCTTCTCGAGCTCAGACCTGCGATGAGTGATGCGCTCGCGAGGGGCGCGATCGGCGCAAGCGCCCGGGCGACCGACGGTGTTTGGCCCGCTCCGCGCCTGCCTGCGATGAGTGATGCGCTCGCGAGGGGGGCGCGATCGGCGTACGTGCCCGGGCGACGGTGTTTGGCCCGCTCCGCGCCTCCCCATCGCTCGCTTTGGCGGGTCTGCGATGAGTGATGCGCTCGCGATCGGGGCGCGATCGGCGCAAGCGCCCGGGCGACCGACGGTGTTTGGCCCGCTCCGCGCCTCCCCGTCGCTCGCGCTATCCAACGTTGCACACCGCCCGTACGGCGATGATCAAGACGCCGTGAAGGGCGCACCGCTGTACGTCCTGGTGCATGGCCTCCCGGCCGCACGAAAACGTACAGTCTCCTATGATCCCATTAGTCCAGTATTGGTGGTCGCTTGTTCAGTCTGGAGTCTCGACTGAACCAATCGGGGCACCCGGGGCGGGCAGGGCTGCCCCAAATCGTTCACCCCGCTGAGGGGTCGAAGTGGACGTGCCGGGACTTAGCTGTCCCGGCGCGCCTGGCATGAGGGGTGCTCTGTGGGTTCGCGTCGAGGGCGACCAACCACGGAAGGCCACCATCCCCGACCTTTTCCCCAATGGTCTTCCGGAGCTCTCGTCTCGGACCCAGGCGCGTGGCCTGGGTCCGATCATTTCCGGAGGACGTGATTCACGTCGCACGACCGCGAGGGATCACGCGCCGCGGACGGAGTCCGCGGAGCCGTCCGCGGTCTCCTCCGCCTTGGCCCGGTCCCAGAGGCGATCCAGCGCCGCCAGGTCCTTCCCCTTCAGGTCACCGCCGGACATTTCCTCGACGCGCCGGAAGCGCCGCTCGAAGGTGTCGGCCGACTGACGCAGCGCGTCCTCGGCGACCGCGCCCAGGTGCCGCGCAAGATTGACCAGCGAGAAGGCGAGATCCCCCAGCTCGCGCGCGACGCCCGCCGCATCACCTTGCGCCAGCCGCTCGCGGACCTCGCGCAGCTCCTCGTCGAGCTTGTCCATCGGCCCTGACGCATCGCGCCAGTCGAAGCCGACGCGCGCCGCCTTCTCCTGCAGCCGCTGCGCGCGCAGGAGCGCGGGGAGGGCGCGCGGGACCCCGTCGAGCGACGACCGCCGCCCCTCGCGCCGCTTGTGCTCCTCCCACTCGACCACGATCGCGTCGGCCGTCTTGCCCCGGTCGCCCTCGCGCGGCGCGAACACGTGCGGGTGGCGGCGCACGAGCTTCCTCGCCAGGCCGCCCGCCACGTCGCCCAGGTGCCAGCGCCCCTCCTCCTCGGCGAGGCGGGCGTGGAAGAGCGCCTGGAACAGCAGGTCGCCCAGCTCCTCGCGGATCTTGTCCGCGTCGCCGAGGTCGAGCTGCTCGAGCAGCTCGTAGGTCTCCTCGACCAGGAAGGGGCGCAGGCTCTCGCGCGTCTGCGCCCGGTCCCAGGGGCAGCCCCCCTCGCCGCGCAGGCGGTCCATGACGGCGAGCGCCTGGCGCAGGCCCAGGAGGCGCGGGTCGTCGGCGGGCACGAGGGGGACGTCGTCGGCGGCGGGGCTGCTCATCCCCCCATCGTAGTCGGACCTAATCGATGTGCGGGAGGAGCCGCGCCGAGGGCGAGAAGAGCTGCTCGTGCAGGAGCACGACGTGGCGGTCGGTGATCCCGGCGACGAAGTCGACGAGCGTCCGCGCCAGGCGCACCCGGTCGCCCGGGTCGCCCTCGGCGCGCAGGCGGAGCTGCACCTGCCGCGGCAGGTGCGTCGGGTGCTCCATGTAGTGCTCGAACAGGTGGCGCAGGAGGCGCCGCCCCTTGTCGCACATGATCTCGACCATGGGGTGGCGGTAGACGCGCTGGAGGAGGAAGCCGATCAGCCGCTCCACCTGCTCCTCGACGGGGTCGGGGAGCTGGACCACGGGCTCCGTCTGCGCGCGCACCTCGTCGGGCGTGGGCGCCGGGCCGATCGCCTGCAGGCGGCGGTCGGTCTCCTCGAGCGCGGCGCGGACGAGCGTGCCCAGGAGGCGGCGCGTCAGCGCGCCGTGGCGCACGAACCGCGCCGGCGCGGCCCCTGCGAGGCCGGCGTCGGCGATCGCCTCGCCGACGAGCGGCAGGTCGAGCGCCACGACCTCGGCCAGGCTGAAGAAGCCGTAGTAGAGGGCGTCCTCGAGGTCGTGCGTGACGTAGGCCAGCACGTCGGCCAGGCTGGCGATCTGGCACTCGATCCCCGGCTGCGGCGTGCCGGCGAACTCGTGCGGGACCTCCGGCGCGTCGAAGAACGTGGCGTGCTTGCCGATCCCCTCGCGCGCCTCCCAGGTCAGGTTCAGCCCGGGGTGCTCGTAGCGGCGCTCGAGCAGGTCGACGATCCGCAGGCAGTGCAGGTTGTGGTCGAAGCCCCCGAGCCCGTGCTCGCGGGCGAGCGCGTCGAGCTCCACCTCGCCCTGGTGGCCGTAGGGCGGGTGCCCGAGGTCGTGGAGCAGCGCGATGCAGTTGGCGAGGTCGACGTTCGCGCCCAGGAAGGCCGCGAGCGAGCGCGAGAGCTGGCTGACCTCGATCGTGTGGGTGAGCCGCGTGCGGTAGTGGTCGCCCTCCTGCTCGACGAAGACCTGCGTCTTGTACTGCAGGCGCCGGAACGCCTCCGAGTGGAGCACCCGGTCGCGGTCGCGCGCGTGCGCCGTGCGCAGGGGGTCGGGCGCCTCGGGGTGGCGGCGGCCGCGCGAGAGGCGGCTCCTCGACCCGTAGGAGGCCAGGCTGCGCTCCTCGAGCGCCTCGAGCTCCTCGCGGCCACGGATCACGGCGCCCTCCCCTCCCCCGCGCGCGGCGCGGGGAGGGCGTTTGTAGACCGCCTCCCGACGGGGAGCAAGCAGGGAGCGCGCGACAGGGGCGCCCGCCGCCGCGGTCGACGGGGGCGGGAGCGAGGTGCCGCCATGGCGAACAAGGCCCTGTTCACGCGCGTGCGCCAGCCGGCCGACGCGACGAACGCCGCCGGCGGCCGCGCCTACGCGCTCTCGCCCGAGCACGCGCTCGCGCAGCTCGCCGCGACGGGCACGCTGCACGCGTCGTTCTACGCGACGGCCGAGGCGCAGCTCGACCAGGTGCGCGAGGCGGCCGACCGCTGCGCGCCCGAGTTCGTGGCCAAGGCGGCCGTGTGGGCGCGCGAGCAGGGCCACATGAAGGACCTGCCGGCGGCGCTGTGCGCCATGCTGTCGAAGGCCGACCCGGCCCTGCTGGACCTGGTCTTCGAGCGCGTGGTCGACAACGGCCGCATGCTGCGCACGTTCGTGCAGCTCGTGCGCTCGGGCCAGTTCGGGCGCAAGAGCCTGGGCTCGGGCCCGCGGCGGCTGGTGCGCCGCTGGCTCGCGGCGCGCAGCGACGCGCAGGTCTACCGGGCGGCGATCGGCAACGACCCGTCGCTCGCGGACGTGCTCAAGCTCGCGCACCCGAAGCCGGCCACGGCCTCGCGCCGGGCCCTCTACGCCTACCTGCTCGACAAGCCGCACGAGGCGGGCGACCTGCCGGCGCTCGTGCGCGAGGTCGAGGCCTGGAAGGCGGGGCGGGGCCAGGGCGAGGTCCCCGACGTCGACTTCCGCCTGCTCACCTCGCTGCCGCTGACGAAGCAGCAGTGGGCGCAGGTGGCGCGCCGGGGCGGCTGGCAGATGGTGCGCATGAACCTGAACACGTTCCTGCGCCACGGGGCGTTCGACGTGCCGGGCACGGCCGAGGCGGTGGCGAAGAAGCTCGCCGACGCGGCCGAGGTCCGGCGGGCCAAGGCCTTCCCCTACCAGCTGCTCGCGGCGTTCCTGAGCGTCGAGCCGGGCGTCCCGGCCGTCGTGAAGGACGCGCTGCAGGCGGCCATGGAGGTGGCGACGGAGAACGTCCCGGCGGTCGGCGGCCGCGTCTACGTGTGCCCGGACGTCTCGGGCTCGATGCACGGGGCGGCCGTCACCGGCGACCGCGGGTCGGCGTCGAGCAAGGTGCGCGCGATCGACGTGGCGGCCCTGGTCGCCGCGGCGTTCCTGCGCAAGAACCCGGGGTCGGAGGTCCTGCCCTTCGACACGCGGGTCCACGCCGCGCACGACGTGAACCCGCGCGACACGGTGATGACCAACGCCGACAAGCTGCGCCGCTTCGGCGGCGGCGGCACGGCGGTGTCGGTGGCGCTGGCCGAGCTCAACCGCCGCCAGGCGGAGGGCGCGCTGGTCCTCTACGTCTCGGACAACGAGTCGTGGGTGGACTCGCGGCGGCCGGGCGCGACCGACACGCTGCGCGAGTGGGAGGCGTTCCGGCGCCGCAGCCCGCGCGCGAAGCTGGTGTGCATCGACGTCGCCCCGGGGACGACGGCGCAGGCGCCCGACCGCGACGACATCGTCAACGTCGGCGGCTTCAGCGACCACGTCTTCCGCCTGGTCGCCGACGTCGTGCAGGGTCGCCTCGGCCCGGACCGCTGGGTCGGGGAGATCCAGGCCGTCTCGCTCGGCCCCCTCCGGGCGACGGCCTGAGTCCGGGGGCCCGGGGACCTGCGATGAATGATGCGCTCGCGAGGGGCGGGCGATTGGCGCGAGTCCCGGACTGGCACGAACTGGCCCGTCCCGCCCGTCCCGCACGCTGCGCTTTGGCGGGTCGAGGGCCAGCGGCGGAACGGAGATCGTCGAGCTCTCTCTCAAACGGCCGAATGCAGACGGCGCTACATCGGATATCCAGGCGGCCGACCTCCGGGTCGGTTGCGGGTTCGAGTCCCGTCGCCTCCGCACGCGGGGGCGTCGCCCGGAGCGTCGTCATCCCTCGTCGGCCCCTCCCCCTCGGCCCGCGTGAGACGGCCCCGACCGGACCGTCTATAGTGGACGCATGAGCCAGACCTACGTCATCAAGGTGTCGGCCTCCGTCCAGGAGCAGGTCAACGCCAAGGACAGGCGGACGAAGAAGCTGGTCCTCACCGAGATCGTGCCGCAGGACGAGCAGCGCGAGATCGTGCGCGAGCGGCTCAAGGGGCGCGGGTTCGCGGAGGACCCGGCCGACGAGGACGTCCTCACGCGCACGAAGGACGGCGTGGTCGAGCGGGTCGACCTGAAGGACCTGACGGTCGAGGCCACGGTCGAGCTGGAGAAGACGCTCGAGCGCGAGCGCACGGTCGTCGTGCGCGGCGACCGCGACTTCGAGAACCCCGACGAGCGGCGCGGGCGCGAGCAGCAGAACCTCGAGAAGCAGATCGCGATCACCGACGAGGAGCGCGCCAAGGCGCAGCAGGCGCTCCAGCGCGAGATCGCGCGCACGCTCGACGAGACCGAGGAGGAGCGCAACCGCGAGCTCAACGAGGTCGTGCGCGAGGTCTACGCGGAGGGCCTCAAGCGCAAGGCCGGCCGGCTGGGCACGATCACCGAGATGCGCGAGGGCCAGGTCGGCGAGGACTACGAGCTGGTCATCAAGATCACGGAGTAGCGGCCATCGACCACGCGGCGACGCTGAACCTCGCGAGCTGGATCCCGGTCACCGAGGCCGAGGGCCCCGGGCTGCGCTTCGCCGCCTGGGTGCAAGGCTGCGCCATCCGCTGCCCCGGCTGCTGCAATCCCCACCTGTTCCATCACCGGCCGAACCGCGTCGTGCCCGTGGCCGACCTCGTGCGCGAGGTCGAGGCCGCGCGCGCGCGGGAGCCGCGCCTCGAGGGCGTGAGCCTGCTCGGCGGCGAGCCGTTCGAGCAGGACGCGGCGCTGGCGGCGTTCGCCCGCGAGGTCAAGGCGCGCGGGCTGACGGTCATGGTCTACACCGGCCACCTGCTCGAGGACCTGCAGGCGCGCGGCTCGCCGCTCCTCGCGGTGACCGACCTCCTGGTCGACGGCCAGTACGTGGCCGCCGAGCGCACGACGAAGCGCCGGTTCATCGGCTCGACGAACCAGCGCCTGTTCTTCCTCACGGACGCCTACAGCGAGGACGACCCCCGCTTCGCCGCGCCGAACCACGCCGAGATCCGCATGAACGCCCAGGGCGAGGTGCAGGTGGTCGGCTTCCCGTTCGATCGCTTCCTCGACGCGTTCGGCCCCGGCCACGGCTCGGCGTGACCCCGCGCGCGGTGCTCGTCCGGGCGGCCGCGCGGGGGCTGGTGTTCGGCGCGCCGCCGGCGCTGCTCGCCGCGCTCGCCGCATGGGCTGTCCAGCTCCTCTCGACGCCGCCTCCCTGGATCGCTGCGTTGGAGGCCGGAGCACCCTTCGCAGCGGCCGCCGCCGCGTGCGCCGCCGTCGAGTTCGGCTGGCCCACACGAGGCGCGCAGCGCCACGACCTGGCCGCCGCCTTGCTCGTGTTCCTCGTCGGTCCGCTCGCCGCGGTCGCCGCGGCGCTCCAGGTCGAGTACGCCGTCGGCGTGCTGACGGGCTGGATCGCGGTCCTCGACTTCTCCGCCGTGCCGACCGCCCGCGTCTCCGAGGCTATCTTCAAGGCTGGGCTCCTGTCCTTCGTGCTGGCCGTGGGCGCGCTCTCCCGTCGCCGCGGCGATCCGGGCGTCGTCGGGTGCGGCGGGATCGCTGCGGTCGCGATCGTGGGCACGTCAGCGGCACTCTTGCTCGAGGTCCTCGTCACGATCTCCTCGGAGCAGCCACCACCAGATCTTTCGTCGCGGGTCCTCGAGCTCGCCGTCGCCTGCGTGGCCCTGGCCGCCGTGGCGACCGTCCTCTGCGCCGTCGCCGACGCGATCACGGGCGGGTGGGCTGCCCCGCCCCAGGAACAACCCCGTGACGCCGCCGTCTGACGCGCCGGACGACGAGGTCGCCCGCCCCGGCCCCGGCGCGCGCGCCGTCCTCGTCGGCGCCGCCGCGCGCGGCGCGGCGTTCGGGCTCCCGCCCGCCCTCCTGGTCGTTGCTCTCGGCGTGGCGTCCGATGGGCCGCTCCCCGCGCTCCTGGGCGCCGCGGTCGCCGCCATGGTCGTCGGCTGCGTGCCCGCCGCCAGCGCCGCGGTCGAGCTCGGCTGGCCGGGACGCGGGGTGCGCCGCCACGACCTCGCCGCCGCGGGCGTGGCCCTGCTCGCGGGTGCCCTGGCCTTCGTGGCGGTCCTCTTCCAGCTCCGCTACGCCGAGGGGGTGCTCGTGGGCGCAGTCCCGCCCCTCCACTTCGACGCCACCTGGGACGGTAGGCTTGCCCTCGCGGCCGGCGCGCTCGGGGGCGCCGCCTCCGCCGTCCTGGCCGTCGGCGTGCTCTTGCGGCGCGGCGGGCGGTCGCCGGAGGCCTGCCGCTGGGCGATGGCTGCCGCCGCCGGCGCGATGCTCGTCGTGGTACGCTTCGTCTCCGAGGCGCCGCAGGGGCTCTCTCATGGGCTGGCCGAGGTCATCGGGTGGGTGGTCCTTGGCCTGCCCCTGGGCTGGTTCACGGCCGGCCTGTGCGAACTCGCCGACACCGCGACCTCCAGGATCGGCGGCGCGGCCGCCACGAGCGCGACGTGAACCCGCCCGCGGGCAGGGGCGCACCTCATGAAGCCCGTCGAGCTCGACGCCGAGACTGCGCTCCCGCCGCCAGACGGCCTGGCCGCCGCCCTGCTCGTCGGTCTGGCCCGCGGCGCGTTCATCGGCGGCGCCGCCGCGGGGGTGGTCGGGTCGTTCCTCCTCCTCCTCGTCCTCGGCGGGGAGCGGATCGACCGGCTCCCGCTGGCCGTGGGCCTGGTCGCCCTGGCCCTGGGCGCGCCCGCCGCCGCGTGCGGGGTCGTCGAGCGGCGCTGGCGGGAGGGAGGCCGCGCGTCCGACCTCCTCGCCGTCGGGGTCGCGTTCGTCGGCGCGACGCTCACGACCGTGGCGGTCGCGGCCCAGGTCCTGTACCTCGCCTCGATCTTCGACGGGCGCGCGGCCCTGTTCGACTACCGCGCCGCAGGCGACCTGCCGCTCGCGCGGGTCCTCCTCGCCGGCGGCGCCTACGCAGCCGCGCTCGCGGCGGGCGTCTACCCCCGGCGGCGCGGCCGGGGTGCTCAGCACGCGGCGCTCTGGACCGGGGTGACGCTGTTCGCGATGAGCCTCCTGGCGGTGCTCGTCGGGCGCGACGAGCACGATCCACGAGTCAACGCCGACGTCGTCGGCGGCCTCGCCCTCGCGGCCGTGGTCCTGGCCACGATGCTCGCCGGCCTGACGGCGGTCGCCGACGATGCGGTCGCCCGCCTGCGCGGGGCGTGGCGTCGGCGGGGGCGGTCCGGATGATCATGACCAGCGAGACCAACACCATGGAGGCGACGAGGTGACGTCGGCCAACTTCTTGATGAGGTGTGGTCGGCCTGACCACGCGGTCGCCCCGCAGCCTCGGCGGGGAGGGCGGAAGGCGTGCAGCCCGACCTGACCTCGCCCGGCGACCTCCGCCCCGCCCTCGTGCTGGCGCTGGCCCGCCTGCTGGTCTTCGGCGCGCCGGTGCTGGCGCCCGGCCTGGCGGTCTGGGGGCTCGTGGCCCTGGCGGGAGGGCCGAAGCCGCTGGCTCACCTCGTCGCGGAGGCGGCCCTGCTGCTCCTGGCGGCGCTCCTCCCCGCCGCGCCGGCCGCGCTCGCCGCGCTGGCCGAGACGCTCTGGCCCGGGCGCGGCCGCCGCCGCTGCGACCTGCTCGCGGCCGCGCTGTGCGTCCCGATCGGGGCGGCCGCGGCCGCCGCGATGACCGCGCAGGCGCTCAACACGGCCGCCGTCCTCGGGGGTCAGGGCGCGCTGCTCGGCTTCGGGGCGGCCCTGCAGGAGCCGTGGGCGCTCGGCGTCGCCGCCGAGATCGGCGCCTGCTACGGGCTGGTGCTCGGGGCCGCGACGTTCGCGCGGCGCCGCGGCGCCGAGCTCGTCGACGTCGCCGTGACCTCCGGCTACGTCCCCGCCGCCGCCCTGCTGGCCCTGGCGCTCGCCCTGCGGAGCGAGCCGCTCCTCTGGGGCGCCCTGGTCGTCCCAGGCCCGGGCTGCGCCGTGGCCGCGCTGGCCTGGCGCGCCGACGCCCTGGCGGCGCGCCTCCATGGACGGCGACCCGTGTGACCGCCGCGCAGCGCCACCCACCTGCTGCACCCACGTCTCAGGGACGGACACCTGAACCGATCCCCCTTCCCCACCCGCCACTTACGCCGCGGCCTCGGCCTTGCGCGGCGGGACGGACGAGAGGGTGCCATGACGGTCGGGTGCGTGCTGGCAGGCGAGATAGAAGCGTTCCGCGACGAGCGGATCGTCTCGCGGTTCGTTGCCCTCGGGCCCATCCTCGTGCCGCTCGGGAGCTACTACGAGTCGCCGTCCGGCACGCTCGAGGTCCCGCTCCACCCCCGGAGCGTCCTGGCCGCCTACGCGCGCCTGGGGTCGTTCGTGCTCACGCTCGGCGCGATCGGCGCCGCGAGCGCCTGCCTCGTCGGCCGCGACCTCGGCCACCTCCTCCCCTGGGCCCTCCTCGCCGTGCCGCTGGCGGCCGCGCTCGCCTGGTGGTCGCACACCCGCGGGCGCGCGACCTCGCCCGACCTGGCCCGGCGTCGCGAGGTCCTCGCGGCCGCCACGGGCCGCGGCGCCCTGCCCGCGTGGCTCACGGACGACGAGGTCCGCGCGACGCGCCGGCGCCTGCTCGCGACCTGGCAGGAGCGCCGCCGCCGCTGGCGCGAGGGCGTCGACTGGCGCGAGGTCGCCCGCCGCGGCGCCGACCGCGCCGAGGCGGCCCACCTCGTGGCCGCGATCGCCACCTACGAGGCCGCCCACGCGCGCACCCCCGAGGCGACGGCGCTGGCCGAGGCCGCCTGGGCGCACGCGCTCGGTGGGGTGCGCGAGAGGAAGCAGGCCATGGCCAAGGCCGAGACCGTCGAGCTGCCCGCCCCGCCGCCGGCCCGCGCGCGCATCGCCGTGCGCTGCGGCGCGTGCGGCGTGAAGGCGAAGGTCCCGGCCCGCCTCGCCGGCCGCAAGGTGCGCTGCGCCTGCCGCGAGCCCGTGGCCGTGCCGACGGCCGCCTGACCTACTCCGCCTTGCGCGTCGGCACCCGCACCGGCGCGGGCACGCGGTGGATCGGGAAGAGCCGCCCCACAGCCAGCCCGCCGTCGAGCAGCTCCCAGCGGGCGAAGCCGTCGTCCGAGTGGGGCTCGAGCAGGTAGACGGCGAGCGTGCCGGCGCGCTGCGCCGTGCGCACGAGCGGCGTGCCGGCCGGGAAGCGCGCCTTGCGGCGCTCGGGGCGCACCGAGAGGACCGTCTCGAAGCGCACCGGCGGCGGCTTCTGCGACAGCGGGACCTCGACGCCGCCCATGGGGACGGGCGCCGCGGCCACGTCGGGGCTGAAGGTCTTCTCGATCTTCAGGACCGTATAGCTCTCGACCTCGAGGTCCACCTCGTCCGTCAACAGGTCGACCTCGACCCCGTGCCCGCGCAGGCGGTCGACGAGCGGCGCCTCCAGCACGTAGGCGGCCGGCGTCGACACCGACGCGGTCGGCACGAACCAGCGGTGATGCGGCACGCGGTAGCGCACGACCTCGCGCCCCGGGTAGCGGTGCGCGACGAGGGCCTCGCGCTCGAAGGCCACGACCTCCACCTCGTCGCCGTCGAGCGCGTGGGCCGGGTGGTCGAAGACGAGCGCCCCGTCCGCGTCGCGGCGCGCGACCCCGTGGTCGATCCCCACCGTCGGCCGCGGGTCGAGCGACCGCCCGCGCTCGATGACCCGCCGCTCCTCTCGCTCGACCACGTCGATCACCTGCGGCGCCTCGCGCGCGAAGGTGCGGAAGAGCGCCAGGAGCCAGGCGTACATGACGTCGCAGCGGCGCCGGTAGTCGAGGTAGCTGTAGGTCTCGAGGAGCACGTCGAGGCGCCCGAGCAACCCCCGGTAGTGGCTGCCGAACCGCGGCAGGGCCGGGTAGGTGTGCCACCCGGACTCGGGCACGCCGTCGACCACGTAGTTGCCGTACCACCCCGCGCGGTAGCCGTGCTCGCGCTCGACCTCGCCGCCGATCCGCTCGAGGAGGCCGCGCGCCAGCCCCAGCACCTCGGCGAACAGCGCCTGGTTGCCGTGCGACGTGTCGTAGGTCAGGTCGAACGCCGTGATGCTCCCGTCCGACGTGTGGCAGTCGATCACGACGTGCGGCCACCAGCGCTGGTACAGGCGCGCGAGGTTGCGCGACTCGACCGCCTCCTGCTTCGTGTAGTCCCGGTTGAGGTTCCAGCCCTCGCCCGAGTTGCGCGTCCCGACGCCGCCCTCCGGGTTCACCTGCCCCTCGAGGTTGGCCAGGTCGAGGCGCCGGTTCTCGGGCCGGATCCGGTCGTTGCCGTCGGGGTTGAGGTCCGGGACGAGCACCAGGCAGGCCCGCGAGAGGACCTCGCGGCCGACCTCCCTCAGGCGCCCGATCGTCAGGTCCCTCGCCAGCGCCTGGATCGCCTCCTTCCCCTCGACCTCGCCGGCGTGGATGTTCGCCTGGCAGAGGACCACCACCTTGCCCTGCGCCCGCGCCGCCTCGGGCGTGAAGCAGCCGCGGTCGCTCACGACGAGCACCGCCTGGTCGCGGCCCTCGGCGGAGAGCCCCATGCTCGAGATCCGCACCAGGTCCGTGCGCCCGGCCAGGTCGCGCACGAAGGCCAGCACGTCGTCGTGGCGCGAGGTCTCGCGATGGTCGGTCGCCTCGGCGCGGGTGAGAAGGTCGGTCACGGGCGCCTCCTGCGTCACGGCCGCCGCCGGGCCTGCTTCCTCGCCGCCATCCGCTCCCGCGCCGCCGCCTCGAGCCGCCGCTCCTCGTCGGTCTCCGCCCGCAGCGGCGGCACGGCCGTCGGCCGCCCGGCCTCGTCGATCGCGACCATCGTCACGAAGCAGGTGTTCGTGTGGCGCGTCACGCCGGTGGCGATGTTCGTCGCGTGCACCTCGACGCCCACCTCCATGGACGAGCGGCCGACGGCGTGCACGCTGGCGACGATCCGCACCAGCTCGCCGATCTCGATCGGCGCGTGGAACGCCACCTGGTCGAACGTCGCCGTGACCGCGATCCGGCCCGCGTGGCGGATCGCCGCCGCCGCGGCCGCCTTGTCGATCAGCGACAGGATCGTCCCGCCGAACACCTTGCCGAGGATGTTGGCGTGCTGCGGCATCATCAGCTCGGCCAGCTCGGTCCGCGACTGCGACGGGGTCTTCGCGTCGGTCACTCGCGCCACCTCGGCACCTCGCCCCAGCCCAGCTTCTGGCGGAGGAGGAAGTAGTACGAGCGCGCCGCCGGGGTCACGAGGAGGAAGTCCTGCGCGGCCCGCCCGACCTCGAACACGCTCCCGGCCACCAGCGGCAGGAGCACGTGCCCGTCGAGCACGACGGCCGCCTCCGTCACCTGCGTGCGCAGGGTGAAGCGCAGGCCGTGGTCGCCGCCGACCACGACCGGCCGGTTCGTGAGCGCGTGCGGGGCGATCGGCGTGACGATGAACGCCTGCAGCCCGGGGGTGAGGATCGGGCCGCCGAGCGACAGCGAGTAGGCGGTCGACCCGACGGGCGTCGAGATCACGATCCCGTCGGCGCGGTACTGCGTGGCGTGCTGCCCGTCGACGTCCATGTCGAGCGTCAGGAGCCGCGTCGGCAGCCCCTGCTGCACGGCGGCGTCGTTGAGCGCGTACTCGGTCGCCGTCCGGTCGCCGGTGCGCACGACGCAGCGCAGGCGCATGCGCGGCTGGATGCGCAGGTCGAGCGCCTGCCGCCCCTCGACCCAGTCGCGCACCTCGACCTCCGTGAACTCGGCCAGGAAGCCGAGCTTGCCCAGGTTGATCCCGAGCGTGGGCACCTGCGCGTCGCGCATGGCCCGCGCGGCCGAGAGCATGGTCCCGTCGCCGCCGACCGAGATCGCCAGGTCGGCGGCCCGCGCGGCGTCGGCGATGTCCTCCTGCCCGTCGACGAAGGTGAGCGTCTCGAGCCCGGCGCGCTCGAGCCACTGCGCGATCGAGCGCGCGACCTCCTGCCCGGCCGGCTTGAAGGGCGTCCCGTAGACCAGCACCCGGCGCAGGTCCTCGCGGCGGAGGCTGCGCGCCGGGCTCACGGGGTCACCTGGGGCACCCTCGCGCCGCCCTCGATCACGCTCGGGAACAGCTCCTCGACCAGCCGCCGCAGGCCCTCGATGTCGTGCACGTCGCGGGCGAAGCTCGGCACCTCGCGCACGAGGACGCCCTTGCCGGGCCCCTGCGCCAGGCCCTCGATCCGCAGCCGGTCGCCGGCCGCGTGCAGCTCCTGGTCGACGAACGCGCGCAGCGCCGCGCCGAGGAGCGGCGACGGGGTCCCCGCCGCGCGGGCGGCGGCCTCCGCCTCGCGCAGGACCTCGTGCGGGCCGACCGCGCGCAGGCGCGCGCGCAGCGCCTCGCGCGGCCCCTCCTCGTCGACCGTGCTCGGCTGCACGCGGTTGACGACGACGGCGTCGAGGCGCATCTCGAGCTCGCGCAGCCGGTCGCAGAAGAAGCCGGCCTCGGCCAGCGGCAGGGGCTGCGGCGACGTGACCACGACGAACGAGGTGAACGGCTCGCGCAGGAGCGCGTCGACCCGCCCGGCGCGGGCGCGGAAGCCCTCGTACATGCCCTCGAAGGCCCGGAAGAAGTCGGCGAAGTCCTCGACGAACTTGAGGCCGATGAGCTCGTCGACCTTCGTGACCAGCTTGCCGAGCGCCCGCCCGAGGAAGCCGAGCGACTTCATGCCGGCCTCGGCCCACGGCTTCAGGAACACCTGCAGCATGTTCTCGTCGAAGGCGTCGGTCATGCGCTTCGGCGCCTGCAGGAAGTCGAGGGCGTGCTTCGTCGGCGGCGTGTCGAGCACGATCAGGTCGAAGCGCCCCTCCTCGAACAGCTCGTAGAGCTTCTCCATGGCCATGTAGTCGGAGGAGCCGACGACCGTGGAGCTCATCTGCTGGTAGAACTTGTTCTGCAGGATCCGCCGCCGCTTGTCCTCGTCCTTCGCGTAGCGCTCGATCAGCCGGTCGAAGGTCCCCTTCGTGTCGAGCATGAGCGCGAAGAGCCGCCCCTTCGGCTCGACCCCCGCGGCGCGCAGCCGCTCGGGGGCCACCTCGACGACCTCGTTGCCGAGCTCCGTCAGGCCGAGCGAGTTCGCCAGCCGCCGCGCCGGGTCGATCGTGCACACGACCGCGCGCCGGCCGGCGAGCGCGGCGGCCAGCGCGATCGACGCCGACGTCGTCGTCTTGCCCACGCCGCCCGAGCCGCAGCAGATCACGACCTTGCGCTCGTCGAGCAGCTGCTCGAGCCGGGTCACCGGGCCGCTCACGCCGCCCCCGCCCCGGCCGGCCGCAGCGCGTCGCCCAGGCAGGCGGCCACCTGCTCCAGCTCGGCGAAGCCGAACCGCTCGGCGAACACGTGGGGTAGCTCGACGAGCGGCAGCTCGATCCGGGCGGCGAGCTCGCCCCGGTAGTGCTCGGTCAGCCCCCCGCGCACCTGGTCGCGCTCCGCGGCGCGCAGGAGCGCCGCGCGCGCGGCGCCCGGCTCCAGCCGCCCGCCCGTCAGCGCGTGCACGGCGGCCTCGCCCGGCGCCGACGCGAGCGCCGCCTCGACCGCGCCCGGCGCCACGCCCTGCAGCCGGCGCGGCGCGGCCGCGTTGAGCACGACGCACGACAGCGGCACGCTCGTGCGCGCCCTCGCCTCGTCGTGGAAGTGCACCGCCTCGTTGACCGGCATCTCCTCGGGGATCGTCACCAGGACGAGGCTCGTGAGCGTCGGGTTCTCCAGCAGCGCCTGCACGGCGAGCGCGTTCGTGCGCATGGGGCCGATCAGGAGCTTGCTCGCCTGCTCGGGCAGGCGCAGGAGCCCGAGCCCGTGGCCGGTGGCGGGCGCGTCGAAGATCACCAGGTCCCACACCGGGGTCTGGCGCCACCACGTGCGCTCCTCGACGAGCGTGGCGACCTTGCCCAGGCAGATCATCTCCTTGATCGCCGGCGAGACGCGGAACCACGACTCGAACAGGCGGCTGTCGACGACGTGCCGCACGAGGCGCTTGAACTTGATCTGGGCCTGGATCCACTCGGCCGCGACCGTCTTCGGGTCGAGGTTCACGGCGGAGATCCCCTCGCGCAGCGCCATGACCTGGTCGCCGAGCGGCGGCGCGTCGAAGAGCTGCGACGTCCGCCCCTGGTCGTCCATCTTCACCAGGAGGACGTTCTTGCCCTGCCGCGCGGCCAGGAGCCCCAGCGCCGACGACACGACGGTCTTGCCCACCCCGCCCTTGCCGCTGACGACCAGCAGGCGCTTCGAGAACAGGTCCAGGGCTGACACGGGCCGTCTCCAGGGAGGGGGTCCGGCGAGGTCTCCGGACGTGACGCGCGGCGTGCGCGGCAGGACGCCGACCGCACGCCGCTTCGAGGACTTCGGCCGATGGGCCCCGCGCCCCGCCGAGCGGGGCGCAGGCGCCGTCACTCGATCAGGTCGCGCGCGCCCGCTTGATGCGGTTCTTGCGCCGCGCCTTGAGCATCAGCTTGACGTTCTTGTACTTCTTGCCGCGCGGCATGTGGCTCGCCGGCTTGGCCCGGAAGCCGTGGCGCTTGCGGTGGATCTTCGCGCTCTTGCGGATGTTGACCTGCACGGCCGTCTCCAACTTCCCGTGGACGGGGACGCTCTGTCGAGATGATGGTCCACGGTCGCCCGTGGGAAGCCGCGTATGTTACGGCCAGACCGGGGCCCTGGCAAGCCTCCCTCACCCCCTTGCGCCGGCCGGTATCCTCCCCGGACGCCAGAGGAGGCACCCCGTGAACCCGCTCGGCCGGACCCTCGTCCGCCGGGCCCTGCAGACCCTCGACGGGGTCCGCGGGCTCGAGCGGCTCGAGACCATGCCCTTCCGGGACGAGGGCTTCGGCTTCGACCGCTTCGGCCTGGAGCGCGAGGCGTTCTGGGCCGGCTACCTCGTCGTCCGTCAGCTCTACCGCCGCTGGTTCCGCGTCCGCTCGACCGGGCACGAGAACGTCCCCCGCGAGGGCCGCGTCATCCTCGCCCCGAACCACTCGGGGCTCCTCCCCTTCGACGCGGCGATGGTCACCTGCGACCTGCTCGAGCGGCTCGACCCGCCGCGCAGCGTCCGCGCGATCGTCGACCACTTCGCCTTCGCGCTCCCCTACGTGGGTGTGTTCATGCAGCGGACCGGCCAGGTCCCCGGGACGACGCGCAACTTCGCCGACCTCCTGCGCCAGGAGGAGATGGTCCTCGTCTTCCCCGAGGGGACGCGCGGGATCGTGAAGCCCTGGCGCGAGCGCTACCGCCTGCAGAAGTTCAACGTCGGGTTCATCGAGCTGGCGATCGAGCACGAGGCGCCGATCGTCCCGGTCGCGGTCATCGGCGCCGAGGAGCAGGCGCCGGTCCTCTTCGGGTCGCGCGCCCTGGGCAAGAGGCTGGGCATGCCGATCTTCCCGGTCACGCCCACGTTCCCCCTCCTCGGGCCCCTCGGGCTGATCCCCTACCCCTCGCAGTACCACATCGCCTACGGGGAGCCGCTGTGGCTCCACCGCGAGTATCCCCGCGAGGCGGCGCGCGACCCGGGCGTCCTCCAGGCGCTGGCGCAGCAGGTCCAGGCGCGCGTGCAGGGGATGCTCGACCTCGGGCTCGAGGTGCGCGCCGGCCGCGCGCCGGCCGGCGAGTGGGCGCGCTCGCTCCGCGCCGCCAGCGCGGCCGCGGGGAGCAACAACGGCCCGGCCGTCCCCGCCGGCGACGGCGCGCGCCCGGCGCACGTCAGCGAGGGGGGTGCCCGGTGAGCGGCCTGCGCGTCCTGGTGACGGCGGCGACCAGCTCGCTCGGGCGGGCCTTCTGCCAGGAGCTCTACGGCGACCAGCTCCGCGTCGACCACGTGTTCGCCGTCGCCCACGAGGAGGTGGTCCCCTACTACTTCCGCGACTACCACCCGGACCGCTTCACCTACTGGAGCGCCAACCTGCTGAAGGAGCGCGCGCTCAAGGACCTGTTCCTGGCCGAGCGCTTCCGCCGGCGCGGGATCGACCAGATCGTCCACTTCGGCTTCCTGCGCACGATCAAGGCCCTGCGCCTGTCGCCCGCCGACGCGACCGAGGGCACGCGGCGCCTGCTCGAGTTCGCACAGGCGGCCAAGGTCGACCACTTCGTCTACGCCTCGGGCTGCCTGGTCTACCGCCTGCGCCCGTGGACCTCGGCCGTGATCGACGAGACGGCGGAGCTCGACTTCGACCCCGGCGCCGACGCCTGGATCAAGTCGCGCGTCGACACCGACATGGTGTGCCGCACCTTCATGGACCAGCGCGCGCCCAGGATCACCGTGCTCCGCCCCGGGCCGATCATCGGCCGCAACGTGACCTCGCACGTGAGCGACCTGCTCGACAGCTACCTGGTCACGCGGCTGGCCGGCTACGACCCGATGATGCGCCCGATCCACTCGACCGACGTCCGCCGCGCGATCCACCGCTGCCTCGACGCCCGGCCGCACGGCGTGTTCAACGTGGCCGGTCCGGACATCGCCCCGCTCTCGACCTTCTGCCGCCTCAACGGCCGCCCGCAGGTGACGCTCCCCGGGCCGCTCCTGCGCCCGGTGAACCGCCTGCAGCGGCTGTTCGGGCTCTCGGCCTGCGACCTGTCGACCCTGCCGCGCTGGCTCATGTTCCCGTGCGTGCTGGACACGACGAAGCTCGAGGAGGCCGTCGGCCACCGCTCGACGCACCACATCAAGTTCGGCGAGGCCTGACCGCCCGGCGCCCCCTCCATTGGCCCAGCGACCCGCGGGGAGGTGGCCCCTGCGCCGGGGGCGGCCCCGGCGTAGAAGGGGAGCGACGGCCGGAGGTGCGCCGATGAAGACCCTGATCGTCGGCGCCGGCGCGCTGGGCGGCCTCATCGCGGCCCGCCTGGTGGCGGCCGGGGGCCCGGTGTGGCTGGCGGTCCGCACGCCCGAGGCGGCGGCCGCCCTGCGGACGACCGGCCTGCAGGCGACGGGCGTCGGCGGCGCGGTGCGCGTCGCGGCCCCGCCGGCGGCCCCCGTCGACGCCTACGGCCCCGCCGACGGCTTCGAGCTGATCGTCCTCGCCACCAAGGCGCGCGAGGCGCTCGACGTGGCGCCGCGGCTCGCGCGGCTGCTGGCCCCCGGGGGCGCGCTCCTCCCGATCCAGAACGGGGGCGTCTCGCCGCTGCTCGCCGACCGCCTCGGCGACGACGTCGTGCTCGGCGGCCTGTCGAACCTCGGCGCCACGCTGCTCGCGCCGGGCGCCGTCGAGCAGCGCAACGCCGGGCACCTGCTGGTGGGCGCGCCTGGCGGCGGGCCGAGCGCGCGGGCCGGGCGGGTCCGCGACTGGCTGGGGCCCGCCGTCGAGGTCCGGGTGACCGAGGACCTGCCCGGGGCCGTGTGGTCGAAGCTGCTGCTCAACTGCTCGGTGACGACGATCGGCGCCGTCGCCGGGCGGACGATGCGCGAGTACCTCGACGCGCCGGGGGGCCGCGCGCTCTTCGAGCGGGCCTACGACGAGGCCCTCGCGGTCGCGCTGGCCAGCGGCGCCCGCCCGGCGCGCATGCTCGTCGACCCGCTCCCGCCGGGGTGGCGGGGGCGGTGCGCCCCGGGCCCGGCGCACGAGGCCTGGCTCGCCGAGGTGCTCGCCGCCTACGGCGACCTGAGGCCCTCCATGCTCCAGGACCTCGAGCGCGGCCGCCCGACGGAGATCGACGTCATCAACGGCCACGTGGTCGAGGTCGGCCGACGCCTGGGCGTGCCGACCCCGGCCAACGCGGCGATCGTGGACGCCGTGCGCGCCCTCGAGCGCGGCGAGGGCGCGCCCGACCCCGCGCTCCTCGCCGGGGTCCTGGCGCGGGCGGTCACCTGAGCTCGTCGAGGAGGCGCTCGAACGCGTCCGACCGGTCGAGGAGCTCGCCCGCCGCCGCGATCAGCTCCTCGACCACCGCGGGCTTCAGGCCGAAGGTCGTCGCGACCGAGAGCAGGCGCTCGCGCCGCTCGAGGTCGGGCAGGTCGGCGAGGTCGACCTCGATCACGTGGACCCGCGGGCCGTTCACGTTGTCCGACGCCGCGCCCCCGTTGCGCCGGGCGAGGTCGATGAGGAGCTCCCCCTGGTCGTCGGCGCGGCCGTCGATCGCGGCGCTCAGCCCCCAGGAGAGGACGTCGATCGCCCCCGGCGCCCGCGCGGACCCGCCCATCTCGTCGGGGGGCCGGTTCCTCGCGTTGACGACGATGAACACGAGCGTCTCGACCTTCCCCGCCTCGACGAGGCCGCGCACGACGCCGCGCCGGTAGGCCTCCAGGACGTAGCCGAGCCCCAGGTTGTCGACCAGGCCGCCGTCGACGAGGTGCACGTAGCGCAGGGCGTCGGCCGTGAAGTCGCGGAAGGCGACCGGCGTGAGGAGGACGGGGAAGGCCGACGACGCGGCGACGGCGCGCGCGACCGGGACGCGCGAGAGCGACGAGCCGAGCGCGTCGAAGCGGTCCTGGGTGAACTCGAAGCGCGTCCCCTGGGCGAGGTCGGTGGCGTTCAGGACGACGAAGGGGCGCCCGCGCCGCTGCAGGTCCGCGTAGGTGCGGCCGCGGAAGATCGTGTCGGTGTAGAGCTCCGCCGCCAGGTCGCTCCGGTTGAACCAGGGCGAGCAGATGCGCACGAAGTTGTAGGGGCAGAGCGTCCCCCGCCACAAGGTCTCCATGCCGAGGTCGCGCACGAGGACGCGCTCGCGGAACTCGTCCAGGAAGGCCTGCACCCCGAACACGCCCAGGTAGGCGGCCGGGAAGGCGCCCCCCGACGCCGCGGAGATGATGTCCACCTCGTCGAGGAGCGTCTTTCGCCCGCCGGCGATCGGGGTCGTGGCCAGCCGCTGCACGACGCCGTAGGCCAGGGCGCCGGCGCGGACGCCGCCCCCGGAGAAGCTCACGCACACCAGCACGGAGTCGGTGTTGGCGACGTCGGCGCGCAGGTTGTCGAACCTGTAGCCCATGCGCGCCGGGTACGGCGGCGGGAGCGCGTGGTTCTCGGGGAAGTGGGCGCACCCGACCACCGCGACGACGGCGATGCCGAGGGCGAGTCCGGTCGAGCGTCGCACGCCCGCACTCTGCCACGGCGCGCCGGCAGGGGCGAGTGGCCCCGGGCCGCGCGACGGCGCCTCCGTGACCGGCCCGGTCCACCCGCGGACGCCTGGCACGCACCGTCCAGCGCGACGGCACCTTCCGGGCGAACCTGCCGCGCACCGCCGAGCGCGGCCGCCGCGTCCAGCTCGTCGCGGTGACCGACGAGGGCCACCTCGCCGGGGCGAACGACCTCGAGGTCCGCGAACCGACCGCCGCGCCGCCCCTCCCGCCGCCGGCGCCCGGCCGCACGCGCGGGCTCGTGGGCGCGCTCGACGACGCCGGCCGCCGCTGACGGCGTCCTACGCGGAGGCGCCCCGCAGGGCCACCACCTCCGCGGCCACGGCCTCCCCGAGGAGGCGCGCGACGCCCGCCACGACCGCCGGGTCGTCCAGCGCCCAGCCGGCCTCGGGCTCCTCCTCGTAGACCTCCATGTGGCCCGACGAGAAGCACCAGCCCCGGCGGACCTCGACGCGCCCGGCCGTCACCTCGAGCGCACGATGGGGGCGGCCGAGGACCCCGTGCCGGGCGACCGCCGGGATGTCGGCCGGGTCGTGGTCCACGTGGAGCCAGCGCGGAGGCCGGCCGTCCTCGTCGATGCGGCGGAGCAAGCTCACGGCGCTCAGGTTACCGCGGCGGGACGCCGCGACGACCCCACCCCCTCCGCAGGGTGGCGATAGGATGGTGGCGCGCGGGGGCGAGCGGTAGCACGGGATGAGCGACGACGGCCGCGGAGAGCTCCTCTCCTCGCTCGGGCTCTCCAGCCCGACGGCGCTGGAGGGATTCCTGGAGGCGGCGCCGGACGCGATCGTGGTCGTCGATCGCGCCGGCCGGGTCGTGATCGTGAACCGGCTCACGGAGCGCCTGTTCGGCTACACCCGCGACGAGCTCGTCGGGCAGCCGGTGGAGCTCCTCGTGCCCGACCGCTACCGCGCGGGGCACGTCGACGACCGGGACCGCTACTTCGCCGAGCCGCGCACGCGGCCCATGGGCGCGGGGCGCGAGCTCACCGGCCAGCGCAAGGACGGGAGCGAGTTCGCGGTCGAGATCAGCCTGAGCCCCCTGCGCACCGAGGCGGGCACGCTGGTGATCAGCATCATCCGCGACACGACCGAGCAGCGGCAGGCGGAGGCCCGGTTCCGCGGGCTGCTCGAGTCCGCCCCCGACGGCATGATCGTGGTCGACCGCGCCGGGCGGATCGTGATCGTGAACGGCCAGACCGAGCGGCTCTTCGGCTACGCGCGCGAGGAGCTGATCGGGCAGCCGATCGAGGTCCTGGTGCCGGACCGCTACCAGGAGGCCCACGTCGCGCACCGCGACGGCTACTTCGCCGCGCCCAAGACGCGCCCCATGGGCGCCGGCGTGTCGTCGCTGACCGGGCGCAAGCGCGACGGGACCGAGCTCCCGGTGGAGATCAGCCTCTCCCCCATGCACGGGAGCGAGGGCCTCCTGGTCACGGCGGCGATCCGCGACATCACCGACCGCAAGCTCGTCGAGACCCGCCTCCGCTCGTCGCTGCAGGAGAAGGAGGTCCTGCTGAAGGAGATCCACCACCGGGTCAAGAACAACCTGCAGATCGTCTCGAGCATGCTCAACCTGCAGCTCGAGCAGCTCTCCGACCCCAAGGCGCTCGAGCTGTTCAAGGAGAGCCAGGCGCGGGTGCGCTCGATCGCCCTGTTCCACGAGAAGCTCTACCAGTCGCGCGACCTCGCGCGGGTCGACGTCGCCGAGTACCTGCGCGGGCTGGCGACCGGCCTCTTCGCCACCTACGGGGTGAGCCCCGAGCGGATCGCCCTGGCGATCGAGGCGGAGGACGTGCCCCTGGGGGTCGACGCCGCGATCTCCTGCGGCCTGATCGTCAACGAGCTGGTCTCGAACGTCCTCAAGCACGCCTTCCCGGACCGCGCCGGACGGGTCCGGGTCCGGCTGCGCCGCGAGGGCGACGAGGTGGCGCTCGAGGTCGAGGACGACGGCGTCGGCATCCCCGAGGAGGTCGACCTCCGCGCCCCGGGCACGCTCGGGCTCCGGCTCGTGTGCATCCTCACCGAGCAGGTGCGCGGCCGGATCTCGCTCGACCGGCGCGGCGGCGCCCGCCTCTCGATCCGCTTCCCGGCGGGGGCGGCCGCGTGAGCGCGCCGCGGCGGGTGTTCATCGTCGAGGACCAGCGGCTGATCGCCGCGGACCTGGCCAGCACGCTCCGGCGGCTCGGCTACGAGGTCGTCGGCAGCGCCGCCTCGGGGGAGGAGGCGGTCGAGGGGGCCGTCCGCACGCGCCCTGAGCTGGTCCTCATGGACATCCGCCTGGAGGGGCCCATGGACGGGATCGAGGCCGCGGGCGAGCTCCGCCGGCGCCTCGACGTCCCGATCGTCTACCTCACGGCCTACGCCGACGAGGAGACGATCCTCCGGGCCAAGCTCACCGGCCCCTTCGGCTACGTGGTGAAGCCGTTCAACGAGCGCGAGCTCCGGGCCGGGATCGAGGTCGCCCTCTACCGGCACGAGACCGAGCGCCTCCTGGCCGAGGAGCGGGCGCAGCGGGCGGCCGCCGAGGAGTTCCGCCTGCTCGTGCAGAGCGTCCAGGACCACGCGATCATCCGCCTCGACGCCGACGGGCGCGTGGCCTCCTGGAACGCCGGCGCCGAGCGCATCACCGGCTACCCGGCCGACGAGGCCCTCGGGCGGCACGTCGAGCTCTTCTACACGCCCGAGGACGTCGCGGCGGGGCGCCCCCGGACGAACCTCGAGCGCGCCGCGCGCGAGGGGCGGGCGGAGGGCGAGGGCTGGCGCGTGCGGCGCGACGGCGCGCGCTTCTGGGCGAACGCCACGCTCACGCCCCTGCGCGACCCGGACGGGCGGCTGCGCGGGTTCGCCAAGGTCACGCGCGACCTGACGGAGCGCCGGCGCGGCGAGGCGCACCGCGCGCTCCTCGACCAGGTCACGGTCGCGCTGGCGAGCTCGCTCGACGCGGACGAGGGGCTCCGCCGCGCGGCGCGGCTCCTCGCGCCGGGCCTGGGCGACTGGTGCGTGGTGCACCTCACCGACGACGAGGGGCGCCTCGCGCGCACGATCGCGGCGCACGCCGACGCCGCGCGCGCGGCCGAGGTCGAGGCGGCGGGCGGCGGCTGGGAGCCGGCCGGCCCCGGGCCCGCCCGCGCGCTCGTCACCGGCCGGCCGGAGCGCCAGCCGGCCGGCGCGCCGGAGGGGCCGGCGGCGCTGCCCGGGCTCCCGGCGGCGGCGTTCGTCTCCCTCCCGGTCGCCCTGCGCGGCCGCGCCTACGGCGCGCTCACCCTGGCGCGCGAGGGCGCGGCGGGCCCCTTCGACGACGAGGAGCTCGCGCTGGCCGAGGAGGTCGCCCGGCGCGCGGGGCTGGCCCTCGACAACGCGCGCCTCTACCGCGAGGCGCAGGAGGCGATCCGCGCCCGCGACGAGTTCCTGCAGGTCGCGTCGCACGAGCTCAAGACGCCGCTCACGCCGCTCCTCCTGCAGCTCGACTCGCTGGCGCTGGCCCTGCGGAAGGCCAACGGGCTCGGCGAGCGCCTCTCCTCGAAGGTCGACGTGGCCACCCGCCAGACGGTCCGGCTGAACCGGCTCGTGGACAGCCTCCTCGACGTGTCGCGGATCACCGGCGGTCGCCTGGAGCTGCTGCCGGAGGAGGTCGACCTGGCGGCGGTCGTCCGCGACGTGGTCCAGCGGTTCCAGCCGGAGGCGCGGCGCGTCGGGTGCGACCTGGTCGTCCGCGCCCCGGCGCCCGTCGTGGGCTGGTGGGACCGCCTGCGGCTGGAGCAGGTCGCGTGCAACCTGCTGTCGAACGCGCTCAAGTACGGCGCCGGCGGGCCGGTCGAGGTCGAGGTGGTCGAGGCGGCGGCGGGCGTCGCGCGCCTCGCGGTCGCGGACCGCGGGATCGGGATCGACGAGGAGGGCCAGCGGCGGATCTTCAGCCGCTTCGAGCGGGCCGCGTCGGTGCGGCACTACGGCGGCCTCGGCCTCGGGCTGTTCATCACGCGCCGCATCGTCGAGGAGCACGGGGGCACGATCACGGTCCGCAGCCGCCCCGGCGAGGGGGCGACGTTCACGGTGGAGCTCCCGGTCCGCGCCCTCGAGGGCGCCTGCCCCGGGCCCGCGCCGTGAGCCCCGCCCGCCCCACGATCCTCCTCGTCGACGACGACGTCGACGTGCGCGCCACCCTGGCCGAGGCGCTCGACGAGCTCGGCTTCCGGCCGCTCGAGGCCGAGCACGGCGCGGCGGCGCTGCGCCTGCTCCGCGACGGCGCCCGCCCCGACGCGGTCCTGCTCGACCTCATGATGCCGGTCATGGACGGCTGGGCGCTGCGCACGCACCTCCTCGCCGACCCGGCGCTGGCCTCGATCCCGGTGGTGGTCTTCACCGCGCACGGCGTGACGCCCGAGGCCGCCGCCTCGCTGCGAGCCGACGCGCTGCTGCGCAAGCCCGTCGGGCTGCAGGAGCTCCTCGACGCCCTCGCGCGCGTGCTGGCGCGCCCGTGAGGCGCGGTCAGCCGCGGTAGCACTCGTCCTGCTCGATCGCCGCGAGCACCCACGTGAACTCGCCGCTCGTGACGGTCGACCCGCAGTAGGCGCACGTGCCGGCCTGGTTGATCGACAGCGGCCCCCCGCAGTTGGGGCAGCTCTCCCCGTCCCACGCCGTCGGGTCCTTCGCCCGGGCGCCGGCGCGGCGCACGAACGTCCAGTACTCGGAGAACCGCCGCCGGCGCGAGCGCGACCCGGCCACGAGCTTGCCCTGCCGGTCGAGCGTGTACTCCAGCCCGTCGGCGTGGATCCGCACGGTGACCGCGTCGTAGTAGCGGTCGGCCTCGACCCGCGCCGGACGGACGGACTGCACCCGCACGGCCTCGTGGCGGTTGGAGAGCCCGCGCGCCCGGTAGGCCTCGAGCATGAAGCGGTGCCCCTGGTAGAGGTGGTCGGTCTCGTAGGGGCGGGCCTGCTCCCAGGAGCCCGCCGTCCAGGCCGCCTGGAGCTTCAGGAACACGCGCCGGGCGTAGGCGTCGAACGCCGGCCAGGCGAAGGCCGGGTCGCGCGCGCGGAGCGCCGCCTCGTGCTCGGCGAGGCGCGGGTCGACGACGTCGGGGAGCTCGGTCCCCTCCTCCTCGCCGCCCTTCAGGCGCAGGTTGAACTGGTGGCGCGGCTGGAGGCTCAGGGCCTCGACCGCCTGCACGGCCCAGGCGGCCGCGCCGGGCGCGACGACGCGGTCGCAGTAGGCGCACTTGCCGTCGGCGGCGACATCGACCGGCGCCCCGCAGCTCGGGCAGCCGAGCGCCTTGACCGCCTCGGGCGCGGGGCTGACCGCGCCGGCCGCCCGCTGCAGGCGCCACACCTGCACACCGAACAGCTCGCGGCGCTCGCCCTTCGTCACGTGCGTGCAGTTGTAGGTGAAGCGCGCGGCGAGCTGGGCGGCGCCGTCGGGCGCGACCTTCAGCGAGGTGACGTCGACCGCGCCGATGATGACGTCCTCGACCGTCCGGCCCTGCTTCTCGTTGCGCTGGCGCTCGCCCTCGAGGCGCGCCCAGGCGGGGTCGGCGAGGTACGGGCGCAGGGTGGCGACGTCGCCCGCGCCCTGGAGGTGCTGGTAGCGCCCGAACAGGTGCGTGAGGAAGTCGTGCAGGATCACCCGCGAGAAGGCCGGGTCCCGGGCGCGGAGCGCCTCCCAGGGCAGCGCCGGGCCGGCGCCGCGCGGGGCGAAGTGGCGCCGCGAGGTGAGCTTCTGCGTCTGCTCGTCCTTGAAGCGATAGACGAGGTAGCCGACGAAGAGGCCGAGCAGCGGCAGGCCGATCTGGGGGTGGTACCAGCAGAGCTCGAGGAGGAGCCGGAAGATCAGGTACAGGAACTCGCCGTCCCCGCCGCCCCCGCCGCCGCCGCTGCTCCCGCCGCCGCCGCCGAAGCCCTCGCCGCCGCCGACGCGGGCGAGCGCCTCGCCGGGGGCGAGGAGGACGAGGAGGAGCACGAGGACGAGGAGCGCCAGCCGGGTCACCCGGCGCCTCCGTGCAGGACGGGGACGTTGCACAGCTCGTCGACGTCGTCCTCCGAGCGGGGGAGCAGCTCGCCGAGGGTCCGCCCGAGCGCCACGAGCCCCTCGCAGAAGCTCGGGATCGGCGCCGGGCCGCGCAGGGCCCGGGCGAGCTCGTCGCCCAGGCGCGCCAGCGCCTCGTCGCCGAGCGCCTCCCGCACCGCGCGGTCGGCCACGAGGTCGACCTGCCGCTCGAGGAACGACACGTGGACGAGGACGCCGGTGCGGCCGCTCGTGCCGTCGACCCCCCGCTCGAGGAAGGCCAGCCGCGCCGCGTCGCGCGCCTGGCGGCGCCGCCGCTCGACCGGCGTCATGAGCCGGCGCAGGCCGGGGCTGTAGCGGCACACGAGCCCGCCCGCGAGCCAGCAGAGGACGAGCGTGGGCACGACGGACTCGACCGGGACCATCCGCTCGGCGAAGAGCGCCCAGCCGAGGAAGGCGAGGGCGCAGGCCACCCCGAACAGGTACTCGACATCGCGGTAGGTGCCGGAGAACGGCCGGCCGACGACGACGAGCTCGGCCGCCGTGTGCGCCTCGGCCGCCACCACGGCCTGCTCGATCTGCTCGGCGCTGTCGGCGGGGAGCCACATGGGGGCCCACCGTAACCCGGACCCGCGCGTCCGGACGTCACCGTCGCCGCCCCGACCCGAGCGCCTCGCGCGGGCGGCGCAGGAGGAGGGGTGCGGCTGGCGCCCGTTGGGACGGCCCGGGCGATGTGAGAAGATCGAGGCCATGAGCCCCGCGAGCCCCGTGACGCCCCTGGCGGCGCCCGCGCGCGCCCCCTCGGCCCCCGCGCGCCCGGCCTACCCGCTGCTCGTCCTCCGCCTGCGCGGCAGCCAGGCCGAGATGGGCCAGCAGCACGGCGAGCTCCTGCGCGGCCACGGCGGCCACGAGGAGGTCCTGCGCTACTACCCGCGGATGCCCGCGGTGATGATGGGCCCGGCCCACGGCGGCCCGCCCGCGGCGCTCGCCCGGCCGGTCATCGGCCTCCTCCTGCGGCGCCTCGACCGCGACCGCCCGCGCGACCTCCGGGAGCGGAGCCGGGCGTTCTTCGCCGCCCTCGGGCTCCCGGCCTCCTACTCGCGGCACCTGTTCGTCATGGACCTCCTGCAGAACGTCGTGGGCACGGCGGGGCGCCTGGCCGGGCTCGGGCCGTCGCGCCGGCTCATGGCCGGCTGCGCCGTGCCGGCCTGCTCGTCGGTGGCGGTGTGGGGCGCCGCCTCGCAGGGGGGCGCCCTGCGCCACGCGCGCAACTTCGACTTCCCCGGCGCCGGCGTGTGGGAGCGTTGGCCCGCGGTCGTCTTCTGCCAGCCCGACGGCGGCCAGCGCTATGGGTTCGTCACCACGCGCGGCGCCGACGCGCCGGGCGTCACCGGCTTCAACGAGGCCGGCCTGACCGTCACCGCCCACACGCGCTTCCACCGCGACGTGCGCTGGTCCGGCGCGGGCGTCATCGACCTCACGCACGACCTCGTGCGCCGGGCGGAGACGCTCGCGGACGCGCTGAAGATCGCGCGGGAGCGGCCGGCGCAGTCGACGTGGGGGATCATCGTCTCGTCGGCCCGCGAGCGGAGCGCGTCGGTGCTCGAGGTCACGAGCCGCGCGGTCGAGGCCGTCCGGCCGCGCCCGGGCGAGGACTTCCTCCTGCAGACCAACCGCTACGCCACGCCCGCCCTGGCCAGGGACGAGGTGGCCCCGTGCGTGGGCCACCTGGCGAACTCGGACGGGCGGGCGCGGGTGATCCGCGCCCGCGTGGAGCGCGGCCTCGACCAGGGGGGCCTCGGCGTCGATGACCTCCAGGCCCTCCTCGGGGCGCACGACGACCCCGAGGTCGAGGGGGCGGCCCGCGCGGCCGGCGGGGTCCTGGCCCAGGGGATCTCGGTGAAGAGCGTCGTCGTCGAGCCGGACGCGCGCCGCGTCCACCTCTCGGTCGGCCCCTGCCCGACCGGCGCCGGTCCTTGGACGACGGTCGACTGGGACTGGGACGGCCCGCCCGCGGCGCGCGAGGTCGAGGCCGACCTGGAGCACCGCGCGCCTCACCCGCGCTTCGCCGAGGGCGCGCGCCGGGACGGGCACGAGCGCTACGTGGCCGCGGTGTCGCTCGACGGCCAGGGGGCGCCCACGGCGCGGATCGCCGCCGCGATGGAGGAGGCCGTGGCCCTCGACCCCGACGAGCCCGGCTACCGCCTGATCGCCGCCGGCTTCCGCCTGCGCCACGGCGACCCGGCGGGGGCGCTCGAGCACCTGCGCGCCGGGCTGGCGCGCGAGCGCGCCCCGTTCCACCGCGGGCAGCTCCTCCTCTGGGCCGCCCGCGCCGCCGACGCCCTGGGGCGGACCGACGAGGCGCGCGAGCACCGCGCCTCGCTGCGCCGCCTCGAGTCGCCCCACCTCGTCGACCACCACGCGACGGTCGAGGTCGACGCCCGCCGCCCCTGGACGACCCGGCGCCTGCGGCGCGTGGTCGTCAACATGGTGTTCCCGGATCTCGTGGTTTGATCCGGGGTAGCTGTTAGCTGTTAGCTGTTAGCTGTTAGCTGTTAGCTTTTTCGGCGGCAGCCGTTGGCAGCCAAGCGCCCGGCCACCGACGAACAGCTGCGAGCCAACTGCCGGCCGACCGCCAGGTCTTCGAGCTCTTGCTAGCTCTTCAAGCTCTTGGCAGCTCGATCCTGGCTGTTGCTCGCCAAGTGCCAACGGCCCAAGGCCCAATGGCTAACAGCTAAAAGCTAACAGCTAACAGCTAAAAGCTATCTCTCCGACCGGCCTCAATGGTGGTGGTGCCCATGATGCCCGCCCCCGGGGCCGTCCACGAGCTTGAGGCCCTTGACCTCGGCCGGGAACTGCTCCTTGAGGCGGCGCTCGACGCCGAACTGGAGCGTGGCGATCGAGCTCGGGCACGAGCCGCAGGCGCCAACGAGGCGGACGTTGACGATGCCCTCCTCGACGCCGACGAGCTCGATGTCGCCGCCGTCCGCCTGGAGGAAGGGCGCGACGTCGGTGCGGATGAAGTGCGCCAGGCGGTCCTCGAACGCGTCGGAGGCCGGGCCCGCCGACTCCTTCAGCTGGGGCGGGGTGAGCTTCGACAGGACGTCGCGCGCGCGCGGGACGAGGGCGTCCCAGTCGGCGCCGGGGGCGCGGGTGATCGTGACGAAGGTGTCGAGCGCGAAGACCTGCTCCACGCCCTCGATGTCGAACAGCTCGCCCAGGACCTCGGGCGCCTCGGCGCGCTTCTCGCGCGTGTAGGTCTGCGAGGTGCGGCCCTGCGAGAAGGAGAGCACGAACTTCATCGCGTTCGGGTTGGGCGTCGGCTCCGTGCGCAGGACCGTGCGCGCCGGGCGCGGCCGGCCGCCCGTGAGCGAGAAGCCGCTGGCGGCGCCCTGCTCGAGGTAGTCGACCTTCAGCCCCTCGAGCGCCGGCAGGGCCTCGCCCTCGACGATGAACGGGATCGCCTCGACCTCGAACCGCGCGTCGCCCTGCGCCTCCGTGTCGAGCGACAGCCCGAACCGGCCGTCGTCCTCGATCAGGATCCGCACGGCCGTCTCGGACGGCTCCTGGCTCAGGTACTCCTGCAGCTTGGTGCGGGCGATCGTCGTGAGCTGGACCTGCGTGGCCTGGCCGGTGGTCATGGAGTCTTCCTCGGGGGCGAACAGGACCGTCACGGTCCAGTTCGTGAGGCCCCAGCGTACCAGAGGACGCGCCCGGGGCAACCGTTCGGCCCGCTCTCGGGACCACCGCTCTGCCCGCGCCCTGGGCCACCGCTCGGCGCTGCCACCCCGGCCCGCGGTGCGACGGGTCGCACGACCCGCCGGCCCTCCCCGCGCAGCGCTGCCACCCCGGCCCGCGCACCAGCCCTCCCCGGCGCAGCGCTGCCACCCCGGCCCGCGCGCCAGCGCGCCTCCGCGCACACCATCCCGGGCGTTCGCAGCCAGAGCCTCAGGCGAGGGCGAGGAGGGCATGGCGTGTCGGCCGAAGGCGAGGAAGGCGGCCGTGGGCCGCCGACCGAGCCTGAGCGGTCGAGGGGGCCCCCCCCCCCCGGCGCCCCCACCGCACCGCCCGCCATCCTCGCCCGCAGCCGCGATCACTCTTTGACGCGCTCGATCTTCGACTTGCTCCGCGCCTGGAAGCGCATGAAGTCGAGCTGCAGCTCGAACTTCTCCTGCCCCTCGCGCATGTTCGGGTCGGTCTTGAACTCGATCTTCAGCTCGGGCTGGAGGTCGACGGGGCGCGTCTTCAGGCTCACGGCCACCGGGCGGCGCAGGGCCTCGCTGCCGATCACCAGCGCCTCGGGGCGCTCGCCGTCGAACACGAGCCCGATCTTGTGCTCGCCCACCGGGATGCGCTTCGACATGATCTTGAGCTCGACGAGCGCCTCGATCTTGCCGAACTCGGTCAGCGCCTCGTTGAGGAGCTCCGTGATCTGCGGCTGGTACATGCGGATGTACTGGTCGATGTCGACGCCGGCCGGGATCTGCCCGCCCATCTGCTGGCCGAGGAGCTGGGCCACGCGCTGCGGGTCGGTCGGGATCTTCTTGTAGGTGATCTTGCAGACCCCCGGGAGCTCGATCGTCTCCTCGGGGCTGGCCGCCAGGACCTCGCGCACCTTCTCGGCGATCTGCTCGCGCGAGGGGATGTTCGGCGGCACCTGCGCGCGCGCCTCCTGGGTGACGAGCATCAGGGCCAGCGCCGCGCCGAGCCAGAGACCAGACCGCTTGCGCTCCATGGGAGCCTCCCCCGCCGTCCACCGGCGGCGAACCACGGTAACCCGGGTCCCGCCAGGACGACAAGGAGCTACGGGTGGGGCGGGGGGGGGCGGCGGGGGGGGGGGGCCCCCCCCCCCCGGGGGGGGGTGCGGGCTGGGAGGTCGCTCAGCGGACGACGTGGACGCGCGACCCGCGGGGCACGAGGTCGTAGAGCTCCTCGACCTCCTCGTTGCGCATGCGGATGCAGCCCATGGACGCCTCGGTGCCGATCGACTCGGGGAACTTCGTCCCGTGGATGCCGAAGCCCTGGTGCTCGTCGGTGTTCTCGAAGGCCAGCCAGCGCGTGCCGAGGATGTTCTCCTCGCTGCCGAACTTGTGGACCTTCCCCTCGGGCGAGTACCAGTCCGGGTTGACCATCTTCGTCCCGATCGTGAACGACGCCTCGGGCGTCCGGCCGTCCTTGCCGGTGGCCACGTCGTAGATGCGCAGGATGCAGCCGTTGAACACGAGGGCCAGCTCGAAGTCCTTCTTGAAGATCACGACGGTCACGGGCGCCTGCGGCACCTTGAGGCGCTGGCCGATGCGCACGCGGTCGTTCTGCATCTTGTTCAGCCGCTGGATGAACCGGTACTCCGTCCGGTGCGCGTCGGCCACGCGCGAGAGGACGTCGCCCTTGGCGATGGTGTGGGTGGTCATCCCCGAGGACGGCGCGGCGCCGAAGTGGACCTTGTCGCTCTGCTGCAGGAGCGCCTGGCGCTGCGCGCGGCGCGCGCCGCGGTCGAGGGTGGCCAGCCACGCGCGCGTGAGGTGGCGCAGCGCCGCCTCGTCGTCGCCCTGGGCCTCTCCGGCCGCCGCCAGGGCGCGCGCCCGCTCGCGCTCGAGCGCCTCCTGGGCCCGGCCCGCCTCGGGCGTCCCGGGGTGCTCGCGCACGATGCGCCGCAGGTCGAGCAGCCCCTGCACGTCGTCGCCCGCGCCCCGCTCGAGGGCCGCCGCGAGCTCCGGCGGCACGGCCTTGCCGGCCGGCCCGCCCGACGACGTCGCGTCCGCCGGCGCGTCGCCCGGCGCCGCCGCCGCGATGGCGCCGGGAGGCGTGCTCAGGGCCACCGCGGCCGGCTCGCTCCGGAGCCAGCCCAGGCCCAGCCACCCGGCGGCGGCGATGCTCGCCGTCACGCCGATGCCCTTCCAGGCGCCCCCGCCGCCCGAGCCTCGCCGCCCGCGCTGCCTCGTGCCGTAGATCGTCGCCATGACCGCCTCCCGAGGGATGTGTCGGTCGCGGCGGGGAGTTGCCTTGAGGCGGCTACTCCAACGTCCAGGTCGCCCGGCCCCCGATCCACATCGGCCCCCGCGGGTCCGTGGGGTCGAACGCGCGCACGATCACCTCGACCGGCGGCCCCGGCGCCCGGTGAGGCAGGTAGGGGAGCAGCTCCTCCTGGATGTCGAGCTCCAGGGCGGCCTCGAGGGCGGGGAACGTGGCCTCTCCCTCGGCGCGGTCGTCGCGCTCGTACTTCATCAGCACCGAGTACCTCGCCTGCGGCGGCAGCCCCTCGGCCTCGGGGATCGCGGACCAGTCGATCCGGACGCGCCCGCCCTGGGCGCGCACCCGGACGTCGGTCCGCCACACCCGCAGCGGCGGCAGGGCGGTCGGGCTCGACGGGTGGACCCCCCCCGACTGCACCAGGGCGCCCGTCCCGGTGTCCACGACGACCCAGGGCTCGGGGGCGCCCGGCGGGACGCGCACCTCGAACCGCCCGTCCTCCCGCACCTCGGCCGGCACCCCGACGCCGGCCGGCGGGTCGACGAGGAGGACGACCGTCCCGCTGTCGATCGGGCCGACGAGGCGCCCGGTCACGAGCCCTCCCCCGCCGGTCGGGGCGGCGCCGCGCCACACCAGGGCCACGACCAGCGCGAACAGCGCCGCCCCCGCCAGCGCGCGCAGGGACCTCACAGGAGCCGGACCTCGACGGCGTCGCCCTCGGCGGCCCCGCCCTCGGCGCCCGCCGCCGCGACGAGGTCGAGGACCCCCCGGGCGCGCGCCCCCTCGAGCCGCGCCCGGTAGCGGCCCTCGCGCGGCCCGCCCTCGAGGTCGACGGCCTGCCCCCGGTCCCACGGGCGGACGTGGCCGCGGCCGCCGGAGACCGGCCCCTCGTAGTCGAGGTAGCGCGGCCGGTGGTCGAACGAGCGCCGCCCCCGGACCACCTCGCCCGCGGGCGGGGCCGGGAGCTGGAAGGTCACCAGGGCCGGGCCGTCCTCGATCATGAGGTCGTAGTGGACGTCGCCCGGCGCGACCGTGTGCTCCTGGACGACGAAGCGCCGCACGTCAGGCCACGCCCGCCGGCTCGGCCAGCCAGGCCTCGTAGCGGCAGCGCGGGTGGTCCTCGCACACGACCGCCGGCGCCACGCCGGTCAGCTCGAGCCGCAGGGGCCGCACCTCGCAGCGCGGGCAGCGCGGCCGCTCCGACGGCGCGCGCGCCGCGGCCGGCCGGGGGGCCTCGGCGCGCAGGGCCTCGACCACCTCGATGAGCCGGTCGGCGACGTGGTCGATCTCGTCCCAGGTGTTGCCGCGCCCGAGCGTGATCCGGAGCGACGCCGCCCCGCGCGCGGGCTCCATGCCCATGGCGCGCAGGGCCGGCGGCAGGTCCGCCGCGCGATCGTGGCAGGCGGGCCCGGTGGCCAGGAGCAGGTCGGGCGCGCGCTCGGCGATCGCCTTGCCGGTGAGGCCGAGGAACGACAGGTTGAGCGTGCCGGGCAGCCGGTCGAGCGCGTGGCCGTTGAGGACCACGCCCGGGAGGGCGTCGGCCAGGCGGACGTGCAGGGCGTCGCGCAGCGCCACCATGCGCTCGCCGGACTCGGCCATGCGCGCCCGCGCCAGGTCGATCGCCGCGCCCAGGCCGACGATGCCGGCCACGTCCTCGGTGCCGCTCCGCCGCCCGCGCTGATGGCCGGCGCCGTGGTGCAGGGGGACGAGGTCGAGGCCGCGCCGCACGATGAGGGCGCCGACGCCCTTCGGCCCGTACATCTTGTGCCCGGCGATCGTCATCATGTCGACGCCGAGGAAGGGGAAGGCGGTCGGCACCTTGCCCGCCGCCTGCGCCGCGTCGGTGTGGAAGCAGATCCCCTTGCCGCGCACGACCTCGGCCAGCTCGTCGATCCGGTTGATCGTGCCGACGACGTTCTGCGCGGTCATGATCGAGACGAGGATGGTGTCCTTGCGCAGCGCCGCCCGCAGGGCGTCGGGCTGCACCTGCCCGGTCCCGTCGCAGGGCACCTCGGTCGTCTCGAAGCCGAACCGGGCCAGGAACCGCGCGGCGTCGCCCACCGACGGGTGCTCGGCGGCGCCGACGACGACGTGGCGGCCCTTCGCCTCCAGGGCCAGGGCGGCCCCCTTGATCGCCCAGTTGTTCGCCTCGGTCCCCCCCGAGGTGAACACGACCTCGTCCGAGGCGCAGCCGAAGAAGCCGACGAACTTCCGGCGCGCCTCCTCGACGGCCCGGCGCGCCTCCTGACCGAGGCGATGGGCGCAGAAGGCGTTGCCGTGGCGCTCGCGGAGCCACGGGAGCATGGCGTCCAGGACCTCCGGGGCCAGCGGGGTCGTGGCGGCGTGGTCGAGGTAGATCTCTCGCATGCGCCCGAGCCTAACTGACCCGCCCGGGCCCGGGAACGGGAGGCGTCTCCGGCCGCCGCTTGAACGCGCGCCCCGCCGCGAGCTACCGTGACCGCGTGAGCGACGCCCAGAAGATCCTGGTGGCCGAGGACGACCCGCGCATCCGCACGATCCTGGAGCGCTTCCTCGGCGCGGCCGGCTACCAGGTCACCGCGTGCGAGAACGGCCGCGAGGCGCTGGCGGCCTTCGACGAGGGCGGGCCGTTCGACCTCGTGCTCACCGACGTCAACATGCCCGAGGTCGGCGGCGAGGAGCTCCTGCGCCAGCTCAAGACGCGGGCGCCGCGGCTCCCTGTGATCGTGCTCACCGCGCGCAACGACCCGCAGCTCATCACCGAGCTCTACAAGCAGGACGCCTACCGCTACCTGTGCAAGCCGTTCACCCGGGAGGACCTCCAGGCGGTGGTCCAGGCCGCGCTCACGGAGGCGGCCGAGGAGCCGGGCGAGGAGCGGCGCGCGGTGATCCGCGACGAGGACGGCTGGGTGGAGCTCAACGCCCCCAACCGGCAGGAGTACCTGGACCGCTTCCAGGCCTTCTGCGAGGCGCTGATCGCGTCGCGCCTCGACGAGCGCGCCAAGAACGAGCTGAAGATCGCCGTGCAGGAGCTCGGCCAGAACGCGATCGAGTGGGGCAACCGCCTCGACGAGGGGCGGGCGATCCGCCTCTCATACAAGCTGCTCGAGGACCGGATCCTCATCCGGATCGCCGACGAGGGCCCGGGCTTCGACCCCGCCACCGTCCCCGACCCGACGGTCGACCCCATCAAGCTCATCGAGACGCGCGAGTCGCACGGCAAGCGCCCGGGCGGCTTCGGGATCCACCTCGCGCGGCGGGTCATGGACACGGTCAGCTACAACGAGACCGGGAACATCGTGACGATGGAGAAGCGGTTCCGCTGAGCGCCTGCGATGAGTGATGCGCTCGCGAGGGGGATGCGAAAGACTGGAGCACGAAGGCAACGGAGGTCAACGGAGGGCACGGAGGCACTCCGTGACCTCCCTCTGCCTTCGTTGCCTTCGTGTCCCATGCTGAGCCGACACGAGGAGACCGCGCCTACTCCTCCTCCGGCAGCGGGATCGGCGCCGGGTCGAGCGTCGTGGCGATCGGCGGGTCGATCCCCGCCTCCTCGATGACCGCGTAGGGCACGCGGAACGCGGGCATGTCGTCGTAGGTCCGCCGGTCGAGGAACAGGACGCGGACGAAGATCGTCGCGCCGAGGACGAACAGGGCGGTGACGAGCAGCTCCTTGGCGGCGCGCACCGCCTGGAGGATGCGGGTCTCCTCGCGGCGCCGCTCCTCGTCCTCCAGGATGTCGGCCGCGTCGACCTCCAGGGGCACGCCGCAGGCCGAGCAGTAGACGAGCGTCGGGTTGATCTCGGCCGTGCACACGGGGCACTTCATGGGGTCACCGCCTGCTCCGCACGCGCACCCGCCGCTCGAGCGCCGGCGCGTCGGGGTGGTCGAGGGAGATCGCGCGCCGGTACTCCTCGATGCAGGCCTTGTCGCCCGCGTGGTCGAGGAGCGCGCCCATGTCCCGCGCCTGCTCGGCCGGGTTCGGGTGCCCCGTCGAGTGCGCGCGGTAGAGGCTGACCGCGCCGCGCGGGTCCCCGGCCGCCAGCAGGGCCGCGGCGCCGCTGGTCGCGGCCAGGACGCGGGTCGCCTCGCGCCCCTCCTTGCCGGAGAGCGACTCGCACAGGCGCCGGAAGGCCTCGCCCGTGCGCTGGTAGGCCGCGGCGCGGGCCTTGGCGTCGCCCGGGTCGACCGCGTCGGCCAGGCTGCGGCGGGCCTGGGCGAGGTTGAACATGTAGAGCGGCTCCTCGGGGTTGGCGCGGCAGGCCTGCTCGAAGCTCTCGGCGGCCTCCGCCCAGCGCTCGAGCCGCGCCAGGGCCATGCCCAGCGCGTTGTGCACGGCGGCCTCCTCGGGCCCGGGCGGCAGGTACCTCCCCCGCAGGGTCCCCGACCCGCCCGCGCGCACCGCCGCGGCGGTCCTCGCCACCTCCAGGCGGCGCGCCAGCGCCTCCGTCGTCGGCGGGCGCGCGCCCGGGTCGGCGAGCGACACGCGGTAGGCCAGGGTCAGGAGCCGCCCGGCGTCGCCCGGCGGGCCGTTCACGTCGTTCTGCGTCTCGGCGGGCAGCGGGAGGCGCCGGAGCAGGAAGGCCGGCAGCGCCGCCTCGACCGCGTCGCCGTCGCGGGCGAGGATCGCCGCCGCGGCGCGGTTCCAGTGCCACGCGGCCTGGCCGGCGCGCGACGGCGCCGAGCGCGGCGCCCCCGCGAGGAGCTGGAGCGCCTGCTCGGGGCGCCCGCGGAGCACCTCCACGCCGGCCTTGAGGGCCAGGACGTCCGGGTCGGCCGGGTCGAGCCCGGCGCGGTCGATCAGCTCGCCCGCGGCGGCGGCCTCGCGCGCGCGCCCCTCGCGCGCCTTCGTCGCCGCCAGCCGCAGCCGCGCCACGACGAGCCCGACGCTCGCCGACGGCCGGCCTGGCTCGAGCGCCGCGGCCTCGTCGAACAGCCGCTCGGCGACGCTCAGCCGGTCGGCGTCCTCGGCGCGCTCGAGCTCGTAGCAGCCCAGGAGGACCCGCGCCGACGCGTCGCCCGGCCGCGCGTCCTTGAGGTCGACGAGCTTGCCGCGCGCGTCGTGCGCGTCGCGGTGGTAGGCCTGCACGGCCTCGCGCAGCGCGTCCTCCGTGAGGTAGCGCTCGATCCCGCCTGCGACCAGCAGGCCCGAGATGAGGAAGGCCAGCGCCGCGCCGCCCAGGTAGGCGGCGCCCTCGCGCGACCGGAACGCCTCGATCGGGATCACGCTCAGCCCCCGTCGCCCTTGGGGCTGAACGCGTACTCCACGCAGCGCACGGGGATCGGCCCGAACGCGCGGCTGTCGAGGCGGTCGCTCTGGTTGTGCCAGCGCTGGTCGTTGAGGACGAAGACGCACCCCTCGGGCACGAACAGCTCCGGGACGTGGTCGGCCGGGTTGGCGCGCTTGCCCCAGGGGTCGTTGACCTCGACGCCGTCGATGTGCAGCCGCCCGGCGACGATCGCCACGCGCTGCCCCGCGACGGCGACGACGCGCGAGGTCGTGTCGGCGCCGGTCCGCGCGGTGCGGAAGCGCACCAGGTCGCCCACCTGCAGGGCGTCGTCGCGCAGCCAGACCACGTCGCGGCCGAGCCGCTGCGTCCCCTCGCTGATCTCGGGCTCGCAGAACTGCCGCTGCTTCGGGTCCTTGAAGCGGTAGAGCTCGTAGCGGAAGACGAACCACGTCCCGCCGGAGAGCGCCGCGACCAGGATGGCGTAGAAAGGGACCGCCTCGACCTTCATCCCACCTCCGCGCCGCGCCGGCGGCGGCGGCCTGAATATGGCGTCGCTCCTCGGGTTGTGTCAAGCCGAGCCGTGGGCGGCGCGTTGCGCCCCCGTCGATCGTCGGATAAGCTCTGCTACGCTCCAACTCCAGTCCTGCCCCGGACCTGCACATGCTCGACCGCTCCACGCCTGGTTGGTCGCCTGGTCGTGCGGCCGCCTCCGGCCCGCGCGGCGTCGCGGGCTGGCTCCTCGCCGTCGCGCTCCTCGTCCCCGTCGCGGCGGCGCGGTCGCAGGAGGCGACGGCCCCGGACGCGCTCGACAAGCTCAAGCGCGACCTCCTGGTCGAGGCGGGCAAGTCGGGCGAGCAGGCGGCCGCCGAGCTGTTCCTCACCCCGCGCCTGCGCGACCTCGGCCCCGAGGGGTGCCACGACGAGTTCCTCCTGGGGGTGATCACCAACCGCGAGACCCGGCGCGAGTCGCGGCGCTCGATCCTGGGCGCGCTGAGCCTCGTCGGGAAGTACCGGGTCGAGCCCGCCTGCCGCCTCGTGCAGGAGGCGCTCGACGACCCGGCGCCCACGGTCTCGCAGGAGGCGGTCAAGACCCTCCCGGCGCTCGACCACGAGGGGGGCAAGGTCTACGAGTGGGTCCAGCAGCAGCTCACGGGCGACCTGCGCCGGAGCGCCCCCGGCAGCGCCCGGCACAAGCAGGCCATGGCGCTGGTCGAGGCGCTCGAGCGCATGCCCAACCCGATCGAGTCGGTCGGCGTGCTCGTGACGGCGCTCGAGCAGCCGCGCCTGGGGCGCACGCTCGAGACGCGGGTGCGCGAGTCGCTGCAGCGGATGACGGCGCACTCGTTCGAGGCGCCGGGCGACTGGCGCAAGTGGTACGACGACGCGCGCCAGCGCTCGCTCGCCGAGTGGCGCCTCGACGTCGCCCGCCGCCGCGACGACCGCCTGCGGCGGTTCGAGAGCGAGGCGGAGCGCTACTTCAACAAGCTCCTCGCCCGGCTGCAGGGCGACCGCGACGCCCTGTTCCAGGAGCTGCAGGCGGCGCTCACCGAGCCCGACACGGTGTTCGCCGTGCGCCGGGCGGCGATCCGCGAGCTGGGCGCCCTCGGCCGGCGCGGCGAGGAGCGGGCCGTGAACCTGCTCCGCGGGCGCCTGCTCCAGGGCGGGCTCGTCGACTACGACGAGACGAAGGCGCTCGTGATCGAGGCCGTGGGCGAGACCGGCAACCGCGCGCTCCTCGACGACGTGGTCCAGTTCCTCACGCGGGGCTTCCACCTGCGCATGCGCCTGGCCGCCGCGGGCGCGGTCGGCGCGCTCCAGGCGCCGGGCGGGGTCGAGCCGCTCCTGGCGGTCCTGGCCGAGGTGAAGGGGCCGACGCCGCCGCCCGACGACCTGCTCGAGGTCGTCGTCCTCTCGCTGGGGCGCATCGGCCAGAACCCCGACGGCAAGGTCTCGGGCGCCCTCATGGACCTCGTGCGCGGGCTGCGCGGCGGCAACAACGGCGCCGCGCACCCCGTCTCGACCGCCCTCCTCGCCGCGGTCGCCCGGGCGCTGGGCTCGCTCGGTTACGGGCAGCAGGGGGAGGCGGAGCGGGTGACCGCGCTGCTCGAGGAGCTGGCGCGCCACGACGACCCGAACGTCCGCTTCTTCGCCACCTCGGCCCTGGGGTCCATGGCGCACTCGGCGGCGTCGTTCCCCGCGCTGCGGGCGCGGCTGCGCGACGAGACGGCCGTGCACGTGCGGCGCGCGATCCTCGACGCGATCGGGCAGCAGGGGCTCGACCGGCCGGAGCTGGTGCAGGAGGCGATGGGCCTCCTCGTGCCGTTCCTCTACGACCAGGACGACGCCCTGCGGCGCAAGGCGCGGCAGCGCCTCGAGGAGCTGGCCACCCGCCCGCCCGGGTTCCGCGAGAACTTCGCCGGGCTCGACCACCTGGTCCAGGCGCTGGTCGCGATCAGCAAGCCGCCGTCGGACGCCGTGTCGTTCCTCACCGGCGACAACGGGCTGCCGCCCCCCGACGCGCTGACGCAGGCGCAGCAGGCGCACCGCGACCGCTACTTCGCGCTCCTGCGCCACCGGGCGGCGGGCCAGCTCGAGACCGACCCGCAGGCGGCGCTGGCCGACTTCGACGCCGTGATCCGCGGCCTCAACCTGAGCGCCCCGGCCACGCGCGACGCGCGCGGGCTGCGTCTGGGCAAGGCCCGGGCGATGGTGCGGCTCACGCTGCCGCAGCCCCGGGAGGCGCTGTCCCTCGTCAGTGACAGCCTCAAGAGCGACGATGCGGGGGAGCGCGCGGAGGGCTGGACGGTGGCGTTCGAGGTGCTCGACAAGCTGCGCGCCGCGGAGCCCGCCGCCCTGCCGGACGCCCTGCGCGGGCTGCAGGCGGTGCTCGCGGGCGCCCCGGCCGACGCGCAGGCGCGCTTCGCCGAGCTCCTGCGGGCGACGGCGCCGGGGCCGGGCCGATGAAGCGCCGCCGGGTCTTCGGGGCGACGATCTGGGACCTCGTCGAGGCCTTCTACGAGGCGAAGCGCGAGTTCCACGAGGTCTACGTCCTCTACGAGACGCGCGTCCTGGCGCACGCCGAGGAGCGGTCGGTCGACCGGCGGCGGCTGCGCCTCGACGCGACCGAGGTGAGCAAGCTGCTCGACTTCACGCGGCTGGGCGGGCTGCGCAACGGGCCGCTCCACCGGGCGAAGTGGATCTCGCACTCGCTCTTCCGCAGCCGCGGGCGGACGCACAAGTTCGACCGCCACATCAGCGAGATCTTCCACGAGCTGTCGATCCTCCGCGAGGAGCAGTACAAGGTCTCGACCTTCGCCGAGGACTACCGGCGCGAGAACGAGCTCGAGGAGTACGAGAGCCTGCTCGACGAGGTCCACGAGGACTTCCCGCGGCGCGTGCACCAGCTCCACGAGCTGTTCCGCAAGGCGCAGCTCTCGCTCGAGGGCGTCCTGCGCGCCCACTCGCGCGACCCCGTCTACCTGCGCTCGGTGTGCCTGTTCGGCGACCGGACCCTGCACGACGCCTACCCCGAGGGGGTCACGTCGCACCTGTGGCGGGTGTTCGCCCGGGGGCCGACCGAGGCGTTCATGCTGGCGGCCCGCTCGTTCGCCCAGAACGGCTTCAAGGCCGAGGCGGTCGAGGCGCTGGGCCGCGCGGCGGCGGCGAGCCAGCACCCCCCGCCGCCCGGGCAGCCGACGAGCCCCGAGGCGCTCCACGCGCTCGGCCAGGAGGCCGCCGCGCTGCAGGCCCGGATCGAGGCGCGCACGCCGGTGGAGCTGGTCGGGGCGCGGTTCCTCGACGAGGCGGTGGCCCCGCTCATGGGCGACGACTCGATGCGCGGCCTCGACTTCGGCTCGCAGGACGAGACGAGCGAGCTGGAAGAGGCCCTCCACTGAGCTGAGGTGTGCTCGACGGCTGCGGCCGCGGAGGCCGAGGCGAGGGGGGGCGCGCGCGGGGGGGGGGGGGGGGGGGCCCCCCCACCCCCCCCCGCCC
>JAMLIC010000015.1 GCA_023954375.1 Planctomycetota bacterium
CGGCCGGCGCCGCCCCCGCCGCCGGCGTGGCGATCGCCCTCCTCCTGGCCGGGGTCGCCGCCGCCGCCGCGCGCGTCCGTCGCGCCGAGCCGCGCGACCGCGCCCTCGCCGCCGGCGCCCTCGGCGGCGCGGTCGGGGCGCTCCTCCACGCCGGGTTCGACTTCGCCCTGAAGATCCCGGCCGTGGCCCTGCTCGTGGCCACGGCCCTCGGCCTGGCCTGGTCCGCCGCGTGGCCCGACGACGGCGCCGACCGCCCGCCGGCCGATCCGGCCGCGCGGGCAGGCCGCCTCGCCCTGGCCGCCGCCCTCGCGCTGGGGGGGCTCGCGCTCCTCGTGCAGGCCGGGCGCGAGGCCGACGCCCGGGCGCTGGCCGCCCGCGCCTTCGACCGCGGCCTCCACCGCGAGCTGCGCGCCGAGCTGGCGCGCCGCGCGCGGCCGGCGCTCGAGCGGGCCGAGGGGCCGCTGGCGACCGCGGCGCTGGCGCGCGACCGGGCGCTCGTCGAGGAGGCGGCCGCCGACCCCGGCTGGCCGGAGGCCGCCGTGTCGCACGCTCGCCGGGCCGTCGAGCGGGCGCCGGGGCGCGCCGCGCTGCAGGCGCAGCTCGGGCTCCTCCTCCTCCAGCACCCGGAGCAGCACCCGGAGCAGCACCCGGAGCAGCGCTCGCAGAGAGAGCGCGAGGGCGCCGCGCGGCTCGAGCTCGCGGGCCGCCTCGGCCCGACGGTGCCCTCGATCCTCCTCCTGCGCGGCGAGTGGGCGCTCGTCCTGCTCGGGCGCACGGGCGACCCCGCGCGCGGCCGCGAGGCGGTCGCGCTCCTCGGTGAGGCGCTGCGCCGCGACCCGTCGCTGCGCCGCGCGGTGCGCGCGATGTTCGACGAGCGCGTGGCGCTGCTCGGCGCGCAGGGGCTCGCGCTCCGGCGGGAGCTTGGGATCGACTAGTCGCCGCGCCCGCCGGTCGTCGTGATCGAGGGTGGAACGGTGTGGGCTCACGATGGGACACGGAGGCAACGAAGGTCCACGAAGACCACGGAGAGCTCTTCCTCACATCTCCTCCGTGACCTCCGTCGTCCTCCGTTGCCTCCGTGTCCAATGACGAGCCAACCCGCGGAGGTCATCGGGGACGAGCGCCGTCAGCCGCGGGTCCGGACGACGACGCGCACCTGCCCCGCGGCCTCGTCGTCGCCCTCCGGCACGCGCGGTCGGCCGACGCGCAGGCGCTCGGCGGCGCCCTCGCCCAGCGCATCCATGAGCGCGCCCTGCACGGCGTCGAGCCGCGCCTGGCCGAGGAGGAGCAGGTTGCGCCGGAGCCAGCGCGCGCCGCCGTCGCCGCGCGCCGCGCGCAGGGCCACGCAGGCCTCGTCGAGCGCCTCGAGGGCGTCGCCCGCCTGGCGTGAGAGGTCGGCGGCCCGCTCCGCGGCGGCGCGGGCCTCGGCGGAGACGCCGGCGCGGAAGGCGTCGCGCGCCTCGGCGGCGGCGGCCTCGCTCGCCCGCTCGAGCGCCCGCCAGCGCTCGCGGAGCGCCACGAGGACGTCGCGCAGGTCGTCGGGGGACGGCCGCGCGGCGTCGGCCAGGCAGGCCAGGTCGGCGCCGCCCGGGTCGTACTCCAGGCGCACCTCGGCCCCGCGCTCCTTGCGCAGCCGCGTCACGATCTCGGCCAGGCGCGCCGCCTCGTCGGGGCGCAGGCGGGCGTCACCGGCCTCGAAGGCGATGAGCACGGGCGGCTCGTCCTCGGCGTCGTCCCTGGAGAGGAGCCCGAGGCCCCGGCCGAGCAAGCCGCCGACGCCGGCCACGGTGCCCAGGAGCCGCTTCGGCGCGCTCGCCAGCGCGTTGACGAACAGGTCGGTGACGACGCCGCCGACGATCCGGCCGACCGCGGCGACGCTCAGCCCGCCGGGGGGGATCACCTCGTCGATGGCGAGGTCGAGCACGCCGCCGGGCTGGGTCGCCTTGAGGACGCCGAGGATGACGTTGGTCGGGGCCGAGAAGCCGAGGAAGCGCCCCAGCCAGCCGCCGTCCGGCTCGGACAGGTCCAGGCGCTCGAGGCGCACGCGCGCGGAGAGGGCCACCCGGCCGTCCTCGCGGAAGACGACCGTCGCCGCGCCCTCGACGGCGCCGTCGCCGAGCACCACCCCCTGCTTCTTCGCCGGCCCGGCGAAGGCGGTCAGCTCGAGCGCCGAGAGCCGCGCGTCGACGCGGCCGACGAGGCGCGGGTGGAGGCCCAGCTCGCCCCAGACGAGCAGCTCACCGAGGAAGCGGCGCTGCTGCCCGGCGCCGAGCGACTGGGCCCGCAGGGCCACGGGCCCGCCCTCGAGGACGAGCTCGAAGCGGACGGTGCGCCGCTCGTGCGCGAGGCGCGTCGTGAGCCCGCTCACCCGCAGGTCGAGCCCGGTGAGCGGCAGGAGGAGCGGCGGGTCGCAGGTGTGGTCGGCGACCTCGACGTCGACGTCGCTCACGACGAGCGCGTCGATGCGCACCTCCGGGCCCGGGGGCGCGGGCGGGGCCCCCGGCGGTCCGGGCGGCGGAGCGGGCGGCGGCGGGGCGGGCGGCGGCAGGACCAGGCCGCCCGCGTGCAGGCCGTCGCGCCGGAGCGCCGCGCGCAGGGCGGGCCGCGTGACCTCGAGCGTCCGCACGCGCACGGCGCCGGTGGCCAGGTCGAGCGCGGCGACGTCCGCCAGGACGTGCGACACGCCCGCGAGCACCGGCCCGCCGGGGCGGGGGCGCAGGGCCACCTGCTCGAGGACGACCTCGGCCGCGAGCGGCCGGCGCAGGAAGGTGAAGTCGGTCGGGTCGGCCCGCCGCGCGCGCAGGGCCACGCGGGCGCGCGCGGTGAGGAGGCCGTCGGTGAGCCCGTCCTGCGCGGCGACGGCCGCGCCCGCGAGCTCGGGGAGCGCGTCGATGAGGCCCTGCCCGCGCAGGCCGGTCGCCTGGAGCGTGAGGGCGAGCGACGGGTCGGCCTGGAAGGGCGCCGCCTGGACGCGGACCGCCACCCAGCTGGCGACCGGCGCCGCCTCGCCCTCGAGGAGGAGCGCGAGCAGCGGGTTCGTGCCGGGCCGCGGGCCGCCGAGGACGAGCGGGCCCTCGGACCGGAGCTCGAGCGCGGCGGCGAGCGGCGCGGCGCCGGGGCGCCGCACCTCGAGCCGCGACGCGGCGAGGCGCAGGGCCTCGACGCGGACGAGCGGCAGCGTGAGGGGCGCGGCCTGGGCGGTCTGCGCCGCGGTCGGCGCCGGCGCCGGCGTCGACGGCGGCGCCGGCACGAGCGCCACGCCGAGGAGGCGCGTCTCGTCCGGCGCGACGTCCGCCGCCGCCTCGACGCCGTCGACCGTGACGTGCTCGACGGTGACGACGCCGGCCGCGACGTCCACGCGCGGGGCCGCGACCTCGACGCGGGCGACGCGCAGGAGGTCGGGCCCGTCCGGGCCGTCGCGCCAGCGCAGGTCGCGGACCGCCAGCCAGGCGCCGAGCCCGCCGGCCGCGGGGCGGGCGAGGCGCGCGGAGAGCGCGGCGTCGAGGCGGCCGTCGGTCAGGTGCGCGCGGAGCGTCGGCGGCAGGTAGGCGGCCGCGGGGCCCGCCTGGATGCCGCGCGCCGAGAGCGCGAGGTCGACCGCCGCGCCGTCCTGGTCGGCCGCGCGGCCGGGGGCGAGGGTGCCGCGGAGCGTGAGCGCGTCGACGACGCCCGGGACGGCCAGCGTGAGCGAGGCGCTGGCCGGCGGGGCGGCGTCGGGGCGGAGGGCGAAGCGCTCGACCGCGACGTCGAGGCGGGCCACGAAGTCGACGCCGGTCGCGGCGTCGGTCCACGCCGCCTCGGCGCCGTCGACCACGAGGCGGTCGAGCCGGATGGTGGGAGCGGCGCCGGCGCGGCTCGCGGGCGCGGGCGGCGGCGACGTCGGCGGCGCCGGCGCGCCGGGCGCCGGCGCGACGCCGCCCACGCGCACGACCCCGTCGGCGCCGCGCTCGACGCGCACCCGCGGCCCGCGCACCTCGACGGCGTCGACGGCCAGGTCGCCGTCCTCGAGGCGGAGGCCGACGACGCGGGCGTGGTCGAGGCCCACGAGCGGCTCGCCGGCGACCGTGAGCGACAGGCCCTCCACGCTGGCGGACGCGGCCAGGCCGCGGGGCGTCGTCGCGGCCTCGGCGGCGAGGGCGAGGTCGAGGCGCGCGCCCCGGGGCGCGGTGAGGAGGCCGAGCGCCTCGAGCAGCGGGTCGGCCTGGGACCCGAGGAGGCCCTCGAGCGCGACGGCGGCGGTGACGCGCCCCCCGCCGGCCGCGGCGGCGAGGGCGCCCTCGACCACGCCGCGCTCGAGGAGCCCCGGCGCGCGGACCTCGATGCGGTAGGGCGCGTCGGTCAGGGCGCCGGCGGGGTCGAGGACGAGCCGGCCGACGGTCGCGGTGAGGGAGAGCGGGACGTCCAGGGCCGGGGTGCGGGTGCGGTCGGTCGCGCGCACGGTCAGGTCGCCCAGGCGCACGGCGCCGAGGGTCACGCGCGCGGGAGCGGGAGCGGGAGCGGGAGCGGGGGCGGGAGCGGGGGCGGGAGCGGGAGCGGGGGCGGGGGCGGGGGTCGAGGCGGAGGGGAGGGCGAACCCGAGGACCTCGAGGGCGCCGTCGGGGGCGCGGACGACGGCGGCCGCGAGGCGGTCGAGCTCGACCGCGCCGACCTCGACCTGGCCGGGCGTGGCGCGGGCGCCGCGGAGGCGGGCACCTTCGATGAGGAGGAGCTCGGCGTCGCCGTCGGTCAGGCGCAGGCGCTCGACCGTCGCGTCGAGGCCCTCACCCTCCGACGCGCGCGCCTCGACCACGGCCTCCAGCGCGCCTTGCCGCAGGCGGTCCTCGAGGCCGGCGGCCCGCAGGTAGGGCGCCAGCGGGGCGAGCGACAGGGCCTCGCCCTTCAGTCGGACGGTCGCGCGGGCGGCGGCCGGGGCGAGCTCGCCCCGGGCCTCGAGCGTCACGCGGCCGAGGTCGGCCGCGTCGGCCCAGGCCCGCAGGCGCGGCGTGCTGGTGTCGGCTGGGTCGAGCACGAGGCCCTCGAGCCGCAGCCCGGCGTCGGCGAGGGTCAGGCGGGCCGGCGGCGTGACGAGGTCGTCCTCGAGGCGGCCGCGCGCGCCCTCGACCTCGAGCAGGTCGACCTGGAGGCGGAGCGGCTCGGCCGCGTCGTCGCGCGGCGGCGGCGGCGGCCGGCGCCGGGGCTCGCGCCCGCCCGGCTGGACGCGCAGCCCGCCGAGGGCCAGGCCGCCCGCGTCGTCGCGGCGCACCTCGATGCGGGGTCGGCGCACGGCCACGCGCGCGACGGTGACGCCGCGGGGCGGGCCGAAGGCGGGCGTGACGCGGGCGCCCTCGAGGAGCACCTCGTCGGCGCCGAGGAGCTCGCGAGGGCCGTCGAGCAGGCGCAGGTCGCGCAGGGCGGCCTCGAGGCGCAGGTGGTCGCCCGCGACCTCGGCCGCGCCCGAGGCGCGGAAGGCCAGCTCGCCGGCGTCGAGGAGGTCCTCGAGGCCGACCTGCCCCAGGTAGGGCCGCAGGGCCGCGTTGGTCACCCCGCGGGCCTTGGCCCCCACGTCGAACGTCCACCGGCGGTGCGCGAGGCTGGCCGTGCCGTCGAGCTCGAGCGACTCGGCGATCCCCGGGAGCGAGAGGGCCAGGCTCAGGCGCAGGGGCTGCGGCGGCGCGTCGGGCCCGAGGTGGAGGGCCGCGAGCGACAGGTCCTGGAGGCCGAGCGCCACGGTGGTGCCGGCCGCCTCGTCGTGGAGGGTCAGCCGCGCGCCGCGGATGTCCACGCCGCGGAGGACGAACAGGGGCAGGAGCGGCGGCGGGGCCGCGGGCCGGGACGCCGCGCGGGCATCCGGCGCGGCGGGCGGCGGAGACAGCTCGAGCCCCGCCACGCGGAGGGTGCCCGCGCGCGTGCGCGTGACCTCGCCCGCGAGGCCCTCGAGCAGCACCTGCCCCAGCTCGAGGCCGTGCGCGCCGGCGGCGTCGACGCCGCAGACGACGCGTGTGAGGGTCAGCGCGGGGCGCCCGGCGTGGAGCACCTGCACGCCCTCGAGCGAGCACGCGGCGCTCAGGGCGCCGGGCGCGGCGAGGGCGGGGCCGATCGTCCCCTCGAGGAGCCAGCGCGCGTCGAGCGCCCCGCCGAGCGGGACGACGCCGAGCGGCCGGAGGAGCGGCGCGACCTCGGCGGGGTCGAGGCGGTCGATGCGGGTGGCCAGGCGCCACCGCACGCCCGAGGGCGCGACGGCCAGCGTCCCGTCCATGCGCAGCCGCTCGAGCGCGCGCGGCGCGAGCGGCCGGCCGGGGGCGGCCGTGGCGGTCGCGTCCACCTCGAGCGTCGCCGGCCCCGTGGCCCCCGAGCCGTCGAGGCCCGCGAGGCGCAGGTGGGCGACCGCCTCGACCTCGAGCCGCGGCGTCGTGCCGGCGTCGGTCAGGCGCACGCGCGCGCGGCGCACGCCGAGGGCCTCGACGCGCAGCCACGAGAGGTCGGGCAGCGACACCGGCCCGGTCGGAGCGGGCTCCTCGGGCTCGGGCGGCGCCGGCGCGCTCTCGGGGAGCGCCAGCCCGCGCACCGCCCACGCGCCGTCCACGTCGCGGTCGAGCGCCACGTCGATGCCGTCCACGTCGGCCCGCCGGACGTGGACGCGGCCGAGGAGCAGGCGCGAGGTCGCCACGTCGAGCCGCAGGTGCTCCAGGCGCGCCACCGGCTCGCCGCCGGCGGCGGGCCGCGCCACGACGCCCGTGAGCTCGACCTCGCCGCCGAGGAGCGAGACGGCGGCGCGCTCGACCTCCAGCGCGAGGCCCACCGCGCCGGCCGCCGCGCGGAGGAGGGGGACGAGCGCCACCTTCGCGGCGAGGTGGACGACGACGAGCAGGAGCGCGAGGCCCGCGGCCGACCAGGCCAGGCGCCGGCGCCAGCGTCGTCGGGCGACCGGCGTGGGCGCCGAGTCCGAGGCCGGGTCCGGCTCCGAGGCCGAGTCCGTTGCCGAGGCCGAGGCCGAGGCCGAGTCCGAGGCCGAGTCCGAGTCCGAGGCCCCGGCCGAAACCGTTGCCGAGTCCGAGGCCGCGACGTGCTCCGAAGGCACGCGCCCTGCGCGTTCCGTCGTGCCCGTGCCCGTGCCCGTGCCCGTGCCCGCCGTCGTGCGACCCCGGGCCGTCTCCGCTCCCGTCTCCGCTCCCGTCTCCGCTCCCGTCTCCGCTCCCGTCTCCGCTCCCGTCTCCGCTCCCGTCTCCGCTCCCGTCTCCGCTCCCGGCGCCGCGCCCGCGCCCGCGCCCCCGTCCGCCTGCGCCAGGATCCGGGCCGTCTGCGCCCGCGCCAGCTCCCCGTTGAGCGCGGTCAGCCGGGCCCCGAGGACGCTCTGCGACTCGGTCAGCGAGACGAAGCTGTGCTCCCGCTTGAAGCGCTCGGTCGCCGTGGCCGCCTCCTCGACCTTCAGGCGGAGCTCCTTGGCGCGCTCCCTCAGGTCACGCAGGCCCGAGTCGCTGATGCCGAGCGAGCGCTGCCGGGTGTCGCGCAGGTAGCTGGCCACCAGCGCGTCGGCCACCCTGGCCGCCTCGGCTGGATCGGCGGACAGGAAGCCGACCCTCACGAGCCGCGTGTCCCGGATGGGATCGATGGCCACCGCCCCCATGAACTCCTTCAGGCCGTACTTGTCGCTCAGGTCGAGGTCATGCAGGACCGGCTCGACCACCCGCCGCGACCCGATCACCTGGTACTGCGTCCTGAGGTACTCCTCCGCCTTCCCCCCGGTCGGGTCGTACATCTCCTTCACGTTGGCGACGTTGATCTGCTTCGGCTCGATCAGGATCAGGGCGCTCGCCTTGTACACGGGCACGAGGCTGTACGTGTGGACCGCGGTCGCGCCGACGACGATCACGAAGAAGGCGATCAGGAACCAACGGCGCGCGAGGACCACGTCGAGGTGGTCCTTCAGATGCAGTTGCCCCGCCTCCTCACCCTCTTCGGCGAGGAGGTCCATGTCCTGAGGCTCAGAAGAGCGCGGCGAGGTTATAGCCAAAGGTCACGATCCTCGTGACGAAGCCCACGACGCCAAGGACGACCCACCGGGTGGTGCTCTGGGGCACCTCCACGACGTCCCACGGCGCGAGCGCCACGTCTTCGGCCTCGCCAGCGGCGACGGCCACCAGGTCCACTTCGATGACCGTCTCTCCCGCGGGTGTGCGCCGGCGGATCCGCGTGAGCGTCGGCGACGCGTCCGGGATCTGGACGCCCCCTGCGATCGCGACCGCCTCGAGCAGGGTGGTCGGCTTGCGCAGCGGGTACTCCCCCACGCGGTGCACGAAGCCGGTGACGTAGAACGGCGGCGCTCTGGGGATCCGGACCACGTCGCCTCGGCGCAGAACGACGTTCTGGCTGAGGTAGCCCCGCTCGAGCGCCTCGAGGTCGACGTCGAGCCGGGCGGGCTCGCGCGGCGTCCGGCGCGCCCGCAGGACGTAGGCCTGCGTCCCGGCGGTGTCGCTGAGCCCACCGGCGAGGGCCAGCGCCTCGGTGAGCGACAACTCCGTCGCGGGCATGCTCACGAAGCCGGGCTGTGCGACGGCGCCGAGGACCGCGACGCGTGCGCTGCGGAACTCACGGACGACGACGCTCACCTCCGGGCCCGCGATGAACCGGTCCAGCGCCCCCGCGACGACCTCCCGGATCTCGCCGGTCGTGAGACCGGCGACGGTGATGACGCCAGCCAGCGGGAGCTCGATCTCGCCGCGGCGGTCGACCTGCACCTCGATGGCCGTCCGCTCTCCGAGGCGCTCGAGGTGACGAACCGTGATCGAGAGCACGTCGTCTGGCCCGACCCGGTACTCGTGATCCGGGCTGAGGCCCGCGAGCACGTCCGAATAGATGGTCGCCACGCCGACCGACTGGGGCTCGGCCCAGCGGCGCAGCGCGGCCTCGTTGACGTGCTCACCGGGACCCGAGCAGCCGACCGCCGGCAGGGACGCGCAGAGCCAGACGAACGGCAGACGGACTGAAGCGCGTCTGGCAATGAAACCGAGGCGGCCAGTCGCCGGCTCCGTCATCGTGTCCCCCCGGACAAGCGGAATCGTGGCACGCCGTGATAACAGTTGTAGCCCCAGAAGGGCAACGCCGAGCTGGATTCGGCATGCCTTCGGCGCTACCCTCACCTTCGGGGGAGCGAGGCCGTGCCGGAGAAGGTGATGCCGCTCGTCTGCGCCTTCGCGGGCGCAGCCGCGACGACCTGGGCGATCACGCCGCTCGTCGCGCGAGCCGCTTTTCGTCTCGGGGTGGTCGATCACCCGGGCGGGCGAAGGGTGCACACGAGTCCGACCCCACGCCTGGGAGGTGTCGCGGTCGCCCTGGGCTTGCTCGTGGGGGCGAGCATGTACGGGTTCGCCTTCGGGCACGACGCCCTGCTGGGGGTGCTCTCGAAGGACGAGCTCGCCGCGTTCCTCCTGCCATGCCTCCTCGTCTTCCTCGTTGGGCTCACCGACGACGTCCGGGGCCTCAGCCCCGGTCCGCGCATCGCCGCCGAAGCGATCGCCGCGAGCTTCCTCGTCCAGGCGGGCTACGTGATCGACAACGTCGCCAACCCGTTCGGGGCGCCGATCGAGCTCGGCGTCTTCGCCTACCCGATCACGATCGCCTGGTTCGTCGGCGTCACGAACGCCTTCAACCTGATCGACGGCCTCGATGGACTCCTCGGCTCCGTCGCGCTCGCGGCCGTCCTGGGTTGTGCGGGGGTCGCGGTCCTCGGGGACCGGACCGCGAGCGCCACGCTCGCGCTGGCGCTCGCCGGGGCTCTCAGCGGCTTTCTCTTCTGGAACTGGCGTCCCGCACGCATCTTCATGGGGGACTCGGGCAGCTTGCTGATCGGCTTCTCCGTTGCCGCGCTCTCGTTGAAGGTGGCGAGGAACCCGAGCGGAACCCTGGCGTTCCATGTGCCTCTGCTCCTCTGCGGACTGCCCATGTTCGAGACGGTCCTGACACTGGCTCGCCGCCACGTGAGCGGGCAGCCTTACCTCTCTGGCGACCGCAGTCACATTCATCACGTGTTGCTCAACAGAGGACTCAGCGTCCGGAAGGCAGTCCTGACCCTCGCCGCAGTAGGAGCGTTGCTCGCTGGGGCGGCCGTCGCCTCACGCAACTGGCGCGAGCAGACACTCCTCGTCGCCAGCCTGGGGCTGCTCTTGCTCGCAGGGCTGGCTCTACGGTGGCTGGGTTACCTCGAGTTGCGAGTGCTCGCCGATCGACTTGGACAGCTCATGCGCGGCCGTCGCGCCCTGTCGGACATGGTTTTGGTTGCGTCCGCCGGCGAGGGTCTCTCCGAGGCAACCTCGCTCGACGACCTCAGGGCACGCCTGCGAGCAGCGGTCACGCTCGGGCGCTTTGAGTTTGTCGCGCTCGAGTTCACACCTCGCCCGGATATGCCTGCCATTCAAGACACGGTCGAGTGCCACAATGAGGCTGCGGCTCGGTTCCAAGCAGCCCGGGATGGCCTGCCGTTGTGGCTCTTCTCTTGTCCCAATGACACTCCCTGCGCGACCGGCTTCGTGTCCTACAGCATCCCCCTCGTCGGTCCCAATGGCCCCATCGGCGTGCTCCTTTGCCAGCGACGCCTCGGATCCGAAGACGGATCCGCGGGGGCAATCACTCGATTCTTCGCCGAGCCCTTGGTGGCGGCGCTCCACCGGCTCGAGTTCGAGGGCACCCTCGAACCCCAGGTGGGCTGACCATGACCAGTGCCAGGGACGCCTCTTCGGGCCGTTGCTCCGCTGGAGTTCATGATTCCTCGTCCGAGATCCCGCACGGTCCGTTGATCGAGTCCGAGGCGGGCTCCCGCCCCGAACCTCCGGTCATCCGCCTCACCCCCGGAGCGGACCTGCTCCGCTGGCGCGAGCTGTGGGCCTACCGCGAGCTGCTGTACTTCCTCGTATGGCGTGACGTGAAGGTCCGCTACAAGCAGACGGTGCTCGGCGCGGCGTGGGCCATCATCCAGCCCTTCATGACCATGGTCGTGTTCTCGATCTTCTTCGGCCGGCTCGCGGGGATGCCGTCGGACGGTGTGGCCTACCCGCTGTTCGCTTACTGCGCCCTCGTCCCGTGGACCTACTTCGCGACGGCCCTGGGGAACGGCGCCAACTCGCTCGTGGGCAACCAGCACCTGATCTCGAAGGTCTACTTCCCGCGGCTCGTGATCCCGCTCGCCGCGGTCCTCGCCCCCCTTGTCGACGCGGTGATCGCCTTCGCGGTCCTGCTCGGCCTCATGGCCTACTTCCACCACGTCCCACCCGCGGCCGTGGTCCTCCTCCCGGTGCTGAGCCTCCTCGCCGCGCTCACCGCGCTCGCAGCGGTCCTCTGGTTGAGCGCGCTGAACGTCAAGTACCGCGACGTCCGCTACGTCGTCCCGTTCGTCGTGCAGTTCTGGCTGTTCGCGTCGCCGGTCGCCTACCCGGCGACGCTGGTGCCCGAACCCTGGCGCTGGGTCTACGGCCTCAACCCGATGGTCGGCGTCATCGAGGGGTTCCGGTGGGCCCTCCTCGCCACACCGCCGCCGTCGCCCGCGATGATGGCCACCTCGTCCCTGGCGGTCGCGGCGCTCCTCCTGGGGGGCATCCTCTTCTACCAGCGCACCGAGGGTACCTTCGCGGACGTGATCTGAGCGGGGCGTGATGAAGCCAGCGATACGACTCGAGGGGCTCGGTAAGCGCTACCGGATCGGCGCGCCCACGCGCGGTCACCAGACACTGCGCGAGAGCCTGGTCGGCCTCGCGACGGCGCCGCTGCGCCGCTGGCGCGGCGATGCTCGCCCCCGCCCCCAGGACCTGTGGGCCCTGCGCGACGTCTCGCTCGAGGTCCAGCAGGGAGAGGTCGTCGGGCTCATCGGGCGCAACGGGGCCGGGAAGAGCACGCTCCTCAAGCTCCTCTCCCGGATCACGCGCCCGTCGATCGGGCTCGCGGAGATCCGCGGTCGGGTCGGCTCCCTGCTCGAGGTCGGGACGGGCTTCCACTCGGAGCTGACCGGCCGCGAGAACGTGATGCTCAGCGCCGTGATCCTCGGCCTCACACGCCGGGAGGTACGCGACCGCTTCGACCGCATCGTCGAGTTCTCCGGCATCGATCCGGCCTTCCTCGACACCCCGGTGAAGCGATACAGCTCGGGCATGCAGATGCGGCTCGCCTTCGCCGTGGCCGCGCACCTGGATCCGGAGATCCTTCTGATCGACGAGGTCCTGGCGGTGGGAGATGCCGAGTTTCAGCGCAAGTGCCTGACCTCGATGGCCGAGATCGGCTCGCGCGGCCGGACGGTCGTGTTCGTGAGCCACAGCATGGCGGCCGTCGAGTCGCTCTGCTCGCGCTGCGTGCTGCTCGACCACGGGCGCGTGTTGAGCGACGGACCGCCCTCGCGGGTGATCCCCGAGTATCTGACGCGCGGCCGCGAGGCGGTCGCCGCGACGCACGACCTCGCGGGACATCCCGGGCGGAGCGCCGGCTCGAGGGAGGTGCTGACCTCCGTGAGCGTCGCGCCCGCGGGCAACCCCGAGCGAACCTTCCGGATGGGAGGCGACCTCGAGGTCGCCGTGACCTTCGCCGCGCCGGCGCCGATCCAGCCGGTGCTCGGGGTTGTCGTCAAGACCATCATGGGCGCGCCGGTCTTCGGGGTGAACAACCGTTTCATCCCGGGGTTCACGTTCCGGGCCGTGGAGCGGGGACGTCTCCTGGCTCGCATCCCCGCGCCACCGCTCATGGCCGGGGTCTACTCGCTCGACCTGTTCCTCGGCGACAGGGACCACGACATCGACATCGTGCGCGACGCGATCTCGTTCGACATCGCGCCGGCGGACGTGTTCGGCAGCGGCAAGGTGCCGCCCCAGGCCGCCGGGCCGGTCTACTGGCGGGCGGAGTTCACCCTTCAGACGGCCGGCGTGGTCCAGGACGACGCGCGGGTGGCGCCGTGACGCCGCCCGCCGAGCGCCACCGGCGCGGGCGCCTAAGCCGGCTGCCGTCGTGCGTCCTGGCCTCCTACTACCGCGGTCCCGACCACCCCTTCAAGATCCGCATCTACCGCTGGCTGCGCCGGGTGCTTCGCGGGCGGCTGACTGTCCCTTACGGCGGCGGCTGGATCAGCCTGGACGAGGCCGACCTCCTCCAGCGAGAGATCCTCTACCGCGGCCGGTACGAGCCCGAGGTGTGGGACGCGGCGGCGACGCTGCTTCAGCCAGGCGACGTGGTCTGGGACATCGGCGCGCACGTGGGGACCTTCTCCGTGCTCGCCGCGGCGGACCCTCGCGTCGCCGTGATCCACGCGTTCGAGCCCGATCCGGAGACGGCCGAGGTTCTCCGACTCAACGCCAGCCTCAACGCGCCGAAGATCAACATCCATCAATTCGCCCTGGGGGACGAGCCGGGGAGCGGCACGCTCCATGAGGGGCCGGGCGCCAACACGGGCCTCTCGAGCCTGGTCGCCGCAGGGGGGCGCGCCGCGCGCGTCGTTCGCTGCGACACAGTCGACCGCCTCGTGTTCGATGTGGCCCTCCCCGCGCCCGCGCTCGTGAAGATCGACGTGGAGGGATGGGAGGAGCGCGTGCTTCGCGGGGCGCGGCGCCTGCTGGCCGAGCGGCCGCCGCGCGCCCTCCTCGTGGAGGCGCCGGCCGAGCAGCGGGTCGATGAGCTCGAGCGCCTGCTCGGCGCGACCTACCGCGTCATCCACCTCCATCGCCGGTCCGGCCTCGTCGAGAGCAGGGAGAACTTCCTGGCCCTGCGACGACGAAACGAGCAAAGCACCCCGTGACCCGGCGGCTCGGCGTCCTGGTCACCTACCACGACGAGGGACCCCTCCTGACGGAGGGCCTCGAATCGCTCCTCGCGCAGGCGGGCGACGAGGTGGAGGTCTTAATCCACGACGACGCCTCGCCGCGCCACCCTGCGACGGACCACGTCCCCCGGGATCCGCGCGTGCGCGTCCTCCGCGCGGAGCGCAACCGTGGACCGGCTGTCGGCCGTAACGTCCTGCTCAGGGCCGCATCCGCCGACGCCATCCACTTCCACGACGCAGACGACATCTTCGCGCCCGGCTGGGTCGAGGCGGTCCTGGGCGCGCTCGCGGCGCCCGAGGTCGACGCGGTCTTCACGGAGCTCGAGCGCTTCATGGCGGACGGGACGAGCACCTGGCCGATGATGGGGCTGGCCGATCATCTCCGCCGGGATGACCTGGTCGCCGCGGCCATCCGCGGGGGGATTCTCTGCGCGGCCGGGACGTATAGACGGGCCGCGGCGCTCCGGATCGGAGGGTACCGGGAGAGCCTGTGGCAGTCTGAGGACTACGACTTCCACGTGCGGCTCGCCGCCTCGGGCATCGACTTCGTGTTCATCGATCGGCCGCTCGTGCGCGTCCGGGACCACGCGCACAACCGAAGCAAGGAGCTGGGCGAGGTCTGGCGCTCGGCGGTTCAGGCCTTGGCGCTCCTCGGCGACGAGCTCGTCCCCGAACACCGGCCCGCCCTTGCCGATGCCGCAGTGGCCGCCGGCCGACGGCTCCTGACGCTGGGCGATGCCGTGCACGCGGCTGCGGCTTTCGATCTTGCCGCGCGCCTGGGGCCCGCGCCGCTGCGGCACGACCCGCGCCTGCGCCGCTGGGCCGACCGACTGCTCGGTCACGGCAGAGCTGCCGTCCTGGCCAGGCACTACAGGGCGCTCCTCCCGGCACGCCTGCGGCGCGCGCTCCGCGGCGGCGGGAAGAGGCCGTGACCCGCCGCCGCCGGCTCGTCCACGCGACCATCACCATCGTCCTCGCGCTCTTGCTCCTCGAGGCGGGCATCCGCCTGGCGCTCCCCGACCTGGGCGCGGACCTCGAGCCGGCTCCCGCCCCGCCAGCGTCGTCGCCGTTCCGCCTCGACCCCGAGGTCGCCTACGAGCCGCTGCCCGGGGCGCGCCTGCCGGTCGAGACGGGCGGTGACGAGGTGCTCAACGACGAGGGCTTCCGTGGCCAGGACATGCGCCGCCCGAAGCCCGCCGGGGTCGTCCGGATCGGCGCGGTGGGCGACTCCGTCGTCCAGGCCCTCTCGGTCGGGCTCGACTCGACGTGGGAGGAGGCGCTGCGGCGCGCGCTCGAGGGGCGGACGCAGCGCCCGGTCGAGGTGATCAACGCCGGGGTCGGCGGATACGTCTCGTGGCAGGCCGTGCGGCGCCTGGAGCGCCGGGTCCTCCAGTACGAGCCGGACGTCGTTCTGGCCCTCGTCGGCTGGAACGACCTCGTCTACTCGAGCCTCGGCGGCTGGGCGCCGGGGATGGACCTCTCGGCGATCGAGCGGCGCCGGCGCGAGGAGGCCTCCGCCGCGCCGGCGCGCCCGGGAGAAGGCGTGCTGCGGCGGGTGTGCCGTGCCTCCTACATCGCGCGCCTCCTCCGGACGGCGCGCAACCATTCCTGGAACGCCCGGCGCCGCGCCGACCTCATCGCATTCCACCAGCGCCCCTCCGGGACGCCCTTCAACGAGCGCGCACTCGCCGACTACCTCGAACACCTCGGGCGCCTGCGGGACACGGCCACCCGCGACGGCGCGCGACTCGGACTCATCGTCTGGCCCACGATCCTGGGTGAGGCGACCCTCGACAGCCCCGCGGTCCACGCCCGCCTCATTCGCACCTACGAGAACTTCCCTCTCTCGACGTGCGAACTCTGGATCTGGATCCATCGCTACTGGGAAGCCATGCGCGCCTTCGGCGCGCGGCATCCCGACGTGGTCCTGATAGATGTCGCGCGCGCGTGGGCGGCCCTCGACGAACGCGAGCGCCTGATCCGCTTCACGGATCTCGCCCACCTGACCGAGGCCGGCAACGAGGCCCTGGCGCGCGCGATCGAAGAGGCGCTGCTGGCCGACCCCGCGATCGCGCGGCTCCTCGGCCCCGACGAGCCGCGTTGAGCGTCACCCTGGACCGCGCGGTTCGTGGCGCGATCAGTGCTGCGTTCGAACGAGGGGGCGCTCCGTCGGGTGTGGGCTGCACGCGTCGTGACGAAGACGCTCACGTCGCGCATTCGGCCTGTCCGGCCGCGCCGCGGTCTGGCAGACTGGCGCAGACACCTGCCGTGGACGACCGCGTTCTTTACTCCGCCTCCGAGACGCCCGGGCGCGCCGGGGTCGTCGTCGTCTGCGCGGGCGGACACGGCCGGGAGGTCGCCTCGTACCTCGAGGACCTCGCGGCGGCGGGCGCCGGGCCGGCGCTCGCCGGGGCGGTCGACGACACCATCGCGCCCGACACCCCATGGATGAGCGCGCGTGTCATCGGCCCGATCGAGCACCTCGAGCGCCTTGCCGCCGATCGGGGGCTGGCCTACATCACGGCCCTTGGCGACAACGAGGACCGACGGGCGGTCGTCGCTCGCATCGCGGCCTTGCCCCGGGCGCCCCGGCCCCACTCGCTGGTGCATCTTGCGAGCTACGTCGGCCGCGACGCGCGGCTGGGCGAGGGCACGCTCATCGCGCCTGGGGCCGTCATCACGGTCGGGGTCGCGCTGGGGCGCCACTGCATCGTCAATGTCCGCGCGACGATCTCGCACGACTGCCTCGTCGGCGACTTCGTAAACGTCAACCCCGGCGCGACGCTGTGCGGCGGCGTGACCGTCGGAGCGGGGGCGTTCGTCGGCGCGGGCAGCACGGTCCGCGAGCGCGTGCGGATCGGAGCGGGCGCGGTCATCGGCGCCGGCGCGGTCGTCGTCAGCGACGTGCCACCGGACGTCACGGTCGTGGGAGTGCCCGCCCGGGTGACGCGGCGGCGCCCGCCTTCCGCCTGGGGCTCATCAGCACCGTGACCACCCCCCCCCCCGCGCGCGCTGCCAGCGCGCCTTGAGGCGGCCGTAGCGGTCGAGCCCGATGAGCACGCCGCCGATGTGCCGAGCGATCCCCACGCTGAGAAGGGTCGGGTCGCGGCGAAGCGCCGCGAGGTAGCAGCGCCGTGCGTCCTCGACCATCCCCGCGCCGAAGTAGCACTCGGCGTAGTGCAGGTAGGTGGCCGCGTAGACACGGCGCCGCCAGCGCCGCTTCTCTGCCTGTCGCGGGGAGCGCGCGAACAGCTGATCGAGGACGAACAGAGACGTGGCCTCGCCGGACCGGTCGAGGACCATCGTCCGATGCATGTTGCTCGGGTGAAGCCGGTAGTCGGCCAGCACGGCGTCGACGTAGGCCGAGTCATGGGACTCGAGCGCGGCCGTGCTTAAGTACCAGTCGATGAACCGGAGCTGCGGCGGGAGCGGCAGGAAGGGGGCGATCGCCGCGCGGCGGAGGAGGGTCGTCGGCGCCGGGATGAAGTTGTCGAGGAGCAGTGGGAGGAGCTCGTCACCGACCGGGGGGCGGCCGCCGCGGCGCACGTTGCCTTTGCTCGATGTCACGACGCCTTGGGGGTCGATCGTGGCGATGTCGCCGTAGACCAGCCCCACCCGCGCGTTCGAGAGGAGGAGCGGCACGGCGTACTGGAGGAACTCGGGCCTGTATCTGTCGTCCGAGTCGATGCGCGCGACGAACTCCCCTGCGCACCGCTCGTAGCCCTCACTCGCCGTCGCGGTCGCACCGGCCGTCCGCACGTGGCGCACCAGCCGGAGGCGCGGATCCCGGAACGACTCGACCACCCGCGCCGTCCCGTCCGGGGACGCATCATCGATGACGATCACCTCGAGCGGGAACCCGCCACGGAGCGAGAGAACGCTCTCGATGCACTCACCGATCCACCGCTCGGTGCGGTACGCCTGGACGAAGACGCTCACCAGCGGCCGAGTCATCTCGCTCAGGGCGACTCGGGATCGGTCCGCCGCCGGGGATGCCGTGGCCGCACCGTCACCCGGAGCGCCGCGCGGACCTCGTCGGCGCGCTCCACGCCGAGCCGGATGACGCTCGCGACGATAGCGATCGCCTCGGGGTCCATGGACTGGCCGGTCGGCAGCACGAGCACCCCGGCGGCTGCGCGGATCGTGCTCGGCAGGAGCAGGTGCGCGTTCGGGAAGTGGCTCCGGTACGGCTCCATGCGGTGGAGGCCGGGGTAGAAGTATCGCCGCGCCTGGACGTTCTCCGTCCAGAGGAGGTCCAGCAGGTCGTCGCGGCCGAGCGGACACCGCTCCGGGTCGACGTCGACGACCACGTACTGCCAGTTCGTCCTCTCCCCCGCGGGCGGCTCGAGCAGGCGCAGACCCGTGATCCCGTTCAGCTCCCGCGCGTACTCGGCGTGATTCCGGGCGTTGATGGCGACGAACGAGTCCATGGCGTCGAGCGACGTCAACCCCATCGCGGCGCAGAACTCGTTCATCTTCCCGTTGGTGCCGACGAAGGCCACGTCGTCGTAGCCGACGAACCCGAAGTTCTTCATCAGCCGGATGCGCCGGGCCAGCTCGTCATCGTCGGTGACCACGGCCCCGCCCTCGAGCGAGTTGACGAACTTGGTCGCGTGGAAGCTGAAGACCTCGGCGTGGCCGAACCCTCCCACCGGGCGCCCCCGCCGGCTGCAGCCGAACGCGTGCGCCGCGTCGAAGATGAGCTTCAGCCCCCGGCGCCGCGCGATCGCACCCAGCGCCTCCACGTCGCACGTCTGACCCCAGAGATGGACGCCCAGGATCCCGGTGGTCTTGGGGGTGATCAGCCGCTCGACCGACCGCGGGTCGATCACGTGGGTCCTCGGGTCGACGTCGGCGAAGACCGGCGTGATCTCCTGCCACTGGAGCGAGTGCGCGGTGGCGACGAACGTGAAGGCGGGGACGATGACCTCGCCCCGGAGCTCCAGCGCTCGGATCGCGATCTCAAGGCCGATCTCGCCGTTGCACGTGGCGATGCAGTGACGGACCCCGGCCGCCCCGGCGACTCGCCGCTCGAACTCGTGCACCAGCTCGCCGTCGTTGGTGAGCCAGCGGCGGTCGAGCACACCTTCGAGCCGCGAGAACAGAGCCTCCCGCGGGCCCAGGTTCGGACGCCCGACATGCACCGGCTCCTCGAAGGCGGGGGGACCGCCAGAGATCGCGAGGTCGCCGAGGTCCTGCTTCACTCGCATCGCACCCGCCGCAGCTCGGAAGCTACCATGGCGGACCGGCGCACGCCCCTGCCGCCGCAGCCTCGCCGGTGGACGATTGTGAAGGTCCTGCACGTCCCGTACACGTTCCATCCCGACCCGATCGGCGGCACGGAGGTGTACGTCGAGGCGCTCGCGGCGGCGCAACGCCGCGCCGGAGACGAGCCGGTGATCTGCGCGCCCGGTCCGACCACCGGCGAAGGCGCGTTCGGGGGTGTCCGCGTGCACCGGATTGCGGTGGACCCGGCGCCGAACCTCGCCGCCCTGTGGGGCGCCGGCGACCCGCGCGCGGCCGACGGTTTCGCGCGGGTGCTCGACCGGGAGCGCCCGGACGTCCTCCACCTCCACGCCTTCACGAGCGCGGCCTCGGTCCTCGTCGTCCGGGCAGCGCGAGCGCGCGGTCTGCGGACGGTGCTCACCTACCACACACCCACGGTGACCTGCCCCCGCGGCACCCTCCTGCGCTGGGGCCGAGCCGTGTGCGACGGCGCGCTCGACGAGCGGCGCTGCACGGCCTGCGTGCTGCAATCGAAGGGCGTGCCCCGCCCGCTCGCCGCCGCGCTCTCGCGCGCGCCACGCGCGCTCGGGGCGAGCCTCGCGCGGGTGGCCCCTGGGCGAGCGGCCACCGCGCTCGCCATGCAGTCCTTCGTGGGCATGCGCCACGCCGCGGTCCGCGAGCTGCTCTCCTCGGTCGACCAGGTTGTGGCGCACGCCCGCTGGTCCGCGGACCTGCTGCGCCGCGCGCTCGGCCCCCGCGCGCGCGTCGCGGTCGTCCGCCTTGCGCTCCCCCCCGGGCTGGCACGGCCGGTCAGCCCCCCCTCGCCGCCACCTCCGCTGCGCCTTCTGTATCTCGGGCGCATCGTCCCGGAGAAGGGCCTGGACGTGCTCATCGCGGCCCTGGCGCTGCGGCCGGCGCTGGACGCGCGGCTCACCGTCATCGGCGCGGCGCCCGCGCCGGCGTGCGGCTACAGCCGCGAGGTGGCCCGGCGAGCGGCGCAGGACCCACGGATCGCCCTGCGCCCCGCCGTCGACCGCCGCGGACTGGCAACGCTCTTCTCGGCGCACCACGCGCTCGTGGTCCCTTCGAGGACGCTCGAGACGGGCCCGCTCGTCGCGCTTGAGGCCGCCGCGGCGGGCGTCCCGGTGATCGGGACGGCCCTGGGTGGCCTGGCCGAGCTCGTCCGGCACGGCGTCGACGGTCTCCTCGTCCCGCCGGACGCGCCGGCGGCGCTCGCGCGAGCCATCGAGGCCATGAGCGCCCCCTGGACGTGGGCGGCGCTGCGCCAGGAGAGCCGCGTGAGCGTGCGAACGTTCGACGACGTTGCCCGCGAGCTCGCGAGGGTCTACGATGACGTCCGGACGGTCCGCACGGATGACAGGGTCCGGCCGCGCGACGATGTTGGGCGCCACCGGCCGAAGCTGGAAGGGCCGAGTCAGGGCCATGCGGTTCACGAGTGAGCGGCTGGAGCGGCTTCTCCTTCGGGTCCGGCCGGCGCAGGTGGCCGACCTCGGGAAGCGGCTGCTCGGCGTGCGCCGCCGCACCGCCGTGAGCACGGCCGGGCTCAGGTTCTGGGTCGACCCCGTGTCCGTGTTCGGGGCCGAACTCCTCGCCACGGGCGAGTTCGAGCCACGCCTGACCGCCCTCCTGACCGAGGTCTGCCGCCCTGGCGACGTCTTCCTGGACGTGGGCGGTAACGAGGGCTACTTCACGGTGCTGGCGCGGACCCTCGTCGGGCCGGCGGGCGTCGTCCACAGCGTCGAGCCGCAGAGCAGGCTCCGCGGGGTGATCGAGGAGAACATCCGGTCGAACGGAGCCGACGGTGGCCGGGTCCACGTTCACCCGGTGGCCCTGGTCGCCGAGCCTGGCCCGGTCGAGCTCTACCTTCGCCCGTCCACCAACACCGGCGCCAGCAGCCTCGTTCGGCACTGGCGCCTCGGCTCGGCGCGCGAGGTCGTCGACGGCGTGCGGCTCGACGACCTGCTCGACGACCTGTCGCTCCGTCGAGTCGACGTGATGAAGGTGGACTGCGAGGGCGCCGAGGGCCAGGTGATCGCAGGAGGAGCACGGAGCTTCGCCTCGCATCGCGTCGGCCTTCTCAGTCTCGAGCACCACCCGACGATCAGGGGCGAAGCGGCCTGCCGGTCGCTGCACGAGCGCCTCCTCGGCTGGGGGTACCGGTGGCCCCGCTGGCGCGACGCCGACCTCGGTCTCTACGTCGCCCCCGGGTACGAGGGTCGGCTCTCCCGGAGCCCGGGATCGTGAGCCGACCCGGACGCTGGCCGGCGCGGCTCCTGTCCGGCCAGCAGCACGCCCGTCCACGACGGATCGCCTTCGTGCAGTACACGAATCCGGGCGCCTATCCGCCGCTCCAGGGGAGCTCGCGGCACCTCGCGGACCGCGGGTGGGAGGTCCTGTTCCTCGGCACGTCGTCGCTTGGCGCGGCGACGCTTCAGTTCCCGCCGCACCCCCGAGTGCGGAGCCACTGCTGGGCTCGCCCGCGCGGGGGGCTGTGCCAGAAGTTGCACTACGCTGCGTTCGTGGGCTGGTGCCTGGGCTGGACGCTGGCCTGGCGCCCGGGGTGGGTCTACGTCTCCGAGCCGCTCGCCGCGCCGGTCGGCGCGCTGGTGGTCGCGCTGACGCGGATCCCGGTCCTGTACCACGAGCACGACGCGCCAGGAGCCGCGTCCAGGACGAGCGGGCTCGCGGCGCTGGTCGAGCGGGCGCGGCGTCGGCTGGTCCGTGCGGCGCGCGCTTGCATCGTCCCTGCCGAGGGGCGCCTCCAGCACCTCCCCCCAGGGGTCACCGAGACCAGAGTCGTGTGGAACTGCCCCCGGCTCGAGGAGGTCGGCCCGGCCCGGGTCGCCCGGCCAACCGGCCCGAAGCGCCTCGTCTACTCGGGCTCGATCGGCCCGGAAAGGCTCCCGCTGGCCCTGATCGAGGCGCTCGCGCTCCTTCGCGGCGAGGTCGAACTCCGCGTGTACGGCTACGAGACGGTCGGCACCATCGGACACCTCGAGCGACTGCGCGGCCGCGCCCGAGCGCTCGGCATCGAGGGCTCGCTCGACATTCGCGGCTCGCTGCCACGGTTCGAACTCCTGCCGGCGCTGCGCGCCTGCGACGTCGGCTGGGCCGCGGTCGGCCACGCGACCGACGACCCGAACCTGCGCTCCCTCGTCGGGGCGTCGAACAAGGTGTTCGACTACCTCTCCCAGGGGCTCCCCCCGATCGTGGGTGATGACCCCGGCTGGCAGGAGCTGGTGGTGGACCCGGGTTACGGGGTCGCCTGCGACCCCTGCAGCCCCGGGTCCATCGCCGACACGCTCCGCGGCCTGCTCGGGCGCGACCTGCTCGCCATGGGCGAGCGAGGGCGGCAGCGCATCGTATCGGAGTGGAACTACGACGCCCAGTTCCGACCGGTGGTCGACCTGCTCGAGGGGGACGCGTGAGCTCCGGCGAGGTGGTGCGGCGCGACCGCGTCGACCGGCCGACCCTCTCCGTGTGCATTCCTCAGCACGAGCGGACGCAGTTCCTCCTCCTCGCGCTCGAGTCGTTGGCGCGGCAGACCCACGACGCGTTCGAGGTGTGCATCTCGGACGACTGCTCGAAGGACGGGGGGACCCCGCGGATCCTGGAGTTCCTCAAGCGTTCGCGGCTCTCCTTCGCCTTCGCCCGGCAGGAGCGCAACGGGCGGTACGACCGGAACCTCCGCGCGAGCCTCGCGCTCGCCCGCGGCGAGTACTGCGTCCTGCTCGGCAATGACGACGGCCTCGCCGGACCGGACACGCTCGCGCTCCTCGCGCGCGACCTCGCCACCACCCCGGGCGTCGCCGTGGCGGTGACCAACTATCGGGACGCGGCGACGGGGAGGCTCTATCGCCGCGCGCGCACCACGCGCGGGCTGGCCGGCGGGCCGGCACTGGCAGCCCGAACCTTCCGGAACTTCAGCTTCGTCAGCGGGCTCGTGCTTGCCACGGAGGGGGTCCGGCGCCACGCCACCGACCGCTGGGACGGGAGCGAGTTCTACCAGATGTTCCTCGCGGCGCGCATGCTGGCGGAGGGCGGCGCCCTCCTGTCGATCGACCGAATCGTGGTCGACATGGGCCTGCAGGTGCCCGATCAGCGGGTGGACAGCTATGCGCGGCGGCCACGGACGCCCCGCTGGCCGATCGTCGAGCGGCGCCTGAACCTCGACGCGATCGGACGTCTCGTCCTCGACGCGATCCTTCCCTTCGCCCGGAACGAGCTCGAGCGACAGCGACTTATCTGGCGCGTGATGGGCCAGCTCTACCTGTTCACGTATCCCTTCTGGCTCGTCGAGTACCGCCGCGTCCAGTCCTGGAGCTACGCCTGCGGCGTGGCCCTCGGCATGCGACCGCGCCACTCGCTGCAGGACGTTCCGGCGGCCGCCGTCACCCGGGCGGCGCTCGGGGCCATCTTCGGCGGCGTGACGGCCGCGGGGCTCACGATCCCGCTCGGGGCGTTCGAGCGGCTCCACGAGCATCTGTACGGCCTTGCGAAGGCGGCCGCAGGGGCGCGTCGTGACTGAGCGGCTGCGGCTGGTCGTCGTCGGCAACCGGGGCGGGACGAACGTGGGGGAGTCCTTCGAGCGCGCCGCGCGAGCACTCGGCCACGAGGTCCTGCTCGTCGACGCTCGCCGCGCGATGGAAGCGCCGCGCCTCGTGCGCCGCGTCTCCTGGTGGCTGCGGGGCCGCACTCCGCCGCGGCTCGTGCGCTTCGAGGAGGAGGTCCTGACCCTCTCCCGCGCCGCAGCGCCCGACGTCGTCCTGACGACCGGTACGGCGCCGCTCCGGGCCGGGGCCGTGGACACGCTCCGCGCGCGCGGGGCGGTCGTCGTGAACTACTCGACGGACGACCCCTGGAACCCGGCCCACCGCGCCGCGTGGTTCCTCGAGGCGCTGCCCCGCTACGACCTCGTCTGCTCGACCCGACGTGCGAACGCGCCCGACCTCGCGGCGCTGGGCTGCCGGCGCGTCGCCCACGTCCCCTTCGGCTACGACCCCGCCCTGTGCTTCCCGGAGCCCGCCGCCGCGCCGGCGAGCGACGTCCTCTACGTGGGGGGCGGTGAGGGAGACCGCGTCCCTTACCTCCACGCCCTGGCGACGGCGGGGCTGCACGTCGCGCTTCATGGGACCTACTGGGACCGCTATCCTGAGACGCGACGCCTGACGAGGGGCCAGGCCGGGCCGGAGCTGGTGCGCCGAGTGACCGCCGCGACCCGGATCGCCCTGTGCCTCGTCCGCCGCGCCAACCGCGACGGAAGTTGCATGCGGACCTTCGAGATCCCGGCGGTCGGGGCCTGCGCCCTCGTCGAGGACACGGTCGAGCACCGCGACCTCTTCGGCGTCGATGGCGAAGCGGCGCTCTACTTTGACTCGCCCGCGATGCTCGTCGACCGGGCGCGTTGGCTGCTCGCGCGCGACGACGAGCGGCGCCGGCTCGCCGCCCGCGCCCACGCGCTCATCACCACGGGCGGGCACACCTACGCCGACCGCCTGCGCGAGGTCCTGCGCCTCGCGACCGGGGCGCGGGCATGACCCGGCGGGTCGCGCTCGTCGTGCCCGGCCGTTTCCACGCGTTCGACCTCGGCCGCGCCCTGCTGGCGCGGGGCGACGACGTGCTGCTCCTGACGAACTACCCCGGGCGGGTCGTCGAGCGCTTCGGGTTCCCCGCCGCCCGCACCCGCTCGTTCCTCGCCCACGGCCTGCTCCACCGCGCTGCGATCCGCTTGCCCGCAGGCCAGCGGCTCGCCGAGGCCGCGCTGCACAGGGCGTTCGGCGCCTGGGCCGCCCGGACGCTCCGTGACCAGCCGTTCGACGTCGTCCACTGCTGGAGCGGGGTCTCGGAGGAGGTGCTGCGCGACCGGCGGGTGCGGGGGCTGAAGGTGCTCACGCGCGGGTCGGCCCACATCGCCGCCCAGCGCCGCCTCCTCGACGAGGAGGAGCGCCGGGCGGGCGTGCCCATCGACAAGCCGAGCGACTGGATAGTCGAGCGCGAGGAGCGCGAGTACGACCTGGCTGACCGCATCAGGGTCATCTCCAGCTTCGCCCGCCGCACCTTCCTCGAGCACGGGTGCGCGCCGGACCGGCTCATCGAGTCCCCGCTCGCCACGCCGATCGAGCAGTTCCGCCCGGCGGCCGGCGTGGTCGAGGCTCGAGCCCGCAGGCTCCGCGCCGGCGAACCCCTCCGCGTCCTCTACGTGGGGGCGCTCACGTGTCGCAAGGGACTCCTCGACCTGGTGGCCGCGGCGGACCAGGTGGCCCGGGACGCGCGCGTGCGGCTCGTGGGCGCCCCCACGTCCGAGTCCGGCCCGCTCCTGCGGCGGCTGCCCCCGGCGGTCGAGGTCCTCGGACATCGTCCCCAGCGGGAGCTCCCGGCGCATCACGCCTGGGCCGACCTGTTCGTCTTCCCCACCATCGAGGATGGGTTCGCGATCGTGCTCGCACAGGCCGCGGGTGCCGGCCTCCCGCTCATCACCACGCCGAACTGCGGCGGCCCCGAGCTGCTCTCCCAGGGCGCGGCGGTCTGGGAGGTGCCCATCCGCGCGCCGGGGGCGATCGTCGACCGCCTCCGTTGGGCGGACGCGAACCGCGACGAGCTCGCCTCCCTCGTCGAGGCCAGCGGTCAGGCGCTCAGGCCCAGGAGTTGGGCACAGGTCGCGGCCGAGCTTCAGGAGCGCTGCGCGGCCGCCGCGAGCGGGGCGGGCGCGTGACTTACGAACTGCTGTTCCTCCTGCTCGTGTGGGTACTCGCCGCCGCATTCATCGTGCGGCGCGGGCTCGCCCGGCCGTCGGGCGCTCTGACAATCGCATACCTGTTCAATCTCGGCCTCACCCATTGGGTCGCCGCGAGTATCTACGTGCTCGATTGGCAGGGACGGAGCGATCCCACTCTTGTCGTATCCGGGTTTCAGCTGGCGACTGTAGGGGTGGTCGCGCTGGCCGTCGGCGTTGGGCTAGGGCCCCACCTTTTCGCCCTCCGGCGAGCGGCGCGAGGCGCGTCCACGAGGGCGCGCCCCGTGCCCGCGCCACCCTCGCTCTCGCCCGCCCGCTACGTCGCGTGGGGGCTATGCTGTTACTTCGTCCTCTTGCCCCTCCTCGCCGGCCTACCCTCCGTCGTATCGGTCGCCTCGGCGGGGCTCAGCCTCGCGCTGGCCGGCGTGGTCGTCGGCTGCTGGCGCGCCCTACGCGCCGGAGACTCGCGAAGATTCTCGCTCTGGCTCTCGAGCGTCTTCCTGTTCCCGGTGTTCACGGTTATCACGCAGGGGTTCCTTGGCTACGGCGTGGTAGCGGTGTCAAACTGCCTCGCGGCCGTGGCGACCATGTACACGCGGCACCGGGTTCGGACGATCGCCTTCACGGTGTTAATCGTGTACAGCGGCCTGTCCGTTTACGTTTCCTACATACGAGATCGCCAGCAGATCCGCGCGTCCGTCTGGGGCGGCCAGCAGTTCGACGCCCGCGCCGACCGCCTGCTTGAGACCGTCTCCACGCTAGAGCCGTTCGACCCGACCGAGGAACGCCATCTGCGCAGGATCGACGCGCGGCTGAACCAGAACCTGCTCGTCGGGGCCGCCCGCGAGTATCTCGGGACCGGCCGTGCGAGCTACGCCCTGGGCGAGACCTTGCTCCTATCCGTTGCCGCAGTCGTCCCGCGGGCGATCTGGCCCGACAAGCCGGTGCGGGCGGGCAGCATGGGCTTCGTGACGCGCTTCACTGGGATCCGCTTTGCGGAGGGCACGAGCGTCGGTATGGGTCAAGTGTTCGAGTTCTACATCAACTTCGGCCTGCTCGGCGTGTTCACCGGCTTCATCTTGTTCGGTGTGTGCCTGAGCATCCTTGATGAGTTGTGCGCCGCCCGGCTGGTCTCCGGTGACGTGCGCGGCCTCCTCGCGCTGTACGTCCCCGGTCTGAGCCTTGTGCAAGCAGGGGGCGCACTGGCGGAAGTGACTGCGGGCTTCGCCGGCGGAGCCGTGCTCGTGCTCATGGTCCACAGGATTGGCAGCACGCGTACCGTCCGACGCCGCTCCCCACGCGCCCGCGCGCGCGGCCGGGCCCCTGCAGCGCCATGACGCGTCCTCGGGTTCTGCACGTGATCCCGGGCATCGCACCACGCTACGGTGGCCCGAGCCAGGCGATTGTGGATATGGTCCGGGCCATCGCCCGCGCCGGCGCCGACCCGCTCATCGCGACCACGGACGCCGACGGGCCCAACGACCGCCTCGACGTCCCGATCGAGCGGCCGTTCGACTATCGCGGGGCCCCCACCATCTTCTTCCGGCGCGACTGGAGCGAGGCGTTCAAGGCCAGCCGCGGGCTGGCGAAGTGGCTCGCCCGCGAGGTGGGCGGGTTTGACGTCGTCCACATCCACGCGGTCTTCTCGCACGCCTCGCTGGTGGCCGCGCGCGCCTGCCGGCGCGCCGGAGTCCCTTACGTGGTGCGCCCGCTGGGCACGATCGACCCCTGGAGCATGGCGGTGAAGCCCTGGCGCAAACGCCTCGTCTGGGCCGTCGCGGCCGGTGCGGCGTTGCGCCACGCGGCGGTCATCCATTACACGACCGATGGCGAGCGCGACCGCGCCGAGCGCAGCCTCGGCCTGTCGCGCGGCATGGTCATCCCACTCGGCGTCGCGCCGGCCGCCTTCGAGGGCGTGCGCGTCACGTCACCCGCGGCGGGCGACGTCATCTCGCTCGGCCGCCTCGACCCGAAGAAGAACCTTGAGCCGCTGCTCGAAGCCTGGGGCGACCTCATCCGGCGGCCAGCCTTCGCGGGTCGCCGGCTGGTGATCGCGGGCGATGGCGACCCCGCTTACGCGCGGCACCTCCAGGCGCTGGCGGCGACGCACGCCCCCGGAACGGTCACGTTCACCGGCTGGCTCGAGGGCGCGGCGAAGGCCCAGGCGTTGGCCGGGGCCGCGCTGTTCGCGGCCCCTTCGCACCAGGAGAACTTCGGCATCGCCGTCGCCGAGGCGCTCGCGGCCGGCCTCCCGGTCCTCCTGAGCCCGAAGGTCGACCTCGCGCCGGCCGTCGTCGAGGCGGGCGCCGGCTGGGTCGTCCCGGGCACGCGCGACGCCCTCCGCGACGCCCTGGTGTCAGCCCTCGGCGACCCCGCGGCCCTGGCCGACCGTGGCCGCCGCGCGGCGGCCATGGCGCGGGACAGGTTCGACTGGGACGCGATCGGCGCGCGGCTGGTCGACCTGTACCGCGGCCTGCGAGCTCGTCACGGATGACGCTGTCTGCCGGTCCAGAGGGCTGCTATGGTCCGGACATGGCGTCCGACCCCGCGGCGGTCCGGGAGGAGAGGACGGGCCTGACGACGGGCCGGGCTCGCGTCGTCGCCGTCGTCCTGACCCTCGATGAGGAGCTCCACCTTCCGAGCTGCCTGGCGTCGCTCCGCTGGTGCGACGAGGTCGTCGTCCTCGACTCCTTCAGCGCCGACCGCACGGAGGAGATCGCCCGCGACGCCGGCGCGCGATTCGTCCAGCACCCGTTCACCGGGTTCGGTGCGCAGCGGAACTGGGCGCTCGGCGCGCTCGGGCTGGCGCACGAGTGGGTGCTGTTCCTGGACGCCGACGAGCGGGTTCCGGCAGCCCTCGCGGACGAGATCCGCGCCCTCACCCGCTCGGCGCCGCCCGAACTCGCGGCCTTCCGCGTTCGGCGGCGGTTCCACCTCTGGGGGCGCTGGCTGCCCCGGAGCAGCGACTATCCGACCTGGGTCGTGCGGCTCGTGCGCCGCGGGCGGGTCCGCTACGTCGACCGGGGGCACGGGGAGACCCAGGTGGTCGATGGCGATGTCGGAGCGCTCGAGCACGACCTCATCGACGAGAACCTGCGCGGCATCGAGGCGTGGTTCGACCGCCAGAACCGGTACTCGTCCCGCGAGGCAGCCCTGGAGGAGGCGGGCGCCGCGCCGCTCGCCTCGACGCTCTGCGGGCTCCTCTCGCGCGACCCCCTGATCCGGCGAACGAGCGCGCGCCAGGCCGCGGGCCACCTCCCGCTACGCGGCGGCTGGCACTTCCTTTACAGTTACCTCCTCCGGGGCGGTGTCCTCGAGGGACGGGACGGCTTCACCCTATGTGTGATGCGGGCGATGTACCAGCAGATGATTGCGATCAAGCGCCATGACCTCCGACGTCGCCGCGCCCCCCCGCGGAGCGGGATGGGCGGCTCGTGAGCTACGGCTCCGCGCGGCGGTGAGCGCCCCCTCGATCCTCCTGCTCGCCCCAGCGCTGCTCGGCCACGACGGGGTCTCGGGCGTGTCCCTCACGGCCTGGCGCGAACTCGCCCGGGCCACGCCGACGCGGGCGCTCAGCCTGCACGACATCTCCGGGGCCCTCTCGGGCCAGGGCATCACGGGAGAGGAGGCCCGCGGGAGCAGGGCTCGCTTCGCGGCGCGCATACTGGCCCAGGCGATCGTGGGGTGCCCAGGGATCGTACTCGCCATGCACGCGCACCTCGCGCCGGCGGCGTTGCCCCTGCGGACGCGGGGCGCGCGGCTGATCGTGTTCCTGCACGGGATCGAGGCATGGACGCGCCTGCGGGGCGTGCGGCGGCTGGCGCTCGCCTCGGCGGACCTGCTCGTGGCGAACTCCCGTCACACCCTCCGGCGCTTTCACGAGGCCAACCCGTCCCTCGTGACGGTGCCGGCGGCCATCTGCCCGCTGGGGATCGCCGCGCCGCCGCCCCGGCTGAGGGCACGGCTCGCGCCCGACGACGGCCCGGCGGCCCTGATCGTCGGCCGCCTCCACCCCGACGAGCGCTACAAGGGCCATGACCTCCTGCTTGAAATCTGGCCGCGAGTCCTCCGATGCGTTCCGGACGCCCGGCTAATCGTCGTGGGCGACGGCGAGGACCGCCCACGGCTGCAGGCGCGCGCGGGCGCGCTCGGCGTCGCCGGGCGGATGTCGTTCGTCGGGCGCGCGGCGCCCGACGTCCTCTCCGGCCTCTACGAGGACTCGGCGTTCTTCGCCCTGCCGAGCCAGGGCGAGGGCTTCGGGCTCGTTTACCTCGAGGCGATGGCCTTCGGCCGCGCCTGCGTCGGTGGACGCGGCGCGGCCGAGGAGGTGATCGAGCACGAGCGGACCGGTCTCATCGTCGACCCCGCCGACCGCGACGCGGTGACCGGGGCGCTCGTGCGCCTGTTCCTCGACCCCGGCCTGCGCCAACGCTTGGGCGACGCGGGCCGCGCGCGGCAGCAGCGGCACTTCACGGCGGCCGCCTTCGGCCAGCGACTTCGGGCGCTACTCGGGCTGGAGGGGACTGCGGTATGTGCGGGATAGCCGGGGCCCTTGTCCGGTCCGGGGCGGCGCCACCGCGGCCCCCCCGGGCGGCCGTCGAGGCCGCCGTCACCCGTCTGCAGCACCGCGGGCCCGACGATCGGGGCGTCGTCGACCTGCCGGGAGCCGCCGGGGCCATCGGCAACACGCGGCTCGCCATCCAGGACACGAGCCGCGCCGGCCACCAGCCGATGGGCGACGAGGCGGGAAACTGGGTGGTGCTCAACGGGGAGCTCTACAACCACCTCGAGGTGCGCGAGGCGCTGGGGGGTGCGGAGGGGTGGCGCTCGCGCTCGGACACCGAGACGCTGTTGCGCGCTTACGCCGCGTGGGGCCGCGGCTGCCTCGACCGGCTCCGGGGCATGTTCGCCTTCGTTCTGTGGGACGCCCGGGCGGGCGAGCTCTGGTGCGCTCGCGACCGCCTCGGCATCAAGCCTCTCTACTTCGTGGCCCTCCCCTGGGGGTTCGCGTTCGCTTCCGAGGTCCGCGCGCTGGTAGCGGCGGGGCTCGTCCAACCTCGCCTCGATCGCATCGGCCTGGCCTCGTACGCGCGCTTCGGCGCGGTGAGCGACCCGCGGACCCTGCTCGAGGGCGTGCGCTCGCTGCCGGCGGGCGACTGGCTGCGCGTGGTCGATGGCCGCGTCGTGGAGCAGCAGGCCTACTGGCGGCCTCGCCTCCCGCTCGCCGGCGTCAGGCCGCAGGAGACGCCGGCCACGGTCGAGGCCCACCTCCGGCGCGCCGTCCGCGAGCACCTCGCGGGCGACGTGCCGGTCGCGTCCTTCCTCAGCGGCGGGCTCGACTCCGCGCTCGTGACGACCCTCGCCGCGCGGCACGCGGCGGAGCCCATCCGGGCCTTCACCTTCGGGTTCGCCGAGGCGGGCTTCGACGAGTCCGTCGCCGCGGCGCGGATCGCCGCGCGGTGCGGCGCGGTCCACACGCGCGTCGTGCTCGACGCAGCCGAGGTCGCCCGTGAGGTCCCGCGGGCCCTCGACGCCATGGACCTCCCGACGGCGGACGGGGTGAACACGTTCGTGATCGCAGGCGCGGCGGCCCGCGCCGGGGTTAAGGTGGCGCTCTCTGGCCTGGGCGGCGACGAGCTGTTCGGCGGCTACCCATCGTTTCGTCTCGTCCCCGGCGCTGCCCGTTGGTCGCCGCTCCTCGGACGGCTCCCACGCCGCGCCCTGGCGCTTGCGGGCGGCGGCGGCGGGCGGGGCGCACGAGCCGCCGCGCTGATGCGGCCCGGCGCGAGCCTCGCCGAGCGCTACGAGCAGGTCCGGGCGCTTTGGTCCGACGCGGAGCTGCTCGACCTCGGGCTCGAGCCGAGCGTGCCGTCCGCCTCGTGGGCCGCCGACGAAGCGGAACCGGCGGGCGCGGTGAGCCTGCTCGAGCTCTCGGGTTACATGCGAAACACGCTCCTGCGGGACGCGGACGTGATGAGCATGGCGCGCTCGATCGAGCTGCGGGTGCCGCTGCTCGACCACGAGCTCGTCCAGGCGTGCCTCGACGCGCGGGTGGCAGGGCCCGCGCGGGGCCGACCGAAGGCCGCCCTGGTCGAGCTCTCGCGGGGGCTCCTCCCCCCCGACGCGCTCGCGCGGCCCAAGCGGGGCTTCGCCCTGCCAATGGACGCCTGGATGCGGGGACCGCTCCGGTCGTTGGTCGCGGAGGGCGTGACCCTCCTCACGGCCCGGGGCGTCCTCGCGGGCGCACCCGGAGACCTCCTGCGCCGGTTCGAGCGGGGGCGACTGCCCTGGGCCCGCCTCTGGCAGTTCGTCGTCCTCGGCCACTGGCTCGCGCAGATCGAGTGCTCGGGGGGGCGCGCGTGACGACGGTCCTCGGGCTCAACAGCTTCCACCCGGACGCCTCCGCCTGCCTCGTGGTCGACGGCCGCTTGGTGGCGGCGGCGGAGGAGGAGCGGTTCCGGCGCATCAAGCACTGGGCGGGGTTCCCGCGGGAAGCGGTCGGGTACTGCCTGCGCGAGGCGGGCCTCGGCATCGAGGACGTGGACCACGTCGCCGTCAACCGCCATCCCCTGGCGAACCTCCCGCGCAAGCTGCTGTTCCTGGTCCGACACCGGCCCACGGGGGCGCAGGTCCTGGCGCGCCTGCGAAACCGCCGGCGCGTCGCCTCGATCCCCGGGGAGCTCGCCGCGCTGGCCGTCGGCGCGCGCGCGCGGGTGCACGCGGTCGAGCACCACCGGGCGCACCTCGTATCGGCGGCGCTCGCCTCCCCGGCCTCGCGCTGCCTGGTCGTGTCCGTCGACCAGTTCGGCGACTTCGCCAGTACCGCCTGGGGGGTCGCCGATGGCGCGCGCGTGAGCGTCGACGCGCGGGTTTCGTTCCCGCACTCGCTCGGGACCTTCTACAGCGCACTGACGCAGTTCCTCGGCTTCCCCTCCTACGGCGACGAGTACAAGGTGATGGGGCTCGCGCCCCGCGGCGAACCAACCTACCTTGAGGCGCTCCGCCGCGTCCTCCGCTCGCGCCCCGACGGAACGTTCGAGCTCGACCTGCGCTACTTCCGCCACCACCGGGAGCTCGTCTACCAGCCGGCAGCCGGCGAGGCGCCGCAGGTCGCCGACCTGTTCTCGCCCGAACTCGAGCGTCTCCTGGGACCGCGTCGCCGCCGGGGCGAGCCCCTGGAGCGGCGCCACGAGGACCTCGCGCGCTCGGTGCAGGCGCGCTACGAGGAGGCTCTTTTCGCGCTGCTATGCGCCCTGCACACGCGCTACCGGCTCGACGCCCTCGCGCTCGCGGGGGGCTGTGCAATGAACTCGGTGGCGAACGGGAAGGTCACGCGCGAAACGCCGTTCCGCCGGGTTGACGTGCAGGCGGCGGCGGGTGACGCCGGTGGCGCGCTCGGGGCGGCATTCGACGTCTGGGCGCGCCTCGCGCCCGGTGGCGCGCGCTACCTCATGACCAGCGCCTACCTCGGCCCCGCATTCGGGGCCGCGGAGGTCGCGGCGGCGCTCGCCGAGCGCGCGGCCGACCTCGAGCGATCGGGATGCGCGGTGTCGACCATCGCCGACGAGGGGGCGCTCTGCGAGGCGGTCGCGGCCGCGCTGGCGGAGGGGCAGGTCATCGGCTGGTTCCAGGGGCGAATGGAGTGGGGTCCTCGGGCGCTCGGGAACCGCTCGATCCTCGGCGACCCCCGCCGGGCCGACATGAAGGACATCCTCAACTCGAAGATCAAACGGCGCGAGTCGTTCCGCCCCTTCGCCCCCTCGGTCCTGCGAGAGGCGACCGCGGCGTGGTTCGAGGTCGAGGCGGACGTGCCCTTCATGATGCACGTGTTCCCGGTCCGATCGGACCGGCGCCCCCTCGTTCCGGCGGTCACGCACGTCGATGGGAGCGGCCGGCTGCAGACCGTCCGTCGCGAGGACAACCCTCGCTACCATCGGCTGATCCAAGCCTTCGCTGAGCGCACGGGCGTCCCAATGGTCCTGAACACGTCCTTCAACGAGAATGAGCCCATCGTTTGCCGGCCGGCCGAGGCGGTCGACTGCTTCCTCCGCACGGACATGGACCTGCTCGTGCTCGGTGACACGCTTGTTGCGCGACGCCGACTGGGCGGCTGATGTCCCGGCCGCGCATCGTCGTCCTCTACCACTATCAGCGCCCCGACGATGTCGTGAGCGCCAGGCTCTACGACGACCTGTGCGCCGGGTTGGCGGCCCGCGGCTGGGACGTCGAGGCGCGCCCGAGCAACCGCGCCTGTCACGACCGTACGGCAGCGTTCGCGCCCCGCGAGCGCTGGAACGGGGTCGCCTTCCGCCGCGTGTGGCGGCCTCCCCTTTCCCAGAGCACGGCGCGGGGTCGCCTGCTGAACGCCGCCTGGCTGACATCGGCCTGGTTGGCTGACCTCGCCACCCGGCGCCGCCCGCCCGACGTTGTCCTAGTGGGCACCGATCCCGTCCTCGCCGTGAGCCTCGCCGCGCCGCTCCGCCGGCTCCGCCCCGGGGTACGAATTGCCCACTGGGTGTTCGACGTCTACCCCGAGGCGGCCATCGCAGACGGGCTCCTGCCCGCCGATGGCGTCCTCGCAGCGAGCCTCCGACGACTGGCGGCCCGGAGCTACCACGCGTGCGACCTGATCGCCGACGTCGGTCCCGTCATGCGCGAGCGACTGGCTCGCTACCCCTCGCCCGCCCGGCGGGTGACCCTACCACCCTGGGGCCTCGTCGAATCGGGGGAGGTGTCCGCGGCCGACGAGGCCGCTCGGGCAGCGCTGTTCGGCCCCGACGCCGGCCTGGGCCTCCTGTACTCGGGCAGCTTCGGTCGCGCGCACGACTCGGACCTGTTCGCCGCGCTCGCCCGCCGGCTCGCGGGCACGAGGGTACGCCTCTGCCTTGCGGGCCGTGGGCATCGCGTCGACGCCCTCCTCGCCCACGCGGGAGGGATGATTCGGGTCGCCGACTTCTGCCCGGAGGAGCACCTCGCGCGACGCCTCGCCGCCGCCGACGTCCATCTCGTCAGCCTGCGCTCCGAGTGGACCGGCCTCGTCGTCCCGTCGAAGTTCTTCGGCGCCCTTGCCGCCGGGCGGCCGGTGGTCTACGCGGGGCCCGCCGCCTCGGACATCGGCCGCTGGATCGAGGCTCTTGGCGTGGGCTGGGTGCTCGACGGAACGAGTCTGAATCGCGTGGCTGCCGCGCTAATCCGGTTGAGCGAGGACCGCGCCGCGCTGAACCAGCTCAAGCGGCGCTGCCACGCGGCCTACCTGGAGCACTTCGCGCGGGAGCGGACGCTCTCCCGCTGGCATGAGGCCCTGCTAGGGCTGGTGCGAGCCAGACCGCTCGCGCGTGACCGGGCCGAGTAACCCGCGTCATTCAGAGCCTGCGGGGAGTGGGCGCGCACGAGCCTCCGCGAACCAACCACAGCGCGAGAGGGCCAGTCCGCGGACGCAGCCTCGAGCGCGCTCGTCAGTCACCTCGCGAACGACCCCGGAGCCACCCACCCAGGCTGGTGCTCCCGGCGGCGCAGCCGAACGGCTGGAGAAGGGCCGCTCACCCCCCGAACCGCATCCCCCCGCCCAGCGCCTCCTCGATCCGCAGGAGCTGGTTGTACTTCGCCACGCGGTCCGTCCGGCTGAGCGAGCCGGTCTTGATCTGCCCCGCGTTCGTGGCCACGGCCAGGTCGGCGATCGTCGTGTCCTCCGACTCGCCCGAGCGGTGCGAGATCACGACGCCGTAGCCGGCGTCCTTGGCCATGGCGATCGTCTCGAGCGTCTCGGTGATCGTCCCGATCTGGTTGAGCTTGATCAGGATGGCGTTGCAGACCCCGTCCTGCACGGCCTTCGCCAGGCGCTCGGGGTTCGTGACCAGCAGGTCGTCGCCCACGAGCTGGCAGCGGTCGCCGAGGGCCTCGGTGTGGGCCAGCCAGCCGTCCCAGTCGTCCTCGGCCAGGCCGTCCTCGATCGAGATCAGGGGGTATTTTGACAGCCAGCCGTCGTAGACCTTCGTCAGGTCGGCGGCCGAGGCCCGGTCGCCCAGGCCGAAGCTCGTGCCGCGGTAGGCGCCGTCCTTGAAGAACTCGCTGGCGGCCACGTCGAGGGCGAGCGCGACCTCGTCGCCCGGCTTGCGGCCGGCCTTCTCGATCGCCTGCATGAGGACGTCGAGGACCTCCTCGGCGCTCGAGAGGCGCGGCGCGAAGCCGCCCTCGTCCCCGACCGCCGTCGAGAGGCCCCGGTCCTTGAGCAGCTTCTTGAGGGTGTGGAAGATCTCGGCGCCCCAGCGCAGCGCCTCGGCGAACGACTGCGCGCCCTGCGGGACGATCATGAACTCCTGCACGTCGATCCCGTTGTCGGCGTGCGCGCCGCCGTTGACGACGTTCATCATGGGCACGGGCAGGACGTTGGCCTGCACGCCGCCCAGGTAGCGCCAGAGCGGGAGGTTCAGCGCCTCGGCCGCGGCCCTCGCCGTGGCCATCGACACGCCCAGGATCGCGTTGGCGCCCAGGTTCGACTTGTTCGGCGTGCCGTCGAGCTCGAGGAGCTGGCCGTCGATCTCGGCCTGGTCGAGGGCGTTCGCGCCGGTCAGGCTGCGGGCGATCGTCTCGTTGACGTTCTCGACCGCCTTGTCGACGCCCTTGCCCAGCCAGGCGCTCCCGCCGTCGCGCAGCTCGAGCGCCTCGTGCGCGCCCGTCGACGCGCCCGAGGGGACGATCGCCCGGCCGATCGAGCCGTCCTCAAGCAGCACCTCGACCTCCACGGTCGGGTTGCCGCGGCTGTCCAGGACCCAGCGGCCGTGGATGTCCTCGATCTCGACGCCGATGTTCACGCGTTCCTCCTCGCCGGTCGCCGGCGTGAAGGCGCGGATTCTAGCGGGCCCGGGCCGGGCCGAAAGGGCCTCAGTGCCCCGCGTGCGGGTCCTGCGTGAGCAGGTGCCGCAGCTCGTGCGCGAGCGCGGGGAGGAGCTTGCCGCTCGACCCGCCGCGCCAGGCCACGTAGATCGTCGACGGGCCCCGCCACTCGCCCGAGGCGAGCAGCGTCGGCGAGTAGGGCGCGTAGTAGGCGCCCGGGTCCATGACGATCAGCGTCGTCCCGGCCGGGACGCCACGCACGTCGGCCGGGATCCGCGGGTCGGCCTCGGGGACGACCGTGCGGATCTCCTCGAGCATCTCCGCGCGCCGCGTCGGGTGCGACTCCAGCCAGACCGGATAGGAGAGGTTCACCCCCTCGGCCGTGACGACGTGCACCCGCGGCGCCGGGTGGCCCGGCTCGTGGGCGCCGACCGGGACCGCGCCGCCGTCCGAGCCGTCGGTCGGTGCCGGGTCGTCCGTGCCGGCCGTGGGCTGCCAGCTCGCTGGGGCCGGCCCGCCCCCGCCGCCGCTGCTGCCGCCGCAGCCCACGGCGAGCGCCCCTGCCAGGAGCGGGGACCCGAGCGCGGCGATGCGGAAGAGTGCCCGTTCCATGTCGCCTCCCACGTGCGTCCCGCGACTTCGCGCGGGGCGCCGGCGTCCAGGGCAACGGCCGTGCCCGGTGGGTCATCGTTGACCGAGGGCGGAGCAGACAGGGTTCTGTTAGGGTGACATTGGAAACATCGGGGGGACGCGGAGGACCGCCATGGGGTTCCTCGACAGCTTCCGCGTCACGGCTCGCTATCGCCTCGACGAGGCCCGGCGCGACGGCCTCCGGCACGGTTGGAAGGAGGGCCACAAGAAGGGCCTGGAGGACGGCCGACGCGAGGGGCTGAAGGAGGGCTTCAAGCAGGGCTACGAGAAGGGCAAGGCCGAGGGCAGCCGCAAGGGCCGGCTCGAGGGCATGCGCAACGGCCTCACCCACGGCCACCAGGACGGCAAGCAGGACGGCCTCAACGAGGGTCGGCGCACCGGCTACGCCGCGGGCTTCCGGTCGGGGATCGAGCGCGGCCTGACGAAGGGCCGCGCCGAGGGGCAGGAGCTGGCGCGCAAGGCCCTGCGCGAGGCGATCATGGCCGTCGTCCGCCGTCGCCTGCACGGGGTCGTGCCGCGGACGCTCTTCGAGCGGCTCGTGCGTGTCCCCGAGGTCGAGCGGCTCCACGCGATCCTGCTCGCCGCCGACCGGATCGAGAAGGTCGAGGACATCGCGGGCATGCTCGCCGCCTCTCCGGAGGTCGGGTACGACCCCTGGCCGTGAGCGGCGTATGATCCGGGCATGGTCGGACCGGCCCAGGACGACACCGCCACGACGCCGCTCGCCTACGCCCACGCCCGGGCGGCGCACACCCACGACTACCTGAAGGACGGCGTGCTCGCGGCCCTGCGCGGCGAGCACGGCGTCCGGGACGTCCTCGACGCGGGCTGCGGCAACGGCGCCTTCGCGGGGGTCCTCCGCCGCGAGGGCTTCGACGTCTGGGCGTGTGACGCGTCGCCGTCCGGGGTCGAGGTGGCCCGCGAGCACGTCCCCGACGTCCGCTTCGCCGTCGCCTCGGTCTATGACGACCTCCTGGCGCCGTTCGGCCGCACGACGCCGTTCGACGCGATCACCTCGCTCGAGGTGATCGAGCACCTCTACAGCCCGCGCGCGTTCCTCGACCGCGTCCACGGCGCGCTGCGGCCGGGGGGGCTGCTCGTCCTCTCGACGCCGTACCACGGCTACCTGAAGAACCTGGCGCTCGCCCTCTCGAACCGCCTCGACGCCCACTTCAGCGTCCTGTGGGACGGCGGGCACATCAAGTTCTGGTCGCGCCGGACCTTGTCCGCCGTCCTCGAGGAGCGCGGCTTCGAGCCCTGCGGCTTCCGCGGGGCCGGGCGGCTGCCCTACCTGTGGAAGTCGATGGTGCTGACCGCGCGCCGGCGACCGTGACCGGAGGCGGACTTCCGCATACACTCGCCCCCTCTGGAGCGCCCGCGTGGACGACCTCGACCCGAGCGTGTTCGACGGCGACGACGTGACCCGCCTCCTGGAGGTGGCCGTCACCGAGGACCTCGGCCCCGGCGGGACCTACGAGGGCGACGTGACCTCGCGGGTGATCCCCGACGCGGCCCCCTGCCGGGGCGAGGTCGTCTTCCGCGAGGCGGGCGTCCTCGCCGGATTGCCGATCGTGCGCCGCGTGCTGGCGCGGATCGCGCCGAACGCGCGCCTCGAGGAGCGGGCCCGCGACGGCGACCGGGTCGCGGCGCGCCAGGTGGTCGCCGTGATCACCGGCCCCGCGCGCGAGGTCCTGGCCGCGGAGCGGCTGCTCCTCAACTTCCTCCAGCGGCTCAGCGGGACGGCGACGGCCACGCGGCGCCTCGTCGACGCGGTCGCCGGCACGTCCGCGCGGGTGCTCGACACGCGCAAGACGACCCCGGGCTGGCGGCTCATCGAGAAGTACGCCGTCCGCGCCGGCGGCGGCCACAACCACCGGGTCGGGCTCTACGACCAGATCCTGCTCAAGGACAACCACCTCGCCGTCCTGGGCGGCGAGGCGGCGATCGCCGAGGTCGTCCCCCTCGCGCGGGCGAAGGCCCCGCCGGGGACGGCGCTCGAGCTCGAGGTCACGACCCTCGACGGCGCCCTGAGCGCGGCCCGGGCCGGGGCCGACATCGTGCTCCTCGACAACTTCGACCCGCCGCACCTGCGCGAGGCGGTCGAGGCCGTGCGGGCGGACGCCCGCGCGCGCGGCGCGCGGCCGCCGCTCCTCGAGGCGTCGGGCGGGATCACGCTCGACACGATCCGCGCCTTCGCCGAGACCGGCGTGGACCGTATCTCCACCGGCTCCATGACCCACTCGGCCAGGAGCCTCGACATCGCGCTCGACTTCGAGATCGGAGGCCCCGCCTGACCGCCTCGACGACGCAGGGCAACGGCGCCGCCCCGGGCGCCGCGATCGACCTCGTCCGGCGCCTGGCCGACAACGTCAAGCAGGTCTTCGTCGGCCGCGAGACGACGGTCGAGCACCTGCTCACGGCCCTCCTCGCCGAGGGGCACCTCCTGATCGAGGACGCCCCGGGCGTCGGCAAGACGACGCTGGCCAAGGCGCTGGCCCGCTCGATCGACGCCTCGTTCAAGCGGATCCAGTTCACGCCCGACCTCCTGCCGAGCGACATCGTGGGGGTCTCGGTCTTCGACCAGGCGAAGGCCACGTTCAACTTCAAGCCGGGGCCGATCTTCGCCAACGTGGTCCTGGCCGACGAGATCAACCGCACCAACCCGCGCACGCAGTCGAGCCTGCTCGAGGCCATGAGCGAGCCGCAGGTCAGCGTCGACGGCGAGCCGCACGCGTTGCCGCGCCCGTTCCTCGTCCTGGCCACCCAGAACCCGCACGAGTTCGAGGGCACCTACCCGCTCCCCGAGTCGCAGCTCGACCGCTTCCTCCTGCGGATCCGGATCGGCTACCCGTCGCCCGAGCAGGAGCGCGAGGTCCTGCGCGCCCAGGCCGCCCGCCACCCGCTCGAGGGGCTGCGGCCGGTGGTCACGGGCCAGGACGTCCTGCGCCTGCAGGAGGCCACCCGGCACGTGCGCGTCGACGACGCCGTCCTCGACTACGTGGTGGCGATCGCCCAGCGCTCGCGCGAGACCCCCGAGCTGGCCGTCGGCGTCAGCCCGCGCGGCTCGCTCTGCCTGCGCCGCGCGGCGCAGGCCCTGGCGCTCGTCCGCGGGCGCGACCACGTCGTGCCCGACGACGTGAAGGAGCTCGTACTGCCCGCGCTCGCGCACCGAGTGGTGGTCGGGCGCGGGGGCGGGACCGCCGACCAGGTGCTGGACGAGCTCGTGCAGGCCGTCCCGGCGCCGCTCTGAGGCCCATGGCCCGGGCGCTCGACCTCGTCCGCTCGCTGCGGTTCGTCCTCTCGCATCCGCTCAACCGGCGGCGGCCGGCCGCGGCGGCGGCCCGGTGGCTGCGCTGGCAGGTGGGGAGCCGCCTGCTCCCGGGCGCCTCCGTCGCCGTCCCGTTCGTGAACGGCTCGCGCCTCCTCGTGCGGCCCGGCATGACCGGCGCGACCGGGAACGTCTACTGCGGGCTGCACGAGCTGGAGGAGATGGCCTTCCTCCTGCACCTCCTCCGGCCCGAGGACCAGTTCGTCGACGTCGGCGCCAACGTGGGGAGCTACACCGTGCTGGCGAGCGCGGCGGTCGGCGCGCGGACGGTCGCGTTCGAGCCGGTCCCGGCGACGTTCGAGCACCTGCGCGCCAACGTGCACCTCAACGGCGTCGGCGAGCGGGTCGTCCTCCGCAACGTCGGGGTCGGCGCCAGGCCCGATCACCTGCTCTTCTCGAGCGACGACGACACGACGAACCGCGTCCTGGCCGGGCCGCAGGACGACCGGCCGAGCGTCCGGGTCCCGGTCGTCCGCCTCGACGACGAGCGCGCCATCACGTCGCCGCGCCTGGTGAAGATCGACGTCGAGGGCTACGAGGGGGCCGTCCTCGACGGCGCCGCCGAGCTCCTGCGTTCGCCGGGGCTCGACGCGCTCGTCCTCGAGCTCATGGGCCAGGGGGCGCGCTACGGCTTCGACGAGGGCGCGCTCCGGGCGCGGCTCCGCGCGAGCGGGTTCGTGCCCTGCCGCTACGACCCGTTCCGGCGCGTCCTCGAGCCCGCGCCGGGCGACGCCCCGTCGGGCAACGCGATCCTGGTCCGCGACCCGGGGCGGGTGCAGGCGCGGCTCGCCACGGCGCCCGCGTTCCGGGTCCTCGACGGGACGCTCTGAGGGCGGCACCCGGCTCCGGGCCGGCCAGGCCTGGCTCGGTACAACCTGGCGACGACATGCCCCCGATCACCCACGTCGTCACCCACGCCGTCACCACGCGAGCCCTCCTGCGCGGCCAGCTCGCCTGGCTGCGCGGGCGCGGGCACGAGGTGTCGGTCGTCTCCGCCCCCGGGCCGGCGCTCGACGACGTGGCCCGCACGCAGGGCGTCGAGACGGTCGGCGTGCCGATGTCGCGCGAGATCGAGCCGCTGGCCGACCTCGTCTCGCTCGTCCGGCTCGTGCGGACGCTCCGGCGCCTGCGGCCGGACGTGCTCAACGCCAGCACGCCCAAGGCGGGGCTCCTGGGCACGGTGGCCGGGGCGATCGCGCGCGTGCCGGTACGGGTCTACCTGCTCCGCGGGCTGCGCCTCGAGACGGCGACCGGCCTGCGCGGGCGCACGCTGGCGCTCACCGAGCGGGTCGCCTGCGCCCTCGCGCACGAGGTCGTGTGCGTGAGTCACAGCCTGCGCCGGCGGGCCGTCGAGGAGGGCCTGGTCGACCCGGCCCGGGCGCGGGTGCTCGGGGCTGGCTCGTCGAACGGCGTCGACGCCGAGCGCTTCGCCCCGCGGCCCCCCGACCCTGCCCTGCGAGCGCGCCTGGGCCTCCCCGAGGGCGCGCCGGTCGTGGGCTTCGTCGGCCGGCTCACGCGCGACAAGGGGATCGAGGACCTGTGGCGGGCCTTCGAGGGTGTCGTGCTCCCGCGGGTCCCCCGGGGCCTGGCTCCTGCTCGTGGGCGAGCCGGAGCCGGGCGACCCCGTGCCGCCGGCCGTGCTCGAGGCCCTCGCCCGCCACCCGCAGGTCGTCCGCACCGACGGCTTCGTGGTCGAACGGCGCCCTACTACGGGCTCATGTCGGTCCTGGCGTTCCCGTCGGCCCGCGAGGGCTTCCCCAACGCCCCGCTCGAGGCGGCCGCCTGCCTGCCGGTGGCCGGGTTCGTGGCAACGGGCACGGTCGACGCCGTGGTCGACGGGGTCACGGGCACGCTGGTCCCCCGGGGCGACGGGAGAGCCCTCGGCGACGCGCTCGCGCGCTACCTCGAGGACCCCGCCCTCGCCCGCGCCCACGGCCAGGCGGGCCGGACGCGCGCGCTCGAGGCCTTCGCGCCCGAGCGCGTGTGGACGGCGCTCGAGGCCGAGTACCTGCGCCTCCGCGTCCCCGGCCGCCTCGCCCGCCTGCGCCGCGCCGCCGGCCGCCTCGGCCGCTCGCGGACGCTCAAGCGCGCGCTCGACCTGTCCGTGGCCAGCGCGGCGCTCGCCGGCACATGGCCGCTCCTCGCCGCCGCGGCGCTGGCCGTGCGGGTCGGGATCGGCCGCCCCGTGCTCTTCGCCCAGCGCCGGCCGGGCCTCCACGGGCGGCCGTTCACGGTCTACAAGCTGCGCACGATGACCGACGCCCGCGGCCCCGACGGGCGCCCCCTGCCCGACCACGCCCGCCTGACGCGCCTCGGGCGCCTCCTGGGCAGCACCAGCCTCGACGAGCTCCCCGAGCTCTGGAACGTCCTGCGCGGCGACATGAGCCTCGTGGGGCCGCGGCCGCTCCTCATGGAGTACCTCGACCGCTACACGCCCGAGCAGGCCCGCCGCCACGAGGTCAAGCCCGGCCTCACCGGCCGGGCGGTCGTCCACGGGCGCAACGCGCTGACGTGGGAGGAGAAGTTCGCGCACGACGTGTGGTATGTCGACCACTGGACCCTCGGCCTCGACCTGCGCGTCCTCCTCCGCACGGCCTGGGCCGTCCTCGCCCGGGAGGGGGTCTCGGCGCCGGGCGAGGCGACCATGCCGGTGTTCACGGGGACGCAGGCCCCTGCGTCAGCGAGGTCGCTCCAGGCGGTGTGAAGCGTCACACGTCGTGATTGGCTCGGTCGGCCAGGGGCTCGATCAGGTCGACCAGGAGCTGCCGACCCGTCGCCCTGAGAGCGTCGATCGACACCCCGCGACCGCTCAGGAGGCCGACCTCGCACGTGAAGTGCGCCTCCTCGAGAGCCGCACGCGTCTCGAGCAACGCACGCAGTCCGCTCCCCGCATCGCGGGCCAGGTCGCGCCAGTCGAGAGGGAGCTGCTCCCTGAGGGCCTGGACCCACGGATCGAGCCACGCCTCGACGTCCGCGCGGGACGAGAGGTGAGCGATCGCCAGCACGCGCCCGAGGCCTTCGCCGAGCGCAAGATCCCGCGTCCCTCCATGGGCTTCAGCATGCGCACCTCGCCGACGTGGGGGTGCGAGAGCAGGTTCGCCAGCGCCATCATCGCGGGCGCGGCGTGGTCGATCCCGTGCTCCGTTCGCACCCGCCCCTCTCCCGTGAGGCCCTGGAAGCGGAACGTCGGCAAGCCGAACCAGGCGCCATGGACCCTGACGGGGATCCACTCCTTCGCCTGGCGCTGTGCAGGCGACGGCAGGTTCAGGAACTCGAGGAAGTAGTCCATCGAGTCGGGCGGGAAGAGTCGAATCGCCGGGAGCCGGTCCGCCGGTTTGGCAGCGGCCGCCCCGGGCGCCTCGGGGTCCTGCCTCCAGCCGAGGTCCCGGAGGCGCTCCGCCATGGCCGCGCACGATCGGACGTCTCCCGCGGGGTGGACGACGAGGTCCGCGTCCTTCGTCTTGACGCCCCGCTGACCCAGCTGATCGCGGAAGGCGTAAGCGGCGGCGAGGCTGCCGACGACGTAGACGTGCGGGTGGAGCTCGAGGGGCAGGTCCTGCGCCAATCGAGCGAGGAGCCGCGCTGGATCGAGCAACATCACGCGGCGTTCCTCCGCATCATGCGATCGAGCAGGGCGCCCGCCTGCTCGTGAAGACGTAGCTCGTGCAGGTCGAGGAGCACCTCGACGGGGTCGGCGAACGGCAGTCCTCCCGCCGGGTCCTCCGCGAAGAGTGACGCCGGCCGCCGCACCGCGTGGACCACGAGCACGGACCCTGGCGCGTCCGGCGAGGTCGGCTCGAGCGCCGGGTCGAGCCGCTCCACGAACCCGAGGTCCGCCACCCCGTCGGGAGCGTGAAGGCTCAGGTCCAGGCGCGGTAGGCCCTGGAGGTCGAAGAGTGGGTCCCAGTGGTGGGCTCCGACCACCCCGCCCAGCGCGACCTGGGGGGGCTTCAGCCGCTGGAGGCGCCGGAGCAGGTCCGGGGGCGGGGTCCGCCCGCCCGAGGCGTCCCTGTAGGCGACCGTCCCCCGGAGGGAGTGCGAGAGCGCCAGGAGCTCGCTCCAGGCTCGCTCGGGGAGGCCGACGAGCTCGACGCTGCGGTCGGAGCGCGCGTGGACGTCGCGCTGGAGCCGCTTCAGGGCGCGTGAGGTGGTGGGATAGGTGGCCCCGGCCTGTGCGCCCAGCTCGCCTCGCGAGATCGGCCCCTGACCGACCAGCCACCGCGACATGAGCACCTGGAGGATCAGGAGGTGCTTCGGGACCGGAGGGGTCACGGTCGCCGTGGCCGTGACAGCTGCGCGCGCGAGGGCGGCGAGCGCCTCGAGGTGTGCGTCTGCGCCCGGGACGACCACCTCGAGCTCGTCTCCCACCGCGACCAGGGCGAGCCGGGAGGTCACCTCTGGCTGCAGGATCGCGAGGAGATCGGCCCACTCCTGCCTGAGCCTGGCCTCCGTCAGCCGTGCGGCTTCGAGGAGGAGGCAGGCCTGTCGCACCCGGGCGTTCTTCGAGAGATAGACAGCGAGGCGGGCGAGGTGGGCCCTAAGGTCCCGGGCACCGGCCTGATGCACCACGTCGAGGACCCGGCCACCTCCGCGCTGCTCGAAGTGCACTTCAGCGTGCGAAGGGTGGTAGCCCAGCCTGGCGAGCCGAGCTGTCAGCGCGTCGTCCAAGTGCTGAGCCACTTACGACTGAAAGTAGCACCTCGAATCGAAAGGCGCAACTTCAATTGAAAGTCGCACCGTTAAACAGCCTACCTGGGGCCCTCGGCCGACGCGGCCTCGTCCGGCGGCGCGAGGGCGTCCCCCTCCGACGAGGCCTCGGCCGGTGGCGCGGCTTCGGGCTCCTCCGCCTTCTGCGCCGGCCGCGGCGGCAGCCGCTTGAACCGGGTCGCCAGGTCGTCGATCACGGTGCGCGTCAGCCCGCGCAGGTTCTCCCGCACGAGCCCCTCGCCGTCCAGGTCGCTCCACAGGTGGGGGACGAACACGCCGGGCCACCACCAGAGCACGGCCACGGTGCTCCGGGCCTCGGCCTGGATCAACCGCTCGCCCTGCTCCTCGACCCAGCCGCGCACGAGGAGGTCGTGGAAGCGGAACGTCGGGACCGTGAGCAGGGTCAGGCCCGAGAAGAAGGCGTTGACCCCCGACCAGGCGATCGCGTCCTCGAACCACACGTGCAGGGTCGCCGGCTCGCCCGGCACGGCGCCGCAGGTGCGCGACTCGTGGACCGCCTGCACCTGCGCCGGCTCCTCGCCGTGGGCGACGTAACCCGACCACACGGGGTTCGCGGCGGTCCAGGGGACCTGCTCGGGACGGCCCTCCCAGTTCCAGCCGAGGCACCCCGGCGCGCCTACGACGAGGGCCGCCAGGAGGACGAGCGAGCGGGTCACGGGCCTCCTACCGCACGTGCCGCGGGACGCCGAGCCGCCGGGGGTCCTCGGCGCGGACCTCCACGCCGTCACGCTCGATCTCGTTGAGGTAGGCGAGCGGCGACATGCACACGTCCCCCACGAACGAGAAGGGCAGGTCCAGGCAGTAGAAGACCACGTCCATGACCCCGGCGCGCTCGTGGCGGAGCTGCTTCAGGATCAGCCGCACGCCGCCGTAGATCGCGGGCCCGTCGGGCTGGTGGGCCTGGTGGAGGGTCCCGCAGCCCGCGAGTCCGACGCTCAGCGCCACGGCCGCGAGCCGCCGGACCAACGCGCGCGCCGCTACGGGTTGGCCGGCGAGACGGCCGGCGGCTGGGTGCCCTCGCCGAAGAGCGCCTTCGACTGGGTGGCCACGACGCCCGGCGGCGGCGAGGTCAGGATCGCGTCGAGCGTGCCGAGGTGGGTGGCGACCACGGTCGGCGCGAAGCGCACCGTCACGGCCAGGATCCCGCCCGGCTGCAGGTCGAACGCCCCGCCGCTGGCGAGGATCGAGAACTGGGTGCTGTTGCTCAGGGTGACCATCCCGGTCAGCTGCTGGTTCGAGTTGTTGCGCAGGAGGAAGGTGCGCTGGCGCGTCTGGCCGACCTGCACCTGCCCGAAGTCGCCCGAGGGCGACGTCTCGAACATCATGCCGCCGATCCCGCCGGGGCCACCGCCGCCGCCGCCGCCGCCGAAGAAGCCGCCGCCGCCGCCCCCGGTCGAGCTGCGCATGTTGTAGCCGATCACGCCGCCGGCCACGCCGCCCACGACGCCGATCGCCGTGCCGGCGCCGACCGCGATCAGCGTCGAGCCCGTGTCGGCCGCCAGGCGCAGGCCCTCGCTGCGCCCCTTCGGGGCCAGGATCTTGATCGTCTTCAGCGGCCGGTCCTGGCGCAGCTCGAAGTACTGGACGTGCCCGTCCCACTCGAGCGCGTACGAACCGTTGACCAGCTCCGGGAGGACGAACTCGCCCTCCTCGCCGGTCGTGAGGCGCGCGATCAGGTCGCCCGTCTCGACGTTGCGGAGGACCAGCTTGCGCCCGGGATCCTGATGGCGTCGAGCTTCTATCAGCAGGTCCAGGCCGAGGCCGAGACCAGGCGGGCGTGGGCGATCCTCTTGCGCCTGCTGCGCCGCCGGTTCGGCGCCGACCTGCCGCCGGCGCTCGTCGAGGGGCACCTGGCCGACGCCAGCGCGGAGCAGCTCGAGGTCTGGGCCGAGCGCGTCCTGAGCGCCGAGAGTCCCGAGGAGGTCTTCACGCCCCCCCGCCGGCGCCGGCGGGCGAAGCCGCGCTGAGCCCTACCCCGGCCCGCCCTGGCCGCCGCGCTGGCGCGCCGGCACCCCGACCGCCGTGACCCCCGGCGGCACGTGGCGCACGACGACGCCGCCCGCGCCGACGATCGACCACGGACCGACCTCGACGCGCACGATCACCGAGGCGCCGGTGCCGAGGAAGGCGCCCTCGGCCACGTGGACCTCGCCGGCGAGGTGGCAGCCCGGGGCGAGGTGGACGAAGTCGTCGACCTGGCAGTCATGGTCGATCGAGGCGCCGGTGTTGACGATCACGTGGGCGCCGACGACCGAGTCGGGCTGGATCACGGCGCCGGCGAAGACGACGGTGCCCGCGCCCAGGCGCACCGAGGGGTCGACCCAGGCGCGCGGGTGGACGACGGTCACCCACTCGAGCGCGAGGCGGTGCGCGATCCGCTGGCGCGTGCGGTTGTTGCCGACCGCGATCACGGCGCGCGGCGGCCCGTCGCCCACCCGGTCGTCGTCGCCCACGATCGGCACGCCCGAGATCGACCTCCCCCACTTGGCCTGGTCGCCGTCGTAGACGCAGACGACCTTCCAGCCGGCGTCGCGGAGCGTGGCGATCACCACCTTGGCGTGCCCGCCCCCCCCGATCACCGCCACCTCGTCCGCGCTCATGGGGCGCCGCCCTCCCGCCGCGCCTGGACCATGCGCCGCACCACGTCCTCGAGGCGCGCCTCGGCCCGCCAGCCGAGCACCTCGAGGGCGCGCGACGGGTCGGCGCGGCCGCCGTGCAGGTCGGTGGGCCGGATCAGCGCCGGGTCGTGGTCGACGTGGTCGCGCCAGTCGAGCCCGACCTCGCCAAAGGCCAAGGCGAGGAACTCCTCGAGCGAGCGCGTCTCGCCCGTGGCCACGACCAGGTCCTCGGGCGCGTCCGCCTGGAGCATGCGCCACATGGCGTCGACGTACTCGGGCGCCCAGCCCCAGTCGCGCCACACCGCGAGGTTGCCCAGCTTCAGCCGCTCGCCGCTGCCGCCGGCGATCCGGCAGGCCCCGGCCACGACCTTCTGCGTGACGAAGCGCTCGGGCCGCAGGGGCGACTCGTGGTTGAACAGGATCCCCGTGCAGGCGAAGAGGCCGTACGCCTCGCGGTAGTTGGCGACCTCCCAGAACGCCGTCGCCTTGGCCACCGCGTAGGGGCTCCGCGGGCGGAACGGGGTGCGCTCGTTCGCCGGCGCGTCGCCCGTGTCGCCGAAGCACTCGCCCGAGCCCGCGTTGTAGAGGCGGATCGGGCGCCGCGTGAAGCGGATCGCCTCGAGCAGGGTGAGCGTCGAGACCGCCACGCTCTCGAGCGTCTCGACCGGCTGCTCGAACGACAGCCCGACCGAGCTCTGCCCGGCGAGGTGGTAGACCTCGTCGGGCGCGTGCCGGTCGAGGACGTAGAGCACGGAGCGGAAGTCGTTGGGCGCCATCGACACGCGCGTCACCCGCTCGCGGACCCCCAGGCGCGCGAGGGTCTCGAAGCGCGACGACTGCGCGTCGCGCGACGTGCCGACGACGTCGTAGCCCTTCTCGAGCAGCAGCCGGGCCAGGTAGGCCCCGTCCTGCCCCGAGACGCCGACGATCAACGCGCGCCGCTGCACGCGCAGCAGGATAACCCGTTGTCCCTCCTCGGCGCTCGCGCCGGGAGGACACCCGAGCGGCGGACCTGCCTGGAGGCGGCCCGGCGCGTCACGGGGAGGGCGCCGAGCAGGCCCGCCGGATGTAGGCGCAGACCCCGAGCGTGAGGGCCCCCAGCAGGCCGATCGACCCCCACAGCGCCTGCACGACGTCGAGGCCCCCGGCGGCGCTCGTCAGCGCCAGGAAGGTCGCCAGCGCCAGCCCGATCGTGATCGTGTTCAGGCTCAGCACGAACCAGGCGTCGATGATGCTGCGCGTGGCGACGTACAGGCAGTACGGGACGGCGCAGAGGAAGACCCGCCGGCTGCAAGCCGCGAGGTCCGGGTCGAGGCCGGCCCCCAGGAACGCCGCGAGGAGCGGCCCCGCCACGACGTGGAAGACGAGGGTCCCGGCCGCGGCCAGGCCGACCGAGCCTGCCACGAGGCGGTCGAGGTAGCGGCGCACGGTCGCGCGGTCCCCGAGGGCGATCGCCCTGCTCGCCGCGGGGAGCATGACGACCCCGATCGGCGCCAGGGCCGCCGCCGCCATGCTCAGGAGCGAGATCGAGAAGGCGACGCGTCCGCCCTCCTGGACCCCCGCCGCGTGGGTGGTCATCAGCGCGGGGAGGCCCAGGAGGGCGGCGAGCCCGAAGTCGCCTGGCAGGCGCTGCAGCCCGTAGGTGAGGAGGCCTCGCAGGTGCCCCCGGTCGAGGCGCAGCCGGAGCCGCGGGGCGATCCGGGCGGCGAAGAACAGCGACGAGACGCCGAGCGAGAGCCCCCCGGTCGTGAGGAGGACCTCGCGGAGGTCCCGGCCGACCCCCATGGCGACCAGGGGGACGACGGCCGAGTTCGTCAGGTGAAGGGCGCTCGCGGCCCCCATGCTCAGGTGCCCGCGGAGGTAGGCGTAGCACGCGCCGTGCGCCACGAGCGACGTGACGACGCACGTGAGCGGGACGATCAGGGGCTCGAGCGCGGCGTCCCCGAAGAGGAGGAGCGACAGCCGGCGCGGGAACAGCGCGCTCAGCGCCCAGAAGCTCGACTGGACCAGCGCCAGGACGACCAGGCCAGAGGCATAGGGACCTGCCGCGCCCTCGCCCTTCGCCACGGCCGCCGCGATCGCGCGCGGGAGGGCGACCGACAGGCCGACGAAGGCGAGCGGGGCCAGGAACGAGGTCGTCCGGCGGCAGAGGCTGTACGCGGCGAAGCCGTCCGTCCCCAGCCGCTCGAGCGCCAGCCGGTAGACGAGCAGCCCCGCGAGGAGCACGACCAGCTCGGTCACGAGCGTCGTCGCGATCTCGCGCCTCACGGAGGGCCTCTCGTGGGCGACGCCGCGCGGGCGGCCTGGCGGCGCCGCTCGACGAGCAGCCCGGCGGCGAGGCCCCAGCCGACGGCGAAGATGGGGTCGAACACCGACTTGGCCGCGACGGCGACGACGAGCGAGTAGAGGCACAGCAGGAAGGCCGCGGAGCAGGTGGCGGACTCGAGGCGCCGGCGGCGGAGGTCCGCCGCGCTCACCGCGAACGCCGCCAGGTTGACGTAGACGAACAGGCAGAACCCGATGAGCCCGTAGTCGACCCACGCGGACAGGGCGTTGTGAGCGTAGGTCCCGAGCTCGTCCTCCAGCACGGGGGAGGCGAACCCGCCGGCGAAGGGGTGCTCCTGGATGGTGTCCCAGGCGATCCGGTGGAACAGCTGCCGCTCGCGGAAGGACCTCGAGCTCTCGAGGTCGAGGAGCTGCATGACGCGATGGGACCGGGCGTCGAGGTCGGCGCTCAGGACGACCACGACCAGCGTGAGCGCGGCCGCCGCCACCCAGATCGACCTCCCGACCCGGTCCAGGCGAGCTCCGGCGACCGTGCCCACCGCGACGACGATGACGAACCCCGCGAACTCGGTCCTCGCGCCGAGGAGGAACAGGGCCGCGACGGTGGCGCCGAAGGACGCGGCGCGCGCCCAGCTCCCCAGCGTCGGCCAGAGGAGCAGCGCGGTGACCAGGAGGGACCTGCCCAGCCCTTGCCAGCTCGCGAGCTGTCGTCCCTCGTCGCGGCGGGCCTCGGCGAGGAAGCCCGTGGCGCCCTCCGCGAGCGCAATGAGCACCATGGCCCAGAAGGCCAGGGTGAAGGCGACGGGCGCGCGCGCGCCCTCGAGCCGGCAGCCGCGAGCCGCGAGGTAGACGACCAGCCACACGAACAGGGTCGTCCCGGTCTGGGTCAGCTTGGCGCCCGCGCCGAGGTCGCCATGGTGCAGGTATCGCGCGAGGGACCACGCGCCGTGGAACGTGATGGTCAGCGCCACGGCGGCGTCGACATGGTTGACGACCGGCCGCCGCAGGGAGGCCCTGAGCTGCAAGCACACCAGGAGCGGCGCGAGCCCGACGGCGGCCACGCCGAAGAAGCCGCCGAGCACCGGCGGAAGGCCGAGCGCCGCCCGCAGCGAGTGGTAGAGGAAGAACCCGGGGAAGAGGAGGAGCAGGGCCGCCCTGCCGGCGACCGCGAGGCCCGGCGAGTCGAGCGGAGGCTCCGGCGCGGGTCGCGTGTCCAGGGCGTCACTCAAGCGCGAGCGTCCTGCGGTAGCTCCGGAGCAGGAGCTGCCCCTCGCCCTGCCAGCTGAACGCCGTCTCGACGGCGCGCCGGCCGTTCTCGCCCAGGCGCCGCGCCTCCGCGGGGTCCGCCAGGACCCGGTCGATCGCGGCGGCGATCTCGCCCGGGTCGGACGGGTCCACGCAGTGGCCGCAGTCGTGCCCGCGGACGATCTCCTCCCACGCCGGGAAGGAGGAGGCGATCACGGGCAGCCCGGCCGCCATGTACTCGAAGAGCTTGTTGGGGAGCGCGTCGACGTGGTTCGGCGCCGGCTGGAAGAGCACCAGCCCGGCCATGGCGCGCTCCAGGGTCCGGACGACCCCCGGTCGGTCGAGCTGGCCGAGCTCCTCGACCTTCCGCCAGCCGGGCAGCGCGCGGGCCTGCGCCGCCGAGCCGTCCATGAACGAGCCCGCGAGCAGGAGCCTGGCGCCGCTCGACCCGACGGCGGTGACCATCTCGTGGACGCCTCGAGCGCGGCTGATGCCGCCGACGTAGCAGACGGCCCGCTCCTTGCGCTCCCAGCCGTCCGCGGCGCCGACGGGGAACTCGTGCATGAGCGGGTAGTTCTTGACGTCGATCGCCGCGCAGCCCAGGGAGCGGAAGCGATCCCGGATGACCGGCGTCGCGGCCACGACGCCCGACAGGCGCCTGGCGACGAGGTCCTCCAGCTGCTCCACCGACCAGGCGGCGGCGGGTCGACACGCGCGGGGGATCCAGTGCTTGGTCAGGATCTGGCGCGGGGTGTCCTCGTGCGCGTCGTAGATGACGAGGTGGCCCCGCCGACGGAGGTGCCACGCGACGGGGAGGAGCTCGGGGTCGTGCAGGTGCACGAGGTCGGGCGCGATCGCGACGACCGCCTGGAGGGCCCTCCAGGGCTGGAGCCCCATGCGCAGGAGCCTGGAGGACGGCCGCCGGCCGACGTCGTGGATCCGGACCCCCTCCGCGGTCTCGGGGCCGAGCCCGTCGCCCACGACGAGGGAGACGTCGTAGCCGGCGGCGGCCAGGGTGACGCACTCCTTGTGGAAGATCCGGACGTCGCGTCGCTGATGGACCGTGGTGACGTGCGCGACCCGGTGCCGCATGCTGCTCCCCGTCACCGACCCGGGGCCGACTCGACGAGCGGGAGGCAAACGCTGGTGCCGACGAACGACGCTTGCCGCTGCACGCGAGCAGGATAACCCGCGAGCGACCCGCCCGAGCAAGAGACGAACCTTCACCGACGCCGCGCCACCGACGCCGGAGGGTGGCCAGCCGGTAGCGCCAAAGATAGGATCCCTCCCGCCTGGAGGGCACCATGTCGGGGGCGCGGCTGATCGTCGTCTCGGAGCGCGAGCACACGTTCTTCGACGTGGTCGAGGGGCAGCCGGTCAAGATCGGCCGCGCGCCGGACAACGACATCATCATCAAGGACGACATGGCCTCGCGCCGCCACTGCGTGATCGAGCGCGACGCGGCGGGCGACCTGCGCGTCCGCGACATGAAGAGCTTCAACGGCACCTACCTCAACGAGCGGCGGATCCGCGACGAGGCGCTCCAGCTCTGGGACGCCCTGCGGATCGGCCGCACGAAGATGTTCCTCGTCGAGCGCGGCGACGCGCCGCCGGCGCCGCTGGCCCCCCCGGGCGAGGAGTCGACGACCGACGCGGCCGGCGCGGAGGCCGAGGCCGCCGCCGCCGACGAGAAGCAGATGAGCGCCACGCGGACCATGGAGGCCGGGGCGGCGGAGCTGCTGGCCAACAAGGACGTCCGGCGCGTGATCGAGGACCTCCTGCGCCGCGAGCGCGAGGACGTCGAGCGCGAGACGGCGCGGCGGCTGCGCGACGAGAGCGCGCCGGCGGTCCTGGCCAGCCTCGACGGCCTGGTCGCGCGCGCCCGCCGCTTCGGCCCGGCCGACGGCGGCGGCGACTTCTTCGACGTGTTCCTCGAGCCCGACCACGCGGACGAGCTGTTCGTCAGCCTGGGCACGGTCTCGGGCGTCGGCACGGCCGCCTGCGTGGCCGCCAGCGCCGCGCGCCACACGCTCCGCGGCGTCGGCACCGCGCGCGCGGACGGCCCGAAGGACGTCTGCGACCTGGCGCGCGAGGTCCTGGCCCGCACGCTCCACCCCGGCTCGGCCGTGTCGCTCCTCCTCGGCCGCGTGAGCCGCGAGGGCCGGGTGCAGCTCGGCGCGCTCGGCGGCACCGGCGTGCTCCAGTGGCACGCGGCCACGGAGAAGCTCGAGGTCCTGCGCGCGCCCTCGCGCCGCGACGAGGAGGCCCCGCGCTCGGTGTCGGTCGAGACGACGCTCAAGTCCGGCGACCGGCTGCTCCTGTGCAGCGACGGCGCGGGCGCCCTGCGCCGGGCGGGCGACAACGACGCGCTCGGCCTCGAGCGGCTCTCCGCGGCGTTCCGCGAGGTCGTGGGCCAGCCGCCCAAGGAGCTCGTCGGCCGCCTCGCGGCGCAGTTCGAGGAGTTCACGGGCGGCGTGCCCGACCGCGACGCGACCGTCGCCGTGGTCGCGCTCGCCTGAGCCTCTCGGCGCGCAGCCGAGCTCGCCGCGCTGCGCTCCGACGGGACCGCCGAGGGAGGAGGCACACGTGCTCGGGGTCCGCGAACCCGACCGCTCCGCCGACCCGGCTCGGTGTCCGGTGCTTCAGGGGTTGCCGCTCCTCGACCTGCGCCCGCTGACCCCGTCCGACCTCCCCGCCTCGGCCTCCATGACCGACTGGCTCGCCTTCGCGCGGCGGTTGCGCGGGCAGTTCGCCGTCCTGGCAGGGCGGGGAGCGGCTACGTTCGTCGTCACGGACCCGGTCGGCTCCTACCCCGTCTACGCCCATGAGGACGGCGCCGTCGGGCTGAGCCTCCGGGAGCTGGCCCCCCTCTCGCGTCGAGCGCTGAACCCTCGGTCCCTCGTGGAGCTTCGGACCCATGGGGGCTTCGTCGGCTTTCAGTCGGCCTACCTCGACGTCGTGCGTCTGCCCTTCGCGTCCGTCACGCGGGTCGAGGGGTCGCGGCGCGAGTCCTGCTCCTACGTCGACTGGCTGGAGCTCGCCGCGCCGCAGGCGATGACCTCGGGCGAAGCCCTCGAGCGCCTGGAGGCGACGGCGACCGAGTACCTCCGGGCGATCCTGGCTCACGCCCCGGGCGTGGTGCTGTTGTCGGGGGGCACCGACTCGGCCCTCGTGGCCGGGTGGATCGAACGCGCCGGGCTCGCCGCTCCCGCGCTGACCGCCGACTTTCGAGTCCGTCGGTACTCGGAGGCCGACGCGGCCGAGGCGAACGCGCGCGCGCTGGGGATCGACGTCGCGCGAGAGACCGTCACCGCTCGCGACTTCCTGCGGGGCTTCTCGGGCGTGAACCGGGTCGCCGACGGGCCATGCTCGAATCCGGCCTCGGTCGTGTTCCATGCCCTGGCGGAGCGGGCCGCGGCGCGCGGCGCGCGGATCGCGATCACCGGGGATCACGCCGACTCGCTCTTCCTGGGCTTCGACGAGCGCGCGCCGCTGCCGCCTGGCTGGGAGCGCTTCACGACCGAGGAGAAGCTGGCCGCCGCGTTCACGAGGGCGGTCGACCGCGACGAGTGGAGGGAGCACGCGGAGGGCGTCGACCTGCTGACGTTGAGGCAGCTCCCGGGACAACGCTGGGCCGGCATCGGCTGGCAGTTCTCGTTCCTGCCGATCGAGCGCTCGACCGGGCTGCTCTTCGTCAGCCCCTTCTACGACATCGCGATGATCCGGCTCGGGCTGTCCCTGCCCGCCGCGCTCAAGGTCCCCTTCCCCGTGACGAAGCCGCTGCTCCGCACGGCGGGGAGGCGCCTGCTCGGACGAGAGCTGGTCAAGCGCGCCTCCCCCTCCCCGGCCCGCCTCTGGGCGGGCCTCCTCCCCGCCATGCTCCCTCGGCTGCACCGCAGCCTGCGCCCCGCGTTCGTCCGCGAGTTCGGCCGCTGGATCGCGAGCGGGTGCCGGACCACCCACGAGCTCCTTCGAACCACCGCGCTCGGGCTGTGGATGGCCGAACACGTGCAATGATGAGGTCCGATCGATCCATGCGAGTCCTCGTCACCGGCGGCGCGGGGTTCATAGGCTCCCACCTCGTCGAGGCCCTCCTGCGCCGGGGGAGCGCGGCCGTGGCCCTCGACGCGTTCGACCCCTACTACGACCCGGCCCTCAAGCGGCGCACGGCGGCAAGGCTCGCCGAGGCCGGCGCTGAGGTCGTCGAGGGCGACGTCCGCGACCCGGCGACCGTCGAGCGGGCGCTCGAGGGCGTGGACCGCGTGGTGCACCTCGCCGCGATGCCCGGTGTGCGCGCGTCGATCGACGACCCCCTCACGACGTTCGACGTCAACGTCCGCGGCCTGCTCGTCCTCCTCGAGGCCATGCGCTCGCGCGGCGTCGGGGCGCTCGTGAGCGCGTCGTCGTCGAGCGTCTACGGCGGCGATGCCACGCCGCCCTTCCGCGAGGACCAGCCGGCCAGCCGCCCGCTCTCGCCCTACGCCGCGTCGAAGCGCGCGGCCGAGCTCCTGTGCGCCACCTACGCCGAGCTCCACGGCCTGGGCTCGATCGCCCTGCGCTTCTTCACCGTCTACGGCCCGAGAGGCCGCCCCGACATGGCGATCGGCAAGTTCGTCCGGGCGGCGCTGCGCGACGAGCCCGTGCCCCTCCTGGGCGACGGGAGCGTCGTGCGCGACTTCACCTACGTCGACGACATCGTGGCCGGCCTCCTGCGCGCGGTCGACGTCGTCGCCCCGGGCGGCGGCCACGACGTCGTGAACCTCGGCGGCGGGGCCACCCACGCGATGAAGGAGGTGATCGCGCTGATCGAGGCGGCCACCGGCCGCCCCCTGCGCCTCGAGCGCCGCCCGCCGGCCCCGGGTGACATGCAGCTCACGCACGCCGACCAGGCCCGCGCCCGCGCGCGCCTGGGCTTCGAGCCGCGCGTGCCGCTGGCCGAGGGGATCCGCCGCACGGTGGCCTGGGCGCGGGGCGAGCCGGCCTGAGCGGCGATCCCTACCCGGCACCTGCGCGCCGTGCCAGGATGCGGCAGAGCCGATGTCCGAGCCGAGCCCCGCGTTCTACGAGGACCGCTTCCCGCGCTTCCGCCGGTTCCGGCGCGTGCGCCGCGCGCGCGTGCTGAACCGCGGGGTCCTGGCCGGGTTCCTCGAGGAGACCCCCTCGGGCTACCGCTTCACCTACGCCCCGGAGTACCTCGCCGACCCCTCGGCGCCGGCCGTGAGCCTGACGCTGCCCAGGCAGGCCGCGCCGCACGAGTCCCGGCACCTGTTCGCGTTCTTCCACGGTCTCCTCGCCGAAGGGCGCCTCAAGCGGCTCCAGTGCCGGACGCTCAAGATCGACGAGGACGACCACTTCGGGCGCCTCGTCGCGACCGCCGGGGGCGACGTGATCGGGAGCGTCACGGTCGAGCCCGACGCATGACCCCGCGCTGCCTCGCTTCGCTGGAGCCGCTCCCCGCGGAGGGCTACTCGGCCGCCGCGCAGCGCCGGCTCGCCGGGGACGACCGGCCCTTCCCGCACCGGGTCGCCTACCGGCGCGCGGACCTCCTCTCGCACACCGCGCGCGTCGTCGACCGCATGTCGCCTGGGTTCGTGAAAGGACTTGACGTGGCGCCGCCCCCCGGACGCGATACCATGGCGGCCTCTCACCGCACCCAAGGCCAGCCATGCCCCAGCAACGTCCCGCCCGCCTCCTCCTCGCCGACGGCCGCGTGTTCCGCGGGCGCTCGTTCGGCGCGGACCGGGAGGTCACGGCCGAGGTCGTGTTCAACACCTCGCACACGGGCTACCAGGAGGTCCTGACCGACCCCTCCTACCGCTTCGAGGCGGTGGTGTTCACGGTCCCGATCCTCGGGATCTACGGGGTCACCGACGAGAGCGACGACCAGTCGAGCGGCCCGCAGGCGTCCGCGATCGTGTGCCGCGAGGTGAGCTGGCGCCCGAGCAACTACCGGAGCCTGCGCAGCCTCCCCGAGCACCTCGAGGCGCTGGGCGTCCCCGGGATCGAGGGCGTCGACACGCGCTCGCTCACGAAGCACCTGCGCGACCACGGCTCGCAGAACGGCCTGCTCACGACGAGCGACGAGCCCGAGGCCGCGCTCCTCGAGCGCCTGCGCCAGGCGCCGAAGATGGAGGGCCTCGACCTCGCCCGCGAGGTGACGACGAAGGCCCCCTACGCCTGGACCGAGGCGTTCGGCGAGCACAACGAGCCGGGCCACCTCCTCCTGCCGCGCCCCTTCCCCGCCGCCGGCAGCGCCGGGCGCGTCGTCGTCCTCGACTTCGGGATCAAGCGCGACATCCTCCGCCACCTCGCCTCGCGCGGCCTCGACCTGACGGTCGTCCCGGCCAGCACGCCGGCCGAGGCGATCCTCGAGCGGCAGCCCGACGGCGTCCTCCTCTCGAACGGCCCGGGCGACCCGGCGGCCGTCACCTACGGCGTCGAGGCCGCCCGCAGGCTGATCGCCGAGACCGCGCGCGGCGGGCCGCCGGTCTACGGGGTGTGCCTGGGCAACCAGATCCTGTCGCTCGCCGCCGGCGCCCGCACGCACCACCTCAAGTTCGGCCACCGCGGCGCCAACCACCCCGTGCGCGAGGTCGAGACCGGGCGCGTCCTGATCACCTCGCACAACCACGGCTTCGCCGTCGACCCCGCCTCGCTCGGCAAGGCGGCCGTCGTGGCCACCTACACGAGCCTGTTCGACGGCACGATCGAGGGGATCCGCCACAAGGAGCTCCCCGTCGCCGCCACGCAGTTCCACCCCGAGGCCGGGCCCGGCCCGCACGAGGCGGCGACCTTCTTCGACGACTTCGTGCGCGCGATCGCCGCCCACCGCGGCGCCCCGACCGCCGTGGCCCAGGGGAGCTAGCCGTGCGCAGCGCGACGGTGATCGGCCTCCAGTGGGGCGACGAGGGCAAGGGCAAGGTGATCGACGCCTTCGCGTCGGAGGCCGACGTCGTCGTCCGCTACCAGGGCGGCGGCAACGCCGGCCACACCGTGATCGCCAAGGGCGTGAAGTACGTCTTCCACCACGTGCCCACAGGGATCCTCTACCCGAAGGTCACCTGCGTGGTCGGCAACGGCACCGTCCTCGACGTGGGGGCCCTCCAGACCGAGCTCGCCGAGCTGACGAAGCAGGGCGTCGACCTCTCGAACCTGCGCCTCTCGAGCCGCGCCCACGTCGTCATGCCCTACCACCGCGCCCTCGACGAGGCGCGCGAGCAGGCGCGCGGCGGCACCGGCCAGATCGGGACGACCAAGCGCGGGATCGGCCCCTGCTACGCCGACAAGGCCTCGCGCACGGGGATCCGCCTGGCCGACCTCTACGACCCGCAGCGCTTCGCCGAGCGCCTGCGCCGCAACCTCGACGAGAAGAACGCGATCCTCGTCCACCTCTTCCGCCGCCCGCCGCTGGCGTTCGAGCCGATCCGCGAGGCCTGCCTCGACGCGGCCGAGGCCCTGCGCCCCTACGTGTGCGACACGGCCCGCGTGGCCCAGGACGCGCTCGCCGCGGGCAAGCGCGTCATGTTCGAGGGCGCGCAGGGGATCATGCTCGACCTCGACCACGGCACCTACCCGTTCGTGACCTCGAGCTCGGCCTCCTCGGCCGGCGTCTCGTCGGGCGCGGGCGTGCCGCCGGCCGCCGCCGGCAAGGTCGTCGGCGTGGCCAAGGCCTACACGACCCGCGTCGGCTCGGGCCCGTTCCCGACCGAGCTCCTGGGCGAGCCGGGCGACCGCCTGCGCGAGCTCGGCAAGGAGTACGGCGCGACCACCGGCCGCCCCCGGCGCTGCGGCTGGCTCGACCTCGTGCAGCTCGGCGAGGCCGTGCGCCTCACCGGCTGCGCCGGGATCGTCCTCACCAAGCTCGACACCCTCGCCGGCTTCGGCCCGCTCAAGGTCGCCGTGGCCTACGAGCGCGGCGGCAAGCGCCACGAGGGCTTCCCGGCCGACGAGGGCGGCTGGGAGGAGCTCACGCCCGTCTACGAGGAGCTGCCGGCGATCGCCGCCGACCCGGGCCTCCTCGGCGCGACCGAGGAGGCCCAGCTCCCGGGCGAGGCGCGCGAGTACGTGGCGTTCATCGAGCGGCGCCTCGGCGTGCCCGTGAGCGTCGTCTCGACCGGCCCGCAGCGCGAGGCGCTGATCCGTCGCAGCGACGTCCTGGGGTTCTGAGGGATCCTTGATCCTTGGGCCCGTCGGCGCCGCGCGGTACGCTCTCCCCCGCCCCCATGCCCTGGCGCCCCAAGCGACCGCCCTTCCCCTGGCGCACCCTGCTCAAGGTGCTCGTGCCGATCGTGGCGCTGGTCGTGGCGTTCGAGGTCGTGTCGACCGTCGTCGAGCAGCGCCGCCCGCCCAACCAGGTGCGCCGCCTCAAGGAGCGCGCCGGGCTCCACCGGCAGGTCGGCCAGCTCGACGAGGCGGCCGCCGCGCTCGACCAGGCGCGCGCCCTCGACCCCGACGACGCCGACCTGCCGGTCCTGCTGGCGCTGGTCCGCCAGGCCCAGGGCCGACCGGACGAGGCCGAGCGCGTCCTGCGCGCCGCGCGCGCGCGCCGGCCGGACGACATGCAGCTCACGGTGCCCCTGGCGCGCCTGCTCCTCGACACCGGGCGCCCCATGGAGGCGGCCGAGCTGCTCGAGCCGGCGCTCGTGGCGATCCGGCGCGTCACCGACCCCCTGCAGCGGATCGACGCCCTGCTCGTCGCCGGCCAGGCCGCGGCGGGGCGCGGGGCCCTGCTCCAGGCCGAGGCGCTGTTCCGCGAGGCGACGCGCGTCGGCCCGGCGCCGGTGACGACGGTGGCCAAGGGCGCGGCGGAGGCCTGCCTGGCGCTGGCCGACCTCTACACGCGCACGGGGCGGCTCGCCGGCGCGCACGAGGCGCTCGCCGCCGCGCGCACCTACACGCCCTGGGACCCGCGGATCGCCGTGGCGAGGGCCAGGGCGCTCGAGCTCGCCGGCCAGACCGAGGAGGCCGTGGCCGAGCTGCAGCCGCTCGTGGGCGCCGAGGCCGGGCCCGACCTGACCGCGGCCGCGGGCGACGTCTTCCTCCTGCCGCGAGGCCGAGCGCGCGGGCGGGCGTCGCGGCGCCTGCCTCGCGCGTCGAGGCGGCGCCGGCCAGGTCCAGGCTCTGCCAGCGCCCTGCGCGCGCCGCGGCGGCCTATGGCGGCGACGACCGCCGGGCGCGGTCTCGGCCGCGCCCTTCGCCGAGGCGCGCGGCGTCGCCGAGCGCCCGCCTGGCCAAGGGGCGCGCGGCCCTGGCGGCAGGCGACCTCGCGGCGGCGCGGCGCACGCGCGCCGAGGGCGCCGTCGCCGGCGCGCCCGGCTGACCGGGCGGCGGCATCCTGCTCGAGGCCGAGGCGCTGCGGGGACCCCGGCGGCGCTGCGGGCCGCGCCCTGTCCTCGAGCGCGCCGACGCGCGCCCGTGGGCCCTGCGCGCCCTGGCCGCCTGGCCGCGACCCGACCCCGGCGCGCTCGCCGCCGGCCGCGAGCGCCTCGACGCCCTCGTGGCCGCGCGCCCCGCGGACGCGCGCCTGCGCGTCCACGCGGGGCTCCTGCGCGCGGTCACGGGCGACGTCGCGCGCGCGGCGGGCGACCTCGCGCGCTGACCGGCGCGCCCGACCTGGCTCGAGCGGCGTCGGCCCTCGCCGACACGCCCGAGGGCATGCTCCAGGCGGCGTTCGCCGTCGAGGCGCTGGCGGCCCACCTCCTGCGCGGCGGCCCCGCGCCCGACGCCCGCCGCCTGCTCGCGCGCGCCGTCGCGCCGCTCGAGCGGCCCTGGCTGGCCGAGGCGCTGCTCGAGGGCCTGGACGACCGCGAGGACCTGGCCCTCCGCGTGCACCTCGCCCTGCGCGCCGGCGCCCTCGAGCGGGCGGCCACGCTGCCGAGGCGCTCCGCCGGGCCGACCCGCCCGACGACCCCGGGGTGCTCGCGGCGCTGGGCGAGGTGCGCCTGCTCCTCGCCCAGCCCGGGCCCGCGGTCGACGCCTCGGCTGCCGTGGCCGAGCCGCCGTCGGCCGCCCGTCCTGCGCGCTGGCCCGCCGCGCCGCTACGGGCGACCTCGCCAGGCCCGCGCCGACTACGCCGCGGCTCGCGCTCGCGCCGCCGCCTGCCGCTGGCCACGAGGACGCCGGCCTCCCGCTGGCGACGGGCGACTGCGGCCGCTGGCTGACCACCGCGCGGCGCTCGACCTGTGCCGGGCGACCGCGCTTCGCCCTGGCGCTACAGCAACGCGGGGCGCAGGGCCAACCGCGCGAGGCGCTGGGCGCGCATGTTCGGGCGCGGCATTTCCGCCGAAGGCGCACCGTTCAGTGGCCCCGCCTTGCCGGGACAGAGGTCGAGCACGCGCGGGCGCTGGCGCGCTGACGCGCCCTCGCCCGTGCGCGGGCTGCCACCGCCCACCCGGACGCCGCCGCGCGCCAGGCCATGTGGGCGCTCGTGGCGCTGTCGGCCACGCTCGGCTGGCACCGCGCCGGCGCGACCACCAGCCGGCCTGCTCCACCGGGCGTGCCCGCAACGCGCTGTCCCGAGGGTCGCCGCCGCGCCGCCGGCCAGGCCGGCCGGGCGCTCGATGCCTCGGCGAGCGCCTGCACGGGCTGGCGCCGGCGGACCCGCTGCTGGCGCTGCGCCTCGCGGCGACGCGCCGGGCCGCCGGCGACGCCGCCGGCGACGCCGCCCTGGTGCGCGGGGTCCGCGAGCGGGGCGCCCGCGACGCGGCGCACCTCGTCGACCTCGGCATGGCCCTCGAGCGCGTGGGCGAGCCGGCCCAGGCGGAGGCCTGCTACCGCGAGGCGCTGGCCCGCGGCGCCGGCGGGGCGGTGGCCCTGAACAACCTCGCCTGGCTGCTCCTCGCCGACCCCTCCCCCGAGCGCCGGGCCGAGGGCCTCGAGCGCGCGAGGGAGGCCGTGCGCCTGGCCCCCGGCGCGGCCGAGGCGCTCGACACGCTCGGCTGGGCCCACCACCTGCTCGGGCGCAGCCACGAGGCGCTGCCGCTCCTCGAGCGCGCGTCGGCGCGCCTGTTCGGCCAGCCGACCGTCCGCTTCCACCTCGCCGTCGTGCTCGAGGCCCTCGGCCGGCGCGACGCGGCCCGCGCCGCCCTGGAGGTGGCCCTGCGCCTCCCGCCCGGCTGGCCCGAGGAGGCCGAGGCGCGCGAGCGCCTGGCCGCGCTCGCGGGTCCAGGATGACCGCGCGGCGGGCCGAGCACCTGCTCGCCTGGGCGCTCCTGGCCGCGGCCCTGGCGCCCACGGCCGCGCGGGTCGCGCGCGCCTGGCGCGACCCGATCGCCGAGCACGGGCCGCTGGTCGTCGCGGTCGCCGCCTGGCTCCTCTGGCGCCGCCGCGCGGCCTTCGCGGCCACCCCGTCGCCGCCCCGGCCGGGCGTCGGCGGCCTCGCCCTGGCCGTCGCGCTCTGGATCGGCGAGGCGGCGGCGCTCGAGCCCCACGTCACGGTCGCCGGCCCCGCGGCGCTCCTGGCGATCGCCGCCCACGTCCTGGCCCGCCACGGCCTGCCGGCGCTGCGCCTGGCCGCCTTCCCCCTGGCGTTCTGCCTGTTCGCCCTGCCGGCGCCGGGCCCGGTCCTCTTCTCGCTCTCGATCCGGCTGAAGCTCCTCGCGGCGCAGGTCGCCGCCGGCCTCCTCGACGGCCTGGGGCTGGCGGTCGTCCGCGTGGGCAGCACGCTCCACGTGCCCGGCGCCGCCCTCGTCGTCGACGACGGCTGCAGCGGCCTGCGCGGCCTCGTGGCGGTCGTGGCCTTCGCCGTCCTGATGGCCAGCCTCGCCCAGGACCGGCGGCGGGGCCTCCTGGCCCTGGTCCTGGCCGTGCCGGCCGCGATCGCCGCCAACGTGCTCAGGATCGTCGTCCTGTCGCTCCTCGTGGCCCGCGGGCACACGTTCGTGCTCGAGGGGGCGGCGCACGAGGCCACGGGCCTGGCCGTCTACGCGGTCGCCCTGGGCGCCGTGCTCCTCGCGGCCGGTCGGCCGGCCGACGAACCCCCCACCCCGCCGCCCGCGGCCGAGCCGGAGGTCCCTCCGCTCTCCCGGCCCGCCCGCGCGGCCCTGCTGGCGACCGTCGCGCTCTTCGCCGGCCTGTCGCTCGTCGCGGCCCGCCCGGTCACGACCCACGTCGCGCGGCGCCTGCCCGAGCGGCTCGGCCCCTTCGTGGGCGCCCCGGCGCCGCTCGAGCCGGCCGTGTTCAGGATCCTCGGCGAGGACGTCGCCGCCCGGCGCTTCCCGGTCGCGCCGGACGAGCCCACGGTGGACCTCGTCGTCGTCCACGCGGCCGACGACCCGTGGCGCGCCTACCACCCGCCCGACGGCTGCTTCCTGATCGGCGGCTGGGAGGTGGCCGAGGCCGACGAGCGCGCGCTCCCGGGCGGCCAGCGCGCGCGGCGGCGCCTCTTCCGCCGCGGCGCCGAGGCGGAGCTCGTCTACTACTGGGTGCGGGTGGGCGAGGCGGACGCCGCCGCCGACCCGCTGTCGCTCCGGCTCGAGCTGTTCGCGCGCCGCCTGAAGGGCGACCGGCGCCGCGACACAACCCTCGTGCGGCTCAGCACCTCCGCTGCGGACGGCGTGCCCGCCGCCGAGCGGCGGATCGCCGACTTCGCCGGCGCGACCCTCGGGTCGCTGGCGCAGGTCCTTGCCGGCGATTGATTCGCCCGGGCCGACTGAGTACAACCCCAGCAGAGGCCCGCATGGTCCGGTCCGCCTGGATCCTCATCCTCGCCGCGATCCTGCTCGCGGCGACGCCCGAGCGAGCGGCTGCGGTGCCGTTCACCGAGGACATCGCCTCGCGCTTCGGGGCGCAGGTGCCCAACACGATCCAGATGTCGCTCCCGCTCGGCGGGCTGACCACGTTCTCCCTCAGCGCGCCGGTCATGCTCCTCGACCAGGGCGCCACCTGGAGCTACGTCGTGTTCAACGGCGGCTACTCGGCCACGCTGAGCACCCCGACGGACGCCAACACCTTCAGCCCGCTCCCGATCCTCTGGACGCAGGGCTTCGAGCAGACGTCCTACGAGCAGACGACGCTCACGTGGCTCGAGATCCGCAACGGCGTCACGATCAACCCGCCGCGGACGATGTCGATCGAGGGCGTCGTCCCCGAGCCCTCGACCCTCCTGATCCTCGGCCTCGGCGCCCTGGGCGCCGCCGTGCACGGCCGGCGTCGACGCACGTCCGCCGCCGGGGCGACGTAGCCCGCCGATCTCGACCGCGGGCGGTGTGCTAGAGTCGGCCGCCCATGACGTCCCCGCCCTCGCCCGCCGACTTCGCCCGCCTGCCCGAGGCCGTGGCGATCATCATGGACGGCAACGGGCGCTGGGCGCAGGAGCGCGGCCTGCCGCGCTTCAAGGGCCACGAGGTCGGCGCCGAGAGCGTGCGCGCGGTCACGCGCGAGTGCGCGCGCCTGGGGATCGGCGAGCTGACGCTCTACGCCTTCTCGACCGAGAACTGGCGGCGGCCGGCCCAGGAGGTCGCGCTGCTCATGACGCTCCTCGAGCGCTACCTGGTCGAGGAGCGCCCGGAGATCATGGACAACGGGATCGTCTTCCGCGCCGTGGGCGAGCTCGACCGGCTCCCCGCGTCGGTGCAGCGCGAGTACGAGACGACGCGCGCCATGAGCGAGCGCAACGGCGGCATGGTCCTGCGCCTGGCGCTCTCCTACGGCGGGCGGCGCGAGCTCCTGCACGCGGCGCAGAAGGTCGCCCGCGTGGCCGTGGCCGAGGGGCTCGACGCCGTGGAGCGCCTCGGCGAGGACGACCTGCGCCAGTTCCTCTACGACCCGACCATGCGCGACCCGGACCTCCTGATCCGCACGGCCGGCGAGATGCGCGTGTCGAACTTCCTCCTCTGGCAGGCGAGCTACGCCGAGCTCCACGTGGCCGACATCGCCTGGCCCGACTTCCGCGAGGCGGCCCTCCACGAGGCCCTCCGCGCGTACGGCGCGCGGGCGCGGCGGTTCGGCGGGGTCTGATGAGTAGCTTTTAGCTTTTAGCTTTTAGCTGTTAGCCTTTAGCTCTTAGCCGCTGCATGAAGCTGTTCAGCATTCGCTTCACTTCCTGGGCCTGTGCATCGAGGACGGCATGGTCACGGGCGCTCACATACCCCAGGTCCCGAGCAAGCAAGAGCTGGTAGTCGAGTTCGGAGGCACTCCCGGCTGCGATGCTCAGGAACCTGCCGAAGTCCGGTTGACTCTCGCGGCCGCAGCCCTCGGCGATGTTCGACGGCACCGACGTAGCGCTTCGCCTCAGCTCGCGCGTGAGGCCAAAGCGCTCGTCAGTCGGAAGGCGGGTCGTTGCCCGGTAGACCGCCAGCGCGAGCGCATGTGCCTTCTGCCAGACCTTGATCTGCCGATAGTCGCGCATGGTGACCTCGGCGGACAGGCTACCAGCTAACATCAAGCAGCTAACAGCTAACAGCTAACAGCTAACAGCTAACAGCTAACAGCTAACAGCTAACAGCTAACAGCTAACAGCTACTTTCATCTACTGGCCGTCCACCGTCCTCGCGACCGTCCTGGCGACCGCCCGCGCCGGCCCGGCGCGCGTGGCGATCGCCGGGGCCGGAAAGGCGCCGGCAAGGAGCAGCGCCACGAGCATGGCGGTCAGCGCCAGGCGCTCGCGCGGCAGGAGGTCGCCGACCGGCGGGAGGTCGCCCGCCGGCCCCTGGAAGGCGTGGAAGTAGGCGCGCAGGACCGTGAAGCCGTTGAGCCCGCCGGCGACGACCATCGCCACCCCGGCGAGCGGGTAGGTCTCGAGGAGGCCGTGGAAGAGCAGGTCCTCGCTCACGAAGCCGAGGAGCCCGGGGAGGCCGCAGCAGCCGAGGCCGAGGACGAGGAACAGGAGCCCCAGCCGCGGGGCGCGGGCGGCGTAGCCGCGCGGCTGGCCCAGGTCGACGGGGCCGAAGCGGGCCTCGAGGCAGCCGGCGGCGAGCGCCAGGCCGGTCAGGGCCACGGCCACCGAGAGCCACACCATGAGCGAGCCGACCGCGCCGAGGGCGTCCGAGGCGGCGAAGCCCACGAGCACGAAGGACGACTGGCTCGTGGCCAGGAGCGCGACCACGCGCGAGAGCTCGCGCTGGGCCAGCGCCAGGACCGCGGCGTAGAGCGAGGTGACGATCGCCAGGCCGGCCACGACCGGCAGCGCGAGGTCGAGCGCCCCGTCGAGGCGCAGGACGACCACGCGCACGAACAGGTAGACGCCCGCGTGGGCGGCCACGAACAGCCCGGCCACGCCCGCGGGCGCCCCCTCGAACAGGGCCGGGACCCACGAGTGGAAGGGGAACACGCCCTTGCGCAGGAGCACGGCGAGGACGAGGAGCGGCACGACCGCGCCCCCGGCGCGCGACGCGTCGAGATCCGGGATGAACAGCGGCGCCGGCGCGCCGCGCGCGAGCAGGGCGACGGCCGCGACGAGGCACAGCCAGCCCGCGCCCTGGTAGACGAGGAGCACGCGCCGCGCGTCGGGGCGCGCGAGCGCCCGGGCGGCCGGCAGGAGCGCCGCGCCCCACAGCGCCGCGACGAGCGCCAGGTCGAGCGCGGCGTAGAGGCCGAGCGTCAGCGCGGTCAGCCAGAGCAGCCGCCCGAGCGCCGGCGGGTCGGCCGCGGCGGCCGGCAGGGCGGCCGCCGCGCCGAGGGCCAGGAGCGTGAAGAGGAGCATGGGCGCCGCGCTCAGGGCGTCGACGCCGAGGAGCGGGCGCGCCTCGCCCACGAGCGCCGCCTGCAGGGGGTCGACGAGGAGCGCGCCGGGCCCGGCCTGGTAGGTGGCCTGGGCCACCCACGCGGCGAGCGCGGCCGTCGCGGTCAGGGCCGTGAGCGCGGCCAGGCGCGCCCGCTCGCGGTCGACGAGGCGGCGCACCCACACGGCGCCGAGCGCCGGGATCAGGACGAGGACCAGGAGCCACGGCAGCGCGGTCTCGGTCACGGCGACGCCTCCCCCCGGCGGCCGCCGAGCAGCCCCGTCCAGGCGCGCTCGAGGCGGTCGCACGCCCGCGCCAGCGCGAGCAGCGGCCCGACGAGGAGGCGCTCGAGCGCCGCGTCGAGGTGCCCCCGCTCGAGCGCCAGGCGGTAGAGCGCCTCGCGCGCGCGCGCGGGCAGGAGCCAGCGGTAGTGCGCGCCGGTCGCCGGCAGCGGCCCGCCCCAGGCCGCCTCGAGCCGCGCCCGCTCCTGCACGAGCGACGGCGCGCGCAGGAGCTGCAGCGTGCGCAGGCAGGCGTGGCCGACGAGGTGCAGGAGCGGCACGAGCCGGAGCCCGAGGCCGATCTCGGCCAGGATCAGCCCCACCTGCGCCAGCGAGGCGTAGGCCAGCGCGCTCTTCACGTCGCTCTGCGCGCGGCCGACGAGGGTCCCGTGGAGCGCGCTGAGGAGCCCCACGGCCACGAGCGCGCGCGACGCCCACGGCGCCTGGTCGAGCAGCGGCCCCAGGCGCAGGAGCAGGTAGGCGCCGGCGTGGATCGAGAGCGCCCCGTAGAAGATCGCGCTCGAGGGCGTCGGCCCCTCCATGGCCCGCGGCAGCCACCCCGAGAAGGGCGCCTGCGCGGACTTGCCCAGCGCGGCGAACGCGCAGCAGCCGACGATCGCCGTCGCCGCCGCCTCGCCGAGCCCGACGGCGCCCTGCGGCCAGGGCCCCGGCCCGAACACGTCGGCGAACACGGCCGTCCGGGCGTGCTCGTGCAGGAGCACGGCCCCCACGAGCAGGCCCACGTCGCACACCCGGTAGGTGGCGAAGGCGCGCAGGGCGTTGCGCAGCGGCTCGCGCCGCTCGTGGAAGAAGCCGATCAGCAGCGCCGACGTGATCCCGACCAGCTCCCACCCGGCGAAGAGCAGGTCGATCGTGCCGGCCATGGTGAGCAGGAGCATGCCCGCGGCGAACAGGTGCAGGAGGAGGAAGAAGCGGGTGAAGCCGCGCTCGCCGCGCAGGTAGCGGGCCGAGAAGGCGCCGACGAGCCCGAGCAGCGCGGCGGTCAGGGCCATGAACGGGACGGTCAGGCGGTCGACGAGGAGCGCCAGGGGGAACGCGTAGCCGTCGGGCGTCCCGAACCACGCGCCCAGCCGCACGTCGAGGTGGTAGGTGCCCGTGGCCGCCATGCCGAGCGCGAGGGCCAGCGTCGTCAGGAGCGAGGCGCCGAACGCGAGCGCCGAGGCGCGCGCCGTCGTCGCCTCGGCCGGCGGCGCGACCAGGAGCGTCCAGCCCCCGAGCGCGGCGAACGCCAGCAGCGGCAGGGCGAGCACCACGACGGGCAGGACGTGGAGGAGGACGTGCGGGTCGAGGGTCAGCACGCGCCCCCCTGGGGCAGCCCGGCCGCCACGAGCGCCGGCGCGAGGTGCTCGCGGCGCCCGGCGGTCCAGTCGCTCGACGTCGGGACCCGCGCCAGGTCGCCGGGCGGCGGCGCGAACGGCGCGAGCCCGTCCGGCCCCTCGGGCCCGAGGACCTGCGTCGCGCCCGTGGCCGGGTCGACGCAGGCGACCTGCACCCAGCGCCCGAGCACCAGCGCCGCCAGCGCCGGGTCGCCGCGCGCGACCTCGAGCAGCGTCGCCGGGGCGGCCTCGACCACCACGAGGAGCCGCAGCGGCTCGTGGATGTCCACGGTCTGCCAGGGGAGGCCGGTGCGCAGGTCGCCCTGGTGGCCGTTCATCACGCCGAGCAGCCCGGCGACGTTGTGCGGGAGCTTCGTCCCGCAGCCGTAGCGCTCGTTGTCGACCGTCGAGAAGTAGTACTCCAGGTTGATCCCCGCGCACACGGGCAGCGCGGCGCCGAGGAGCCGCGCGAGCACCCGGCCGTCGGCGTCCGTCGTCGGGTCGTAGGAGGCGAGGAACGCCCGCCGGTCGAGGAACAGCCCGCGCGTCAGCGCGCGGCGACCGACCACGAGGACCGCGTTGGTCCCGTGGTTGTACTCCGGCCGCGGCTCGGCGAGGTCGAGCGCCCGCGCCTCGACGTGGGCCAGCGCGTCGGCCGGCGTGAGGTCGGCGGGCGCCGTGGCGAAGCGCCGGCAGCGCTCGAGCGCCGTCAGCGCCCGCGCGCGCTCGAGGAGCGCCGCGAGGTCGGCGAGGTCGGCGCGGCGCGCGGCGGGCGCGAGGTCGAGGTCGAGCCAGGCGACCGCGTCGGTCGTCGTGTCGTGGGCGGCCGCCACGAACCACGCGTCCGGCGGGACGGCGACCCCGCGGGCGGCCAGGGCCGCGCGCACGCGCGGGTCGTTGGCGAGGGCCGCGAACAGCCGGGCGTTGGGCCCGCCCTGGCGCCCGCCGCACGCCCCGCAGTCGTAGGCCGAGGCGTGGGGGTTGTTCACGGTCGTGGCCCCGTGGCCGACGACGGCGACGAGGCGCCCGACCCGCCCCGCGAGCCCCACGTCCTCGAGCAGCCGCGCCACGCCGTCGGCCGCCTCGTCGACGCCGAGGCCGAGCGGCAGCCCGGTCGGGCCGACGTCGTCCCCCTCGCGCAGCGCCGTGAGCGCGGTGCGCGGGCGCGGGACGAGGGCGTGGCCCAGGCGCGCGGCGAGGAGCGCCCAGCCGCGCGGGAAGAGCGTGCGCAGGACCAGGGGCACGGCCGCCGCGAGGCCGGCCGCGAGCGTCGCCGCGGCGCCGCGCACCAGGGCGCGCGAGCCGACGAGCGCGCCGAAGCCCAGGCCCGCGAGCAGCCGCCGGCGCCGGCGGCGGGCGACGTGCGCGCGGGCGTCGCTGGGGGCGGCGCGCTCCTGCACCTCGTACGCCGGGCGGGCCGCGACCGGGCAGAGCGCCGCGTGGCGCGCGTCGTCGAGCCCGCGGAACGCGATCGCCAGGCCGAAGAAGCCGGCCGCGCCGACCGTCTCGACCGCCGCCCCGCCGGCCTCCTCGAGGTGGCGGCGCAGCCCCTCGGACCGCTCGTCGAGGCAGGTCACGACCTGCAGCGGCGCCGGCGCGGCCGGCGCCCGCCCGCGGTTGGCCTCGAGCGCGGCGAGGACCTGCTCGCGGTGGGCGCGCTCGTAGGCCCGCTGCCAGAGGGCGCGCCGCTCGAGCGACCCGAACGCCGCCGCCTCGCGCAGGAGCGCGGCGACCTGCGCGTCGCTCCAGCCGAGCACGGCCGGCGCCGCCGCGCCCACGAGCTCGCAGGCCTGCCGCAGGCGCCAGGCGGCGCGCCCGGGGTCGGGCGCCGGCGCCGGCGGCGCGGGGAGGGCGTCGAGCCGGGCGTCCGGGCCGAGGTGGCGGCGCGCGACGTCCTCGAGCGCGCGCCGCTCGAGCAGGAGGCGCACGGCGAGGAGGTCGACGAGCCGGGCAGGGACCGGCGTCACGGGCGCCAGCGCGGGGTCGGCCTCGAGGGCGGCGACCATCCCGCCCCAGCCGGGCAGGGCGAGGAGCGCGCGCGCGACGTGGTCGTCCCACGCCGCCTCGGGGACGCCGAGCGCGCGGAGGACCTCCTCGACGACCGCCTCGGCCGGGGCGCCGGCCAGGCGGGCGAGGTCGGCGCCGAGCCCGCGCAGGAACGGCGCCTCGAGCCCGGGTCCCCGTCCGGCGAGGGCCACGAAGGCGCCGAGGAGCCCGCGCTCGCGCAGGGGCATGGGCCAGTAAGCCACCCCCTGGTCGAGGAAGGCGCTCACCCAGCGGATCAGCGCGGGGTGCGTGAGGTCGTCCGGGTCCTCCCCCGTGAGGAGGAAGAGCCGGTCGCGGTGGCGGACCGGGGCGGGCGCGGCCGCGGGGTCGGCGACGGCCCGCCGTCGGCAGGCGGTCGACAGGGCGGCGACCGCGAGCGCCTCCGGGTCGCGCCAGAGGCACGCCGGCACCTCGTCGAGCCGCCGGCCGATCGCCTCCCGCAGGAGGGCGTCGGCCCTGGCCGGGTCGGCCTCTCCCGTGAGCGCCTCGCCGGCCGCGCGCGGGTCGGCCGCGCGCGGCGCCAGCCAGGCGCGCGTGTCGGCCACGACGCGCGCGCGCGCCGCCTCCGAGGCGGCCGGCGAGAGGCGGCGGGCCAGGCCGCCGTCGGCGAGGAGCCACGCCAGCGCCGGGCCGCCGGCCTCGTGCGTCGGCCGGAGGAGGAGCGCCCGCCGGAGCCCGCGCACGGGCAGGTCGGGGGGCAGGTCCGGCGGCGCGGCCTCCAGCCGGTCCAGCTCGACCTCGAGGTCGGCCTCGCGGATCCGTCCCCGGGCGAGCTCCTCGCGGTAGCGCGCCTCGTCCAGATACGGCTCGCCGCCCAGCACCTCCCGCGCCTCGCGCACGGCCGCCTCGAACGGCAGGTGCTCGAACGCGTGCAGGGTGTTGTGGTGGACGAAGCGGTCGATCGGCCCCTGCGCGGGGAGCAGGCGCCGCGCGCGGTCGACCGCCTGCGCCACGCGCTCGCGGGGCGGGGTGGGGATGGATGGCGCGGCCCGGCCCGGTGCCGGCGCCGCGCGGGTGGGACTCATGGGTCCTTCTCCAGCGGTCCGTCGGGCTGCGAGGTCGGCTGGCGGGGCCAGCGGCCGGGAGAGCGGCGGACGGGGGCTCTCGCGTTGGCGGCGTGATGGGCGGGGGTGTCTCGGTGGCGGCCACTCGGGGTCGGATCGTCCGGCGGCTCACCGCGGGATCGAGGCTACATCGCTGGATGCAGAGGAGGAAGGAGTCGAGCGAGGTCCAGTTCGATCGTCGACGGCTGCGGCCGCGGGTGTCGGCCGGGGGCGCTCGACCTCCGCGACCTCGCCACGGCGGAGGTCCACCCACCCCCCTTGCCCCGCGCCGCGCGGGCCAGACAATCTGGCGCATGGCCGACAGCGTCAAGGTCCGCACGGCGATCGGCGCCTGCCTCATCGCCGCCATCGTCGGCCTGCTCACGCTCGACAGCTGGACCGGCCACGGCTGGGGCGTGATCCTCCTCTGCACGGCCCTCACCGCCGCCGGCCTGCGCGAGTTCGGCCTCATGGCCTCGGTCGTCGGGCCGATCCCCCGGCGGAGCCTCGTCGTCGCCGGCGCCGCCTACACGGCCCTCAAGGGCCTCGGCTACGAGGTCGACCCGCGCCTGCACCTGCTGCTCGCCCCGCTGGCCGTGGGCTACGCCTACTTCGTGTTCTTCGCCTGCCTGCGCGGGGCGCCGTCGCTCGAGCGCCTGCAGGGGCTCGCGGCCACGGCGCTGGGCTTCTTCTACATCCCGTTCCTCGGCGCCTACGCCCTCGAGGCCCGCTTCGCCGACCCCGCCGTCGGCCAGGCGGCGTTCTTCTACGTGGTCGCGATCGCCAAGGGCACGGACATCTGCGCCTACTTCACCGGCAAGGCGCTCGGGCGCACGAAGGTCGTCCCGAGCGTCAGCCCGGGCAAGACGCAGGCCGGCTTCGTCGGCGCGGTGGTCGGCGCGGCGCTGATCACCTGCGCCTTCTCCGCCTGGTCGTCGCTCGGGACCCTCATCCCTCTTCCCCTGGCGCCCGGCGTTGGTATCGTGATGGCGCTCGTCGTCATCTCGGGCGATCTGATCGAGTCGTTCATGAAGCGCAGCGCCGCCGTCAAGGACTCCGCCAAGCTCCTCCCGGGCTACGGCGGCGTGCTCGACGTCGTCGACTCGGTGGTGATCGCCGCGCCCGTCGTCGTCTGGACCCTCGCGCTGCTCCGCCGGATGGCCCCCCTTGGCTGACGAACGCTCCGCCCGCTCCGAGCGGCAGGCCCGACAGGCCGCCGCCTCCGAGCGGCAGGCGCGCCAGAACGGGTCGGACGACGTCACCCTCGACGTCGCCGGCCACGACGAGGCGCAGCTCCTCTTCGGCCCCAACGACCGCAACATCCGCCTCGTCCGCGAGCGCTTCGGCGTCGACGTGGTCCTGCGCGACCTGCGCGTCCTCGTCCGCGGCGACGCGAGGGACGACGCGCTCGTCGCCCTGCGGGACCTCCTCACCCGCGCCCGCGCGAAGGGGCAGCTCGACCTGAAGGAGGTCGAGGCGGCGCTCGGCCCGCGGCCCACGCCCGGCGAGCAGGTGCCGGCCGACGAGCCGCGCGTGATCGAGGGCGTCAAGCTCAAGACCCCCGGCCAGCGGCGCTACGTCAAGGCGATCCGCGACAACGACGTCGTCTTCTCCGTCGGCCCGGCGGGCACCGGCAAGACGTTCCTGGCCGTCCTCATGGCCGTGCGCGCGCTCAAGTCGAGCGAGGTGCAGCGGATCGTGCTCTGCCGCCCGGCCGTCGAGGCGGGCGAGAAGCTCGGCTTCCTCCCCGGCGACGCCTCGGCCAAGGTCAACCCCTACATGCGCCCGCTCTACGACGCGCTGAACGGGATCCTCGACTTCGAGACGGTCAAGAAGTACCAGGAGCGCGAGGTGATCGAGGTCGCGCCGCTGGCCTTCATGCGCGGGCGGACGCTCAACCACGCGTTCATCATCCTCGACGAGGCGCAGAACACGACCAAGGCGCAGATGAAGATGTTCCTCACGCGCATGGGCGAGGGGAGCAAGATCGTCGTCACGGGCGACGTGACGCAGATCGACCTGCCGCGCGGGACGACGAGCGGCCTCGTCCACGCCCAGTCGATCCTGCGCAACGTCGCCGGGATCGCGCACGTCACGCTGGGCAACGCCGACATCGTGCGCCACCCGCTGGTGTGGAAGATCGTCGAGCGCTACGAGGGGCAGCGCGACCGCCGGTGAGCGTCGACGTGCTGGTGCGCTACCGCAGGCGCCGGGTCGACCCGGCGCGCGTGCGCGCCCTCGCCCTCCACGTGCTCGCGGCCGAGGGCCGCCCCGACGCCGGCCTGTCGGTGGTCGTGGTGAACGACCGGCGGATCGCCGCCCTGCACCGCGAGTTCCTCGACGTCCCGGGGCCGACCGACGTGATCTCCTTCCCGCTCGAGGACGACCCGCTCCCGGGCGAGCCGCCGCTCCTGGGCGAGGTCGTCGTGTCGGCCGACACCGCCGCGCGCGAGGCGCGCGCCCGCGGCCTGCCGTTCGAGCGCGAGCTGCTCCTCTACGTCGCCCACGGGACGCTGCACCTGCTGGGCTACGACGACCACGCCCCGCGCGACCGGGCGCGCATGCACCGGCGCCAGGAGGCGCTCCTCGAGCGGTTCCTGTCGGGACCCGGCCGGCGCTCGCGCGCTCGACCTGGCCGCGTTTGACTGGCCCGGCGGGCGGAGCTAGGCTCTTGCCCATGACCGAATTGCGCATCGAGACCCGGGACCTCGAGGACGGCGTGACCGTCCTCTCCCTGGACGGGGTCCTCGACAAGCGCAGCGTCGCGCCCCTCGAGCAGCGCGTCCGCGAGCTGATCGACGGGGGCCGGCTGAAGCTCGTCGTCAACTGCGAGCGCCTGGCGCAGCTCAGCAACGACGGCATGAGCGTCTTCCTCTCGCACCTGATCAAGCTCAAGAAGGCCGGCGGCGACATCAAGTTCTGCCGCATGAGCCCCGAGGTGAAGTCGGTCCTGGCGCTCCTGCACCTCACGAAGCTCCTCGTGGTCAAGGAGACCGAGGCCGAGGCCGTCGCCGACTTCGCCGCGCAGGCGCGGCAGCGCCCCAAGGAGGGCGAGAAGCTGCGCATCGACGTCGACGAGGTGGGCGACGTCTCGATCTGCTCGCTCCACGGCTTCGTCGACCGCCACACCATCAACCTGCTCGACTCGACGCTCGCCGACCTGCTGGAGCGCGGCCGGGCGCGCATCGTGATCGACTGCGCCGAGCTGACCTACATCTCCTCGAACGGCATGGGCGTCTTCATCTCCTACGTCAGCAAGGCGCGGGGCCAGGGCGGCGACATCAAGCTCTGCACCCTGCGCGACGTGGCCCGCACCGTCATCACCATGCTCGGCCTCCACCGGCACTTCGAGGTGTTCGAGGCCCGCACCGACGCCATCACGTCGTTCTCGTAGAGGACGGCCGCCGGATTTCCGGCACGAGCCACGGCTGTCCCATCGCGCACGCGATGGCCCGCGAGCGATTTCGCGCCTGCATAACCGCAGCGTGCAAAAAGACTTGAATCACCCCATCGGCGGAGAGAGGGCGAGCTTCCCTTGACGCTTGCCAGGGGTGCCGATAGAGTCCCCTTGGGACCTCGAGGTGGTCAAAGATCACGCCGAGGTGCTTACGGGCTAAAGACTAACGGCTATCGACTAACAAGGTGTGCGCCTACCGTTTTCCCCACTTTCCCCCTTTTTCGGTATGACACACCACGGAGCGTGGCACCCAGATTGCGGGTGCCACCTTCGTGTACGGAGAGCACGGTCTCGAAGCCTGGTCTCCCGCCGCGCGCTCCGATACGATCCGGCGCCCGGCTCGTGGGGCCTCCTCCGTCGGTCGGGCCGGGGCCGGAGGAGCCTGGCGTGAGCGACGAGTTCGAGAAGCCGCGCCCCAAGCGCCGCGCCCTCAGCATCCACGACCTGCGGCGGGTGGTCTCGTCCCGACACAAGGTGCTCGCCTCCGCGGGCCCGGTCGAGGAGGCGATCAAGCTCATCCAGGACGAGCACCACGCCGACGACGACTCGTGCCTGGCCTTCGTCCTGTGGCTGCGCGGGGAGACGCCAGGGGCGCCGCCCGAGCCCAGGCAGGCGATCGAGCGCATCCACGTCGTCGCCGACCCGCGGACGGGCGACCAGCGCTACGTCGACACCCAGCCCGGCTCGATCCCGCCCCGGCCGGCGGGCGGCAAGCCCCCCGGTCGCTGAGGCCCCGCCCAGGTGACGGCGATCGCGATCACGGGCGCCTCGCGCGGGCTCGGCGCGCACCTCCTCTCGCAGGTGCAGTGCGACCCCGAGGTCTCGCGCATCGTCGCGATCGACGACGCGCCGCCCGCGCCCGAGCTCGTGGCGGACGAGCGCGTGGTCTTCGTCCAGCGGACGGCGGCCCAGGGGTGGGAGGACGCCTTCCGCGACCATCGCGTGGAGGTCGCGGTCCACGCCGGCCTGAGCGAGCCCCTGCGCGACCGCGCCCGGGAGGAGGCGCGGAACCTCGGCGGCACGCGGCGGTTCCTCGCCGCCTGCCACGCGGCGGGCGCGCGGATCGTGTGCTTCGTCTCCAGCGCCGCCGCCTACGGCGCCGCCCCGGACAACGCCGACTACGCCTTCGAGGGCGCGCCCCTGCGCCCGAACCGCGGCTTCCCGCACGCCGACGACGCCGCGCGCGCCGAGGCGCTGTGCTACGAGTACGCCGCCGCCCATCCCGACGTCTGCCTGCAGATCGTCCGCGTGCCGCCGGTGATCGGCCCGTCCGTCGCGGAGAGCTTCTGGACGCGCCTCCTCGCGCGGCGCCTCTACCTCGCCCCCTGGGGCCACGAGCCCGTGCTCCAGCTGGTCCACGAGGACGACGCCACGCGGGCGATCTGGCGGCTGGTCAAGCAGGAGCGCGTGGGCGTGTTCAACGTGGCCGGGGACGGCTACGTCACCATCTCGCAGGTCGCGCGGCTGCTCGGCGGCCGCATCGTCCGGCTCCCGGCGCTGCTCCTGCGCCTCGTCGCGTGGCTCGCCTGGCGGCTGGGCAGGGGCGAGGTCCCGCCGGGCTTCGTCGACTACCTCCTGCACCCCTGGCTGATCAACCCGACGAAGATCAAGGCCGACGCGATGTTCGTCTTCCGCTACGACACGCCGCGCGCCCTGCTCGACTGGGTCGAGGCGCGCGACGAGGCGGGGCGCGGGCGCCGGGGGCTCGTGGCCGCGCCGATCGACGACGACGCCGAGGACCTCGACGACGACGAGGTCTTCGAGGACGCGGACGACGACGCGCTCGACGACGCCGCGCTCGACGCCGCCCTCGATGCCGTGACGCTGCCCCTCGACCCCGACGTCCCGGCCGACCCGGCCGCCCTGGCGAGCGACGGCGCCCCCGACGAGCGCGAGGCGTCGCCGATCCCGAGCGCCTCCGCCCCCGAGGGCGAGGACGACGGCGCCGCCGAGCGGGTGGCCTCGTAGCGCGCTGGCCGCCCATGAGGCACGAAGGCGACGGCGCGCAGGGGCGCCGGGCCCTCGCTCACATCACCGGCGAGCGCGGTGAGAGACCGCGCGCGAGGTGGATGCTCCGGGCCTCAGCGGCTACGATCCCTCCCCGTCCACGACCGCGGCGCAGCCGCAAGGAGGCCTCCGTTGGCGCGCATGTCCGAGGAGCAGTGGAACGACCTCAAGTTCAAGATCACCATCGCGGTCGTCCTCTTGGTCGTCGGCGGGTGCGTCTACGCGATCGGCCCGGGGCTGGAGAAGTTCCGCGACCGCGCGCGGCTGCGGAAGACCGAGCCCTGGGCGCCCGAGTGGTACTTCAAGATCGGTCGCATCTACGAGGCGACCTGGCGCATGGACAAGGCGGTCGACGTCTACCAGGAGTTCTACCTGCACTGGAGCGGCGACGAGCAGCAGTTCAGGTACGAGCTGAACGAGGTCCTCGAGGAAGCGAAGTTCGACCTCGACTTCATCTCGTTCTACCCGGACGTCGCCGGCCGCTACACCAAGGACACCAGGCCGGCCTGGGTCGGCGGCGAGGGGGCCAAGCCGCACCCGCTCATGGCCGAGGTGCTCATGCGCCTGTGCAGGTTCGAGGAGGACCGGCGCAACTACCACACCGCCCGCTACTACTACCTCGTCGTCCTCAAGTGCTTCCCCGAGGGGACGCAGGCGCACAAGGACGCCCTCGCGGCGCAGAAGCGCTACGCCCAGCGCGGCATGTGAGCCGCGCGCGCCAAACGTCCACCGCCCCACGCTCGTAGGGTCAGGACCCGGCGCGCCGCGCGCGCGCCGCCCGCCCACCGACCAGGAGCTCCTCCGTGAACCTGCCCCGCAAGCCGGGCCGCGTCGTCGCCGCCCTCGCGTCGCTGCTCGCCCTCACCGCCCCGCTCGCGGCCCAGGACCTCGCCGCGCCCCGCGAGCACCCGATCCTCAAGGCGGTCGAGCGCATCCGGGTCGACGTGACCACCATGCGCGGGCTCGAGTTCCAGGCGGACGTCCGCGTGGGCGTGAAGAGCCCGGCCGAGCTCCGGGCCATGGTCCTCGAGAGCTTCGAGAAGGAGGCGCCGGTCGAGGAGGTCCAGAAGCAGGAGAAGGTCTTCAAGCGCTTCGGCCTGATCCCGGCCGACTTCGACCTGCGCGCGCGCATGATCGACTTCCTCTCGGAGAACATCGGCGGCTACTACGACCCCGAGAAGAAGGAGCTGTTCCTCATCGACCAGTCGCAGGGCGGCGGGCCGCAGGTCCCGGGCGCCCAGGCGGCCATGGACGAGATGGTCATGGCGCACGAGCTCCACCACGCGCTCCAGGACCAGAACTTCGACCTGACCCGCTGGTTCGAGCTCCTGTCGTCGCACGACGACCGGCTGCAGGGCTACAAGTCGCTCGTCGAGGGCGAGGCGCAGCTCGTCGGCCTGCAGTACCTCTTCAAGAAGATGGGCCGCGGCGACGTGGACATCGCCGCCTTCAACCGCATGCAGGACATGGCCATGCGCATGTCGCCCGAGGCGGCGAAGATGCGCGCCATCCCGCCCTTCCTGCTCGAGAACCTGATGTTCCCCTACACGCAGGGGGCGGAGTTCGTGCAGCGCCTGCAGAAGGAGCACGGCTGGGACCGGGTCGGCGCGGCCTTCAACGACCCGCCGACGTCGACCGAGCAGATCCTGCACCCGGAGAAGTTCTTCGGGCCGCAGCGCGACGAGCCCAAGGAGCTCCTCATGCCGGCGTTCGAGGCGGCGCTCGGCGGCGACGCGACCGAGCTCTACGAGAACACGCTGGGCGAGTTCAACGTCTCGCTCCTCCTGCGCGCCCTCGGCGTGAGCAAGGCCAACGCGGCCAAGGCGGCCACGGGCTGGGGCGGGGACCGGTTCAAGTCGTACGAGACGAAGGACGGCCGCGTCGTGGTCGTCTGGCTCTCGACGTGGGACACCGAGCAGGACGCGGCGAAGTTCGAGGCCGCCTACCGCAAGGTGCTGCCGGCCGGCCGCCACCTCGAGCGCCGCGGGGCCGAGGTGCTGCTGGTCGACGGCGCGAGCGACGCCGAGCTGCCGGCGCTCGTCCGGCGCGGCTTCGCCTCCGTGAAGTACGAGGCGCGCTTCCAGCCGCTGCCCGGGCTCACCAGCCGCCCGCCGCGCGAGGACTTCGTGCGCGCCGAGGCGCGCCCCGCGGCCGCGGCGCCGGCCGCGCCGGCCGGGCTCCTGCACCTCGACGTCGTGGGGGCCACCCTGCGCGTCCCAGAGGGCTTCCAGCGGGTCGACGACCCGATCGGGCAGCTCCAGCAGATGGGCTCGGAGCACTTCGCCGGCCCCGACGGCGCGCGCCTGCGCCTCCTGCGCCTGCCGATCCCGCTCGCCTCTGCCGAGGAGCAGCTCCAGGCGCTGATCGGCCAGGGGGTGCCCGACGCCGAGGTGCTGTCGAAGGCGCCGACGCGGGCGCTCGGCCGCGACGGCCTCTGGGTCGAGTTCCGCGGGACCGTGCCGGGCGACCGCGCGCGGAGCCTGGGCCGGGTCCTGGTGCTCGACCTGGGGCCCGACGTCCTGGCGATCGCGGCGACGGCGCCGGACGGCAAGGAGGCCGCGAACCCGCAGGAGGTGATCGAGGCCGTGGCGGCGACCCTCTGGCTCGACGGGAGCGCGGGCCCGGGCGCGAAGCGCGCGACGTTCGGGCCGGTCCGCCTCGAGGAGCCGGCCGGCTTCGTCGCGCGCCAGGGCCAGGGGCCGGTGGTTGTGACGCTCGAGCACCCGAGCGGGGCCAAGGTCCAGGTGGTGCGCGGCGAGGCGCAGGGCGAGCTCCAGGCCCGCGCCGCGGCGCTCGAGGCGCAGCTCCCGCTCGTGCTCGACGACTTCCGCCTGCGCGCCTCGGGCCTCGTCGAGCGCGGCGGCCGCCCCACCCACGAGCTCGACTTCGACGCCGCGGGGCGGCGCACCCGCCAGCTCACGTTCGACGCCGCCGGCGCCCGCTGGACGGTCGCCTGCAGCGCCCCCGCCGACCGCTTCGGCGAGCACCTCGTCGCGTTCGGCCGGGTCCTGGCCACGCTGCGGGTGACCGCCGAGGCCGAGGCGCCGAAGGCACCCGAGGCGCCGAAGGCACCCGAGGCCCCGAAGCCGGAGCGCCGGGCGTACTGACCCCGGGCCGGCGGAGGCTGACGCTGGCGTCGGCCCGCGCGGGGATCTAAACTCTTGTCGCCCATGACGCGCCGCGCTCCGTGGCGCGTCCGGCATGTACGCAGGCTCGGCCTGGCCGAGGCGAGGACGGTCCGTGGCGGTTGGCGAGATCGGGACGCAGGACCGGGCGCTCTCCAAGCTGGCGCTCAAGAACGGCTTCCTCAGCCGCGAGCAGATCAAGGAGATCTTCCGCGCCCTCAAGGGGCGGGAGGCGGAGGGCATCCGCTTCGAGGACGTCGCCGTCGAGAAGGGCTACCTCACCAACGACCAGGCCACGGCCGTGGTGCTCGCCTTCAAGCGCCTGAAGAAGGACGGCGAGAAGCGCAAGTGGCACATCAAGGGCTACGAGATCTACAGCAAGCTGGGCGAGGGCGGCCTGGGCGTCGTCTTCAAGGCCAAGCAGGTCTCGATGAACCGCCTGGTGGCCCTGAAGATCCTGCACAAGCGCTGGCTCAACGACGAGGAGTTCAAGCAGCGCTTCCTCGTCGAGGCCCGCCTCGTCGGCAAGCTCTCGCACCAGAACCTCATCAAGGTCTACGACGTCGGCCGCGAGGACTGGAAGCTCTACTTCTCCATGGAGTACGTCGAGGGCGAGACCCTCGAGCACCTCATCGAGCGCGAGGGCCCGCTCGACCCGATCCGGGCGATCGACCTGACGCTGCAGATCCTGCGCGCGATCCGCTACATCTCGCGCTTCGACATCGTCCACTGCGACATCAAGCCGTCGAACATCCTGATGACCACCGACGGCGTGGCGAAGCTGGGCGACTTCGGCTTCGTCAAGTCGAACATCGAGATCGACGTCACCGAGGAGGGCTCGGTCCTCGGCACGCCCGACTACATCTCGCCCGAGCAGGCGATGGGCAAGGACGTCGACTTCCGCTCGGACATCTACTCGCTCGGGATCACGCTCTACCACATGGTCACGAAGAAGCCGCCCTTCGACGGGACGGTCTCGACGATCATGCGCGCGCACATCCGCGAGAGCCTGCCGAACCTCCGCGAGGTCAACCCCACCGTCCCCGACGCGCTCGCCAAGGTGATCGAGCGCATGACGGCCAAGGACCCCAACGAGCGCTACCGCACCTGCGAGGAGCTGTTCGAGGACCTCGAGCAGTGCAAGCTCCAGCAGAAGGCGGGCAAGGGGCTCGAGCTGGACCGGGGCGAGCTGGTCGAGGCGATCAAGCTCGAGAAGGACAAGGCCCGGCAGCGGCAGCTCGAGGTGCTCGAGCTGCAGCAGCAGCTCGACCGCATGTCCATGCTCTTCTGGGGCGTGGCCGGGATCGGCGGCCTGGCGGTCGCGATCTGCCTGTACCTCGTCTACCTGCTGCAGGGCAAGGCGGCGTAGGTCTGCGTCGAGTGATGCGCTCGCGAGGGGCGGGCGATCGGAGCAAGTCCCGGACTGGCACGATCTGGCCCGCTCCGCCCGTCCCCATCGCTCGCTCGGGCGGGTTCGAGCCGTGCAGCGGAGGTCGCGGACCTCCGACCGCTCCGAGCGGCAAGCGCGCGCCGGTCACTCGCCCCGGCGGAAGATCGACGTGATCTTGCGCAGGAAGCGGGCCGTGATCCCCTCGGCCGGGGCCTCGCCGCCGGCCTTCTCGCCCCGCCCGCGGCGCTTCGGCCGGCCGCCGCCCCCCGCGAGCTCGGCCTTGAGCTCGTCGAGCGCGGCCAGCGCCCGCGTCGCGTCGCCGGGGCGCGCCTCGGGGTCCTTCTCCAGCAGCCGGCGCACGAAGCGCTCCAGCGGCGGCGGGAAGGGCGCCCCCGAGGGGTTCGCCTCGTCGAGGGCGCGCGGCCGCGTGTTGAGCGTGTCGGCGAGGATGTCCTTGAGCGTGCGCGCCGGCGGGAAGGGGAGCGTGCCGGTGAGCATCTCGAAGAGGAGCACGCCGCAGGCGTAGACGTCGTGCGTCGTGGCGACGTGCTCGGGGTCGAGGACCGCCTCCGGCGCCACGTACTGCGGCGTGCCAGAGAGGGTGCCGCGGACCGTGACGAAGACCTCCTGCTGCTCGGCCGCGTCCTGGTCGAGGAAGCGGGAGATGCCGAAGTCCATGATCTTGACGTGCTCGGCGCCGTCGCGGGTCACGACGTGGACGTTGTCGGGCTTGAGGTCGCGGTGGACGACCTTCGCCGCGTGCACCGCCTCGAGCCCGCGCAGGAGCTGCTCGAAGAGCGACAGGGCCCGCTCCACGCCCAGCGCGCCCTCGCGCTTGACGAGCTCCGTGAGCGCCCCGCCGTCGAGGAGCTCCATGACCATGAACGACGAGCCGTTCTCGAGCTCGCCTGCGTCGAGCACCTCGATCACGTGCGGATGCCGCAGGCGCTGCGAGACGAGGATCTCCCGCTTGAAGCGGCCGCGGGCGTCGGCGTTGGCCGGGCCCTGCACGACCTTGAGCGCCACCTGCCGCCCGCCGGCCAGCTCGGCCGCGAGGAACACGATCCCCATGTTGCCGCGGCCCAGCTCGCGGACGATCTCGTACTTGCCCCCCACGCGGCGGCCCGCGAAGGCCGTCAGCGAAGGCCCGCGCCGCGCGGCGCTGGCCGCCGGGTCGGGGCCGATGGGGAGCGGCGGCCCGGCGCCCATGCGCACCGTCCGGTCGCCCTGGGGCGCCGGGGCCGGGCCGCCCGCCGCCGCGCCGGCCGGGAGGAGGACCGTGCGGTCGCTGGCGTCGCCGGCGCCCGGGGCCGGGAGGGTGACCGTGCGTTCGGCGTCCCCCGGCGCGAGCTCGGCGGGCGGCGCCGCGACGACCCGCCGCGAGGAGGTCGCGCGCGGGTCGGGGGGCGCGACCGCCCGCCGCGACGACGTCGAGCGGGCGTCCGCGGCCAGCGCGGGCCGCGCGTCCTGCGACGAGGTGGAGGCGAAGAGGCGCGCGTCGGCCTGCGACGCGGTGAGCGAGGGCCCCCGGGGCGCGGCCGGGGGCGCCGCGCGGGAGAGCGCCTGGGCGAAGTCGCCGGCGCGGTTCTGCTGGACGATCCTGGCCTCGTCCTCGGCCAGGAGGCGGGCCGCCTCGTCGAGCAGCGCCTGGTGCCGCGCCGGGTCGAGGCGCCCCTCGCGCACGAGCCGCTCGCCGAGGGTCCCGGCGTGGCCCTGCTGCGCCTGCTCGGCGGCGAGCGCGTCGAGCGGGGCGGCGGCGAGCGACGGCTCGCGCCGGGCCAGGGCCAGGTAGCGCTCCTCGGACCGCTGGCGCATCCGGCGCCGCGCGCCGTCGTGCATGGCGCGCGCGTCCTCGAGCGGCACGCCCAGCCGGTCGTGCAGGGCGCGCGCCAGCGGCACGCGCTCCGGCGCCTGGTCGAGCTGCCGCAGGAGCGCGCGGAGCGCCTCCGGGTCGGCGACGCCGCGGCGGACGACCAGGTTGGCGACGATGAGGTCCTCGAGCCCGAGCATGGCCCCCCGCGGGGGGACATTCTGCCCGACGACCGGCCCTTTGGCACGCGCGGGCAGCGGGTCACAGCACGAGCTTGCCCTGGATGACCGCGCGCCGCGCCCCGGTGGCGGCCGGGAGGTTGGAGGGCCGGCCCTGGACGGTCTCGTTGGCGAGGATGGCGAACGCCACGGCCTCCTTCGCCTTGGCCGAGAAGCCGAGCCCCAGGTCGTCGAACGAGCGCACGACGAGCCCGTCGCGCGCGAGGTCCTCGGTCAGGACGCGCATCAGCGTCAGGTTGTGCACGCCGCCCCCCGACACGACGACCTCCTCGGGGCGCGGCGTCAGACCCGGCAGGACGTGCTCGCGGTAGGCCCGGGCGATCGAGCGGGCCGTGAAGTGGACGAGCGTCGTCAGGAGGTCGATCAGCCGGTCGCGGTCGTAGGCGTCGACGAGGCGCTGCGCGAACTCCGCCCCGAACAGCTCGCGGCCGGTGGTCTTGGGCGGGGCGAGGCGCAGGTACTCGTGCGCCAGGAGCTCCGCCAGCAGGCGCTCGTCGGGCTCGCCGAGCGCCGAGAGCGCGCCCCCCTGGTCGAACGCGGCCTCGTCGCCGGTGAGCTCGCGGCACACCTCGTCGATCAGCACGTTGCCCGGCCCGGTGTCGAAGGCGAGCACGCGCTCGGGCTCCGGGGTGACGACGGTCACGTTGGCGATCCCGCCGATGTTCTGCAGGAGCACGGTCCGGCCCGGCCGGGCGAGCAGGCAGTGGTCGACGTAGGCCACGAGCGGCGCGCCGCCCCCGCCGGCGGCGATGTCGCGCGTGCGGAAGTCGGCGACGACGATGCGGCCGGTGCGCTCGGCGATCACGGCCGGCTCGCCCACCTGGAGGGTCGACGGGCGCCCCATGGTGCGGTCGACGTGGAAGACCGTCTGCCCGTGGCTGGCGACGAGGTCGACCGCCTCGAGCGCCACGCCGGCCCGCGCGGCGACGGCCCGGACGGCGTCGGCGAACACCTCGCCCAGCTCGAAGTTGAGCTCGCAGGCGTCGCGGACGGTGCCCTCGAGCGCGTCCTCGATGCGCTCGCGCACCCCCGGCGGGAAGGGGAGCGTCTCGAAGGCGACGAGCGCCACGCGGGTCGAGGGGCCGCTGCCCGAGACCTCGACCAGCGCCGCGTCGACCCCGTCGAGCGAGGTCCCGCTCATGAGGCCCACGATCGTGCGCGTCTCCTTGCGCGCGATCGCCGCCAGCTCGTCGATCCGGCTCACCCCGGCCCCTCCAGCGCGCGCCTGAGATGACCGGCGTGCATGCGGAGACGCTCGCGCGCCGCCGCCGCGTCGCCGCCTCGCCGTCCGATGAGGATGGCCGTGTCGACCTCCCAGCCGGCCGCCTCGAGGAGCGCCGCGGCCCGCTCCGCGTCGCAGGGCGTGAGCGCGGCGACGATGCGCCGCGCGCGCGCCCGCAGCTTGGCGTTGGTCGGGCGGATCGAGACCATGAGGTCGTCCATGACCCTGCCGAGGATGGCCATCGCCCCCGTGGTGATCGCGTTCAGGGCGCACTTCGTCGCCGTGGCGGCCTTGAGGCGCGTCGAGCCGGAGAGGAGCTCGGGCCCGGTCTCGAGGAGCAGCGCCACGTCGAGCCGGAGGTCGGGCGGCGGCGCGGCGCACGCGACCAGGCCGCGCCGCGCCCCGTGCCGGCCCGCGGACTCGAGGAGCCCGAGGACCCAGGGGGTGCGCCCGCTGGCGGCCACCCCGAGCACGAGGTCGCGGCGCGACGGGCCGAGCCGCTCGAGCGCCTGGAACCCGGCGTCCCGGTCGTCCTCGGCCCCCTCCTGCGGCGCGAGGAGCGCCGCGGGGCCGCCCGCGATCAGGCCGACGACCATGCTCGTCGAGAAGGTCGGCAGGCACTCGGCCGCCTCCATCACGGCCAGGCGCCCGCTCGTCCCTGCGCCGCCGAGGATGACGCGGCCCGCGTCCAGGATGGCGTCGCGCGCGAGCTCGATCGCGCGCGCGACCTGCGGGCCGGCCGCGGCGACGGCCGCGACCGCGCGCGCGTCCTCGCGGGCGAACGCCGCCGCGAGCTCGAGGGGGCTCATGAGGTCGAGCGGTACGCCCGACCGCGACTCCGTGGCGGGCGTGTCCGGCGGGAGCGTCATGGGGCCGGATCCTACCGCGCCGGCGGAGGGCGGCGCCCCCTGCCCTGCCCTCGTGCCTTCGACGAGGGCTCGCGGGCGCTGGCGGCCATTCACCTTGGACCTCCCCGCGCGCGTCGGGTACCCTCGTGCGCAGATGACCACGTCGAAGGCGGAGTCCTCGGGCGGGCCGCGCGGCTACTTCGAGCAGTCGCGCGACCTGCTCAACTCGCTCGTCCTGGTGCTGCCGCTCCTGCTCGTCTACCAGGCGGGCCTGTTCCTCACCCGCGGCCAGACCCTGAACGGCGCCGACTTCTTCGCCATCGTGATCCTGCCGCGCTGGGGCTGGGACGGCCTGCTCGTCTTCAACGGCGTGCTCATCGTCGCCGGGATCGTCGCGGTCGTCGTCCTCACCCGCCGCCGCCGCTTCGACCCGAAGATCGCCCTGCCCATGGCGGTCGAGAGCACGGTCTACGCCGTGCTCCTCGGCGTGTTCATCACGCAGGTCCTGGCCCGCCTCGGCGTGCGCCCGCCCGGCATGATGCTGGAGGCCTGGGCGCCCCTCGCCGCCGGGGGGCTCGCGGACGCGGGCACCTTCGCGCGCATCTGCATGGCGCTCGGGGCCGGCGTCAACGAGGAGCTCGTGTTCCGCCTCGGCATGGTCACCGGGATCACCGCCCTGGCCGAGCGGGCGATGCCGCGGCGACGGGCGATCATCGTCGCCGTGCTCGTCTCGAGCGTGCTCTTCTCGCTGGCCCACTACCTCGGCGAGCCCTTCGCCGTCTACACGTTCCTCTACCGCCTGCTCGCCGGGGTCATCTTCTGCGGGATCTTCGCCGCGCGCGGGTTCGGGGTGGCCGTCTACACCCACGCCATCTACGACGTCATGGTCATGGTCGTCCTCCGTCAGTAGTGTGATCGCGGCTGCGGCGGAGGCTGACGGGCGCTGCGGTGCGTCGGTGTGTCGCGGTTCGCGCGGCACACCGACCGCTCAGGCGAGCTCGGCGGCCAGGAGGCCGCCGTCGCTCGCCTTCGCGCCGCATCGCCTCGCCCTCCTCCGCCTCGCCTGGGGCTCTCGCTGCGAGAGCGCGTGAGGTGTGCTCGGAGGCGGCTCGGCCGTCAGTGAAGACGGGTTCGAAGGCAGGCCCTGGTGTGATCGACGGCTGCGGATGCCGGGCGAGGCGGCGCGGCCACGGCGGCCGTGCTATGGTGCCGGCGCATGGATGGGAAGCAGCGCCTCAGCGTGCTCCTCGACGACCCCGCGGCGCTGGCGTCCTCGCTCATGAAGGTCGCCCGGGTGGTCGCGCACGTCCTCGAGGAGCACCCGACCGACGTGGCCCAGAAGGTCCGCTACGGCGGCGGGATCATCGCGCGCGACGTCGCCGCCCCCTACGCGCGGGAGATCGCGCGCGGCCTCGCGGCCCTGGGGCTCGGCTCGTTCCTGGTCGAGACAGGGCGGCTCGCCGCCCCGCCGCGCCCGCGCCGGGTGGGGCAGTTCGAGTTCGGGGCCGACGGCGTCGTGATCGCGCAGCGCCTCCGGCAGCCGGAGCAGGTGCCGTGGTCGCGCGTGCTGGCGCTGCACGCCCACGCCTCGCTGGACCCCACCTCGGGCGAGGAGGACGACGCCCCGGCGCGCCGCGGCGGCGACATGACCCAGCTCTCGGAGGCGGCGCGCGGGCTGCTCGGGGCCCTGCGCGAGTTCGAGGACCGCGAGCGGGCGCGGGTGGTGCTCGGGGTCGACGTCCTGCTCGAGGGGCCGACGATCTACCGCATGTCCAGCACCGACCCGGGGATCTACGGCGCCCTCCCCGAGCGCTCGACGATCGCGCTGGACAACTACCTCTCGCTCGTCCGCGCGCTGGTCGCGGCCGCGCCCGAGGGCGTGCTCGTGCCGCCGTCGACGCGCCGCTTCGCGCAGAGCACCGACTTCACGCGCGTCCTGTTCGCGAAGCGCGAGGAGCTCGAGGCGGTCAACACCTGGCTCCTCGCCGCGGCCGACGAGGGGCTGGCGCGGGCCGAGGCCGAGCCCGAGGACCTCCCCGACGAGGGCCTCGAGGACGCCGACGAGGCGATCCCCCTCGGCCCCGAGGCCGAGGCCGACGACGGCTCCGCCGACGAGATCGAGGACGAGGAGCTCGAGGACGACGCCCCGCTCGAGCACTCCGCCTACGACGAGGCCTCAGGCGACGACATGGACGCCGTCTCGACGGGCCAGCCCGGCGAGGGCCGGGGCGGCGAGGTCGACGACGACGAGGACGCCGCCGACGACCCGGACATCGCGGCCGCGCTCGAGCTGTTCGCCCAGACCGGCCGGATGAAGGCGTCCGACGTGCAGGCGATCCTGGCCGAGGCGCAGCAGCTCGATGCCGAGGTCGACGCCGCCTCGGCCGACCCGGACGCCGACCCCGAGGTGAAGGAGACGCTCGGCTTCTTCGACACGAACCCCAGCGGCCGCTGGGACGTGAAGGAGGTCCTCGAGGGCGCCGACGCGGCCCCCGACGAGCTCGACCCGAAGGACGGCTGATACGATCCTCGTCCAGGGCGGGTAGCTCAGCCGGTCAGAGCACATCCCTTACAAGGATGGGGTCGGGGGTTCGAGTCCCTCTCCGCCCATGGGTTACAGCGGGCTTCTCCGGGGAGGTTGGGGAGGATTGCGGGGAGGATCGGCGCGAGGCGCGGTAGCTGCGCACGGCCTCCTGGGCGGCGCGCAGGTCGTCGCCCACGGTGTCCCGCTGGTAGTGCCCGAGCATGGCCACGGTCTCGTGGCCGGTCAGGCGGCGCGCCACGTCGTCGGGGACGCCAGCCCGGTGGGCGTCGGCCACGAACGACCGCCGCAGGCTGTGCGTGTCCAGGCGGTCGCCGTCGGGGATCTTCAGCGCCTTGATCGCCCGGCGCACCACGCTGCGCACGGCGTCCACGCGCGCGGGGCCGACGCCACCGCCGCGCAGCGGGCGCGGGAACAGCAGCGCGTCCGGCGAGCGCTCGGGGAGCAGCGCCAGGACCTCGGGCGAGACGGGCAGGCAGAGCACCGCGCCGCCCTTCTGGCGCACGCGCACGGTGCCCTCCTCGCGGTCGAGGTCGCGCCCCTGCAGGCGGCACACCTCACCCACGCGCCGCCCGGTGTCGGCCACGAGCGAGAGCAGCGCGTGCCACCGCCCGCCCTGCCAGCGGGACACCCACTCGAGCACGGCCAGCACCTCGGCCGGCGTGTAGGGCCGCTTCTTCCGCGGCGGCTTCGGCAGGGCGCGCACGCGCGGCCACTGGCCGGTCACGAGGCCGCGCTCCTCGGCCCAGCGCCAGCACGCGGCCGCGCGGCGCAGGTAGCTGTTCACCGTCTCGGGGCCCAGGCCGCCGGCGAGGAGCTCGTCGCGCGCGCGCAGGAGCGCGGCCCGCTCGACCTTCTCCACGTCCAGGACCTCGGCCAGCTTCTTCCGGGCGAGCTGGTAGCCCTCGACGCTCGAGGGGCTCGCGAGCCCCTGGGCCGCCGCGCGCACCATGTCGGCGATGCGCGCGTCCATGATCGCCGGGAGGGTCCGGCCCCCCGCGTTCAGGTCGGCCTCGAAGCGCGCGCGCTCGAGCTCGGCCTGTGCCGGGTCCAGGGTCCCCGACGAGCAGCGCTGCTCCTCCTCCCGCCCGTTCCTGCGCCGGCGCGCGCGCAGGTAGAGGTTCGTCTCGCCGCTGCTTGCTCGGGGCGGGACGACGCTGACTCGCCATGGGGTCGTGGCCATGCTTCCTCCTACGCGATGTGCCCTCGACGGATGCGGAGCCGCTCCCGAGCCGAGAGCACGTGAGCCTCGATGTCCCGCGCGCGCTCGGTCGGCCGGCCGCGCTCGACGATCTCCTCGACCTGGCCCTCGGAGAACCGAAGCCGGCCCGTGGGCGTCCGGCAGGCCGGGACGAGGAGCCCCTTCTTCACCCAGTCGCGCACCGTGCGGTCGGTGACCGCCAGCCGCGCGGCGAACTCGCGCGACGTGAGCAGCCTCATCGCCCGCCCCCGACCGCCGCGAGCGCGGCGTCCCGCACGCGCACGAGGCGCTTGAACGCCTCGGCGTCCCCGCCCTGGTCGGGGTGCACCTCGAGCGCCCGGCGACGGAACGCGCGCACGACGTCCTGCGCCGTCGCGCCGGCGGCGAGCCCCAGCTCGGCGAGCGCCTCGCGCGGGTCGACGCCCTCGGCGCGCAGCCTCGGCCGCTGCCAGTCGGCTCCCAGGACGCGCTCGGCCGCGTCGAGGAAGGCGCGCCACTCCTCCTCGGTCAACGGCCGGCGCCGGGTCGCCTGGGCCTTCCCCTGCACGCGCGCGCGGTCGCGCAGGTGGGCCTTGGTCACGAACGAGGAGCAGGAGCACCCCGGCTCCGCGCACGAGCCGATCCCGCCCGCGTGGCGCCCCCAGCGGTGCGCGCAGGAGGCGCACGGGGCCACGCCCCGCTTCTTCTTCGTCACCGTCACGCCGCCGCTCCCGCCCGCCGCTCGACCCGCGGCAGCGCCGCGAGCGTGTCGGCCGGCAGCCCCGAGCGGTCGGCGCGCCCCTCCCCGAGCGGGGCGTCGCACGTCGCGCAGGCGACCCGGAGCACCTCGCCGTCGAGCGCCAGGAGCACGAGCCCGTCGGTGCACGTCGCGCACGCCCGGGCCTCGAGCCGCCCCGGCACCTCGGCGGCGAGGCGCAGCCCGGCGAGGAGCTGCCCGAGCACGCGCAGCCCCTCGACCGCCTCCCGGGCGCCCGGCCCGAGGAGCGCGCCGAGCGCGGCGATCATGCCCTCGACGCGGGCGCGGCGCGGCCCGGCCGGCAGGGCGTCGCGCCGGCGCTCGAGGAACGCGACGAGCCCGCGCACCTCCACCACGCCCGCGCCGAGCGCCTCGAGCTCAGCCCGGGCCATCGCCCACCTCCGCGCACCCGGCCGCGACGACGTCCGGCCCGGCGACCGGCGCCACGTCGACGCCGACGAGCAGCGCCCCGTCGAGGCCGAGCCGCTCGGCGAGGACGGCACCGACCGCCTCGCCCGCGCTCGGCGCGACCGCCACGACCACCTGCGCCGGCCCCGCGGCGAAGCGCAGGGACACGCTCCACCGACGCAGCTTCACGACGACGCCCCGGCGGCCTTCGCGAGCCCGGCCACGTGCTGCCGGAGCACCCTCCGCACATACTCGGCGAGGCACCGCTCGTCCTGCTCCGCCGCACGCTCGAGCGCCTCCTGCAGCTCCTCGTCGAGCCGCACGTGCACCTGCGCCGTCTTGGCCCTCTTCGTCCTCTGCCGCATGCGTCACCTCCGCACGCAACAGTTACCAGCGACGACCGCACGGGAGCGCCGAGAGCCCCTCGCCGCGCGCGCGGAGACGAGCGGCTGCAGGGTGTTGAGTCCGTCGGATTCCGCGCTGACAACCAATGGTTGTCTCCGCGGACACCGCGGGATCTGTGGAACGTGGACGCGTGAGTTACAGCCGCAGCAGTCCACCGGTTCAAGCAAGGCCTCCGGGGAGGGGTCACGACGTAACCGCCGACGCCAGGCTGCCTTCGTCATGGTCGCCGGCCGGAGGCGCGTCGGAGTCCCTAGGGCCCCAACGGCCTCCGGCCGCGACGTGCTCACCCGACCAGCCCGTAGACGCCCGGCTTCGCGCTGAGCAGGCCGGGCGCCCGCCGCCTCGCTCGCTGGTAGTAGACCCGCGCGTGCGCAGGGCCCCGCGCGCGCCACCACGCCGCGGCCGCGCTCGTCGCGGAGAGGGCCTGCCAGAGCGCACGCGAGCCCCGCTGCGGCCCGTGGACGACCAGCACGGCGAGCAGGTCCAGGTCGCCCGGCGTGAGACAGCCACGGGCCTCGGGCTGCGCCAGGAGCCCCGCGGGGGTCACGTGGCCGCTCCCACGAGGCGCGCCGCGAGCACGACCCGCTCGAGCTGCTCCCGCTGGCGGCGCGAGCGCTTCCGTCGTCGGTCGTGCTCGCGCTCGGGGTCGTCGCGCCGGAGCGCGACCAGCTCCCGCCGGCGGCGCGCCCGCTCGTCGGGCGGGGCGGCGAGCGGGTCGGGCGCCGTGCACGCGTCCCAGGTCGCCAGCAGGTTCATGAGCCCCTCGATCGACACCGGCCACCGGCGGCCGGACGTCTCCACGCCGGGCCCCTCGCGGAGCACCTCCATCACGGGCGGCATGGCCTACGCCTCCACCGCGCAGCCGGCGTGTCGACGCGCTCCCTTCTCGCGCGTGCGCGACCTCCCCGGCATCGGCCCCGGCCTCGGCCCGCGGGAGCCCTCGGCGAAGGCAACGAGCGCCGCGCCGAGCACGCGCAACTGCCCCGGCCCCTCGATCGCCGGCAGGCGCCCGGTCTGGATCGCGAGGTAGACCGACTGCCGGCTCATCGCGATCAGCTCGCCCACCTCGCGCACCGAGTAGCGCCGCGCGCGGTCGACGGGGCCGGTCAACTCGAAGCGCGGGCCGCCGCCGAGCAGCAACTCGAGGCGGGCGAGGCGCGCGCGGATCTCCTCCAGGATCTCGGTCATGTTCCCCCCGGAACGTGCGCCCAGGACCCGGGGCGCGGGCGGGGAGCGAGCCCTCGTCGTGGTCACGTCGACCGCGGCGCCGAGGACGCACTCGGGTTGGGTGGTCAGCCGGGCGGCGCGAGGCCTCCGGCGTGCGGATCGACGTCGCCGACGCTGCGCCGGCTCAGGTCCTCGATCGCGTCCAGCGTCGCGCGCAGGCGGGCGACGGCCTCGTCCTCGACGCGCAGGGCGCCCTCGAGCTCCTCGACCGCCCGGGCGAGCGGCTGCGCCCCGCGCACGAGCGAGCGGGCCATGATCGACACCCAGCGGCGCGCCTCGCGCAGCGCCTTGTCGGCGCGGTCGACCTCGTCGCGGCCGAGCGCCAGGGCGTGCTCCTCGTCGTCGGTCAGCGGCATGGCGTCCTCCGGGCGTAGCGCGAGCGGTCCGCGGGCCAGCCGCGGGCTCGGGTGAGGATGGGCGAGGGTGAGGCGGGCTACTTGCCGCGGCGCTTCGGGCGCGCGGGCGTCGTCGGGTCGTCGCCCGCCGCGGCCGGCGGGGCCTCCTGCGCGAGCCGCTGCCCGAGCAGGAGCGCAGGGGTCTTCTCGACGAGCTCCAGGCCGAGGCGGAGGCAGGTGCGCGCGACGTGCGAGCGCGGGAGCGCCTCGGCGAGCGCCTGCAGGCGCCGCTCGTCGTCGGTGCTGATGCGGAGGTTCAGGACCACGGGCAGCTCTTCCTTCGGCACCGGACGACCTCGCGGCCAGCGAGGGTATCAGGCACCACAGCGGGTCACGCTGTAGTCAGCGCACCACAACGTCACCACGTGCGCACAAGGTAGCCACGCTGTAGCTACATGTCAACGCCCCACCGGTTTCGTGCGCAACCCCATGCGGGATCGGCGGCCTGCATGACGGCCTTCGCGCGCCGGGCGCTCCGCGGGCTCGCGCCGGCGGCCGCGGCAGCATCGTCGAGGGCGCGATGCTTGTGGTGGTGGCGGTTGTGGTGTGGGCCACCTGGCCCACAGGGTTTCTTCCTCCCTCGCCCTCCGTCGGCCCCGCGCCGCCCGGCCGCCGCCTGGCGCTCGGCCGCCTCCGCCTTGAAGTGCCCCTCCAGCTCCGCGGCGACCATCGCGCGCTGGCTGGCGGTGAGGTGGCGGCGCATCGGCTTCGTCAGCTTCGGTCGCGGCCGATCGGGCGCAACCTCCGCAGGGTTCCTTCCGACGCCAGGCGTCGGTTGGAGAACCGCGCGACTTGCGACGAAGTCAGGCCAGGGCGCGCGCGAGCCGGGCGAGGTCGCCCGCGAGGTCGTCGACGCTGCGCAGCGGGCTCGGGAGCCTGCCAGGCCGCTCCGCCGGCGGGCCGGGCAGCTTGCCGTCGACGAGCCACGAGACGGGCTTCGCTCCGGTCCGCGGCCCGAACACGAACCCGCCCCCGTTCCACCCGCCGCGGCTCGCGACCAGCGCGGCGTATCGCTCGATGCGCGCCTCGCGGGCGGCGTCGAACACCTCGCCGTCCCGCCCCAGGCGCACCCGCGTGCGCAGGCGCTTGCTCAGCCGCCCGGCCGCCTTCGCCCGCGCGACGCTCCGCTCGGTGATCCCGAGCACCTCGGCCGCGACCTCCGAGCCGCGCTCGGCGACGAGCTCGAGCAGCTCGCGCACGTCCTCGCTCGGGGCCTCACGGTCGGGCGGCCTGGTCGGCCGCCCGCGCCTCCTCACGGGCGCGCGCCCTCGCGAGGTCGAGCTCGGACCGGGGCGCCTCGGCGGCTGCGCGGAGGCGGAAGAGCGCCGACGCGGTGATCGGCCCGCCGGCGAGCCAGCGCTCGAGGGCGCCGAGCGCGAAGCCGGTCTCGGCGGCCGCGGCCTCGACGTCGCCGAAGCGGGCGACCAGGGCGCGGACGTGGCGCGCGGCCTCGGGCTCGTCCGGCTCCGGCGGCGCGGGCGGGTCGGGGTCGTCCGGCGCGTCGTGGGCGAGCACGTTCTGCGGCTTGACGTCGCGGTCGGCGAAGAGGTCGCCGAGGAGCTCAGCCGCGCCGGTCGGGTCGGCCTCGAGCTGCTCGAGCACCGTGCGGAGGGCGACGACGGCCAGGCGGTCGCGCAGGTCGGGCAAGGGCCACCTCCGCGCGTTCTTCTACACGGGCGGTCGGACAGCTAGGCGTCCTCGTCGCTCGCCACGACGTAGCCCGTCACGAGCCGGGCGGGCGTCTCGATCGTCTTGAACTTGGCCCCGCAGAGGCCCGACATGCATTGGCGCCGGCGCATGGTCCCCTCTGGGCGCCGCTCGGTGTCGTAGACCTTCGACCGCCCGTTGCACTTGGGGCACAGCATCTACCGGCCTCCCCTGGTCGCCGCCTTCGCGCGCGCGGGACGCCGGCGCAGCGACGAGCGCGGCCCGCCGGTGTCGTCCTCGCCCTCCTCGCTCCGGGCGTTCTCGCGCCGCTCCTCCCGGTCGCTCGTGGTGTCCCGCTTCCGCCCCGGCTGCCCGCCCTCCGGCGTCACGAACGCCTCGGCGATCGACTCCGGCGAGGCGGGCGGGTGCGCGGCCTCGGCAGTCGAGCGCTTCGGCAGCCCGAGCATGTCGATCACCTCGTCGCTGATCTGCTCGCCGAGCGTGACCACCTTCCCGTCCTCGAGGTAGCGCGTCGCGCCCTGCACCGTCTTGAACACCTCGAGCAGCGTCTTGCGCATGGCCTTCGGCAGCGCCCTCGCGCACACCTCGGGCGGCTTCACGCTGCGCCCGTAGCGCACGCGGTGCGGCACCTCGACGATCCGCGTCAGCTCCGACGCGACGAAGACCGCGAGCTTCTGCACGAAGTCGATGAACAGCTCGGCGGGCACGCGCGCCGCGGCGAACGGCGCGTCCTCCATGCCGACCGCCGACGGCGGCACCATGGCCGCGAGCACCTTCTCGGCGCCGTAGCGGTTCAGCGCCTTGTGCCAGACCTCCGACCGGTCGGGCAGCTGCAGGAGGTCGACGCCCCACGCGCGCGTGTTCCCGCGCTCGCCCACGACCTCCGACGGCAGCACCGTCGCCCCGCCGTTCTTCAGCGCCATGAGCGCCGCGGCGAGCAGGTCCGTCGTCGGCATGTCGCGCCCGTCGACCTTCACCGTGCCCTTCGGCGCGTAGCCGATCCGCGGCGGGTCGACGCTCCGCTCGAGCCAGCGGCACTGCCACAGGTCGATCATCGACGCCTTGAACCACGCCCGGTATGCGCGCCGCCGCGAGCCGCGCCCGATCCACGAGCCCCACGCCCGGTCGTAGATCGTCGCGAACGCGCGGTCCGTCTCGTAGCGCTTGCCGCCGTGCTTGATCGCGACGAGGTCGTCCTGGTCGGTGACGAGCTCGACGTCGCCCGGCCAGACGTCTGCGACCTTCGCGAAGTGCTGGTGATCGCGCAGCACCTGGTTGCGCGGCTTCTTCCCCTGCCGCTTCACCGTGACCTGCAGGTCGTCGACGGTCCACGTGAACACGTAGGGGACCATGCCGTAGGCGAACGAGCGGGCGACGATCTGCAGGAGCCCGCGCGCGAAGAGCGCCCACAGCCACTCCTCGACCTCGGCGACGATCACCGGGTCGTCGTGGCGCACGAAGAACAGCTCCGAGTCGCACACGGGCGCGGTGGCCGCCGTCTCGCCGAGGTGCACCTCGGGGTCCCAGCCCATGGCCTCGATCACCGACCAGGGCACGCGCTCGGGCCGCGTCGCCGCGCCGATCTCCCCCTCGACGTAGGAGATCAGCGTCACGAGCTGCGAGGCGTTGAGCCCCGCGAACTCGGCGCGCTTGAACTCGGACGGGTCGGGCACCACGGGCGCCTTCGTTCCGCGCTTCGCCATCAGGTCACCACCCTCGACGCCGGGCTGTCGGCGACACCCGTCGTCGGCGTCACCGGGAGCTCGCTCACGGTGCCAGTCGTCGCGCCGAGCGCCGCTGACGCGCGCGGGTCGATCCCGCCCACCGCGACCTTGCCGTTGCCCAGGGGCGTGAGGCCGGGGTAGCCGAGCCAGTCGATCACCCCGCCGGGCACGCGCTGCACGCTCGGGAAGGCGGCGACCGCGGCGTCGGCCGCCAGGCCGCTCATCTCCACGAACCGCCCCCCGACCGCGTTGCCGCAGGGCGCCCCCTCGCCCTCCATGTTCCGCCGCTGCGTGCCCGGGTTGAACACCTCGTCGCGCGGGTCGCGCGGGGTCGTCGACGGCACCGGCTGCCCCGACGTCGCGCCGGGGCCGGTCGTCGCCGGGGAGGGCGGCGAGCCGACGACGGCCGGACCGGCCCACGCGGGTTGCCCCCACGGCGAGAACTCGAGCAGGAAGTCGCGCGCGACGCCGTGCAGGTGACCCTCGCCCACGCCCGAGCCTGAGCCGCTGCCTCCTGCGCCGCCGCCCGAGCCGCCCGGGCCGCCGCCCCTCGGCCCGCCACCGGAGCCGCCCGAGCCCTCCGGCGTGCGCACCCGCGTGCGCATGGGGTCGACGTAGGGCGGCGGGTCGCCCGAGGGAGGCAGGTCCGCGTCGACGCCGACGACGACGACCCACTGCCCGTCCTCGAGCCCCACCTCGGTGTCCTGGTTGGCGAGCGACCTGTCGAACATCAGGCTGCCCTTGAACAGCCGCGCCCCGCGCCGGAGCTGCGAGGCGTCCGACGACTCGAACCTGATCCGGCCGTTGAGGTCCGGCCCCATGCTCACGTGCGCGTCGTGGCGCAGCGCGACCGGCCCGATCGGCGTGCCCTCGCCGCCGAGGAAGTAGCTCTTCTCCGTCCCCGAGACCGTCCAGAACGTGTCCAGGCGCCCGTGCCGCCGGCCGTCGGTGACGTAGCCCTCCGGCCTCTCCAGCGGCGACACCCCGCCCTCGGGGTTCGTGTCGGGCTCGGGCGGCTTCGCCCGCTCGCGGGTCGCGGCGTCGAGCAGGGGCGGGCGCTGGACGTTCCTCGCCGCGGCGCTCGCCCACCTCGCGGCGTCGTGCTTCGACCCGCCGGCGGCGATCGCGTCGAGCGCGGCCCTCACCGCCGCGTCACCGAAGAAGGTCACCGCCCCGCCCGTGTCGACGAACGACACCGAGCGCTGGCCGTTCTTCTCGCCGATCACCATGCCCTCGGGCAGCCCGTCCGGCCCCGCGTCGTCGGGTCCCATGCCCGGAGGCGGCGACGACTCCGACATGCCGAGGCGCGCGATCTTCAGGGCGAGGACGTTGCGGCCGTCCTCGCTGTCGACGACCCACCGCTGCGAGCACGGCAGCGCCACGCGCCCGGCGCCGTCCACCTCGCGCGTCGAGCGGTTGAGCGCGGTGAATCCCTCGGGCTGCCCGTAGGGCGCGTCGCCCGCCCGCGCGTCCTGATACTCCGCGTCCTTGTCGTTGTAGACCTGGAACGTCAGGCGCCGGTCGGCCGCGCCGCTCGGCGTCTTCTTCTGCAGGTCGTGGAACCGGAGCGTGCGCGGGTCCCACCGCCCGACGTCGGCGTCGCGGTAGACCGGCTGGCCCGTGACCGGGTCGACCTCGGACACGACCGCCGGCCGCGCGACGAAGTCCATGCCGAGCGCGTAGAACTCGCCGTCGCTCGCGTCGACGAGCGGCTGCACGTCGGGGCGCCCACGCTCGGGCTCGGGCTCGATCGTCCTCATGGCGGCAGCTCCACGACCTCCACGTATCGGAGGCCTCCCTCGGGGACCACGCGCAGCCCGTGACCGGGCGGCACGACCAGCTCGCCGCCGAACGCGCGGCGCAGCGCCGCGAGGTTGCGCGAGACGTCCACGCGCGCCGCGCGCTGCGCCGCGTGCAGCTGCGTGAGCAGCCGGTCAGCCTCGTCACGCGCGACGAGGCGCTCCGCCTTGGTCGCGCCCCGGAGCACTGCGCGCTCGGCGCTCCTGATCCGCGGCCCGAGGTCGGCGGCGACCCGCCGCTCGGCCTCCTGCGCGCCGGCGATCTGGTCGAGCAGGTCGGCCTGCTCGGCGGTGAGCAGGCGGCGCGGCCGCGTCGGCGCGGCGAGGGGCGGCTCGGGCTCAGCCTCGGTCGCGGTCGGCGAGGTCCGGCGGTCGACGAAGGGGCGCGGACCGCGCAGCCGTCGGTCGGCGACGCGCTGACCGTCGAGGCCGAGGCCGAGGCGGTAGCTCGCGCGGCTCGGGCGCAGGTTCGCCTTGCCCGTGGGCGAGTAGGGGCCGTCTCCGTCTTCTCGCCTCGCCGCGCGCCAGGCCTCCTCGTGGCGCTCGAACTCCGGCGGCGTGTCCACGAGCTCGGGCGTGAAGTGCCCGGCGTAGCCCCGCGGCACCGGGACCACCATGCCGATCGGCTCGCCGCGGGCGAAGCGGATCGTCTCGCCCGGGTTCGTGACCTGCCAGCTGAAGGCGAGCTCGCTCAGCCCCGCATACCAGTCGGTCTCGACCAGGGCCTCGAGCGCGTGAATGCCGCGCTTCGGCCGGTTCGCCGGACCGCGCAGGAGCAGGCTCACGCCGGCGGGCGTGCGGAACGCGTAGCCGCACATCATCGACACGATCCCGTAGCCGTGGAAGCTCGTGACGAAGTCGCTGCTCCGTCCCGGGCGACCGGCGACGTCGACGTGCAGCCGGTCGGTGTTCTCGTGCTCCTGGCCCTTGCCGCTCGGGATCCACGTCACCGCGAAGTCGACGGGCGAGAGCACCTCCCAGCCCTGCGTGCAGCCCTGCACGAGCGGGAGGCAGCGGTAGGCGTGGCGCCCGCTCGTCTTCGTCATCCACGGCCGCGCGGGCGTCGCCGGGCGCAGATCGGGGAGCAACGTGCCGCGCGCCGGGTAGGCGTAGATCACCCCGTCGGGAGCCGGCGGAGGTAGCGGCGGCAGCGGCGCGGGCTCGCTCATGTTCCCCAACTCTCGCCGAAGGCCTCTTCCTCGAGCACGCGCAGGAGCGCCCCGTAGAGCAGCTCTTCGTTGGCGAGCACCGAGAGGCGGGGCTCGCCGTCCATGGCCGCGCTGCCCGCGAGCACGTCGAGCCGCAGCTCTTCGACGAGGGCCAGCGACACGAGGTCGAGCTCGCGCCCGGCGAGCAGCGGGTCGAGCAGCGCGAACAGCTTCACGAGGAGCGGCCGCAGGCGCCGGGCCTCGGCGAGGTCCTCGGGGAGCACGTCGTCGGCCGGGCCGGCGGCGAGCAGCGCGTCGACCTGCGCGAGTCGCGCCCGCAGCGCGGCCTCGCCGACGTGACCACGGATCGCGCTCACCGCACGTGGCGTCACTCCAGCCCCTCCCGTCGCGTGCCGTCGCCGTTCCCTCGCGGCAGCACCGGGCGAACCCGCACGGTGCGCAGCGGGTTCGGGTCGGGCGTGTTCGGCCCGCCCACGGTCACCACCGTCTCGAAGCCGGTGCCGGCGACTGGCGTGTCGCGCGACCGGATCTCCACCGACGACACGACGCCGTCGCACTGGACCGGCCAGGGGCGAGCGAGCGTGTAGGTGGCGCCCTCGACCCTGTCGGGGCTGTTGAAGGTCTCGGCCGCGACCTCGCCCGCGGCGAGCTCGAGCTCGGCCCCGTTGCCGGCGCCCTCGAGCGGGATCAACTCGACGAGGTCCTCGCGCGGGATCGCGAGCCCCTGGCCGTGGGGCACGTCCTCGACGCGCACCAGGACCGGCGGCGCCCCGCGCGCGCCCCCGCGCCTGAACGCGCGCGCGAACCAGGTCACCTCGTCGCCGAGGCCGGGCGGGACGAGGTTCGCCGGCCCCTCGCGCGTGCCGGTCGAGGGCGGGGGCGGCCGGTCGGCGAGCGGGCGCACGACGGCGCCGAAGGTGGTCCGCACCGGCATGGGCTTGAAGACGCCCGCCTCGGGGCCGGGCACGCCGTCGGGCTCGATGTGCCCGGCGAGCGACGAGGTCGCGACGACGCCCAACTCCGCGCAGTAGACCTGCGCCCCCTCGTCCGCCCGGCGCGGCAGGTTGCGAATGATGATCGCCCCCGTGCCCTTGTTCACCGCGGCCGGGTCGCCGCCGATCGAAGCGAGGCGGTCCTGCTCCTGCCTCTTCCTGGCGATCGCGCGCAGGTCCTCGGCGACCTCCAGCCGGAGGCGTTCGCGCCGCGCGCGCGCAGCGTCCGACCCGTCGAGCGTCGACCGCAGGCTGGTGAACAGCGACGAGGTCGTCTCGAGCACGGCCGAGTCGCGGCGGAGCTGCTGTATGTCCTTGTCGAACTGCAGGAGCTTCGCCGCGAGGTCGAGCAGTTCGGCCTGGTTCGTGCCGTTGAGCGCGTCGAGCGCCTTCGCCTCCTCCAGGAGCAGGCCTTCCCAGGCGGCCCCCTGGCTCGCGTTCTGCTGCTTGATCCGGTCGGCGGTGCGCATCTTGTCGAGCGCGGCCTGCACCTCCTCCACCGAGACCGGGATCTGCCCGACGAGGTCGCCGAGGAGCTCGGCCGCCGTGAGCGGCACGTCGAGGCCATACTCGCGCGCGCTGATCGGGTGCGGCTGCCGTGTCTCGCGGGCGGTCGCGTCGATCTCGGAGCGCAGGCGCGAGCGCCGGTAGAGGATGCTCCCGAGGGCGCCCGCGTTGTTGTCGAAGACGCGGTGTTGCGTCGTCCACGTGAACGTCTCGACGCGCACGGGCAGCCGCTTCCCGCCGACCGTCTCGGCGCGGTCGAGCAGCGGCAGCACGTGGGCGTTCGGCCCGGGCTTGGCCGCGGGTCGACGGGGGCCGGGGCTGCCCGCGCGACGAGCAGGCCCGGTTGCTCCGGCGGCGAGCTCCGCCGCGCGGTCCGGGTCGAGCTCGGACGTGCGGTCGACGGACGCCGGCGGCGTTCCGTCGTCGGGGTCTTGCTGCTCGACCTGCGCGCCCGGGATCTGGAACAGCCGCCACGCGGTCGAGAGCAGCTTCACCACCTTGGCGTCCAGCCCGACCGCGTGCTGGTAGGCGGCCGGCTGCACGATCCACCGCTTCAGCCAGTCGAGCCCGAAGCGTCCGCCGGTCAGCTCTCGCACGAGCTCCTCGGTGAGCAGGCGCGGCACCTCGGGCCCCTCGAAGCGCAGCTCGTCGACGCCCGGCCCCTCGTCGGGGTTGGTCACCTCGACCGGCGCGCGCACGCGGCGCGGCACCATGAGCACGGGCGGGCACTCGTCGAGCGCGACCGAGGCGATCCGCCGCCCGCCGGCGATCACGACGTAGTCGGGCACGTGCGTCGGCTCGACGGAGTAGCCCTGCCCCTGGCCCTGCTTCGACAGGCGCACGTGCTCGGGGAAGGGGTTGACGTTCTCGCCCTGGCCCTGCGGCGCCCAGCCTGCGCGGCCCTCGCCCTCCCGGTGAAGCGCGACCGTGCCGTCGAGGCGCAGGCACGGGTCGAGCGTGTTGCCCTCGGTGCAGAGCTTCCTCAGCGCCATGGCCGCGGGGCAGTAGCGCGGGAACTCCTCGGGGCCGGTGTGCGCCGACCACGTCGCCGGGGCGACCGCGAGCCGCGGCGATGACCACAGCGACCGCACGACGTCGGACGCGACCTCGGCGCGCGTGAGCGGCTCGCGGTTGAACTTCACCGAGTCGAGCGCCACGCTGCCGTCACCGCGCACGCGGTTGAACGACCAGCGCCGCAGGAAGCCCTCGCCCCAGAACAGCCGCGCGTCGCCGAGCGTCACGCGCACCATGGCGCGCCCGCTCTCGGCCTGCTTGATGCGATCGATGCGCATCACGAAGAGCGGGTGCACGACGACCTGCCACTCCTCGTCCTGCACCTCGGCCATGACCAGCGTCCCGGCGAAGTCGAGGCGCCTCGCCGCCCTGAAGTCGGGCAGCGCGGCCGCCGACGTCCGGGCGCGGATCACGCCGAGGTCGGGCACGACGAGGTCGGGCAGGAGGGTCCGGCCGCCGATCTGCGGCGGCGTGAAGTCGAAGCCCGCCGGGAACGACTCGACCGGGAAGACGACCTCCGAGAAGTCGGAGTCGTAGCCGCGCGTCCGGCGGAAGACGGCGCTCTGCGCGCGGAAGCCCTGGTAGGCGATCAGGGTCCCGCTCACCAGGCGGCCTCGAACGTGTCGGCGCTCTTCGCCGCGCCGCGCCGCGCGAGCCCCTCGTCCCGCACGGTCTGCTCCCACGCGAGGCGGGCCTGCCGCTTCCTGAACGCGGGGTCCTCCGCGAAGCGCCTGGCGTAGTCGGCCTGGAAGGCGAGCTCGCGGAGCTGAGCCAGCGTGTTCGCCGTCGAGGCCTCGATGCGCCGCTGCAGCCGCTCCTCGGCGCGCTGAACGACCGTCTGCACGATCGGCAGGACGACCGAGGCGACGGCCGCCGCGGCCGGACCGCCGACGAGGCCGGCGAGGCCGCCGAGCGCCGACAGGCTCCCGCCGGCGAGCAGGCCGCCGAAGCTGCCGATCTTCGACCGCGCCTTGTTGATCCCCTTGAACAGCTGCCGGACGTTGTCGAGCTCCTGCAGGCGCGCGTCGCGGCCGACGAACGACGCGGCGTCGCGCCGCTCGAGCACGGCCTTCTTGAGCGCACGCGTCTCCTGCAGCTTGTTCCGGAGGCGCCCGATCTCCTTCCGGATCTCGGGGGTCTTCTCCTTCACCGCGCGCAGGCTCTTGAGCGCCTGCTGCGTGAGGCTCTCGCCGCGCTCGAGGCGGTCGAGGCGCATGTTCAGGACGTGCTCGCGACCGCTGCCGGCCATGCGACCTCCGGGCGCGGGGCGCGGCGGACGAGCGCCGCGCCCCGGGGTTCGTCAGCGCGAGCGCGTCGCCCGCTTCGCGCGCGCCTTCGCCGCCACGAGCTCGGCGCGGACGAGGGCGAGCACCTTCTCCTCCGCCTCGGCGTCGCAGTCGCGCCCGGCGATGTGCCGCGCGGCGGCCTGGGCGGCGCCGAGCACGTAGCCCGCGCACGCCGACGCGGTGTCGGCCGCGACGGCCAGGCACCCGTAGAGGGCGCCCTTCTCCTGGTTGCTGCGCCGCTCGAGCTTGTGCTTCTCGACGTGCTCGCGGGCGGCGCGGGCCGTCTCGTCCGACGGCTCGGCGAGGAACGCCTCGACCGGCTCGCGGTGCAGCTCGGGCACCTCGCCCGCCTCCATGACCGCCAGGAGCACGTGCAGCAGGATCATCTTGGCCGCGCCCTGCTCGGCGGGCGGCGCGCCCTCGCGCGGGACGATCCCGCGCACGACCTGCTCGAGCGTGGGCTCGGGCTGCGGGAACCGCGGCGGCGCGGGGGGCGGGTCTTGGCTCGTCTGCAGGTCCACGGTGAGGCTCCTCTCAGGGTTCAGCGCCGGCGGCGGCGGGCGTCGACGCGTTCGACGGCGACTCGCTCGGAGCCGCACGCCGGGCACTCGGCCGGCCTCGTGTGCACGTCGGTGTCGGCGAAGCATCCCTCAGCGAAGCAGCGCACGACGAGGGGCCCGGCCGGCGCGCGCCGGCGCCGGGGCTCGGGCGGAGGCGGGGTCCAGAGGCGCACCACGCTCAGGCGCCGGCGATCGCCTGGTAGACCGCGCTCGTCTGGCCGAACCGGGAGGCGACCGCGTCGAGCACGGCCGGGCGCACGTTCCTGTCGGGGTAGCCCCGCAGGAACCGCCCGAGCGCGACGAGCGCCCCGGCCTCGATCTTCGTCAGGTCGTCCGCCGCGTCCGCGCGCTCGTCGCGGTCGTCGCTGAGCAGCCCCTCGACCACGTCGCGCAGCTGCACGGGCTCGCCGTCCTCGTCGACGCCCACCTCGAGCGACAGAAGCCGCGTGCGCTCCTCGCGCCGCTGCTCGCGCTCGGCCGCCCGCCGCTGGCCCTCGGCCTCGCTCCGCTCGAGACGCGCGAGCCGGGCATCGAGCGCCGCGCGCCGCTCCGGGCTCATGGCCTCGAGCTCCCGCCGGGCCTGGTCGGGCGCGCGGCCCGCGAACGTCAGCCGCCGGCCCGTCGCGACCTCGAACGCCCTGGCGAGGGACTCGCGGTCCTCGGCCGTCAGCCGGGCGAGCGACGCCGGCGCCCCGACCGGAGCGTCGGGGGTCGCGGCGCGCACCCGGCCCGCGGCCCACCGCCCGCGGCCCTGCTCGTCGAGGTCGCGGTCGGGCAGGAGGCCGAGCGCGCGCAGCTCGGCGCGCTGCTTCTCGACCGCCGCGGGGGACGGCGGAGGCACCGGCGCGCCGCCCCCGATGCACCCCCACCCCGCGCTGTAGCTGACGAACGTCATCGCCCCTCCTCCGACAGCCACCGCGTGAGCCCGACCTCGCCAGCCCGCGCGAGCGCCTTGCCCTGCGCGGCGAGGTAGGCGTCGGCCGCCCGCTCCTCCTCGGCGCGCAGGTCCTCCACCGGGCGCGCGGCCACGGCCGGAGCCTCGGCGCCGAGCAGCCTCCGCGCCTCGTCACGATCGGAGACGTCGAGCGCCTCGAGCTGCAGCCGCAGCGCCAGCCGCCGGCTCGCGCCCTCCCACGCGACGAGCGCCGCGTGAGCCGCCGCGCGCGCGTCCTCGGGGAGCAGGCGCCGGTCCACCGCCGACGAGCGCAGCTGCTCGAGCCGCTCGGCCGCCGCGTTCCTCGCACTCAGCGCCGCGGCCTCGGCCCGCTCGGCCGCGCGCACGACCTTCGCCTGGGCCTCGATCGCCTCGCGCCAGGCGACCACCGCCCGGCGCGCCTCGACCACCGCGCGGGCCTGCGCCATGGCGAGCCCGTCCGGCGAGGCCTGGGCGAGGAGGCCGGCGACGCGGGCGAGGTCCTCGCGCAGGTGGCGGTCGGTCCGCCCCGCGGCGGCGATCAGCGCGGTGACCTCCTCGGGCGAGAGGCGGGGCGACCGCCCGCGGGCCAGCGCGAGGAGCAGGCCGGCGTAGGCCTCCTGCGCCGCGGCGTCGCGCTCGGCCTGGTCGCGCGCCGCGGTCGCGCGCCGCTCGTCGGCGAGCGCCTCGACCTCGTCGACGAGCGCCGGCGCGGCGGGCGCCGGAGCGCCCCAGCCCAGGTTGATGCTCATCGCGCGGTCGCCCCCTGCAGCGCGGCCAGCCCGCGCTCCTGCACCTGCCCCAGCGCGTGGCGCACGAGCAGGCGCGCCAGCGAGCCCTCGGGGAGCGCGAGCGACTCGGCCAGCTGCCGCAGCCGCGCGTGGTCCTCGTCGTTCAGCCTCAGCCCCACCGTGCGCATCGCTCACCTCCACGCCCGAGGCTACGCGCGCCGAGCCGACAGGTCGCGCCTCTCGCCTCAGAAGCAAGAAGTGCGCGCGGCGCCACGGAATGCGACTCGACGTGTCAGCGTGCTGCGCTACGTTCCTCGACGTGAGCGCCGCCTACACGCCACCGCCGCTCGTCACGTGCCCCGCGTGCGGCCTCACGCGCGTCGGCCGCCGTCGCGCGGTCCTGCTCGCCTGGCGCTCGAGCTCGATCGCCCGGCTCTGGTGTCGCGGCTGCGGCCACCGCTGGCGCGTTCCCGTCCGGCCGACGTAGCCGCCGCGCCGCCGCGCCGCCGGACACACCGACGCCGACAGGCCGGACGGGGCAGAACGCCCCGTGTGGCCCACGCGCCTAGGCCAGCCGTTCCGCGGCGCCATTTTCGTCGCGATTCTCCGGACACCGCCATAACCGCAGTATTCACACCGGCATACGCGAGGACGATACGGGCCAGTTGTCGTAACCCCTAGTATTTTCGCGTCGAAAACCCACCGATTCCTATAGACTTACGCTCGCGACTTTGGGACTTATGACGGCCTCCGGCGCGCGTAAGTCTGAAAGTCGCTCAGGCTGACTTTCGGACTTACGACGGCAGGCTCCCGTCCCGGCCAGGGGTGCCAGGGTGGTCCCCCCGCGCTTCGTCGCACCGAGGCGAGCGGCGCCCTCGAGGGCGAGCCAGCGGGCCACGGCGTCGACGACGAGGGAGGGGAGGGCGAGCGCCGGCGACGACGTTGCGCGACTTGCGCCACGCCGCGCACGCGGTGCACGCCGGGTCGGGGGCGGGGGGGTCAGGCCTCGAGCGGGTTCCGGCGCTCGGCGGCGAGGTCGGCGAGGGCAGCGCGGCCGCGTCGGTGCCGCGCCTTGAACACGGCGAGCATGCGCTCGGCCTGCGTCGGCGCCGGCTTCTCCGGCCGCGCGAAGAACAACGGCGCGACCCGGTGCAGCTCGGGCTCGGCGTCGCGCCCGCCCTCGAGCACGCGCAGGAGCCCGGGCAGCACGTCCTCGTCGCGCAGGGCCGCCTCGAGCTGCCAGCGGGAGACGTAGCCCTGGTCGTGCACGGTGAGCGTCGACTTCTTCACGCCGTGGCCTCCTCTCGGTTCGCTTCGACCCTCTGCCTGTAGCGCTCGTGGGCGACGTCGAAGCGGTTGCCCCGCCCGCCGCGCCTCTTCTTGATGAACGCCTGCGCCTCTTCCGCCATGGAGACGATCCCGCGCGCGACCTGGTCGAACGGCAGTTCGAGCTCGTCAGCGGTCTCCTCGATCGCCTCGCGGTGGAACTTCGGCCACAGCTCCGGGAGGTCGTCGGACATCGCCTCCGCCGGCGAGCGCCCGGTCTGCTCTCCCGGGCGAGCCAGTCGAGCCGTCGATGAGTCCGCGGGTCGACCGGCGAAGCAGGCGGCGGCGTCGTAGGCCGCGCGCGCTGGGGTCAGGCGCTTCGGCTTCGGGGCACCCGCCGGCGGGTGGTCGCGCGAGGTCGTTGCCGGAGCTTCCTTGCCACGAAGCCCGCTGCGAACGTGGGCGCCTTGGACCGCCCTCGAGGCGTCAGGCACGGACGCTCGCCGCTCCGCCTGCTCGACGACGAGCGGGCCTGCGTCAGGCGACTCGGCTCGGGCTGGGCCGCTCGAGGTCGCTGGGGGGCTGAGCAGCCCCCCAGGCCCCCGCTGTCCGACTTCGTCGGACGTTGGTGTGTGAGCTTGAACGTCAGCAAGAGGAACCATAACGCCGAGCGAAGCGAGGCTAGCCGGGGTCTGGGGGCGGCATGAGCCCCCAGGGCTACCGGTCGCGCGAGGCGCCTCCGCGCTTTCCTCCCGCAGCGAACTAGCGAAGCGTTCCTCCCCAATCTTTGGGGAACCCCTCCCCAATCTTTGGGGAACGGGTTCCCCAATCTTTGGGGAACGGGTCGGCCGGATCTGCGCCTTGAAGACCTCCGGGAGGAGGGCATGGAGCGGCTCCGGGAGCGCGAGGCGCCACACCCACGGACCGACCTTCTTGTGGCGCCGGACCTTCACGATCCAGCCCCCCTCCTCCCCGCGCTTCAGGTGGGCCTCGACCGACCCATTGCTCCGGGAACTCTCCTCGCACAGGAGCGCGACTGACGGGTAGGCCTCGACCTTTCCGCTGTGGAAGTGGTCCGAGAGCGTGAGGAGCACGTGGCGCGTCGTGGGATCCGCCGGACCCTCCATCGACTTCACGAACAGTTCCCAGGCGTAGCGGAAGTGCGGGTTCTTCGCCTCCGCCTTCTCCGCCGCCTTCTTGCGCAACTCGGCGAGCCCGCCGTCCTCACGCCATGCCTTCAGCTTCCTCTGGCGGATCGACGCGCTCTCGTCGCGGGTCTTCTTCTTCGTCGCTGGCGGCCTCGGCTTCCGCGCGCTCTCGCGCTTGTCGGAGCCCTCTGCTACCGTCTTCGTCGCCATGGGTTGACCCCCCGTGGTGAACACCTCGATGAACGCGGAACAGGCCCGGTGCTGCGACCGGGCCTGTTCCTTTTCGCGCAGGCCACCGACACCTAGGGCGTCAGGCCTGGGCGCGCGAGGCCTCGGCGCGGTCGCGCTCGGCCGGCGCGGCGACGTCGAGCGCGGCGAGCACCTGCGCCCGGAGCTCGGCGTCGGCGAGCAGGCGCCGCATCGCCGCGGGGTCCTGGTCGGCCCACGCGGCCACGCGCGCGACGACGGGGTCGCGCTGAGCGAAGAGCCTCGCGCCCGGGGAGGAAGAGCATCCGTCGGCGGGCGCGCAGGCGCTCGCCTCCCGCGCTCGAGGCGCGTCGGGAGCATGCGGCGACGCCGGTTGAGCGCTACCGCTGGGCGAACTTACAAGGATGGGGTCGGGGGTTCGAATCCCTCTCCGCCCATGCGTCCCCCGGCCCTCGAAGGGTCGTCGGAGACCGCTACTCGCGCAGGCGGTCGCGCAGCGCGCGCTCGCGGAGCAGGCGCGTCTCGTCGTCCTCCGGGGCGTGCTCCGGCAGCGGCCTCGAGCGGCGCCACGCCTCCCACAGGTCGGGCCGCGCATCGAGCCGGACGCCCGCCTTGCGCAGGAGCGTGCGGTGGGCCTCGGCGGCGACGACCGCGTCGGGGTCGCGCAGGAGCCCGATCAGGAGCTCGATCGTCGGCGCGTCGCGGTAGCCCACGTGGACCAGCGCCTCGACCGCGGCGCGGCGGACGACGCGGGCGCGGCCCTGGTCGGCGGCGAGGCCGGGGAGCGCCGGCAGCACGCGCGGCAGGAGCAGCTCGCCCGCCGCCGTGATCGCCGCCGACAGGGCCAGGTCGTCGTCGCCCGCCTCCAGCTCGTCCAGGGCCTCCACCACCAGGGCCGACGCGGCCTCGTGGCGCGCCGGACCGACCGCCCCCAGGCTGCGGAGGAGCGCCCCGCCGGGGCCCCGGACGCCGCGCGCCGCGCGCGCGACCGCCTCGGCGGCCGCGCCGTCGTCGCGCGCGACCAGCGCCGCCAGCGCGTCGCCCAGCGGGCCGACCAGCTCGGGGCCGACCTCCACGAGCGACAGGAGCGACAGCGTCGCCGCGGGGCGCCGCGCCGCGCCGACGTGCCGGAGCAGGCCCGCGGCGAGCGCCGGCTCGTCGGCGGTCGCCCAGCGCTGGACCGCCGCGGCGAGCTCCTCGGGGGTGGCGACGCGCGCCAGGAGGGCGAGGGCCGGGTCGCAGGGCGCGTCGCCGCCCGCGAGCTCGAGGAGGGCCGCCGGCAGGTCGGCCGGAGCGGCGGCCAGGGCGGCGTCGCGCTCATGGACCTGGGCGCCGGCGAGCGCCCCGGCGGCCGCCGGCGCCGAGGGTCCCAGCGCGCGCACGGCGTCGACGAGCGCGCGCCCGAGCGCGGCCTCGGCGCCGCCGGCGCGCGCGACGCGGGCCAGGGCGGTGACCTCGGCCGGCGAGGTGAAGGGGCCGATCCGCGCCGCCGCCGTCAGGGCGGCGTCGGGCGTGACGCGCCCCTCGAGGCGCTCCCCCCGCTCGAGCGCCAGGAGCGCCTCGTCGACCGAGGCGAGGTCGAGGGCCAGGAGGAGCAGGAGCGCGGCGGCCCCGACCGTCACGTCACGACCCCCAGGGCGAGCGCGGACGGTTCAGCAGCTCGACCTGGTCCTCGTAGACCTGCCGGAGCGGGGGGGGCGGCGACGCCCCCGGCCAGGTCGGGTTCGCGCGCACGAGCTCGAGCCGGACCAGGACCGTGGCCCCGCCCGCCGGGAGCGTGAACGACAGGTCGCCGATGCCGCGCGCCACCTCGGTCGTCGCGACCGGCGTCGCCGCCGGCCCCACGAGGCGCACGAGCCGCCAGCGCGGGACGCCGCCGCTCAGCGGCGTGTCGGTGACCCGCCGGTAGGTCACCTGCTCCGACCAGGTGTCGAGGCCGGTGCGCGTACGGAACGTGACCTCCGCGGGCGAGGGCACGGCGAGCATGGGGGCGCCGTCCAGCCCGTAGCCGCTCTGCCGCAGCTCGCGGCGCAGCGCCGTGAGCACGCGGCGCGCGTCCTCGTCCATGTCGACCCGGATGGTCGACTCGACGTACGAGCGGCGCAGGGCGAGCGAGAGGCTCGCCACCGCCAGGGCGAGCGCGGCGACGGCCGCCGACGCGATCACCACCTCGAGCAGCGTGTGTCCGCGACGGCTCATCGGGCCCTCCGGGTGACCAGGTCCACGCGCTGGTCCGAGCGGTCGAGGGCGCGCCAGGCGACGGTCACGCGCACCTCGATCAGCCCCGTGCTCCCGTCGCCGTCCGGGTCGCGCCGCGTGACCACGCGTCCGGCCATGTCCGACTCGTCGGCGGGCGTCGCGGGGTCGTTCGCCGCGAGGGGGAAGAACTCGCTCGCGGCCGGCGGCAGGGTGCCGGACCTGGTGGGGTGGTGCACGTGGAAGGCCAGCGGAGGGCCGAGGAGCCCCTCGAAGTCCGGCCGGGCCAGCAGGAGGTCGAGCTGCCGCCCCGCCGTCTCGGAGGCGGCCTGATGCTCGCGAGCCAGCGCCTCGGCCTGCGCAGCGTACTGCGCGTCCGGCCGACGCAAGCCCTTCGGCGGCCGCGGGCGGCAGGCGCGCCGGTGTGACGGCGTCATGACGGCGCGACGGACCCCGCTCGAGCGGCGAGGCGCCGCCCGTGCTCCGGCGCCAGGCGCTCCGGCGGGAGCAGCATGCGCAGCTCCTCGAAGGCGATCGTCCCGGCGGCGATCAGGTCGAGCGCGTGCTCGCGCATGGGCAGGAGCCCGGCGTCCAGCGCCACGCCGCGCAGCTCGTCGACCGAGCAGCGGCGCGAGACGGCGCCGCGGAAGGCGGGGCTGGCGGGCAGGAACTCGACGGCGGCGATGCGCCCGTAGCTGCCGGCGCCGGCGCACCGCGAGCAGCCGCGGCCGCGCCAGGTCTCGAGCCCCGCCGGCGGGCCGCCGGGGAAGACCTCCAGGGCCAGGTCGCCCGTCGGGGGGCCGGCGGGCGCGCGGCAGTCGGGGCAGATGCGCTTGGCGAGCCGCTGGGCGAACACGGCCAGCACCTCGCTGGCGATCGAGTTCGGGTGCATGCCGAGGTCGATCAGGCGCTGCACGGCGTCGACCGCGTCGTTGCAGTGGAGCGTCGACAGCACGAGGTGGCCGGTCTGGGAGGCGCGGAGCGCCTCGAGCGCCGTCTCGGGGTCGCGGATCTCGCCGACGAGGATGACGTCGGGGTCCTCGCGCACGAAGCTGCGCATGGCGCTCGCGAAGACGAAGCCGAGCTCCGGGCGCACCTGCGACTGCTGCACGTCGTCGAGGGCGTACTCGATCGGGTCCTCGATCGTCAGCACCTTGCGCGTCGCGTCGCGCGCGAGCACCTGCAGCCCGGCGTAGAGCGTCGTCGACTTGCCCGACCCGGTCGGCCCGACGACCAGCACGAGGCCCGACGGGCTGTCGAGGAGGCGCCGGTAGGCGCGCCCGGGCCCCTCCGGAAACCCCAGCTGCTCGATCGTCAGGAGCTTCGTGTCCTGCGGCAGGAGGCGGATGACGACGTGCTCGCCGTGGAGCGACGGCTGCGTCTGCACGCGCAGGTCGAACACGCGGTTGCCCGCGCGGACCGTCGTCCTGCCGCCCTGCGGCACGCGCCGCTCGGCGATGTCGAGGTTCGCCTGGACCTTGATGACGTTGACCAGGCCGATCAGCTGCTCGGGCCCGATCTTGAGGTGGCGCAGGTCGCGCAGGTCGCCGTCGACCCTCAGCCGCAGGCGCACCCGGTCGCCGTAGCGCTCGAGGTGCACGTCGCTCGCGCGGGCGGAGATCGCGTCGACGAGGATCGCCTCGAACAGCGTGATGAGCTCCGCCATGCCCTCCTCGCGGGCCAGCAGGTCGCGCGGGGCGTCCGACCGGGCCGCCGCTCGCTCCTTGCGCCGCTCGATCAGGTCGAGGGACATGCGCAGGCGCCGGAAGTCGATCGGGGTGAGCAGGCGCAGGTCGACGCGGCGTCCGCCGAGGAGGTTGGCGATCTCGGGCACCTCGGCGTCCGGGTCGCAGGTGGCGACGACGACCTCCTGCCCGCGCCGCGCGACGGGGAGGATGCGGTGGTGCTCGAGGAAGCGCCGCGGGAAGCTCGCCGCCAGGGCGGGGTCGAGGAGCTCGGTCAGCTCGTCCGAGGTGGAGAGCGTCAGGTGGCGCTGGGCCGCGATGCGCTCCCACACGGGCCGCTCGACGACGGCCCCGGCGCGCTCGCACAGGAGGTCGCAGAGGCCGAGCCCGCGGCCCTCCGCCTCCTGGACGGCGGCGGCGGCCTCCTCCGGGGTCAGGCCGCCCGCCGCCACGAGCCGCTGCGCGAGCTTGCAGTTGCGCTGCTGGGTCGGGTCCACCGCGCGTCAGCCCGTCAGCCGCGCGACCTGCTCCGGCCGGACGGCGGCGGCGATGGCGTCGTCGCGCAGGACCTTGCCCGCGCGCACGAGCTCCACCAGCGCGTCGTCGAGGGCGCGCATGCCGCGCGCCTGGCTCGAGTCGATGATGGTGGCCAGCTCGTGCTCCTTGCCCTCGCGGATCAACGTCGACAGCGAGGCGCAGCCGTGCACCACCTCGACGGCCGGCACCCGCCCGCGCCCGCCGCGGCGACGCAGCAGGGTCTGGGCGACGATCATGCGCAGCGTCGCGGCCAGCGCCGCGCGCACCGGCTGGCGCTCCTCGACGTCGAACGCGTCGACGACCCGGCCGATCGTGCGCGTGGCGTCGTAGGCGTGGACGGTCGCGAACACGAGCACCCCGGTCTCCGCGGCCTCGAGGGCCAGCCGGATCGTCTCGAGGTCGCGCAGCTCACCCAGCGCGATGGCGTCGGGCTGGGCACAGGTCGCCTGGGCGAGGCCCTCGGCGAAGGTCCCGCAGTGGTTGCCGACCTCGCGCTGCTCCACGTAGGCGAGGCCCGGCGCCAGGCGGTACTCGATCGGGTCCTCGAGCGTGATCAGCCGGGCCGTGCGGCGCTCGCAGAAGGCCTGCAGCACCGCGGCGAGGGTGGTCGTCTTGCCGGCGCCCGCGTGGCCGGCGAAGAGCACGAGCCCGCCCGGCGCGTAGATCGTCCGCAGGATGTCGCGCGGCAGCGCCAGGTCGTCGAGCCCCGGCGGGCGCCCCTCGAGCACGCGGAAGGCCAGGGCCCGGCCGCGGCGCTCGCGGAAGGCGCTCACGCGGTAGCGCCGCCCCTCCGCGTCGGTGTGGCTGAAGTCCAGCTCGGCCCCGTCCGCGGGCAGGTGCGCCGGGAGGACCTCGGCGAGGAGGCGCTCCACGTCCTCGGCGCTCGTCGGCCCGACCCCCTCGATCGGCTCGACCTCGCCGTGGACGCGCAGCCGCGGCCGCTCCCCGGCCATGACGTGCAGGTCCGACGCCCCGGCGGCCACCGCCCGCCCCAGGAGCGGAGCGATGGCGACGCGCGCCGCCCCGCCGACGTCCATCGTGCTCGCCTCGCTCACCGCCGCCCCCCGTTCTCGTCCTCGTCCTCGTCGCCGGCGCGCCGGCGGACCGTGACCCCCTCCAGGCAGGCCGGGTCGGCGGCCGCCTCGAGCGCCGCCAGCCGCGGCACCCGCCCCTCGCCGAACAGCCGGCGCAGCTCCACGTCGCGCAGCGCCGCCCCGGGCTGGGTCGGCCCCGCCGCGTCGACCATGTGCAGGCGGTCCTCCCGGATCATGCGCGTGATCGCCGTCGTCCCCGGCAGCACGTCGGCGACCAGGTGGCGGGCGCCGCCGCGCGCGCCGACCACGTGCAGGACGACGACCGCCTGGAGCGTGTTGGCGAGCGTGGCCCGCACCAGCGCCCGCTGCCCGGCGCCCTGCACGTCGATCAGGCGCCGCAGCGCCTGCGCCGGCGTCGCGGCGTGGAGCGAGCAGACGACGAGGTGGCCGGTCTCGGCCGAGAGCAGCGCCGTCGCGATCGCGTCGGCGCCCTGCAGCTCGCCGATCGCGAGGACGTCCGGGTCCTCGCGCAGCGACGCGCGCAGCGCGCGCTCGTAGGAGGCGGTGTGCGCCCCGACCTCGCGCTGCGCCACCAGGGAGGCGCGGCTCCGGTGCTCGTAGGTGAGCTCGCGGTCGATCGTGATGATGTGCCGGCGCGAGCGCTCGTTCATGCGGTCCACGAGCCGGGCGAGCACGGCCGCCCGGTGGACCGCCGAGGTCCCGGCGACGACGACGAGCCCGCGGCGGAGGTCGGCGAGCGGCGCGACGGCCGCCGGGAGCCCGATCGGCTCGCCCGCGGGGTCGAGGCCGATCGGCCGCAGCGAGAGCGAGGTCCCCTGCTCGGAGCGGCCGAGGAACGCCCGGTAGCGGCCGCCGGCCCACTCGCCGCTCGTCACGACCGACGCGCCGCCGCTGGCGCGCTCGCGCGCCGCCGCGTCGAAGACCTCGGCGGCGAAGGCGTCGACCTGCGCAGACGTCAGCGGCGCCTCCGGCAGCGGGGTGAGCGCGTCGGGGGCGCGCACGGCGGGCGCCCGGCCCGTCATGAGCAGGAGCTCGCGCCCGCCGGCCGCGCGCAGGCGGGCGAGGTACTGGGCGAGCTGCGCCGTCGCCGCGACCGCCTCCGCCGGCGGGCCGGCCGAGGCCCGGCGGGCGCGGCGCCGCCGCTGCTCGCCCAGGAGCTCGCGCAGGAGCGGCGCCGTGACGTAGCGCTCCCGCACGAGCAGCTCCCCCAGCCGCGCGGGGCTCCCGCGCCGCCCGTCGGCGCGGGCGCGCTCGAGCAGCGCCTCCAGCTCGACCGGGGAGAGCAGCCCCCGCTCCACCGCCAGCGCCCCCAGCCGCGTGCGCTCCTGCTCGCGACTCGCCCTCGACACCTCGAACACCATGGCACCTCCGCGGCGGCGCCTGTAGCGAGCGGGAGGCCAACGTAAGCCGCGGAGCCCCGGTGCGCCGCGTCACGTCGTCACGACCACGTGACCCCGGGGCCGTCAGGGGATGAGGCGGTAGAAGCTGAAGAACGGGTGCTCGATCGGCGCCAGCTCCACCCGGCCGAAGCCGGCCGCCCGCGCGTAGCGGCGCACGACCTCCGGCCGCATGACGGTGCCGGTGCCGGCGTCGCCGTCGGCGAGGCACGACGGCAGGCAGTGGTGGACCGAGAAGCCGTAGAGCACGCGCTCCCAGACGCCGCAGCGGGCGCGGAAGCGCTCGCCCGCGCGCTCGTCCATGATCAGGACCTCGCCGCCCGGGCGCAGGAGCCCGCGCGCGACGCGGAGGGCCCCGACCGGGTCGCCGAGGTCGTGCAGCACCTCGCAGGCGAACACGAGGTCGTAGCGGCCGCCGAGGGCCGGGTCGGCGACGTCGCGCCGCTCGAAGCGCACGCGGTCGGCGACGCCGTGGCGCGCCGCGTGGGCGCGCGCCTCGTCGATCGACGGCCCGTCGAGGTCGAACCCATCGACCCGCAGGGCGGGGTAGGCCCGGGCCAGCCCGATGCTCGACCACCCGTGCCCGCAGCCGAAGTCGGCCGCGCGCGCGCCCTCCGCGGCCAGGCGGCGGTGGAGCTCGGGGATCGACGGGAGCCACTCGCGGCCGAGGAGCTGCAGGAGCATGGCCCGGTTCATGCGTCCCTGCCCCTCGCGCAGGGCGCGGCCGTACTCGGCGAAGGGGACCCCCGTCCCGGCGCGGTGGGCCCGCACGACCAGCGGCAGCGGGCTGACCGCCCCGGCGACGAGCTGCGCCAGCGGCGCGAGGAAGTCGAGGCTGTCCTCGTCGGCGAGGACCGCCGCGTGGCCGGGCGGCAGGGCGTAGCGCCGCTCCTGCGCCGGCGCGTCCTCGTCCTCGACCTCCAGCAGGCCGACCACGGCCTGGTGCTCGAGCCACTCGCGCGCGTAGCGCTCGTGCGCGCCGCTCAGGCGCGCGAGCTCGCGCGGGTCGAGCGCGCCGGCCGCCGCCAGGTGCCGGTAGTAGCCCAGCTGGTCGCCCAGGTGGATCGAGAAGAGCGCGAACGCGCTCGAGGCCGCCTCGAGCAGGTGGTTCGTCAGGGCCTCGGTGCGCTCCGCCGTCGTCGTCGTGATCATCGTCGCCTCCATGCATGGAGGGTAGTGCGCCGCGGCGCGCGCCAGGACTCACTCCAGGTCCAGGGGGCGTTGACTCCCGGTCAGGGTCTGGTTGACTCGGGGTCAAGCGGCCGGAGTCGGCCTGGAGCGGCGAGATGAGCGACCCGACCCCGACCGTGGCCCACCTCTTCGGCGGCGGCGCGACGCCGCGCGACACGCGCGAGCGGCTCCTGTTCCACGCCCTCGAGCTGTTCAAGACGCACGGCTTCCACGCCGTCGGCCTCGACCGGCTCCTGGCCGAGGTCGGCGTGACGAAGACGACCTTCTACAACCACTTCGAGAGCAAGGACGCGCTCGTGCTCGAGGCGATCCGCCTGCAGGACGCCTGGGAGTCCGACGCGTTCAAGCGCGCCGTGCAGGCGCGCGCCGGCTACGACCCGAAGGCGATGCTCCTCGCCGCCTTCGACGTGCTCGACGAGTGGTTCAACGCGACCGAGTACCGGGGCTGCCTGTTCATCCTCGCCTGCGCCGAGTTCCCCTCCCCGAACGACCCCGTGCACCGGGTCGCCGCGCGCTTCCACGGCTTCGCCGAGGAGGAGTTCGCGCGCATGGCGTCGGCCGCCGGCGTCGACGACCCGGCGGCGCTCGCGCGCGAGTGGGTCCTCCTCATGCAGGGCGCGACGACGAACCGCATGGTCGCCGGCGACGACGGCGCCGCGCGCGTCGCGCGGGGCGTCGCCGAGCAGCTCCTCGCGCGGCGGCTGCGGCCGCGCTGACGCGCCCGCGCGCGCCGGGCCGCCCTGGCGCGCCGCGACCGCGGTCAGTCCACGTCGGCCCGCGCGAGGGCGCGCGCGAGGCGCTCCCGCAGCGCGGGCCGCGCCGCCGCCCAGGCGACGAGCCCCGCGAGGGCCTGGTCCGCCTCGGCCGTCGCGTGCGCCGCCTCGCGCCGGACCGGCTCGAGCGCGGCGGCGTCGAAGCGGCGGTCGAGGTCGGCCCGGCCCGCGAAGGGCCCCCCGCGGACGAGGCGCCCGATCGCCGCCGTCCGGTCGTCGGCCCACGTGGCGAGGAGCGCCGCGCGCCTGGGGCCGATGAGCGGGACGGCCTGGAGGGAGCGGCGGCGCAGCAGGTCGGCGAGGCTGCTCACGCCGTGGGCGCGGAGGGCCGACGTGATCCCCTCGCCGATCCCCCGGATGCGCTGCGCGTCCTCGATCGGCGTCTCGCGCTCGAGCGCGCGGCGGTGGTGGTCGAGCCGGTCGGCCTCGAGGCGCTCGAGGCGGCGGCGGAGCGCGGCGACCGTCCGCGCGGCGCGGGCGCGCCGGTCGCTCGCGCGCAGGGCCTCCCGGTCGCCCTCGACGATCGCCGCGGCCAGCGCGCGCAGCTCGGCCGAGGCCGGCGCATCGACGGGCAGCAGCGCCGCCACGCGCGGCCGACCCGTCCCCGCGTGCACGGCCGCGGCGGCCGCCGCCGAGAGCGCCAGCGCGACCGTCGCGAGCCACCCCGAGGCGAGCGCGAGGGCGCCGACCGCGAGGGCCGTGCACGCGGTCCACGTCGCCAGCGCGGGCCCGCGGGCGAGGAGGCTCCGGTAGTCGTCGCGGAGGGCGGCCGCCCAGGCGGCGACGACCGGCGGCGGGGCCGCGACCTCGGTGCGCCCCGGGGGCGCGATGCGCAGCGTGGGCCGCCCGCCCTCCGGCGCGGCCTGCGACGCCTCCGGCACCGGCTCGCGGCAGATCGGGCAGACGCCGAACTCGGCCAGGCAGGCCGCGTGGATCGGCGTGGCGTCGCGCTCGCAGCGGACCCAGGGCTCCTGGCCCCCCTCCCCCTGGCACCAGGGGCAGCGGAGGTGGACGGCGGCCGGCGTTCGCGCGCGGAGCATGGCAGGAGGAGGGTAGCAGGCGGCCGCCGCGCGGCGGCGCTACAGTCCAGGGGATGGTCGTGCCACGCCGTCTCTCCGTGCGGCCGACGCTCGCCGCGGCCGTCGTCGCGGTCGCCGCCTGCGCCGTCGCCGACGCGCCGCCGCCGCCCCCCCGGGTGGCCGCGCCGGGCCGCCTCGCCGCGCCGACGCCACCGCAGGCGCAGGTGGCCGACGCCGAGGCCGAGGCCGACCCCGGCGACGCCGAGGCCGAGGCCTCGCCCGCAGACGCGCCCGGCGCGGCGCCGGCCGCGGTGCCGGCGCCGGCCCGGGAGGAGCTCCCCTACCCGACAGGCCCCGCCGGCCGCGAGAGGCACGGCCTCGTCTCGTGCACCACGGGCGTCCTGCTCCTCGGCGGCCACTCGCAGGAGGGCTGCGTCCGCGACCTGGCGCCGGGCATGCTCGAGTGGCGCGGCGCGGAGTGGCGCCACCACGACGTCCCCGGGGCCCTCCTCCGCTGCGCCCCGGCCCTGGCCTGGGACACGCACCGCCGGCGCGTCGTGCTCTTCGGCGGCCGCCTCTGGAACGACCCGCTCGGCGACACCTGGGAGTGGGACGGGTCGGGCTGGACCGAGCGGGCGGCGGCCCCGGCGCCGGCGCCGCGCGACCACGCCGCGCTGGCCTACGACGCGACGCGAGACGTGGTCGTGCTCTTCGGCGGGCAGGGCGCCAGCGAGGCGCCCCTGGGCGACACGTGGGTCTGGGACGGCGCGCGCTGGGAGCGGCTCGCGCCGCCCGCGGCGCCGCCGGCGCGCTTCGGGCACGCGATGGCCTACGACGCCGCGCGCCGCGAGGTCGTCCTCTTCGGCGGCCGGACGGGCGACCGCCGGGCGCGCGAGCACCTCCGCGACACGTGGACCTGGGACGGTCGGACGTGGACCCCGCGCGAGCCGCTCGAGTGGCCGCCCTCGCGGTGGGCGCACGCCCTGGCCTACGACGCCCGCCGGCGGCGCGTGGTCCTCCACGGCGGGGAGCACCTGCGGCGGTTCTACCGGTCCCGTGAGGTCCGCGAGCCGCTCGGCGACACCTGGGAGTGGGACGGCGGCGACTGGGCGCGCGTGAGCGCCGCGGTCGAGCCGCCGGCCCGCTCGCACCACGGCCTGGCCTGGGACCCCGCGCGGCAGGTGGTCGTGTGCGCCGGCGGGGTGAGGGGGGGCCCCCTCCTCGACGACATGTGGACCTGGGACGGCGCGACCTGGACGCAGGTCGACGGACACGACTGGTCCCCCTTCACCGGCGACGCGCTGCCCCTCCCGAGCCCGCCGCGCCTGCGCGGGCTCTCGACCCGCCATGAGCGCGCGCCTGGCGACCCGACGCCCCTCGCGCTCGCCACCCTCGCGCGGCTCGCGCACCTGCCCCCGTCCGAGCTCGGCCGGGAGCTCGCCCGGATGCCGGCGGCGCTGCGCGTGGAGGTCGGGCGCGAGCTGGCGGCCAGGTGGATCGACGTGTGGGGCGAGGACGAGGACGAGCCGCGCTTCGACCGCGCCGCGCTGCTCGTCCACCACGCGGGGGGCGCGCTCCGCGGCACGGACGCGCTCGCCGACCTCTGGACCTTCCAGGACCTCCTGCCCGGCTCCGTGCTCCACGACCACACGCGCGCCCGCGTGCGGAGCAGCGTCCGCCCGGGCCCGCTCCTGCGCTGCCGGCGGAACCCCCGCGTGCACGCCAGGGTGCCCTTCGTCCTCGTGCGCACGATCACGGAGCGCCTCCGCGCGGGTGACCGCGCGGCGTGCGAGGGCTGGGTCGAGGGCCTCCTCGCCCTGGACGGCCCGCCCGACCAGCGGCGGTGCCGCGAGGCCCTCCTGTTCCTGCTCGGGCAGCCCGCGACGGTCCACGGGCTGCGCGCCCTCCTCGACTCCGAGCTCCTCGCGGACCGCGTCCTCGCCCAGCTCGTCGCGGCGGCGGCGATCCCGGAGCTCGCGCTCGAGGACCCGGCGGCCTTCGAGCGGACGGTCGAGTGGGCGGCCGACTGGCACGAGGCGCCGCCGGTCGGCCTCGTGTCCCTCGACGCCCTCGACGCGCGGCTCGCCGCCTGGCTGGACGAGAACGCCGGGCGGCTCGAGCGCGACCCGGCGACCGGCCTCTACCAGGTCCGCTGAGGGGCGCCCTACCCGTCCCAGAGCCCCGTGCTGAAGTAGCGCTCGCCGAGGTCGGCGAACACGGTCACGAAGCGCCCGCGCCGCTCGCGCCGGGCGACCTCGTGGATCGCCCTGAGCACGGCGCCCGACGACTGGCCGACGAACAGGCCGCGGCGGGCCAGGCGGTGGCAGTAGTCGAAGGCGTCCTCGATCCCGACGCGCACGCGCTCGTCGATCACCGAGTCGTCGAGGATCTTCGGCCGGATGTCCTCCGGGCGGTCGAGCGGCTTGAGCCCCTCGATCCCGGGGAACGGGTCGGGGATCACGGCGACGACCCGGATCTTCGGGTCGTGCTCCTTGAGCCGCCGGCCCACCCCCGTGATCGTGCCGCCGGTGCCGATCCCGGCCACGAAGTGCGTCAGCCGGCCGCCGGTCTGCTCGAGCAGCTCCGCCGCCGTCGTCTCGTAGTGGGCGCGCCAGTTGTGCTCGTTCGAGTACTGGTCGGAGAGCCAGTAGCGGTCGGGGTGCTCCTCGTGCAGGCGGTGGCAGGTGCGCAGGGCCTCGTCGTAGCCCTCGAGCGGGTCGGTCTCGAGCAGCCGCGCGCCGTGGGCCAGGATCCGCCGCTTGCGCTCGAGGCTGGCGTTGCCGGGGACGACGAGCTGCACCTCGCGCCCGAGCATGGCGCCGAGCATCGCGTAGGCGATCCCGGCGTTGCCCGACGACGAGTCGAGGATCGCGCGCCCCGGGCGCAGCTCGCCCGCGAGCTCCGCCTCGAGGAGCATGCGCAGGACCGGCCGGTCCTTGATCGAGCCGCCGGGGTTCATCCACTCGGCCTTGGCCCACACCTCGCACCCGGGCAGGTGGTCGGGCGCGAAGACGACCTCGTCGGGCACGCGCACGAGGCGCGTGCCGCCGACGAGGGCCAGGGCCGGGCAGCGCTCGAGGAAGGGGCGGTAGCGGGCCGGGACCTGCGCGGCGCTCACGCGTCTCCGCCGGCCGACGCGCAGAAGACCTCGTAGTCGACGAAGCCGGGGAAGGGCGCCCCGTCGAGCGAGGCGCAGTAGGCGCACGACGGGTCGCGCCGCAGCCGGAGCTCGCGGAAGCGCGCGCCCAGCGCGTCGTAGGTGAGGAGCCGCCCGGTGAGCGGCTCGCCCTCGCCGAGGATGAGCTTGATCGCCTCGACCGCCTCGAGCACGCCGACCACGCCCGGCAGGACGCCCAGGACGCCCGCGTCGGCGCACGAGGGCGCCAGCTCCGGCGGCGGCGGCTCGGGGTAGAGGCAGCGGTAGCAGGGGCCGCCGCGCGCCGGGTCGAACACCGTCACCTGGCCCTCGAAGCGGTAGATGCTCCCGTGCACGCAGGCCTTCCGCTGCAGGACGCAGGCGTCGTTGATCAGGTAGCGGGTGGCGAAGTTGTCCGAGCCGTCGATCACGAGGTCGTAGGCGCCGAGGAGGCGCTCGACGTTCTCCGACGTGATCCGCTCCTCGTGCGGCGCGACGGTGATCCCGGGGTTCTGCGCCAGGAGCGTGCGCCGGGCCGACTCGACCTTCGAGGTGCCGACGCGGTCGGTGGGGTGGAGCACCTGCCGCTGCAGGTTCGACTCGTCGACGACGTCGAAGTCGACCACGCCGAGCGTGCCCACGCCCGCCGCGGCGAGGTAGAGCGCCGCCGGGCAGCCGAGGCCGCCCGCGCCGATCAGCAGCACCTTCGCCTCGAGCAGCTTCACCTGCCCGGCCTCGCCGACCTCCGGGATCATCAGGTGGCGGCTGTAGCGCCGCCGCTCGGCGTCCGTGAGGAGGCGCGGCCGCTCGACCGGCTGCCCGGCCTCGGCCCAGGCGCGGAAGCCGCCCTGCAGCGACGCCACGCGCTGGTAGCCCATGCGCTGGAGCGTGTCGGCGGCGAAGAGCGAGCGCGTGCCGCCGGCGCAGTAGACGACGACCTGGGCGTCGCGGTCGGGGACCTCGTCCTCGACGCGCAGCTCGAGGAAGCCGCGCGGGATGTGCACGGCCCCCGGGATCTTGCCCGCCTTGACCTCCTCGAGCTCGCGCACGTCGAGCACGACCTGCGGCCGGGCCCGCGCCAGGTCGCGGGCGGTCGTCTCCGGCACCCGCGCCTTGAGCTCCTGGTGGAGCTGCGAGAACGTCATGGCCTCGGGCGCCTTCGGCGCGCCGCCGGCCACGGCCGGGACGATCGACAGCGCGTCGCCGTCCTTCAGCGGCGTGTCGAGCCCCTGCAGGTGGCGCACGTCGTCCTGGTTGACGAACAGGTTCACGAAGCGGCGGACGCCCCCCTGCCCGTCGAGCAGGCGCGCCTTGAAGCCGGCGTGGCGCCGCTCGAGGTCGTCGAGGGCCTCGCGGACGGTGGCCCCGTCGACCGGGACCTCGTCCTTGCCGCCGGCGAGCGGCCGCAGGGGGGTGGGGATGCGCACGTGGGCGGGCATGCTGGGCTCCTGGCGCCGAAGCGGGCGCGTCACGTCCGATTCTACGCGGACTCATCAGGTCGGTCGGACTCGCTCAGCCGACCGCCACCGGGACCTCGCGCGCCGCGCCCTCGTCGACGACGAACGCCTTCCACCCGGCGACGCGCCCCTCGCGCACCGACACGACCAGGTAGGCGTACGACGGCGGCACCCACGGCTCGCCCCACTGGTGCTCCTCGCTGCGCTGGAGGTCGGTCTGCGAGAAGTAGGCGTCGTGGTCGGGATGCGAGTGGTAGAAGCCGACCACCGCCAGCCCCGCCGCGCGGGCGGCCTCCTCGGCCGCCAGGCGGTCCGCCGGGTCCATGAGGTAACGGTCGTGCGCGCGCTCGGCGTCGAGGTTCTTCGCCCGGTGCGCCGTCGTCGCGCGCCAGGGCGGGCCGCCCGCCGGGCCCAGGAGCAGCCCGCAGCACTCGCGCGGGTAGTCGGCCTCGGCGTGCGCCGTCACCCGCGCGAGCGCGTCCTGCGGCAGGCTGAGCATGTGGACGCTCCGTGCTCCCGTTGTGCCGGTGCGGGGCGCGGCTATAGTCGCCGACCCGGGCGGCAGGGGGGCGATCCTAGCGCCGCGCGCCGCCCCGCGGACACGGAGGACGACAGATGCTCACCGAGCAGACCGCGGGCATGCCCCGCATCGGCGACATGGCGCCCGACTTCAGCGCCACGACCACGCAGGGCCAGCTCCAGTTCCACAAGTGGAAGGGGAACAGCTGGTGCATCCTGTTCTCGCATCCGGCCGACTTCACGCCCGTGTGCACGACCGAGCTGACGGAGTTCGCCCGCCGCGCCGACGAGTTCGCCCAGCGCAAGGTGAAGCTGATCGGGCTGTCGATCGACTCGATCCACTCGCACCTGGCCTGGCGCGAGAACATGCGCGAGAAGCTCGGCGTGACGATCGGCTACCCGCTGATCGCCGACCTCGACATGGGCGTCGCCCGCAAGTACGGCATGATCCACCCGGGCGAGGGCTCGACCGTCACGGTGCGCGCCGTGTTCATCATCGACCCCAACCACACGATCCGCGCGATCGTCTACTACCCGCTCAACACCGGCCGCAACATCGACGAGATCATGCGCCTCGTCGACGCCCTCCAGACGGCCGACGGCCAGGCCGTCGCGTGCCCGGTCAACTGGAAGCCGGGCGACAAGGTCATCGTGCCCCCGCCCAAGACCGAGACCGAGGTCGAGGAGCGCAAGAGCCACAAGGAGTACGAGGCGATCGACTTCTACCTGATGAAGAAGTCGCTGACCTGAACGGCGACCCTGGCAGCCCCGGTCAGGATGGCAGCCCGACCGGGGCGGCCAGGCAGTTGAAATCACGCGACTTATGACGCGCCTGACCTGCGGCCTCGCCGTTGCTCGGTCTGGCGTTACGATCGAGCACCTCACAGGAGCGGCCATGCCGACCTACGACTACGTCTGCCAGGACTGCTCGCACGCGTTCGAGCACTTCCAGTCCATGTCGTCCGACCCGCTGACGACCTGCCCCCAGTGCCAGGGCGACCTGAAGCGCCTGATCGGCACGGGCGGGGCCCTGATCTTCAAGGGGTCGGGCTTCTACTGCACCGACTACAAGAAGCCGTCTCCCGACGCCAAGGTCGAGAAGGCCAAGGAGGCGTCGAAGGCGGTCAAGGAGTCGTCGGGCGGCGAGTCGTCGTCGAGCGGCAGCGAGTCGAAGACCTCGTCCTCGACCTCGGCGGCCTGAGGTGGCGAAGGACCTCCCCGACCCGCTCACGCGCCGCGACCTCCTCTGGGCGGAGCAGAAGCGGCCGGTCGACCACGCGGCGATGGCGGAGCGCTACCTGGAGCACGCCCGCTCCAGCGAGGCCTTCGACTTCGTGGAGCGCGTGGCCGACGCCGGGCGCAAGGACGCGCTCCGCGCGCGGATCCGGGACGAGGCGCTGCGCGACGGCGACTACTTCCTCCTCAACCGCCTCGACGTCGTGGCCCCGATCGGCGAGGAGCGCTGGCGCGACGCCCTGCGCAAGGCGAAGGACCTGGGCAAGCTGCGCTACGCCCTGAAGATCGCCCGCAAGCTCGGGGACCAGGGCGAGGTCGCCGCGCTCGAGCAGCAGCTCGGGATCGTCACGGCGGTCGCGCCGCCCCCGGGCGTGCAGGCGGAGCTGGTGGAGGTGCCCGAGGCGCCGCCGGAGCCGACCGAGCCGACCGAGCCGACCGAGCCGACCGAGGGCGAGCCGGCGACGTCGGAGGGCGGGGACGGCGCCCGCGATTAGCTGCAACGCCAGAGGGTCAGGCTCGACGCATGGGCGCAGGAGCAGGTAGCAGCTGGCTCCTCGCCGATGCATGAGAGCCATCGAGGATCCGCTGCTGCCGATACTCGCACCGTGGCCTCCGCTCGGAGAGGCTGACCGCCAACAGGTAATGGCTCGTGGACCAGCGCGGTCGGTGACCCTCGGGCATCGCGATCAGCTGAGGCTCGCCAGGGCCCGGTCCACGCCGGCGATCGCCTCGCCCGCCGTCTGCGGGCGGTCGTCGGGGTCCTTCTGCAGGAGCCGCATCACCAGGTCGTGCAGCGCCGCCGGCCACCGCGCCGCCTCGGGGCACGCGGCCGCCAGCGGCCGCGGGTCCTCGGTGATGTGGCAGGCGAGGTAGCCGAGCGGCGAGTCGGACTCGTAAGGGAACGCGCCGGTGAGCAGCTCGTAGAGGACCAGGCCCACGGAGTAGAGGTCGGTGGTCGGCGCGAGCGCCTCGCTGGCCGCCTGCTCGGGCGACATGTAGCGCGGCGTCCCGACGACGTCGGGGCCGACGGTGTGGAACACGCGGTCGTCGAACTCGCCGAGGTCGCGGACGAGCGCGATCCCGAAGTCCATGAGCTTCACGCGGGCGAGGTCCAGCGAGACGAGGACGTTCTCGGGCTTCACGTCGCGGTGGATCACCCCCTGCGTGTGCGCCGCCTCGAGCACCTCGAGCGCGCGCCGCGCGACCCCGAGCGCCTCGGCGGGGCGCAGGCGACCGCGCAGCTCGAGCGCGCGCGCGAGGTCCTGGCCGTCGAAGAACTCGACGACGAGGAAGTGCTCGCCGTCCTCCGTCTGGCCGGCGTCGACCACCTCGAGCGCGCCGGGGTGGTGGAACAGGCTGTTGGCCAGCGCCTCGCGCTTGAAGCGGCCGACCGCCTGCGCCCCCGCGCCGCGCGGCAGGAGCTTGAGGGCGAGCGGGCGGCCGGGCGCCGCCGGGTCGAACGCGAGGAGGACGACGCCGTGCCCCCCGGCCCCGACGCGGCCGACGACCTGGAAGCGGCCGCCGACGCGCTCGCCCACGCGCGGGTCGCCGACGTCGACCCACGGCGGGATCGCGAAGCGGGGCGCCGGCAGCGCCGGCGGCGCGGCGCGGTCGACGATCGCGCGCGCCTCGTCGGCCGTGGGGATGGGGACCTCGCCGCGGAGCACCACCGACCCCGCCGGGGCGATGTCGCGCGCGAACGCCGCGCGGCGCCCCTCGACGAAGCGGGCCACCTCGGCGGCGAGGTCGCGGTCGATCGCCACGCGGGCCTGCAGGCGGAGGCGCTCCTCCTCGGCGGGCGGGAGGACCCCCGCGGCGACCAGCGCGCGGCCGAGCCGCTCCAGGTCGGCCGCCGCCCCCAGCCGGCGCGCCTCGGCGTGCACGACCTCCGGCCGCACGCCGGCGCGCGCGAGGAGCTCGGCGAGCACCCCCACGCCGCGGCCGACGCGGTAGCGGTCGACCCGCTCCTGCACGCCGCGGGCGGCGTCGAGCGGCAGCCGGGCCTCGGCCACGAGCGTGCCGAGCAGGCTCCGGCTCGCCTCGCCGCGGAGCAGGGCGTCGAGGTGGTCGAGCGCGCGCGCGCGCAGGTCCGGGCGCTCGCGCGCCAGGATCCGGCCGGCCAGCAGGTCATCGAACCGCAGGGCCCCGCTCACCCGGCCGAGGATAGCGGAGCGGCCGCCCGGCGCGGCGCGCCGCCGTCGAGCTATCCGCCCGTGTAGTCGCGCTTGTCCAGGCCGTGCTTCTTCAGCTTGCGGAGCAGCGTGCGGCGGCTCAGGCCGGCGGTGTTGGCCGTCGCCTGGATGCGCCCCTCGTTGAGGCGCAGGGCCGCCTGGAGGTAGCGCCGCTCGAGGTCGAGCGTCACCGGGTCGAGGAACTCGGCCAGCGTCTTCGAGACGTCCGCCGCCGGGGCGCGGCGCAGGTAGGTGGTCGGGTTGAACGGGTCCGAGAGGCCGGCCCCGCCGATCGCGGGCGCCCCGCCGAGCCCGAGGGCGTGGCCGCCCTCGGCGGGCTGGCCCTCGTCGCCCCGGTAGGGGCGCATGAGCTGGAGGAACTGCTCCTTCGTCAGCCGCGGCCCGTTGTACGTCAGCACCAGCCGCTCGGTGAAGTTCTCCAGCTGGCGGACGTTGCCAGGCCAGCGGTAGGTGAGCATCGCCTCGACGAAGCCGTCGGTGAGCTCCGGGGGCCGGGTGTCGTGATGCCGCGCCTGCCGCTCGCAGAACCACTTGAAGAGGTAGGGGATGTCCTCCGGCCGCTCGCGGAGCGGCGGGATGATGATCCGGATCACGTCGAGGCGGTAGAGGAGGTCCTCGCGGAACGTGCCCTGCTGCACGGCCACGTCGAGCGGCGTGCTCGTCGCGGCGATGATGCGCACGTTGACCGAGATCTCCTCGTTGCCGCCGATCGGCCGCACGGCCCCCTCCTGCAGGGCGCGCAGGAGGCTGAACTGCGCCGAGAGGGGCAGGCTGCCGATCTCGTCCAGGAACAGGGTGCCGCCGTCCGCGTGGCGGAACAGGCCCACCTGGCGGCCGGTCGCGCCGGTGAACGAGCCCTTCTCGTGGCCGAAGAGCTCGCTCTCGATGAGCGTCTCGGTCACGGCGCCGCAGTTCACCGCCACGAAGCGGCCCTTGCGCCCCGACGTGCGGTGGATGGCGCGCGCGAGGAGCTCCTTGCCGGTGCCCGTCTCGCCCAGGAGGAGCACGGTCGCGTCGGTGGGCGCGACGCGCTGACAGGTCTCGAAGATGTCCCACATGAGCGGGCTGTGCGAGACCAGCTCCTCGAAGCCCGAGAGCGCCCGGCTCTCGCGCGGCTCCGCCCAGAGGCGCGCCATCGCCGCCGCCGCGGCCTCGCTGGCCGTCGGATCGGCGGCCGCGGGCGGCGGCTGGGGCTCGTGCGGCGTCGGGCTCGCCGCCGGCGAGGCGGCCGCCGCCGCGTCGGGCCCGGCCGACGCGGGGCCCGCCTCGGTCACCGCCGGGCCCGCGCCGCCGGCGCCGTCGGCGCCCGGCGGGGCGCCGCCAGGCGGACCCGCGACCCCATCCTCGAGCCTGTCCACCATCGAGCGCACCACCTCCGAGAGGAGGGGGGGCTGAGACTGGATCACGTCGTCCGAGGCGTCGTGCCTCACCGCCTCACCACCCACGAGCAACCCTCTCCGTGAGACCCGGGCGACGACCTTCGTGGCCGGCCCGTGCCCGCTGTTCCCCTTCGACGACCCTTCGACTCCCAGGCAAGGCGCGGTCCAGTCGCGCGCGTCCCAGCGCCCGCCCGCGAGGGCCCGGGATTTGGTCACCTCCGTCTCGCGCGCCCCGCGGACGAGCCCCCGCCAGGTCCTTGCGAGGGCGGGCGCGCGGGACGGCGGCGACCCGCGGCGGAGGCCGGGCCATGGGCTTATCGAGGAGCAGGACGGCGCCGGACCGGCGCGCGCGCCACGGGTGGCGCGCCGCGGCCGGTCTGCGCCGCAGGAGGGGCGCAGGTCGAGCCGGGGAATCTCCCCGCCGTCGACCGGAGTTCTGCTCTCGTTAGGGTGACCGGACCGCGGGGGAGTCCCCGCCGCTGCGTGTTACGCCCCGTAATCGGCGGCGCTCAGGCCGTGGGCCGACCTGCCGTCCGGCGGGCGGCGCTCACCGTCTCGCCGGCGCAGCCCGTCCAGGACTTCCTCCAGCGACGCCTGCACGTCGCGCGGTCGGGCCTCGACCGCCCTGCTGAAGCGGAAGTGGCCCTCGGTCCATTCGAGCAGGGCCTCCAGCGCGGCCCGCCCCGCGAGGTCGCCCAGCGACGCCCACACCGGCTGCCCCTCGAGCACCCCCACCCGGCCCTCGTCGCCCCACGGGCCGAAGACCTCGACGGTCCCGCTGCGGCCGAGCGCCGCGAGCGTCTCCAGGACCTCGTAGAGCTTCACCTCGGCCAGCCGCCCCGACATGGCGGTCGCCTCGACCTCCTGCGTGTCGGCCTGGCTGTCGAGCAGCGCCTGCAGCTCGGCCATGCTCCCGATCGCGTCGATCCGCCGGTAGGTGCAGGCGAACGGGCCGATCGTCAGCTCGTCCCCGTCGTCGAGCCGGGCCTCCCGCACCTGGGCGCCGTTGACCCACACCCCGTTCTGGGAGGCGAGGTCGCGCACGGCGGGCGCGGCCTCCTGCCAGAGGAGCAGGGCGTGGACGCGCGAGACGCGCGGCGACTGGATGACGACGTCGCACTCCCGCGAGCGGCCGACCCGCACCTCGACGCCCTCACGCAGCTCGATGGGCGGGGCGCCCACGCGGACGAGGAGGTGCCGCTTCTGCTGGGACAGGTCCCGGTAGTGCGTCGAGTCGCGGGCCGAGCTCCGCGGCCCGCCGGCCGGCAGCGCCGTCCCGCAGACGCGGCAGGTCGTCGCCCCCTGGGCGTGCGACGTGTTCCCGCACGGCACGCAGCGCATGAACGGCCCCCCTCCGCTCGGGACTGTAGCGGGGCGGCCAGGCGGGGCGCCAGGGCGACGGCGCTCGCTCGAGCGGAGCTGCGATCAGCGCCAGTCGCCGAGGTCGGTCAGCAGGTCGGCGAACCAGAGGAGGGTCGGCGTCAGCGGCTCGAGGCCGCCGCCGCGCAGGGCCGCGAGGTCGGCGCGGCTCACGTGGCGCAGGTCCTCGACCTCGTCCGCCTGGGCGGTGAACGGCCCGTCGCTGGCGCCGACGAACAGGCGGAGCTGCTCGTAGTGGACCCCCTCGACCGGGCCGAAGTGGCCGACCTCCCGCAGGGTCGCGCGCACGCCCAGCTCCTCCTCGACCTCGCGGCGCGCGACCGCCGCGTAGACGCGGTCGAGGTCGGCGTCGGGCCCCCCGGGGCCGTAGTCGCTCTCCTCGACGTGCCCCGAGCAGGAGAGGTCCCAGTGGCCGGGGTGCGTCTCCTTGCGCCGGTGCCGCCGCTGCAGGAGCAGCCGCCCGCGCGAGTCGACGAGCAGGACGTGGATGCTGCGGTGCGAGAGCCGCCGCTCGTGCACGACCCGGCGGTCCTCCCAGGCGACGAAACGATCCCCCGCGTCGACGACCGCGATCCGTCCGGCCACGCGACACCCCCCGACCGCCCCGATGATTCCACCGGCCGGCCCGGAGCGCCACGCCATGGCGCGTCATGGCCGCGGCGGCTGCCGGCCGATCGCTCCGGCGGCCCACCGGTCGGTGCGACGGCGACCTCCTGGTCGCCGAGCGCGCCTTCGCGGTCGGTCCTCGAACCCCGTCTTCGCAGACGGCCGAGCCGCCTCCGAGCACACCTCACCGCGCCTTCGCAGCAGGAGCGTCAGGCGAGGGCGAGGAGGGCGAGGCGATGCGGCGCGAAGGCGAGGGAAGGCGGCCTGCTGGCCCCGCGCCGGCGGGGGGGGGGCCGACGACGGCGCCCCCGACGCACCGCAGCGCCCGCCATCCTCGGCCGCAGCCGCGATCACACTATGGCCGGGGTGTGACGGGCTCGTCCAGCTCCGCCCGCAGGGCGGGGCGGCGCGCCGCGAGGTCCTGCTCCAGCCGCGCCCGGGCGGCCCCCAGGCGGTCGTAGAGCCGCGCCGGCGCCCGCCGGGCGCCGGCCGAGAAGAGGGCGTGGACCACCCAGGGGACCACCGCGGTCACGTCGGCCTTGACGTACTGCGACGACGTCTCGACGCACTCGGCCGACACCTTGCCCCACGTGTGGGCCTCGCCCGCCGGGCACGACGACAGCGCGCCGTTGTCCACCGGGTCGACGCAGAACTGCACGTCCACGTCGAAGCCGCGCGCGTCGAGCCCGAAGATCTGCGAGAGCGTCGGCTCCCCCTGGAGCGTGTAGTTCTTCGGCACGCCGCCGCCGAACATCCACACCGCCGTCGGCCCCTCGTTCTGGACCAGCCACTGGAGCGCCGCCATGAGGTGGACGTCATCGGCCACGTCCAGCTGGAAGCGGAACGCGTCGCCGAGCACGGCGCGCAGCTTGACGACGTTGAGGAAGATCGACCCGTCCTGCGGCGCGCCGACGAAGATCGGCACGCCGGCCTGGTAGCAGGCGGAGAGCAGGCAGGGCTGGTCGACGCCGATCGCCTGCTCGAGCTCGAACAGCCGCTTGCCGAGCAGGTGGTGCATCTCGGCCGTGGTCATCGGCCGCTGGAACTCGGGCTCCATGAGCCAGCGCGCGAACAGGCGGTCGGTGTCGAGGAGCGTCTCCTCGGTGAAGCCCAGGTCGTAGATGCGGATGATCCGCGCGTCGCGGAGCGCCCGGTCGCCCGCGTCGGGCGGGACCTCGCGGATGCGGTGGCCCAGGAGGCGGTGCGCGTCGTGGTAGAGGTTGGCCCCGGTGGTGGTGAGGACGTCGACGAGCCCGCGCTCGATCAGCGGCACGACGACCGACCGGTGCAGCCCCGCCGGCGTCATCGCCCCCGAGAGCGTGAGGAAGACCGCGTGCCGCGGCGTGCTCGTGGCCGAGCGCAGCATGAGCTCGAACCCGGTGCGCACCTGCCGGCCGACGAAGGCCGGGAAGGCGTGCGCGAAGAGCTCCTCCGGGCGCTCCTGCCCGGTGATCGGGCGCGGGCGCACCTCGGCGGCGCGCGCGAACTGCTCGCTCAGCTCCTTGGCTCGGCTCTCCGACACGGTCGACCTCCGGGGGCAAGAGGCCGCCAGTCTACTGCTTACGGCGGCGGCGCGGGGCGGGCGTCGCCCACGTTTCCCGACCCCGCGCCCCTGGGGCAAGATCCGGGCGTGGTGCGGCTCAGGGCGGGGTCGGTCGTGGCGGGGCGGTACCGGATCGAGCGCCTGCTCTCCCGGGGCGGGCAGGCCGCCGTCTACCTGGCCCACGACACGAAGTTCGACGAGCGCGTGGCCCTCAAGGTCGCCGTGGCCGCGACCCCCGCCGGCTACGCCCGGCTGCGCGAGCGCTTCCGGCGCGAGGCGCGGATCGGCAACCGGCTCGGCCGCACCGCAGGGTTCGTGCGCGCCTTCGACTGGGGCGAGGTCCCCGACCGGCCGCGCCACCTCTACCTCGCCCTCGACCTCGTGGAGGGGGCCGAGCCGCTCGACCTCGAGTCGGGCACGCGCGAGGAGCGCCTGGCGCGCCTGCGCAGCGCCGCCCGGATCGTGGCCGAGGCGCACCGACAGGGGGTCGTCCACCGCGACATCAAGCCCGAGAACTTCCTCCAGGCGCCCGACGGCGCGATCGCGCTCACCGACTTCGGGCTGGCCAAGCTGCGCGGCGACGCCGACGGCCCGCGCCGGGCGGCGGCGCGGGCCCGGCCGCGCGCCGCGGCGGCGGACCTGACGCGCACCGGCGACTGGCAGGGGACGCCCCTGTTCATGGCCCCCGAGCAGTTCGAGGACATGCGGGGCACCGACGCGCGCGCCGACGTCTACGCGCTCGGGGTGATGCTCTTCTTCGCCGTCACGGGCGAGTACCCCTACGCGCGCGCGGTGCTCAAGCGCCAGCAGAAGGTGCGCGAGGGGCAGGCCGAGGCGCCGCGCCTGCGCGACCGCGCCCCCGACGCCCCCGCGGCGCTCGACGCGCTCTGCGCCAGGGCCATGGCGCTCGACCGCGAGCGGCGCCTGCGCGACGTCGACGCGTTCCTCGCCGGCCTCGACGCGGCGCTGACCGCGCGGCGGGCCCGCCGCCCGCGCCTCGTCGTCCACGAGGGCAAGCGCGCCGGCGGACCCCGGCCCATGGGCAGCCCCGCCACGCGCGGCGCCCCGGCGCGCCTGCGCTCGACGACGCGCGGCGGGCGCGAGCCGCCGCGCCTGCCGCGCGGCCTGCGCCGCGGCGAGCACCCGGGCGAGTACGTGTGCCGGCGCGACGGCTCGGTCCTCGTGTGGGTGCCGCCGGGCGCCTACGTCATGGGGAGCGACGCCGCGGACGCCTGGGGCAACGAGCGCCCCGCCCACGAGGTGACGCTCACGCGCGGCTTCTTCCTCGGCCGCTTCCAGGTCACGTGGGGGCAGTTCGCCCGCTTCTGCGCCAAGACGGGCCACGGCCTGCCGGCCGCGCGCTTCGTCGTGGCCGACGACCACCCGGTGCACGACGTCTCGTGGCGCGACGCCCGCGCGTACTGCGAGTGGGCCGGCCTGCGCCTGCCGACCGAGGCGGAGTGGGAGTGGGCCGCCCGCGGCGGCGACGGCCGCCGCTACCCCTGGGGCGACGACCCGCCCACGCCGCGGCACGCGCAGTGGATCGCCACCCCCGCCCAGGGGACGGCGCCGGTGGGCAGCTTCCTCCTCGGCGCCTCGCCCGTGGGCTGCCACGACATGGCCGGCAACCTGTGGGAGTGGGTCCACGACGGCTACGGGGACTACCCCGAGGGTCCGGTGACCGACCCCACCGGGGTCCCGCGCGCGAAGCACCGGGTCTGCCGGGGCGGCGCGTGGAGCAGCACGGCGCCCTACATCCGGGCCACGTCGCGCTGCGGCGTCGGCCCGGCGGTGCGCTACCTCAACGTCGGCTTCCGCGTGGCGCGGTCGCTGGAGTAGGCCCGGTCACTCCGACCCGACGGGCGCGGCGTCCGGCGCCTCGAGGTCCTCGAGCGGCGCCGCGCCGGCCATGAACACGTCCACGACCGGCTCCTCGCCGCCGAAGCGTCCGGGCCGGGTCCCCTCGCCCACGTCGACGACGAGGTCCTGCGCGGCGCCCCGGGTGGTCACCCGCCACACCGGCCGCCCGCCGACGGTCACGCGTCGCGCGTCGAGGGTCATCCCCTGGACCCCCGCCTCCGAGAGGCGCTTGACGACGGCCTGCCGGGCCAGGGCGCGGGCGCGGGCCTCGGGGTCGCTGGCCGGCGCCTCGGCCGGCGCGGCGGGCCGGCCCGGGTGCCGCGGCCACGCGGCGAAGGCGATGCACGCCAGCGCGCTCAGCCCGCAGAGGTAGATCAGGTGGACCCGGTCGAGGGTGAAGGGCGGCGTCCACCCGGCGGCGCGTCGGTCGTCGGGCCGGGCGCCGAGCGGGCGCGCCGCGCCGCGCCCGAGGGCGCCCTGGAGCGCCGCCGCGGCGCCGAACGTGAGGGCGGCGGCCGGCAGGAGCGCGCAGCAGAAGTAGGGCAGGACCATCGCGGGCGAGTCGCGCGGACCCGGCACGCTCCTGTCGATCAGGGCGTAGATCGGCATCGACAGCGCGATCGCCAGGAGGAGCGCCGGGACGCCGAGGACCGGATGCACCTCGCCTCGCCGCCCCGTCCACCAGCGCGCCGCTCTTCGCACGTGACCTCCGGCGCACGAGCCTGCCCGCGGCGCCGGCGCCCCGCAAGCCTGCCGCTCGTTGACGCAGCCCCGCCGGAAGTGGGTGTCCCCGGCGGACGCTCCGCCGGCGCCGTCGGCGCTTGAGGCGCGGCCACCTTCTTGCGCGGGCCGCCCGCCCGGAAGGAAGGGAGGGTCCTCACCCATGCGCATCGGAGTCTTCGCCGCCCTGCTCGGGCTCGCCCTCGCGAGCCCGGCGACCGCCCAGAGTACGTCCGCGCCCGCCGCCGGCGCGGGCACCATGACCGGCCCGCCGCCCACGACGGGCGCGCCGGCGCCCACGCCCACGGACCTCGACCTCCCGCTCGAGCGGCCGGTCCTCACCGCGCCCACGCCCACCCCGCCGGCGCCGCCGCCGACGCCGGACGACGGGGACCGCGACGACCCGCGCGACGAGCCGCCCCCGGTCATCTACGGCGAGGAGATCTCGTCGGAGAACGACACGATCGTCTACGTGCTCGACCGCTCCGGCTCCATGGACTGGGACGTCGGCAGCTACACCGACCTGGACGGGGTGCAGCGGCGGGGGAACCGCATGGACCGGGCCAAGGTCGAGCTGTCGCGCTCGATCCAGGGGCTGTCGCGCAACTTCCGGTTCAACGTCATCGCCTTCGACTGCGCCAACTACCAGTGGCAGCGGCGCCTGCAGGAGGCGAACGACACGAACAAGGCGGCGGCGCTCGCGTGGGTGCGCCGGCTGACCCCGGGCGGGGCGACCGGCACCGGGCCGGCCGTGGCGCTGGCGCTCTACTCCGACCGCGACAACAAGTCGGTCGTCCTGCTCACGGACGGCCAGCCCAACTGCGGCCTCAACGACTGGGACGACTTCAGCCTCGACGCGCACCGCCGGGTCATCCGCAACGAGAACGTCCAGCGCGCCGTGATCAACGTGTTCGGGATCGCCGCGAGCGGGCAGTGGCGCCGCTTCTGCCAGAACGTCGCCTCGGACAGCGGGGGGTCTTACTTCGACGTGCCGTGAGGACCTGCGATGAGTGATGCGCTCGCGAGGGGGGCGCGATCGGCGCAGGTGCCCGGGCCATGGCGTTCGGCCCGCTCCGCGCCTCCCCGTCGCTCGCTCTTCCGGGTGGGTCCTTTGCAGAGCCGCTCGCGAGGGGGGCGCGATCGGCGCAGGTGCCCGGGCCATGGCGTTCGGCCCGCTCCGCGCCTCCCCGTCGCTCGCTCTGGCGGGTGGGTCCTTTGCAGAGCCGCTCGCGAGGGGGGCGCGATCGGCGGAGGTGCCCGGGCCATGGCGTTCGGCCCGCTCCGCGCCTCCCCGTCGCTCGCTCTTCCGGGTGGGTCCTTTGCAGCCGCTCGCGTCAGTGCCCGGGCCGGCGGCACTCAGCCGGGATCGGCCCACGCGAGCGCCTGTCCGTTGTCGCCGCCCGCTCGACCCGCGAGACTGGCGCCGTGCATGACGGCGCCGGACGCTCGCGAGGACGGGGCCTGGCCCCCTCCGTCCTGGCCCTCGCCGTGGTCGCGGTCGCCCTCCACGCGCGGCCGCTGCTCGGCGGGCACGGGTTCGGGTCGTCGGCGATCTGCGGACCGCCCTGGCGACCGGGCGGGCCCGCTCCCAACCTGATCGCCGACGTCGACCCGGTCCACCTCGAGCTGCCCGAGGCGCGGCTCGTGGCCCGCACGGGCGCGCGCTGGGACCCGACGCGCGGCCTGGGCGAGCCGATCGGCCTCGCCAGCTGGCCGACGCTGACCCACCCGCTCGCCTGGCCGCTCTACCGGCTCCTCGGCCCCGTGGCCGCGACGGCGGCGCTCACCGCCCTGCACGTCCTCGCCGGCGGCCTGTGCTGCCTCCTGCACCTGCGCTGGCGCGGGGTCGGCGCCGCGGCCGCCCTGCTGGGCGCGCTCGCGTTCGAGCTGTCGCCCCTGTTCAGCGCCTGGGGCGCGCGCCCGTGGGTCACGGCGGCGATGCCCTGGGGGGCGCTCGCCCTCTGGGCGAGCGACGCGCTCGCGCGCCGCCCGGGCCCCCGCCCCGCCGCGGGGCTGGCGGCCGCCGTCGGCGGCGGCCTCCTCTGCGCCCTGCCGCAGCTCATGCTCCTCGTCGCGGCCGCCGCCGGCGCGCTCGCGGTCGCCGGCGCGCGCCGCCGCCGCGCCGCGGCCTGCTGGGCGGGCGCGGGCCTCGCCCTGGCCGCCGCCCTGGCCGCGCCGCGCCTCCTCCCCCTCGCGGCCGTGCTGCCGCACACCAGCCGCCAGGCGTTCTCCTTCGCCGAGTGGCACGACCGCACGGTCCGCCTGGGGCCGGAGGCGCTGACCACGCTCGTCGTCCCCGACGCCCGCGGGCACCCGATGCGCTGGCCGGACGCGCCGCGGCCCATGCAGAGCCTCTACGACAACGTGCAGGAGCAGCGCGTCTACCTGGGGCTCCCCGTCCTGGCGCTCGCCCTGGCCGGCGCCGCGGCCGGCGGGGTCCGGCGGCACGCCGCGGCGCTCGTCCTCGCGCTGCTCCTCGCCTTCCCCACGCCGCTCGCCTTCCTCCTGTTCGTCCTGCCCGGCCAGGGGGCCACGAGCCCGACGCGGAGCCTGTGGCTCGTCCCGCTCCTCGCGCCGCTGCTCGTCGCCCGCGGCGCGGCGGCGCTCCGCCGGGGGGACCGCGCGCCCGCCCTGGCGGCCGCGGGCGTCCTCGCCGTCACGGCCGTCGTCGCCGCCCGGCTCGCCCTCGAGGCGCCCGACGCGTTCGCCGCGGCCGCGCCGGGGTGGGTCGCGCCGGCGGCCCTCGGCCCGGTCCTGCTGGCCTGCGCGACGCTCTCCCTGACCCTCCTCGCCCGCGCCCCGCGGGCCCGCCGCGCCGCCGGCGCGCTGCTCGCGGGGCTCGTCGCGGCGGAGCTCCTGCGCGAGGCGCGCGCCTACCAGGTCACCTCGCCCGGCGCCGACTTCTACGTGCGCACGCCCGAGGTCGACGCCGTCGAGGCGGTCACGGGCGACGGGCGCGCGCTCGTCCTCCCGCCGCTCCAGCCCAACGCCCTCGCCGCCGCCGACCTGCGCGCGGTCGGCTCGTACGGCGCCCTGCACTCGGCCCGCCTCGCCGAGCTCCTGGCGGCGCTCGGCCACCCTGCCCCGTCGCGGCAGTACCTCCGCCCGGGCGAGCTCCCGCCGGCGTGGCGCGACGCCCTCGCCGTGCGCGCCGTGCTCGGCGGGCCGGGCGCGGCCGTGCAGGGACCGGACCTCGAGCCGGTCCTCGAGGGCCCGACGCTGCGGGTGTGGCGGGCGCCCGGCGCGCTCCCGCGCGCGCGCCTCGTCCCGCCGGAGGCGCTCGTCGAGGTCGAGGGCCGCGCCGCCGCCCGCGCGGCCCTCGCCTGGCCGGGCCTCGACCCGCGCCGCCACCACGTCCTCGAGACGGGCCGGCGCGGCCCCCCGCCGCGCCCCGACGCGCCGCCCCCGGAGCAGGTGGAGGTCCTCGTCGACGAGCCGGAGCGGGTGGTGGCGCGCGTCGCCGCCCCGCGCGGCGGCGCGCTGGTCGTCGCCGACGCCTTCGCGCCCGGCTGGCGCGCCGAGACCGGCGACGGGGCGCCGCTCCCGCTCGTGCCGGCGACGCTGGCCCTGCGCGGCGTTCCGCTGCCGGCCGGCTTCGAGGGCGAGGTCGTCCTCCGCTACGCGCCGCCGCGCTGGCGCGCGGGGCTCCTCGTCGGCTGCCTGGCGCTGCTGGTCGCGCTCGCGCTCAGCCGTTGTTCACCGCGGCGATGAGCGCCGCGGTGAAGTCCTCGGTGCCGGCCTTGCCCCCGAGGTCGCCCGTGATCGTCTTGCCCTCGCCCAGGACCTGGTCGACCGCGCGGCGCACGCGGGCAGCGGCCTCGGCCTCGCCGAGGTGCTCGAGCATGAGCGTCGCCGAGAGGATGAGCGCCGTCGGGTTGGCGAGCCCCTTGCCGACGATGTCGGGGGCCGTCCCGTGGACCGGCTCGAAGACGGCCTCGCGCTCGCCGATGTTCGCCCCCGGGACGACGCCGAGGCCGCCGACGAGGCCGGCGGCGAGGTCGGAGAGGATGTCCCCGTAGAGGTTGTCCATGACCAGCACGTCGAAGCGCTGGGGCCGGATGACCATCTGCATGGCGCAGTTGTCGATGATCAGCTCCTCGTACTCGATCTGCGGGTAGTCGGCGCGGACCCGGCGCGTGCAGTCGAGGAACAGGCCGTCGGTGATCTTCATGATGTTGGCCTTGTGCACGGCGGTGACCTTCTTGCGCCCGCGCCTGGCCGCGTAGTCGAAGGCGAAGCGCGCGATGCGCAGGCACGCCTTCTCCGTGACGATCTTGATGCTCTCGGTGACCCCCGGGACGACGGTGTGCTCGACGCCCGAGTAGAGGCCCTCGGTGTTCTCGCGCACCACGACGAGGTCCACGTCCCCGTAGCGGCTCTTCACCCCCGGCAGGCTGCGGACCGGCCGCAGGCACGAGTAGAGGTCGAGCGCCTGGCGCAGCGTCACGTTGACCGAGCGGTGCCCGCCGCCGATCGGCGTGCCGACGGGGCCCTTGAGGGCCACGCGCGTGCGGCGGATCGACTCGAACGCGCGCTCGGGGAGGACGGTCCCGTGGACCTTGTAGGCCTCCTCGCCCGCCGGCACCTCGTCCCAGTCGAACTGGACCCCGGTCGCCTCGAGGACGCGGAGGGTCGCGCGCGTCACCTCGGGGCCGATCCCGTCGCCGGGGATGAGGGTCACGGCGTGCCTGGTCATGGGGGTCCTCCTGGAGCGTGGGGGGGGCGGGGCGAGCGTCGTCAGTCGCCGATCCTGGCCGAGGCGAGCAGGCGCTTCGCCCGGGGCAGGAACTCCTGCTCGCGCCCTTGCTGCACGAGCAGGGCCACGGCGACGAAGCGCGTGGGCGTGAACACCGCGCCCGTCCACACGACCGCGGCGACCCCGTTGGGCAGGGTGCCGGCCCAGGCCCCCTCGGCGCCGGGCCCCTTCAGGGCGACGGCGCGCGGCGCGGCGAGCGGCCGGCCCTGCGAGATCGCGAAGTTCTCGAGCAGGCTGGGGCCGAACTCGGCGATGTGCTGGACGGGCGACTTGTGGCGGTCGTCGGCCTCGATCTCGCCGTGGGCGATCAGGACCATGGCGCCGGGCGTGGGGCTCGCGTCGACGGCGAGGAGGAGGACGCCCTCCTGCTCCTCCTGCACGCGCCAGCCCTGCGGCACCTCGAGCGAGAAGCCGCCCTGGTGGCGGAGCGGCTGGGCCGGGCCGTCGTAGACGCCCGTGAGGCCCTCCCCGGCGCCCGGGGGCGGCGGCGCGCCGGGGCCGGGCGGGGGCGGCGCGCCGAGCGGGTTCCTCGGCTGCTCGCGGCGCAGGCGGTAGGTCGTGCCCTCGGAGACGAGCGTGAGCGCGTCGCCCTCGAGGGCGGCCGTGAACGCGAAGTCGTGCCCCTGCACGCTGAACGCGCCCTGGAGGCGCGGCCCGTCCGCCTTGCCCTTCACCGGGTAGGTCGCGCCCTGCACCGTGAGCGAGCCCTCGAAGCCCGCCGCGGCCGGCTCGACGACCAGCCGTAGCTGGTCGTCGCTCCAGGCGCCCGCCCAGGCCGGGCGGGGCGGCGCCGCGAGCGGGTTGGGCGGCGACGCGCCGAGCGGGTTCCGCGGCTGGCCGAGCGGGTTGGGCGGCGCCGGCGCCTGGCGCTGCAGGCGCACCTCGCGCGGGGGCTGGCCCGGGACGACGAAGGTCACGACCGCGGCGCCGTCGACCAGCCGGGCCTCGAAGCGGTGCCGCTTCCCGTCGGCGGCGAGGAGGTCCGCCTGGAGGACGCCGTCGAGGCGCACGGCGCCCTCGAGCGGGACCTCGGCCGCGTCGCCGCGGCGGTAGCCGCCCGTCACCTGGCCGCCCGGCTGCTGCTCGAGCCTCAGCGCGGCCTGGACCCCCTCGGCCGAGGCGCCCGTCCACGTGCCGGTGAAGTCGGGCGCCTGGGCGGCGGCCGGCGCGGCGAGGGCGGTGAGGGCGGTGAGGGCGGCGACGAGGGGGCGAAGGGCGGGCATGGGGCCTCCAGCGCCGGCGGACTCTACGCTGCGTCCGGACGGCGGGCAACGGCCGCCCGCCCGAGGCTTGCCTTCGCAGAGGGGCGAGGCACCATGGGTCGCCATGAGCGCGCCCGAGCCGGCGAAGATCATCCGCGACCACGCGGCCCTCTCGCGCGTGGTCGAGGAGCACCGCGCCGCCGGGCGGCGCGTCGTGTTCACGAACGGGACGTTCGACCTGCTGCACGTCGGGCACCTGCGCTCGCTCATGGACGCGCGCTCGCGCGGCGACCTGCTGATCGTGGCCCTGAACTCGGACGCGTCGGTGCGCAGCTATAAGGGCCCGGGGCTGCCGATCCAGCCCGAGGACGAGCGGGCCGAGCTGATCGCGGGGCTGCGCTGCGTCGACTACGTGACCCTGTTCGACGAGCCGCGCGTCGACCCGCTCCTCGCGCGCCTGCGCCCGCACGTCCACGCGAAGGGGACCGAGTACAGCCCCGAGACGCTCCCGGAGGCGGAGACGGTGCGCGGCTACGGCGGGGAGATCGCGATCGTCGGCGACCCGAAGGCCCACTCGTCGTCGTGGCTGATCGCCCGGATCCGGGGCGCGGCGCTCCCCTGACGGCGCCCGCGGGCTTCGAGGCGGCCGACGGCGGGGCGGTGGTCGTGCGCGCCGCCGCGCGGGCGCGCCTCGAGGCGCTCGGGCTGACCACGGTCGACGGCGCCTTCGCCCTGCCGGCCGCGCCGCGGGCGCAGGCAGGGGGCCGCTACAAGGCGCTGGCGCAGGTGGTGGACGCCGGCGGGCGGCTGTTCGTGAAGCGCTGGGACTACGACCGCCTCGAGGTGTGGCTGCGCGGGGCGCTCAAGTGGAACTTCCCCGTGTTCTCCGGCCGGCGCGAGCTCGACAACCTGCTCGCGCTCGCCGCGGCCGGCCTGCGCGTGCCGGCGCCGCTGGCCGCCGGCGAGCGGACGCGGGGGCTGCGGCGCCGCGCGTTCCTCGTCACGTGCGCGCTCGAGGGCGCGCCGCTCGACCGCGCGCCGCCGCCGGCGACGGCGCGGGAGCGCTTCGCCCTCGTGCGCGAGGTGGCCGCGCTCGCCGCGCGCCTGCACGGGGCCGGCTTCTGGCACAAGGACCTCTACCTGGGCAACGTCGTGCGCGGCCCCGATGGGCGGCTCGGCCTCCTCGACTGCGAGCGCGTCGAGCGCCGCCCGGGCGGCCCGCCCCTGCGCTGGCGGGTCAAGGACCTGGCGGCGCTCGACCTCTCGGCCGCGTGGGCCACGCGCGCCGACCGGGCGCGCTTCCTGCGCGCCTACCTGGGGCGCCCGCGCCTCGACCCCGACGCCCGCCGGCTGGCGGCGGCCGCGCGGCGGAAGTCGGCGCGGATGCGGCGCCGCGGGGCGAAGTGGTGAGCGGGCACCTGGCGCTCCTGGCCGAGGGGCTCGACCCGGCCCGCGGCGGCGCCGAGCGCGCCGTGCGGGCGACGGCCCTGGCGCTCGCGGCGCGCGGCGTCGACGTGCGCGCCTACGCGCCCGCCGACCGCCGCGGCCCCGACCTGCCCGGCGTCCCGATCGTGGGCGTGGCGGCGCCGCGGGTCCGGCCGCTCCGGGACCTGGCGCTCTCGCGCGGGCTGGCGCGCGCCGCGAGAGCGGCCGGGGCCGGGCGCGTGGTCGCCTGCGGCAAGCTCCTCGACGCCGACGCCTGGTGGCCGCACGGGGGCGTCCACGCCGCCGCGCGCGCCGCCTGGACCCGGGCCGGCCGCTCGCCCTTGCGCGGGGCGGTCGCGACGGCCTCGCGGGCGCTCCGGCCGACGGAGCGGGTCCTCGATGCGATCGAGGCCCGGGCGGCCGACGCCTGCAGGGCCGGCCGGGCGCGCTGCCTGGCGCTCTCCGCCCGCGTGGCCCGCGACCTCGCGCGGGCGCACGGCCTGACGCCGCACGCCGTCGTCGGCAACGGCGTCGACCCGGCGCGCTTCGCGCCGCCGACGCGGACGCGGCGCGAGGAGGCCGCGCGCGCCCTGGCCCGTCGCGCCGGCGCGCCCGAGGGCGCGCCGGTGGCCCTCTTCGTCGCGCACGCCTTCCGCCTCAAGGGCCTCGACCTGCTCCTGCGCGCGGCCGCGCAGGTCCCGGACCTCCACGTGGTCGTCGCCGGCGGCGACGACCCGGGCGGCGCCCGCGCCCTGGCAGGGCGCCTGGGCCTCGGCCGGCGCGTCGCGCTCCTCGGGCCGGTCGAGGACGTCGCGGCGCTCTACCACGGCGCGACCGCGCTGGCGCACCCGTCGCGCTACGACCCCTGCTCGCTCGTCGTGCTCGAGGCGCTGGCCTGCGGCCTGCCCGTCCTGGCCTCGCCCGAGGACGGCGCCGCCGAGCGGGTCGGCGCCGGCGGCCGCGTGGTCGCCGCGCTCGAGGACCCCGGGGCGTGGGCGGCCGCCCTCCGGGAGGTCCTCGACCCGGGGGCGCGCGCCGCCATGTCGGCGGCGGCCGCGGCGGCGCGGCGCACGTGGGACGACGTGGCCGGCGACCTGCTGGCGGCGCTCGGGTAACCTGCGCGGCATGGCGAAGAAGAAGACCGGCGCGACGCCCGCCCCCGCCGTCCCCGACGACCTGGCCGCGGCGATCGCCGGGTCGACCGCGGCCGCCGCGGCCTGGGCCGCGCTCTCGGCGTCGTGCCGGCGCGAGTACGTGGCCTGGGTCGAGGAGGCGAAGCGGCCCGCCACGCGCCAGGCGCGGATCGCGAAGGCTGTCGACATGATCCCCGAAGTGTGATCGGCGGCTGCGGCCGCGGATGCCGGGCGAGGGGGGGCGCGCGCGGGTCGTAGGATCCGGCGATCCGGCGATCGATACGACCCGCGCGCGCCCCCCCTCGCCTCGGCCTCCGCGCCCTCGCCTCGCTCGTGGTTCCATTCCACCCGTGGGTTCGAGCGTGTCGATGACGAGTACCTGCGTTTGAGGACAGGGCCTAATCCGTCTCGATCTTCTCCTTGGGGTGCGGGTAGTAGAGCTTGGCGACCTTCCGGGCGACCGCGCGGAGGAGCCCCTCCTGCACCTGGTCGGGGTCGAGGAAGATGTCGCCGCCGGGGTGCATGAAGTCGGACGGGAAGCGCGCCTCGACCACCGCCTCGGCCTTGGCGATGAACCGGCCCCCCCGGTCGTAGTCGAGCGGCGCCATGCCGGCGGCCTCGCGCGCCTGCCGCTGCTCCTCGGCGCGCCGCCGCTCCTTCTCCTCCTCCTCGCGGGTGCGCCGCTGCACCTGGAAGAGCCGGGCCTTCACCCGGGCCGTGCCCTGGATCATGTTGATGTTCTTCGGGTCGCGGAGCTCGAGGCGCTCGAAGTCGCACAGGAGGACGTAGTCGGCCTTGCACAGGGCGGCCACGTCGCGCGGCGAGAGCTTGGTCACGTCCTCGGCGAGGTACAGCCCCAGCACGTCCTCGTAGGGGCGGACGCCGAAGTCGGCCTCGCGCTGGAGGACCTCCGTCGTCAGGCGGGCCGCGTCGTGGCCGCGCGGGTTCGAGTCCCACCGGTCCGGGAAGTCCGGGTCCTTGAAGGGCATGACGACGAGGAACTCGTCCTCCGGGATCTCGTAGACGGGGTCCTGGATCTCCGCGCCGGTGCAGCCGGCGAGGGTCAGCGCGAAGAGGATCGGGGCGAGCAGGTTCCGCTTCATGGGGACCGTTATATGCCCCTCCGGGTCACTGGGGAGTCACCCGCTCGTGATCGACGGTCGCCCGCCGGCGGCGTGGCAAGGGGTTAGGCCTCAGGCCGCCCGCCGCACGAGGCGCCCCAACCACCGCTCGAGGCGGCGCGCGACGACCTCCCGCAGCCGCGGCCGGGGCCACGGCGGCGTGGCCGGCGCCCAGGGCTCCTCCGGGGGAGCGACCGTCACGACCGGCGCCTCGACGACCGGCGCCTCGACCACCACCGGCGCCTCGACGGCGACCGGCGCCTCGACGACGACCGGCGCCTCGACGACGACCGGCGCCTCGACGACGACCGGCGCCTCGACGACCGGCGCCTCGCGGGCGGTCTTGCGCCGCGACCGCGGGCGCCGCTCGCGCGGCTCGTCCTTCACCGCCTTCTGGCGCGCGGTCGAGCGCCGGCGCGGGGCGGGAGGTGGCGCCGGCGTGGCCTCGACCTCGGCCTCCGCCGGCGCGGGCTCGCGGCTCGGGACGAGGAACTCGAGGTCGCCGCGCGGGCCGCGGGCGAAGGCCCGCTGCAGCTGCCCGGGGTCAAGCCGCCTGCTGGACATGGGTCGCCTCCTCCCGCTCGACCAGGGCCGCGAGGTCGCGCGCCAGCTGCCGGTAGGCCTCCGAGGCCCGCGCCGCCGGCGCGTAGACGGTGACCGGCAGCCCGCGCGCCTGCGCCTCGCGCACGCGCGTGTCGACGCCGACCGCGACCGGGCTCACCTCGTCGCCGAACTCGCGGCGCAGCTCGCCCAGCACCTGCTTGCAGATCCCGTTGCGCTGGTCGTAGAGCGTCGGCACGAGCCGCACGACGAGCCGCGGGTTGCGCCGCTCGCGCACGAGGTCGACGAGGTCCAGGAGCTTGACCACGCCCCTCGCCGAGAAGAACTCGCACTGCACGGGGACCACCACGACGTCGGCGGCCACGAGGGCGTTGATCGTCAGCGCGCCGAGCGAGGGCGGGCAGTCGATCAGGGCCAGGTCGAACGACGGCGCCGCGGCGTCGAGGCGGCGCTCGAGGACCTCGTCGAAGCCGACCTGGCCCAGCAGCTCCGCCTCCGCCTGCGCCAGCCGCGGCCCCGCCGGGACGACGGCCAGGCGCTCGAGCCCGCGCGTCGGCGCCGGCAGCGCCGCCTGCGCCAGGCCGACGCCGCGCCCGGAGAGCACCTCGTAGGTGGACGGCTGGCCCGGGTCCGGGTCGAGCCCGAAGCCGATCGCCAGGTTGGCCTGCGGGTCGAGGTCGACGGCCAGGACCCTGCGGCCCTCCTGGGCGAAGGCCGCCGCCAGGGACTGGCAGGTCGTGGTCTTGGCCACGCCCCCCTTCTGGTTGGCCACCGCGATGACGCGCACGCTCACCCTCCTGACGAGGTCCTATCGGCAGGGGGCGGGGCGGGTCTGGAGGGAGCTCAGCCGAAGCGCACGATGATCGAGAACGTCGCGCCCAGGTACTCCAGGTCGAGGTCGAAGCTGTCCTTGGCGTCGCGCCGGTCCTTGGAGCGGATGTCGTACTGCAAGTAGCGGCCGCCCAGGCGCAGGCCCACGAACGGGATCGGGTAGGCCGTCACGCCGAAGTCGAGGCACACCGTGCTGCCCTGGATCTGGTCGTAGGTGAAGTAGGAGCCGGTGAACTTCAGGTCGACCTCGAACCACTTGCGCAGGCCGGCCCGCACCTCGAAGCCGAGCTCGGGGTAGGGGATCAGGGCGGCGTCGTCGTACTTGAGCGGCGTCTTGATGTCCGAGGTGTCGCCCTTGAGGCCGAGCGTCTTGACCTCCCAGTCGACGGCCAGGACGCGGGCGGCGACGACGGGCGAGAGGCGGACCCACCGGTTGTTGATGATGTTGATCTTGATGTCGATGCCCACGTGGAACTGGCGGAAGCGGGACTCGACCGGCGTCGACGCCGTGAACTGGGCGCCGCCGAAGTTGACCGTGCGGGTGAGCGTGGCCTTGCCCTCGTACTCGTAGGGGGCGACCGCCCACAGGGCCACCGACGACCAGCGCGTGTCGAAGAAGACCTCGCCCTCGAGGATCCCGTTCTGGAACATGTAGTCCGACTGGACCGTCTGGCGCACGCCGAGGTCGTCGCGGATGTCGATGTTCGAGCCGAGGAGGCCGAGCGGCTGGGTCACGCCGGTGCCGGCGACCCGGGCCTTCAGGTTCATCTCGGGCCGGTAGAAGATCCCCAGGCGCGCGCCGATCCAGCTCGTGTCGAAGTCGTCCGCCTCGTCCGCCCGCGCCGGGGCGGCGGCGCCGAGCAGGGCGAAGAGCACGAGCGAGCCGGCGGCGCGGCGAAGCGACCTGGTCATGGGACCCCCTGGCCGGGAGTCTACGCCAGGGGGGCGACACCGAGCCAGCGCGCAAGGAGCCGGGCAGGCGCCCCCCTGCCGTATCCTCGCCCGGGTGAGCGACCGGACCGCGGCGACCTCGGTGACGCCCTCCCGCGCCCGGCGGGGCTTGCCCTGGCTGGGCGCGCTGGCGCTCGTCGCGCTCGGGGTCGACGCGGTCTACCGGGCCGGCCTGGGCCCGAAGGAGCGCACCGACCTCCCCGTCTACCTGGCGGCCTCGGAGCGCCTGCTCGAGGGGAAGGACCCGGTCGGGGCGACGAGCGCCCGGGGCTGGCCCTACTACTACCCGCCCACGCTCGCCGTCCTGCTGGTGCCCCTCGTGCCCGCGCCGCTGCCGCTGGCGGCCGGGGTCTGGTTCGCGGTCGGCGCCGCGGCGCTCGTCGGCGGCGCCCACGCCGCGCGGCGGGCGGTGGACGGCGCCGCCTGGGACCGCTGGGACGCCCTGGCCGCGGCGCTCGTGGCCCTGCCCGCCGCGAGCGCCCTCCTGCGCGGGCAGATGGGGCCGCCGCTGCTCGGCCTGTGCGCCGGGGCGGCGCTCCTCCTCGCACGCGGGCGCGACGCGCCGGCGGGCGCGCTCCTCGCGCTGGCGACCGCGCTCAAGGTCACGCCCGGCGCGCTCCTCCTGGCCCTGCCGCTGGCCAGGCGCGGGCGGGCCGCCGCGGCGGCCGGCGGCGGGCTGGTCGTGTGCCTGCTCCTCCTGCCGGCGCCGGTCCTCGGCCTCGGCGGCGCCGCGCGCGCCTGCGCCGGCGCCGCGCAGGTGGTCCTCGGCCTGGCGGCGGCGCCGGGGCACGTCGACGTGCCGGGCGACGCGCCCCAGGCGCGCGACCCGCACATCCCGACCAACCAGTCGCTCGCCTCGCAGGCGATCCGCCGCCTCCCCGAGGGCGGCGGCCGGGCCGCGGTCGTCCTCCTCCTCGGCGCCGCGGCGCTCGCGCCCGGCCTCGTCCACGCGGCGCGCGGCCGGCTGACGCGCGCCCTGGCCCTGCTCCTGGCCGCGCCGCTCGTCGCGGCGCCGGTCGCCTGGCACCACCACCACGTGGTGCTCCTCCCCGCGCTCCTCCTCCTCGCTCACACGGCCCGCGCGGGTGACCGCCCGGCGCGCGCGGCCCTGGCGGCCTTCGCCGCGCTCTCGCTCCTCCACTTCGCCGTCACGCCCCTGCGGCCCTACGGGCTCCTCGGCTGGGGGACGCTCGGCGTGTTCGTGGCCCTCGCGGCCGCGGCGCCGGGCGCGGCCGAGGACGAGCGACGCGTCACCCGAGGCTGACCCCGCTCGCGTGGGCGGCGGTGTTACGGTCACTCTCGTCGCCAGCGCCGTAACCCGAGGGGCACCGATGCACCGCGATGGCTCTCCTCTCGAGCGAAGTGAGGCGTTCTGCGAGGCCCTCGGCCTCCGAGCTCCGCTGCTCATGGCGCCCATGGCGGGCGCCTGCCCGCCCGAGCTGGCGGCTGCCGTCACCAACGCCGGCGGCCTCGGTGGGTGCGGGGCGCTGCTCCTGGACGCCAGGAAGAGCTTGAGAACTCTTATCTCCGCCGCTCGTGCTCGACCCGCCAAAGCGAGCGATGGGGAGGCGCGGAACGGGCCAGATCGTGCCAGTCCGGGACTTGCTCCGATCGCGCCCCCCTCGCGAGCGCATCACTCATCGCAGGTATGAGCTCGAGAGAAATCGCGCAGCGATTTCTTCTCGAGCTCAGGAAGATCTCGGCCTGGGTCGAGGCGTTCAAGCGCGCCTCGAGCGGTGGCTTCCACATGAACCTGTGGATTCCCGAGCCGCTCCCGACGCGGGATCCGGCGCACGAGCGCGCCCTGCGCGCGTTCCTGTCGAGCTGGGGCCCGGCGGTGCTCGAGACCTGCTTCGAGCCGCCGCAGGCTGACTTCCGCGCGCAGTGCCAGGCGCTGATCGATGCCGGGCCGACCGTGATCTCCTCGATCATGGGCCTCTTCCCGCCGGAGGTGGTCGACGCCATGACGGCGCGCGGCATCCGCTGGTTCGCGACGGCGACCACGGTCGAGGAGGCTCGCATGGGCGAGGCCGCGGGCGCGGACGCGATCGTGGCGCAGGGCGCGGAGGCAGGCGGGCACCGCGGGGCCTTCACGGCCGCCGCAGCAGGGCAGAAGGCGGTCGGCCTCTTCTCGCTCGTGCCCGCGATCGCCGACGCCGTCCGCGTGCCGGTCGTCGCGGCCGGCGGCATCGCAGACGGCCGGGGGGTCGCCGCCGCCCTGACGCTGGGCGCGTCGGCGGTCATGGTCGGCACCGCGCTCCTGCGCACCCCGGAGGCCGCGATCGCGAGGGCGTGGGCGGACGCGCTGGCGCACACCCAGCCCGAGGACACCACCCTGACCCGGGCGTTCTGGGGACGGCTGGGGCGCGCCATTCGCACCGCCTACGTCGCGGCCGCGGACGCCCCGGGTGCACCGGAGCCGGCGCCCTACCCCGTCCAGCGCGCGCTCACGGCCGCGATGCGCAGCGACGCCGCCGTCCGGAACGACCTCGCTGGGCTGCAGGCGTGGGCCGGACAGTCGGCGCGTCTGAGCCGTGCAGAACCCGCAGGGATCGTCATCGAGACGATGTGGAGGGACGCGTTGCGGCTGTTGGGGCGAGGTTAGCCACTCGACTGCTCGATGCCCCGGGCGGCCGGCGCCTGGCGGTCCGCCTGGAGGGCGGACGCGTCGTCGCGCTGGACCTCGCCGGCGGAGGGTAGGCTCGGAGGGACCCGACGGAGGGCCCATGCCCGGCGACGACCCGACCGAGCCCCTGCGCGAGGCCTTGCGCCTCTCGCCCGACAACGTGCCGCTCCGCCGCGCCCTCGGCGAGGCGCTCCTCGGCGCCGGGCGCGCCGCCGACGCCGAGGCCGAGCTCAAGGAGGCCCTGCGGCGCGCGCCGAAGGACGAGGCCGTCAAGCTGGCGCTGGCCCGCGCCTACCAGGCGCAGGACAAGCGCTCGGCGGCCCTCGTCGTCGTCGAGGACCTGATCCGCACCGCGGCGCAGCCGGCGCGCGCCTACCTCCTGCACGCGCGGCTGCTCCTCGCCGCGGGCGAGGTCGACCGCGCCGGGCGGGAGTACCGCAAGGCGCTCGACGCCGACCCCGAGGCGGCCGACGCCGACCTCGCCCGCGCGCTCGGCGTCGTCGTCGAGGCGACCGGGGCGGTCGTCGACGGGCGCGCGCGCCTGGCGGCCGACGACGTCGACGAGCCGCTCGACGACGAGGGCGTCGAGCGCCTCCTCGAGCGGCCGAAGGTGACCTTCGCCGACGTCGGCGGCATGGACAAGCTCAAGGAGGAGATCCGGCTGAAGATCATCCACCCGCTCCAGCACCCGGAGGTCTACAAGGCCTACGGCAAGCCGATCGGCGGGGGGATCCTCATGTTCGGCCCGCCCGGCTGCGGCAAGACGCACCTGGCGCGCGCCACGGCCGGCGAGGTCGCGGCGTCGTTCATCTCGGTCGGCCTGAACGACGTCCTCGACATGTGGATCGGCAACAGCGAGAAGAACCTGCACGAGCTGTTCGAGCGCGCGCGGCGCAGCGCCCCCTGCGTCATGTTCTTCGACGAGGTCGACGCGCTCGGCGCCAGCCGCACCGACATGCGCCAGCACGGCGGCCGCCACCTGATCAACCAGTTCCTCTCGGAGCTCGACGGCGCCCAGGCGAGCAACGAGGGCGTGCTCGTCCTGGCAGCCACCAACGCCCCGTGGCACCTCGACCCCGCCTTCCGCCGCCCGGGGCGCTTCGACCGGATCCTCTTCGTCCCGCCGCCCGACGCGCCGGCGCGCGCCCAGGTCCTGCGCGCGCTCCTGCGCGGCAAACCGGTGGCCCCGGACCTCGACGTCGACGCCGTGGCCCAGAAGGCGAACGAGCTCTCGGGCGCCGACCTCAAGGGGGTGGTCGACCGCGCGATCGAGGAGAAGCTGCGCCAGGCGATCAAGCACGGGGTCCAGCCGCTCGGGACCAAGGACCTGCTCGCGGCGGTCAAGGGCGCCCGGCCGACGACGCGCGAGTGGTTCGCGACGGCCAGGAACCACGCGCTGTTCGCCAACCAGGGCGGGATCTACGACGACGTCCTCGCCTACCTGAAGCTGTAGCGATGACCTCCTACGACGACGGCCCCGCCCCGGTCGGCGGCTCGACCTTCGACGCGCGCCTCGCGCGCGCGCACCTCCTCTTGACGCAGGGGCGCCACGCTCAGGCCGAGAGCGAGGTCCGGGCCGCGCTGGCGGCCGACCCCCACGACGCCGGCGCGCACGCCCTGCTGGCGTTCTCGCTCCTCGGCCAGGAGCGCCGCGACGAGGCCCAGCGCGCCGCCGAGGCGGCGATCGGCGCCGCGCCCGACGCGTCGCTCGGCCACACCGCCCTCGCCCTCGTGCTCCTCGACCGCCGCGACCACGAGGGCGCCGCGCGCGCCGCGCTCGAGGCGGTCCGCCTCGACCCGGACGACGCCGGTGGGCACGCGCTCGAGGCCGAGGTTCGCCTGGCGCAGCGGCGCTGGGCCGACGCCCTGGCCGCCGCCGAGCGCGCCCTCCGGCTCGACCCGGAGCACCCCCGCGCGCTCCGGGCCCGCGCCTCGGCCCTCGTGCACCAGGGCGCGCCGGCCGACGCGGCGGCGTCGCTCGCCACGGCGCTCGCGCGCGACCCCGACGACGACGAGACCCACGCCACGCTCGGCTGGACGCACCTCCACGCCGGCCGCCCCGCCGAGGCGCTCGAGCACTTCCGCGAGGCGCTGCGCCTCGACCCGACCAACGAGGCCGCCCGCGCCGGCATGGTCGAGGCGCTCAAGGCGCGCTACCGCCTCTACGGGCTCGTCCTGCGCTACTTCCTGTTCATGGCGCGGCTCACCCCGGGCCAGCAGTGGGGCGTGATCATCGGCGGCTACGTCGGCTTCCGCGTCCTGCGGTCGACGGCCAAGGACAACCCCGACCTCGCGCCCTGGCTCACGCCGCTGATCGCCGTCTACATCGCGTTCGCCGCCCTGACCTGGATCGGCGAACCGGTGTTCAACCTCGCGCTCCGCCTGAACCGCTTCGGCCGCCACCTCCTGAACGACGACCAGCGGCGCGCCTCGACGTGGTTCGGCGGCGTCGCCGCCCTGGCGCTCGCCCTCGCCGCCGCCGGCCTGATCACCGGCTCGGGCGGGCTCCTCATGGGGGCCCTGGGCGCCGGCCTCCTCCTCCTGCCCGTCGCGGGGACGTTCAACTGCGAGTCCGGCTGGCCGCGCACGGTCATGGCGCTCGGGACCGCGGCCCTGGCCGCGCTCGGCCTCGGCGCGCTCCTCGTGAGCGAGGTCGCGACGTCGCGGGGCGCGGAGGCGCTGGGGAACGTCCTGTGGACCGGCTTCTTCCTGGGCGCGTTCGTCTCGCTCCTGGCGGGCAACGCCCTGGGAATGGTCCGCCCACGCCGCTGACCGTCACCCCCGCGCCCGCACGCGCCCCCCGTCCTCGAGCGCCTCGGGCGGGTGGGTGACGACGCGCTCCCCCTCGCGCAGGCCGTCGAGCACCTGCGCCTCGAGGCCGGTGCGCTGCCCGACCTCGACCCGGCGGCGCTCGACCAGGTCGTCCGGTCCGACGGCGAAGGCGTGCCAGGCGCCGGTCGGGTCGAGGAACAGCGCGGCCTGCGGGACCTGCAGGACGTCGGGCGCCTCCCACAGGACGAACACGGCCTCGACCCGGTAGCCGTCGCCCAGGCGCTCCCACTCGGCGGGGGGCGAGACGATGTCCAGGATCGTGAGCACGCGCTGCTCCTCGACGCCCAGCGCCGAGACCTTGGTGAAGCCCACCGGCTCGACGCGCCGCACGCGCGCCTCGAGCGGGGCCCCGCCCCAGCGCTCCAGGACCACGCGGCCGCCCGGGGTCAGGCGCACCGCATCGCTCGAGAGGACGTCGACCTCGACCTCGAGCGCCGCGGGGTCGCCGACCTCGAGGATCGCCGCGCCCGCGAGGACGACGCCCTCGCTCTCGCGCGCGACCCGCAGGACGCGCCCGCGCACCGGCGCGCGGACCTCGACGGTCCCCGCCTGGTCGGCCGGCTCGGTCGTGTAGGCCAGGGTGGCTCGCGCCGCCTCGAGCTGATGGCGCGCGACCTCGACGGCGAACTCGGCCGACCGCCCGGCCGCCGCCGTGGCGCGCGCCCGGGCCTCGGCCTCGTCGAGCCGCGCGCGCGTCGTGGCCCCCTGCTCGTGCAGCCGCCGCACGCGCTGGACCTCGGCCTCGGCCAGCTCGGCGTCGGCCTCCGCCGCGCGCACCGACGCCTCGGCCTGCTGGAGCGCCGCCCTGGCCGCGGCCACGCGGGCCTGCGCCTCGGCGCGCGCCCGCGGGTCGAGGGCGGCCGCGCGCAGGGGCTCGATCACGGCCACGACCTGCCCCTCCTCCACGGCGTCGCCGACGCGCACGGCCAGCCGGTGCTGGAAGCCGGGCACCGGCGCCGAGACGACGTAGCGGTCGCGCACCCGCGCCCGCCCCTCCTCCTCGATCGTGACCTGCAGCGCGCCGCGCGCGACCGCCGCGACGTCGACCAGCGGCGGCCGCGGCCGGAAGCCCTGCACGAGGAGGGCGACCAGGAGCGCGGCGCCGAGGAGGAGGAGCAGGCGGCGGAGCCAGCGGGGCATGTCGTGTTCACTCCCTCGTCTTCAGGACGGCCACCAGGTCGAGGCGGTCGAGCTGGCGCCGCACGAGCAGGCCCGAGCCGGTCGCGGCGACGAGCACGGTCAGGCTGGCGAAGGCGAACGTGCGCGGCTCGACGACGAACGGCAGCCGGAACAGGTCCATCTGCATGGTCTGCGAGAGGATCCAGCACAGCCCCAGGCCGACGCCCCAGCCGAGCGGGACCGCCGCCAGCGTGAGGACGGCCAGCTCGCCGAGGAGGACCGCCGAGATCTCGCCGCGCGTCATGCCGAGCACGCGCAGGCTGGCCAGCTCGCGCCCGCGCTCGGCGAGCGCGATCCGGGCCGCGTTGTAGACCACGCCCAGCGCGATGCTCGAGGCCAGGATCGTGTTGAAGAAGGCGAACGTGAGCATCTGCTCGGCCATGGTCCGCTCGAAGCTCGCCAGCGCCGCGTGGCGCGACTGCGCGCCCGCCACGCGCGGCCGCTCGTCGATCGCGCGGAACACCGCCCCCTCGGCGCCCGGGGCCACGGTCAGGTGCAGGCCCGTGAGCGCGTCCCCCTCGCCCAGGAGGCGGTTGAGCGCGGGCAGGGTCATGTAGCCCGAGACGCCGATGAACTCCTCGACGAGCCGCACGACGGGCACGTGGCGCACGTGCCGCCGCCCCTCGAGCACCTCGACCGTGACCAGGTCGCCCACGCCGACGCCGAGGATCTCCCGGGCCAGGTGACCCGTGAGCACGAGCCCGTCGGGCGGCAGGTCGACCGAGCGCAGCTCGCCGTCGATGAGGCGCCGGAGCGACGCGCCCTCCTCCAGGCCCAGGACGACCGTGCGGTAGGTGCGGTGGCCGTGGCGCAGGCGCACGGGGGCGGCGCGGAAGGCCTCGACGTGGGTCACGCCGGGGAGGCGGGCGACCTCGTGGCGCGCGCGCCAGCTCGTGGGCTCGAGGAGCGTGACGGTGATGTCGTCGCGCTGCACCAGGCGGAACTGCACGAACATGACGTGCTGCATGGTGTCCCAGAAGAAGCTGCTCACCATGAGGATCGCGCAGGAGAACGCGATCCCGAGCGCCGAGAGCCCGGTGCGCGCCGGCCGCTTGGCGAGGTTGCGCACGACCATGCGCGCCGCGGGCGACAGGACCCGCCCCAGGCCCAGGCGCTCGACGAGCGACACGCCGAAGCGCGCCGGCGACTCGGGGCGCATGGCCTCGGCCGGCGGCAGGACGACGGCGCGGCGCACGGCGACGAGCGTCCCCAGCGCCGAGGCCCCACAGCTGATCAGCACGCCGGCGAGGGCCAGCGCGGGCTGGAGCTGGAAGCGGGCGTCCGGGAAGCGGTAGTACTGCATGTACATGTCGAACATGCCGCTGCCCATCCAGCCGCCGAGCGCCACGCCGATCACGCCGCCGAGCGCGCCGATCACGAGCACGATCTTGAGGTAGTGCAGCCCGACCTGGAGGTTCGAGTAGCCGAAGGCCTTGAGCGCGGCGATCTGGTCGCGCTGCGTCTGGATCAGCCGCCCGACGACGACGTTGAGCAGGAAGGCGGCCACGGCCAGGAAGATCGTCGGGAACATGATCGCCATCTGCCGGAGCTGCTTGAACTCCTCCGACAGGTAGCGGTGCGACGGCTGGTCCTCGCGCCCGTGGGCGTCGATCCCGCCGTAGGGGCGCAGGAGGTGGTCGACGCGGGCGAGCACGTCCTCGAGCACGGCGCCGCGCGCCACCTGGAGCGAGGCGTGGTTGAACGCCCCCTCCATGTCGTAGGCGGCGGCGAGCGGGCGGCGGTGCATCCACAGGAGGGCGAAGCGCTCGAAGTCGGGGAACACGGCGGCCGGCGCCATCTGCAGGACGTGCTCGGGCGAGACGGCGATCCCCGTGACGCGCAGGCGCTGGCGGCGCCCGCTGATCACCGCCTGGAGCGTGGCGCCGGGCGCGAGCCCGTGGGCCTGGGCGAAGGCGTCGCTGAGGAGGACCTCGTCGTCGCGCGCCGGGTCGGCCGCGCGGCCGCGGATCACCAGCGGCAGGTTCAGGCCGTCGCGCGGCTGGGTGGGGAGCGAGATCATCTGCCCCGTGATCGGCTCGCCGAAGCCCGGGACCTCGAGGTTCACCGGGGCGAGGACGCGCGTCTCGACGCGCAGGACGCCCGGGACCTCGGCCAGGCGCTGGGCCACGCCGTCGGGCGCGCGCTTGAGCGCGGCGAAGGCGTGGGCGAAGCGGCGCTCCTGGTAGAAGCGCTCGCGCGCCGCGTGGAGCGAGTCGAGGGTCGACAGGCTCATGACGAGCGTGGCCACGCCGCTGCCGATCACGGCGGCGATCGCCAGCACCTGGCCGCCGTGCGAGCGGACGTCGCGCAGCACCTTGCGGTCGAGGGTGGCCACTACCAGGTCAGCTCCCGCGCCGACCGCTTCGTCGCGTGGCGCTGCACGTCGACGATGTGCCCGTCGCTGATACGGATCACGCGGTCGGCCATGTCGGCGATCCCGGCGTTGTGCGTGATCAGCGCCGTGGTTGCCCCCAGCTCCCGGTTGATCCGCTCGAGCGCCTCGAGCACGAGCACGCCCGTCGACGAGTCGAGGGCGCCCGTCGGCTCGTCGCACAGGAGCACGTCGGGCCGCTTGGCGATCGCCCGGGCGATCGCCACGCGCTGCTGCTCGCCGCCCGAGAGCTGCGAGGGGAAATGGTCCATGCGCTCGGCGAGGCCCACGAGCGCCAGGGCCTCCTCGGGCGGCATCGGCGCCCGCGCGATCTCGGTGACGATCGCCACGTTCTCGCGCGCGGTGAGGCTGGGGATCAGGTTGTAGAACTGGAACACGAAGCCCACGTGGTCGCGCCGATAGGCCGTGAGCGCCGCGTCGTCGGCCCTCGTCAGGTCCTGGTCGCGGTAGAGCACCTGCCCGCTCGTGGCCGTGTCGAGCCCGCCGAGGATGTTCAGGAGCGTCGACTTGCCGCTGCCCGAGGCGCCGAGCAGCACGACCAGCTCGCCCGCGTAGAGCTCCAGGTCCACGCCGCGGAGCGCGTGCACCTGCACCTCCCCCATGTCGTAGACCTTCGTCACCTTGCGGGCCACGAACACGGCCTCGGGCGTTCGGTCGGTCACCCTTCCAGCATAAGGACCCGCGGCGCCGCGTGATGAGCGAGCCGGCTCACCCCTCCGGGTGGGGCATCTCCGCCAGCGCGGCGGCGAGGTCGTGGAAGAAGGCGTCGACGCCGAGGGCCGCGTCGGCGCGGTCCACCTCCGCCCGCGGGCCGTCCGGAAACGCAGCCCTGGCGGCGAAGCGCTCGTAGCCGGTGGCGAAGAACTCGTAGACGTTCGTCTGGCCGTACTCGGTCGAGAGCCACTCCTTGCGCCGCGAGCGGGCGAACATGCGCTCGACCTCGGCGGCGAGGTCGTCGCTCAGGACCGCGTGCAGGGCGTGGCCGAGCTCGTGCGCGACCGTCCAGCCCTCGTCGCGCGTCGCGTAGAAGGTGTCGATCTTCGCGGCCGCCACGACGCCGAGCGTCAGCCCGTCGATCGCGTCGTGCGTCCTGCGGTCGCGCTCGTCCTCGACGAGGACCCCCCGCGCCTCGGCGAAGGTCGGCAGGTCGGTGCAGCGCGCCTCGAGCGACACGACGTGCAGGCGCCCGCCGGCGGCCACGAGCGCCGGGACGGCGCCGGCGACCGGCGCGAGCGAGAGGGCCACGAGGCGGCGCTCGTCGTCCGTGAGCGCGTCCCACGGGTCGACCAGGCGCTCGAGCCCCGGGATCGCGGGCGGCGCGACGGCGTCGTCGAGCCAGCGGCGGAGCGAACGCTGCCGGGCGTCGAGCGCCGCGCCCAGGCCGACGAAGGCGGGCCAGGCGCGCGGGTCGCGCTCGAGCGCGCGCCGGAAGAGCGCCTCGGCCTCGGCCGCCTCCCCCTCGCGCAGGCGCCACAGCCCCAGGTCCTCGAGCCCGGCCGGGTCGGCCGGGTCGGCCGCCAGGCGCGCCTCGGCGTCGGCGCGCAGGCGCGCCTGGTCGGCCACGACGCGGCGGCGCGCCGGGCGGTCCGACTCGACCAGGAGCGAGTGGCCCATGAGGCGGTAGTTGACCCCCGCGTGGACGTCGAGCGCCCCCACGGCCACGTGGGCGTCGATCTGCTTCTCGGCCGAGGCGCTGCGCCGCACGGCCACGTCGTGCAGGTCGGTCACTCGCTGCCAGTGCGGCTCCAGGTCGACGCCGGCGAAGTCGAGCGACTGCATGCGGCGACGAACCGCCTTCATCGCCGCCTCCAGCGCCGGGACGGCGTCCGCCGCGCGGTCGAGCGCCAGGAGCGCCTCGGCGCGGCCGCACACGAGGTCCAGGTCGTCGGGCCGCGCCGCGAGCGCCCGCGCGTAGAGGTCGTCCGCCAGCGCGGCCTGGTCGAGGCTCAGGGCGACCGGGGCGAGGCGCGCCACGTCGTCGTCGCCGAGGCCGTCGCGCGCGGTCAGGCGCGCGACGAGCGCCCGGGCCTCGGCCGTCCGGCCGAGCGTCACGAGCGCCCGCGCGGCGTCGACCTGCGCCGTGACGTGATCGTCGCCCGCGGCCTCGAGGGCCCGGCGCACGAGGCCGAGCGCCTGGTCGGCGAGCGGCCCGTCGAGCGGGACCTCGAGCGGTTCGTCCTCGCCGTCGTCCTCGACCTCGTCGGGCTCTTCGTCTTCGACGTCGTCCTCCTCCTCGGCGTCGTCCGCCTCGGCGCGCAGCAGGTCGGCGAGGTGCGCGGCCGCGGCGGCGAGCGCGCGCGGCCGCTCGGTAGGGTCCAGGCGCGCCGCGAAGGCGTCCACGTCCACGCGCCGGCCGCGCGCGAGGTCGTCGGCCAGGCGGCGCCCCGCGACGAGGGTGTTGCCCTGGCGCATCAGTCGCAGCAAGCCCAGGACGACGGCGCCGGCGAACAGCGCGATCACGACGAGCGCCGTGAGCCGCTCCTCGCGGCCGGCGAGGACCAGCGCGGTGGCTACCAGGGCGGAGGTCATCGCCCCTGTTGTCGCACACCTCAGGGCCGCGGGGCGGCGAGCAGCTCCCGCGCCCAGCCCTGGTCCTCGGGCGACAGCGGCGGCGGGGGTGGCGGGCCGGCGTAGCTCAAGCGCCGCGCGTAGGCGCCCCGGTCGTACGCCTCGCCGAGCAGCGCCGGGAGGTCGAGGACCACGTCCGGGTCGCCCTGCCCGAGCGGGACCGCGACGCGCGGGAGCGGGTCGCGCAGGCCGAACGCGTACAGCTCGCGCCGGCGCCGGTCGTCGGCGCGGCTGACCGAGACGCGGTACGCGGAGCGCCGCACGTAGCCCTCGGGCAGGGCGACCGTCGGCTGACCGCCGCGGAGGAGGTCGACCTCGACGAGGTGCGCGGACGAGGCCAGGACCTCCTCCTGCTTGCGCAGGTAGCGCTCGCGCCCGCGCCCGGCGGCCTTGTTCGAGGGCGAGAGGACCTCGACGACGGTCACCACGCGCTGGTCGGTGCCGGCGTCCTGGATCTCCAGGAACACCTCCCGGCGCTCCACCTCATCCAGGAGGACGACGGTCGGCCGGTCCGCGGCTTCCGACGTCAGGAGCGCTCCGAACTGCGCCGGTTGCTCCGTCACGTGCACGTCGGGGTACACGCGCTCGCCGATCGTGACGAAGTAACGCTCGCCGACCTGACGCTGGAGCTGGTCCCGCGCGTAGGTGACCAGGCTCTGGTGCACGTTCGACCAGAGGCCTGGATCCTCCAGGTACGGGTCCATCCCCGGGAAGGGGCTCGGCATCACGGCTCCGTCAACCAGGGTGCACGGGAGTGGCCGTGACCTGGGCCCGCCCAGCGGCTACCGTATCTCTCGATGACCCGCCTCGCCCCCCTGCTCGCGCTCGGCCTCCTGTTCACCGTGGCGCCGGACGTCGCCCGAGGCATGTGGGGCTTCGGACCCGAGCCGGCCGAGGTGGACCTCGTCGTCGAGGGCACGCTCGTGTCGCTGAACCCGAGCGTCGCCAGGGTGCATGGCCACACCTACGACGTGGCCCGGGGCACGATCGTGGTCACGAAGGTCATCTACGCCGAGCAAGGCGCGGAGGTCGGCGCCACGCTCGAGCTCTTCTCGGCGCAGCGGGCCGACACCCTTTGCCCTCGCGTCCACCACGCCGCGTATCTGTTCAGGCCCGGGGTGTGGCTCCTGCAGCGGACGGCGACGCCGGGCGTCTACACGTCCTACATGGCCGAGTCGCAGCCTCAGGAGGCCCTCGTCCCCGAGGCCCGAGTGCGGGTCTCGGGCGGCCGGCTCGACCCGGCGACGGGCACGCTCGAGCTCGAGGTGCGGTACGAGAACTTCTCGCCCGCCGAGGCGTCGTTCGGAGAGGTGTCGGTTGACGATCTTGGCGAGCTCCGAGGCGCCATGGTCACGGTCTCGGGGTGGCGAGGACGCGACGAGATCCGGGCGCTCCTCCCTGTGAGCCCCGAGCAGCCGCGTCGCCTCGTCGACGTGCCGCCCTGGCGCTACTCGCGCTCGACGGTCCGCCTCCCGCTCCCGGCTCACCTGGCAGGCGCGACCTGCCTCTCGGCCGAGACGGCGGGCCTCCGCGTGGGGCGCGCCTGGATCTACGGCGTCACCGCCGAAGAGGTGGACCTGGACGACCCGCCGCTCTTCCTCGGCCCCGAGGCCGTGCTCACGACGGTCTTGCCGACGCTCTCCCTCGGGTGGCTCCTCCTCGCCGCGGCCCTCGGCGCCGTCCCGCTCGTGACCCGCGGGCGGACGTGGCGCTGGACGCCCTTCGCGCGCCGGCTCGGCGGCCTCACGTCGCTGGGCGCGCTCCTGCTCGTGCCGTGGAGCGTCGTCGGCTTCGGTCCCGCCACCGCGCCCGTCGCGGTCGCCGCGGACGCGGCCCTCCTGCTCGCCTGGGCTGGCTGCGCGCGCGCGCGAGGTGACGTCAAGTCGCCTTCAAGGTGGTGAGGACCTGGTCGCCAGGCCCGTAGAATCGCCGGCCGGAGGTCGTCCATGCCGCCGCGCCGCGCCACGCTCCTCGCCGCCCTCTGCGCGCTCGTCGCCGCCTGGCCGGCACCGGCCGACGACCAGGCCTTCCAGACCAAGAAGGCGCAGACGGCGCGGCGCGACTTCGACCGCGCGACGACGAGCGCGCGGCAGGCCTACGAGTCGAAGGTCGACGCGGCGCAGCGGCAGTACCTGCGCGAGCTCAAGGACCACCAGAAGGCCGCCATGCGCGGCGGCGACCTCGAGGAGGCGCGCCGGATCGGCGACGTCGTCGACTGGCTCGGGCGCGTGCTGGCCGCCGGCGAGGGCGCCGCGCGCCCGACCGACCGGCGTCCGCTCACGTCCGAGGCCGCGCTCGACTCGCAGCGCCGCTACCAGGCCGCCGTCGACGAGGCGACGGCGGCGCACAAGGCCGCGCGCGTGCGCGCCCTCGAGGCCTACCGGACGGGGCTCGACGCGTCGCTCCAGCCGGTGCTCCGCGCGGGCAAGGACCTGGGCGAGGCCGAGCGGATCCAGGCGGCGATCCGCTGGACGCTCGCCGAGCTGGACTCGATCCGCGCGACCGAGGGCTGGGTGGTCCTCTTCCGCTCGCGCCACCCGGAGGACTGGGACACGTTCCAGGACCAGGGCGAGCGCTACGCCGTGCCGCTGTCGGCCGCGCCGAAGGAGACGCGCTACGTGCGCCTGCGCCGCATGGACACCCACGCCTACGTGCTCCTGCGCGTCGGCTTCGACGACCTGGGCCGCGACGCGGAGGCGGGCCGCTTCGGCTGGGTCGGCGCGAAGGTGCTGAACGAGGGCGGCCTGCACCTCGGGATCGACAGCATGGACCTCCACTTCACCTACCGCGACGGCGGGCGGATCATGGTCTCGAACCGCCGCACCACCGGCGGCTGGGGCTTCGGTCACAAGATCCACGTCAACGACGTGCAGTACTGGTCGTGGGCCGGCGAGGAGATCGCGCCGGTGGCCTTCGAGATCGCCGTCACCGCGCGGGACCTCGGCGAGGACGAGCGCGCCTTCCTCCTCGGCCCGTAGAATCCCGCCGTGAGCGGCGACGACGAGCTGGGGCATGGCGCGTTCGACCGGGCGCGCGCGCGCGTGGCGCTCGTGGTCGGCCCGGCGCTGTTCCTGCTCCTGTGGTTCGCGCCGCTCCCGCTCGAGGGCGCCGCGCACCCGGTCGAGGCGCAGCGCCTGGCCGCGATCATGGTCCTCGTCGTCGCCTTCTGGGTGGGCGAGCCGGTGCCCGTGGCCGTGACGGCGCTCCTCGGCCCGACCCTGGCCCTGGTGCTCGGCGCGATCCCGGGCGTCGCCGGCAAGGACGCGGCGAGGGTCGCCTTCGCGCAGCTCGGCAACCCGATCCTGCTCCTGTTCATCGGCGGGTTCTTCATCGCCGAGGCCATGACGGTCCACGGGCTCGACCGGCGCTTCGCCATGAACGTGCTCGCCCTGCGCGCCTTCGGCGCGTCGACGCGGCGCATGGTCATCGGCCTGGGCGTGTGCGCCTGGGCGCTGTCCATGTGGGTCAACAACACGGCCACGACGGCCCTGCTCATCCCGATCGCCGGCGGCATGCTCTCCGTCGCCGCCGGCGGCGGCGCGCCGTCCCGGGGGCTCGAGGCGCCCTGCATGCTCATGATCGCCTTCGCCGCGACCGTCGGCGGCCTGGCGACGCCCGTGGGCACGGCGCCGAACCTGATCGGCCTCTCGCAGCTCGAGCAGCTCGCGGGGGCGAGGGTGCCCTTCGTCCACTGGATGGCGCTCACGCTGCCGCTGACCGTGGCGATGATGATCTGCCTCGCCGTCCTCCTCACGCGGGGGCTGCCGGCGAGCGCCGTCGACCTGCGCGCGCACGCCGTCGCCGAGCGCGCGCGGCTCGGGCCCTGGCGCCGGGGCGAGGTGGTCACGGCGGTCGCGTTCGGCCTGGCCGTGGGCCTGTGGATGGCGTCCGGGCTGGTGCAGCTCCGCCCGGAGAGCGCCGTGGCGGTCTGGTTCCAGGACCGCCTGCCCGAGGGCGCGATCGCGATCGTCGCCAGCAGCCTCCTGTTCCTGATCCCCGCCGCGCCCGGCCGGCCGACGCTCACCTGGCGCGAGGCCGCCCGGATCGACTGGGGCACGCTCCTCCTCCTCGGCGGCGGGCTGGCGCTCGGCGACCTCATGCGCCGCGCGGGCCTCGTCGACGTCGTGGGCGTCGGCGTCGTCCGGTCGCTCGGGATCGAGTCGCTGTGGGTCCTGACCTTCGTCGCGGCGCTCATGGCCAGTGGCCTCTCCGAGTTGATCTCGAACACCGCCACGGCCACGATCCTCCTGCCGGTCGTGATCGAGGTCGCGCGCCAGGCGGGCGTCGACCCGCTCCCACCGGCGATCGCGGCCACGTGCGGCTGCTCGTTCGGGTTCATGCTGCCCGTCTCGACGCCGCCCAACGCCCTCGTCTACGGGACCGGCCGGATCCCGATCGCGTTCATGATCCGGCGCGGGTTCATGTTCGACATCGCCGGAGCCGTCGTCATCGTCGGCGGGCTGCGGCTGCTCTGGCCCCTCTTCGGCCGTTGAGCGGCCGCTGAGCGTCGGACCCGGCAGGTAGCCTGCGCGACATGCGCATCCCGAGGGCGTGGTCGAAGGCCGAGGACGAGGTCGAGGCGCGCGGCAAGCGCCTGCACCTGGTCGCCTGGGGCTGGGGCGACGACGTCGCCGCCGCGGGCCGCCTGGCGGCCGAGCGCCTCGCGCGCCTCGTCGAGCGCGTGCGCCGGGGCGAGCGCTTCCCGGACCTCTACGGCTACGGCCTCGAGCGGCCGCTGCGCGAGGAGGTCGTCGAGCACGTCGGCGAGGCCGGGATCGTCACGCGCAACGTCTACGGCGCGCTCGTGCTCAACACGGCGAGGCTCCTGTTCATCGACGTCGACCTCCCCGAGGGCGGACCGTCGCTCGGGCAGCGCCTCCTCGGCCTCTTCGGGCGACGGCCGGCCGACCCGCTCGAGCGCCTGCGCGAGGCCCTGCGCGCCGTGGCGCCCCTCACCTTCCGGCTCTACCGCACGGCCGCGGGCCTGCGCGCCCTGGGCGTCGACCGGCAGTTCGAGCCCGGCGGCCAGGCGGCCGAGGCGCTGATGACCCACGCCGGCGCGGACCCGCGCTACGTGAAGCTCTGCAGGGCGCAACGGAGCTTCCGCGCCCGCCTGACGCCGAAGCCGTGGCGCTGCGGCGCGCCGCCGCGACCGCCCGGCGAGCACCCGCGCGTCGACCCCGACGTCGTGGCGCGCTTCGAGGCCTGGCGGCGCGAGTACGAGGCAGCGTCGGCCGGGTGGGCGACGTGCCGCTACCTCGAGACGATCGGCGCCGGCCACCCCGACGAGGTCGCGGCCGGGTTGATCGCCCTGCACGACCGCGTGTCGCGCGCCCAGGCCGACCTGCCGCTCGCGTGACCTGGCCCGCGCGCCCGCCGGCCGGCATGATGACCCCGCTCGCCCGGCGCGAGCGCCCGGGAGGCGCGTGGATCACTCGGACGATGCCGCCGTGGCCCGGCTCGTCGTCGCGCGGGGCCTCGCCCCGCCCTCGCGGGTGCAGGAGCTCCTGGCGCTGCGGCGCCGCGGCGACCCGCGGCCCCTCGCGCAGCTCCTGATCGACGCGCGCGTCGTCACGCGGGAGCAGGTGGCCGCCGCCCTCGCCGGCTCGAGCCCCGCCTCGAGCGCCGGGTCGAGCCCCGGGCGCGAGCTGGAGCCGGGCGCCGCGCTGCTCCTGCGGCCAGACCTCGAGGTGCGCGTCGAGCGCGTCCTCGGCCGCGGCGGCATGGGCGTGGTCTACCTCGTCACGGACCTGCGCCTCGGGCGCCAGGCCGCCCTCAAGCTGATCCGCGGCGAGCGCGCGCCGGCCAGGGCGGCCCGTTTCCGGCGCGAGACCGTCGTCACGGCGCGGCTGGCCCACCCCGGGATCCCGCCCGTGTTCGACGCCGGGTGCGCCCCGGACGGGCAGGACTTCCTGCTCATGCGCTTCGTCGAGGGCGAGGCGCTGACCGCCCGGATCGAGCGCCTCCTCCGCCGGCCCGGCGGGATCGGCCCGGGCGCCGCCGCCGCCCGCGACCTGCTCGACGCGCTCGTCCGCGTCTGCGAGGCGGTCGCCCACGCGCACGGCCGCGGGATCGTCCACCGCGACCTCAAGCCCGACAACGTGATGCTCGGCGCGCTCGGCGAGGTCTTCGTCATGGACTGGGGCCTGGCGCGCGACCTGCGCGAGAGCGCGCTCGACGACGAGCGCCTGCGCCTGGCGCTCGGGGTCGGGGCCGCGCCCGCGGCGGGCCTCACGCAGGACGGGGCGATCCTGGGCACCCTGGGCTACATGGCCCCGGAGCAGGCGAAGGGCATCGACGTGGGCCCGCCGGCCGACGTCTTCGCGCTCGGCGCCCTGCTCTCGGCCGCGCTCACGGGGCGCCCGCCGTTCGACGCGACGCAGGCGCTGGAGCTCCTCGAAGAGACGCTCCAGGGCCGCGCCGTCACGCCCCGGCGGCGGGACCGGCGCGTCCCCCCGGAGCTGGACGCGATCGCCGCAGCCTGCCTCCAGCGCGAGCCGGCGCGCCGGCCGACGGCCGCCGACGTGGCGCGCGAGCTGCGCGCGTGGCTCGGCGGCCAGCGGATCTCGCTCCACCGCTACCGGGTCTGGGAGCAGACCTGGCGGGTCGTGCGCGGGCACCCCACGCTGTTCACGGCGCTGCTGCTGGGCTTCGCGCTCACGCTGGGCGGCGTCGTCGCGGTCGGCCGCGCGCGCCAGGCGGAGCGCCTCGCCCTCGTCGCGCGCGCCCGCCTCGAGGCCGAGGCGCACGCGGCGCGGCTCACCGACCTCCCGCCCGACCTCGACGCCCTGCCGCGCGCCGAGCGGCGCCGGCTCCTCGCCGACCGCACCGGCCAGGCGCTCGACGCCCTGACGGCCGCCCAGCGCTGGCTGGCGCTGGCGCCCGACGAGGCGCCCGCCCGGGAGGCCTGCTTCGGCGCCGCCCTGGCCCTCGGCGACGCGGCGCGCCGCGACGCCCAGTGGACGCTCGCCGCCCGGGCGTTCACGGCGGGCCGGGTCGGGCTCGACGACGCCGCGGTCGACGCGGCGCTGCTCGACCTCGAGGAGGCGCGCAGCGCCGACTCGCGGCGGCGGCGCGAGGTCGTGCTCGACCTGCTCGCCCGCGCCGAGAGGAACGCGCTCTCCGCCCGACCCGACGGCGTGCAGGACGCCGCCTTCGAGGTGGTCCGCGTGGCCGACGCCGACACGGTCGAGCTGCTCGCGGCGCGCCTCCACACCGTCGTCGACGGCCTCCTCGCGGCCGAGCGCGAGGTGCTCGAGGAGGCCGCCGCGCCGACCGACGTCGAGGCGGCGCTCGGCGGCCGGCCCCTGGAGGGCCTCGCCGCTGCGGTCGACGCCCACGTCATGGCGCTGCGCGCCGGGCGCGACCCCGGGGGCCTGGACGCCGGCGACCAGGAGCTCATCGCCGCGGCCAAGGTCCGACTGGCCCGCCGGACGATGCGGCCGCTCGCGGTCGACGCCGTCTTCGTGGAGCTCGTCGCCGCCCGGCAGCGGGAGCGGCTGGGCGCGGGCGCGCTCGAGGCGGCGCAGCTCTGCTGCGAGGCGCTGGGGCGGCTCGAGGCCACCGACCGCGCGACGGCGGCCCTGGCCGCCTACGTGCGCACGGAGGCCGACCCGCAGCGCGCGGCCGTCGCCGGCGCCGCCCTGTGCCGCCTCGGCACCCCCGTGGCGCTGGCCGCGCTCCGGCCGCCCATGCGGCGCTTCGGCGAGAGCTCCAGCTTCGCTCGGCGCATGCGCGCGATGCAGGGCGGGCTGGAGCTCGGGGAGCGGCTCGCCGCCGTCCCAGACCTCGGGGCGCTCGAGCGCGGGGTCGAGCTCCTCGGCGCGGGCGACGCGAGCGGCGCCCTGCGGGTGCTCGACGAGGCCCTGGCAGCGCACCCCGAGCACGCGGAGCTCCTCGTGAACCGCGGCAACGCCCTCCTCGCGCTCGGCCGCCTGTTCGAGGCGGAGGCCAGCTTCGAGCGGGCGATCGCCGCCGCCCCGACGCTCATGCAGGCATGGGCGGGACGGGCCGCGGCGCGCCTCCGCCAGGGGCGCCGGGAGCTCGCGCTCGAGGACCTCGACCGCGCCGTCGTGCTCTCCCCCACGACGCCGGAGCTCTACCACAACCGCGCGAACGCCCGCTCTGCCGCGGGGGACGTCGAGGGCGCGCTGGCCGACCTCGACCGGGCGATCGACCTCGCTCCGGGCGCGGGCGCGCTCGTGAACCGGGGCGTCCTCCGCGCGCGCCGGGGCCGGCACGAGGAGGCGCTCCAGGACTACGCGCGGGCGCTCGAGCTCGACCCCGCCATGGCCCACGCATACATGAACCGCGGCAGCCTCTTCATCGACCGCGGGGAGCTGTCGCGGGCGCAGGCCGACCTGGAGCGGGCCGTCGCCCTCGACCCCCGCCTCGCGACCGGCTGGTTCAACCTCGGCGTCGTGCGCCAGGCGCAGGGGCAGGACGACGCGGCGATCCACGACCTGACGCGCGCCATCGAGCTGCGGCCCGACCTCGCGCGCGCCTGGTCCGGGCGAGGGCTCTCCCGCCACCGCGCGGGCCAGCTCGACGGCGCGGCGGCCGACTACGACCGCGCCCTGACCCTGGAGGAGAGCGCCACCACCCGCCTCTGCCGCGCCGCCCTCCGCCAGGCCCGGGGCGAGCTCGCGGGTGCGCGCGAGGACCTCGAGGCGATCCTCGCCCGGTCCCCGGACGCCCTCGACGCCCGTGTCCGCCTGGCCGAGGTCCACCTCGAGCTCGGCGAGCACGACGCCGCCGCCGCGCACCTCGAGGCGGCGCTCGAGCGCGAGCCGGGCGCGCCGCGCGCGTGGTACCTGCGGGCGCGCCGGCACGCCGCCCTCGGGCAGGTCGAGGCCGCGCGCCGCGACGCCGCCCGGCTCGTCGAGCTGGCCGGGGACGACCTCGACGCGGCGACCGACGCCGCGCACCTGCTCCTGTCGCTCGACGACCCGGCCGCCGCCCAGGCCACCGCCGAGCGCGCGCTGCGCCGGCGCCCCGACCATCCCGGCGCCCTGGCGGCGCTCGCCGTCGCGCGTGCCCTGCGCGGCGACCTCCCGGGGGCCGTGGACGCGGCGCGGCGCGCGGGCGCCGGGGCCCCGCACCTCCCGTTCGTGTGGTGGTGCGTCACCACCGTGCTCGTGGCCTCGGGCGACCTCGAGGGCGGCGCGACCGCCGCCGGGCGGCTGATCGAGCTCCAGCCCGGTCGGCCGGACGCGCACGAGTGGCTCGGGCACGTGCGCGCGCTGCAGGGCGACGCGGCGCGAGCGCGCGACGCGTTCGCGCGGGCGGCGGCGCTCGGCGCGAACGCGGCCGCGTCGTGGGCAGAGGTCCTCGCCGGCGCGGCGCCAGGGCCCGCGCCCGCCGAGCCTTTCGCGGCCGCGGCGGCGCGCTTCCTCCGCGGCGAGGTCGACGAGCGCGCGCTGCTCGACGCCGCGCGCGCGGGTCCGTCGCCGTGGCTGCTCGAGCCCCGCGCCCGGCTGCTGGTCGGGCTCGCCGCCGAGCGCAGGGGCGACGTCGCCGCCGCCCGCGCCAGCTACGAGGCCATCATGAAGGCTGGGCAGGTGCTCGATCACGCCTACCACCACGCGGCGCGGCGCCTCGGGCGGTGACGGGTCATCGCCCTCCGAGGAGCGCCAGGACGACGACGAGGAACGCGACGCCCACGGCGCCGCGTCGCCGCCGGCCGACGGGCAGGAGCAGCGCCGCCCCGTGCAGGACGAGGGGCAAGAGCGCCAGGGGCCCGAGGAGGGCGACCATGCCCGCCGTCGCCAGCCCCGCGAGCAGCCACGCCGCGACGAAGGAAGGCCCGGGGCCGGCGAGGTTCGAGTAGAGCTCCTCGCCCGGGCGCGGGACGAGCGCCGTCTTGCGCAGCACCTCGAGCTGCAGGATCGCCCCCGAGCAGGCGGCGACGACGGCGAGGCCGCCGTCGCCGAGCCACAGGGCGTGCGCGGTCAGGGCGAGGTTCAAGGGCTGGACGAGCAGGACCTCGAGCACCCAGTGACGCACGAGGAACGTCCCCCCGCGCCGGGCGAGCGCCATCAGGCAAGCGAAGGCGAACTGGCCGAGGGTCAGCGCCAGGAACGGCGCGCCGAGCGCGGCGTTCACGGCGACGAGGGCCACGACGACGAGGCCCAGGAGCCCGGCGAGGTCGCGCGGGGCGACGCGGCCCGAGGGCAGCGGGCGCTCCGGGTGATGCCGCCGGTCGTAGGGCTCGTCCTTCCAGTCGTCGATCACCCGCAGGGCGAGCAGGACGAGGACCGCGTGCGCGAGGCCGAGCGCCAGCCGCGGCGTCGCCGGCCAGCCGGCGGCCGCGCCGTACCACAGGGCCGCGAACGGCGCGTGAACGGCCGGCGCGAAGGCCTCGCGCACGTAGCGGACGAGCCTACGCGGCACGGTCCTCGAGCCTCCGCACGACCCCCAGGCCGCCGTCGACCTCGATCAGCTCGCCGTCCTTGATCGCGGCCGTCGCCCCGCGCACGCCGACGACGGTCGGGATCCCGAACTTGCGCCCGGCGATCGCCGTGTGCGACAGGAGCGAGCCGCGCTCGACCACGAGGCCGCGCGACGAGAGCATCAGGTAGAGCCAACCCGGATCGGTCTCGCGCGCGACCAGGATCCGGTCGCCGTCGTCGTCCGGCAAGGGGCCCTCGGGCGCCGACGTGAGCACCCGCGCCCGCCCCCGCACGACGCCCGCGCTCGAGCCGAGCCCGGTGAGCGCGCCCTCGCCGACCGCGACCTCGACGTCCGCCTCGAAGCGCCCGGCCGCCACGGCCCCGAGGGCGACCACGCGCATCGCCTCGGGCCGCGCGTCCGACTCGGCCCGGCGCAGGACCACGAGCCCCCGCGCGGGCGCCGTGAGCGTGCCGTCGACGGCGCCCTGCACCTCGTCGGTCGTCAGGTCCCACACGTCGTCAGGCCGCTCGAGCGCGCCCTCGGCCGCGAGGCGCTCGCCCAGGGCCCGGTAGAGGCGGCGAGAGACGTCGTACAGCTCGCTCCGCCAGTAGCGCGACAGCTCGCGCCGCCGGGACCCGGCGCGCACGACCTCGAGCAGCGGCCAGAAGAGCGCCCGCGCCGGCGCCCGCAGGCGGCGAGCGACGAGCGCCTCGGCCGCCGACCGCGTCGCCTGCTCGCGGGCGCGCAGGTCGGCCAGGCGCAGCCCCTCGCGCGCGTAGCGACGCACGATCGCCAGGAGCGCCGCGGGCCGGTCCCGCAGGGCCGGCACCTCGAGCTTGAGGTCCTCGGGCCCGCGCGCGCCGTACCTCGCCAGGTGCGCCCGCACCTCGGCGGCGAAGGCCGGGCTCGCCCGCTCGAGGTCGTCGAGCGAGACGCCTCGGTCGAGGAGCGCCGCCAGCGCCGGGTCGTCCTGCGCGCGCTCGCCCAGGGCCACCGCGCCCTGGACCACGCGCGCGCTCTCCAGGTCGTCGTCGCCGCAGAGCAGGTCCGACAGCAGGGCCGGGTGGTCGGCGAGGAGGCCCTCGCGCCGGGCGAGCGCCCCGAGCGCGCCGTGGGCCAGGATCAGCACCGCGTCGTTGACGAGCGTCGGCCCCCAGGCGGGCAGCGTCCGGCGGGCGAAGCGGCGCGCCGCGTCGAGGAGCGCCCGCGCAGGGGCGCCCGGGCGCAGGGCCGCGAGCGCCTCGCCGCGGGCCGCCTCGAACGTCGCCCCGAGCGCGGTCATGTCCGCCTCGAGCCGCGCCGCCCGCCAGGCCAGGTTGGCCACGGCGCGCGCGGTCGCCAGCGCGCCGTGGTCGGCGGCGTCCGGGTCGAGCGGCCGCTCGAGGCCGATCGCGGCCTCCCAGTGCGGGCGGTAGAGCCCGAACAGCGGGTGCGCGGCGAAGAGCGCGTAGAAGGCGTCGAGCCGGTAGAAGACGCGGGCGCCGACGCGCCCGAGCATGCGCTCGAGGTCCGGCTCGAGCGCGGCCAGGCGGTCCGGGGCGACGCCCAGGCGCGCGAGCGCGTCGCGAAACGCGTCGCGGTAGAACGCCCGCGCGAAGGCGTAGGTCAGCGCGCGCGTGCGGCCGGGGAAGCTCTCGCACACGTTCGAGGCGTCGAACACGGCGCGCTCCTCGGCGACCACCTGGAGCGGCCGCGCCTGCACGACGAAGAGCCGGTCGCCCTCGAAGCAGCCCTCGACGTCCTGCGGCCCCTCGCCCAGCCGCGCCTCGACCTCGCGGCCGAGCGCGGCCACGCGCGCGAGGTCGCCCGCCGAGAGCGCGGGCGCGTCGGCCAGGGCCGGCGGCACCGCCTCGAGCGCCGTGCCGCTGCCCGCGAGGACGACGCGCGCCGTCTTCGTCGCCCGCCGCTCCCGCAGGACGCGGCCGGTCGCCGGGTCGAGGTGCAGGTGGTCGACCTCGACCCGCTCCTGCACGATCCCCTCGCCCAGGCCCAGCGCCGCCGCCACGACGTGCTCGCGCGCGCCGGTGCGCGGGTCGCGCGTGAAGAGCACGAACGCGCGGTCGGCGCGGACGAGGCGCTGCACGCCCACGGCCACGTCGTGCGCCAGGAGGTCGCCCCCGCGCGCGCGCAGGTAGGCCAGCGCCGGCGAGGAGACCACCGACGACCAGACGCGCACGAGCGCCTCGAGCAGCGTCGCGCGGGTCGCGCCGAGGACCGTCTCGCTGGCGCCCGCGTGCGGGTCGTCGGCGCTGTCCTCGCCCGCCTCGCCCGCGAACGACCCGCGCACGGCCAGGGGCTCGTCCTCGCCGAACCCTCGCGCCGCGTCGAGCACGGCGCGGGCGACGTCCCGGGGCGCAGGTCGCCGGACGAGGTCGTCGCGCAGGGCGGCGAGCCCGCGCGCGTCGGCCGGGTCGAGGCGCGCCAGCCGAGCGGCCACCTCGGCGCGGACGGGCTCGAACCAGGCGCGGAACGCGGCCGCCGTCACGCAGACGAGCGGCGGCACCGGCAGCCCGGCCCGGGCCAGGAGCACCTGCCGGTGGAGCTTCCAGCCGACCGTCGCGGGCGACGTCGGCGCCGTGGGGGGGAGCACGAAGGACGTCACGCGACCGCCTCCCGCAGCCGCGCGAGGGTCTCCTCGGGCGTGCGCGCGAGGTGCGCGAGCCCGTGACGCTCGACCGCGCGGTCACACGCGAGCGTCTGGTCGTGGGCGAGGAGGTCGAGCCGGTCGAGCCAGGCGCCGGGCAGGGCGCGCTCGGCGAGGGCCAGCGCCCGCCGGGGCACGGGCAGCCAGCGGCGACGCCGCGGCGCAACGGCGCCCAGCGCGTCGGCGAGAGGGGGCGCGTAGGTGAGCGAGAGGTTGAGCGCCTCCTGCGTGGGCGGCCGCTCGAGGAGCCCGCGCGCGAGCGAGAGGAGCGACTGCCCCAGGTCGTCCGCGGTGATCAGGCTCAGACGCTGCGCGCCCGTGCCCGGGAGGACCGACCGCGCCGCCAGCGCGCGCAGGGCCGGGTCGCCCGGCCCGATGACGAAGCGCGTGCGCACGACGCGCACGCCGACGCCGTGCGCGCGCCCCCAGGCGAGCGCGAGCCCCTCGGCGGCCGCCCGGCTGCGCGCGAGCGGCGTGGCCGGCCGGAGCGGCGCGTCCTCCGTGACGGCGCGGAGCGGCCCCCTCCCGTAGACGCTGGCGGAGCTGGCGTAGACGAGGCCCCGGCAGCGCGCCGGGTCGAGGCGACGGAGGAGCCGCTCGAGGGCGCGGACGTTCGTCTCCTCGAAGCCGGTCCCGTCCGTGTCGACCTGCTTGACGGCGAGGTGCACGACCACGTGCTCGTCGCCGGCCCTCGCGAGGAGCGCCTCGGGCACGGCCCGCACGTCGCCCGGCACGACGTCGAGGCCGCTCACCTGCCGCCGCGACAGGGCCAGCACGCGGAGGTCGCCGCCGTCGCGCGCGTGCGCGCGCAGGAGCGCCCGGCCGCGCACGCCGGTCGGCCCCAGCAGCACGAGCGCGCGGGGCATCAGAAGACCCCCGGCAGGAGCCGCGCGCGGCCGCGGGCGTACTCCGCCCAGCCGGGCGCGCGGACGAGCGCCCGCTCCTCGACCGCGATCCGGGCGAGCACGGCGGGGACGAGGCCGAGCGCGAGCAGCGCGAGCGCCGGCCAGGTGTAGAACGCGGCCACCCAGCCCGCGTGCGCCAGGAGCATGCCGGCGTAGGCCGGGTGGCGCACGGCCCGGTAGACGCCGCCCGTGACCAGCGCGCCCGGGGCGCGCACGCGGTGCGAGTAGCCGGCGCCCAGCGCGACGATCGCGCGCAGGCGCAGCAGCGCCCCGGCCGTGAGGACGCCCAGGCCAAGGGCGAGCGGGCCGGGGCCCAGCGGGCCGGCGAGCGCCGGCGCGGCCAGCGCCGTCGCAGCGCGCGCCAGCGCGTAGGGCTCGAGCGTCCCGCGGTCCTCGGCGGGGACCGCCCGGCCGGCGTCGGGCCGCGTGGCGACGAGCGCCTCGACCACGACCCACGCCAGGTAGACGGCGACCGTGGTCAGCGCGAGGAGGCGGGCCAGCCCCTCCTGGCGCAGGGCGGTGGCGACGCCCAGCCCGAGCACGCCCGCGCCGAGGAGCGGCGTGAGGACCAGCGGCAGGGCCCGCCTCACGACGCCCCCCGCAGGGCCCGGAACGGCCACAGGAGCTGCCCGCGCCAGCCGGGCGGGATCGACGGGTCGCCCGAGCCGAGCGCCTCGGGGGGCGTGACCTCGTCGGGGTCGAGCGCCGTGCCGAAGAGCCAGTCGAACAGGCTCAGCCCGCCGCCCAGGTTCTTGTAGTCGCCGCGCCCCGAGCGGTCGTGGTGGAGGACGTGGAAGCGCGGCGAGGCGAGGACGTACTTCAGCGGGCCGCGCAGGCGCACGTCCAGGTTCGAGTGGGTGAAGAAGGCGAGCACCATCTGCAGGGCCGCCAGCAGGCCGACGAGCTCCGGCTGGACGCCCACGAGCGTGAGCAGGAGGGCGAAGAACACCTGCTCGCTCACGAACTGCACGGGGTGCTGGCGCAGGCCGCTGAGGAAGTAGACGTGCGTCGCGGCGTGGTGGACCGCGTGGAACGGGTAGAGGACGTCGTAGCGGTGCCAGCAGCGGTGCGCGAACCAGATCGCCCACTCGAGGACCAGGGCGCCCAGGGCGAACTGCGCCAGCGGGTGCCAGCCGGCCGCCGGCCCCCGCCACGCCTGCCCGAGGAGCCACGCGAGCGCCATGGGGAAGGCGGGCCGCAGGGCGTGGACGGCGAGGTTGCCGACGAAGTCGGAGGCCACGTAGGCCATGTCGGTCCGAACGTGGCGGGCGTCGGCCCGCTTGCGGGCGCCGAAGGCGGTCTCGAGGAGCGCGAAGGCGACCACGGAGACGACGAGGATGATGAGGAGCGTGCTCACGCGACACCTCGGCCGGCGTGGCGGGCCCGCCGGTAGACGCGCCCGGGGACGACCCGCGCGCCGGCGTCGCCCAGCAGCACGACGCGCTCGCCCTGGCGGGCGGTGAAGTGCAGGCGCAGGCGGCGCAGGCCGGCGCGGCCGCGCTCGACCTCGTGCGGGAGGGCCACGACGCGCACGGCCGCGTCGACGCGGGCCAGGGCGGGCAGGCTCACCGTCATGTCCTCGAGCACGAACGCGTCGCCCTGCGGCGTGCCGAGGTGCAGGTGCGCGATCGCCTCGGCGAGCTGGCGACAGGCCTCGACCAGGTAGAGGCCCGGCCAGCGCCCCAGGCGCCCCGGCTCGAAGTAGGGGTGCTCGGGCAGGGCGCGCACGCGCGCGTCGAAGCCGTCGCCCGCGCGCGCGACCCACTCGAGGAGCACGTTCTCGTCGAGGCGCTTGTGGACGGCCTCCCGGGGCACGGGCGTCCGTCCCCCGGGCGCCCGCGCCTCGGGGCCGCAGGGCGAGGCGAGCAGGTCCTGGAGGGCCGCCTCGTCGACGAACGACCAGCGCGCCCGGCCCCGCAGGAGCGCGCGCCCGGCCTGGCGGGCGGCGAGGTCGAGCTCGACCTCGCCCGCCTCGGCCGGCCGGGCGTCGGCGTCGGCGACCACCGGGCCCTCCTTCTCGGCGAAGCCGTCGAAGCGCACGCGGAACGCGCACGCCGCCGTCGCCGGCCGCGCCGGCAGGTCGACCCGACGGCGCGCCGCGACCAGCGCCACCTGCCGCCCCGCCTCGAGCAGGTAGAGCCCGGGCAGGTGGTCGACCTCGTGCTCGAAGAAGAACGGGTGCCGGGGCACGAGCCGCACCCGGCAGGCCACCCCGCCGCCGGGGCCCTCCTGCACGGCGTCCAGCAGCCGGTCGCCGTCGCGCGTGACCCCCACCGCTTGCGCGTCGAGCGCGCGCCAGCCGTCGTCGTCGTCCGCCATCGCTCACCTCCGCTGCCCGAAAGGTAGCGCGGCGGGGGCGTTCGCCAGGCGAAACAAAGCCTATAGGTTCATGAAGCAGGGCTAAACAAACCACGGAGGACACGGAGGACGCGGAGAAGACGCGCCAGGAGGGTGACCTGCCTGGCCTCCTCCGTGTCCTCCGTGTCCTCCGTGGTGAGTCCTCATCGCTCCCACGGCGCCCACCCCGCCACGTACAGCGCGAACAGCACCGCGTAGACGCCGCAGTGGAACGCCAGGTAGCTCGCCGGCGCCCGCCACCCGTAGGCCAGCTCGTCCTCGCTCCGCCCGGCGACCCGCGCCGGGCGCACGGCGACGGCGTAAGCGAACGCGCCGAGGAGCACGCCGGCGACCCCGTCGAGCGCCCAGTGCTGCTTCACGGCCACGATCGCCACGGCGATCCCGACCACCGGCGGCACGGCGACGAGGCCCCACAGGCGCCGCGCGTGCGCCGCCGACAGCGCGGCCACGGTGGCGATCGACATGTGGAGCGACGGGAAGCAGTTGAACGGCGGGTCGAGCGTGTAGTTCACCTTGAGGCCCCAGAGCGGGAAGCTCGCCGGCTCGATCGCCTCCATGGCCGGGCGGCCGGGGAGCCCGAGCGACGTGACCGGGTAAGCGACCCAGGCGACGAGCGAGACCGCCACGACCACGGCGTAGGCCAGCGCCGCCCGCCGGAAGAGGAACGGGCAGCGCACGACGAACGCCGGATAGAACATGGCCGTGTAGACCCAGGCGTAGAGCCACATGGCCCCCGGCACGAGCGGGATCGCGTCGTCGAGCGGGGTCGGCAGTCCCGCCGCGGTGTCGTGGCTGGCGGTCAGGCCGACCGCGTAGTAGCCCGCGAACGTGCCCACGAACAGGACCAGGACGAGCTGGACCTTCTCCCACGGCCGCGGCTCCACCGGCGCGCGCGTGGGCGCTGGCCCCTGCGGGGGGGCGTCGCCCGGAGTCGGGCTCTCCGGGCCGTCGAGCGGAGGATCCAGTTCAACCACGCGGCGCGGCGCTCCGCCAGCTTCGAGGACGTCGACCGTGAAAATTTACCTTACCTTGCGCGCGGCCCCGGCGCACTTGTATGGTGCAGCCGCAACGGGGGGGCTGATGCATCGCATCTCGATGCGGTTCGTCCGGGTGACCGGCGCCGCGCTGCTCGCCGTGGGGCTCGGGTTCCTGGGCTCCTTCCTCATGGCCCTCCAGCAGGAGCTGGCGGACGCGCGGGGGACGATCGACGAGCTGCGGGAGACGAGCGACGTCCAGCGGACGGAGCTGCAGCGGCTGCGGACCGAGATGGTCGACGTCGACCGCAACCTCGACCACGTGCGGATCGTCGAGGCGTCGGCGCGCGCGCGGCTCCTCCAGGAGATCGAGGCCCGCACCGAGGCCGGCGCCGCCATGCTGCGCACGGAGCTGGGCGCGCTCGAGGAGCGGCTCAAGGCCCTGCGCGCCGCCGCCGAGGAGCACGGCCGCATGCTGGCCGACGTCCGCCAGCAGGAGGACATCGACGCCCGCTCGCGCGCCCTCATGGGCCCGACCGTGCGCATCAACGGCACCCACGAGGTCGGCTCCGGCAGCGTGCTGTGGAGCCGCGCCACCGGCCCCGGCCGCGCGCGCAGCTACGTGCTCACCGCCTGGCACATCCTGCAGAAGGAGGCCGAGGGCGCCCTGCTCGAGGTCGACGTCTACGAGGACGGCCAGCCCCTGCGCACCGACCGCGGCCGCGTGGTCGCCCACGACCGGCGCCTCGACCTGGCGCTGGTCGAGGTCGACGCGCCCGCGCCGCACCGTCACCTGGCGAACCTGCCCGACCGCGTCGAGATGAACGGCCTGCGGATCTTCACGCCGATCTACGCGATCGGCTGCCCGCTGGGCTACCCGCCGCTGCCGACCTCGGGCGAGCTGACGTCGCGCGACAAGGTCCTCGACGGGAACCACTACTGGATGGTCAACGCGCCCACGATCTTCGGCAACTCGGGCGGGGGGATCTACACGGCGCAGACGCACCAGCTGATCGGGGTGCTCTCGCGCATCTCGGCCTACAAGAACATGATCGACGTGGCCGTCCCGCACATGGGGCTCGTCACGCCGATCCACCGCGTCTACGACTGGCTGGACAAGACCCGCTACGGGTTCGTCTACCTCGACCGCCTGGCCGAGGGGCAGGTCAGCGCCCAGGCGCCGACGCCGGCCGACGCGACGGCGACGGGGTCGCTGCCCGCCTCCGCGACGGACGCGGTCTCCCCGCGCTGAGCGCCCGGACACACGGCGGAGGACGCTGAGGGCGGCTGCCGCCCTCGGCGGCCTCTGCCGCGTCATGGTGTGATCGACGGCTGCGGCCGCGGATGCCGGGCGAGGGGGGCGCGGGGGGGGGGGGGGCGGCGATCGATATCGGCCGCGCGCGCACCCCCCTCGCCTCGGCCTCCGCGCCCTCGCCTGGCTCGTTGCTCCGTTCCTCCCGTGACCGCCCGGACCGGCCCGGGGCAAGACCTCTGAGCTCGAGAAGAAATCGCTGCGCGATTTCTCTCGAGCTCAGACCTGCGATGAGTGATGCGCTCGCGAGGGGGGCGCGATCGGAGCAAGTCCCGGACTGGCACGATCTGGCCCGTTCCGCGCCTCCCCATCGCTCGCTTTGGCGGGTCGAGCACGAGCCGCGGAGAGAAAAGTTCTCAAGCTCTCTGCTTCAGGGACAGGCGCTAGGCCGTCCCCTCGCCCTCGTCCTGCACGCCGCGCCGCTCGAGCGGCATGCCCGGCTCGAAGTGCAGGCGGACCTTCTCGCGGCCGGCGTGCTCCCAGTACTCCGCCTCGTGCGGCGTGACGTGGATCAGGGCCAGGCGCTCGGTGTCCTTGCCCTCGGGGAACCAGGCCCGCCAGGCCTCGTCCCACAGGCGGTCCAGCGCCGCGCGGTCGACCACGACCTGCGCCACGCCGGAGAGCGAGAGGAAGCGCTCGCCCTGCTGCATGGTCACGTTGACGTCGTGGTCGCCCTCGATCTCCTCGACCTTGGGCGAGTCGACGCGCGTCGCGAACCAGAGGTCGCCCTCCTCGCCCTTCTTCGCGATCGCCATGGGCCGCGCGCGCAGGTGGCCGCTCGGCAGGTGCGTCACGAGCATGGCCGTGTCGAAGCCCTGCAGCAGGTCGCGGACGTCCTTCTTGTGGGTGGCCACGGTCTCCTCCTGCCCTCCAGCCCCGCACGCGGGGTGCCGGCGAGGAGGACGGGGGGCCCCGAGGGAATGGGACGCGCCTGACCCTACCTGCCGACCACGACCCGCCCGTCGAGGACCACGACGCGCGCGGTCCCGGTCCAGAGCGTGGGCGGGTCCTCGGGGCGGACGTCGCGCGAGAGGATGACCAGGTCGGCGCGGGCGCCGGGGCGCAGGGCGCCGAGTCGACCCTCGTCGCCGACCGCGTACGCCGCGCCCTCGGTGCAGGCGCGCGCGGCCTCCGCGAAGGTGATCGCCTGGTGCGCCTGCCAGCCGTCGGCGGGCAGGCCGCGCTCGTTCTTGCGCGTCACGGCGACCGCCAGCCCGCGCAGGGGCTCGTGCGTGAACACCGGCCAGTCGGAGCCGAAGGCCAGGGGCGCGCCGGCGTCGAGGAGGGCCCTCCAGGCGAAGGCCCGGGTCAGGCGCTCGGGGCCGAGGTTGGCCGACCACACGTCGTCGGGGTCGGGGCTGTCCGAGGGGACGGCGTGGTACGGCTGCATGGACGCGACGACGTCGAGCGCGCGGAAGCGCGGCAGGTCGTCGGGGTGGACGACCTCGATGTGCTCGATCCGGTGGCGCACCTTCTGCTCCTGGTGCGCCGCGCCGACCGCCTCGAACGTGTCCAGGGCCATGCGCACCGCGCCGTCGCCGACCGCGTGCAGGGCGACCGGCACGCCGGCCGCGTGGGCGGCCGAGACGAGCTCCGTCAGGCGCTCAGGCGTGTAGAGCGGCGCGCCGCGCTCGTCCGTGGTCCCGGCGTAGGGCTCGAGCATGAAGGCCGTCCTCGACTCGATCACGCCGTCGAGGAAGCCCTTGAGGAAGCCGACGCGTAGCCAGTCGGGGCGCTCGTGGCCGAGGCGCTCCCGCGCCTCGACGACGCGCTCGATCGGCGTCTCGAGCGGCAGGGCGAGCACGACGCGCACGGGCAGCCGCCCCCGGGCGAGCAGCTCCTCGTAGAGGCCCACCTCGTCGAGCGAGCCGCAGAGCGCCTGGACCGACGTGACGCCCAGGCGCAGGTAGGAGTCGAGCGCCCGCTCGAGCGCCGCGAGCTGCGTCGCGCGGTCGGGCGGCGGCACGTGCCGGCCGACGAGCGCCGCGGCGCCCTCGAGGAGGGTCCCCTGCGGCGTCTGGCCGTCCGCCTCGCGCACGACCCGGCCGCCGTCGGGGTCGTCGGTCTCCGGCCCGACGCCGGCGACCTCGAGCGCCTTCGTGTTGGCCCACGACGCGTGGCCGTCGTAGGCCTCGAGCAGCGCCGGGCGGTCGGGGACGGCGCGGTCGAGCATCTGGCGCGTCGGGAACTCGCCGCGGGGCACGAGGTCGTAGGACCAGCCGCGGCCGACGACCCACGGGGCGTCGGGGTGCGCCTCGGCCCACGCACGCACGGCGTCGAGGGCCTCCTGCAGCGTGCGCGCGCCCGTGAGGTCGGCCTCCTCGGAGGCGAGGCCGCCGGCGAGCGCGTGGCTGTGCGCGTCGTGGAAGCCCGGCAGGACGAGCCCGCGCTCCGCGTCGACGACGTCGACCTCGCGACCTGCGAGGGCCCGCACCTTGTCCTCCACGCCGATCGCCACGACCGACCGGAGGCCGCCGTATCGCCACTCTCCGGGCGCGACGCGCCGGGGAGCGAGCGTGCCCGCGTCCGCCCTGAACGAGGACGGTTGGCTGCTCACGAGGAGCGCGTCGCCCTCGAGGCCGACGAACCGCGCGTTGACGATCAGCAGGTCGCGCGGCCCCGGCTCGTCCGGGCCCACCTCCACCGGCTCCGGCCCCGCGCACCCCGCGAGCGCGAGGAGCGCCAGCCCGGCGAGCGCCCTCACTCCGTCTTGCCCTCGCCGCGGCCGAGCTTGTCGGGCAGCGGCCGCCCCACGGGCACGAACTCGAGCGACACCGAGTTGATGCAGTAGCGCAGCCCGGTGGGCGGCGGGCCGTCGTCGAACACGTGCCCCTGGTGGCCGTCGCACCGCGCGCAGCGGACCTCGGTGCGGACCATCCCGTAGGACGTGTCGCGCACCTCCTTCATGTGCGCCGGGTCGAACGGCGTGGTGAAGCTGGGCCACCCCGTCCCGCTGTCGAACTTGGTGCCGGCGCGGAACAGCGGCAGCCCGCACAGGCGGCAGCAGTAGACGCCCGGCTCCTTCTGGGCCACGAACGCGCCGCAGAACGGCCGCTCCGTCCCGTGCTCGAGGAGCACCTGCCGCGCCTCGTCGTCGAGCGCGGCCTCGAGCGCCTGGCGCTGCTCGGCCGTGGGCGGGGTCAGGTCGAAGCCGGAGGGGGTGGGGGTCATCGCGTCTCTCCCGGGGGCGGCGGCGACCTCGGCGGGCGGCGGGGCGGGCGGCGCCGCGGGCCGCGGCGTGCACCCCGCGAGCGCGAGGCCGACGAGGAGCGTCCAGACGATCTTCATCATCACCCCCGACGCTAACCCGACCCGCCCCCGCGCGGGGGCCGCCGTGCGATCCTCCCCGCCCATGGACCCGGGCGTGGACGACCTCGAGCGCACCCTCCGCCGCTACCCCGTCTACCAGGCCCTGCGCGGGCTCCTCTTCTGGCAGCCCATGTTCCTCCTGTTCTTCGCCGCGCGCGTGCGCCCCGACGAGGCGCTCCTGCTCGTCGCCGCCTACGACCTCGCGGCCGTGCTCCTCGAGGTCCCGTCGGGCTACCTGGCCGACGCCGTCGGCCGGCGCTTCACGCTCCTCCTCTCCGCCCTGACGGCCGCGCTCGGCGCCGGCGTGATCGCGCTCGGCGACGGCCTCCCGGCGCTCCTCGCCGGCCAGGCGCTCCTCGGCGCGGCGGCGGCCTTCAACTCGGGCAGCGACGCGGCCCTCCTCTGGGAGACCCTCGCCGCGGCCGGCCGCGAGGGCGAGTTCGCCGCCCGCGACGCCGCCGCGCGCCGCCTGCTGCTCGTGGGCCTCGGCGCCTCGGCGCTCACGGGCGGCTTCCTCGCCGGCGTCGACGACCGCCTCCCCTACCTCCTCACGGCCCTGGCCGCCGGGGGCGCCCTGGCGGCCGCCGCCGGCCTGCGCGAACCGCCCCGCGCCCGCGCCGTCGAGCGCCCGCTCGGGCAGGCCCTGGGCGTCGCCCGCGCCGCGCGCGACCCCGTGCTCCTGTGGGTGCTCGTCCTGTGGGTCGGCCTCACGGTCCTGAACCACGTCCCCTACGCCTTCCTCCAGCCCTACCTGCAGGCCGTCCTCCGGCCGCTCGCGGTGAACGCGGCCACGCCCGCGGTCGCCGGGGTCGTGATCGCCGCGACCATGCTCCTCGGCGGGCTCTTCCTCCCGCTCGGCGTGACGCTGCTGCGCCGCCTCGGCGGCCCGGCGACGCTCCTCCTGGCGCTCGTGGCCCAGGGCGCCCTCGTGGCGGCGATGGCCCTCGGCCCGCACCCCGCGATCGTGGCCCTGCTCGCCCTGCGCATGGTGCCCGAGGCGGTGGCGTCGCCCGTCCTCGGCGCGGTCGTCCACCCGCGCCTCGACGCGGGCCTCCGCGCCACCTACCTGTCGGCGCAGAGCCTCCTGGGCATGCTCGCGTTCTCCGGGTCGCTCGCGCTGGCCGCCGCGGCCGTGCGCGGCGAGGCCGACCTCGACGCCCCCGCGCTGGCGCGCGTGCTCCCGGCGTACGTGGCGGGCGGCGCGGCGCTGGCCCTCCTGCTCGCCGCGACCGCCCGGCCGATCGCCCGGCGCCTCGCGCCTGGTTCGGCCTCCGTTCGCCTGGACCACGCCGTCTGAGCCACCTCGACGCACCTGCGCCGGGGCGGCGCAGGTCGAGCACAACCTGCTCGCTGGACGGCCGTTGCAGCCGTGGGTGACGCGCTCGCATCCGCGCGTCCTGCGTTCTACGCTTCGACCCGGTCGGACGAAGGGAGCCACGAGACCATGAGCCGCCGCCCGTCCTCGTCGTCGAACCGCGACGCCCGGGACCGCGCCCACGAGCCCACCCGCGCCTCGCAGCGCTTCCGGCCGATCGACTCGGCCTCGCTCTCCGGGTCCCGGGCGCCCTCCGCCGAGGGCACGCTCGACCTCGACTCGGCGCCGACCGCCCCCACGGACGAGCCCCCGCCCGAGCGCGTCGGCCGCCACCGGATCCTCGGCGTCCTCGGCCGCGGCGGCATGGCCACCGTCTACCGGGCCTTCGACCCCGTCGAGCAGCGCCAGGTCGCCCTCAAGCTCCTGCGCCCGACCGACGACGAGCGCCGGGCCGACCGCCTGCGCCAGGAGGCCCTCCTCGCCATCGGCCTGCGTCACCCCGCCTTCGTGCGCGCCTTCGAGCGCGGCGAGCACGAGGGGCGGCCCTACTACACGATGGAGGTGGCGACCGGCCCGACGCTCGCCGACCTGCTCGAGCGGCAGGGCCCGCTCGCGCCGCGCGACGCGGCCTGCATCGTCTCCCGCCTGGCCCGCGCGCTCGACGTCCTCCACGAGCGCGGGATCGTCCACCGCGACCTCAAGCCGGCGAACGTCGTCCTCCACCCGGAGCGCGGCCCGGTGGTCCTCGACCTCGGGCTGGCGAAGGACCTGCGCGCCCGCCGCGGCCTCACCGGCCCGGGCGAGATCCTGGGCACGATCTCCTTCATGGCCCCCGAGCAGGTGCAGGGCGGGGCGGTCGACGCGCGCACCGACGTCTACGCGCTCGGCGCGATCCTCTTCACGCTCGTCGTCGGGCGGCCGCCCCACCCGGGCCCGCCGGTGGTCGCCCTGCGCCACATCCTCCACGGGCCGACGCCGTCGCTCGCGCGCGTCGCCCGCGCGCCGGCGGCGCTCGACGCGGCGTGCCGCGCCGCGCTCGCGCGCGACCCGGCCCTCCGGCCCGCCACCGCGCTGACGCTGGCCGGGTCGCTCGAGCGCGTCTGCGCGGCCGCCGCCGACGACGCGGCCTGACGCCGCTGCCCACGCGCTGCACGGCCGGGGTACGCTCGTCCCTACGACACGGCGCAGCGAGGCGTCGAAGCACGTGGGCGGGCCCAGGACCGCCCGGGCGAGTGATGGCAGCGATCCCGAGGCTCCAGGTCCGCGACTCCGCGGCGCCCGCGTGGCGCCTCATCCTCCTGCCGCTCGCCGCCGCCGGCGGGTTCTGCGCCCTGCGCGGGCTCATGGACCCCTGGCTCGGAGAGGAGGCGCCCTTCCTCCTCCTCGTGCTCCCCGTCGCGCTCGCCGCGCGGCTCGGCGGGACGGCCGCCGGGCTGGTCACGACCCTCGTCTCGGCCCTCGCCGCCGACCTCCTGTTCGTCGCCCCGCGCGGCGCCCTGGTGCCCGCCCGCCCCGAGCTGCAGCTCACGGCGCTCACGTTCGTCGCCATCGGCGCCTTCGTCAGCGCCCTCGGCGGGCGGGTCCGGGCGGCCCTCGCCGTTAGCCAGCGCAGCGCCGCCGAGCAGGCGCGCGTCGCGGCGGCGCTGCGCGAGAGCGAGGGCCGCTTCCGCCACCTCGCCGAGGCCATGCCCCAGGTGGTGTGGACGGCCGACCCCGCGGGCGTGGTCGACTACTACAACCAGCGCTGGGCCGACCTCACCGGGCTCGACCGGGACGAGGGCCTCCGCGGCGGCTGGACGCAGGTCGTGCACCCCGACGACCTCCAGCGCACGGCGGCGGCCTGGCGCCGCTCCGTGCAGACGGGCGCCGCCTACGAGGTCGTCCATCGCATCCGGGCTGGCGACGGCACCTACCGCTGGTTCCTGAGCCGCGCCCTGCCGTCGCACGACGAGCGCGGGCGCGTCGCCCGCTGGCTGGGGACCGCGACCGACATCGACGACCGCGTGCGCGCCGAGGAGGCCCTGCGCGAGGCCGACCGGCGCAAGGACGAGTTCCTGAGCATGCTCGCGCACGAGCTGCGCAACCCCCTGGCGCCGATCCGCCTGGCGCTCGACCTGCTCGAGGCGGACGACCCTGCACGCCGCCGGCGCGCCCGCGAGGTGGTGGCGCGGCAGACCGAGCACCTGACGCGGATCGTCGACGACCTGCTCGAGGTCTCGCGCATCACGCGCGGCAAGATCCGGCTCGAGCCGCAGGACGTCGACCTCTGCGACGTGGTCAACCGCGCGGTCGACGCCGTGCGCCACCTGACCGCGACCCGCGACCAGGCGCTCGAGGTCCGCCTCCCGCCCGCCCCGCTGCGGCTGCGCGCCGACCCCGTGCGGCTGGGGCAGGTCCTGTCGAACCTCCTCCTCAACGCGGCCAAGTACACGCCGCCCGGCGGGCACATCGAGGTCGCCGCGGAGCGCGCCGGCCACGAGGTGATCGTCCGGGTCAAGGACGACGGCGTGGGGATCCCCCGCGCCCTGCTCGACCGCGTGTTCGACCTGTTCGTCCAGGCCGACCGCACGCTCGACCGCTCGGAGGGCGGGCTGGGGATCGGCCTGACGCTGGCCCGCCGCCTGGTCGAGATGCACGGCGGCCAGATCCACGCGACGAGCGAGGGGCCCGGCCAGGGGAGCGAGTTCGTGGTCCGGCTGCCGCTGCTCACGGCCGAGCCCGCGGCGGCGCTGGCCCCCGCCGCCCCCCACGACGGCGAGGCGCACGACGGCGCGCGCCGCGTGCTCGTCGTCGACGACAACGCCGACGCCGCCGACCTCCTGTGCGACCTCCTGCGCCAGGAGGGGCACCAGGTGCGCGTGGCGCGCGACGGCCTCTCCGCCCTGGCCGAGGTCGGCTCGTTCCACCCCGACGTGCTGCTCCTCGACATCGGCCTCCCCGGGCTCGACGGCTACGAGGTCGCCGCCCGCGTGCGCGGCCAGAACGACCGCGCGCAGCCGCTGCTCGTCGCCGTGACCGGCTACGGCCAGGCGTCCGACCGGCGCCGCTCGCTGGAGGCGGGGTTCGACCACCACCTGGTCAAGCCGGTCGACCCGACGCGGCTCAACGCGATCCTGCGCGCGGCGCGCTGACCCACCCGGGCGTGGTCCAATCGCCCTCCGTGACCGACCCACTCGTCGCCGCGCTCGAGGCCGCCCTGCCGCCCGGACGCGTGCGCGCGCGCCCGATCGACCTGGCCGCCTGCGCCTCCGACGCGAGCGTCTACCGGATCGTGCCCCGGGCGGTCGTCGCGCCGCACGACGTCGACGACGTGCGCCGCGTCCTCGACGTGGCGCGCGCGCACCAGGCGCCCGTGACCTTCCGCGCGGCAGGCACGAGCCTCTCGGGCCAGGCCGTCGGGCCCGGCGTGGTGGTCGACGTGTCGCGCGGCTGGAAGCGCGTCGAGGTCGCGCCGGGCGGGGGGCGCGTGCGCGTCGAGCCGGGCGTCGTGGGCGGCCACGTCAACGCCCTCCTGCGACCGTTCGGCCGCCGCCTGGGGCCCGACCCGGCCTCGATCGACGCCTGCATGCTGGGCGGGATCCTGGCCAACAACTCGAGCGGCATGTGCTGCGGGACGGCCGAGAACGCCTACCGCACGCTCGAGTCGCTCACGGTCGTCCTCGCCTCGGGCCTCCTCGTCGACACGGCCGACCCGGCGCGGCTGGAGAGGGACGCCCCGGACCTGTGCCGGGGGCTCGTCGACCTGCGCCGCGGGCTGCTCGCGCGGCCCGACCTCGTCGCGCGGGTGCGCGCCGGGCGCGCGATCAAGAACACCACCGGCTACGCCCTCGACGCGCTCCTCGACTTCGACGCGCCGGCGGAGGTCCTCGCCCACCTCCTGATCGGCTCCGAGGGGACGCTCGGGTTCATCGCCGAGGCGGTCCTGCGCACCGTCCCGGAGCCCCCGGCGCGCCTCACGGGCCTGCTCCTCTTCGCCACGCTCACGGACGCCGCGGCGTCCGTCGACGCCCTGGCCCACGCGGGCGCGCGGGCGGTCGAGCTCCTCGACCGCGCCTGCCTGCGCGCCGTCGCCGGCCGCCCGGGCGTGCCGCCCGGGCTCGACGACCTGCCCCGGGAGGCCGCGGCGCTCCTCGTCGAGTGGGCCTGCGCCGACGCGCCTGCCCTTGCCCGCGCACGCGCGGCGGCCGACGGGGCCCTGGCGGCGCTGCCCCTCCTGCGGCCGGCGGCGCTCGTCGACGGCGCCGCCGAGCGCGCCGCGCTGTGGGCCGTGCGCAAGGGCGTGTTCCCCGCCGTGGGCGCCGCGCGCCCGCCGGGCACGGCCGTCATCATCGAGGACGTCGCCTTCCCGCCCGGGCGCCTGGCCGACGGCGCCCTCGGCCTCCAGGCGCTCCTGCGCGCCCACGGCTGGGGCGAGGCGGTCGTCTTCGGCCACGCGAAGGACGGCAACCTCCACTTCGTCATCACGCCGCGCCTGGGCGACCCGGCCGAGGTCCGCCGCTACGACGCCTTCCACCGCGGCCTGGTGCGCCTGGTCCTCGACCACGGCGGCGCGCTCAAGGCCGAGCACGGCACCGGCCGCAACATGGCGCCCTTCGTGCGCGAGGCCTGGGGCGAGGAGCTGTTCGACCTCATGCGCCGGGTCAAGGCGCTCCTCGACCCCGACCAGCTCCTCAACCCCGGCGTCGTCCTCACCGACGACCCGGCCGCCCACCTCGCCCACCTCAAGGACCTGCCGGCCGTCTCGCCGAAGGTCGACCGGTGCATCGAGTGCGGCTTCTGCGAGCCCGCCTGCCCCAGCCGGCGCCTGACGCTCAGCCCGCGCCAGCGGATCGTCGTCCGCCGCGAGGTGGCGCGGCGCGGCGGCGACCCCGCCGTGGAGGCCGACTGGCCCTGGGACGGGCTCGACACCTGCGCGGGCGACGGCCTGTGCGCCGCGGCCTGCCCCGTCGAGATCGACACCGGCGCGCTCGTGCGCGACCTGCGCGCCGCGGCGCGCCCCCCGTGGGCGAGGGCGCTCGCGTCGCTGGCGGTCGCGCGCCTGGGCGCCGTCGAGCGCGGCGCGCGGGCGGCGCTGGCGCTCGCCGATGCCGCGGCCGACGTGCTCGGCCCGGGCGCGGTCGAGGCGCTGTCGTCGCTCGCCAGCCGCGCCAGCGGGCGGCGCCTGCCCGCCTGGAGCGCCGGCCTCCCGCGCGCCGGGCGTCCGCCGAGGGACCCGGGGGCGCCGGCGCCCGACCTCGTCTACTTCGCGTCCTGCACTGGCCGCGTGCTGGGCGCGCCGCGGGGGACGCGCGCGCCGACCGACGCCTTCCTGCGCGTGGCCGCGCGGGCCGGGGTCGGCGTCCGCGCGCCGGCGCTGCCGGGCCGCTGCTGCGGGCTGCCGTTCCAGGCCAAGGGCTTCCCCGAGGCCGGCGCGGCGGCGCTCGCGCGGCTCGTGGCCGACCTGCACCGCGCGAGCGACGGCGGCCGCCTCCCGGTGGTCGTCGACGCCAGCTCCTGCGCGCAGGCCCTGCGCGGCGCGGGGGCGCTCCTGGCGCGCGAGGACGACCGGGCCCGCTGGCGGGCCCTGCGCGTGCGCCACCCCGCCGAGGCCCTGCGCGAGTGGCTGCCGCGCCTCCGGCCGCGCCGCCTCGAGCGCCGCGTGGCGCTCCACCCCACCTGCGGCGCGCGCAGGCTCGGCGTCGAGGGCGCGCTCCTCGACGTCACGCGCGCCTGCGCCGACGTGCGCGTGCCGGCGACGCTCGCCTGCTGCGGCTCGGCCGGCGACCGCGGCCTCCTCGCGCCCGAGCTGCCGCGCTCGGCGCTGGCGCACGAGCGCGCCGAGCTCGCGCGCGGCGGCTTCGACGGGCTCGTCGCCGACAACCCGGCCTGCGAGGCCGGGCTGCGCGCGGCGACCGGGCTGCCGTTCCGGTCGTTCGTGCACCTGGTCGAGGAGGCTACGCGTCCTGGCGCAGCTCCGCGGCGGCCTCCGCCAGCCTCTTGACCAGGGCCACCACGCGGTGGTGATGCGCCTTGCGCGCCTCGTGCGCCGCGCGCTCGTTGGTGTGGCGCACGATCCAGGTCTCGTGCTCGGGCGTCGCCGGGTCGTACTGCTCGCCGAGGCCCTTGCCCGCCAGGTCGGCCAGCTCCCGCTCGTGCAGGGCGATCGCCCGCTCGTGCGCGCCGAGGGCCGCGCCGTGCTCGAGCAGCGCCGCGCCGTGCTCGCGGATCTGCGCCTCGACCCGCGCCAGGTCGGCCAGGGCGCGGTGGTACTGCCCCACCCAGATCTCCGCCTCGTCGCGCCACGTCGCGTGCTCCACCCGCCACTCGCGGTGGGTCTCGTGCATGGCCGCCTGGCGCTCGGTGGGCTTGATCGTCTTCGTCATGTCGTCGCTCCTGACCGGCGCCCCGGCAGCAAGCGGGTGGCCACGCCGCGGGCGCGGCCCCCGACGGGGTTGCGCCGGCTCCGCCGTCACACGGGCGAGACGGCGTCCTGCGCGCGAGGCGCGTCATCGCGTAGGCTCCGGCCATGGCCGCGCCTCCGGATCCCTCGAGCCGGCGCGTCGCCGCGGTCACGCCGCCGGCGCCGGACGCCGACGCGCTGCAGGAGGACCTGACCGCGCGCTTCGAGTTCGGCCCGGCGCTCGGCAGGGGCGGCTTCGGCGCCGTCCACCGGGCGCGGGACCGCGTCGGCGACCGCGAGGTGGCGCTCAAGCTCCTGCTCGAGCCGAGCCCGGCGGCGCTCGACCGCTTCCTGCGCGAGGCGGCCGTGGCGGCCGCCCTGGACCACCCGGGGATCGTGAAGGTCCACGCCGTCGGCCGCTACGCCGGGCGCCCGGCGATCGTCTACGCGCTGGTCGAGGGCGGCCGGTCGCTCGCCGACGCGGCGCGCACGCTCGACGCGCGGGGGCGCGCCGCGCTCGTCCGGGACGCCGCCCGCGCGGTGGGCCACGCGCACGCGCGCGGCGTCGTGCACCGCGACCTCAAGCCCGACAACGTCCTCGTCGACCCCGCGGGCCGCGCGCGCGTGGCGGACTTCGGCCTGGCCTCCTTCGAGGGCGCGGACCGCCTCACGAGGACGGGCGGCTACGTGGGCACGCCGACGCACATGGCCCCCGAGCAGCTCGCCGGCGGCGACGCGGCGCGGGCGCCGACGGTGGACGTCTGGTCGCTCGGGGTCGTCCTCTACGACGTGCTCACGGGCCGCCTGCCGTTCGAGGCGCCGAACCTCATGGCGCTGGCGGGGCTGATCGACGCCGGGCGCTTCACGGCGCCGCGCGCGATCGACGCGACGATCCCGCGCGCGCTCGAGGCGGTCTGCCTGCGGGCCCTGCAGCGCGACCCGGCGCGGCGCTACCCCGACGCCCTCGCCCTGGCCGACGCGCTCGACGAGGCGCTCGGCGCCGGGCGCCCGGCCGGCCGGCGGCGCGCTGGCCTCGCGGCGGCGGCCCTGGCGGTCGTCGCGGCGGCGGGCGTCGTCGCCTGGCGCGGGCCGAGCGAGGCGCCGGCCGGGGCCACGCCGGCGACGGGCGCCACGGGCCCCCGCCCGGCGGCGCCCCCGGCCGGCGTCGACCATGACCCGCGCGCCCTGGCGACGCCGCGCGCGAGCGAGGGGCGCTGGGCCGTCTTCGCCGCGGACGACCTGGTCCTCACGGGGGCGGCCGACGACGACCTGCGCCTCATCGACCTCGACGGCCGCGAGCGGCGGCGCTGGGCGTTCCGGGCGCAGGTCGCCGCGCGCGCCCCCGGGCGCGGCGTCGTCCTGATCTCGGGCCAGGACCTGCACGTGCTCTCCGACCTCGAGGCGGCCCGCGTCCCGGACAGGAGCGCGTGGAGCGACCTCGGCGACGTGCCGCACTTCGCCTGGACCCCCGCCCGCTCGGCCACCGTCACGGGGACGGCGATCCTCCTGCTGTCCGGTGAGCGCTGGGGCGTCGACGGCATGGTCCCCATGCTCGAGCAGCCGCCGCACGCGCTGGCGCTGTCCGGCGACGGCGCCCTCCTGGCGGCCGGGGTCGCCGTCTCGCGCCCGGGCGGGTTGCCGCCGACGCACCCCGTCCGCCTGTGGGAGGTGACCACGGAGCACCCGACGCAGCGGCGCGACCTCGACCTCGGCCCGACGCGCGCGGAGCGCCTCCTGTTCGTCGGCGACCGCCTCGTCGCCGGCACCACGGAGGGCGCCCTCCTGGCGCTCGACCCGTCGACCGGGGACGTCGTCACCACGTTCGCCGGCAGCCGCGGCGGCGCCGTGCGCGGGCTGGTCGCCTCGCCGGACGGCCGCGTCCTCCACTCGGTCCGCCAGGCCCCGCGCGGGGCGCTCCTCCTGGAGGCGTGGGACGTCGCGACGGGCCGCCCGCTCGGGCCCGCCGTCACCCTCCCCGGCGCGCCGCGCGGGCTCGACCTGTCGCCCGACGGGCGCCGGCTGGCGATCGCCACCGACGCGGCGGAGCACGCCGTGCACGTCGTCCCCGCGCCGGGTCGTCCTTAGCTCCTGCGCGCCACGCCGCGGACGCTCGGGCGCACGAACGGCAGGGCGCGCCGCAGGCTCTCGCGCTCGCAGGCCTCGAGGGTGAACCCCGCCGCCGCGATCGCCTCGTGCGTGCGGCGCGTCAGGTGGCAGTTGCCCGCCACGCGGCGCCACAGCGGCTCCAGGCGCCGCTGCCAGCGCAGGCGCCGCGGCCGGTCGTCGGCGGCGACGTGCTCGAGGAACACGAGCGCGCCGCCGGGCCGGAGGACGCGCCGCGCCTCGGCGAGCGCCCGCGGCAGGTCGGCGACGGAGCAGAGGACCAGCGTCGACACCACGGCGTCGAACGACCCGTCCTCGACCGGCAGCGCCTCCGCCGGCGCGTCGATGACGACCGCCTCCGGCCGCTCGCGCGCGACCCGCGCCGCGAGCCGCGCGCGCATGTGCGGGTCGGGCTCCGCGAGGACGAGCCGCTCGAGCCCGCGCGGGTAGAAGGGCAGGTTGGCGCCCGTGCCGGCGCCCACCTCGAGCACGCGGCCGGCGACCCTCGAGAGGAGTTCGGCGCGCCACGCGGCCAGGTGGCGCTCGGTCCGGCGCATGAAGGGGTCGTAGAGGGCGGCGAACAGGCGCGTCACGGGCGGTCACTCGACCCAACGGACCTGGGGGGCGATCGCCTGAACGGCCGCCTGGAGCCCCTGCTCGAGGGCTCGCGGGTCGAGGGCGTGGAACGTCTCCACCCAGGCGTGCTCGAGGCGGGCGCTGCCGGCGCCGGGGACGGCGAGGCGGCGCAGGTAGTCGTCGAGCACGTCGGCCAGCGCCGCGTCGCCCTCCTCCAGCCGCGGCGCGCGCGCGCCGGGGGTGAGGCAGCGGGCGACGAAGGCCCAGCCGAGGGCGCGCTCGAGCGCCGGGAGCGCCAGCTCGGGGGGGCGGCGGACGCCGGTGGCGACGTCGATCAGGGGCGGCCGGCGCGACGCGCCCGTGGCCAGGACCTCGAGCTGCTCGAGGCGCGCGGCGGAGGGCTGCGAGCCGATCGGCTCGGCGAAGGCGTCGGCCAGCGCCTCGCGCAGCCAGGGGGGCAGCCCCGGGAGGCCCTGCTCCTCGAGCCACACGAGCGTCAGGCCGCGCCGCAGGCGGTAACGGAGGTAGGCGGGCTCGCGCAGCGCGATCACGTCGCCCCCGGCGCCGTCGACGAACAGCCGCTCGTCGGGCCCCGCCGCGACGCCGCGCGCGGCCAGCCAGCGGTGGAACGCCCCGGCCTCGAGGACGACGAGGCGCCGGGGGCGCTCGCCCCTCGCGCGGGCGAGGGCGGGGAGCGCCGCGGCGAGCCGGCCGGGGAGGGCGGCGAGGTCGGCCAGGAGCGCGGCGTCGTCGGCGCCCGGGCGGTCGGTGAGGAGCGTCAGGCCGTCGTGGGCGCGCGTGTGCGTGACCGCCGGGCCCTCGACGATCGCCCCCACCCGCGCGGCGATCGCCGCGAGGTCGCGGTCGTCGGGCGCCAGCGCGGCGGCCAGGGCGATCGCCTCGCCCGCCCCCGGCCGGTCGCCGCGGCGCGCGCGCAGGTCGGCGCGCACGCGCCAGAGCACGGGCGAGGCGGGGGCCAGGCGCGCCGCCTGGTCGAGCGCCGCCTCGGCCTCGTCGACCCGCACGAGCCGCAGGAGCGCCGCGGCGCGCAGGCCGTGCGCCTCGTGGAAGTCCTCGACCCGCGCCGCCGCGGCCTCGGCGCGCTCGAGCGCGCCCTGCGCGTCGCCGAGGTCGAGGCGCGCCCTGCCCGAGAGGTAGAGCGCCGCCGCGAAGTCGGGGGCCCGATCGCGCGCCGCCTCGAAGGCGCGCAGGGCGTGGTCGAGGCGGCCGCGCCGCGCGAGGTCGCGCCCCTCCTGCACCAGCGTCCGCGCGGCCTCGGGGACGCCCTCGAGGCCCACCGGGTCCTCCGCGTTCGTCTCGCGGTAGGCGACCGGGAGCGCGGCGTCGGGGCCGCGGCCGGCCGCGGGGGCCAGCGCGCTGGCGGCGGCCCGGGCGACCTCGCCCAGGGCGGCCGCCTCGGCCCGCGCCAGCCAGCCCGGCGCCAGGCGGCCCGACACCGTGAGCCCGGTGAGGCGGGCCTCGCGCCCGGCGCCGCCCACGAGCACCTCGACCGGGCCGGTCCAGCGCAGGGCGTGCGCCAGGACCTCGCGCTCGACGCCGGCCGCCGCCACGACGACCCGAGCGCGCAGGCGCTCGACCCCGCCCTGCCGCTCGACCGTGGCCTCGACGCGCAGGCGGTCGGCGCCGCCGTGGTCGGCGCGGGCGACCTCGACCTCGCGGTCGGCGCCGACGACGAGGAGCCGCGCCCGCGCGCGGCCCACCTCGACGAACAGGCGCGCCGCGGGGCCCGAGAGGCCGACGAGCGCCGGCGGGTCGAGCGCGGCGGGCGCGAGGTCGACGCGCACGCGCTCGACCCAGGCGCCGCGGACGCGCGCCAGGGCCATGGTCGCCGACCGGACCCGCAGGGCGCTGTCGACCACGGCCACGTCGCCGACGCCGTTCGGGGCGAGGTCCGCGGCCTCCTCCGCGCGCTCGAAGCGCCACTCGACGACCGCGTCGCGCCCCTCCGTCGCGTCGACCCGCGCGGCGCGGAAGGGGCGGCCGAGGAGGCGCAGGCGGTCGAGGAGGCCGTCGTCGTCCGGCGAGCGCCCGTCGACCTCGCGGCTCCGGGCGAGCGCGCGCGCGCCGACCTCGAACGCGCCCCGCGCGAGGGCGAAGCGCGCCAGGTCGCGCTGCGCCTCGGCGTCGTCGGGGTCCGTCGCCCGGGCGCGCGCCTCGACGGCGAGCGCGGGCGGCGCCTCGTCCCAGCCGAGCGTCTCTTCGACGGCGCCGCGGGCGAGCGTGAACCCGCGCGCCTCGACGGCGCGGAGCGTCGCCTCCCCCACCCG
>JAMLIC010000016.1 GCA_023954375.1 Planctomycetota bacterium
AGACCTGGTCCTCGGCGCCAGCGGCGAGATCAGCGCCGACGGCGGGGCCGGGGGCGCGGGCGGCGCCGGCGGCAACGCCCTGAACGACGTGAACAACCGCGCGGCCGGTGGCGGCGGCGGCGGCGGTGGCGGCGGCGCGGGGGGCGTCCTGCGCGTCGTGGCCTTCGGCGAGGACAGCGACGTGCCGACCGCGCGCGTGCACGCTGACGGGGGCGCCGGCGGGAGCGGCGGCGCGGCCGGCGGAGCGCACGGCGGCGGCGGCGGGACACCGCGCTCGGGCGGCGCCGGCGGCAACGGCCGGACCGGCGAGCGCGGAATGGCGATCCTGATCGGCCTGGACGAGCCGAGCTACGACGCGGGCCTGCTCGTCCCGGAGACGCACGACCCGTCTTTCGAGTCGGCGTCGCCCAAGTGGACCTTCACCGCCACGGACTCCACGTACGGGTCCCAGACCGACCCGGCCCTGGACGGCTCGAAGACCTTCCGCTCGACCTCCTGCACGACCGCGTTCACCGGGCGCACCCTGCAGACCACGAGCTTCGTGGCCGGGATCCAGGCGACCGACGAGTACACGCTGCAGGTGGGCGCCTACCACTCCGGCGCGCAGTGGGCCGACACCGAGTTCGAGCTGAACCTGCAGTGGTACAACGCCAGCGACGGCCTGATCTCGACCTCGAGCTCCGGCACGCTCAACTTCGCAGCCCAGAGCCAGTGGGCGCTGCGGACGCTCGTGGCCACCGCGCCCTCGGGCGCGGTCAAGGCCAAGGTCCTGATCCGCTGGCGTCGCACCACCGGTACCACCTCCGGCCGGCAGCTGAGCTTCGACCGGATCGCCCTCCTGGAGACCTGATCATGAGCACGAACATGGACCTGAGCATGGACCGTAGGGACCTCCTGCGCCTGGAAGGCGTGCCCAAGGAGCAGCTCGAGCAGGCCCGCACGCGGGCGGCGGCCCGGCGCCGCGCCCTCGAGCGGGCCGGGCTGACCGGCTACGACCTGGAGGTGAGCTGCAAGGGCTGCAACCGCTTCCTGGCCTCGTGGAAGGGTGCGACGCTCGAGGCGCACCTGCGCCGCGACGTCACGCTCGAGTGCCCCGGCTGCGGCCGGGTGCACGAGCTGCGGGGGAACAAGAGCCGCACGCGGCTCTACCTGCGCAGCGGGCCCGTCGGCCAGCCGCTGGTCGAGGTCGAGCGGGCGGAGGTCACGCGGGGCGGCAAGCCCGTGTGGGAGCCGTTGCGCGACGAGACCCCCGCTTCCTCCGCGTCCGAAGAGAGCTGAGTAAGCGAGGCCCGGGCGCGGAGGGGAGCGTCCCCCTTCCCCTCCGCGTCCCGGGCCGTGAACTGGCGACAAGCGTTCGGTTCCTGTACACCCCGAGGTCGAACATGCCCGCGATCACGCACCCCGCGCCGACCGGCAACCGGGCCGTGGCCGTGCCCACGAACCAGCCCGTGCCGCTGGTGGCCGACACCACGTCGGACTGGTTCGTGCGGACGAACGGCGGCGGCTGGACGCAGTTCGCCAGCGGGGCGAACCAGGCCGTGTGGGCCGGGGCGAGCTCGGTCACGAACCGCTGGACCTTCGACCGCGTGGAGATCGCGATCGGCGAGGGGAGCCCGAGCGAGCCGACGATCCGCCACTTCAACCTGTGCGAGGGGCCGGTGGCCTGCCTGTGGGCCACGGACCAGCTGCCCAACCCCGCGCTCGAGGCGCCGCCCTTGCGTCCCTGGGACGGTGAGGACGACGACCCGCCGCTGGGCACGCCGCTGGTGATGCCCGGCGCAGAGCGGGGCGGCATGGGCACCACGCCCTGCGAGAGCGCCTCCGAACTCGGGAACGGCGGGCCAGTGAGCCTCCTCACCAGCTACGACTCGGGCGTGTCCGTGGACGCGTCGGGGCGGCTAGGGCTGCGCACGCCCTTCACCAACGACGTGCGCGGGCTGGGGCCCTTCCCGGCCGTGGCCGCCTACTACCACTCGGGGCTCTACTTCCAGCACGACTTCGGCAAGGGCCGCACGCTCGGGCTCACGCGCGTGCTCTACCAGGACGGCGCGAGCCACGTGGCCGTGGTCCGTGGCGACGGGCGGCGCAACACCTACCGCTGGACCGGGAGCGCCTTCGAAGCCGCGGCCGGGCTGCAGAACACGCTGACCCTGGACGGCAGTGACTTCGTCGAGACCAGCCCGTCGGGACGCGTCTACCGCTACTCGAGCGCGGGTCGCCTGCAGCGCGTGGTCGATCGCTGCGGGAACCCCGTCTACTTTACCTACGACTCGAACTCCCGCCTGCAGAAGATCGTGCCGGTCGGCGGCTCGGGCGCGCTTGGCCTCGTGCCCTACCTGTCTTACGACGGGGCCGGGCTGCTCACGCGGCTCGTGCTCGAGGACCCGGGCAACGCGGCCAACAACCGCGTCACCTACCTGCAGTACGACGGCGACGCCAACCTGACGCGGATCCTCGGGCCCGAGGGCTGCGTGACCTACTTCCAGTACGCGGACCCGCTGCGCCTCTCGGCGGTCACTCGCCCCGAGAACCGCACCTGGCAGGTGGGGTACGACGGCAACGGCCGCGTCTCGCACGTCGAGGACGCGCGGCAGAGCGTGGCCTACTTCGCCTGGAGCACGGCCTCACCGCAGGCCACGCTGCGGGACCGCGCGGGCAAGGTCACCTACCTGCAGCACGACGCCTACGGCGCGCCGGTGGCCGTGTTCAACCCGGGCACACCGGCCGACTACCACACCTACGACGGCGACGGGAACATGAAAGGCTCCCAGAACCGCGTGGGTGGAGCGTGGGCCTACGAGGTCGATCCTCGCGCCAACCGGATCGCGTCGACCGACCCGCTCGGGGCGCGCAGCTACTTCGCGTTCGACGGCCAGGACCTGCTCCGGCGCTACGTCGACCCGTTGGGCCGGACCACGTACCTGGACTTCGACGGGCAGCGCAACCGCACCCGCCAGATCGACCAGGTGGGCGCGGCCACTTACTTCGCCTACGAGCCCACGGGGCTCCTGCGCGAGACCAAGGACCGGCGCGGGGCAGTGAGCACGCTCGGCTGGGACGCGCGGGGCAACGTCGAGCGCGCGGTGGACCCGCTCGGCGCGGTGAGCTACTTCGCCTACAACCCGGCCAACGAGCGCACGGCGCAGGTGGACCCGCTCGGGCGGATCTCCTACATGGAGTACGACCGGCGTGGCCGCGTGGTCAAGACGGTGAGTCCGATCGGCGCGGCGAGCTACTTCGCCTACGACGACGCCTGCTTGCTCGTCCAGGAGAAGGACGCGCTGCTGCGGGTCACCGACCACCAGTACGACCCGAACCAGAACCGCGAGCGCACGCTCCTGCCGACCGTGGACGGGGTGCGCAACCCGACCTACTGGACCTACGATCCGGAGGACCGGGTCACGAGCCAGCGGAACGCCAGGCTCTTCGCGACCACCTGGGAGTACGACGTCCTCGGCCGGCGTCAGAAGCAGACGGACGCGCTGGGCGGGGTGACCTACTTCGGCTACACGGACGCGCACCAGCCCCAGGTCCAGCTCGATCCTCGGAACAACCCCACGTATTTCGCCTACGACCCTGCTGCCCGCCTGACGCGTCAGAAGAACGCGCTGCAGGAGGAGGTCTACTTCGGCTTCAACGCGGCGTCGGAGCGAGTGCTGGCGCTGGACGCGCTGAGCCGCCCGACCTACCACCAGTACGATCCTCGCGGCTGGCTGGAGGAGACGAAGACCGCGATCGGCGCGGTGACGCGGAGCGTGTTCGATCCGGAGGGCAACCGGGTCCGCTCGGTCGATCCGCGGGGGCTGGCGACCTACTTCAGCTTCGATCTCGTCGGCCGCCCGACCCACACCGAGGATCAGCTCGGCGGGGTCACCTACGTGGGGTACGACCGGGCGGGCCAGTCGGTGCTGAGCGTGGATCAGCTCGGGGCACCGACCTACGTGAGCTACGACCCGGCGGGCCGCGCGCAGGCGACGCTCTCGCCGGCGGGGCTCCTCTCCTACATGGCCTACGACCTCGTGGGCAACGTCGTCGCCCAGAGCCTGGACCAGGGCTACGGGCAGCAGCCGTTCGGGGTCTCACCCTACGGCGGCGAGCGGGCCACGACCTACATGGCGTACGACGCGCTGAACCGGCGCACGGCGACGACCGACGCGCTGGGTGGCGTGAGCTCGAGCGTGTTCGACCGCAACAGCAACGTGTTGGTGCAGATCGACGCGCGAGGGTTCGGCACTTACTTCGAGTACGATCCGCTCGATCGACGCGTGGCCACGAAGGACGGGGTGCACTTCGCGCAGACGTACCTGGTGTTCGATCCGGCGAGCAACGTGGTGCGCTCGCTCGATCAGCAGGGCCAGACCACCTACTTCAGCCCCGACGCCCTCAACCGGGCCGCGTTCCGCCACGACCTGGCGGCGGGTCTGCTTACCTACCACGTGTGGGACCAGGTGGGCAACCAGACCGAGCAGCACGTGCTCCTGGGCGCGGCCGGGCCGCGGCGCTCGACCTACTTCCAGTATGACCTGGTGAGCCGCCAGACGCGGCGGATCGCGGCCGACGGCGGGCAGGCTTACATGGGCTACGACCAGGCAGGGAACCAGACCCTGGTGGTCGATCCCGAGGGCCGGCCCACCTACATGGCCTACGACGAGCTCAACCGGCAGTCGACGCGGAAGAACGCCTTCGACGACACCTGGACCACGCAGTACGACGCGCGCTCGAGCGTCCTGCGGCAGCTCGATCCCGAGGGCCGGGCCACCTACCTGGGCTACGACCTCGCGGGGCGGCTCCTGCACCAGAGCAGCGCCCTGGGCGAGTACTCCTATTTCTTCCACGACGCCCGCGGCCAGCGGGCGCTCGTGCGCAACCCCCGAGGCTTCGAGACGTCGTTCCGCCACGACCTGCTCGGGCGTCAGAGCCACCGCGTGGACGCGCTCGGCGGGGTGGTCTACATGGGGTACGACCCGACCGGGAACCGAACCCTGGCGCTGGACGAGAAGGGGAACCCCACCTACTTCGCCCACGACGGGCTCGGGCGGCTCTCGAGGAGCACCGACGCGCTGGGCGGGGTCACCTACCTGGGGTACGACTCGCGCTCGTCCATGGTCCTGCGCGTGGACGCCGACGGGCGGGCCAACTACATGGGCTATGACGGGGCGCGGCGGCTGGAGAGGACCTGGTTCGAGAGCCCGGGGACGACGCTCGCGAAGCCGATCTACTACTCCTACGACCCCGTGGGGAACCTGCTCACGAGCGACGACACCCTCGCCAACCTCGGCGTGAGCACGTTCGAGTACGATCCCATGAATCGGATGCTGAAGAAGGTCACGGTGGCGGGCCCGGTGTACTACTCGTACGACCTGAGCGGGATCAAGACCTCGGTCACGGACCCGAACGAGGACGAGGTCTTCGACCACCACGACCAGGCCGGCCGGCTCGTGAGAGTGACGACGATCGACTACGTCGAGGACGAGCCGCCCCCGCCTCCGATCGTCCGGGAGAACTATTTCCACTTCGACCGGTCGGGGCTGATCGAGCGCAAGGTCCTCGCGGGCGACAAGGTCGTCAGCTACTTCGCCTATGACGAGGCCGGGCGCGTGGCGGAGCTCCTGAACCTCGACGACACGGGCGCCGTGCTCACGTCGCAGGTCTACCAACGGAACCCGAACGGTGCCGTCACCCGGGTGGCCCACGAAAACGGGGAGTTCACCTACTACGCCTACGACGCGCTGGATAGGCTGGTGGAGGAGCGCAGGGTGCAGAACCCGACCGTCTACGGCTTCGCCTACCAGTACGACGCGGCGTCGAACCGCACGCAGCGGGCGGACCTCGTCGAGCCGACGAAGACCACGGACTACGTGATCAACGCGCTGAACCTGATCCAGAGCGAGACGACCAACAGCGTCGAGACGGCCTACGAGTACGATCAAGCGCAGCGCATGACTCTGCGCGCCTCGCCGAGCTTCGCCACCTACTTCACCCACGACGAGCGGGATCTGCCCACGAGGCTGGCCTTCGAGAGCACCGACGTCTTCACCGACGACCCGCGGGAGTTCCACTACACGGGGACCGGCGAGCGGGCGGTGATCGTGGGCGAGCTGGGCGGGACCGCGCCCACGCTCCTGGCGTACGACGGGACGAAGCTCTTGACCGAGCGCATGCCCAGCGGTTTCACCTGGGGCCAGTACCGCTGGGCGGGCGGGAGTCTGATCGGATCCGAGAGCCAGGAGTCGGACAACTTCGAAGGGCCCGTGATGGACGAGCGCGGGTCGGTAGAGCGGCTCGCAGGCGTGAGCGGTCAGGCGATCTACGACCGGTTCGGCGTGGAGCTGGTCAACAACCTCGGGTCGCTCACGAGGACGAGGTTCGTCTCCCCCGTGTTCCTCCGACTGAACACCAGCAATCAACAGCTTCTTCTCAGGCCAGTGGCAATCTATCTTCCGCGCTTGGGGCGTCTCGCCTGCACAATGGGAGACTGGCTCCGTGAGTGGTTCCCGGAATTGGAGGAGCAGCCACACTCAACGACGGAGGGTGATCACCGATCTCCAACTAGCCTTCCTCCTCCATACCGGTTTATGCACGACGACTTCGCGAAGTGCCGCGCGGGAAAGCCCCAGGTCCTCTCGCCAGTTGATCCATTCTCTCCCATTATGTTCCTTCTGATTGACCAGGAGACGTCAGGCGGCCTGTCGCAGTGCTTCAACCGCTGGACGAAGTACGTGTACGGCGAACCCGGCAGCGAGATTCGTCGGAGGTTAGGTGGCTTCGCGCCGAGCCCCGGAGTTCGCCCCCTCTTGCCTCGGGGGGAATTGCTCGGCCCGAACAGAGGGTTCGCCGGAGGGAGCTGGCCCTTTTACATAGTCTGGCCGTTCACGGGCAATTGCCAGTACCTTTGGAGGGAGGAGGCTAGCTTCACTGCAGGAACCGCTCCGGGAGGTCGGCCCTATCAATCAATGAGATCTCTCAGCACGACACTGCGGAGCGGCCGGCAGATACACCGGCTGGGCCGGGCAGATTCACCCGACAAGATTCAACTGCGGCGGGAGGATGCAGCCTCAGGCACGATGGTGCAGATCACCTCGCGCCGGTCGTCCAGAGACAATCACAGGCACAACTTTATATTTTGCGACATGCCCACGAAGCGGCCAGGGGAGATACAGATCCCCTGGCATCTCAGGATCGACATCTACCAGATTCACATACTCCGCGACGCGGCGACCCATGAAATTCTCCGTGGAGGCACCATCATGGCGTCTCTGGGGTTTCACTTCCGCGCAGACGCCGACATCTTCTCAGGAGACACGTTCGTGAGTGGCGAGATGAGCAGGCAGCACTTTCATTCAGACATAGCATAGCTGCCTGCAAGTATCGGAGGCGCAAATGTCAGGCCGGCAATTGCCATCAAGACGAGTTGCCGCGGTTGTCGCTGGGGTCATGGTTTGGTTGTGTAGCTCGGCGTGCATAGCTGTGTTATGGCCCAGGGAGGCCGCGTTGGCTGAGTTCAGACGGCAGCAACCGGACGTGTTTAACTCGATCATGTCGGGCAATCGCATGTCCGCACATGTGGACCCGTGGAACAATCCATGGGTTGTGGCCATGGGGCCAGGGGGAGACCTCGCGTCGGTGTCGCCGGAGCCTCAGTCGATTGGGTCGAGTGGGCCGAACGGCGTTTGGGAGCAAGGGTTTGGAGACGATGTTCTCGTGCCATTTGAATACTGGATGTCGCCAAGAGGCATTCGTGGCGGCGTGGGGGAGTTGGGGCCGATTTTCTGCATGATTGCGTCCCCCGTCATTCTGATCGGGACCGTCGCATGCGCTGCCGCCACCGTCAGGCACGTCCGCCGAGGGTGGCGTTGGCTGTCTCTTGTGTTTCTCGGATCTGTCAGTGCTTGGCCCTGCGCTAGCTTGGCCTGGATTCTGCAAGTTGATGAACTCGCAACGTTGGCTCCAGGGCTGTTCGCGTCTGGTCTCGGTGGGCGGTTGACGTTTGCGTTGCCCTTCGTCTTGTTCTCGTGGTTGTGGCTCGTCGTGATACTGCAGCCTTGGAAGATCAAGGCCGGGTCGGAGTGACCGGCGGTTGCCCACCGTCGCAAGCGCCCACCGCTCGCACTCCAGCGGGTTCGGCTGGGAGGTGATCCTTCGATCTCGGACACGTGGAGCTTGCGCCGTCACCGAGACCGCCCAGTCGAGTCGCCAGGCGGTCCTTCTTCGTTCCCAATCCTTACTACCGGCTTCCTCGTTCCCAATCCTTACTGCCGGCGAGGTAGAGAGCAATGACCGCGATCACGCACCCCGCGCCGGCCGGCAACCGGGCCGTGGCCGTGCCCACGAACCAGCCCGTGCCGATGGTGGCCGACACCACGTCGGACTGGTTCGTGCGGACGAACGGCGGCGGCTGGACGCAGTTCGCCAGCGGGGCGAACCAGGCCGTGTGGGCCGGGGCGAGCTCGGTCACGAACCGCTGGACCTTCGACCGCGTGGAGATCGCGATCGGCGAGGGGAGCCCGAGCGAGCCGACGATCCGCCACTTCAACCTGTGCGAGGGGCCGGTGGCCTGCCTGTGGGCCACGGACCAGCTCCCCAATCCCGCGCTCGAGGCGCCGCCCTTGCGCCCGTGGGACGGTGAGGACGACGACCCGCCGCTGGGCACGCCGCTGGTGATGCCCGGCGCCGACCGGGGCGGCATGGGCACCACGCCCTGCGAGAGCGCCTCGGAGCTCGGGAGCGGCGGGCCGGTGAGCCTCCTCACCAGCTACGACTCGGGCGTGTCCGTGGACACGTCGGGGCGGCTGGGGCTGCGCACGCCCTTCACCAACGACGTGCGCGGGCTGGGGCCCTTCCCGGCGGTGGCCGCCTACTACCACTCGGGGCTCTACTTCCAGCACGACTTCGGCAAGAGCCGGACGCTCGGCCTCACGCGCGTGCTCTACCAGGACGGCGCGAGCCACGTGGCCGTGGTCCGCGGCGACGGGCGGCGCAACACCTACCGCTGGACCGGGAGCGCCTTCGAGGCCGCGGCCGGGTTGCAGAACACCCTGGCCCTGGACGGCAGTGACTTCGTCGAGACGAGCCCGTCGGGGCGCGTCTACCGCTACTCGAGCGCGGGTCGCCTGCAGCGCGTGGTCGATCGCTGCGGGAACCCCGTCTACTACACCTACGACGCGAACTCCCGCCTGCAGAAGATCGTGCCGGTCGGCGGCTCGGGGGCGCTCGGCCTCGTGCCCTACCTGTCGTACGACGGCGGCGGGCTGCTCACGCGGCTCGTGCTCGAGGACCCGGGCAACGCGGCCAACAACCGCGTCACCTACCTACAGTACGACGGCGACGCCAACCTGACGCGGATCCTCGGGCCCGAGGGCTGCGTCACCTACTTCCAGTACGCGGACCCGCTGCGCCTCTCGGCGGTCACGCGCCCCGAGAACCGCACCTGGCAGGTGGGGTACGACGGCAACGGCCGCGTCTCGCACGTCGAGGACGCGCGGGCGAGCGTGGCCTACTTCGCCTGGAACACGGCGTCGCCGCAGGCCACGCTGCGGGACCGCGCGGGCAAGGTCACCTACCTGCAGCACGACGCCTACGGCGCGCCGGTGGTCGTGTTCAACCCAGGCACGCCGGCCGACTACCACAGCTACGACGGCGACGGCAACATGACCGGCTCGCAGAACCGCGTGGGCGGAGCGTGGGCCTACCAGGTCGACCCGCGGGCGAACCGGATCTCCTCGACCGACCCGCTGGGGGCGCGCAGCTACTTCGCGTTCGACGGCCAGGACTTGCTCCGGCGCTACGTCGATCCACTTGGCCGGACCACGTACCTGGACTTCGACGGGCAGCGGAACCGCACGGTGCAGGTCGACCAGGTGGGCGCGGCCACCTACTTCGCCTACGAGCCCACCGGGCTCCTGCGCGAGACCAAGGACCGGCGCGGGGGCGTGAGCAAGCTCGGCTGGGACGCGCGCGGTAACGTCGAGCGCGCGGTGGACCCGCTCGGCTCGGTGAGCTACTTCGCCTACAACCCCGCCAACGAGCGCACGGCGCAGGTGGACCCGCTCGGGCGGGTCTCCTACATGGACTACGATCGGCGTGGCCGCGTGGTCAAGACGGTGAGCCCGATCGGGGCGGCGAGCTACTTCGCCTACGACGACGCCTGCTTGCTCGTCCAGGAGAAGGACGCGCTCCTGCGGGTCACCGACCACCAGTACGACCCGAACCAGAACCGCGAGCGCACGCTCCTGCCGGCCGTGGGCGGCGTGCGCAACCCGACCTACTGGGCCTACGATCCGGAGGACCGGGTCACGAGCCAGCGGAACGCCAGGCTCTTCGCGACCACCTGGGAGTATGACGCCCTCGGGCGGCGGCAGAAGCAGACCGATCCCCTGGGCGGGGTGACCTACTTCGGCTACACGGACGCCCACCAGCCCCAGGTCCAGCTCGACCCGCGGAACAACCCCACCTACTTCGCCTACGACCCTGCGGGCCGCCTGACGCGTCAGAAGAACGCGCTGCAGGAGGAGGTCTACTTCGGCTTCAACCCGGCCTCGGAGCGGGTGCTGGAGCTGGACGCCCTCGGCCGGCCGACGTACCACCAGTACGATCCGCGCGGCTGGCTGGAGGAGACGAAGACGGCGATCGGCGCGGTGGCCCGGAGCGTGTTCGATCCCGAGGGCAACCGGGTGCGCTCGGTCGATCCGCTGGGGCTGGCGACCTACTTCCGCTTCGATCTCGTGGGGCGCCCGACCCACACCGAGGATCAGCTCGGCGAGGTCACCTACGTGGGGTACGACCGCGCGGGCCAGTCGGTGCTGCGCGTGGATCAGCTCGGGGCACCGACCTACATGAGCTACGATCCGGCGGGCCGCGCGCAGGCGACGCTCTCGCCGGCGGGGCTCCTCACCTACATGGCCTACGACCTCGTGGGCAACGTCGTCGCGCAGAGCCTGGACCAGGGCTACGGCCGGCAGCCGTTCGGGGTCTCGCCCTACGGGGGCGAGCGGGCCACGACCTACATGGCCTATGACGCCCTGGACCGCCGGACGGCGACCACCGACGCGCTCGGCGGCGTGAGCTCGAGCGTGTTCGATCGCAACGGCAACGTGTTGGTGCAGATCGACGCGCGCGGGTTCGGCACCTACTTCGAGTACGATCCCCTCGATCGGCGGGTCGCGACCAAGGACGGGGTGCACTTCGCGCAGACTTACCTGGTGTTCGATCCGGCGAGCAACGTCGTGCGCTCGCTCGATCAGCAGGGCCAGACCACCTACTTCAGCCCCGACGCCCTCAACCGGGTCGCGTTCCGCCATGATTTGGCGACGGGCCTGCTCACCTACCACGTGTGGGATCAGGTCGGCAACCAGACTGAGCAGCACGTGCTTCTGGGCGCGGCCGGGCCGCGGCGCTCGACCTACTTCCAGTACGACCTGGTGAGCCGGCAGACGCGGCGGATCGCGGCCGACGGCGGGCAGACCTACATGGGCTACGACCTGGGAGGGAACCAGACCCTGGTGGTCGATCCCGAGGGCCGGCCGACCTACATGGCCTTCGACGAGCTCAACCGGCAGTCGACGCGACGAAATGCCTTCGACGACACCTGGACCACGGAGTACGACGCGCGCTCGAGCGTGAGCCTGCAGCTCGATCCCGAGGGCCGGGCCACCTACTTGGGCTACGATCTGGCGGGACGGCTCCTGCACCAGAGCAACGCCTTGGGCGAGTACACCTACTTCTTCCACGACGCCCGCGGCCAGCGGGCGCTCGTGCGCAACCCGCGGGGCTTCGAGACGACGTTCCGACACGACCTGCTCGGGCGGCAGACGCACCGGGTCGACGCTCTGGGCGGGGTGGCCTACATGGCGCACGACCCGACCGGGAACCGAACCCTGACGTTGGACGAGAAGGGGAACCCGACCTACTTCGCCCACGACGGTCTCGGCAGGCTGTCGAGGTCGACCGACACGCTGGGTGGGGTCACCTACCTGGGGTACGATTCGCGCTCGTCCATGGTCCTGCGCGTGGACGGGGACGGCCGGGCCACCTACATGGCCTACGACGGGGCGCGGCGGCTGGAGAGGACCTGGTTCGAGAGCCCGGGGACGACGCTCGCCAGGCCGATCTACTACTCCTACGACCCCGTGGGGAACCTGCTCGAGAGCGACGACACCCTCGCCAACCTCGGTGTGAGCACGTTCGAGTACGATCCCATGGATCGGCTGCTGAAGAAGGTCACGGTGGCGGGGCCGGTCTACTACACGTACGACCTGAGCGGGCTGAAGACCTCGGTCAAGGATCCGAATGAGGACGAGATCCTAGACGAGCACGACGAGGCCGGTCGCCTCGTCAAGACAACGACGATCGACTATGACCCGGAGGATCCGCCCGTCGTGCGGGAGAACGACTTCTACTATGACCGGGCGGGACTGATTGCGAAGAAGGTCCTCGCGGACGACAAGGTCGTCAGCTACTTCTACTATGACGAGGCGGGGCGGCTGGCGGAGCTCCTCAACCTGGACAGCACGGGTGCGCCGATCACGTCGCAGGTCTACCAGCGGAACCCGAACGGCGCGGTCACCCGGGTGGCCCACGAAAACGGGGAGTTCACCTACTACTCTTACGACGCGCTGGATAGGCTGGTGGAGGAGCGTAGGGTGCAGAACCCGACCGTCTACGGCTTCGCCTACCAGTACGACGCGGCGTCGAACCGCACGCAGCGGGCGGACCTCGTCACGCCGGCGAAGACCACGGACTACGTGGTCAACGCGCTGAACCTGATCCAGAGCGAGACGTCCGACAGTGTGCAGACGGTCTACGAGTACGACCAGGCGCAGCGCATGACCCGGCGCGCTTCACCGAGCTTGGCCACTTACTTCACGCACGACGAGCGGGACCTGCCCACGAAGCTGGAGTTCGAGAGCACCGGTGACTTCACCGACGATCCACGGGAGTTCCACTACACGGGCACCGGCGAGCGGGCGGTGATCGTGGGCGAGCTGGGCGGGACCGCGCCCACGCTCCTGGCGTACGACGGGACGAAGCTGCTCACCGAGCGCATGCCCAGCGGCTTCACCTGGGGCCAGTACCGCTGGGCCGGTGGGAGTCTGATCGGCTCCGAGAGCCAGGAGTCGGACAACTTCGAAGGGCCCGTGATGGACGAGCGCGGGTCGGTCGAGCGGCTCGCGGGGGTGAGCGGCCAGGCGATCTACGACCGGTTCGGGGTGGAGCTCGTCAACAACCTGGGGTCGCTCACGAGGACGAGGTTCGTCAGCCCCGTGTTCCTCCGGCTGAACACCACGGGCGAGAGGTTCAGCTTGACGCCGAGTGGTGTCTACTTGGCTTCGTTGGGGCGTTTGTGCGCGACCGTTCGGCCGGAGGGCCGGCTGTGCCATGCTCTGGGGCTTGGATCTGCGCTGCATTGGCCATTGCGTCGTTTCATGACGTGGCAGGGCGAACGTGAGCGGCGAGACGACAGAGATGATCCAAGGGACGAGCCGCTGCCAAACCTGTATGGCGAGCATGTCTCGGAACCGTTTTGCGACCCGGAGAACATCCAGCTTGAGCACAATGGCGCGATATCTGGTGCCGAGGACGAGGTTAACTTGTTCAGAGAGGCTGGAATCACGCGCTTGGGCCCAGTCATTGGGCTATTGGGAGGCATCACCTGGTCCTTCCGCGTGACCTTCTCGGTGCGGCCGGGGTCCACTATCAGTTTGTGCCAGTTCGAGCAATGGGGGCGCGGATACGCGCTACTCCATTGGATCGTGGACGACAACTGGAAGTGGGTTCCAGGTGGCCGCCTGGGTCGTCCAGGAAGAGTCGACGCGGGTGGCGAAATGCTTGACCTTGACACTGCGCCAGACCTGTTCGATCAGTTGCGCAAGGATCTGGGGCTTCAGCCGCCTCGGACTACTGCGGAGCAGGTTGAACCATATCCGTACCCATTTGAAGCGTATCCCAAGCCGCGACTCGTTGACGGCTTCCACATCGAGACGGTGGTGTTCAAGGGAGGCGAGGCATGGCCAGCAGTACCCAGAAAGACAACCGTACCTCAAGTCAGCGCTACGACCGTGACCTGGCAAGACTCGCCAGGCATTCCACGGAAGGGCGAGTCCGTGCGATTCCATGGTGATTTCCGCTTCATTCTTCGCGGCCCCTCCCGCACTCTAATGCGTACGGCAACCATTGATGCCTCGTTGCGGTACTACGCGGGTTGGCCCCGTCCGCACCGCTTGATTCGCTTTCAGGCTGGCCCGTTGACCGAGGAAATGTAGCCATGTCGCGCGTTGCTTTCTGGAAGTCACTTGCTGGCTGCTGCTTGTTCCCGGTCTTGGTGCTCGGCTGCGCTTCTTCCTCTCAATCAAGCGACTCGGTGACGATCGACGACGAACGGCCTTCCGTCGCGCCTTTGGTATGCCCGGAGACCATGACTCGGGAGCGAGTCTGCTTTCTCGCATGGCTTGCCCGCGCCAGAGGATTTCCCGAGCACGACTCGACCTCGAAGCGGGGGCGCCGGTTTACTGGACAGAGGTTACTGATTTGCGGGCCGCTGTACTTGAACGTAGTGCAAACGCTGCCGCGGGACATTACGTTGCATCCGCTCTTCACTCTGCTAATGACAGGAGACTTGCTGGATGGCTGGGGAGGAGAAATACACTATCGCTGCCCTGGAGTGGTTAATCCCTCGGGGTGGGAGGTTCACTCATACGGTCCTGACGGGGTGAATGACGGCGGCCGAGGCGACGACATAATCGTTACTGGTGTTGTGTTGCCCCATTCGGAACCAGTGTCTAGCGGGAAGTCTGTCCCACGGTAGGGTGGCATCAACCGGCGGCAGCAGGAACTGATTACCTATCGGTCTCGTTGTCGGGTCGGCTGAGCAATGGAACACTACTGCTCGATGGGGTAAGCGACATGGAGGCCACCGGCCATGGAGGCCAAAATGGAGGCCAACGGGACGGTCCGGAGGCGCACATGGCGGGGCACCCTGCGACGGTGGGTCTCGCCACATGTCGCGCGGGGCGCGCCGGATAGTGCCGCCACGGGACGACGCGAGCCCAACCGCGAGCAAGGCTTCCCAAGCTGAGGGTTGTGGTTCGAGTCATCACGCTGATCCATGTAAGGCGCGGCGTCGGTACGTATGGGCCCTACGATAGCCAAACGCATGGCAACTTCGTGCGCGCGTTGGCCTTGCGTGGCACATGGTTGCCCCGCGGCACGGACGGGCCATTCAGAGGCCCGCCATGGAGTCCTGATGACGGTCGCCCATGTAGTCGTGGTCTACCTCCATCCTGGAGACTAGACCGTCATGAGCGATCCCGCCGAGGGCCCGACACCCCCACCCCAGCCCAGCCCTCCTCAGCCCACCACGGCACCACTCGGCCGGGTTGTGCTGGACACGAACGCGATCATCTACATGGGGGAGGGCAAGTACTCTCCAGCGCAGATCGCCGAGTTCGACCGGATCCTGAGCGCACGGGGGTTCACGTGCGTCGCGGCGCAGGAGGTGATCTTCGAGTTGGGCCAACCCCTCGCGACCCTCCACGACGCGAAGACCATCGAGCGCGCGGCAAGGAACTTCGTGATCCTCGACAAGTACTGCGACTCGCGCCTGTTGCCCATGTACGTAAACCGGTTCCTCGGAGTCCTCGAGCAGCCGCTCAAGGACGATCCTCACGCTGCGCTGATCTTGAACTTTTCCAAGACGTTGGCCGCACCCATTCTCGCGGCCCCGCTGGCACAGACCATCGTGGACGTCGCGAAGCAGTTCGACGATCTCCTGAACTACAACCGCCGGCAGACCGGGAGGATGTTCAGCGCAACCGACCGTGTTCGTGCCAAGCGGGCGCAGAAGGTCAAGGGTGCGAAGGTAGGTCAGGCCTACATTCGCGGGCGCGATCGAGCGCTGACCCGCTTCAAGGCGGAACCGACGCGCTGGAAGGCTGGGCTATTGCAGTCCGCCAAGCTCGCGAGCGAACCACCTCAGGACGTCATGGACCGTGCCCTGAAGCGCGCGTGTCCGTGGCAGTGCGCGCTCTACCGCTTCCTCGAGACGAAGACTACGCCGATGTCGCCGCAGCAGTTGAAGAAGCGTGCGAAGCCCACGACGGGGGAGTTGAACACGGGCAACGACGTAAGCCTCATCACCGCCCTGTTCGACCGCCGTGTGATCCTGATCTCCGACGACACCAGCTCCCTACACAAGCTGCTCGCAGACTGCCCGGAGAAGACGAGGGTGATGACCTTCGAGAGCTTCCTCGCTGCGTTCAAGTAGAGCGGCGCCACTATGGGTGAGCCAACACGTGAGGAGTTCGAGTCGCTCTGGCAGGTGATGAGGGGCCCGTTCGAGTTGGTCCACGGCGGACCATTCACGTTCGTTCCGATCGAGGGGACCGACAAGATCGCGGACTTCCTACTCGTCTCATCAGCCGGCCGCAGCATCCAAGTTCAGCATGTCCGCGCCCTGACGGCAGTCAAGAACGAGGGTCATCTTCCCGACGTCGCGGCGCGCTTCGGTGATGAGGTTCGTCAGCAGCTCGAGACGGCGGCGGTCGGGGACGTCTTCGTGTCCGTGAGCGTCTGCCTGCGTCGCGGACGCAGGGCGGACCTCATCGGCGACATCCTGTCGTTCACGAAGGCCAACGCCGCCGACGCGCCCATCCTTGGGAGGAGCGCCTGGTGCGAGTCGAGCTCGGTTCGACTGAGTGAGGGGGTGCCTGCGATCGAGATATGGCGCCGCGCTCCTGGCGCTCATGGTGTCGTCGTCGGCGTGGGTCTGGCGGACGTCGAGAGCACGCCACAGCCGGATCCGAGTCACGCTGTCCTGGCTGCGATCGAGCAGAAGTGCGCCAAGTACGGCGGTGGTCAGCCGGACGTGGTGCTCCTCGTCGAACCCTGGCCGTACCCGGTGGATTCGTTCTATCGACGCACAGTCTTGCAGCTGGTCGCTGGGCGCCCCACTGGGTTCCTGGACGTCTGGTTGACGAACAACTACCCCGGCTCGCGCTGGGCTGAACGGCTGGTGCCCTGATGTCTAAACCGAACGACTCGGAGGAGTTCGCCGGCTCACCCTGGGACGCGGAGAGGGTCTGTTCCTGGCTCCAGGACCTCATCTGCGCGTGGCGTGAGCGGGCCGGGACCGCCAACCCGAACGGGCCTTGGTACGTCGACCTGTCGGCACCTCTACAGGCCGAGGTCGTCGTGGTCCGCTCATCGAGCGCTCCCGTTGAAGCGTCCGGCGTCGTGTTCCAGCGCAGCCCGCAGGAAGCCGACTTGAGGATCGACTGCATCGTCCTCGACGCTCCTTCGATGCCATCGAGCCACGACGAGGACCCCGTGAGGGGCTGGGTGATCGACGAACTTCGCGCGAAGGTGTCGGACGCGACCGCTAACTGGAGCCTTGGCGGGCGGTATCTGCCGGAGCCGATCTGGAAGCTGGTCTTCCAGTCCCGTCGGCTGCTCGACGGGCCTGTGCCACTGCACGCGTGGTTCGTCGCACGCCCGCTCGAGCAACTGCCTCCTGTTCACCAGTTAGTGTCGCTCCCGCTGGGAATCGCCGGGAGCGTCCCCAATCCCGGCGCTCCACCAGCCCCCCCGGAGGGCCCGGTGCAGCACGTTCGGCATCTCCCCGAGAACGACCGTGAGATCGAGGCATTCACGCGGTGGGTGTTTCATCACGGAGACGAACTCATGACTGCGATGGGAGTCTTCGGGCCTTGGTGGCTCGGCCTGTTTCTCGATCGGAGGGATGTGTTCGGCGAACCCCTTCAGGGCGACATCGACTTCCTCGGTGGTCCGCTTGAGGTGGCACTCTCAGCTGACCAGAAGCTCGAGCTCCTGAAGGCCGAGACCGCGAAGTGGGACGCGAGCACGCCACAGCACGCCATCCAGTCGTTTGCCGCGGAGCGCGCCGCGGCGAACCAGACCCTCTACGTCTGGCCGCCGAAGCTCGACTCGCTTGTGGCGGGCGAGCTCAAGGTGAGCTGGTTCGACCCTGCCGGCCAGGACATGAAGCCGCGCGACGTGCGGAGGCTCCGGGCTCGCGGCGAGCCGGTCGTTCCGGGCAAGTGGCACGGGGTTCACCGCGGCAAGGGCGTCAACGCGAGGAGTGAGCTTCAACTGCTCGTCGATCATGGCTTCGAGCGTGTTGCTTTCTTCCATCTCGGCGCAGCGGATCCTCAATCGTCACAGGCGAACGCCTGGATCCAAGGCATGGCCCATGCCGATGACGCCGAGAAAAAGCAGGATCTTCTCTATGACCCGGGTGAGATGCCGGCTTGTGGCTATCTCTCCGCGGTCATGGGAGCCGTGCCGCACAAGCACGAAGGGCTCGCTGGGGCTGGCGGCAGTGTGCGCGTCGTCGTCGAGCCCCCGCCCAACCCGGTGAAGGCGAGTTGGAAGGCTCACCTCTTGGCCGAGCTTCAGAAGCTCCCGCCGCCATCCGTCTTATCGCCGTTTGTTCGTGCCTGCCCGCACTGCAAGGCCTGGGTGTCCCTGCCGTCTCCCTACTTGCAGCCCTGCGCTGGCTGCGCGGCAAGCAGCAAGGCACCTGCGGGGCCAGCGCCTGCGTGACCCGGCTGAGACTTCACCCAATCTGCCTAGAATCCCCCCCCGCTCGGAGGAGCGGGGGCCGACTTCCCCAATGGCTCGGGGAGGGGACGCAGGACGAGTGGCTAGCGTTGTAGTGTTTAAGGTGCAAGCGTCGGCCTTCCAGCGTCGCCCTTTGTCGGTCCCTGCGGATAGGCTGGCAGGTCGTTGTCCGCAGCTCAGGGTCAGACATTCACAACGCCCGCATCACCTCAGCGTGAGCACGTGACGCAGAGTGCCGATACGCCACAGGGTTCCCTTCAAGCGGCTTCGGCACTGGGGTTCGGCCTCGACCTCCTGCAGATCGACGAGCGGCTCCGCCTCTTCACCTTTGTCACCACCTCCGAGCGGTTCAGGTATCTCGCGATACTCCGCGTCTTCGACCAGGCTCGGCATCGCTACGCGGTTCGGCTGCGCCCAGAAGAGATCGCGGCGGAGCTGGCGGAAGCTGAACCTACGCCTGGAGAGTCCAGTCTGCATGACGCCCTCGACCGGCTGACCGAGTGGAAGATCCTGGATCGGAGCCATGACGCTTCGCGCGTCGCGTCGATCTCCGAGTACCGTCGACGTCGATCCGTCTACCAGTTCACGGAGCTCGGGTTCCTGGCGTTTGACGCAGTGCAGCGCGTCTTGCGAGCCACTCCGAGTGAAACCGAGCTCCGGAGGTTGGCGTTCCCCTCCATCCTCACCGACCTGCAGTCGCTGGCGGAGGCGAACGTGCTCGCCGACGCGAACAAGGTCTATGTGCTTCTCGATCGCCTCCATGAGACGCTGAAGCAGATCGCCGACCGCGCGGCACGCTTCTACATCATGCTCGGGGAGCTCAACCGTACCCAGGAGGCACGGCCTGACGTCTTCCTGAGGCACAAGGACGTGCTCCTGTCGCACCTCACCGAGTTCCTCGGCGACCTGCAGCGCTATCGGCCGGCGCTGGCCGCGGCCGTGCGTGGGGTTTCTGAGACGGGCGAGGAGCGAATGATCGCGTATGCGGCGTCTGCCGATCGCAGCCCCTTCACGACGCAGGACGAACGGCTCGCGAGGTGCAGAGACCACTGGAGCGGGATCGTGGGCTGGTTCGTCGGCTCGACGGAAACGCCGAGCCACGCCGAACACCTCGATCGGCAGACGGCGACCGCGATCTCGCAGCTGGTTTCACTTCTGCGGCGCATCACGGAGAGCCGGCGAGGTGGTATCAGCCACGAAGCGCAGCTTCGATTCCTGGCCAGGTGGTTCGTCGGCCTCCAGCCCGCTGACGCGCACGCCCTGTTCGCGGCGACGTTCGGCTTGAGGAGCGTTCGCCACCTGTCCGTCGCGGAAGTGGATCCGGACCTGATCGGCTCTGCGCGGAGCTGGTGGAAGGCGCCACCCGTCGAGGTGTCGACGACGCTCCGCGAGCACGGCAGGGAGCCCAGCCCGGGGCGCCCTGGAGCGCTGCCGGATACGTCGCGACAGCGCGCGGCCGCTCTGGCCCAGCTCCAGGCGCGGCGCTCGGAGGAGGCCGCGGCGGAGGACGGCCTCGTGCGCCTGGGCCTTCAAGGCCGCGTGCTAACGCGTGGCGAGCTGGACGCGCTGCTTCGATTGCTCGACCTCGCCCTGCAGTCGCGCGCGAGCGTCGTCGGTCGCCTGAAGGGCGCACAGGAGACGTTGGCCGACGCCACCTCGCTCAGGGTGAGGGTCCGGCTCCTCCGTTCGGATCGGAGCACGATCGTTAGGACAACCGAAGGCCGCCTCGAGCTGAGAGGGGTCGCACTCGACCTTCTTCCGCTGAGCGGCAACGCTCCAAAGCCTCGTCGGAGTTCGCCTTGACCGAGCACCGCGTGGCGTTCGACGTTCCAGACCACGACCTCGCGGCGTTTCAGCGCGCCGCCCGCCTGCTGCTGAGTCATCGACTGCTCGCCTCGCGCCAGCCCGGGCTCGACGAGCTCCAGGCCGTTCGCAGGTGGCTTCCTCAGCTTCAGCGTGATCTCGAAGCTCTGGCGGGCTATCGCCTCGAGCAGCCGACCGCCGAGGTCCTCCGGCTCATCGGCCCGCCGGACCGCCTCGATCCCACTCAGGGACTCGAGAGCGCGTCGCAGCGACCGTTCGACGGCCGCCGGTACGCCTACGTCTGCCTGGCCCTCGCAGTGCTTGGGCGCTCGGGTCTCCAGATCGTCTTGACGGAGCTGGTGGAGCGTGCCGCCAGCCTCGCCGCCGAGATCCCCGGCCTGGGACTCCATACCGACGATCACCTGCATCGCGCCGCGTTCGTCGACGCCATGGCATGGCTCGAGCGCATGGGTGCGCTCGTCGTGGCTGACGGCTCGACCGCCGCATGGCAGCGCGACCCCGCGACGGGGGAGGCGCTGTTCGACGTCGATCGAGACGTGTGCCGTCAGCTCTTCCTCCCTCCGCGCCTCCTCCAGCGGCTCTCGTCCACCCGCGCGCTGTTCGCCGAGCTCGACCCCGCGGGACGGGACGCGAGGCGCGCGTTCGTGCGGCGGCGCCTGGTCCGATCGCTCCTCGAGCGTCCCGTGGTGTATTACGACGACCTCACGACGGCCGAGCGAGCGTACGCGCGCAACGAGTCTCGCGCGCTAGCGGAGGACGTGGAGCGGCTCACCGGGTGCAGGGTCGAGCGCCGCGCCGAGGGGCTCGCTCTTATCGACACGACCGGCGCGTTCTCCGATCGGCGCTTTCCTGGCTCCGGTAGCGTCATGCAAGCCGCCCTGTTGATCACGGAGCGCATGGCAACGGCAGCGGATCGCCGGGAGGACGCGCGGCGTCCTCACACCATGGACGATCATGAGGAGCGAGTCGTGCGCCTCGATCGGGCGCGCCCTCCCACGGTCGGTGACGGGACCCTCGAGACCAACGACAGGGGCGCACCCGACGCCACCGAGCCGGAGGAGAGCGATCTCGGGGACGAGAAGCGCCTCCCGTTCTTCTCGGACGGGTGGATCGCTTCGACCGTGCAGCGCATCGTCAGCGAGCACGAGCGCGCATTCGCCGCTTCGTTCCGAGCGGACCCGGACCTTCTCACACGGGAGGCGGTCGACGCGCTCATGAGCTTCGACCTCGTGCGCCCGGTGCCCGGCGGCTGCGTCGCGCTGCCGGCGCTCGCGCGCTTCCGTCGTGTCCGGGTCAGGGTCGTCGCACGGCCTCGCGGAGGGTCGTCGTGAGCGAGGTCGTGCGGTTCAAGCCAGCTCGGGCCGGCATCATCAACTTGTGGAACTATCTGAACGACGAGTTCGCGTTCGCCGATGGGCGTCTCGTGCTGCGCGGCCACAATGGCGCGGGGAAGACCAAGGCCCTCGAGGTGCTCTTCCCGTTCGTCCTCGACGGCCGAACGGAGCCACGACGCCTCGATCCCTACAGCACCGACGCCAAGTCGATGTGGGACAACCTTCTCTATCGCGGCCTCGAGGCCGCGTACGGATACGTGTGGATGGAGTTCGTGCGCAATGCGCCAGACGAGCCGGAGCGCGTGTGCGTGGGAGTCGGTCTTCGTGCCCAGAGACACACGAAGCACGTGAAGACCTGGTTCTTCGTCACGGACAAGGTCCTGGGACGCGACTTCCAGCTCGTCGACGCTGATTCTCGTCCACTCTCGGCCAAGGGGCTGTGCGACGCGATCGGCAAGGCGAGTATGGTCGAGACTGCGCTCGAGTACCGGAGACGGATCGACGAACGCCTGTTCGGCCTGGGCGATCGCTACGACGGCATGATCAGCCTGTGCTTGATGCTCCGCAAGCCGAAGATCGGAGACGGGCTCGACCCGAGGGCCCTCTCGCAGCTCCTCTCGCTCGGCCTGCGGCAGCTCGACGATGAGCTACTCGACCAGGCTGCGAGGTCGTTTGAGGACCTCGAAACCGTGCAACGTGAGCTCGAGCACCTCAACCGAGCGCATCGGGAGCTCGAGGCTTTCCTCAACGGGTATCGCGGGTACGCCCGGGCGGTTGCGCGGCACCGAGCGGAGCACGCTCGCCGGGCCATGGGTGCGGTGGGAGAGCAAGAGCGGGCGCTGCAACAGCTCGCCGACGCCGTGGAGGAGGCTCGTGTCGCCGTTTCGCAGACCGAGACGAGGCTGGCCCGCGTGCGCGCCGAGCTCGCGGCCGAGCGCGCGCGTCTTGACGCCTTGAAAGACAGTCAGGCCTTCAAGGCGGCGGGACAGCTCACCGACCTCGAGAACCACGTGAGAGACGCGACCGGCGTCGAGCAGACCACACGCGAAGAGCACGAGCTCGCCGCGCGGGCCGTTCGCGAGCTCCAGGATCAGGTCAGGGAGGCCGGCGAGCAGCTTCAGGCCACCAGGACGGAGGTCGCCAACGCGGCTGACCGCGTCCAGGTAACTGCGCGCACCTGCGGTATCGAGTGGACCGACGTAACGCGCTCGGAGACTGCGGCCGACGTGACGAGGCGGTTGCGCTTCGGCCTGGAGAGTCGACGGCAGGACCTCGCTCATGTCCGCCCCTTCGTCATCAAGCTTGCGGAGGCCACGCAGGCCCTCAGCCAGGCGGAGAGAGCCCATGAGGCGGCCGCTGCGGACCATGAGCGCGCGCTAGGCGAGGTCGGCCGACGGGAGACCGGAGTGGTCGCCGCGAAGGCGAGCCTCGTCGACGAGCTCGGCCGTTGGTCGTCCAGCCGGCCGTCCGGGCTCCTCGAAGAGGAAGACCTGGCCAGCGTCGTGACGGCGGTCGCTCGCCTCGGTGAGGACGACGCGCCCACCCTCGCGGAGGTGCTCGGACGGCGCTTCGAGGCTCGTCGCCAGCAGCTCTCGGTCGAGCAGGCCGACGTCGATCGCGTGTTGGCGGAGAACGACCGCGCCCGCGTCGAGCTCGAAGCACAACGCGAGGCGATCCTCGCGGAGCGCGAGGACGCACCTGTCGCGTCGCCGGCCCGACCTGCCCCACGCGCTGGGCGTCCCGGTGCGCCGCTCTGGCGCCTCGTGCGCTTCCGCTCTGGCTTGCACCCGGGCACGCAGGCGGGAATCGAAGCAGCGCTTGAAGGCGCTGGACTGCTCGACGCCTGGGTGTCACCCTCGGGTGATCTACCGGATCCCGGCGTCTTCGACGCGTTCCTGCTGGCCGATTCCGAGCGTGTCGAGGGCTCAACGCTCGCGGACGTTCTCGAACCCGAGGACGGCACCGACGTCGCTCCAGCGCGGATCACGTCGCTCCTGCGGTCGATCGGTTTCGGGGCGAGCGGAGTCGTCCGGGTCGGAGATCTCGGGCAGTTTCAGTTGGGTCCGCTCGCCGGTGCATACTTCAAGCCGGCACCGCAGTTCATCGGTGCGACAGCGCGGGCAGAGCACAGAAGACAACGCCTGGCGAAGATCGAGAACGAGTTGCGCGGCCTCGCAGGCGCTCGACTCGGCCTGGAAGCACGACTCGCCGAGCTGGTGGAGAGGGTCGGCGCCTTGGGGCGAGCCGTCGAAGACCTGCCAACCAGCGCCGGTGTACTCACGGCCGTCCGAGCAGCGGAGCAGGCGCGAGGCGCCCTACGAAGCGCGCGAGAGGCTGAGTCGGTCTCCGGCGAAGCGGTGAGCCGTGCACGCCGCCTCCTGGCCGACGGTCAGGCGCGCCTTGCCAGAGAGTCGGTAGCACGGCGTCTGCCGTCATCCCCTGACGAGATCGCCGAGGTGGGCAAAGCCGTCGAGCGCTGCGCTCGAGACGGGGAAGCTCTCGTCGGCGTGTTGCGTGTGATGGACACAGAGACGAAGGCCAGCGCACGCCTGCAGCAGCAGTTCGCTGGTCGCTCCGCCGACGTTCGTCGGCTCGAGGGCACGCTTCGCGATCAGCAGCAACAACGCGAAGCGCTCGAGGTTCGCCTCGCGACGTTGCGCTCGACGCGGGGCGTCGAGATCGAAGCCGTAATGAAGAGCGTCACCGCTGCCGAGGCGAACATCGGCAGGTTGTCGAGGGACGAGAAGGGCGCAGAGAGCGCTCACACGGCGGCCGTGGGCACGGAGGCCGGAACGAAGGCCAAGCTCGGGGCCGCCGAGGAAACCGTCGCAGCGGCGCAGAAGGCACGTTCGGAGGCCCTGGGCCGGACGCTCCCGTTCGCGCGGCCCGAGCTCGCGGCAGTTCTCCAGATCCCGTTCAGCGATGCAGAACGTGCCCTGGCTCATGCTGGTCGCAGCTCAGGCGAGCCGGCCGTCGTCGCGGCCTTGGGGGACTTCGTCGAGGCACTCGAGGCAGCGACGAAAGGAGTCTCGTCGACGGACGAGCGCCGTAAGCCCACATTCCAGAGATCGCACCTGACCTTGTTATGATTTCTGGCAGCCACCGTTTGTCAGCCGACCTGGCCGCCCGAGTCTTCGCCCGGCGCCGACTTCTTCCCTCTCGCGCGCCAGCCGCGGTGGCGTGGCTTCGGCTTGGCCAGCTGGGCGTAGGAGACGCCCGGATCCGTCAGCATCGAGTGGTTGAGCAGTTCGAGCGCGTCCCGCTGCGCGGTTGTCATGTTCGTCACGGTCACGCCGGGCACCCCGTCGACGCGGATCGTGTTGATCCCCTCGAAGAGGCGGAAGACGACCTCCGTGGTCGGTCGCGTGGTCCACCCCTTGTTCCCTGGGAAGTCGGCCTTGCGCTGCTCGAGGAGGCGGCGCACTTCTCGCTGGATGAGCGCGTAGACCATCAACGCCAGCACGTACACGAGGCCTAGCGCCGCGATCCGGGCGTCGGTCTTCAAGAACAGCGGCGCCACCTGCTGTGGATTCTTGAAGATCCGGATCGCGGTCTCGACCAGGTTCTGGTCCTGGTACGTGCGAAAGAGCTCCTCGTCCGAGCAGCCGTCAGGGCCCGTCAAGGGGCGGGTCGTGACCAGGACGAAGCAGCTCTCGCGAAGGATCGCCTCGTCGACGTCATGCTGGTCGTGCTCGATCGTGAGCACGGCGCGCCACACCGTCTCCATTTCGCGCTGCTCGTCAGCCGGCGGTCGTCCTGGGCCAGGTCGCTTGACTGGGCGACGTTCGGCCACCGCTTCGGCGACGAGGCGGTGGAGGTCGGGCCCGTGACGCTCGATCGCGGCCGCGGCCGCACGCCGGGCGTCCTCCTCGCACTTGAACTCGCGCTTGCCGAGCCGGGCTGCGATCCGCTCCAGGTTCTTCCGCTCCTTGTCTCGGCGCGCCTCGACGATCACCGTCTTCTGCTCGCGCAGGGAGGTGGACTCGACGACGAGCGCGCGGATTGGGAACTCTTGCTCGACACCGGTCGATTCGTCCTTCCAGCGATAGGTGAGGTCGCACGAGCGGCCGTTCCACTCCCTCTCTGGCTCCGCTTCGAGGTCGTCGACGGCGGATCCGTCTTCGAGGAACACCTTCGGGTAGACAACCTTCAGGCGGGTGAGCGACTCGTCCCGCGCAAGGGCCGCACGGAAGGCCGTGAAGGCCTCTCCCCAGAGCCCCACCCCGCGCGGCATCATCGTCAAGATGTGGAAGCCGTGCTTCTGCGCGAGCAGCAGCGTCTCGCCCGAGAAAAGCTTGGCGTCGCCCACGACGGTCGTGCCCCGTGGGTCGGGGAGGACCTCGGCGAGGCGTCCCATGAGCCAACGGGTCTCCTGTGGGTCGCTGCGGTTGCCCGACGACACGCGACCGAGGACGGCGACGCCGCCGTCGCATGCCACGGCCAGCCCATACACGATCTGCTTCAAGTCGCCTCGATAGTCCTTGCTGTGCCCCCTCGTGACGTGTGGGACCGCTCGCTCGTCCTCCGGGTCCAACGGCGGCACGCTGGCCGCGTACTCGCCGTAGACCGAGACGGACGAGGTGTCGACGTGGATGGTCGCGAGCTCGAGGTCGTGCACCTTGACCGCACGCACGAGGGCCGCAGCCTGGATCTTCGTCGGGCCGGCGGCGAACGTGTCGTCGAGTGCTCGGGCCAGCCGGTCGTCGTGGAACTGCGCGCAGCTCCCCTTCCAGCCGAACGCCAGCTCCAGGTCGTACGGCGCGAGCAGTTCGTCGATCCGATAGAGCGTGTGCCGGCCCAGCAAGATCGCGACGATCAGCGCCTCGACGCACTCGCCCGCGCTCACGCGACTGCGCGGGTCCATGGGCACGATCTCATCCACGAGGGCCGCGACGTCGAGCTGCCGAAGAGCGCGTCCGATGATCGGCAAGAAGTCGAGCCGCTTCGCGCTGGCTTCCATGTGCCTCTCCTCGCACGCCCGCGGCGGCGAGGCAAGGACAGCACGGCAGCTGCCACCACAGGTCCAGCGTCCACGCCTCGCGCGGTCCAGATGCGCGTCCTTGCGCATCAGATGCGTCTCCGGAGTGAGTCCGGACGGCGCCACTGAGCAGACGACAGAGCGGCGCTCGAACGGAATGCGTGCGGAGCGCCGGATGCGCGCCTATCGCCGCGCTCCGCCTCCCTTGGCGGCGGGGGGCCGTCGTCTGCTGTGCGTGCTTTGGCAAGTAGGTAATTGGCGGAGCCCGGGCCGAGATGTCTGGAATGCGGGCGTAAGGCGGCGACGACCGTCGTCCAGAGCGGCTTTCAGGCCTTGATCGCGCGCCTCGGTGCGCAGTACCGGCCCGAGATGAGCTTCGACGACGAGGTCATCTCGGTAACGATCGCGGACGATGAGGGAGTGCACGCGGTCGCGACCTTCACCTCACGAGTCGAGACGACGCGCCGCGATCAGGAGGCGCTCCTCACGGCAAAGGAGCGAGAGGTGTTCGAGGACACCCTCTTGGGTGCTCTCTGCCGCCAGATCCACACCAGAACCATGAGCGCGCGCGAGCTCGTGAGGCACATGGATCGTGCGATGCGCGCACGGCAGATGATGTCGAGCAAGATGACGCTCGGCATCCGTTGGGAGCTGATCAACGATCTCACCAAGGAGCAGCGGGACACGCTCCGGTTGCTCGAGCACGACCCCTCACACCTGGACCCCGAGCGACTGGACGCTCTCAGGCGACACTTCAGCGCCGCGGTGAAGCAGACCCGGGCAGCCGATCCGAGCCGCTCGTATCGAGACATCCTCGGCAGCGTCCTCGACTATCGTCAATGGCGACACTTCACGTTGCTGCTCGTCGATCCCGACGGTGAGGACACCCCGCTGACGCGTCAACGACACGCCAAGCTCTCAACGGGTGAGAAGGCGATCTCGTTGCACATGCCCCTGTTCGCGGCCGCCCATGCTCAGTTCGCAAGCGGTCGCCCCACATGCCCGCACTTGATCGCGCTCGATGAGGCCTTCGCGGCGATCGACGCCAAGGGCAAGCCCGAGCTCCTCGGCCTGACGGTCAAGTTCGACCTGGACCTGTTCCTGACCGGCTACGAGCTGTGGGTGACCCACGCGAGTGTGCCGGCGGCCGCTCATTACGAGCTGTTGCGGGTGGAGCACGAGCACACGGTGGCGTCCTTGCTCATCCTGTGGGACGGGCGCGAACTGCACGAGGGAGAGGAGGCCGTCTCACGCCTGCGGTCGTTGGTGCCTCAGGAATGAACGAAGCGGCGGTCCGGCAGCTGGAGTTGCTCGGCAGTGCTCCGTTCGCGCGGCTGTGGGAGCGAGTACGCCGCGCGCTCGAGCGCTCGGGCCGCGTGCTCGGCGAGAGCTCGATCGTCCTCGCCAGCCCAGGTGACGACGAACGCCGTGCCATCTCAGGCCTTCTCGGTCGTTCCCGGTCTTCGACGCGATCGCTCAAGCTTCGTCTCGCGGACCTCGACCGCGCGCTCAGGGCCGGTCCTACAGGGCTCGGGCTCGTGGAGGTTGCGGAGCGCCTGGGTGGACCCCTGCGCGACCGGGTCGCTGAGGCGAATCGCGCCGAGAGTGCCGCGCGCGAGGCGCTGCAGACCGCTCGTGGCTCGAAGCTTGCCGGGACCCCTTGGTTCACGGAGTGGCTCGAGCGGCTCTCACGCGACGGAACCTTGACGCGTCTCGTCGGTGCTGACGAGGCCCAACTCATTCCGATCGCAGCGCACGTCCTCGAGCGCCTGCCGGCCGACGGCATCACGCTGGCGGTACTGGCGGGCGAAGTCGCCCGCGATACGAAGGCCCTCGACGGAGGAACCCTCGCGACGCTCGTCACGCGCGCTCTCGCGACCCAGGCGCGCAGGCCGAAGCCGAAGCGCGCCGAGGAGCGACGAGAGCTGTGGGAAGCCTTCGGCGTGGTCGTGGACGACCTTGCCTCGCAGGTGCTCGTGCTGAACCTTCCGGTTCGGCCAAGCTCGCCGCTCGGTGAGTGGTTGCTGGCGGCCGCCCGGGACGGCACCCCTGTTCGGATCACGCTCCAGCAACTGACTCGCTACTCGCTGGACTTCCAGCCCACCACGGTGTGGTCCTGTGAGAATCCGGCCGTGCTGCGGACCGCAGCCCTTCGTCTGGGCCAGGTGAGCCCCCCGCTGATCTGCTCGGAGGGCCAGCCTTCGGTCGCCTACATGCGCCTCCTGCGGCAGCTCGACTCCTCCGGGTGCAGGCTCGCTCACCACGCAGACTTCGACTGGTCGGGCGTGCAGATGACGGATCGGTTGATCGCCCAGGGAGCTCGACCGTGGCGCATGTCCACTGGCGCGCTCGGCGAGGCTCTGAAGGACGTGAACTTGCAGGCTCTCAAGCTCCTGAAGGGCCGTCCCGAGCCGACTCCCTGGGATCCCGCGCTCGAAGCCTTGATGGTATCGAACGGCCGCGTGGTGTACGAGGAGATGGTCGTCGAGAGTCTCCTGAACGACCTGACGACTTCCGAGTCCTGCGACGCTCTGCCCGTCGCGTTGCTCCCGAAGCTGGTCCGTTGCGCGCACCGCGTTCGGCTCGACGAACAGCGAGTGCCCAGCCGGTCCGAGGCCCTGCCGCTCCTCGACCTCCTCTGGACGGACAGGGCCGACCGAGAGCGGGAGGTGGCGGACGGACTCGGCGCTGCCCTCGTGCAGCTACCGTTGCCGGTCGAGCAACGTCGCGAACAGACGCGGGAGCTCATGAGGGCGGGTGCAGCCTGGATCGCCGGGCCTGAGCTCGAGAGTCCTGAGTGGCAAGGTGGACCGTCGCTGCTCGAGCGTGTCCCCGGCTCGTCGTCCTTCGGCGACTTCCACTATGTGCCGGTCCTCGTCCGAGCTGCGAGCGCGACCGACGACGCAGAACAGGTGAAGCTCGCTTACGCCGTGGAGCTGTGTGCTCACGCAGACGCGCTCGCGTGGGTACAGGGACGACGACCTCTCGTCGGAAGGATTGTCGATCGCGATGACCGCACGACCACCGTCAAGCTGCAGCCATTCCGGGGTCGGGCGACCAGCCTCCGCGAGCGGCTGATGCGCGTCGTACTCGGGCAGGAGACGACCAGGGCGGGGCGGAAGCAGGCGTGCGATCTCTGTCGATGGGAAACCGACTGTGAGGCAGAGCTCGCGAGCCGCGACGACCTGTCCCTCGTGGCTGGTGTCGGCGAGGGCGGGCGCGAGCTGCTCGAGGCAGCCGGTATCGCGACGAGTGTGCAGCTCGCGGAGGCCAGTGCCGATCGGATGCTCGCCGTCCGTGGGATCGGATCACGCCGCGCCGAAACGTGGAGACGCCAGGCCCACGCGCAGGTGAGAGGGCAAGCCCAGGTGCTGCAGCCATGGATTGCCCCTGCTGCCGCAGTGACCCTCGTGTATGACGTCGAGGACGACCCCCTCAGGTCGTTCGTGTACTTGCATGGCTTGTTGAAGAGGCAGGAGGCCTCGGAGCCAGGGACCTACCTCTCGGCTTGCGCGACCGCCGGAACAAGTGAGGAGGACGTCTGGCGAGCATTCCTCGCAATCGTGCGTGACGTGGTGCGAGAGACGACGGACTTCGTCGTCTACGTGTACTCGCGTCACGAGCGCTCGACGGTGGAGCGTCTTCGGCGCAGGTATGGCGGTTCCCCCGAGCTCGACTGCTTCACCGAGCGGTTCGTCGACGTGCTCGAGGAGATCCGACGCACGGTCGTATTGCCTCTGAGTTCCCTCAGCCTCAAGGCCGTCGCGCGGTGGATCGGCTTCGAGTGGCGCGACTCGGAGGCCGACGGTGCCGCCAGCATGGCCTGGTGGAGAGACTACGAGCGCGATTCCGAAGGCAACGCGGCGGCCCGCGAGCGGATCTTGCGGTACAACGAGGACGACGTGCGCGCAACGCTCGTCGTCGTCGACTGGATGGCACGCCTCCCTCACCAGCCGTCAACAGCGATCATGACCGGAGACGCTTAAACGGCTACGCCCGGGGCACCTGCGATCCTTGTCGGACGCGCTCGGTATCCTGCGGCAGCCTGGTCGGGGGCAGTGCATGGGGCGTATCGTCGTAGTCGCGAACAAGCGGTGGAACCGTGAAGCGACGCCACACGACGCAGTTCTCGTTCGTCGAGGTGGTGTCCGACGCCAAGAAGCAGGTTCCGGACGTTGCCTGCGCACTGATTGAGCAGATCCTGCCAGGCATTCGCGCTTGGGCCGACCCGGACGTGGTCGTTCTCCCCAGAACCGCCGTTTCGGAGGCGGTCGTCGCCTTCGGGCGTTCGCGCGTCAGTCGCGTCTGGAAGCGCCTCGCCTCTCAGTTCACGTACCAGCGTCGGTCGGAGGCGGCCAGGGATCCGGATTGGGTCCAGGTGGTCGCCTGCGGTGTGCCGCGACACGAAGGCAAGTGCTTCGTGTTCACGCGGACCGCGGGGAAGAAAGTGGAGAAGTACGGCAAGCACCTCCTTTGGAAGGGCTGCCACGTTCGAGTTGACGATCGACGCACGTGGTCGAAGAAGGCGGCGGACGCTGACAAGTGGCGAGCGATCAAGCGCGCGCTGATCAACCGCTTCAACGAGGATCTTCACCTCCAGGTGGAGCTGACTCCCGTTCCCTTGGCCATTGCGTGGGACGCGGCTGATCAGAAGTATCTGGGCATCATGTTCGAGGTCCCCATCCAGACTGAAGCGGTCGCTCGATCCCTGGACGCCAAGGAGTTCAAGAAGGCCGGGCGCTACCCGACGGTCGTTGGAGCGTTCAAGGCTCTCTCGGACATCAAGCGCGCGCGACGGACGGAGGAGCTGACCCTGGAGCCATGGTCCCGGTTCCTGCTCGAGAGCATGGCTGGTTAGGAGAAGAGTCGTGCACCGCACTTCATGGGCGTCGTTCGTCGTCCCTCGCTTCCGCCTTGACGACGGCTCGGAGGTCGCGCTGTTCCTCAAGCATCGGAAGTGGGGCGATTGGGGCCTGGTTGGTGGACACGTTGAACCTGGCGAGGAGGGCGCCTGGCTGACGACGTGCGCCCGTGAGATCGACGAGGAGATGCCCCCGTTCCGGTATGGCCAGGATTACGAGCTCCGAGCGCTTCGGCCGGATCCCATGACCTGGGGACCCGTGCGGTCTCGGTCGGCCCGGGGCCAGGCGACCGTATACACGGCGCGGTTCTTCGCACTCCAATGTCTGCACGACCCCACGCGACTGCTCGCTGCTTTGCCGCCTGGCGAGTTCGCGTTTGCGGACCGGACCCTCTTGGCCGAGGAGCGGCGAAAGCCAACTGGTCTCGTCGCGGACCCATTTCTGAGGATCTTGGCTGCTCTACCAGGCGGACTGGAGGACATTCCGCTCGCATGGCCTCAGCCCATCTCGAGCGACGTGATCCCATTCGTCACGCCTCAGGATCGGCCCACGCCTGTCGCCAACAGATAGGCGCTGAGTTCTGTCCAAGTTTCTCGCCGACCGTCGCAGGGGCCAAAATGGGGGCCACGACGGAGCCTCACGTGGGTTCGTGCTGCGACGCTTGGAACGGGTGATTCGCATGTCGCGACGCAGGCAACACGTTGCGCCATGAAGCAACGTGGCATCGTTCTTCGCGGCATGTTGCCCAAGCGCCCAAGCTGAGGGTTGTGGGTTCGGCAAGAACAGCAGGAAGCCAGCGCGGTCGACGACGATCGTGACGCCTCCGCCAGCGCCTGCCTCTTCTCAAACCGCGTCGGCCGACGCGATCCCGAGCGCGCCTGCCCCGAGTGACGCCGGCGCAGTCGAGCCCCGTGCAGCAGGGTGCATGCGCTCGGGATCGCGCTGGCCGGCGCGGTTTGAGAAGAACCCGCGGGCGCGGCAGGCTGGACGGACGGCGTGGATGGTGAAGGCCCGGGCGGCGGACTGGCGCCGACAGGACCGCGGCCGTGCTGGAGCTGCGGAGCGGCAAAGCCACCGCCGAGCAGATCAGCGGTCGACTTGGCGTGCAGCCGGAGACGCGTTCACGCGCCTCGCGACCAAGCACAGATCCTCGATCGCGAGCGCTCTGCGAGCCTTCCACGTCTCGAAGCAATCCTACTACGCGGCGCTGCGCCCAAAGCAGCGCCGGTCGCTGATCCGCCCCGTCGCAGAGAGCGGTCGGGGCGTGGGCGACGAGCGCCGAGCTGAGCGTGGGTCATCGCGTGACGCGCAAGAACACTGCAATCACGACGTCGAGCGATGTCGGATCAAGCGGGACATCCTCAGCCAGCAATTCGAGCATTCGCTCCGCGGTGCTGCCCTCGTTGATGCTGTCGTCAACGAGCACCAGCCTGGAGAGTCTGCCCGACGGTAGTCTGTCCGCGCACTCCCTATTCAGCGTGATCGACTCCCGTGCGTCACGGGTCGCACCCCGAGTCTGTCCCACAGATTTCGCGAAGAGGTTCGCCTCCGAGATGGCCTCCGGAAATGACCGCGCGATCGTCTCAAAGACCGGAAGGTTCAGAACCTTGGAACTCGGTGCCCGAAGGATCAACTGGGGAGCGCGCAGCGCATCCTTGGTCCGCTCTGCAATGGCCTCGCAGAACGTCCCACGCCGGTCGAGATATTGTCTCGCCAGGTCTCGTACGCTTCGATACGTCTGTTCCGCACCGGGGGCATGCGGGTCATCGATCAAGTGGGTTGTGAGCCTGTCCCCGAGCGATCGGATCTCCTGGATGAATTTCACCGCAGCGAACTCCGGGGGTCCCTTCGGTGCAGAGTCGATGTCCCACTCGAGCAGCGACACGACCCGTGCGCGCACTCGCATGATGCCCTTAAGTTCGAGGATGATTTCGTCGGCCGCAGGGACGTACTCCATCCGGCCATCACAAGGGCCAGGTCGGTGCTCGCAGTTCAGCCCGGCCTGGATCGACCACCCGCTCGGTGCGCAGCCCGCGTGCACAACGCGCGGAGGATCCGCCGGACAGACCCAATACCCGGTCGACGGCCTTGGGTCAGCCAGTTCAACACCACGACCGCACTTGACACACCACGTCCCTGACATCGCGCTGCCGAGCGAGGCTACCGCAGGGTCAGCCGAGCGTCAGGTAAATGGCCAGCTCGCCGTCCTCGATCCAGGTCGCGTTCACTGGCAGCCCATTCTCCCACCGCTGCGTGAGGTACTCACCCCCGGTGAGGTCGCTCTTCGAGCGGTTACATGCCCAGCAGGCGGCCCACAGGTTGTCCGGGTCGTTGTCCCCGCCATCCGCGCGCGGGATCCAGTGGTCGACCTCCCAGCCCTGCTCGCTGCGAACGCCGTGAAGCCGCCACAGGAGCCGGATGCCGCAGTAGGTGCAGCGCCCTCGCGTCCTGCGGTGGATCGCCTGGAGCTGGGCGACACCCCAGCTCGGATTCTCAAGAAGGACCAATCGCCAGCGGGTCATGCCGCCCTCCAGACGGCGATTCCCCCCGTTCATCGCCGACCCAGGACGGTAGCAGGCAGGACCGACATCTCGGTGCGACCTCAGCTGAAGCGGTGGCGGGTAGCGGGAGCCGCTGGTCGGCCTAGAGATGCGCGGGGCAACCATCAACCACAGTCACCGCCGTGATGGTCATCCAATGGTGCCCCAGGGCGAGCGGCCGCGATGAAGCTCAACCCTCAATCACGCTATTCCCGGACACGGGGGTCATCCTTGAGGCCAAGACGTAGGCCCAACTCGCGGCAGTTCAGAGTAGGGCCGCCCGCCATATGGGGGCCACGACGGCGGGCAAGACGCCGGTCAGGGCCGCAAGCGGATCTTCGACAAGTTCCGTGGGCAGGTGGAGAAGGTCCTCGAGCAGGTCAAGGGCAGCAAGGGCCGGCAGCCCCAGCGCCACGCCCGCGTCCTCCAGAACCTTCACGACGAGGCCGCCTCGGCCTGAGACGACCGGCCCTGAACGACGAACGCCCCTGCCGCTCGGCAGGCGAGTTCGTCGTTCACGGCCGGTCGGCGAGCGCCTCACTCGTCGTCCTCGTCCTCCGTCTCGTCGTCCTCGAGCTCTTCGAGGGCGTCCTCCTCGAGGCTGAGGAACGTGAGCGTTCGAGGGCCGAGGTCGACGACCTCCTCGAGCAGCTCTGGGTCCTCCTCGAGGTCGTGGTCGAACCACGTCGACAGGCGACAGTCCTCTGATTGCGGCTCGATCCCGACCTTGCCACCGACCCGCCCGGTGAGAGTGGACTTCCCGATGGGTAGCCCCTTCTCGAGGTACCCGATGCGAGCTTCGTAGAGGATCGGCGAGCGCCACGCGAACTCGACCCGGCCCGCCGTGCTCACGACGACGGCGCAGGGAAAGTGCGAAAGGCGCACGACGCGCAGAACCGCGCTCGTCACCGACGCCTCGAACTGCTCCGCGATCTGGAGGGCCTGCCGCAGCTCGGGGGGACCCCGATTGAGGAGCGGCTGCACCAGCGCCTTGGGCATGAGCAGGGCGCTCGCGAAGTAGTCTGCCTCTCGCTCCTCCTGCCGATCCCTGACGAAGTCGACCTTCGAGTTGTGGGTGCCGCCGCCCGCGAGGAACGACTCACGGTGGCGGTAGTAGTGGCCGAGCTCGTGCCCGACCGAGAACCGCTGTCGAGCGCTCGATCTGCCCTGCTCGTTCACGTAGAGGACGAAGCCAGTGCGCGGCTCGTACTCGAGACGCCCGTCGAACAGGCCGCCGAAGTCGTCGCGCCGGACGACGATCCCCTCGGTCTTGGCGATCTCGAGCAGGGGCACGGGGCCGGTTGGCTTCCCGACGAGCGACGCCACGACGTCGCCGGCGTGCTCGTCGAGCGCGTCCTCGTTGATCGCGAAGTCCCACGAACCGGGCTTCTTCACGCGTTGTCCGCAGGGTCCGACTCGGGCTCGGACTCGGCCTCCTTGCGGAGCTCGCGCCGGTGGGCCTCGAGCTTCGCCTCGGCGTCGGGATCGACCTCGTCGCCGGCGTTGCGGTGCATGCCGACGAGTTTCCGGGGCTCTGCCTTGCGATCCTGCCACAGGCGATCCACGCGGCGCGGACGAGGACTCCCGTCACGGATCCGCTGCAGGATCGAGGCCGTCGTCTTGGCCACGAAGCTCGGCTCCAAGGGCGGCGCTGGGGGCAGGGCGCGCTCGAACGCGTCGAGCTCTTCGTCGGTGACTGGCGCCAGCCTGCCGGCTTGCCGCAGGGCCTCGGCGAGCTGCTCGCGAAGCGCTCGCCGCTCGGGGGTCTCTTCTGGGTCGGGTCGATCGCTCGCGTCCGTCACGGTGCCAGGCCCCGCGGCCTCTTGAGACCCGTCACGCGTTCAAGCCTAGCGTAGGCCTTGTTCCGCTGCGAGTGCACCGACGCCACGTCCTTCCCCAGCACGCGCGCAAGCAGCCCCCCGTCCGCGACGTCAGGCAACACCTCGAGATCGGCCCGCACGATCTTCTGCTGCATCGGGCTCAACATGTTCATCACCTTGAGCACGGCCTCCCGGTAGGCCCCGACCTCCGGGCTCGAACGAGCTTGGCGAAGGCGCTCCTCCCGCTGTTCCGCACGTCGCTGCTTGCGGTTGCGGGCCCGCCACTTGTCGTAGGCCACGTTCCTGGCGATCGTCCACACCCAGCCCCTCAGGGTGCCCTTCATGGGGTCGAAGGTCGCGCGCTTGTTCCACGCGCGGAGCAGGGCCTCCAGGTATACCTCCTCACGATCCTCCTGCGGCAGGTAGTCGAAGAACGTCGTGAGCCGCCTCATGAGCTGCGGGCCGAGCACGCGCTGGAGCTCGGGGATCGCCTTCTCGGCGTCGTCCGCGCGGAGGAGCCGGTGCAGGTCCTGCTCCTCGGGCTGGAGATCGGACGTGGAAGGTGGGTTCGGGCCGTCGCTCGCCGCCAAGGGCTCCTCGCAAGCGAGCCATTGTAGTAAGCGGGACCGACACGTCTCATCCTGTGAGCGGCTTCGCTCGAGCCCATCGGTCTATACGCCACGAACCTCACCACGCGCACGACATCCACGGTCGACACGACATGGTGAGGTCCGTGGCGTATCTCAGGGCACAGGAGCTCGCCCATGACCCAGCCCGCGATCGACCCGCCCCACGGCCCGCCCCCGGGCCACGGCCCCCCGACCGTCACGGTGACGGTGTTCTCGCCGATCACGCCCACGCCGAAGTCGTTCACCTGGCCGATCACGACGAAGGTCGGCGACGCGGCGCGCGAGGCGGCCACCGCGTTCGGCCAGACCGGAGGCAACCCGACCTTCCAGAAGGGCGCCGAGATCCTCGACCGCACTAAGCCCCTCGTGGCGGCTGGTGTCAAGGACGGCGACGAGCTCGAGATCGTGGACATCGGGGGCGGCGTCTAGGCCGTGGTTCCGCGCGAGGTCACCCTGGCTCTGCTCGAGGCCGACCTCCCCGGCCTCGAGGCGTGGGCCCACCGCCACGCCTGCCGCCTGGACGTCGACCGCGAGGGGCTGAGCCTCAAGGCCTTTCGTGAGCCCGTCGTGGTCACGGGCGCCCTCGACGGCTACCGGGCCCTGCCACCCGTGTGGACCGTGACCAACACCCACGGCGCGGACCTCGTGAAGAAGCTCTCGGCGTCGAAATCGCCGCCGCCCGGCGTGACGTCGAGCATCTTCCACGGCAGCGGCGTGATCTGCGCCCCCTTCTCCCGTCTTGCGTACAAGGAGAACAAGGGGCCGCACGGCGACTGGGGTGGCATGGCCAACTGGCTCAACGCCGGTGCCCCCAACGACGTTCGCGCGACGACCATCGGCGACATGCTGCAGGTCATTTGGCTGCACCTCACCTACGCGAAGGCCTTCGCATGACGGTGTATCGGACGAAGCCTCTCCCCCAGGCGCCCGCCGTCGGCCACCTCGTCGTCCCCGACGCGGTCCGGGAGGCCACCCTCGCTGCGCTCTGCGCCTCCGGCCGATCCACACCGTACGGCGCTCGGGCCGACGAGGGACTCGTCTACTGGGCCGGTCGCGTCGTCGAGCACACCACGCTCGTGACCTGCGCGATCCTGCCGGACTCGGACCACGAGCCGCTTCGTGTGGTCGCCGACGAGAAGGCGATCGGCGCCTGCGCTCGCGCCGCCCGCCAGCGGCGGCTCGGCCTCATCGCGCAGGTCCACTCCCACCCCGGCCGCGACACGCGCCACTCTGACGGCGACGACGACCTCGTTCTCATGCCGTTCGAGGGCATGTTCTCGCTCGTCGTCGCGAGCTACGGCGCGTCCGGCCTGGACCACGACACGATCGGCGTGCACCAGTTCCGCTCCGGCCGGTGGTGGAGCGTGACCAACCTGCGGGAGGCCGTGATCTTCGTCCCCTCGATCTTGGAGGTTCGGTGACGGCCAGCGACTTCTACGCCCGGCGCGACCGGCGAACCGAGCAGTACGGAGGTCGCGTCGAGGCGCTCAAGCGGCCCGTCGCCTTGGTCGTCGGACTCGACGCCGCAGCCTGCCGGGCGGGCCAGGTCGCGGCCCTCGCGCTCGTGAACATGGCCGCCCGCGTTCACCGGCGGATCGACCTCGTCGTCCCCCACGCCCCGCTCCTGGCGCAGGGGCTCTTCCGACGCGCGACGCTGACCGACGAGCTGCTCGCCACCGCGAGCGCCATCGACCCGTTCGGCGAGTTCGAGCAGACGGGCACCGTCCCCGACGACCGCGTGACCCTCGGGCTGGGCCAAGCGCTGCCCGGGCTCGGGTGGTACGCGAGCGTGTCCCACGCGACGACCCGGGTTAACACGGTCCCGGCCCCGTTCGTCGGTGATTGCGACGGCTCGATCCTCGCCGCGCAGCTCGCGGCCTGCCTCAGCGCGGCCCACCTCTTCAAGCAGGCGCACTGCCTGCCGGTCGGCCCGAGCACGGTCTCGGTGTGGGACCTGGCCGACGGGGAGGCCGACTCCGCGCCCGTAGACACGGGCCCGCTGGACGTCGGCGACGTCGCCGTGATCGGCGCGGGGGCGGTGGCAGGCGCTCTCGGGTACTGGGCGCGGGAGTTCTTCCCGAAGGGGAACTGGACCTACGTCGATCGCGACGACGCGCAGTTGCACAACACGAACCGCGGCCTGCTCCTCTTCCCCTCGGACACGGAGTGGAGCCTCACGCGCCCCCGCCCCAAGGCCGCCTGCGTCGCCGAGCGCACGGGTGCCGACCACTTCGTCGGTTGGTACGACGAGTGGGAGGCCCAGAAGCGCGGGCCTCGCCCCGACCTAATCCTCCCCCTTGCCAACGAGCGGGGGGTCCGCGCCGCTGTCGGGCAGCGCGGCGAGCCCGTGCTCGTCCACGCAACGACCTCAAGCACGTGGGAGGCGCAGCTCCATCGCCACGTGCCCCACGTCGACGACTGCATCACGTGCCGCATGCGCGACGCGGAGTCGGCAACCAGCAGGTTCGCGTGCTCCGAGGCACCCGTCCCGGTCACGGCCAGCTCGGACGAGTCGAACGACGCGGCGCTGCCCTTCTTGTCCGCGGCGTCTGGGCTCCTGCTGCTCGTCGGCCTGCTTCGCATGCAGGCCGGGCTCGCGCGCCCGGCCGAGAACCTGTGGAGGCTCAACTTCCAGAGGGTGGGCCAGGTGTTCCGCCGGGCACGCGTCGCCTGCGCCACCGGTTGCCAGTCCAGCCTGCCGCCCAACGTGCTCGCGGCCCTCAACCAAGGCCGCCGCTGGTCCTGATCCTCGCGTCCTGCGCCCGTTCCGCGTCTACGTCGAGGGCGACGACAGGCAGGCCTGGATCGCCGCGTTCCTCTGCCCCTGCGCTGCGACCAGGTGATCCAGCGGAACCTGCTGCCCGATCAACGGCCGAGGTCTGGCCCCAACTGCGCCTTGCGGTGCTCGCTGGTGACGGACCTTGGCCCCTAGCCACTCCGAACGGCGGCTGCGTGTCGATCACGTCTTCGATCGAGTGGACCGACACGACGTGGAACCCGGTCACGGGCTGCACGAAAGCCAGCCCCGGGTGCAAGCACTGCTACGCTGAGGTCTTCGCCGAGCGGTTCCGAGGCGTGCCGGCACACCCGTACGAGCGAGGCTTCGACCTGAAGCACTGGCCGGACCGGATCGAGCTGCCGCTCACGTGCCGCAAGCCAAAGCGGAGCTTCGTCAACTCGATGAGCGACCTGTTCATTTGGCCGTGCCCGACGCGTTCGTAGATCGGTGTTCGACGTCATGCGTCGCGCATCCTGGCACACGTTTTCAGGTGCTCACGCAACGCGCCGACCGCATAGCCGAGTAAGTGCGCCGGCGCGAGGCGGAGGGCCTGCTCCTTGAGCGCGACCAGCCGAACACGTGGCTCGGCGTAAGCGTGGAAAGCCAGAAGCACGTGCCGCGCGCCAAGCCCCTATGAACGTCGGCAGCAGCGTGCGCTTCCTCTCCTGTGAGCCCTTGCTCGGGCAGCTCGACCTGAGAGAAGTCCTGCTAGGCACGCGCGCGATCAACTGTGTGATCGTCGGCGGCGAGAGCGGCAACGGCGCGCGGCCGATGGACGCCGCGTAGGTGGTGGACATCCGCGAGCAGTGCGCGACGGCGCGGGTACCCTTCTTCTTCAAGCAGTGGGGCGGCAGGAACAAGGCGAAGAGGGGCCGCGAGCTCGAGGGGCGCACCTGGGACGACATCCCCGCACGCCACGGCCGGCGGCCCTCACGTCGAAGTAGGCGGTTGGATCGCGTGGAGAGTGCGGCAGGCGCGCGCCTCCGGCGCCCATCGCGCGGCTGAACATGTTGGCTTGCAGGAGGTTCAGGCCGCGGCCCGAACTTCAACCAAATTTAGGTTCTGTGGAGAACGCACGCAGGCCCCTGCCGCTGATGGGGTTGTGCGCCGGCCTGTCGTATGCGGCGGCTAGAACGACAGCACGCCGGAGGTGGCTCCTCCGGCGTGCCGGGGCCATGGGCCCACTGGTGGTACGGAGGGATCGTAGCACCGGGATCCGTCATTCCGGTGCTGCTCCGTGGCCCCGGCTCAACCAGCCAAGAGGCCAACCCCATGATCTCTCGTCCACCGCCGAGGCCGGCGCGCACGCGCGACGAGCCACGGATCTCGTTGAACAAGCTCGCGCAGTACGTGGATCTGCCTGGCGGCGCAGCGGGCCGACGGCGTGAAATCCTCCAGGACTCGAAGTTTCCGCCCGAGTTCAAGGGCGGACGCTACAACGACGCGCGGCGGACGATCAGTAACTGGTTCGTCGCGGGAGGCGATCCGCAGCGACTGGTCGAGGCTGCTACGCGTCTGCGCCGGAACCGCACAGGGACCGATTGGGCGGTCAACGACCGCGACTGGTCGGCGACCGCGATCGAGGCCTTCCAGCAGCTCGTCGTCCATGCCCTCGACCCATCGATCATGGGGTTGGGGCGGACGCGTCGAACTGGTGTCGCGTGGCGAACGCTCACGGTCGCCCGCGTGGCCGTGAGCGTCGCACCCGACGTCGTCCTGTACGAGGGGGCTCACGTGGTCGGACTGGTGAAGCTGCACCTCGTCGCCAATCATCCGATGAGCGACGAGGCCGGCGACCTGGCGGCGCTCCTGCTCCAGCGGTGGGCAGAGCAGGAGGGCTGGGTTGACCTCTCGCCCGAACGCCTGATCGTCATCGACGTGCTCAACGGGCGGCGGCAGCTCTTCACGCCCCCTAGGAGCACAGTCCAGCGCATGCGCCGAATCGAAGAGACCTGCGCGGAGATCGCCCGCCAGTGGGCGGCGATCGAGGGCCGTTAGGGGAGGCGGGGTCGCGGCGCGACCCTGCGCTCCTGACTGAGGCGGAACTGGTTTCTTGGAGGCAGGTTGAGACACGGGTTCGCTCGGTCGCGGAGCGCTCCCCGTTGAGGCGCTCCATGAGGATCGCCTCGAACTCTTCGGTCGTGACCTCTTTGGATCGGGACATGGAACAAGAGCGGAAATGGTCACTCGAGCAGAGGTCATGACCGAAACGCGTCATTCCCCCGAGGCTGCTGAACGACCTGCCGTCGGGAGTGAGCTCGGGACCGTGGCCGGAGTCCCAAACTGGCCCGCTACTTGGCCGCTGCCGCAGTATCGGGGTCCGCTCGCACCTTTCGATCTACGGATGCACATCCTCGGTGACCTTGAACGGCGACTCGCGACCCTCTTACCGATGACCGAGCACGGCGCGGCTCCGGAGGCTGAGCGAGCCCGCGCCGAGGTGCAGACGATTGCTTCCGTGCTGCGCCCTCTCTGTCCGCGCGCCGCCGACAGCCTGGAGCGCATGGCGCTCGTAGGGAGGTGGAGGGGCTGCGGTGGGGTCTCGGCGCTGCTGCACGAGGCCCGTGATCGCGAGCTGAGCGGGAGCATGCCCGAGCGCTGGCGGCTCGCGACGGGACCGGCGCTGCCCGTCGATGATCTCTGGCCGCTGCTCGCGCCTCGTCACCGGCTCCCCGACCTCGCGTCCTGGCTACAAATCTGCGCTCCCGAGAGGCAGGATGAGGCTCGCGATGCCGTACGCCTCCACGTCGAGGCGCTCGAGCCTGCAGAGGTCGCGATCGAGCGCCTCGGCGTACCCGCAGACCGAGCGCGGCAGGCGCGGGAGCAGATCCTGGCTCTGCTCGATGCGGGTGGGCCGACCGATGAGCTCAGTCGAGCCGTGACTGCAAACGCGAACGCGTGGGAGTCCCTGCGCCCGAGGCTCATGGGGCTGAAGGAGAGGGCGCGAGTCTCTGCGCGGACTGTCGAACGAGCGCCATCCCAGGGATTGGCGCCCAGCGAGTACAGCCGGGCGCGCATCGAAGATGCCCTGGCCACGTGTCACTGGGCGAGCGATACGGCGCTCGGAGCGGCGCTCCGGGCCGTGTTCGCGACGCTGAAGAACGAGGAGGAGGACGAACTGGCGGCCGTCTGCAGGGCCGATGACAGCGTCCACCGCGCACGGGACCTGTTGGCGCGCCTGCTCGCTCGTACGGTGGATCGCCGACAAGGCCGACAGCGGGCTGCCTGCGTAATCGGCCTGACGTCGATGGCGATCGGGTGGCACAGCACGGCGGCGGCGAAGCTGCGATCCCTGACCCCCTCCCAGTTGGTGGGGCTCCCGCCCGACCTTCTCGAACTCCGGGCTGCTTGCGTTGCCGACGTGATCGACAGGCGCGAAGTGGGCGACGTGCCGCACCCCCAGGTCCAAGCACAGCTGCAGGAGCAGCTGGCAGACCTGGCGACTGTTCTAGTCCAGAGCGACGAGAGCGGGCCCGGTGGACCCACCGAGCGGAAGTCGGATCAGGAGGGTCGGACGCGCGCGGGACCCGGAGCGAGCCTGACCTTCGACTCACTCCTCGGACGCGGCGCGTTCGGCGAAGTCTGGAGCGGTCGGGATCAGATCCGGGATCTCGCCATCAAGCTCTTCCACGGTGGCGATCAGGCGACGCTCGCGATCGAGCACGCTCGCGCCCTCGCCAAGGTCGATCACGAGAACATCGTGAAGGTCCATTTCATCGACTTCGCTGTGCACCCAGCCACGGGTGAGGTGGTGCCCTGCGTCGCTTGCGAGCTGGTCGAAGGCGAGACGCTCGGCGAGTGGCTGGAGCAACGAGCTCGATCGAACGACCCGCTCCCGCTGGCGGAGGCTCGACGGATCGGACTCGCCATCATCGATGGTGTTGCCCACATCCACGCTCGCGACACCGTGCACGGCGACCTGCACAACGGCAACGTGATGATCGCCGGAGAGACGGTGAAGGTCATCGACCTCTACTCCGCTGGGAGCTTGAGGCTGCTGTCCTCGATCCCGCGTCACATGCGCGTCCACGCCGATGTCACGGACCTCTCTGGTCTCTGCCACGAGTTGCTCCTGTCCGTGCGAGATGCGGAGGCAGCGAGGCTCGCTTTCGGTAGCGCGGTGTTCGGACGGCGCTGCTCCCTCGCCGAGGTCCGAACAGCCTTCGACGAGGCCTGCCGCAGGACGGGAGATGCCCCGGACGGAGCCACCGCAGCGGCGGCGGCTGCAGTGCAGCCGGCAAATGACGCACCGAGCCAGGACGCAGTCGAAGTGCTACACGCCTTGACCCGAAGTCGCAGCCCGGCGCGCGGCGGCTATCGAGTGAAGGTGCTCACGCGAGGTTCAGCGTGTTTCGTCGTCTCCTTGGGCGGCGATCGGGTCGACATCGATCGCGATCCCCGGCAGATCGCTCGCTTCGACGCTGCGGCCCGGAGTCTCGAACGCTTCGGGCTCCTAGAAGTGCACGATACGGTTGATGGCCGACCCACGAAGGGCCGCGTCACCCTCGAGGGCTGGAACCGGTCGGACGCCCTGTCCGATCGAATGACGTACTGGTGGAGTCCACCACCGGCCACGACATGAGGCGTGTCCGTCACTGCCGCGGGCTCTCACAGACCGGCTATCTCGGAGGTAGACGCTTTCCGCGCGACTTGCTCGCTCTCGACTGTGTCGGCCGGGCGCCTTGGCGCTCGAGCTCGTGGAGCGTCTCGACCGCCCGCTTCACCGCCCCGGGTGGCTCCCGGCGGCGGCCCCTTGACTTGAGCTCGGTCGAGCGGAAGCGCACGGACGACCGCCAGGCTCTCACGCTCTGCGCGACGCAGTCTGGTTCGGAGAGCGAGCACTCCCACCATCTCCGGCAGCAGGTCCTGGCCTGGCGCGACGGCGAGACGCACCCCCACGTCCTTCGCTGGCTCGAGGAACGGGCCGAACTGCTTGCCGTGCGGGCTGAACGCGCAGCGATCAGCGAGGAGCGGGAGCGCTGGGTAGAGGGACGCGTTGCCTCTCTCTTACTACAGATCAGGCACAGCACTTGAACCCGATCGCCGCAACGGCTCCTTGCATGGTGGCATACACCTCCCTCACTGTCTGGAGCTTCGTGTCGAGCGGATGCTGCTCGTCGACCTGCAGAAGCACGAACACGCCGTAAGTTGCTCCGACGCCCTGCATGTAGCGCTGCACGAGCGTGGACCTGTAATCTTCGATGTTCTTGCGTGAGCGCAATTCAGTATTGCTGGTGAGCTTGAGCTCGATGACGACCGGGCCAACAAAGCCCTGCCAGATGACGAAGTCCAGCTTCCTTCCGTCATCGAGCTCCTGCTCGCGGATGATGTTCACGTCCCGGAGCCCTCGGGCCAAGAGGGCTGCCCGGATCTGTGCTTTCACCGTGCGCTGAATGAGGTTCTCGTACTGCTGGCGCTTGGCGTCCAAGACCTTGCCCGTGCCGAGGAACGCGTAGGCGCCCTCCGCTTCGATCCAGTTGCGAACGTCGACGTCGAGGACTTCGCAGACCAGGTGGTGAAGGTCACGAGCGTCCGCCACATCGAGGTACGATCGAGTGCGAAAATCGTTGTACGTCACCACACAGTCGCGGACGCTCCGTGGCTTCGAGATCGCCGCCATGTAGCTCTGGCGCAGCTGGACGAGCCGATGTCGGAACCAGCGAATGTCGTCAACCGTTGCGTTGAGACGGATGAACTGCTCGAGAGCGTCGATGGGTTCATAGCGACCATGCCGCTTCAAGCCATCGAAGTAGCCGACGACCACGGTCCTGAGGTAGGTCGAGTACTCGTCGTAATCGTCTCCCCACGTGGACATGTCCAGCGAGATTCCCATGAGGTCGAGCATGTCGAGCTGGAAAGCCGGCTCCGCAAGCTCCATGATCGGCCGCGCGAATGCGAAGTGCCGGAGCTCGTCCTCCTCAGCCGAGCTGCCTACTCGGATCCGCCGGCCGCTGCCTCGGTCCCGAGTAAACGGGAACGCTCGTCGCACTAGCTCGGCGAGCCTCCAGCCAATGGCGTCCGGATCGCGAAAGTGGCGAATGAGCAACTCGTTGGCCTTGTCTCGGAGTCCTTCCGCCCGACCGCTCGTGCAGCGTAGCGAGGTGAAGATCACTCCGAGGTAGTCCCGCGCCTGAGCATCCGGCGCGTTGTCGACCATGACCTCCAAGGCGCGCACTCGCTCGCTAGGATGGAATGCGTCGCCGGCGACGAGTTCACGGAGCAGAGCGCCAAAGCGCGCACTCCTGGTCGATTGCGCGAGACTCACGATGCGACCCGACTGTATCTGTCGCAAGTCGCGGTGCGCCTCGTAGGCGCCCGCGACGTTGTCCAGTTCGTGGTCGGTAAGCGGACTGAACATGGAGAGGATGCCGTCGTCCCCGAACTCTCGTTCGAGTGGAACGTAGCTCACCCCGGCCGCTCGCCACTGTGAGACATCGACTCCAAGACTGATGGCGGTTCTCAAGGCATACGGAAGCTGAGCGGTCCACGAATCGCGAGTGTAGGCTCGGGCGTCGACCCACTTCGTCTCAGGCCATGCGTCCGAGGGATTGACTCGCTCCAAGTAGCCAGTCGCAAGTTCTCTCAGCCGCGTGAGGTGCGGCGCCGAGGCCAACTCGCGCAGTACTCCCTCGTGCTTCATGTAGTAGCTGAAGAGGTCGCGACGGTCCTGGTCGCCCCTGTGGAGCCGATCTATGAATCCGGCGAGAACTTTGCGTGCCTCGGCGACGCGGCGCTGCTCCTCGGCGCCCTTGTTGCGATCAGCCCATGCACGATGAGCCGCACACTCCGCAGGGAAGAGCTCCTTCGCCTTGGCGAGGACAGCGGGGCTCTCGGACGCGAGCGCACATGCGCTCGCGAACTGTTCGTGTTCATCGCCGCGGCCTCGTAGCTGAGCAACGAGTGGCTCCAACGATTCGGGAGTGAGGGCTCCTGTCACGAGCTCGCGTAGGTCGTATAGGTCGTAGGCAGACCACTTGTCAGGAGGCTCAGAGACCACCATGGAGACGACCTGGGCGACGTACTTCGGATCTCGGGCGGCCACTGCGCCAACGAGGCCTGTGAGCAGGGGCGACCTCCTCCCGTAGTGCCTCGCGCCTGAATCCAGAATGACGGCGCGCACGAACTGCGCGATCTGCGCATCGAGCTCGGGGCATGCAGGTCCCGCGACGCTACGAGCCCATGCTGGAAGGCGATCGTCGAAGAGTGTCGAGTGATCGAGCGCCTCTCTGAGCAGCGTTGAGTCGTCAGCAAGTCGGGACAGGAGACGCACGACGCTGCCCTGTGACTTCATGGCCAGGATCACATAGAACGCTTCCACCACTCCGTCATCGGACTGCATCGCCCTGCACACAAGGTCCAAGGTGACGTCGGCTTCAGGATCGATCTCGCCGCACACGCTCACCAGCGTTCGAAGCAGCAGAGTGTCCCGATGGAAGTGCAAGGACTGCTCAACGCTCTTCAGGATTTGCAGGTCGTTGAACTCGCGAAGGGCGTGAAGGCACTCCCGCTGCATGGTCGGGAAGACACTCTCCTCTGATGAGTCCTTGATGAAGCCTACAAGGCGTTCCTCCCAGAGCAGAGCCTCCCGACGCTCGAGCCTTCCCTCTCGCACCAGGGCGCCGACAAGGTTCGCCACATTGCCGCGGTTGACAACGAGCGCCTCTCCAGCGCCTGTCTGCGCCAGCCGCTCCAGAGTCGGAAGGAGGGACGGGTCGGAGTACCGCGCAAGAAGGTAGGGCAGCCCTATTGGGAGCCAGACGGAAGCAGTCGCGTAGTAGTCGAGCACCTGTTTGAAGATCGAGCGTCTCTGGCCGGGGGACAGGCGTTCAGGCCGAACGGACATGACGAGGCGGTGATAGTCCTCTGGCTGCACCACCCTCGTCTCTGCGCTGCCCACACGCATGATCGTAGGCAGAAGGTCGGGCTCGCGATCAAGCAGGAACGACAGCGTGTTGTACCAGGACGGAATGATGTCGCTCAGTCCGGGTGAGACCATGAGGTCATAAACGATATGGTGCGTCCGCCGTCCCTGGCCCAAGCGTGAGAGTTCCTTCGCGGCGAGGTACTCCTGGAACTCGCGACACTCGAACTCAACCGCGTCGCCACCTGACGCACTGGCTTGGGTCTTGAGGACGGTGCGGTCGACGAAGTCGGCCAGTGTGACTTCCTTCCAGACGTACTGTGCCAGGTTCGACTGGACGTCATCGAAGAAGGTGACGAGGTCTTCCTTCGGAAGGACGTTGGCCTGCTGGATCTCCATCACCAAGGCCAAAGCCTCTAGCGCACGTGTGATCGCCTCAACCTTGTGCTCCTCTCCCTTTCCTACCTTCTTCGCCTCCTCGCGTAGCTTCCTGTAGATGAATGCCTCGAAGATCTCGCTTCTCGTGAGTCCTCTGAGCTTCTCGAACCCAACGGCCCGCCCCAGCTCGACGAACATCCGCATGTATCGAGGCACTTCGAGGACGCGCTGCGTCTCGGGAGAGCACTCGCGCAGGAGGGCCGCCGGGTCCGCTGAGTCTTGGCTCAGGAACTGACGTTTCTGGTCGTCACTCAGGCCCAGAACCTCGACGTAGGTGAAGGCCAGCGACGAAATGGCGGTCGCAAAGCGCTCTAGGTGGTGCGTGCGGCAGCTCACGACGACAGCGACCCTGGGATAGTCGCGGCAGAAGAGGGCGATGCTTTCGAGGGCCTTGGAGAGGTCATGCCGCGCAACCTCATCCAGGGCGTCAAGGCATACGACAACGCGCTCTGCGGTAGGTCTCTCGTCGGCCGTTGCCTCAACGTGTTGAACCGGTCGGTCCTCCTCGTCTGCTTCTGCAGCTCGTTCGCCGCGAGGTAAGGTGAAGCGGCTCGTCCGCAGTTGATTCGCCTGCTCAGTCTGTTCCGGAGAACTACCCGGAACGACTTGAGCAGTTGGACTGCCTTCTTCCAGGCACGTAGGAAGAGCGTTGTAGTCCTCGATGGACTTCAAGTCTACGAAGGCCGCCTCTCGGGCGGCGCCCGCCGCGTGGAGCACGAATTCTTTGAGGAGACGGGTCTTCCCGGCGCCTGGCTCGCCGACGACCATGATGCGGTGGTGTTTCTCCAGCAGTCCGTTGATGGAGGCGTCCCTCCTGCTCCGGAGCAGCGCGCGGTGCTCCTTGTTGAGCTCGTCGATGGACTTAGCGATGCGAAGCTCCGGAACGACGTACATTAGTCGTCGCCCTGCGGGCCTGTTCGCTGCCGGCCGCGCTGACTACCTCGGCTTGGTTGCGCAGCGCTGAGCGGACCTTCTAGCCGCCAAGCCGAGCCGAGAGCGTTCAAGAGTTCAAGCACGACGCCTCCGGCGATCAGCGCTCCTCTCGAGGAGTGCTGGCAGTTCCGTCTTTGGGTCTGGCCGACGGTTGCTCGCTCCCTTCCTGACAAACACCTCGTTGGAGTCCTGCAGTGAGTAGGGGGGATCTTCACCCGCCTTGACTCTCATCACGAGGACCGGCTCTCCGAACAGCTCGACCCATTCGACCTCGACGTCGGGGACTGGCTTGATCGTCTCGCGAACCAGGCGACGGACACGGTTCACAAGAGCGTCCTGCGCGGTTCGGGGGTCTCCGCCGGTCGCCTTTGCAAGCTTCGCACGGCGACTGGGCGTGCCGTCGTCCTCAACTCCCAGGTAGAGGCGACCGCCCGCAGCACTGTTCGCGAAGGCGATCACCGTCTCGAGGAGCTCGCCCTCCTTCTCATGCCCAGTCTCCACGAACGTCTTGAACTCAACGCGTTCGTCCTCGCCCGCCCGGGTGTCGAGCTCTGCTTGTTCCACCGTTGTGGGCAGGCGGACATCGGCGGATAGCTCCGCCCCAGGCCGGTCGAGCTTCACGTGGTCGAGGAGCGTCCCGTGCGCGTGAACGAGAAAGAGCTCGACAGCAGCGCAGTCCACGGGCGCATCCCATTCGCCATCGAGTCGATGCCAACGAGCGTCTCCGCGCACGGTGTGCTCGAGGAGCTGCACCTCGAGCTCGTCGGGCGGAACGGTTCGATCGACGCGCGCCGTCACTCGCCCCTCAGGAAGCCACCGCATGTGCGCGAAGCGTCCGCGCGTGTCCGGCAGAATCACGACGAGGTTGCAGAGGTAGGGAACCTCCTGCTGTGCTGGCAGGGGCCCGCCAAGGCTCCAAACCCAATCTGTCGCTGCCTCTTTCCCGCTGCGGTAAGGGCGCAGGCCATGTGCAACGACCGGCGAGAATGACGCATGCGCCTGGCCTGATCCGTCGTCGATCTGCATCTCGATGACATCTCGGTGCTCAGGCCAACCCGAGACGTTCCCGACAAAGATGTCGGACTGAGCAAAGCCTCGGGGCAAGATCCGCTCGCTGAAGCGTTTCCTCAGTCCTGTTGCGAGGATCGCACGCCCGCCGAGCTGACCCGTGCCCGAGAAGAGGGCGTTGAGCCGATCAAGAACCGGCTCCTCTCCGGCGATCCACTCCTCACCGAGTATCAGGTTCTTGTAGTCCATGAGAGGGCGCGCGGGAGCTGGCGGTTCGTCCAGCAGCATGCACCGACCCGTGATCAGCGCAGTTGCTCCTCCCGTTCGGACTTCGAGCGCGTAGGTGAAGAGTGCGCCCGCGATGGGTCTGTGCCGGCCCTTCAGGCTCGTGCCAATGGCCCGTTCAAGATCGCTCATCTCCATTTCGGAGAGCATAGACCTCGGGACCGACAACACGCGCCTTACTTACGGCGAACCCGCCTACTCTCCAGTGCGTCGAGCGCCTGCGCGACTCGCTCCAGCGCGAGGATGTACGCCTCGTCTCGATCGCGGAGTCGGGAACAGAGCCGGAACCAAGCCTTCTCCGCCCGTGGCGGGTTGGCGACCGCCGGCACCTCGGCAAGGAGGCTGGGCAGGGCGAGCCTGAGCGCGCGGGCGATCCCGACCAGGGTCCCGATGGTGGCCGAGCGGTCGCCGGCCTCGATGCGGGCCAGGGCGCCCTGGCTGAGGCCCGCGGCCCGGGCCAGCGCAGCCTGGGTCATGGCGCGCTCCTCGCGGAGCGAGCGGATCCGGGCCCCTAGCGTGGGCTCGATCCCGGTCTGTCGTCCCCTGCCCTTACCGCTCCGTCGTCGCGCCATGTCGCTGCCCGGTAAGGGACCCCATCGCGACTTGCTAAAGGGCATTGAGTTGGAGATTATGACTTCGTCAATGGCAAGCAGCGGCTCGGCCGCGAACTGCAGGGGAGGACCTCATGAGGCTTGCTCGGCGTCGACGCACGGTGATCGCGCTGTTGATCGTGTCCATGTGGCTGAGCGGCTGCGGGTCGATCCTCTTCCCGACCCACCAGGTGGTGCAGTTCGAGTGCACGAACGTGGGGAGCGCCGGCTTCTCAGCCCCCGCGGCGGGCGCGGGGTGCCGCTCGGGGCAGGTGATGCGCCTGGACCGGACGAAGGACCACGTGATCGAGGTCCGCGCCGACGGCTACGAGCCCCAGACCCTCAAGCTCGTCAGCGAGGTGAGCGCCTGGAGGGTGGCGGTGTCCATCATCCTGAACGGGCTGATCAGCACGCCGACTTTGTGGATCGCGACGCCTTTCTTGTGCGGCGTGGACATTCGCTCCGGGGCCTGGAAGGTCCTCGAGCCCGGCGAGGTCCTGACCGAGCTCCACCGACCCGGCCAGGGCCCGAGCTCCAGTGAGCCATCGGCGAGCACGTGGCCAACTGCGACGCCCTCACCCGCGGGCTTCTGCAATTCATGTGGCGCCCGGCTGAGCGGCACTCGGTTCTGCACCGGGTGCGGGGCGCGGGTCCAGTGACCGTCCGGACCCGCGCGCGTCGCCGGGGTCTCATACTCGTGGTATGCCTCCTCGTCGGAGCCTGCGCCTCGAACAAGCGCGAGATGCGGGTCAAGGTCAACACCTCGAACGCGCGCTTCTACGAGGGCGACCGGCTCCTGAGCACACCCGCGCCGTCCACCGTCCTGCTGGACGTCAGCCGTGACCACCTCATCCGGGTCGAGGCGGACGGCTACGAGCCGGAGACCCTCCGACTCGAGTCGAGGGTCAGCGCCCTCCGGGTCGTGCACGTGGCGGCCATGTCGCTGCTGCTGCCGATCATCGCCGGGCCCTTCCTCTGGTACAGGTGGACGGTCGACGGCTACTGCTACGTCCTCGAGCCCGAGGAGCCCGAAGTCATCCTTCAACGCTCCACGGGAACGGCCTGGAGTTCGTCGCCACCGCCGACCTGGCAGCCCCGCCGGTCCGAGTCTGCGCCGCCCCGACCGGCGCCCTCGCCCCCGCCGCCCACCACGCCGAGGCCAACATCTGCAGCTCCACCGAGCCGTCCTGCGTACTGCGGCGAGTGCGGAGCGCGCGTGGGCGCCCGCTACTGCGGGGAGTGCGGGCGCCCCGCGCAGTGACCGGACCCAGCAGGACCCCGCCGCGCCGGCGATGACGATGGCCGAGCGGATGATGATGGTGGTCGAGCCGCCGGTGCTGACCCACGCGTGAGGGGTGGCCCGGTACAGCCCCGAGTGGATAACGAGTTACAGGTCCAGGTACAGGTACAGCTGCCCGAGCATGTACCAGCCCTGACGATCTCTAGACCCAGCGCTACGCTGGTCTTGTGGCTGACCGCGGGCCTCGCGTGGGTCGGCCAGGACCGGAGGCGGGGGATGGCCCTTGGACCTGCTCACCTGGATCTGCTGCGGCACCTGGACCTGGAGGTTCCGCGCTCGCTCGACGAACTTCACCGAGCGGCCGGGGGAGCCCGCTCGACCCTCCGCAACCGCCTCAAGGCGTTGGAAGAAACGGGGTTGGTGGTGCATCGGCCGGAGCGGGGCAAGGGCCAGCAGCCCGGGTTCATGCTCTCGGCCGCCGGCGAGGCCAGGCGCGACCATCCGCAGGCCGGGCCCGAGGAGGTACACCCGCGCCTCCCCCTGCCCGCGCTGGTGCGCGAACTCCCCCGGGTGCACCAGGCCCTGATCGAGCTGATCCTCTGCGCGGCCGTGATGCGCTACCACCGGGCCGCCACGCGGAAGCTCGCGTCGTTCCTCCTGTTCGGACGCACCCAGAAGCTCAAGACGACGGTCGGTGAGGTGGCGATCATCCTCGCGGGTGGCCGCCGCGACACCGACGTCATCGCCGCCTGGAAGGAGACCCGCTCCTCGAGCACGATCCGCAGGGGCCCAAGAGGCGAGGCGAAGCTGCGTGGGGCCTGCAGCTCCCCGGTGGTCTGCCTGGATGAGTTCAACGAGGCCAGCGCGACGGTGCGGGACGCGTGCCTGCTGTACCTCTTCGGCGAGTCGACCTTCTCGGAGGAGACGGGCACGATCGAGCTGCTCGCGACGACCGTCGTGACCATGAACTCCCTGTCCTCCGACCCCACGAAGCAGTTGAGCATCGAGGCCCAGACGGGCTTCCCCGAGCAGCGCCAGCGTCGAATGATCATGGCCGACATGAGCGGCGTCGAGATCCCCGACAAGCTCAAGGGACGACGCGTCGATGAGATCCTCCGCGCCCTCGAGGCTGCGGGCCCTCACAGCCTGCCCCAGCCGGCCATGGCCGACTACGTCCCGGACGATCGAGTGACCGAGCTCCTCCGGCTGATCCTGACCACGCAGGACAACCTGGAGACCATCAACACGGTGCTGCTCGCCCAGCTCGTCGCCGGAGCGACGGGCTACTTCCCCGACGACAAGGAGAAGGCGCTCCGGAACGTCATGTGGAACGTGGCCACCTGCTACGAGACCCTCGGGTGGCTCCGGGCGGACTGGAAGGACCGCCTGGCGCTGGTCCTCTCCGGCGGCGGAGCGGTCACGTTCAACGATCCATCGGGCTGCTCACGGGACACGGAGGTGCCCGAGCCACCCACCTCCGAGCCGGACCTGGAGGTCGTCCAGGGGCTGACGAAGATCCAGGCGCGCGTCACCGAGCTCGGGCTCAGCTGGGAGGAGGCGCTCACTCGGCTGTCGGCCCCTATGCCCACGGAGCGCGTGCCGACGGCAGAGGAGCAGGAGGCTTCCAACCTGGCGCGCCTGGCCGCGCGCCTCGGACTCCACGGGGAGGAGCGCGAGAGGGCGCTGCACCTCGGAGCTGAGGGCCTCACCCTGTCCCTGCGCCCCGGCGACCTGAAGGCGCTCGGGCGCGCCCTGCTGCATGACGCTCGTCCCGGTTGGACGTTCGAGGAGACGATCGAGCACATGCTCGAGCTTCTCCACGAGCATGGCTCGCTGGAGCAAGCGGTCGAGGCGCTCCGGGCCGAGCACGAAGCGCAGGCTCGGACCGCGCGGAAGCAGCTCGAGGAGGCGCGTCGCGCCGTGGACGGCCAGCGCCGTCTGGCGGAGAGCTACAGGGAGATGCACACGTTCATCGCCCAGGCGATCGCGGAGGCCAGGACCCTGCCCAACGCAGGGGCGGTCGTCCGCGAGCTCGAGCAGGTGCGCGAGAACCGGTGGCTGGCGCAGGTGGTCAACATGAACGGCGAGGAGTAGTTCGAATCAGCGGAGCACCAGCCGCAGGCAGGCCATGCGGTGCCCCCTGGCCGACCCCCGGTAGATCTCGAAGCTCCCGGCCCAGCCCACGAAGCCCGGATCGAGCGGGCGCAGCTCCTCTCCGCGCGGCAGGAGGTCCGCGGGCAGGATGACGCGGCGGTTGCCCGCTGCCTCCTGGAGTAGCCGCGCGAGGAGCTCCGCATGGTGCCGCAGGGCGTCGTCCGGGCGGCGGCCCTGGAGACGGCAGGCATCGAGGTCGGCGTTCCAGAGAATGGCGGCCGCCGCGTGCCGAGTGACCGCGCGCCGGAGCACCGCCGCCAGCTGCGCGCCGACGTGCTGGAGGCGGGGGCCCCCGACGGCGTCGTAGCCGTCGTAGTGGAGCACCACCACGTCCTGCAGCTCGTCCCGGTCGACCAGGTCGAGCAGGTCACCCGAGAGCCACCGCGAGTCCGGGTAGCGGTCGCGATAGGCCGCGATCCGCGCCGGGTCGAAGTCGACGCCGACGAAGCGATCGGGTGGGAGGATGCCGCCGTCCACGAGCATGTCCCGCGTGCGCCAGCCGGACGCGCCCATGAGCTCGAGCCAGGCGCCACGCATGCGCGTCTGTCCGTCGTCCTCCCAGAGCTCGGCCGCCTGCTCGCGCAAGACGGCCAGGTGCCGATCGCGATAGATCGTCTTGGCCTCATTGTCGAAGTGATCGCGCTGACGGTCAGAGGCGTGCGTCAACGATCGCCTCGGTTGCGATCGATGAAGCGCCGGAGGGTCTCCCCTCCGGGCAGGCCCCGGCAGCCGTGCTTGAGGGCGCCATCGATCGCCTGCCAGTTCTCACCGGCGACACCCTGGACCGGACCCGAGTCGCGCGTGGGGAAGGAGCCAGCCCGCTCGACGTGGTCGCGGACCCAGGCCCAGACCTGCGCCTCGGTCAACGGACCGGGGCGCGTGTGGTTCCGCACGCCCAGGTGGGAGGTGAGCAGCTTGGTCAGCGACGACCTGGGGAGGCCCCGCCCACCCTCGCGCAGGGCCCGGTCGATGCGCGCCCAGGTCTCGCCCGGCGGGAGCCCCTCCCCCTTCGACGCGGGCGTGGGCCACTCCCCGGACCGCTCTCGATGGGCGCGGGCCCAGCCGAGGATCTGGTCGATCGTCAGCCCTCGCCTCACCGCCCCCGGCGCGGGCGCGCCGCACACTTCATGGCAGAAGGCGGCGAGGGAGCCCCGCGGCGCGAGCCCCCGCAGGCCCTGCTCGAGCGCCGCGGCGATCAGGGGCCAGGACTCGCCGGCGGCCCCCTCGATGGAGCCGTCGTTCCGCGTGGGCCAGCGGCCGTTCTCGGCGAAGAACGCCTGCGCCCAGCCCGCGACCTGTTGGTCGCTCAACGGGGGCTGCTGCCTGACGTTCTTCACCCCGATCGTCTGGAGGAGCTGAGCCAGGGAGCTCCCGCCGGGGAGCCCGTGGCGGCCGTGGATCAGCGCCTGGTCGATCGCGCTCCACGTGAACGGGGTGCCCTCGATCGCCCCCGATTCGCGCTTCGGCCACTCCCCCCGCGCCCGGTGGTAGGCGCGCGCCCAGGAGATCACCAGGTCCGGGAGCAGGTTCCGCGGGCCGAGACGGTTTGGGACGCCGCGGTGCTCCTCGAGCAACCTGGCCAGGGACCCCCCGGACTCGAGCGACCTGTGGCCGTCCCTCAGGGCGCTGTCGATCGCCTCCCACGTCTCCTCCGGCGCGGCCCGGACCGGCCCCGAGTTGGCGCTCGGCCACGTGCCGATCGCCTCGTGATGGGCGTCGGCCCAGGCGAGCACCAGCTCGATGGTCAGCGGCCGCGGATGCGCCGCGGACAGCCGGGCGGCGAACTCGCGCATGGCGCCCCCGGTCAGCAGGTGGACCTGCCGCCCGATCGCTTCGATCGCGACCGAGCGGGCGAGCGTGACCTGGCGGAACTCGCCGAGCACCTCCGAGAAGGCCGCGCGCATCGCCTCTTGCACCCGCGGGTCGATGCGGAGGCGCCTGGTGATGATCGACTCGATCCTCCCGCGCACCTCCTCGCCGGTCTCGCCCGGCTCCACCGCGAGCGCCTCGATCAGGACGGCCTCGACGGTGCCCGTGCCGAGGTCGGGGCGGGTGTGGAGGACCTGCTCCAGGAGCGCCTGGGCTGTCGGCTCACGCCCCTGCCCGACGACCTCCTCGCGCGCAGCGGCCAGGGCGAGCTGCGCCTCCGCCTGCTCGAGCGGGTCCGCTACGGGCGCGGCCGACGCGTCGAGCGCCACGTCGAGGATCTCGGGGTTCTTCCGCGCGAGCGCGCGCGTCACCGCGCGCCTCACCGCCGCCGTGACGATCCAGGCCTGGCCCACCACGTGGTCCGCCATGAACGCGCAGGTGAGGAGCACGTGTCGGCTGTGCTCCAGCGAGAGGTCGCGGATGGAGTCGCCGCCGGCGCACGGCACGAAGAACACGAGCCGCGCCAGGTCCCGGTACTCCGCCGGGTAGTCCGCGGGCTTGCGCCGGAGGGCGCGGCCGGCGAGCTGCACGACCACCTGGAGCGAGCGCGGGATGCCGACCGAGTAGACCGCTGCGCAGTGGGGCCAGTCCGTCCCCTCGAGCACCCGCTGGATGCCCACGACCACGTCGAGCTCGGAGGCGGCGAACGTCCGGTCGCGCTCCGCGTCGAGGGCGCGGAGGAAGCGCTGCTTGCGGGCCGGCTCCACGCCCGTGGCGTCGAGCACGCGCGCGCCGGCGCGCTCGAGGGCGGAGATGAGCGTCCGCACCAGGTCCCCCCGTCCCGGCGGGACGCGGACGATGGTCTTCGCGCGCCCGTCCTCCACCCACTTGGCGACGATCGCCTGCACGGTGGCCCGCGAGTAGGAGCGCGGTGGGGCCACCTCGCCGGCGAGCTGGGCCGCGGAGACACGCTGGCGCTGGCCGCCGAGGGCGACCATCTCGCTCGAGAGCGTGCGCGGCGCCCAGCCCTCCTCCATGTGCTCGGCCAGGGTGCGGCGCAGGTGCACCATGCCGGGCTGGATGACCGGCAGGCCGTCGCCGCGGTACGGTGTCGCGGTGACCAGGAGGAGGCGGCCGCCGCGCTCGCGCCAGAGGCGGGCCACCCGGGCGAGCCCGTCGGCGGAGACGTGGTGCGCCTCGTCGATGATCAGGACCCGCCCCTCGAGGTCCGCCGGCAAGTCGGAGGCCTGGAGCGCCGTCAGGGCGGCGTGGGTGCAGGCGAGCGCGTGAGCGCGCGGCTCCACCCCGGCGAGGTAGCGGCGGATGGATGCCCTGGTGCCGCAGCCGTCGCGGCGCGCGGCGCGGATGAGGTGCGCCGGGATGTGCAACCTGGGCTGCGCTCCACGGCCCGCGGGCCAGCCGACGAGCATGTCCTGGTCGCGGAGGAACCCCCGCTCGATCTGCTCCTGCGGCGCGGCGATGAGGGCGTGCGTGAAGCCGCCCGGCCGGCCCAGGTCGAGCGCCACCAGGGCGCGCACCATCAGGGTCTTGCCCGAGCCGGTGGGCGACTCCACGGTCGCGTCCCCGCCGTGCCGGCGTAGGCGCCCCAGCAGCCAGGCCTGGAACGCGGCCAGGATGACGACGATCGCGGCCGAGCGACCGGCGCTTCGCCCGGGGCCGGGCGAGGGGTGTTCGAAGTCGAAGCTGTGGTCCATGCGGCGAAGCGCTCCCCACCCGGATGCCAGCCGCGGCGCCCGGGGACGTTGGTGAGCCTCGAAGGTGCTAGGAACGCGGCTCGGTGTTGTCCGAGCCCGCGAGCCCCTTCTCGAGCAGGTCGCGCACGGCGTCGCTCAGGGTGAACTTGCCACGCACGGCCTGCGGAAGGCCGTCGTTCACCGCCTGCTGGTACGCCTCGACCCGCTCACGCAGGTCTTGCGACACGTAGACGAACAGGGGGACCCCTGTGCGCCCTCCAGCAGGACGGTTCTTCGCTGCCTTCTTCTTCGCCACGGCGCCATGTTCGCAGGACGTCCGCGAGCGGGCGACGGGGCGACGGACCACATGCTACACTGTGCGTATTGACGTGTCAATACGCGTTTGTTCTTCGGCTGGAGTGCGCACTTACGACGAGGGTCGCTTGCCTCCCTTGCCCCGCGATCGAGACCTGCCGACGCCAGGTCTGCCCGCGAGCGCGTCGAGCTGGTCGGCCGCGCGGCGGAGCGCCGGTGGAGGACGGCGTTGCTGCTTTTGCCCGGGCGGGTCGAGGGGAAGGGCGCGCACGCGCGCGAGGCTTTCTCGCTGGGAGCTGCGGATGGCCTCCTGCATCTCTCTCTCCTCCTCGAGGGCCCGGAACAACGGGCCCACCAGGCGCCGGAGCGCCTCGCCCCTGGAGACGGCGCGGCCCTCCCCCTGCCCGAACGCCAAGGCGAGCAGGTCGAGCAGCTCGACGTGCGGCGCCGGCAGGCGCGCGGTGACGGTCAGCAGGGGGCCGGACGGATCGATGGGCGGGCGAGCCACGTGAAGGCCTCCATTTCCGATACGGCATCGGATATACCAGAGAGGGGTGATCGGTGAAAGGAGCTCGCGCGTGATCCAGCCGACCCGAGAGGGCACCAGCGGGACGATCGCCGACCTGCAGCACGTCCTCGACCTTGCCACCGACGACGACCACGGCTCGCTGCTCGAGTTGGGCAGGCGCTGGCGAGTCACCAAGACGAGGCCGGAGCACCTGGCCGAGCTGTCGCAGGTCTCCGCGCAGATCGTGCACGCGGCGGTCGACGGCCTGGGCGGGCTCCTGGGCGCGCTGAGCGAGCCCGAGGGGCGGACGGTGCGCGCCGCCCTGACCACCGCGCTGGTCGAGGGCCGGCCTGCGGCGGGGCCGGCGCGACGCGCGCTGGCCGACCTCATCTCGGGTCGCTGCCGGCGGGCGGAGACGAGGAGGGAGGCCAGGGTGCTGGTGGTCAGGCTCCTGGCCCTGGTGGGTGGGACATCGCCGGGACCGCTCCGAGACGAGCTGCTCGCGCGGACCGAGGAGGCGCTCACGATCGCGCGCAGCCTCGGACACGTGGACGCCGTGCGGTGGGTGGAGCGGGGGCCGTCCGCGGAGGTGGCCGTGCAGGCGCGCGTGCGGGAGCTCGAGGCGATGCTCCGACACCTGCGCGAGGGCGAGCCGCTCCCCGGGAGCCCCATCGACGTGCCCGACGACGCTCCGGCGCCCGCCGCTTCGCAGGTGCGGCTTCCAGCCGGCCCCGGAGGTCATGACCGTTCGGCAGGCCGCCGAGCGGCTCGGTCTGCCGCCGCGCCGGGTCCGGGTGCTGGTCCAGTCCGGTCGACTCGGGTGCCTGAGGATCTCCGCCCGGCGACGGCTGGTGACGGCGGAGGACCTCGAGAGGTTCCTGCGAGGCGAGCCGCCGCTCCACCGGCCGCGCGGTCGGTGAGTCGGGTGGATGAAGGGCTCTACCTGCACCCGAGGACGCGCGTGTACTACGTGCGGTTCCAGCATCAGAACCGGGTCTACAACCGCTCGACGAAGTGCACGGACATGGTCGCCGCCCGCTCGGTCGCCGCGACAATCCGGGCCGACGTGGAGCGGAGGGCGAGCGGACTCCCCACGTACGCGACGACCGAGGCGACACCGCCAACGGAGCTCAAGGAGAAGTTCCTGGGCGAGAAGCGGCGCCTCAAGAAGGACGCGGGCCACATCAAGACCCTCGACCACCGCGTTTCGGTGTTCCTCCAGGGCGCGCGCGGTCTCCGCGAGATCACGCCCGAGCGGATCCGGGAGATCCTGGCGCACCTCGAGAACGAGCCGATCAAGGGGCGCGGCGGAGTCTCGAGGCGATCGGCGCAGACGTTGAACGGCTTCCTTGGCGCCATCCGCAGCTTCTTCCGCTGGCTGAGCAAGCAGAAGCTGTGGGGCCAGGACCCGACCGAGTCAATCGAGGACTATCCGGTGATCGACCCCGTGCATGAGTACAGGCCGTTCCTCCCGGCCGAGCGCGAGGCGTTCCTCTCGGCCGTCCCCGAGGACCGGCTGGCCGCCTACCTGTTCACGTCCGCCACGGGCCTCCGGCGCGCAGAGATGCGGAGGCTCACGGTGGGTGACGTGGTCCTCCAGCCGCCGGACGGGGGCGAGCCGCACGTGCGCGTCCGTGGGACCGTGGCCAAGAACAAGCGGGCCAGGGTCCTGCCCCTGCACCCGGACGTGGTGCTGGTGCTCGAGCCGGTCGTCCGGGGCAAGCCCGAGGGCGCGCTCTTGTTCGCGGCGCTGCCGACCGCGGAGACGTTCATCAACGACGTGGAGCGCGCGGGATTGAAGCGGAAGACGGCCGAGGGGCTGCTGACGATGACCTCCCTGCGCAAGGCGCTGGCGACCGACCTCGATCGTACCGGCGCCTCCCCGGCGCTCAGGCAGAAGCTCATGCGCCACGAGACCGCCGGCCTCACGAACCGGGTCTACACGAGCTACGAGGTGGGCGAGCTGGCGCAGGCCGTCAAGCGCCTCGACATGCTCCCGGAGCGCCGGCGCCGTGAACTGCTGCCGGCCAGGCGCGCCGGGCCCACAGCCCCCGACGCCGACGCCGGCCACTCCCTCTCCCCCTCGAAGGGGGTGATTACAGTTTCGCTCGACCGTACGGAGCCGCTGACGACCGCTGCTGACCTTACGAGACCCCCGCCGGGGGTCGCGCACCCCCCTTCCCACCCGCTCTACGCCCGTGCTAAGATCAGCCCCCGTCGTGAGAACGACGCCCCTGCAGGGGTGGCGGAATTGGCAGACGCGCTAGATTCAGGTTCTAGTGGGCTTACGCCCTTGGGGGTTCAAGTCCCCCCCTCTGCATGAGAGAGCTCGAGTGACGACAGGGGCGGCCAAAGGCCGCCCCTGCGCGTTCCGGAGCGGTGCAACGGTCTGACCGCCAGGCACTTGCTCACCCGCGCGGGACGGCGGGGTCATGCGCTATGCTTGGGCTCGTGCCGGGCGCAGCGACCTACAGCAAGCAGGGGATGAAGACCGGGCGGAGTCACCAGATCCGCCTGATCCGCACCACCTACGTGCACATCGAGTGCAAGGACCCGGACGGCGTCACCTCGTTCGCGGACTACCCCTACATCCTCGAGCTGCCCGACGGCGAGGTCATCCGCGACCGGCTCGACCAGGACGGGGTGTGCCACCACGACGGGGTCCTGCCGGGCGAGTGCAAGTTCTGGCTCGTCTTCGACGAGGACCCGCCGCCCGCGCCGCCCCGCACCCACACGATCAAGCTGCGCCTCGAGGACGAGGACGGGACGCCGTTCGCCGGCTGCCGCTACGAGCTCGTCATCGGCCCGGAGACCTTCAAGGGGCGGACGAACGACAAGGGCGTCATCGTCCACGAGGTGCCCGAGGAGGCCGAGCAGGGCGAGCTCCACTTCTGGGTCGAGGACGACCCGGACGCCGAGGAGATGGTCTGGCCGCTGCGCGTCCGCGACCACCTGGCCTGAGCGGCGCTCAGCCGGCGCTCGACTCGACCAGGTCGGGCGGCGGCGGCGCGGTGATGGGCGCCGACGCGGGCGACTCCGGAGCGGGCGCCGGCGCGGCGCGCGCCGCGCGCGCGGCGCGCGCCGCGGTCAGCGAGCGCCCGCGACGCGCGCCGAGGACGTCCGCCTCGAGCCCGCGGAGCGACGTCATGATCTGCTCCGTGATCGCCCGGTAGGTGCCGGGCGCCTTCGGCGCGTCGCGGTAGGCGTCGAAGCGGATCGGCTTGCCGACCTTCAGCTGCAGGTTCATGCCGAGCCCGGGCATGCGCGTGGCGCCGTGGTGGTAGATCGGCACCACCGGGGCGTTCGTCTCGTGCACGAGCCAGCCGATCCCGGCCTTGCCCCGCTGCCTGAGCCGCCCGTCGCGCGAGCGCGTCCCCTCGGGGTAGACCGTGAGCACGACGCGGCGCTTGCCCTCGCGCATGATCCGCACCGTGTCCTGCAGGGCGAACTGCTCGACCCCGCGCTCGCGGTCGACTGGGATCGCGCCCAGGAGCGACGTGAGCAGCTTGAGCGCCGGCGTCGGCACGTTCTCCGGCGCGGCGAGCACGCACGTGTAGGAGTCGCGGGCGATCAGCCGCTTGCGCGCCGAGAGCGCCCACACGGTGCCGACCCACGAGTCCCAGGCCGACGTGTGGTTGGGGGCGAGGATGATCGACTCGCCCTCGACCTCCTCGAAGTGCTCGAGCCCCTCGACGCGCACGTCGTTGAGCACGCGGAACACGAACCACACCAGCGGAAGCATGAACGCGCGCTGGGCGGCGAAGGTCAGGTCGAAGCGCAGGTCGTCGGGCTTGAGGATGAACATGGGCCCCGGGATTCTAAGCGCCGCCGGGGGCGCGCGACGAGCGGGTTCTTGACCCGGGTCAACCCGGGGCCCGCGGTAGGATCCGGGGGGAGGAAGGGCGTGGCCGAACGCGCGGTGTCGCTCCTGTCGGGCGGGCTCGACTCGACGACCGCCACCTGCTGGGCCCTGCGCCAGGGGCTCGAGGTCACGGCGCTGTCGGTCGACTACCGCCAGCGCCAGCGGGTCGAGCTCGACCGGGCGCGCGCCGTCGCCGCCCGCCTGGGCGTCCCCCACCGCGTCGTGCGCCTCGACCTGGCCGCGATCGGCGGCAGCGCGCTGACCGACGCCGCGCTCGAGGTCCCCAAGGACCGCCCCGAGGCCGACCTCGCCCGCGACGTACCCGTCACCTACGTCCCCGCCCGCAACACCGTGCTCCTGGCGCTGGCCCTCGGCCTCGCCGAGGTCACCGGCGCCAGCAAGCTCGTGATCGGCGCCAACGCGGTCGACTACTCCGGCTACCCCGACTGCCGCCCCGCCTTCCTGCGCGCCTTCGAGGCGGTCGCCGCCGCCGGCACCCGCGCCGGCGCCGAGCAGGGCGTGCGCTTCGAGGTCCTCGCCCCGCTCCTCGACCTGACGAAGGCCGGGATCGTGCGCCTCGCCCGCGAGGTCGGCGCCCCGCTCGAGCTCACCTGGACCTGCTACGATCCGCAGCCCGGCGAGCGCGCCTGCGGCCGCTGCGACGCCTGTCAGCTGCGCCTCAAGGGCTTCCGCGAGGCCGGCGAGCGCGACCCGGTCCCCTACGCTGGAGCCGACCCGTGACCGACGACCCCGCCAAGGCCCTCTGCCCCCAGGCCCGCCCCTACGTGCTGAAGGAGGAGGCCGGCGCGACCCGCTGGTGGTGCGCCTGCGGCCGCTCGAAGGCCCAGCCGTTCTGCGACGGCTCGCACGCCGGCACCGCCTTCACCCCGCTGGAGACGGTCTGCCCCGAGTCGCGCATGGTCGCCTGGTGCGGGTGCAAGGCCACGAAGACCCCGCCCTACTGCGACGGCTCGCACAGCCGCCTGTGATCTCGAGGTGGGTCACGGCCCCCGCAGCGCGGCGAGCGCCTCCTCGGCCCGCCGGCGGTTGGGGTCGCCGGGCGGCAGCAGCGTCAGGGCCCGCTCCAGGTCCGCCGCCGCGCCGGCCCGGTCGCCCGTCGCCATCCGCAGGGCGCCGCGGTTGAGCCAGGCGAGCACGCACCTCGGGTCGGCCTGCACGGCGAGCGTCAGGTCGTCGAGCCCGCCCTGCGCGTCGCCCTGCCCCGCCCGGAGCGTCCCGCGGAGCTCCAGCGCCTCGGCGTCGCGCGGGTTCAGCTCGAGGAGGCGGGCCGCGTCGGCCAGGGCGCCGGCGGCGTCGCCGAGCCCGCCGCGCGCCCGCGCGCGATCGACCAGGGCGTTGCGGAACGTCGGCGCTTGCTGGAGGAGGCGGGTCCAGTCGTCGACCGCGCCGCGGAGGTCGCCGGTCTGCGCGCAAGCCGACCGCGGGCGTAGAGCGCCACCTGGTGCGCGGGGTCGAGCTCGAGGGCGCGGTCCAGGTCGGCGCGCCCGCCGGACAGGTCGCCGCGCTGGACCCGGCTCGCGCCTCGTGATGCGTAGGCACCGCCGTCCGAGGGCGCAAGCGCGATCGCCTCCGCGAAGGCCGCCTCGGCGCCGGCCAGGTCGCCCAGGTCCTCGCGCACGACGGCCAGGTTCGTCCGCGCGAGGAGGTAGCCGGGGTCCGCCTCGAGGGCCCGCTCGACGTCCCCCAGCGCGCCGGGGAAGTCGCCGAGCGCCCGGCGCACCAGCGCCCGGTGCAGCCAGCTCCAGGCCGACGACGGGTCGAGCGCGACGGCCCGGTCGAAGGTCGGCGCGCGCCCCCGCCAGGTCGCCGCGCTGGAAGCGCAGCCCCGCCCGGCGCCGGGTCGCCTCGGCGTGGCGCGGGTCGAGGGCCAGGGCCCGCTCGAACAGGTCGAGCGCGCCGGCGGCGTCCCCCCGGGCGAGCAGGGCCTTGCCGCGCTCGACCAGCCCGTCGGCCTCCGAGAGCGCCGGAGGCGGCGCCTCCGTGACGGGCTCGACCGGCGCAGGCTCGAGGGGGGCGGGCTCGACCGGCGGCCGAGGTGGCGGGGGCTCGATCCGGGCCTGCGGGCCCGTCGACGCCGGGTCCGGCGCAGGCGATCGCCCGACCACGAGCGCGCCCAGCCCCGCGCTCGCCGCGGCGAGCGCGAGCGCGCCCGGGACGAGCCACGGCGCGCGTCGGGCCTCGGCCGGCCGGGCGCGACGCGACGCCCGGCGAGGCGCGGGCGCGTCCTTCACCGTCGCGACCCGTCCGGACGCCGCCCTCGCCAGCGGGGCGCCGGCCGCGGCGCCGAGCGCGTCCGCCAGCGCGTCGGCCAGCGCCGCCGAGGACGCGAAGCGCGCCCCGGGCGACTTGGCCAGGCAGCGCATGCACACGTCGCTGATCGCGCGCGGCACCGACCGGACGAGCGAGGCCGGCGCGTCGGGCTCCTGGTGCAGGAGCGCCGTGAGCACCGTGACGGGGTTCGTCCCGCGGAACGGCGCCTCGCCGGTGAGCGCGTAGTAGAGGACGCCGCCGAGGCCGTAGACGTCGGCGCGCCCGTCGGCCGCCCGCCCGCCGCCCGTCACCTGCTCGGGCGCCATGAACGCGGGCGTGCCGACGAGCACGCCCGTCGCCGTGAGCGCCGGCGTCGCCGGGTCGAGCGGCCGGACCAGGCCGAAGTCGATCAGCCGCGGCAGGCCGCCCGCGTCGACGATCACGTTCTCGGGCTTGATGTCGCGGTGCACGAGCCCGGCCTCGTGCACGTGCGCGCAGGCGCGCGCCAGGCGCTCGACGAGCTGCGCGGCGGCGGGCGCCGGGAGGGGCCCGCCGCGCCGCACCCGCTCGTGGAGCGACTCGCCCTCGACCAGCTCCATGACGAGGAACCACCCGCGCGGGTGCCGCCCGTGGTCGAGCAGGCGCACGACGCCCGGGTGCCGCAGCCGCGCCAGCGCCTGCGCCTCGCGCTCGACGCGCAGGACCTCGTCGGGGTCGACGCCGCCCTGGAGCAGCTTGAACGCCGCCGGCGTGCCGTGGACGGCGTGGCGGGCGCGGTAGACGGCGCCGAACCCGCCGCGCCCCAGCTCGCGCTCGAGCGCCCACGCGCCGACCTGGGCCGGCGCGGTCACGCCGCCGCCCGCGCCGCGTCGCCGCCGAGGAGGCCGCGCGCGGCGAGGAACGCGTCGAGCGCCGCGCCGATCTCCTCGGGGAACTCGAGGAGGCCCGTGTGCGTGGCCTCGGGCAGGTAGACGAGCTCCGCGCCGGGGATCGTCCGGGCCATGTGCTCGCTCAGGTGCCGCGGCGTGAACGTGTCGCGCCCGCCGGCCACGACGAGCGTCGGCGCCGTGATCGTCGGCAGGAGGTCGCGCGCGCTGTGCGCCTGCGCGGCGATCCCCATGCGCGCCCACGTCGGCCCGTGGATCCGCCGCATGTGCGCGAAGAACGGGGCCATGTCGGCCCGCGCCACGCGCGGCCCGATCAGCCCCAGCCGCTGCGAGACCTGGAACGACCCGGGCAGGGCGCCCTGCAGCCAGCCGGCGCGCAGGGCCACGCGGGCCACGCGCGGCCCCACGCGCGCGAACGCCCGGAACAGCGTCGGGCCCAGGCGCGGGTGGAGGAGGTGGTCGAACGGCCGCTCGAACGTGCCCAGGATCGGCACCAGCCCGGCGATCCGCTCCGGGATCGTCCGCCAGGCCTCGAGGATCACCTGGCACCCGAGCGAGAAGGCCACGAGCACGGCGCGCTCGACGCCGCAGGCGTCGAGGACCCGCCGCAGGTCGTCGACCGAGTCGGCCACCCCGACCGCGCCGGGGTCGTTCGCCGGGCCGGAGCGCCCGTGCCCCTTGAGGTCCCAGGTGATCAGCCGCGCCCGGCCGTCCAGGCGCGCCAGGAGGTGGCGCCAGTAGAAGTCCGAGGCCGTGTAGCCGCTCGTGAAGACGAGCGGCGTCGCGCCCGCCCCTCGGTCGACGGGGCGGTCGAGGGGCGGGCGGTCGAGGTAGGCGATCGGCGTGCCGTCACGGGCCAGGACGTGGGCGCTCACCGCTCATCCGTGTGGCAGGGAGGGGCAGGCCGCGCCAGGGCTGGCACCCGGCCCGGCCATCGGAGAAGGTAGCCGGCCGGACGAGGGAGGTGGGTGGTGAAGCGGAGACCGGGCCTTCGAGCCATGCTCCTGGCCGCCTGCGCGGCGGCCACGGGCTGCGCCGCGAGCGCGTACACCGATGCGGCCGAGGCGCTGCAGACCAGGAACCCGCACGCGGCGCTCGAGTACGTCGGGCTCGCCCTGCAGGCGGACCGCAACTACGACCGGGCGCACGACCTCGCCTCGGTGAAGATCCTCATCCTGATCGCCCGCGAGCACGAGGCGAAGGTCCAGGCGATGGTCGCCGCGGGCAACTTCGAGGAGGCGGTCGCCGACTGCGACCGCGTCGTGGCCTCGGCCGCGCTCGTGCGCTCGATCCCGGGCGCCGAGTACCAGATCTACCACGAGGACCACCGCGCCGAGCTCGCCGGCAAGGCGGCCGAGAAGTTCTACCAGCTCGGCCACAAGCACCGCGCCGAGGGCAACCCGCGCGAGGCGGCGCTGGCCTTCCGCCGCGCGCTCGGCTTCCGGCCGAACTACAAGGACGCCCGCGCCCTGTGCGATGAGGCGGTGCAGGCGGCCAAGGTGCGCATGTTCGTGCGCGCCGACACGAAGGGCGACGACCCGAACGCCACGCGCGCCGTGGCCGACGGGATCCCCCGGGCGGCCCGCGAGCGCGGCCTCCAGTTCCTCGAGTTCGTCACCGACCCCGAGCGCGCGTCGGTGTTCTGCGTCGTGCGCACGGAGACGGCGACGTTCCACGACACCGACTGGCAGGCGGAGCACGGGTCGAACGAGGTGTGGGTGACGCGCCGCGACCCCAACACCGGCCAGACGCTCGTCGACCCGGCCACCGGCAAGGCGCTGCAGGAGAAGAAGACCGGCACCTGGACGCGGTTCACGCGCAAGGTCTCCTACCAGGCGCGCTACGCCTTCCAGGTCGAGGCGAAGGGCGGCGGCCAGGCGCCGACCGGCTCGGCCGCGCGCGCCCTCGAGGACGCCGCCGTCTACGCCACCTGGCACGGCGCCCAGGAGGCGGTGCCCGACGAGATCCGCCAGCTCCCGAACACGCCGCGCCAGCTCAAGGGGCGCCAGGCCATGGCCACCGAGGCCGCGGCCGCGGCGATCGACGAGCTCGCCCACCAGCTGTTCCTGGCCTACGAGAAGTGAGGGGCCGCGACATGACCACGCCGACGACGCGCCTTCGCCGCGCCCTCCTCGCCGGGCTGGCCCTCCTGGCCCTCCCGGGCTGCGTCGACCTGCGGGTCGGCCAGCCGATCCCGAAGGAGCACGTGCAGGAGGTCCGCGAGGGCTTCACCACGCGCGACCGCGTGCTGACCCTCTTCGGCTCGCCCCTGCGCAAGGTCCCCAACGAGGACGGCGAGATCTGGGTCTACCGCTACATGGACGGGCAGCGCGCCTGCCAGGAGCTGGTGATCACGTTCTCCGGCGACGCGGTGAGCACCATCGTCTACCACTAGAGGAGGCGTCATGCGTCGCTGGATGATCGTCGGGGCCGCCGTGGTGGCGCTCGCGGGCTGCAAGTCGGGGAGCGGCGCCAGCCTGAGCCTCGGCGGGCGCACGGCCCAGACGCCCCGCGCCGACGACGGCCAGCCGGCCGCGGACTACTCGCACCTGCCGGCGCGCACGAGCCCGCGCCTCACGCGCAGCGCGACGCTCGAGCCCGGCCGCTACGCGGGCGACCTGGTGATCGCCGCCCAGGCGCTGACGGTCGAGGGGGCGGGCGCCGACCAGACCGTGATCGAGGGGCGGCTGATCTTCGCCGAGCTGGGCCGCGGCGGCTCGATCGTGCGCAACCTGACCGTGCTCGGCGACGTCGTCTTCGACAGCCACGACAACGAGCTGCACGGGGTGCAGATGCGCGGCCGCGTCGTCGACAACGGCGTGCGCAACGCCTACTGAACCCGCTGGGTGTCGATCTCGAGGATCCAGCAGGGCCGCCCGGCGTAGGAGATCCGGAAGTAGTGTCCGGTGCCGTACGCCGTCCTGTAGCGCTGGACGGTCTGCTCGTGGACGACGAACACGGCGCCGTCCGGGGCGAAGCCGAGCGACGGGTCCTTGCGCTGCCGGTCGGGGTGGGCCACGGCCCAGTCGCTCGGGCCCGCCGGCCGGATGCGCGCGACGTGGAGGCCCGGCGGCGGCGGGCCGAGGCTCGCCGCTTCGACCCACACCTCGGCGCCCTCGACGCACGCCTGCCGCCAGCCGGCGCCCGCCGCGCCGCGCTCGCGCCGGTGGGCCCCGACGAGGGCGCCGCGCCGGAGCGTGGCCACCACCGGCCCGTCCGGCGCCGCGTGCAGGGGGAGCAGGTCCGCCGTGACCGCGGCGAGCGCGCCATCCGCCGAGAAGCGCGCCGGGCGCGGGACGAGGAGGGCGTCGCCCGGCCGCACGGCCTCGAGCGACCCGAGCCCGTTCGTCAGCCACAGGGTGGCGGCGTCCCACCCGCGGTAGGGGGGCCGCGAGCCGGGCGGCCGGGCCAGCGCCGCCCGCACCGCAGCCAGGCCCTCCTCGCGGGCCACGTGGACCTCGACGGGCTCCTGGCGGAGCACGACGCGGTGGCGCCCCCCCGGCGGCTCGAGCTCGACCACGGCGGCGCCGTCGGCGCCGCGGTCGGCCTGGCAGGCCTGCGTCAGCGCGGCGCTCCAGCCGGCCGGCTCGAGGAGGGCGGCGGTCGCCATCGCGAGCGCGCGGTCGAGCGCGACCTCGCCGCCGACCTCGTGGAGCGCCACCAGCGCCGCCGCGAGGTCGAGGTCGTCGTGGGTCACGACGACCGCGCCCGTCGTGAAGCGGTACGCCGCGGCGCCGCCCGGGAGCCGGCCGAGCGCCGCGTGGAGGTCGCGGCCGTGCGCGCCGCGCGTCGTGACGTCGAAGCGCGCGACCGTGTCGCCGCCCGCCCACGCCGTGACGCGCTCGATCAGGACCCGGGTGACGCCCGCGTCCCCCGGCTCGCTCCGCAGGAGGAGGCCCAGGCTCGCCGCCGCCGCGCCCCCGGGCGGGGTGAGCGTGAGCGACAGGAGGTGGTGGCCGCGCTCGAGCCCGTCAATGGACCAGCGACGCGGCCGGTCGGGCGCGGGGGGCGCGACCTCCTCGCGCACCCCGCCGGCGGCGGTCGGCTCCTCGCTCGCGCCGGCATCGGCGGCTGCGGCCGGCGCGTCGGGCCGCGACGTGGTCAGGGCCAGGCCGGCGGCCGCGACCGCCAGGACCGCCCCGACCCCGAGGGCGGCCAGCGCGAGCCGCCGCCCGCGGCGGCCCGCCCGGCGGCGTCGAGGCCCCGCCCCCCCCGCCGCCGCGCGCAGCGCCTCGAGCAGGTCGAGCGCGGAGGCGAACCGCGCGTCCGGCTCCTTGGCCAGGGCCCGCGCGCACACGGCGTCGAGCGCCGGCGGCACCTCCGGGCGGAGCGACGAGGGCGGCGGCGGCACGTGCGTCTGCACGTTGATCAGCACCTCGGTCAGGTGCTGGCCGGGGACCGGCGGCTGGCCGGTGAGCATCGCGTAGAGGATGCCGCCGAGGCCGTAGACGTCGGCGCGCCCGTCGACGCTCCGCGCGTCGGCCGCCTGCTCCGGCGCGATGTAGCGCGGCGTCCCGAGCACCTCGCCCGTGAGGGTCAGCCGCTCCGCGAGCGCGCCCGACGCCCGCGCGAGGCCGAAGTCGAGCAGGCGCGGCTCGCCCGCGGCGTCGATGATGACGTTCAGGGGCTTCACGTCGCGGTGGACCACGCCGTGCGCGTGCGCGTGGGCCAGCGCGTCGGCCAGCTTGACCGCCACCTCCACCGCCTGCGCCACGGGCAGCGGCCCCTCGCGGTCGAGGCGCGCCTGGAGCGAGCCGCCCTCGACGAGGTCCATGGCGATGAAGAACGGCGGGCGGTCGAGGCCGACCTCGTGGATGCGCACGATGTTCGGGTGCGCGAGCCGGCTCGTCAGCGCGGCCTCGCGGCGGAAGCGCGCCAGGTCCTCCGGCCGCTCGTCGGGCCGCACGAGGATCGTCTTCACGGCCCGGCGCGCGCCCGTGCGCTCGTGGACCCCCTCGAACACGGCCCCCATGCCGCCGGCGCCGAGGCGGCGCCCGAGCAGGTAGGGGCCGACGCGCGGGCGCGTGGGGAGCGGGACGGTCCCGGGGTGGTCGCCCGGCGCGGTGCTCTCCATGGCCGCCTACCATAGCCGCCCCCGGGCCCGGGGGGCCTTCCCCCGCGCCGGGCCGGCCGTATCGTCGCGGCATGCCGCCCCTGGACCCGGCCGCCCTGCAGCCGCTCCTCGAGGCGCTCCACGAGCGCCACCGCGACCTCGCCGACGGGCGGCTCGCGGACTACATCCCCGAGCTCGCCCGCGCCGACCCGTCGTGGTTCGGGGTCGCGGTGGCCACGGTCGACGGCCGCGTGCTCGCGGTCGGCGATCACGCGCGCCCGTTCACGATCCAGTCGATCTCGAAGGTCCTCGCCCACGGGCTGGCCCTCGAGGACCACGGCCGCGACGAGGTCCTCGCGCGCGTCGGCGTCGAGCCGACCGGCGACCCGTTCGACTCGATCATCCGCGTCGACCGGGCGACGAAGCGCCCTCACAACCCCATGGTCAACGCCGGCGCGATCGCGGTCGCCAGCCTCATCCGCGGCGGCGACCCGACCACGCGGCTCAACCGCGTCCTGGCCATGTTCGGCCGCTACGTGGGGCACGAGGTCCTCGTCGACATGCCCGTGTTCCTCTCCGAGCGGAGCACGGCCCACCGCAACCGGGCGATCGCGCACCTGATGCGCAACTTCGCCATGATCGAGGCGAACGTCGAGGAGACGCTCGACCTCTACCTGCAGCTCTGCTCGGCGCGCGTCACCTGCCGCGACCTCGCGGTGATCGGCGCCACGCTCGCGGGCGGCGGCATCTGCCCGCTCACCGGCGAGCGCGCCATCGAGGCCGGCTACATCCGCGACCTCCTGAGCGTCATGTTCACGTGCGGGCTCTACGACGCCGCCGGCCGCTGGGCCTACAGCGTGGGCCTCCCGGCCAAGAGCGGCGTCTCGGGCGGGCTCCTGGCGGTCGTCCCCGGGCAGCTCGGCATCGCGGTCTACTCGCCCCCCGTCGACGCGCGGGGCAACAGCGTCCGTGGCGTGCGCGTGTGCGAGGACCTCTCGCGCCAGCTCGGCCTGCACGTGTTCGGCGGCGCCTGGCCCGCGCCGCCCCCGGCCGTCGACCGGCCGACGCTCGAGGCCGAGCTGCGCGCGGCGCACGACGCGCTCGCGCCGCTCCGGGAGGGGGCCCCGTGCGCCTACATCCCGGAGCTCGCCCGCGTCGACCCGGACCTGTTCGCCATCGCGGCGTGCACCGTCCAGGGCGAGGTCCTGGCCGTCGGCGACGCGGCGGCGCCGTTCACGATCCAGTCGATCGCCAACGTGTTCGGCTACGGCCTGGCCCTCGAGGGCGTCGGGCGCGAGGTGCTCGAGCGGTTCGTCGACGTCGAGCCCAGCGGGAACCCGTTCAACGCGATCACGCTCGACGAGCGCACCAAGCACCCGCCCAACCCGCTCATCAACTCGGGCGCGATCGCGGTCGCCGCCCTCCAGCCGGGGGGCGACCTCGGGGCGCGCCTCGCGCGCGTGCTCGGGCGCCTGAGCGACTTCGCCGGGCGCGCCCTGCGCGTCGACGAGGCGACGTTCCGCTCGGAGTGGGCCACCGCCGACCGCAACCGCGCGATCGCCTACCTCCTGCGCAACTTCGGCCTCCTGGCGGGCGACCTCGACGAGGCGCTCGAGCTCTACGTCCGCGCGTGCGCGGTGGCCGTCGACGCGCGCGACCTGGCCGTCATGGCGGCGACGCTCGCCCACGGCGGCGTGAACCCGCGCACCGGCGTGCGGGCGCTCGGGCCCGACCACGCGCGCGACGTGCTGAGCGTCATGTTCACCTGCGGCCTGAACGAGTCCGCCGGCGAGTGGGCGTACCGCGTGGGGCTGCCGGCCAAGAGCGGCGTGGGCGGCGGCCTCCTCGCCGTGGTCCCCGGCGTCCTCGGCCTGGCGATCTTCTCGCCCCGCCTCGACCCGCGCGGCAACAGCGTCAAGGGCGTCCGCGCCTGCGAGCGGCTGAGCGAGCGACTGGGGCTGCACGCGTTCGGGGCGCCCGCGACGTAACCGGCTGCGCACGAGACGGATACAGGATCTCCTCACGGATGGGATTGCCCCGGGGCCCCCGAGGCGTTCAGGTGTCTCCCCCCACCGGAGGCCCCATGCGGATCACGCTCGCCCTCTGCGCCCTGACCTTCGCCCTCGCGCCCGCCGCGTACGCGCAGCCCAATCCGAACGACGTGCCCGACATGCCGCGCCCGGCCGAGATCGTCGAGCGCGTGAACGAGCTCCTCGACCGCGCCCCCGAGGAGCGGGTGGAGCTCGACGGCGTGGCGCGGATCGTCTACCGCCGCCTGCCGCAGGACGTGCACGCCGTCGCCCTGGCGTTCGGCGAGACGCTCAGCGGCCGCCAGTCGCCGCGCGGCATGGACCTCGACCGCTACGTGCGGCAGTTCGAGCCCCAGATCCAGAAGGTGCTCGACGACCGGCTCGGCGACGTGGGCACGATCGAGCTGCTCGTGCCGCTCAGGATCAAGGGCAAGCAGGTGATCCCCCCCGGCACCTACAAGCTCGGCCTCGCCCTCCAGGGGGGGCGCCTGGCGGCCGTCCTCATCTCGGGCGACGACCTGCAGCGCGGGCGCCCGGTCCCCTACAAGCTCAAGCTGCGTCGCCCCGAGCTCGACCCGGCGGAGCACGGCGCGGTCGTCATCGAGCTCCGGGCGGCCGAGCCCGCGCGCGGCGGCGGCGGGCGCTTCGACCTCGTCGCGGCGCTCCGCGGGCAGGAGGGGATCACGTCGCCGTCGCTCGAGGTCGGGGGCGGGGAGGACTGATGGCGACCGACGAGCTCTGGTCGATCGAGGTCGAGGCGATCACGGGAGAGCGGAGGACCCTCGACGAGCACCGCGGCAAGGTGCTCCTCGTCGTCAACACCGCCAGCCAGTGCGGCTTCACGCCGCAGTACGACGGGCTCGAGCAGCTGTGGCGGACCTACCGCGACCGGGGCCTCGTCGTCCTCGGCTTCCCCTGCGACCAGTTCGGCCACCAGGAGCCGGGCGCCGAGGAGGAGATCGCGGCCTTCTGCCGCAAGAACTACGGGGTCACCTTCCCCATGCACCGGAAGGTCGAGGTCAACGGGGCGGGCGCGCACCCCCTGTTCGCGCGGCTCAAGCGCGAGGCGCCGGGCCTCCTCGGCACCGAGGCGATCAAGTGGAACTTCACCAAGTTCCTCGTCGACCGCCAGGGGAAGGTGGTCGACCGCTTCGCGCCGACGACGACGCCGGCGAGCCTCGGCGAGAAGGTCGAGGCCCTGCTCGGCCAGCCCGCCCCCGGCTGACGGCGAAACCCGGCGAGCGGGCGGCGCGTTATGCTCCGGAGCCGCGCTACGTCCGGAGCCCGCGAGGAGGCGCCCCGTGTCCAAGGCCTTGCTGCCGTTTTGCTTGTGTCTCGTGGCGCTCGCGGGCGCCCCGCCCGCCTGGGCCGACAAGGACAAGGACAAGGAAGAGCGGCCGCGGCCCACGGCGGCCGAGCAGAAGGAGATCCGCGACCTCGCCGCGCGGGTCGGCCGGGGTCGGCACCCGGCCCTGCGCGGGCAGGCCGCGACGGCCCTCGGCAACTACGGCGTGAAGGCGGAGGCGGCGGTGCCGGCGCTGGTGCAGGCGCTCAAGGACGCCGACCTGGGCGTCGCCTCGACCGCCGCCGCCTCGCTGGGCAAGGTCGGCGTCCACTCGCCGGACGCGGTCAAGGGCCTGCTCGGCGCGCTGACCGGGGGGCGCCAGGACCTCAAGCCCACGTGCGCGGAGGCGCTGGGGCGGATCGGGCCGAACGCGGGCGCTGCGGCCCCCGCCCTGGTCGAGGCGCTCGGCAGCGACGACTTCGACCTGCGGCGCGAGGCGGCCACGGCGCTCGGCTTCCTCGGCCCGCGGGCGGAGGCGGTCGCCCCGCCGCGGCTGAAGGGGCTCTTGACCGACGCGGAGCCGCGCGTGCGCGTGGCGGCGGCCACCTCGCTGGCGCGCCTCGGCGACCGGAGCCCCGAGCTGGCCGACGTCCTCGGCGGGGCCGTCCAGAAGTCGAACCGGCTGCCCCTCGAGGTGCGCCACGCGGCGGCCGAGGCGCTGGGGCTCCTCGGCCCGCACGGCGCCAAGGCGGTGCCGACGCTCCTGGCCGCCCTGCGCGAGGCCGCCGAGATCAACCCCGCCCTGCCCTACGCCGAGCAGCGGCAGGCGCAGCACGACGACTTCCGCCGCGCCGTGGCCGGCGCCCTCGGCCGCATCGGCGACGAGTCGGCGATCCCGGCCCTGCGGACGGCCGCCGAGAACGACGCCCTGCGCGAGGCCGCGACCGAGGCGCTGGGCAAGCTCGGCGCGGAGTAGAGCTCGAGCGCCCGCGGGCGGCTGGCGCCAGGTCGCCGGGCTTGAGGACAGGCCTTCGTCGGTGTGATCATGGCGAGGTGTCGTCCGAGGAGGCCCCGCCGGTCGTCCGCTCGCCCCGTCCGCCGCGGCGGCTCGCCCTCGCGGCGGCCCTGGCGGTCGGGCTGACGCCGATCGCCGTCGCCCGGGCCGCGCCGCAGACGGACGTCGTCTTCCACCTCCGCCACGCCGCCGCGTGGCGCACGGGCGGCGACGCGCATCACGAGGTGACGGACGTCTCCCCGCTGCGGCCGTACCAGGTCACCTACCGCGCCATGGGGCTGGCGCTCGGGGCCGCGCGGGGCGAGGTCGTGCTGGTCGGCCTGGGCGCGCTGAGCGTCCTCGCGAGCGCGCTGGCCGCCGCGTCCCTGGCCAGCGCCGGCGCGGGGGTCGCCGCGCGGCCGGCGCTCGTCGCGCTGTTCGGCGCCCTGGCCTACACGGGGGTCTACTACGACGGGTTCCTCACGTTCCGCCTCGGGCAGGCGGCCGCCCTGGCGCTGCTCGCCCGCCGCCTCGACCGCCCCGGCCCGCGCGGGCCGGGGCTCGACGTCGCGCTCCTCGCCGCGGCCTACCTCCTCCACCCGTTCGCCCTGGGGCTCTGCATCCTGGCCGTGGCGCTCGTCCGGACGCCCGACCCCGGCCCGTGGCGCCGGGCGCCGGAGGCGGCCGCCCTCCTCCTGGCGCTGGCGACGGCGACGGCCGGCGGCGGGGCGCACGGCGGGGCGGGGTGGCTCCTCGAGGACGTGCGCCTCGGGCTCACGGCGACGGCGGTGGAGGGCAAGCTCGCCCACCTCCTCACCGAGCCCTTCGCCCGGCGGTCGCTCGTCGAGGGCGCGCTCGGCCTCGGCGGGCTGCTCCTGGCGGCGACGGCGCTCGCGGCGCCCCGGCGCGCCGAAGCGCCGGACGACCGCGGGCTCCGCCGCGTCCTGGCCGCGGTGACCGCGCTGTACCTGCTCCTGCCCTACCAGCTGGCCTCGATCGCCGCCGTGAACGAGCGCTTCGCGCCGACGGTGTGCGTCCTCGCCCTGGCGCTGCTCGCGCGGCGCGCGGCGTGGCCGCCCTCCCCCGCGCGGCGCGGGGCGCTGGGGCTCGCGGCGGGGGCCCTCCTCGCGGCCGCCACCCTCTGCCACCTGCGCCTCGAGGCCCACCGGGCCGAGTTCCGGCCGCTCCTGGCGCACATGGCGCCGGGGGGGCGGCTCCACCTGGTCGACCTCGCCGGCGGACCGGCGCCGTGCCTCGCCGCGCGCGACTACCTGCTCGAGGGCGGCGGCGTGCTCCCGAACCCGCACTTCATCAACGCGCTCCTGCCGGCGCGCCAGCGACCCATGCCGGCGCCGCGCCACCCGGAAGACGTCGAGGCGCACCTGCACGCCGACTACGTGGCCCTGCGCCTCGCCCCGGGCCGCGAGCTGCCCCCGACGTTCGCCGGCCTCTTCCGCGAGGTGGCGCGCGCCGGGCGCTGGCGCCTGCTCCAGCCGGCGCGCTGACGCCGTCAGGACCCGGCGCGGACGACGAGGACGGGCCGCCGCCCGTGGCGCACGACCTCCTCGGTGACCGAGCCGAGGGCCCAGCGCTCCAGCCCCTTGCGGCCGTGGCTGGCCATGACGATCAGGTCGGCGCCCTCGCGCTCCGACGCGGCGAGGACCTGCGGGACGGCCGGGCCGTAGGCGACGGCGGTCCGCGCGCGGACGCCGGCGCGCTCGAGCGCGCGCCGCGGCCCCTCGAGGGCCTCCTCGAGCTGCGCCGCCGGCGGGGCGACGACCATCGGCGCCGCCGCGCTGACCGACGGCGCCGGCTCGGCGACGGTGAGGAGGACGACCTCCGCCCCGCAGCCGACCGCGAGGCGCTCGAGCACGGGCGCCGCGGGCAGGGTGGCGCCGGCCACCGGCACGAGCAGCCGCCGCAGCTCCTGCCCGTCGAGCGCGTCGGGGTTGGCGAGGAGCACCGGCGCCGGGCAGCGCCGGGCGACGGCCTCGGCGACGCTCCCCTGGAGCCAGCGCGAGGGGCCGCTGCGCCCGTGCGTGGCCATCGCCACGAGGTCGGCGTCGAGCCGCGCCGCCGCCTCCAGCACCCCGTCGGCGGGGTCGCCGCGGACGAGCGCCACCTCGCCGCGCAGCCCGGCGTCGACGAGCTCGTCGCGCAGGCGCTCGAGATGGCCCTGCGCCGCGTCGGCGCGCTCCTCGACCGCGGCCATGCCCCCGGCCTCGACGACCACGCTCAGGAGCTGGACGGTCGCGTCGGGCGCGAGGAGGGGGCGGACGCGCCGGAGCATCCGGTCGCAGGCCTCGGAGCCGTCGTGGGGAAGCAGGACGCGGCGGAACATGGGCGCTCCTCTCGCGCTCCGCGTCAGCAAGCCCCGGGCCGCGCGGAAGCCCCTGCCGCGCGGCCCGGACGACACACCGACGCGACGGCGTCGCGCCCGCGAGACGCCCCCTCGTCAGTCCCTCGCCCGCAGCGCGGGGGCGCTCGTGCCCCGGTCGCGGCCGACCAGCGCGTCGAAGTCGTCGACGCGGGCGCCGATGACGAACCGCCGCGGCGGCGTGGCGAGGTCCTCGCCGAAGATGCTCAGCCGGCGGTCGAAGCCCTCGGCGCGGAGCCCGGCCAGGTCGACGAGCGAGTGGAAGACGTGGCGCGAGCTGAGCGGCCGGTCGACGTGACCTCGCGCGCGGCGCACGAGCTCCGGGTGCCGCGCCTCGAGCGCCTGCGAGGGCCAGAAGAAGGTCGCCACGGGGAGGTCCCAGGCCGTGCCGATCGCGTGTCCGAACAGCCTGCGCTCGTCGTCGAGCAGGTTCTCGCCGTGGTCGGAGATGAACAGGAGCGACGAGACGAGGTCGTCGCGCCGCGCGAGCTCGGCCACGAGCTCCGCCAGGACGTGGTCGGTGTAGAGGATCGTGTTGTCGTAGGCGTTGTGGAGCCGCTCGGCCCGGCCGCGGCCATGCACGGGGAAGCGCTCGAACTCCGGCGGGTAGCGGTTCTCGAAGGCGAAGTGGCTGCCCATGGTGTGCAGGACCACGAAGGCCCTGTCACCCGGCCCCCGCACGCGCGCGACGATGTCCCGGAACGGGGCCAGCAGCGCGCCGTCGTGGCGCCGCTCGAAGTAGCGGCGGACGTCGGCCTCGGCGGCGTAGTGGTGGATGAACCCGGCCCAGTGGCTCACCTCCTGCGTCGAGAGCCAGTAGGTGCGGAAGCCCACCTCCTTGAAGGCCGTGATCACGGAGCGCTCGGCGAAGGCGTCGGTCATCGCGTCGGCGGTCGCGCGCGTGAGGAGGAGCGGCACCGCCTGCTGCGTCGACGGCGACTGCGACACGACGTCGGTGAACGAGAGCAGGCCGGGCGTCCGCGACAGCCGCGGCGACGTGTCGCGCTCGTAGCCGTTGAGGCCCCAGCGGTCGGGGCGCGAGGTCTCGCCGATCACGAGGACGTGGAGCTCGGGGCGGTCGTCGGGCGGCGGGTCGCGCCGCGCGCCGAAGCGGAACCCCTCGCTGCGGGCGAACGCCCGCGCCGCCTCCGCGTGCAGGCGCCAGGTGACGAAGCCCTGCGGGAGCACGCCGAAGGGGCTGTTGAGGTCGTGGGTGATCACGTCGAGGAGCGCCCGCGCGGGGCGCTCGCCGTGCCGCGCCTGGCGCGCCGTGACCGCCCCGTAGAGCAGCACGACCGCGGCGAGCGGCGCGGCGGCCCACGCGCGGCGCGGGCCGGGCCGCAGGCCGCGCACCCGCCAGAGGAGGAGCGCCCACAGCGGCAGCCCGAGCCCGAGGCCCACGGCGAGCTGGGGCAGGTACGCCTGCGTGAAGTCCGGCGTGTCGCCGAGGTTGCTGACGATCACGCTCAGGTAGCTGGTCGTGAGCCGGGAGCGGAAGCAGACGACGAGGAACAGGTCGGCGAGGGCGACGAGGGCGAAGGGGGTCGCCACGAGCAGCGCCGTGAACGGCCGCCGCGCGAGCAGGTGGAGGGTCGCCAGCCAGAGGACCGACGTGAGGAGATGCCAGGCGGCGACCGGGTCCGCGCCCCCGTCGACCGCGGGCGTGGACGAGGATCGGGGAGACCAGGAGCAGGTAGGCGGCGAGCAGCCAGCGGAGCTCGCTCACGCGCGCGACCGCCGCGCGCGCGAGCCGCCGCCAGCGGGGCTCGACCGCCTCCGGGGGCGAGAGGTCCTCCCCGGAGGTGACGGCGAGCTGACCCGGGAAATCCACCATCGTCCGACGAACTCCACGCCGCGGGCGAGCGATCGCGTGCTCCCCCCGTCCCGCGGGCCCGGCTCACCCGAATGGCGTGCCGTCACTCGCTCCCATCCGGGGGGCGTCCTCCGCCGCCAGCCAGACGAACACCGTGGTCGGGCAGTAGATCCCGTGAAGAAGCACGGACCCCGGACGCCTGAGGGCGTCGATCCGGCGCGTTGAGCGCAGCGTGTGGGAGGCGCGGAACGGGCCAAACACCGTTGCCCGGGCACTTGCGCCGATCGCGCCCCCCTCGCGAGCGCATCACCGCCGCTCGTACTCGACCCGCCAGAGCGAGCGATGGGGGGCGCGGAACGGGCCAAACACCGTTGCCCGGGCACTTGCGCCGATCGCGCCCCCCTCGCGAGCGCATCACCGCCGCTCGTACTCGACCCGCCAGAGCGAGCGATGGGGAGGCGCGGAACGGGCCAAACACCGTTGCCCGGGCACTTGCGCCGATCGCGCCCCCCTCGCGAGCGCATCACCATGGGTCGTTCACCTCGCGCGTGTACCAAGCACCCCACGCGCCGGTCCACTTCTGGACAGCGCGGACGGGGCGCGTCCCCGGAAACCGCCTGGCAGAGCCCGGCGGATTGGGGTAGCACGGGGCCAGAAGAAGGGAGGCCCCATGCAGCGCGACCCCCTCACGAGCCGCCGTGAGTTCCTCCAGCTCGGCGTGCTCGGCGGCGTGGGCATCACGTTCGGCGGCTGGCCGCTCGCCGCCCGCGCCCAGCAGAAGGTCTACGCCACGCGCGAGGGGCCGGCGCGCGCGGTGATCCAGCTCTTCTTGCCCGGCGGGCTGGCGCACCAGGACACGTTCGACCCCAAGCCGCACGCGCCGCTCGAGTACCGCGGCGAGACCGAGGCGATCCCCACGGCGGTCGACGGGCTCCTCTTCAGCCGACAGCTCGAGCAGACCGCGAAGGTCGCCGACCGCCTGACGGTGTGCCGCGCGATGACCCACGACGAGGCCGCCCACGAGCGCGGGGTCCACAACGTGTTCACGGGCTACCGCCCCAGCCCGGCGCTCGTCTACCCGAGCATGGGCAGCGTCGTGGCCCACCTCCTGGGGGGGCGCGGCAGCCTGCCGCCCTACGTGTGCATCCCGAGCCTGCCCACGACCTACGCCGGGCCCGGCTACCTGAGCTCGTCGTTCGCCCCGTTCAGCGTCGGCGGCGACCCGGGCGCGCGGAACTTCAAGGTCCGCGACCTCGACCTCCCCGCGGGCGTCGACGCGGAGCGCTTCGCCCGGCGCCGCGAGCTGCTGGCGCGCGTCAACGCGCCGTTCCGCGAGCGGCAGCGCGCGGACGCGGTCGGGGCGATGGACGCCTTCTACGACCAGGCCTACGAGCTCCTCGACTCGCCCGAGGCGCGCGCGGCCTTCGACCTGTCGAAGGAGCCCGACAAGGTGCGCGACGCCTACGGGCGCGACGCGGCCGGGCAGCGGCTGCTCCTGGCGCGGCGGCTGGCCGAGGCCGGGGTGCGCTGGACGACGGTCACCTACGGCGGCTGGGACCACCACGACGCGATCTTCAACGCCCTGCGGCGGCAGCTGCCGCCGCTCGACCGCGCCTTCGCCGCGCTGCTCCGCGACCTCGACGAGCGCGGGCTCCTCGACTCGACGCTCGTGCTGGTGACGAGCGAGTTCGGCCGCACGCCGCGGGTCAACCGCACGGGCGGGCGCGACCACTGGCCGAAGGTGTTCAGCACGGTCCTCGCCGGCGGCGGCGTGCGGCGCGGCGCCGTCGTGGGCGCGTCCGACCCGACGGCGTCCGAGCCCGAGGAGGGGGCGCTCTCGGTCGAGGACTGGGCGACGACGATCTACCACCAGGTCGGGATCGTCGCCGACACCGAGCTCCTGGCGCCGGGCGACCGGCCGGTCGAGCTGGTCAAGGACGGCAAGATCCGCCGGGAGCTCCTGGCCTGATGCGCGCCCTGCTCGTCCTCGCCCAGCTCGCGCTGCTCGGCGCGCCGCTGGCGCGCGCGGCCTCGCCGCAGCTCGACACGGTCCTGCCGCGCGGGGGGCAGCGGGGCACGACCGTCGAGGTGACGCTGCGCGGCCAGCGCCTGGCCGACGCCGAGGACCTCGTCCTCTACGGGCCCGGCCTGCGCGTGGAGGCCTTCAAGGCCGTCAACGCGCGGACGGCCCGCGCGACCCTCGCGATCGCCCCCGACTGCCCCCTCGGCGAGCACGCCCTGCGCCTGCGGACGAGGAGCGGCCTCTCGGAGCTGCGCACCTTCTGGGTGGGCGCCCTGCGGCAGGTGAACGAGGAGGAGCCCAACGACGACCCGGCGCAGGCGCAGGCGGTCGGGCTCGAGGTCACGGTCGAGGGCGCGATCGGCCCCGGCGACCTCGACGCGTTCGCCTTCGACGGCCAGGCCGGCCAGCGGGTCACCGCCGAGGTCGAGGCCATGCGCCTGGGCGGCCCCGTGTTCGACCCCGTGCTCGTGCTGCTCGACCCCGACGGCGCCGTCCTGGCCGAGACCGACGACGCGCCGCTCCTCGGGCAGGACGCGCTGGTCTCGGTCGTCCTGCCGCGGGACGGCCGCTACGTGGTCACCGTGCGCGAGGCGACCTGGCAGGGCAACGACCGCCACCGCTACCGGCTGCACCTGGGCACCTTCCCGCGCCCCGTCGCCGCCTTCCCGCCGGGCGGGCGCCCGGGCGAGGAGGCCCTGCTCGAGCTCCTGGGCGACCCCGCGGGCGTCACGAGCGGCCGCCTCGTCGTCCCCGCGCCGGGGCCGGACGGGGCGGCCGCGCTCTTCGTCGAGGACGCCCGGGGCGTGACCCCGAGCCCGCTCTGGCTGCGCGCGACCGACCTCCCGGTGGCGCTGGAGGTCGAGCCCAACGACCGGCGGCGCGCGACCGAGGTCACCCTGCCGGCGGCGCTGCACGGGCGGCTCGCGGCGCCGGGCGACCAGGACTGGTTCCGCTTCGCGGCGAAGAAGGGCGAGCGCCTGCGCGTGCGCGCCTTCGCCCGGGCGCTCGGCTCGCCGCTCGACCCGGTGCTCGACCTCTACGTCGCGGGCGGCCGGCGGATCGGCGGCAACGACGACGCCGGCGGGCGGCCCGACAGCGACTTCGCCATCGCGATCCCCGACGACGGCCGCTACGAGCTGCGCGTGCGCGACTTCCTCGAGCGCGGCGGGCCGACGCACGTCTACCGCGTCGAGGTCGCGCCGGCGACGCCGGCCCTCACGCTCGACCTCGCGACCTACGGCCGCAACTCGCAGGCGCGCAACGCCCTCGCCGTGCCCGCCGGCAACCGCATGGCGGTGCTCGTGCGCGTCGGCCGCGAGGCCGCGCCCGGGCCGACGGCGGTCGACCTCGAGGGGCTGCCGCCGGAGGTCGCGTCGGTGCACACGGCCGTGTGCGCGGGCGAGATCGCCACGGTCCCGGTGGTCGTCGAGGCGGCGGCGGGCGCGCCGCGCGGCGCCTGGCTGGCGCGCCTCGTGGGCGCGTCGACGCAGCGCCCCGAGGTCCAGGGCGAGCTCCTGCAGACGGTCCCGCTCACCTTCGGCGCGCCCAACGACGCCGTCTACTGGACGCGCCAGGTCGACCGGCTCGCCGTGGCCGTGGGCGACCCGGCGCCCTTCCGCGTCCGGCTGGTCGAGCCGCGGGCGCCGCTCGTGCGCAACGGCGCCGCCGACCTGACGGTGCTCGTCGAGCGCGACGAGGGCTTCACGGCGCCGGTGCTCGTCTCGCTCCTGCAGGACTCGCCGGGCACCGGCTCGCGCAAGGACGTGCGCGTCGACAAGGACCGCGCCGCGATCCACGTGACCGCCAACGGTCAGGCGGCGCTCGGCCGCTGGCCGCTCGTCGTCGTCGCCCGCGCCGACGTGCAGGGCGAGCTGTGGGTGTCGAGCCAGCTGGCCTCGCTCGAGGTGGCCGCGCCGGCGGTGCGCCTGACCCTCGCCCGGGCCGCCGGCGAGCAGGGCGCCGTGGTGGAGGTCGCGGCCGAGGTGCACGTCGACCGGCCCTTCGAGGGCGAGGCCACGGCGCACCTGATCGGGCTCCCGCCGCACTGCGCGGCGCCGCCGGTCACGTTCACCGCCGAGGCGAAGGCGCTGCGCTTCCAGGTGACCGTCGGGCCGCAGGCGCGGGTCGGGCGCCACCGCAACCTGTTCTGCCGGGTCCTCGTGCCGGCCGCGGGCGAGCAGGTCGTCCACCACCAGGGCTACGGCGGGGAGCTGCGCGTCGACCCGCCCGCCCCGACGGCGGCTGCTCCGCCGCCGCCGCCCCCTGCGGAGGGGCGGCCGCTGAGCCGGCTCGAGCAGCTGCGCGCGGAGCACGCCGCGCGGAAGGCGGCGGCCGAGGCCGCCGCCGGGGAGGCCCCGTGAGGCTGCCGCTCCTCGTGTCCCTGCTCGCAGGCCTGGCCGCGGCCGGCCCCGTCCGGGCCGACCCCGACGACGGCGCGCTCCCGGCGTCGCCGGCGCCGGTGACCAGCGCGACGGGGCTCGCGGTCTACCCCGACGTCCTGCGCCTCGACGACCGGGCCGACCGCGTGGGCCTGGTCATCCAGGCGACGCTCGCCGACGGCACCACGCGCGACGTCACGGCCGAGGCGGCCTTGAGCGTCGCCGACGCCGCGGTCGCCGCGGTCGAGTCGGGGGCGGTGCTCGCCCCCGTCGCCGACGGCGAGACGACGCTCGTCGTCAGCCACGCCGGCCAGCGGCGCGAGGTGCCGGTCGTCGTCCGCGGGGCGGCGCGCCCGCGTCGGCCGAGCTTCGGCAACGACGTCCTGCCGGTGCTCACGCGCGCCGGCTGCAACGCCGGGGCGTGCCACGGCGCCTCGCGCGGCAAGGACGGCTTCGCGCTGTCGCTCTTCGGCTACGACCCGGCGGGCGACCACCACCGGATCACGCGCGAGGAGGTCGGGCGGCGGATCAACCTCGCCCTCCCCGAGGAGAGCCTCCTCCTGCAGAAGGCCACCGGCGCCGTGCGCCACACGGGCGGCGGGCTGATCGAGCCCGGCGGCCACCTCCACCGCACCCTCGTCGCCTGGCTCCAGGCCGGCGCCCTCCCCGACCCGGCCGACCTCCCGGCGCTCACGGGGCTCGAGCTGCGGCCCGCGCAGACGGTCCTCCTCGTCCCGGCCGAGGGCGCGCCGCCGCCGTCCCAGCGCCTCTCGGCGCGCGCCCTCTACGGCGACGGCGCGGACCGCGACGTCACCGGCCTCACGGCGCTCGGCAGCTCCGACGCGTCGGTCGCGCGGGTCGACGCGGACGGTGTGGTCGTCGCCGCCGGCCGCCCGGGCGAGGCCTGGATCACGGCGCGCTTCGGCGACAAGGTCGTGGCCGCGCAGGTGCTCGTCGTGCCCGACGACGCCGGGTTCACGCTCGACGAGGCCGACGACCACGAGGTCGACCGCCTCGTCCACGAGAAGCTGCGCCGCCTGCGCCTGCCGCCGGCGCCCCCGTGTGACGACGCGACCTTCCTGCGCCGCGTGACGCTCGACCTGGCCGGCCGGCTGCCGACCCCGGCGGAGGTCGAGGCCTTCCTGGCCGACGGCGACGCCGGGAAGCGCGCCGCCCTGGTCGACCGGCTCCTCGCCGACCCGGCCTTCGTGCGCCTGTGGACGCTCCTCTGGGCCGAGAAGCTGCTCGTGCGCTCGGACAACCGCGTGAGCCCCAAGGCCGCGCTCGGCTACGCGCGCTGGCTGCAGGAGCGGATCGCCGCCGGCGTGCCGCTCGACGCGCTCGTGCGCGAGCTGCTCACGGCGTCCGGCGGCACGCTCGACACGCCGCCCACGAACTACTTCCACGCCGAGGAGGACACCAAGCAGCTGGCCGAGAACACGGCGCAGGCCTTCCTCGGGATCCGCCTCCAGTGCGCGCAGTGCCACAACCACCCGTTCGACCGCTGGACGCAGGACGACTACTACGGCTTCGCCGCGTTCTTCGCCCAGGTCGGCCGCAAGCCCGGCGGCGACCCCCGCGAGCGCCTGGTCTTCAACCGCGGCGGCGGCGAGCTGAACCACCCGGTCACCGGCAAGCCGGCCGCGCCCCGCTTCCTCGGCGGCGACGCGCCCGACACCCGCGGCAAGGACCGGCGGCAGGTGCTGGCCGACTGGATCACGGCGGCGGACAACCCCTGGTTCGCGCGCAACGCCGCCAACATGGTGTGGGCGCACCTGTTCGGCCAGGGGCTCGTCGACGAGCCCGACGACGTGCGCGTGTCGAACCCGCCCTCGAACCCGGCGCTCCTCGACGCCCTCGCCGGGCGCCTGCGGGCGTCGGGCTACGACGTCAAGGACCTCGTGCGGCACGTCGTCACGTCGCGCGCCTACCAGCGGGCCACGCTGGGCGGGCACGACGACGACCCCGGCGCCGAGCGCAACCTCGCGCGCGCGCACGTACGGCGGCTGCGCGCCGAGGTGCTCCTCGACGCGATCGCGCAGGCGACCGACGTCCCGCACGAGCTGCGCGGGCTGCCGAAGGGCGCGCCCGCCGTGCAGATCCCCGACGGCGCGACGACCACCGAGTTCCTGACGACCTTCGGGCGGAGCAAGCGGGAGAGCGTGTGCGCCTGCGAGGTGCGCACGAGCCCGAACCTGGGGCAGGCGCTCCACCTGCTCAACGGCGACACGGTCAACGGGAAGATCCGGCAGGGCAAGGTCGTCCCGCGGCTCCTGACCGAGCTGAAGGAGCCGGCGCAGGTCGTGCGCGCGCTCTACCTGCGCACGCTCTCGCGCCCGCCGACCGACGCCGAGGTCGAGGCGGCGCTCGCGCTGCTGCCGGCGGGCGCCCCGACGCCGGGGCTCGAGGACCTGTTCTGGGCGCTCCTGAACTCGCGAGAGTTCCTGTTCAACCATTGAGGGGTCCCATGGAACCGGCTCACCACGGAGGACACGGAGGACACGGAGGGAGCCCGGGACCCGGGGCTCCGTCGGAGCGCCTCCAGGCCTCCGTGTCCTCCGTGCCCTCCGTGGTCGACCCTGCGGGCCGCTTGGGAGCGCCGCTCGTCGCGGCCCTGGCGCTCCTCCTCGCCGCCCCCGCGCGCGCCGACGAGCCCAAGGTCACGTGGGCCGACCACGTGGCGCCGATCATGGAGCAGGCCTGCACCTACTGCCACGACGCCGGCTCGCCCAGCGGCGGCCTCGACCTGACGAGCTACGCGGCGGCGATGTCCGGCGGCGGCTCGGGCGCCGTGATCTCGCCGGGCGACCCGGGCGCGAGCCGCCTGCTGCGGCTGGTCACGGGCGCCGAGTCGCCGTTCATGCCCGACGACGGGTCGGAGCTCTCGAAGGACGACATCGACACGCTGCGCCGCTGGATCGCCCAGGGGGCGCTCGAGACGTCGTCGAGCCCGGCCCCGGCGCGCAGGAAGGCGCCGGCGGCGATGGCGGCCGAGGTCCAGCCGCTCGGCGACGCGGTCCTGCCGGCGCCCCTGCCGCTCGGCGCGCGCACGGACGCCGCCCGGCCGGCGTCGGTCCTGGCCATGGCCGCCAGCCCGACCGCGCCGCTCCTGGCCGTGGCCGGGCACCGCGAGGTCCTCCTCTACGACGGCGTCGGGCACGACCTCCTGGGCGTCCTCCCCTTCCCGGCGGGCGGGGTCCACGCGCTGCGCTTCACGCCCGACGGGCGCCTCCTCCTGGCGGCCGGCGGCGAGGGGGCGGCGCGCGGCAGCGCCGTCGTGTTCGAGGTCGCGACCGGGCTCGCGCGCGCGCGCATCGACGACGGGCGCGACGCGTTCCTGACGGCCGACCTGCGCGAGGACCACGCCCTCCTGGCCGTCGGCGGGCCCACGCGCGTGGTCGACGTCTACCGCCTGGCCACGGGCGAGCGGGCCTACCGCCTCGAGGGCCACACGAACTGGGTCACGGCCGTGGCCTTCAGCCCCGACGGCGCGCTCCTGGCCACGGGCGACCGGGCCGGCGGGGTCACGCTCTGGGAGGCCGAGACCGGCCGCGAGTACCTGGACCTCGAGGCGCACGGCGCGGCGGTCACGGCGATCGCCTGGCGGCGCGACGGCGACCTCCTGTGCACGGCGACCGGCGCCGGGCAGCTGCGCCTGTTCCAGGCCGCGGACGGCAAGAAGGTCAAGGAGTGGGCGGCGCATCCGGGCGGCGCGCAGGACGTGGCGTTCGCCCCCGACGGGCGGCTGGTCTCGACCGGGCGCGACGGGGCGGTGGCCCTGTGGAAGCCCGACGGCGCGGCCGAGCGCCGCGTGGGGGCCCTGCCCGAGCTCGGCCTCGCCGTGGCCGTCGCGGCGGACGCGGGGCGCGCCTTCGCCGGGGACCTGGCGGGCGGCGTGCACGCCTGGGGGCTGGCCGACGCGGCCGGCGTGGCGTCTGGCTCGTGGGCCGCGCGCGCCCTGCCGCTCGCGGCGCGGCTCGACGAGGCCCGCGCCCGGCTGGCCGCCGCGCGGGCCGAGGCGGCCGCGCTGGACGAGCGCGTCGCCGCGGCGGCCGCGGCCGCGGCGGAGGCGGTCGCCGTCCGCGACGCCGCCGCGCGGGCCGCCGACGAGGCGCGCGCCCGCCGCCGAGGACCCGCCGTCGCTGACCGCCGGCCGGGGGCTGTCGGCGACCCTGGAGGCCGCCGTGGCGGCCGCCCGCGAAGACGCCGCCGCCCTCGAGGGCGATGGCGAGGCCAGGACCAGGCCGTCGCCCGCGTGGCGGACCTCGAGGCCGCCCTCGCCGGGGCGCGGCAGGACCTGGCGGCGAGCGAGAGGCCGCGCGGGTCCGTCGGGAGGCGCTCGAGGCGGCGGCCCTCGAGGCCGGCGCCGAGGCCGACCGGGCGCGCCGCCGCGGCGGAGGCGACCGCCGCGGCCGAGGCCGCCCGGGCGCGCGACGGCCGCGCGCGAGGCCGAGCCGGCGCCGCGGCCGCGGTCGCGCTGGGAGGCGGAGGTCGAGCTCGCGGCGGCCTACGACGACCTCGCGGCCGCGCGCGCGGCGCTGGCGACGGCGCGGCAGGCGGCGGAGGAGGCCGCGTCGGCGCCGGGCGGCGGCGCTGGCGGCGGTCGAGGCCGCCCGCGGCGCGGCGTCCACGGCCGATGCGGGCGTCGAGGCGCCCCGGCGGGCCGCGCGGTGAGCGAGGTGGTCACGCGGGTCGAGGCGCTCCTGGCGACCCTCCCCGGCGGTCGCCGCCGCCGCCGACCTCGTCCGCGCGCCGCGAGGCCGGCGACGAGGAGGGCGTCCGCTCGGCCGAGGAGGCGCACGCGCGCCTCGAGGAGCAGCGGGCGGCGCTCGAGGCGGGGGTCGGCGTCGCCCGGACCCAGGCGGCCGAGGCGGCCCTCGCGCGACGCCGCCCTGGCCCGGTCGGCCGAGGCCGCGGCGGCCCTCGCGGCGGCCGAGGCGAGCCGCGGAACGGCGGCGCCGGCCGCCGCGGCCGGCGACGCGCTGGCCGCGGCGAGGGCGCGCAGCCAGGAGGCCGGCTGGCCGCCGCGCGCGGGCGCGCGGCGAGCGCCCGCGCGGTCACGGCGGCCGCTCGGTGATGGCTCGAGCGGTGAGCGCGGTCAGCGCGTCAGGATCAGCCCCGCCAGGTTGAAGTAGAAGAGCAGCGTGACGATGTCCGCCGTGGCCAGCACGATCGGCCCGGCTGCGATGCGCGGATCTCCGCGCAGGGCGCGCACCGCCGTGGGCAGGAGGACGCCCAGGAGGCACGCCGTCACCATCGACAGGAAGATGCTGCCGCCCACGGCCAGGGCCACGAGCGCGTTGCCCTTCCACACCTGCACGAGGAGGCCGACGGTCGCCCCGCAGCCGGCCCCGAGCAGGAGCGCCGCGAGGAACTCCTGCCCGAGGTTGCGGACGAGCCCGGCCCAGCTCACCTTGTCGCCGTGGAGCGCGTGGACGGTGAGCGTCATGGACTGCATGGAGACGCTCTCGGCGAGCGCCAGGACGACGGGCACGAACAGGGCGAGGACCACCTGCGCCGCCAGGAGCGGCTCGTAGAGCCCGCTGATGATGGCCGCGGCCATCCCGCCGGCGACGTTGCACAGGAGCCAGGGGAAGCGGTCCTTGAAGCTGGCCACGGGCGAGGCCTTGGCCCGGGAAAGGTGCACACCGACGAGCTGGAACACGTCGTCGAGCGACTGCTTCTCGGCGACGTCGAACACCTCGTCCGTGAACAGGCCGACGTCGACCGCGCCGACGAGCTTCTTCGCCTCGTCGACGACCGGGAAGGCGAGGAACTTGTGCAGGACGAAGAACTCGCAGGCGACCGCGACGGTGGCCGCCGCCGGGATCGCCACGACGCGCTTGACCATGATGTCGGCGATCCGCACGTCGAGCGCGCCCATGAGCAGGCGCCGCGTCGGCACGACGCCCACGAGGGTCTCGTCGGCGTCGACCACGTAGAAGTAGACGATCGCCTCGGGCAGCTGCTGCGCGCGCAGCTCGGTCAGCGCCTCGCCCACCGTCCGCTCGGCCCGCAGCGTGGTCACGCTGCGGCTCATGTGCTTCGTGATGGGGTCCTCGAGGTGCTCCTGGCCGATCTTGCGCTTCACGGCCCCTCCCCGGGCGAGGCGCCATGAAGCCACGGCGGGCGGCGGCATGCAACCCGCACGCGGATCACGTCACCGCGCGCCGCCCGTGAGGAGCACCCAGCGGCGCGCGAGGCGCTCCTCGAGCGGCGCAGCGAGGCGCAGGGCCAGGACGAGCGCCGGCGCCGTGACGCCCAGGTAGGGCACCAGGGTCGCCAGGTCGAGCAGCGAGAGCTCGTTCACCGTCAGCGCGAACAGGGCGATGCCCGCGGCGGCGGCCAGCCAGGCGAGCGGCACCTGCGCGAGGGTGGGCCACGGCGCTCGCTGGCCGAAGTAGGGCAGGACGCCGGCGCGGGCCGCCGCGAGGAGCGCCGTGGGCAGGGCGAGCGTGAGGACGAGGCCGGCGCCGAGCCCCGGCGCGTTGAACCCCGCGGCGGCGACGGCGCCGACCGCCTCGTACCCGGCCGCCAGCGGGTCCCCGCGCTGGACCAGCTCGATGGCGAAGACGACCGCTGCGCTGGCCGCGGGGGTCACGAGCGCGCCGATCAGCAGGAGCCACGGCCAGCGCCAGCGCGAGGGGAGGCGCCAGGCGACCGTCTCCCCGAGGGTGACGAGCCCGGCCAGGATCGCGCCCGTCCCGCCGCCCAGGAGCATGAGCTCGGCCCACCTGGGGCCCCGGTCCCACGTCAGCGCGGCCAGGCCGCCGGCGAACGCCACGCTCGTGCCGGCGAGGGTGCCCCGGATGAAGATGCGCGCGACGAGCCGGTGGAGCGGCGCGTGCGCGCCAGGGGCGACCTCGAGACCTCGCGGCGGGTGGACCTGTAGCAGGAGCGCCGTGGCGCCCACCGCCGCGAGCACCACGAACGCGAACGGTCGGGTCCAGGTGTCGAAGTCGAAGCGATGGTAGCGTTGCTCCGGGCGCAGCAGCCCGAGGCCCAGCACGACCCCGATCCCCACGCCCATGAGCACCGCCGCGGCGGGACCGACCCAGCCCACGTCGGCGGGGTGGGAAGCAGGAGGCACGCCGTCATCGAGGTCGCCCGGGGCGCCCTGATCGACCGCCGGCAGCCAGGGCGCGAGGGCGAGGCCGAGGGCCAGGAGCGTCGCCGCCCCGGTGATCCCGGCGAACAGGGCCAGGACGGCCAGCGCGCCGGCCGAGGCCACGGGGAAGACCGCGGAGGCCCCGACCGCGCCCGCGACGAAGCCCGCCGCCGGGAGGAGCACGATCAGCAGCCAGCGGACGGCGGCGGGGAGCGGCGGGGGCGAAGCGTCCATCGTGGAGTCGAGGCTAGCCCCGGCCGCGCCCGCGCGCCCCGGGGTACGCTGGTGGTGATGGACCCGACCGACCTCCTGCCCTTCCTCCTGTTCCCCTTCCTGTGGGTCGGGATCCTCGTCGTCCTCGCCCTCGCCGGCGGCTGGTCGCTCCTGGCGCGCGACCACCGCGCCCTCTCGCGCCCCGACGGGGTGCGGCGCTTCGTCTCCGGGCGGCTCGGCAGGTTCGTGAACTACAACCACTGCCTCGTCGCGGCCGCGGCCGACGAGGGCCTGTTCCTGGCCGTCCTCCTCCCCTTCCGCCCGGGCCACCCGGACCTCCTCGTCCCCTGGTCGGACATCCGGGTGCTCGAGGAGCGCGCGGGGTTCGTGACGCGCTGGACGCACCTGGAGCTCGGACCGTCGCGCACGCGCGTGTGGCTGGCGGGCGACGTGGGCGTCGAGGCGGCCCGCCGGGCGCGCGGTTGAGCTACCCGCGCGGGCGCCCGCGCCCGGGGCGCCGGTCGCCGCCCTCCGGGCCGCCGGCCGGGCGCCGCTCGCCGTCGCCCTGCCACCCGCGGCGCCCCTCCTCGACCAGGCGCTCGGCCTCGGCCGCCTCGGCCTCGCGGCCGAGCGCTCGCAGGCTCGCGGCCGCGCGCTCGAGCAGCCGGAGCTGCGTGCGCCGGGCGCCGGGGCTCCGCCCTCTCGCGAGCTCCTGCAGCCCCGCCTCCAGCAGCGACAGGGCGTCCGCGTGCGCGCCCCGGGCGGCGAGGGCGTCCGCCAGCGCCTCCGACGCGCGCAGGAGCTCGCCGCCGACGAGGGCGTGCGGGCTCACGACGAGCTGCCGCCCCGACGGCGGGCCCTGCGCGGCGTCGGCGCGCGGCAAGGCGTCGCGTCCGGCCGCGGCCGCGTCCAGCGCCGCGCGCGCCTCGTCCTCGCGGCCGACGCGGGCCAGCGCCAGGGCGTGGCGCGCGCCGGCGACGACGACGAGCTCCGCGCGCGGCGCCGGCAGGGCGGCGAGCGCCTCGCGCGCTCGCCGGGCGCGGGCCTCGGCCACGGCCGCGGCGGCGGGGTCGCCGTCGGGCAGGACGAGCGACGCGTCGAGGAGCGTGATCGCCAGCTCCTGCGCGTAGTGGGCGTCGGCGGGGCCGCGCTCGAGCAGCCCCTCCAGGCGCTCGATGGACATGGCGTAGGCCGCCGCCGCCTCGCTGGCCTCGCCCAGGCGCGCGCGGAGGAGGCCCACGCGGCGGTAGGAGCGCGCCGCCTCGAGCTGCAGGCGCGGGTCGGTCTGGTTGCGCGCGGCGAAGCTGTCGTAGAAGGAGAGCACGGTCTGGAGCAGGCGGACCTCGTCCTCCTGGTCGTCCGTGAACGACGGCCCGCGCGGGCCGAGGCGCTCGTTGCCGGCCAGCGCGTCGAAGATCCCCTCGAGCGCGCCGAGCGACAGGCGCTCGTTCTCCTCGGCCCGGCGCGTGGCCGCCTCGGCCTCGGCGCGCCGCGCCGACTCCCGCGCCAGGGCCCCGGTCGTGGCCACGTAGCCCGCCCAGCCGGTGGCCGCGGCGACGACCACCGACGCGGCGGCGACGGCCGAGAGCGCCGCCAGCGCGCGGTTGCGGCGGCACCAGCGCCAGCCGCGCTCGAGCGGGCCGGCGCGCCGGGCGGCGATCGGCCGGTCCTCGAGCCAGCGCTCGAGGTCGTCGGCCAGCGCGTCGGCCGTGGCGTAGCGGTCGCGCGGGTCGCGCGCCGTCGCCTTGAGCACGATCGTCTCGAGGTCCTTCGACAGCTCCGGCCGGAGCGCCCGCGGCGCGCCCGGTCCGACCTCGCGGATCGCCCGCAGGACCGAGTCTCGCTCGATCCCGGCGAACACGCGCGCGCCGGTGATCAGCTCGTGCAGGACGAGCCCCGCGCCGTAGACGTCGCCGCGCGCGTCGGCCTGCCCGTCGAGCCGCTCGGGCGGCATGTAGCGCATGGTGCCGACGACGTCGCCCGGGTCGGTGAGGCCCTCCTCCTCGCCCAGGAGCTTGGCCAGGCCGAAGTCGGCCACGTAGGCGGCGTCCTCCGCGTCGACGAGGACGTTGGCGGGCTTGACGTCGCGGTGGAGCACGCCGCGCGCGTGGGCGTGCGCCAGGCCGCGCGCCACCTGCGCGCCGAGCCGCGCCGCGCGGCGCGGCTCGAGCGGCGCCCCCTGGCCGGCGTCGAGGAGCTGCTCGAGGCTGCGCCCGGGGACGAGCTGCATGACGTAGTAGAGGAGGCCGTCCTGGGCGCCGACGCCGAAGACCTGCACGATGTGCGTGTGATGGAGCGTCGCCGCCGCCTGGGCCTCGCGCCGGAAGCGCTCGGTCGCCCGCCCCGGGCCCGAGCCGGCCGGCAGGACCTTCAGGGCCACGCGCCGCCCGAGCGACTCCTGCACGGCCTCGTAGACGATCCCCATGCCGCCGCGGCCGAGCTCGCGCACGATCCGGAAGTCGCCCAGCCGCTCCGGCGGCTTCGCGCCCGGGGCGCCCGGGCCGCGCGACTCGCGGCGCGCGCGCTCCATGAGGAACAGCGCGGGGAAGAGCGCCTCGATCTCGTCCTTGAGGTCGGGCCGGCGCGCCACGTACTCCGCGATCGACGGCGCCTCGCCGCGGCGCAGGCGCTCGACCGCCTCCTCGGCGAGGAGGTCGACCGGGTCGCGCTCGTCGTCGCCGTCGCCCGAGGAGTCGGCGGCGTCGGGGGTGGTCGGGTCGGGCGCCGTGTCGGTCACGACGCCGCCTCCATGGCCTCGCGCAGGCGCTTGAGGGCGCGCACGTAACGGTTGCTCGCCCCGGCCTTGGTGATCCCGAGCACCTGCGCGACCTCGTTGTTCGAGAGCTCCTCGAAGTGGCGCAGGATCAGCACCTCGCGGTCGATCTCGTCGAGCCCCTCGAGCGCGTCCTGCACGCGCGCCAGGACCTCCTTCTTCGCGAGGCCCTGGCTGGGCGACGAGAAGCTGCCGGCGAGGTGCTCGGCGACCGACGCGGTCGACGCCGACGGGCCGGCGTGGAGCGGCACCTCGCGGCGGGCGTCGCGCTGGCGCGCGCCGTTGCGCCGGTGCAGCTCGAGGAGCTTCTGCACGGCGAGGAAGCGCATCCACAGGAAAAGCGGCATGGGCTGCGGGCTCCGCCGCCACTCGTCGAAGCGGCGCGTGATGTCGAGCCACGCCTCCTGCAGCACGTCCGCGGGGTCGAGCCGCCCGCGCAGGTGCGCGTCGAGGCGCAGGGCGACGATCGCCTCGAGGCGCGCCCGGTGGTGGGCGAACAGGTCGCCCAGGGCCTGACGGTCGCCGTCGTGCACCCGCCGCTCGAGGTCGTCCGTGTCGCTCACGCCCATCAGCCTCGCCCGCGACGGCTCATACGACGAGCCTCGGCGCGCTGTGAACCCCGGCCGGCCGGACCTCCTCGGAGAGGCCTGTGTATCCGGGGTCCCGCCGCGCAGTCTTCACCTTACCGAAGGAACAGAGGAGACACCCATGCGTAAGTCCTTTTGCTGGTTCGCGGCCGCGGCCGCGCTGGCCGCGACCCCCGGCCTCACGCTCGCCCAGAGCGAGCCGCACCCCTTCCTGGCCCGCTACGACGTGGACGGCGACGGCAAGGTGACCATGGCCGAGATCATGGCCTGGGCCGAGTACCAGATCGAGCTGGGCGACAAGGACGGCGACGGCTTCCTCAGCATCGCCGAGTACCAGGACCTCATGGCGGAGGAGAGCTTCCGCGCCATGGACAAGAACGGCGATGGCAAGGTGTGCGTGGTGGAGTTCGAGGCCGCGCAGCAGCCGGGCGGCCGGGGCATGATGATGATGCCCGCCCGTGACCAGGACGGCGACGGCAAGCTGTCGATCGACGAGCTCGCGGCCGGCGCCAGGCGCATCTTCGAGATGGCCGACGCCGACAAGGACGGCGCCGTCACCGCCGAGGAGCTGGCGAACATGCAGGGCGGCATGGGCCGCGGCCCGCGCGGCGGCGAGGGCGGCGAGGGCCGCGGGTTCGGCCGGGGCCGTGGCGAGGGCGGCGAGGGCGGCGAGGGCCGTCGGGGCCGCGGCGGCGAGGGCGGCGCGCGTCCCTCGGCCCAGGAGCGCTTCGCGCAGCTCGACACGAACGGCGACGGCAGCCTGACCCTCGAGGAGTTCAAGGCCGGCCAGGAGGCCGCCCGCCGTCAGCGCCAGGAGCGCCAGGACGAGCGCTCCCGCACCTACTAGACGATCCACCCCCGCGGGCCCGGCGCCGCGCGCGATCGCGCGGCCCGGCCCGCTCCTCACAGCAGGACCGCCGCAGGCCGCCCGGGACGTTCCCGGGCGGCCTGCGGCGTTGGTTCCGTCGCGCTGCACGATCGATGCGGCGTCCTCGGCACGGCAACCGCGCCCGCTCCGCCATGATCACGGGAGGAACGAAGCCACCAGCGAGGCGAGGCCGCGGAGGCCGAGGCGAGGCGGGGGGGGGGGGGGGGGGTCGTATCGATCGCCCTGATCCTACGACCCGCGCGCGCGCCGCATCGCCCCGTCGTGCGAAGCACGACGTCTCAGGGGACGGTGGTGAGGCGCCGGGACGGACTCGCATCCGCGGCCGCAGCCGTCGATCACACCACAGCAGGACCGCCGCAGGCCGCCCGGGACGTTCCCGGGCGGCCTGCGGCGTTGGTTCAGCCGTTGCGCTGCACGATCAGCAGCACGATGCACGTGACCGCGAGCAGGATCGCGGGCACGCACCAGAGGAGGAGCGACGTCGAGCCGCTCCCGGGCGTGGGCGGGGTCTCGGTGTTCGACATGGGTCTCGGTTCCTTCGTCGAGGTGTCTCGGGGCGGGGGCGCGCGCGGACGCTCCGCGGGCGCGGGCGCGGCCGGGGCGAGGCGAGGGCCCGGACGCGCGGCGCGGCGACCCGGCGTGGCCGGGGCGACGGCGAGACGAGAGACCTCAGGTCGAAGGAGGGGCCCGCGCCGAGATCGGCCGGCGGCGCCGCCGATCCGGACGACGACGACGCCCGGCCGCGGCCCGGGGCCGCGCGGCGGGCGTCGTGAGCGAGGTGGGCCGCGGGGGCGCGGCGAAGGAGAGCGACTCGCGCGAGGGCGCCTCCCGGGCGGGCGCGGAGGCCAGGCCCGGGTCGTCGGCGTGCAGCGTCGGCGCGGCCTGGAGCTGCGCCTCGTCGGTCCGGCGCGCGCCCGCGGGGTCGACCGCCCCGGCGGCCGCGCGCGGGGACGACCCCGCGCCGGCCAGGAGCGCCAGGAGGACCGAGTAGGTCGCGGTGAGGAGGCTCCCCAGCCCCGCGGGATGCGGGCCGCGGCGGGCGCGCCCCGCCGGGGCGGGGCGCGCGACGGCGGGACGCGCGAGGAGCGAGGGCGTGGTCATGGGGCGGTCGCCGCCCCACATGATGGCACGCGCGTCAGGCGCCGGCGAGGTACATGATCAGCCGGACGACGGCGGCGACCGCGCCGGCCGCGCCGGCGAAGATCGACGCGATGCTCATCACGCCGCCGCGGGTCCCGGGGCCCAGGGCCGCCAGGGCGCCGACGATGCCCAGCACGATCGCGGCGAGGGCCAGGATCACGCCCAGCGCCGCCCCGGTGAAGAAGCTGGCCACGGCGCACACGACCGCCGCGATCGCCGCCATGCTGAAGGTGGGCTCCGCGGTCGTCTCGACGCGCGGCTCTCGCTCGGTGGTGTACTGCGTCGCCATCACGACCTCCCGTCGCTCCCCCGCGGGCTCAGGCCAGGGGGTGCAAGGCCGGTGCCACGCCCGAAGCCATGGAGACGCGGGGTCACCTGGGGTCAGAGGTGTCCCGGGCGGCGGGCGCTTCAGATCCAGAAGGCGATGTCCCGCCGGGCGTCGGCCGGCGGCGCGCCCGGGGCGCCGGCGAGGAGCCAGCCGCGGTAGGCCTCGATGTCGGCGTGCAGCAGGTCCGCCTCGGTGCTCCTGAAGTCGATCGGCAGGCCGCCGCGCTGGAGGCCGTCGCGCTGGACGCCCATGATGTCGACGTCCTGGCGGATCACCTGCGTCGTGTACCACTTCACGAGCGGCCGCAGGGCGCGCGCGACGAGCGCGCCGGGCAGGTCGAGCGGCAGGCGGTAGGAGATCGCCGTGTAGACCCACGTCGACGTCGGCCCGACCGGCGTGCACTGCGAGTTGATCACGAAGCCGCTCGTGTCGCCGAAGCCGTAGTCGACGCGTGTGACGTTCGGGCTGAAGAAGTGGTCCGTGTGGGTCATGGGCCGGCCGCGCGGGTTGAACAGGCGCCCGAGGCCCGAGACGACGTCCTCCCGCTGGTGGTAGGTGACGAGCACCTCGCCCTGGCGGCGCTCGACCGTGGCCGGCACGCGGCGGCGGGCGCGGTCGCGGAACCAGCCGCGGTGGACGAACACCGTGTGCGGCACGTCCATGAAGTTCTCGACGAGGTTCGTCACCCCGTTCGGGAACCAGGTGACCATGAAGTAGGTCGTCCAGCCGGGCTCCTGCCAGCGCGGCACGCGGAAGGCCGGGCGGCGGGCGCGCGCCGGGTCCCCGCCGGGGTAGACGTAGACCAGGCCGTCCTGCTCGAGCGTCGGGAAGGCCTCGAGGCGCCCGACGTCGCACGGCGCCAGGTGCAGGCCGGCCCTCGCGTGACCGTCGGCGTCGAGCGCCTGGCCGCGCTGCGCCGGGCCGAGCGACGGCACCTCGACGCAGCGCCCGGCGCCGTCGTAGGTCCACCCGTGGTAGGGGCAGCACAGGCGCCCGTCGACCACGACGCCGGCGGAGAGGCGCGCGTGGCGGTGGAGGCACCGGTCGCGGAGCGCGCGCGGGGCGCCCGCCTGGTCGCGGAAGAGGACGATCGGGACGCCCAGGACCTCGCGGCCGAGCGGGCGGGTCGTCAGCTCCGACGCGAGGCAGGCGACGTACCAGAAGTCCTTGAGCGCGCCGCAGCGGGCCAGGTCGGCCTCGGCCTCGAGGTCGAGCGGGGCGCGCGCGGCGGGCGGCGCGGCGACGAGGGGCTCAGAGCGCATCGAAGCACACCCCCAGGAAGAGGAGGAGGAAGACGACCTGCGGCGCGTTGAGCGCGGCCGTCAGCCGGTTGATCGCGCGGAAGGTCGGGTCGTCCTCGGGGGCGAACCAGACCGCCTCGTCGCCCTTCGTCCTGCCGCCGACGAGGCGGTGGAAGGTGAGGGCGTAGATCACCTCGCACACGAGGCTCACGGCGACGGCGGCGAGCAGCGCCAGCGTCCAGCGGTCGAACGAGCGGTCGAGCGCGGCGAGGTCCTCGCGCAGCCAGAGGCCGCCCCCGGCCAGCAGGACGAGGCAGGCCAGGTCGTGGGCGATCCCCATGGGCGGCGTCCAGCTCCGCGTCCAGAAGAGGAGCACGAGCTCGAGCACGCCCCGCAGCCACATGAAGGCCGCGAACGCGCCGAGGAGCGCCCGCGCGGGCGGGGCCACGGCGTCGCTCAGGGCGAGGATCGGGGCCAGGAAGAACCACAGGAACACGGCGTAGGCGAGCCACACCGCCTTGGCGCGCGAGATCGCGCCGCCCAGGCGGGCGCCGGGCCGGTTCTGCCGCCGGTGGTAGAGCGCGCCCGCGAGCGCCGTCCCCGCGCCCGAGACCGCGATCGCCACCTGGCTGGCCGCGCCCAGCCCTGCGCTCACGGGCGCTCCGGCTGTCGCACGACGTGGTAGCGGTTCGGCTCGAGGACGAGGCGCTGCTCGTCGCCGCCGTACCAGCGGATCGTCACCTCGACCGGCCCGCGGTGAGCGCCCAGCCCGAAGAGCAGGCGCGGGTCGCCCTGGCCGGAGAAGCCGGTGAGCAGCGCGCGCTCCTGCACCTGCTCGCCGTCGGGGGTCGTGACGACGACCTGCGTGCCGAGCGCCTCGCGGTGGGTCGTCGTGCCGTTGCCCACCAGGCGGATGCCGACGAACGAGGGGCCCCGGTCCGGGTCGTCCGGGCTGCGCAGCGTGTTCTCGTAGATCGACGGCGGGCCGTGCTGGTTGGTGATCACGAGGTCGAGGTCGCCGTCGTCGTCGAGGTCGACGAGCGCCACGCCGCGCGAGTTGTCGGGGTCGGCCACGCCGACGAGGGCGGCCACGTCGACGAACCTGGCCTCGCCGGCCGCGCCGCGGTTCATGTACACGCGCCGCGCCTCGTTCGGGTAGATCGTCCGCCCGCGGATGTCGCCCCACATGTCGGCGTAGGTGTGCAGCTCCGGCCCCGACTGCATGAGCTTGTGGTTCACGTACCAGTAGTCGCGGTGGTCGCGGAACAGCCACGTGAACCAGCCCTGCGGCGCGTCGAAGCGCCGGTCGAGGCGGTCGTCGACCATGCCGTTGGCCTGCACGATGTCCGGCCAGCCGTCGAGGTCGAGGTCGCCCGCGGCGGCGCCCCAGCCGAAGCGCCGCTCGTTGAGGGCGCCCCGCTGCGTGGCCTCGTCGGTGAAGGTCGGCCGCCGCGGGTCCTTCGACGGCCGGGTCATCCACAGGAGGCTGCCCTCGGCCTGGAGCGCGTGGTGGACGTTCGACACGTAGACGTCGAGCCAGCCGTTGCGGTCGAAGTCGGCGACGCTGACGTTCATCCCCTTGTAGGTGTCGCGGCCGATGTCGGCGAAGAGCTTGCCCTTGATCGACTCGAAGCGGCCGCCGCGGTTGAGGTAGAGCTCGTCGGGGCCGAAGTCGTTGGCGATGTAGAGGTCGGTCCAGCCGTCGCGGTCGAGGTCGGCCGTGCCCACGGCCAGCGACCAGCGCGTCTCCGTGAGGCCCATCGCCGCCGGGTCGAGGCGCTCGAACGTGCCGTCGGGCCGCCCGCGGAAGAGGAGGTTCAGCCCGCCGTTGGCCGCGTCGTGCCAGCCGTCGTGCATGAACGCCAGGGCGCGCCGGTCGCCCTCGTGCTCGGGCGGCGGCAGGTCGAAGATGTTCAGCGGCGTCGGCCGGTCGTAGCCGGGCAGGTGCGTCGGCAGGGCGTTGGTGAGCAGCAGGTCGAGGCGCCCGTCGCGGTCGAGGTCGAGGAAGGTCGCGGCGAGGCTGACCGTGTGCTCGTCGATCCCGAGCTGGTCGGTGACGTCCTCGAAGGACAGCACGCCGTCCTCGACCATCCGGTTCCTCAGGAAGCGCGTGCGCCCGAAGCCCATGGCGAGCACCAGGTCGGGGTCGCCGTCGCCGTCCCAGTCGCAGAACGTCGCCCCCGCGGGCGCGCCGTGGATGCGGTAGTCGGTCTGGTGGCGGGCGACCTCGGGCAAGGGCACCCGCTCGAAGCGCATGCCGCCGACGTTGCGGTAGAGCGCGCAGCGGTCCCCGTCGGCCTTGAGGACGTTGGTGAAGAACAGGTCCATGCGGCCGTCGAGGTCGACGTCGGCCACGGCCACCGCGTCGCCCACCGACAGGATCCACTTGGCGATGTGCGCCACCCGCGGGTCGGTGCGCTCGAGCATGTCGCCCATGGCCACGTCGATCCCCGTGCGCTCGGGGCCGAGGCGCTCGAAGCGCAGGCCCGGGTCCCAGCCGGGCGGGATGCTGACCTTGGTCCCCTGCACGGCCACGGCGACGAGGCCGGCGAGGGTGAGGACGATCGCCAGCCCGCGCAGGTACTCGGGGCTGAAGAAGGCGGCCGCGCGCGCGCGCGGGCCGTCGCGCCGGAGGGCGGCGGCCTGGAGCCAGAGGAAGCGGACGGTGGCGCAGAAGAGCGCCGCGTAGAAGAACGTGAACACGCTCTCCTTGGTGTGCAGCCACAGGTCGACGACCGTGATGGCGAGCGCCAGGAGCACCTGCTTCTTCGGCGAGGGCGGCGAGGTGGCCGGGTCGGTGAGCATGTAGAAGGTGAAGATGAAGAAGGGCGGCGACCCCAGCGTGCCCAGGAAGAGCATCTCGGGCGGCAGGTGGTGGCGCATGACCCAGGCGCGGAAGGCGGTCTGCAGGGCGTAGAAGACCAGGAAGGAGCAGATCAGCCAGCCGCGGCCGATGCGGAACACGAACAGGCTCAGCCCGGCCATGACGATGAACGCCGACATGGCCCACGACCCGCCGGCCCACTGGTAGGCGGGCGCGGTCGTCACGAGGTCGCCCGTGACGAGGAGCGACACGGCCACGCCGAACATGGACGGGTTGAAGACGTGCCGGCCGCCGACCGTGAGCAGGAACTTCGAGCCGATCGCCAGGAGGACCGGCACGAGCAGCCAGGGCGACCCGTGGCTGTAGTTGAGGAGGAGCGCCAGCGAGCAGCAGGAGATGTAGGCGCTGAGCGGGACGACCTTGCGCCCGCGGACCGACCAGGCGAGCGCCACGTCGAGCAGACACCCGGCGCCGACGACCACGAGCATCTGCGCCCAGGAGCGGTTGAAGCCCAGCGCCGTGACGCCGAGCAGGCAGTAGAGGGTGAGGATCGCCGCGAACGGCAGCCGCGGGTCGCCCCGCCGCGGCCACTCCCAGGCGGCGGGCGCGGGCGGGGCTGCGGCGGAGGGGGCCAGGTCGGCGGAGGCGGCGGGCGGCGTCACGGGGGCATTTCACCAGGCCCGAGGCGCTGGTTCCACCGCGCGCTCAGTGCTCGCGCCAGCGCCAGCCAACGGGGAGGTCGCCGGTCCGGAAGAAGTCGGCGCACAGGCGGCGCATCTCCGCCGTCGTGATGCACTCCTCGGGGGGGACCGGCGAGTAGGAGCCGTCGAGATCGAACGGCACGCAGCCCTCGTCGTCGAGGTCCTCGGGGTCGATCGCCGGGGGGCTGTGGGAGAGCGCCGAGAGGTAGGGCGGCTGGCGGTCCGCCCGCGTGAACGACGCGGCGGCCACCTCGTCGAGGACGACCACCGTGAGCTCGTCACCCGACGGGGCCACCAGGTCGAAGTTCGAGCACGCGCCGCCAGCGACGATCCGGTCGAGCGCGTCCAGCAGCGACGCCTCGTCGTGGATCACATCCACCCCGCCGTCGCCCCGCCGGATGGTCCAGCGTGCCACAACGCCCTCAGGCCCGCCGCGCGGCCTTCGGGCGAGGCCGGACGAGGGCGACCTTCAGCCCGAGCGCGTCCGCGTATCTCAGCAGCGTAGAGACCTTCACGTCCCCACCTGCCTCGAGCTTGCTGATCACGGACTGCGCGGTCTCGATCCGCCGGGCCACGTCGACCTGCGAGAGCTTCAGCCGGCCGCGCGCCCGGGCCAGCTCGGCGGCGAGCCTCCGTCGCTCGAGCGCGGCCTCGACCATGGCCGGGAACTCGGGGGTCCGCCTGGCCTCGTCCCGCACGACCTCGTCGAGGAAGTCCTCGGGTGCTGCCCTTGATCCTCGCCGGGCCATGCTTGACCTCGCGCTCTAGCCTATAGCTCGCACGCTATCACATCAAAGTCCGGTGCGTGCGCTTCCCCTTCGCCTCTCCCCGGCCACGCCAATCAGCCAGCCGCGTCTCGGCCAGGCGAATCTGCCGTGGTGGGGTCTTCTGCGTCTTCTTCTCGAAGGCGACCAGCGAAAGAAGGATCTGCTCGAACTTCCCCTCGGCGGCGAAGAGGATCCGGTAACTGAGCTCGGCGCCCTCCGCTCGGACCTCGTAGACGTCGCCTCTCAGGTGACGCGCCGCCGAGAGGCCCTCGAGCGCGACCTCCTTCATCGCGGCCACGACCTCGGCCTTGTCCGCGGCCGAGAGCCCGTCCTGAACTTCCGGATGGGGCGCGCGCCGCGCTCCGTGCGGTAGTCTCGCCAGTGTCGACGGCGGCGTCTCGTCATGGTGCTGGCCCGACGCTACCGTCGCGACCGACAGGGCAGGTGGGCACATGGCGGAGCAGCGCGCCCCACGGAGCTCAAGAAGGCTCTGGGCCGCCCTCGTGGGGCTCCTCCTCGCCCCGGGCGTCGCCATCCAGGTGCTGGCGATCACGAAGCGGGCGCCCTCGGTCATCGCCATCCGAAACGACTCGGGCGACGTCCTGCTCGACGTGCGGGCCGAGGTGGTCAACTACGTCGAGGACGGGACGAGCGAGGTCGTGGTCGAGGAGCGCGCGGCGCTCGCGCCGGGCGAGGTGCTCCGGATCGAGCGACGCGCGCCGTACGACCTGGTCCTGACCGGCCTCCGGTTCCGGCGCGGGGGCCTGGTGCACGACACCGGGAAGCGCCACATCCACCAGAGTCGGATGGACGGCACCTCGCGCCTGGTCGCGATCGACGCGGCTGGAGCCGTGACGGTCACCGACGAGCCGGTGGCCCCGTCCAGGTAGCGCGGCCGCTTGCGCTCCGCGATGCTGGCCCGCTGATGGACGCCCGCCCCGACCCGCCCTCGCCGCCCCGGCGCAGCACCGACCTCGCGTTCGGGCTGGCCACCCGCGAGGACGAGCCGCGGCTGCGGCGGCTCCTGCGCGAGGCGCCCATGGAGGGCGACATCCGCCTGGCCATGGAGCGCGAGCCGGACTTCTTCCTCGGCCTGACGATCGAGGGCGACGAGGCGCAGGTGCTCGTGTGCCGCGACCGGCCGACCGGCGCGGTGATCTCCATGGGCACGCGCTCGGCGCGCGACGGCTTCGTGAACGGCGCCACGGCGCGCGTGGGCTACCTGGGGCAGCTGCGCACCGACCCCGCCCACCGCGGCGGCAAGGCGATCCTCGTCGGCGGCTACGCCGACCTGCGCCGGGCGCACGACCAGGACCCGCGGCGGCCGGCGCTCTACACGACCGCGATCTTCGAGGGCAACGCCCCCGCCCGGCGGATCCTCGAGCGCGGCCTCAGGGGCCTGCCGACCTACGCGCTCCGGGGCCGGTTCGTGAGCCTGGTCTGCCCGCCCGGACGCCGGCGCGGCCGCCCGCCGACCGGCGTGACGCTCCGCAGGGGCGAGCCGGCCCTGCTCGAGGCGGTCGCCGCCTGCCTCCAGCGGAACGCCAGGCGCTACCAGTTCGCGCCCCGCTGGACGGCCGCCGACCTGGCCTGCCCCGAGCGCGCGCGCGGCCTCGCGCCCGAGGACTTCGTCGTGGCCCTGCGCGGCGCCGAGGTCGTCGGCTGCGCCGCCGTGTGGGACCAGAGGGCCTACAAGCAGACGCGCGTCGTCGGCTACTCGCGGCGGATGGCCTGGGCCCGGCCGGTCGCCAACCTGCTCGCGCCGCTGCTCGGCACGCCGCGCCTGCCGCGGGCCGGGGCGGCCCTGCGCGACGCCTTCCTCTCGCACCTCGCCGTCGACGACGACGACCCGGCCGTGGCCCGGGCCCTCCTCGCGCGGGCCCTGCGCGACGCGCGCGGCCGCCACGACCTGGTCACGCTGGCCCTCGACCCGGCGGGGCCCCTGTTCGAGGTCGCGCGCGGCTTTCCCCACCGCCCTTACCCGAGCGTCCTCTATGCGGTCCACTGGGAGGACGGCGCGGCGGCGGTCGCCGCGCTCGACGACCGGCCGGCGTGGATCGAGGCGGCGCTCCTGTGAACGACACCGGCGGGCGGCTGGTCCGGCGCGAGGCGCTCACCGCGGGCGAGCGCGACGCCATGCAGGGGCTCCTCGCGCGCCACTTCGACGGCGTCACCCCGGCCCAGTTCGAGGCCGACCTCGCGGGGAAGAACTGGGTGCTGCTGCTCGAGGACCCGGGGCCGGCGCCCGTCCTCTACGGCTTCACCACCCTGCTGCTCGAGGAGGTGGAGCACGCGGGCGAGGTCGTGGGGCTGGTCTACTCCGGCGACACGATCGTCGACCCGTCCGCCTGGACGCGCTCGGCCCTCTCGCGCGCCTGGATCCACGCCGTGCTCGAGCTCGGGCGCGGGCTCGAGGAGGCGCGGCGCCTCTACTGGCTCCTGATCTGCTCGGGCTTCCGCACCTACCGCTTCCTGCCCGTCTTCTACCGCGAGTTCTTCCCGCGCCACGACGCGCCCACGCCGCCCGCGACGCAGGCGCTGATGCACGCCCTCGCGACGCACCTGTTCGGTGACCAGTACGTGCCCGAGGACGGCGTCGTGCGCCTGGCGGTCCCGCAGGTCCTGCGGCCGCACCTGCTCGAGGTCCCGTCCAACCGCGAGGCCAACCCGCACGTGCGCTTCTTCCTGGAGAAGAACCCCGGTCACGTGCGCGGCGACGAGCTCGTGTGCCTGACGGAGGTCTCGCTCGACAACCTCACCCGCGCCGGGCGGCGGGCGGCGCGGTAGTGCGCGGGCGGGGCGTCCTGGCCGACGGGCGCAGCAGGCTGCGCCCCGACGTTCCGCGGGCGCGTCGCTGATGCGCGGGCGGCGGCTGGTCCTCCACCTCGCCAACCGCGCCTACCGCGCCACCCTGCGCGGGGCGGCCCGGCGGTTCGCCAGGGCCGCGAGGGACCCGGCCACGGCGCAGGCCGAGCGGCTCTCGGCGGTCCTCGCGCGAGGGCGCGGGACGGCCTTCGGCCGCGAGCACGGCCTCGACCGCGCGCGCACGCTCGCCGACTACCAGGCGGCGGTGCCCGCGCGCGGCTGGGACGCGCTGACGCCGTGGCTCGACCGCGCGTGGCAGGGCGAGCCGGACGTGCTCGCCCCGGGGGCGCCCGCCCTGTTCGAGCGCTCGAGCGGGTCGACGCGCGCGGCGAAGCACGTGCCCTACACCCCGGAGCTCCTGGCCGAGTTCTCGGCCGCGACCGGCCCGTGGCTCCACGACCTGCTCTCGCGCCGCCCGGCGCTCCTCGGCGGCAGCGCCTACTGGTCGATCTCGCCCGCCGGCCCGCGCCACGAGCGCTCGCCCGGGGGCGCGCGCGTCGGCCTCGACGACGACACCGAGTACTTCCCGGCCCCCGTGCGGCGGCTCCTCCGCGTCCTCTTGCCGGTGCCCCCCGAGGTGGCGCGCCTGCCGTCGCTCGACGCCTGCCGCTACGTGAGCCTCCTGCACCTCGCGGCCGACCCGCGCCTGGCGCTGCTCTCGGTGTGGAGCCCGAGCTTCCTCCTGCTCCTCCTCGACGCGCTCGAGGCCCACGCCGAGCGCCTCGCCCACGACCTCGCCCGCGGGACGCTCACGCCGCCCGGCGGCGAGGCGCCCGCGGCGCTCGCCCCGCCGGCCCGCCCGGACCGCGCCCGCACCTTGCTCGAGGCCACGCGGGGCGGCCTCGACCTCGCGCACCTCTGGCCGCGCCTGGCGCTCGTGAGCTGCTGGACCGACGGCCCCGCCGCCCGCCTCCTGCCCGCCCTGCGCCGCAGGCTGCCGCCCGGGGTCGAGGTCCAGGGCAAGGGGTTGCTCGCCACCGAGGGCGTGGTCTCGTTCCCCCTGTGCGACCAGGGCACCGTCCTCGCCGTCGCGTCGCACCTGCTCGAGCTCGAGCCGACGGACGGCGCCGGGCCGGCCGTCCTCCCGCACGAGGCCGAGCCGGGCCGCCGCTACGCGCCGCTCCTCTCCACGGCCGGGGGGCTCCACCGCTACCGGCTCGGCGACGAGGTCGAGGTCACGGGCCGGGTCGAGGCCACCCCGACCGTGCGCTTCCTCGGGCGCCTCGACGGCGTCTCCGACCTCGCCGGCGAGAAGCTCTCGCCCGGCTTCGTCGAGGCGGCCCTCGCGGCCGCGCTCGCCGACGCGCAGGTCGAGGCCGCGTTCGCGCTCGTCGCGCCGCTCGAGGCCGAGCGCCGGTACGCCCTGTTCGTCGAGCCGCGCCGGGGCGACGCCGACCGCCTGGCCGAGGCCCTCGAGCGCCGGCTCCAGGCCAACCCGCACTACGCCTACTGCCGCGGCCTCGGTCAGCTCGGCCCGGTCGTCGCCTGGCCGGTGACCGACGGCGCCCGCCGCCACGAGGCGGCGCTCGTCGCCCGCGGGACCCCCGCCGGGGCGATCAAGCCGCCGGGCCTGCACCGGGGCGACTTCTGGCCCGAGGTCTTCCGGGCTGAGACTGAAACGAGACGATTTCCGGAGGCCGGTTGAACCCGATCACGCCCCCAACGACTTGCCGCGGCGCGGGTCTTGCGCCACCCCGGCCGTGGACCCCGTCCTCTACCACTCCATCGCCTCGGTCGGCCTCCTCGCCCTCATCGGGCTCGAGCTGCGCTCGGCCCGCTTCCGCAGCTCGACCTGGGGCGACCCCGGCCGGGTCCGCCGCAACTGGAGCTTCCTGGTCGCCGCCCTCGTCGCGATCAGCCTCGTGCGCCTCACCTCCGACGCCCTCGCCGGGGTCCTCCCGCGCCTCCTCCGCTGGGACGGGTCGTTCGCCCTCGAGGTCACGGCCTGCGTCCTCGTGGCCGAGCTCCTCAACTGGGTCGCGCACTGGGCCAAGCACCACGACCCGTTCCTCTGGCGCTTCCACTTCCAGCACCACCGCGAGAGCCGCTACTCGGTCTGGCTCGTCACGCACACGCACCCGCTCGAGGTCGTCGTGACCGGCACGTTCATGAGCGCGGCGCTCGTGGTCCTGGGCTTCTCGCCCGCCGCCCTGCAGACCTACCTGCTCTTCTACTCGCTCGCCAACACCTACCAGCACGCGTCGTTCGACTACTCGCTCGGGCCGCTCGACCGGCTGATCGTCAACCCCGCCTACCACCGCGTCCACCACGCCGTCGGCCGCCAGGGCAACTACGGCAGCACGCTGACCGTGTGGGACGTGGTCTTCGGCACGGCCCACTTCCCCGCCTCGCGGGTGGCCGACCCCGCCCTGCGCTACGGGCTCGAGCCGGGGGGCGGCGAGCCGCTCGGCTTCCGCGAGGAGCTGACCTGGTTCCTCGAGCCGGAGGCGACGACCCCGCCCGCGCGTGAGCCCCTGCCGGTCCTGGCGTCGACGTCGGGCCGCCTGCCGCGGGCGTGACGGCCTCCCGGCGCCTCGCCGAGGGCTGCGTCCGGACCATCGCGCACCACCGGCTCGCCTCGCTCCTCCTCCTCGGCCTCGCGCTCGTCGCCTCGTGGGTGAGCTACGGCCGCGCCGTCGGCTGGGACCTCGACGCGGCCCCGGTCGACAACGGGATCGAGATCTGGTTCCTCGAGGACGACCCGGCCCTCGTCGCCCACCGCCGCTTCCAGGACGCCTTCGGCAACGACGAGGCGGTGCTCCTCGCCCTGCGCCTCGACGACCTGTGGACCCCCGAGGGGCTGACGCTCGTCGGCCGCCTGTCCGACGCGCTGGCCCGCGCGCCGCGCGTGCGCGGCGTGACGAGCCTGGCGACGGTGCTCCACGCCGGCTCGACCGCCGACGACACCCTCCTCGTCGAGCGCATGTTCCGCCCGCCGGTGCGCACGCCCGAGGAGGTCGCGGCGATCCGCGCGCGCGTCGAGGCCCAGCCGCTCTACCGGCGGGAGCTCCTCTCGGACGACGGCCTGACGACGCTCATCTCGGTCCAGCTCGAGGCCTTCGACCACGTCGACCGCGAGCGCGGCCCGATCCTCCGCGCCCTGCGCGCGACCGCGGACGAGGTCCTCGCGGCCGCCGGGCGGGCCGACCAGCGCCAGGCCTGGGGCGGGGTCGGCGTGATCCACGAGGCGCTCAACGAGATCGTCATGCGCGACTCGGGGCGCCTGTTCGCCGCCAGCGGCCTGGTGATCCTCCTCTGCCTGTGGCTGGCCCTGCGCCGCGTCGCGGCCGTCGTCATGGCGGCGCTCACCGTCTACGCGGCGACGTCCCTCCTGCTCGGGCTGTACCTCGGCCTCGGCTTCCGGCTGAACATGGTCACGATGGTCCTGCCGACCCTCGTGCTCGTGATCGGCCTGACCGACGCGATCTACTTCCTCACCACCTGGTTCCAGGAGCGCGAGGCCCTGCTCGCCCAGGGCCTCGACCGCCGCGAGGCCGTCGTCCGCTGCCTGGGCTTCTGCTTCCTCCCGGGGCTGTTCAACTCGGTCACCTCCGCCGTGGGCTTCATGGCCTTCGGCCTCGCCCGCATGGAGGTGATCCGCGACATGGGCGTGTTCGCCGGCGTCGGCATCCTGCTGGCGTTCGTCACCTCGGTCGTCGTGTGCACGATCGGGATCGACCTCCTCGACCCCCGCCCGCCGGCGGGCCCGGCCCTCCTCCCGCGGGCGCTCGCCGCCGTCTCGGCCCTCGTCGCCCGCCGGCGCCGGGCGATCCTCGCGGCCGCGGCCGCGCTGTTCCTCGTCGCCCTCGCCGGCGTCCTGCGCCTCCAGGTCGACACCTACACGATCCGCTACTTCCGCGACGACCACCCGGTCCGTCAGGACGACGCCTGGATCGAGTGCCACTACGGCCCCTACCTGCCGGTCGAGGCGGTCGTCGTCGCCGACGGGCCGCACGGCGTCACCACCCCCGAGGTCCTGCGCGGGCTCGAGGCCCTGCAGGCGCGCGTCGAGCCCGACCCGCGCGTGCGCAGCGCCGTGTCGCTCACGGGCGTCGTCCGGCGCCTGCACGAGGTCCTCGGCGGCGAGGCCGCGCTCCCAGGCACGGTCGAGGCCGTGCAGCAGGAGCTCCTCCTGTGGGACCCGGCCCGCGAGGACGACCCCATGCGCCTCGTCGACCTCGAGCAGCGCCAGGCCCGCGTGACCTTCCGCGCGCTGAACTCGAGCGCCGCGGCCGGCGGCGCGCTCCTCGACGACATCGCCGCCCACGCCCGCGAGGCGCTCCCGCCGGAGGCGCGGCTCGTGCCCGCGGGCTACGTGCCGCTCTACGTGCGCATGATCGACCACCTCGTCCACGGGCAGGTCGTGTCGGTCTCGATCACCTTCGCCGTGGTCCTCGTCATGGTCGGCGCGCTGTTCCGCTCGGCGCGCTACGCGCTCCTGGCCCTGCCGCCGAACCTGCTCCCGGTGCTCGGGACGCTCGGCTTCATGGGCCACGCCGGGATCGACCTCGACGCCTCGACCGTGCTCATCGCCTCGATCTCCCTCGGGATCGCCGTCGACGACACGATCCACTTCCTCTTCAAGTTCCGCGCCCGCGCCGCCGCCACGGGCGACGACGCCCGCGCCGTCGACGAGACGCTGCGCACGACCGGCGTGGCGATCACCACCACCTCCCTCGTCCTGGCCCTCGGCTTCGCCGTGATCTGCCTGGCCGAGGTGAAGAGCGTGGCCGTGTTCGGCCTGCTGACCGCGGTCACCATGGTGTCGGCCCTGGTGGGCGAGCTGCTCGTCACGCCGGCCGTGATCCTGACCTTCTCCCGCAAGACGCCCGGAGGCGCCCCGTGACCTGGATCGAGCCCGTCCCGCCCGCGAAGGACCCGGCCGTGGCGGCCGCCCTGAAGGCCGCGATGGCCGGCTATCCGCCCGAGTACACCGACCCCGGCGTGCGCGCCGACATCGCGCGCGTCGTGGGGCAGGACTCGATCGTCGACGCCTTCACGCCGCTGCCGAAGGTGCTCGAGCACGCCTTCAGCGCCTACCGCGAGGCGATCTCACCCGACCTCGAGCTGACGCGCCGCGAGCACGAGCTCATCGCGACGGTCGTCTCGCGCCTCAACGACTGCTTCTACTGACTGGAGGCCCACGCAGGGTTCCTGCGTGCCACGTCGAACGACCCCGCCCTCGCCGCCGCGGCCCGCGCCGACTGGCGCGAGGCGGACCTCACCCCGCGCGAGCGGGCGATCCTCGAGTTCGTCGAGCCGCTCACCCTGCGCCCGGCCGACATGACGCCCGCCCACGTCGAGGCCCTGCGCGCCGCCGGCCTCTCCGAGCGCGGGGTGGCGCAGGTGGCGGTGATCGCCGGCCTGTTCGCCCTGTTCAACCGCATGGCCGACGCGCTGGGCGTCGGGCGGGGAGAGAGTGTGCGTCCGCGCACGGCCGGGACGGAACCGGACCCGGCGGCGACGTAACTCCGGCGCGCGCAGGCGGGGCGCGCGGTCCGGCCCTTGCCCCGGACGACGGCCGAGGAGGCCGCCATGCGCCCGCTGATCACGCTCGCCGCCCTGCTGACCCTCGCGCCTGCCGCCGCGGCGCACGAGTTCCGCGCGCCCGACGCCGGCCCGCTGAAGACGCCCTACGCCTGCTCCTTCCACTGGTTCGTCGCCCGCCCCGCCGCGGCCGGCGAGGCGCGGGTCGTGGGCCTCGACGTCGTGCGCAGCGACGACCTGGGCCGCCTGGGCCTGCGCGTGTTCGTGTTCGACGGGCGCCGCCTGCGCGCGCTCGTCCACGAGGCGCCGGCCGCCGCGTGGGCGCCGTTCGCCACCGCGGCGCCGCCGGACCTCGACGGCGCGCGCGACGCCCTCGGCCGCGGGCCGGGCTGGATCGCCGCCGCCGTGCGCGGCGCGGGCCCGGACCTCCGGCGCGTGCGGCTGCACCTGCGCGTCACGCCCCGCTCGGCGCCGCGCCCCGTGGGCGACCTCGGGACCGGCATCGCCGTGCGCCTGAGCGCCGTCGACTGGCTGCGCGCGCGGACGACCGGCTGGGTCGAGGTCGACGGCGAGCGCCTCGAGGTCGACGCCGACGGCCCGCTCTCCTTGCACGTCGGCACGTCGCTGCCCGACTACGGCTACCTCGCGACCCTCCCCGGGGCGCCGGGGCCGGGCCTCCTCCTGGCCTCGGTCGGCCGCGACGACCTGCGCGTGGGCGGCGACCTCCTGGGCGAGCGGGCCGTGACCTACGCCCACTGGACGGGGCTCCCCGGGCACCTGGGCGGGAAGAGGACGCTCTCGGTCGAGGCGATCCGCGGCGGCCGCGTCGCCTTCCCGGGCACGGGCCGCGAGGTGGCCGTGGAGCGCGTGGTCGCGCAGGTCCCCCACACGCTCCTCGGCCGACCGACGACGACGTTCGTGGCCGAGGTGACGCTCCGGGCCCCGCGGAGTATGGCCCCCTGGGACCTCCGCCGGCCGCGCGAGCACCGCGTGCTCGTGATCGGCGACGCGCGCGGGCAGGCCTTCGTCGACGCGCTCGCGCCCGCCCGGGGGCTGGCCCAGGCGCTCGGGCAGGGCGGGCGGTAGCCTGGACGGTATGCGCCCGACCTGGCTCGCCCTCCTCCTCGCCGTCACCCCCGCCCTCGCGGGCGACCGGCCCGGCGACTGGACGATCGACGGCGCGCCCGACGCGCCGGCCGGCCTCCGCGCGAGCCTGTGGCTGCCCATGGGCCCGTGGCCCGACGGTCGCCAGCACCTCGGCGACGTCCTCGGCCATCACGCCGCGGCCTACCCCGTGGACGCGCCGCGGGCCGTCGTCATGCTCGAGGGGATCGTCCGGCGGCCCGAGGACGTCCCCGTGCTCGACCTCGCCCGGGCCACCCTGACGCCCGCCGGGGGCGAGCCGCTCCGCCCGCTCGAGGGCGACGCCTGGCGCGGCCAGCCCGCGGGCGCCGACGTGTCGCCGCCCCTGCGCGAGGGCGTCCTGGCGATCTTCCGCGTCCCGTTCCCGGCGCTCGACCCCGCCTGCGGCGACGTGACCTTCTCCGTGCCGGTCATGGACCGCGGGCCGTTCGTCGTGCGCTTCCGCCGCTGGCGCGACCTCGTGGCCGAGGCCGAGCGCGACCTCGCCGCGTGGAAGCGGCACATCGCGGCGTCCGCGATGCACAGCGCGATCGCCCCCTACCTCGACCATCCGGCGTTCCGACGCCTCGAGGCGCGCGGCGACCCGCTCCTGCCGGCCATCCTCCTGCGCGAGCTCCGCGCCGGCGAGGCGGGCGACGCGGATGCCGTGCCGCGGTTCCTCGTGCTGCACGTCCTCGCGCGCACCGGGTGGGGGCGGCAGCAGGGCGTCCCAGACCACGGCGACGCCCGCGCGGCCGCGCGCGCGCTGGCCCGCTGGCGCGCCGTCGGCCACCCGTCGCTGCCCGGGCTCCGGCCGCACGAGCGCGACTAGAGGCCCGGCCGGAAGCCGCTTCGCGGCCTTCCTGCCGGACCTCTAGCCTCATCGCTGATGCCGGGGGATCCGTGTGCTCGGCCGCTGCTATCTCACATTTCGAGGACTTGCGGGTGGATCGGCGGCCGAGCACAGGGACCCCCGGCCGGAGTCGGCCCGGCCCGGCCCGTCCGAGGCAGCCGCCTGGCGCATCTCCGGCCGGGCCTCTAGTCGCGCTCGTACTCGGCGATGATCGTCGTCGTCTTCACCGCGCGCTCGAAGTGCTCGCGCTTGATCGCGAGGTAGTCCGGGCGCTCGAAGAACGCGTCCATGCTGCCGCGGTCGCGGAAGAAGATCGCGAACACGCGGTTGATCTCGGGGTCCGACTCCGTCGCCAGCACCTGCGAGACCACGAAGTCGTAGCGGAACCCGCCGCCGTGCTCGACCAGGAGCGGCGTCATCTGGCGCCGGTACTCCGCGTAGGCCGCCGGGTCCCGCAGGGTCAGGCCGACCATCAGCTCGAACGCCACGCTCGCCTCCGTTTCGTCTCGTCGTATCCGTCAGCTTCGCCCCACCGCCCGACGAGCCGCGACGGTGAATGGAGTTGCGTCGGCCCCCGGCTTGCGTCCGCCGTCGCCAACGACGGAGCGCCCGCGAGCCCCCGCTCGCGGCGACGCACCGCACGACGGAGAGATCTCACCATGCGACGCACCCTGACGCTCGCCCCCCTGCTCCTGGCCGCCCTCGCGGCGGCCGCCCACGCCCAGGAGGTGCCGTTCCGCACCGTCGGACGCGGCGACGGCGCCGACGCGGTCGGACCGGCCGGCGGCGACTACGTGATCCGCTCGCGGGCCGACCTCGAGCGGCTCGACCTCGCCGAGTTCGTCCACGAGGAGATCGCCTGGGGCAAGCGGTTGCTCCTCGCGTCGACGCGCGACGCGCGGCCGGACGGGCGGGCCCACCGGGTCGAGATCAGGAAGGTCGAGCGCGTCCCGGGCGCCCCGCGGCTGATCGTCGAGGTCGAGACGTGGGTGCCCACGGGCCGTCCGCAGCGAGGCACCGGCGAGCGGCCGGTGCACATCATCGAGGTCGCGATCGACCCCGGCGTGCACGTCGAGTTCCGCGCGCGCGCCAAGGAGCCTGTCGCGCAGGCCCCGGCCGCGCAGGTCAGGCAGGCGAGGCCGACCCGTGGCCTCGCCGGCGAGCTCACGGGCCAGGCGACGCCGGCGCTGCCGACGCTGCACCGGTTCGAGTACCGCCGCATCCTCGAGTGGGACGGCGACCACCTCGACGCCGCGCTGAAGCTCGTCCGTCAGCCCGACGGCAGCTACCTGGCCGACGTCAACGGCCGCGCCCCGCTCCGCGCCCGGTCGGGGGTCGTCGTCGCGGAGGCGGCCCTCGCCGACCTGCGCGCGGCGCTGGCCGCCATGGAGGGCTTCCCCACCCACTCGTTCGCCGGCGACGGCAACCACTACGCCGACGAGGTCCGGGCCGAGGGCGTCCACGCCGACGGCCGCCCCTACCGGTTCGCGCGCAGCTTCTACGACCCGGGCGAGCCGCGCTGGGCCGACCTGGCCGCGGCCCTGGACGAGGCCGTGGCCCGGCTGGCCAAGCAGGTCGCGCGCTGACGTGGGACACTGACGCCGTGAGCGACCCCGAGCCCTACCCGACGCTGCGCGCCTTCTGGCCCTACTACCTGAGCGAGCACCGGCACCCGGTCAACCGGGCGCTGCACGCGGTCGGCTCGCTGTGCGGGCTCACCTGGCTGGGCCTGGCGATCGCCTGGCGCCAGCCGACGCTCGTCGCGGCGGCCCTCGTCAGCGGCTACGCCTTCGCCTGGATCGGGCACTTCGTCGTCGAGCGCAACCGGCCGGCGACCTTCCGCTACCCGCTGAAGTCGTTCCTCTGCGACTGGCTGCTCCTCGTCTACACGCTGACGGGGCGGGCGGGCGGCGAGCTCGCGCGCCTCGAGGCCGAGGGGCGGCTCCCGCGCAAGCAGGAGCCGCAGGCCGTCTCCTGATCGACGTCGGACAGCCGCCGTGTCGTGCGTGCCGCGGCGTGCGGCAGCCCCGCAAGGCTGCGCGGTGTGGATCGCCCGTGCGTCGCAGATACCTGCGCAGGAGGGCTCGACGCGAGCCTGGCGGCCCCTACGCGCCGCCGATCAGGCGCGCGACGCCGCGCGCGAAGAGCAGCGCCCCTGCGAGCCCGACGGCGACGATGGCGCCTGCAACGGCGGTGACGACGATGGGCTGGCGGGAGTACGCCGCGAAGGCGACCGCCGCGCCGGCGGCGAGCGCGCCGCCCGCGAGCGCGTCGCGGACGCCCAGACGCCGGAACTCCGCGTCGACCTCGCGCTGGGCCTCCCCCAGCCAGTCCTCCAGCGCCTGTGGCGGCGCGCCCCTATCGAGCAGGGATCGGCGGATGGTGGCGAGCGGATGCCCCCACATGATCCGGGCGCGAGCCTCCGCGCGGAGAGCGTCGAGGTCGGGACCAGGGCGCGGCGGAAACATGCTCCCGGTGTCCCTCGGCCGCGAGGGGAGGTCAAGGGGGTTCCGCCCGCGCGATAGGGGGTGGGCTACGATCGGTCGCCATGCCCCAGGTGAGCGTGATCACCCCCTGCTACGCCGCCGAGCGGACGCTGCCGGCGACCCTGGCCTGCGTCCTCGGCCAGCGCACGGGGCGCGCGCTCGAGGTGATCGTCGTCGACGACGGCTCGCCCGACGGCTCGCTGGAGGTCGCCCGCGCCTGGGCCACACGCGACGACCGCGTGCGCGTGCTCGCGCAGCCGAACGGAGGGGAGGCGAGCGCGCTCAACGCGGGCTGGCGCGAGGCGCGGGGCGAGTTCGTGGCGATCGTCGAGGCCGACGTCGAGCCGGCGCCCGACTGGCTCGAGACCTGCCTGGGCGTCCTCGAGCGCGAGCCCGACGCGTGGGGCGTGGGCGGCCACCTCGAGACCCCGCGCGAGGACCCGTGGATCGCGCGCCTGGCCGGCTACGAGGTCGAGCACAAGCTGGCGACCGCGCCCCGCGACGCGCGGCACCTGACCTCGGCCAACGTCGTCTACCGCCGCGCCGCGTTCGACGTGGCCGGCCCCTTCGACGAGCGCCTGGTGAACGCCAGCCTCGACTCCGTCTTCAACGCGCGGCTCGTGCGCGCGGGCAAGCGCCTCGTCTTCGAGCCCCGCGCCCGCGCGCGGCACCACTACAAGACGACGCTCCTCGGCTTCCTCCGCCGCCACTGGGCCTACGCGCGCTACCGCGTCCACAACGACGCGCTCGACCTCTACCCGGCCGACCGCGCCCTCGCCGCCCACGTGGCCCTCGCGGCGCTCGGCGCCCTGGGCCTCGCGCTGGCCCCGCTCTTCTGGCTCCTGCCGCCGCCGTTCGCCGCGCTCGTCCTCGTCGGACCGGCGCTCCTGGCGCTCGCCGCGCTGCTTCAGGTCCCGCGCGCGCTCCGCTTCGCCGTCGCGCGCCGCGACCCGGCGGCCCTGCTCCTGCCGCCGGTGCTCGTCCTGCGCAACGTCGTCGGCGCCGTCGGCTACGGCGTGGGGGCGGTCAGGAAGGCGCTGGGCGGGGTCTGATCAGCCTCGCTGCAGCACGACGACCCGGGCATCGACCTTGAGCACCTGGACGCCGCCCGCGAGGTCGACGAGCGGCACCGGCCACCACGTGTGTCCGCACACGACGAGCGGCGGGCTCCAGAGCGCCGCGCCCTCGAGGGTCGCGCGGACGTCCGGGCTCCCGCGAAGCCCGTCCCCGTCCGGCCCCTCGTGGAGGACCAGGACGTCGACCTCCTCGAGCAGGAGCGCCTCGACCTTGCCCAGGAACGTGGCCGCGTCCTGCCGGTTGAGCCGGGCGGGGTTGCCGATGATCCCGGCGACCCCGCCGACGCGCAGGCCGTCGAGCGCGCGCGCCGCGCCGTCGAGCACGTGGACGCCGACCCGGTCCCGGGGGGTGAGCACGTCGTGGTTGCCGAGGACGCCGGCCACCCAGCGGAAGCGCCCGGCGAAGGCCGACCAGACCGACCCGACGTCGCCCGCGCCGCCGCGCCGCTTCAGGTCGGGCACCGTGTAGAGGTCGCCCGCGAGGAGGACGCCGGTCCGCCCGGGTGGGGGCAGGTCGCCTCGCTCGGCGAGGTCGACCAGCCGCTCGGCGAGCGCCACGCCGGCGAGGCGCTGTGGGTACGGACCCGACGGGACCTCGAGGGCCTGGAGGTCGGCCGCGGCGACGATCGCGTCGAGGGCGTCGGGGAGACGGTCGACCGCGGCCCGGTGCAGGGGGTAGGTGATCGCCTCGATCCGCCCGCGCCCGGCCGCGTTGAGGGCGGGCAGGGCGTCGAACGGGATCGGGTCGACGGACAGGATCCGCATGGCTCAGCCCCTGCCGCCGACGTCGGTGGACGCACGGGGGGTGACGAGTCGTGGCGCTCGCGCTGTCATCGCTCGCCGTTACGACCGGCTCGTCACCCCGCGCACCGGGTCGCCGATCCCGCCACGGCCCGCGGCCTCGGACTCGACGACCCACCGACTCCCGGAAGTTGAAAAGCGTGTGAACGACACCCGGCCGGCGACCACTTGCTCGGCCGGCACTTGTGTCGTTACAGCGCGATGGCTCGGCCTTTGTATGTCGGTCGACCGGAAGAGGCGAGCGGCGGATGAGTCCATCGCGCAACACCATCGGTGGTTGGCTTGTCGTCACCCTGGCCCTCGTGGCCGGCGTGGCCGGACTCGCCCTGCTCCTGGGCGACGGCGACGGCCAGGCGGGTGGCGGCGCGGCGCCCGGCCGAGCGGGCGCGGGCCCCGACGCCCCGGTCGTCCCGCTCGAGCCCCCCGCCCGCGGGCCTGGTGACCCGACCACGCCGGCTCCGGCGCCCGCCGGGGGCGCCGCCCACGCCAGCGTCGACGACGGCCCCGGCCTCGACCTCGGCCACGACGAGATCCGCGCCCGCCTCGCCGCGGGCGAGCCCGGCATGGAGCTCCTGGCCGCGCGGCTCCCCGAGCACGGGCAGCCCGCGCCGCTCACCCCCCGCTGGGAGGTCGGCGACGAGTGGGTCGTCGAGACGTGGTACCGCCAGGTCCAGGCGCACGCCGACGAGTGGATCGGGCCGGCGGTCTGGCGCTTCCGCGTCGAGCGCGAGGTCGGGTTCCGCGACGAGCCCTGCCTCGAGCTCACCGTGACCCGCGCCGACGAGCCGCAGGTCCCGCCCGTCACGCTGTGGATCGCCCGCGCCGGTCACCTCGCCGGCGTCGAGACGACGGTCACCCAGCAGGGCAAGGCCCAGCGCGCCCTCCACGTGATCCCGCGCGGCGACGCGCCCGAGGCGCTCCGCGCGCCGCTCACGTCGGCGCCCGTGCGCCTGCCGCCCCCGGGCGCCCTGGCCCGGCTCGCGCCGGCGGGCCTCCCCTTCGACCCCCTGGGCGCCGCGCCGCCCGACGTCGCCGAGCACCTCCGCTCCGGCGACCCCACCCTGGACATCGAGTTCCGAGACCCGCTGGACGGCACGACCGTCCGCCAGCGCTGGGCCCAAGGGGACCTGCGCTGGCCCGTGGTCTCCCGCACGGAGACGACGCTCTCGCTCCGGCGCTGACCTTCGCCCGAGAGTTCGCCAAAGAGAACGACCATGAAGCGACCGATCACCCCCGGCCTGGCCGGGCTGGCCTTGACGTTCCTCCTCACCGCCGCCGCCGCCGGGCGCGAGATCGACCTCGGCGACGTGCGCATCACCGCGCCCGGCGACCGCGAGGGCCGGTCGGCGATCACGCCCTGGTCCGGCCAGTGGTGGCCCATGTCGGCCGGGAAGCTGGCGCTCGGCTGGAACGGCACGGGCAACGACTTCACCTACGACCCGGCGACGAAGCAGTACCGCCGCGCCGCCACCCAGAAGCCGGCCGGCGACCTGTCGCCCTTCCTCAAGTTCGACGAGTGGCGCCGCCTCGTCACCGGCACCGACCCGGGCTCGGCGCTGGTCGAGCTGCACGGGCAGGGCAGCTTCCGCCACCACGTCCACGGCGACGAGAAGGAGCGCCTCGACCGCGAGGGGATCTCCTACTCTTGGTGGGGCCACTGCAACGGCTGGTGCGCGGCGGCGATCCTCGAGAAGGAGCCGATCGGCCCGGTCGAGGCGCGCGGCGTCCGCTTCGAGGTCGCCGACCTGAAGGGGATCCTCAGCGAGTGCCACTACGGCGTCGAGAGCGACTTCACCGGCCGCCGCTACGACGCGCCGTCGGCCGCCGTGCGCGAGTCGCGCGAGACCGCGCGGCGCCTGCTCGCGGCGCTGAACGGCAACCAGCCGGCGCCCGTGGCCGAGTACGTCGCCTGGTACGAGAAGGCCTACTCGACGACGCTCTCGCCCACGGTCCGCCAGTCGATCCGGCCGAGCGACTTCAGGTCGCAGCTCGAGTACTACGAGACGTGGTGCGCCGACCGCTTCGACGCGGCCTACGCCGACCTCGCGCCGCACGTCTTCCACCAGATCCTCGAGTCGGTGATCGGCCAGCGCCGCCTGTCGCTCGTGTTCGACATCGACGCGGGCGCCGAGGTGTGGAACCACCCGGCCTACGCCTACACCTCGTCGATCGAGCGCGTGCGGACGTTCACCGAGGGCAACGCCCAGCGGACCGAGTGGCGCGCGCGCACGGTCGTGACCTACGCGACCGACGGCGTGTCGGAGTCGATCCTCGGCGTCGAGGGCTTCACGCGCACCTACACCTACACGCTGATCACCGACGCCGCCGGCAGGCCGATCGGCGGCGAGTGGACCGGCGCCAGCGTCGACGACCACCCGGACTTCGCCTGGCTGCCGACGTTCAACTCGGCCGGCGCCGACTCGAGCGAGAACCCGCGCATGCCGTGGGGTCAGGTGACGGAGCTGCTGGCCGCCGACCACCTGGCGACGACGGCGCGCGCGTTCGACCTCGAGGCCCAGGGCGTGGCGGCGAGCAGCCGGCGCGCCGCGGGCAACACGACCACCTGGGAGCAGCCGATCGCCGTGCAGGGCGACGCGGCCCTCGCCGTCCGTGTGCGCGCCGGGCAGGCCGTGGCGCGCGTGACCTACCACGAGCAGCGCCTGAACACGTCGGGCGCCCACCCGACCGTGCGCCGCGACCCGCTCGTGGCGCTCGGCGAGTCGACGACCACGCCCCGCTTCGAGGTGACGGCGCGGCTGGCGACGGGCAAGCGGATGATCCTCGCCTACGCCTACGACGCCGCGGGGCGCCTCCTCGGGGTCGACGAGGTCACGCTCGACGTGGGCGCCGCCCCGGCGCCGCGGCCGACGGACGACGTCTACGAGCCGAACAACACGGCCGCCACGGCGGCCCGGATCGCGCCGGGCGTCTACCGGGACCTGGTGTGCAACGACGACGACTGGTTCTCGGTCGTGCTCACGAGCCCGGGCAGCCTGTCGGTGACGATCGACTTCCGGCACGCCGAGGGTGACCTCGACCTGCACGTCGACGGCCCGTCGGGCCGCGTCGGGCGCTCCGAGAGCACGAGCGACCGTGAGCGCGTCGAGGTCGCGAGCGTCCCGGCGGGCACCTACCTGATCCGCGTGTTCGGCTACCAGGGCGCCCGCGCCCGCTACACGCTGACGGTCGCGACGACCCCCGCCGCGTCGACCGGCCCGGCGGACGACCGCTTCGAGCCGAACAACACGCGGGCGGCGGCCGCCGCGATCGCCCCCGGCAGCTACCCGGGCCTCGTCTGCAACGACGACGACTGGTTCAAGGTCACGCTCGGGGCCGAGGCGACGCTCGAGGTGCGGATCGCGTTCCGCCACGCCGAGGGCGACCTCGACATGTCGGTGAGCAACGCGGCGGGGACGGTCCTGCGCTCGAGCACGTCGTCGGCCGACGGCGAGCTGATCCGCCTCGAGCGCCAGCCGGCCGGCGACTACTTCGTGCGCGTCTACGGCTACCGCGGCGCCCGCGCCGGCTACGACCTGACGGTCACCGTCACGCCCACGGCGACCACCGTGACCCCGCCGCCGGCGACGACCACCACCGGCACGGTCACGGCGACCGCGCTGAACGTGCGCCGGGGCCCGGGGACGACGTTCGCGATCGTCACGACCCTGCGCCAGAACGCCGTGGTCACGATCCTCGAGGAGCGCAGCGGCTGGCTGCGGGTCACCTGGACCGGCGCGCCGGCGGGCGAGCTGTGGGTGTCGGCGTCCTTCGTCCGGCGGTGAGCGCGTCGCGGTGACGCACGACGGCGGGCCCGCGCGGCGCGTGGGCCCGCCGCGCCACGTACCCAGGGCCGCCACGGCCGTCGGTGCGAGCGCGTAGGATCGTCGACACCGGGGGAGTCCATGGCGAAGGGACGCGCGAAGAAGAAGGCCGGCGCGAAGAAGAAGGCCGGCGCGAAGAAGAAGGCCGGCGCGAAGAAGCAAGCCGGCGCCAAGAAGAAGGCCGGCGCGAAGAAGCAAGCCGGCGCCAAGAAGCAAGCCGGCGCGAAGAAGCAAGCCGGCGCCAAGAAGAAGGCCGGCGCGAAGAGGCAGGCCGGCGCGAAGGCCGCGACGAGGACGGTGGCCCGCCCTCCCGCGGGGATCGCCCTGCGGGCCCCGGTCCCTCCGGCCGCGGTCGAGCCGCCGCCGTCGCTCTACCCCGAGGTCGTCGGGCTGACGCCCAAGCTGCTCATGGGCGGCGCGGCGCGCCTGCCCCTGGCGCACCTCGGCCGCGCCGCGCGCCTGGCGTGGTTCGCGGACGCCGAGAGCCGGCCGGAGCTGCGCGTCGAGCCGCCGGTGGGCGGCGCCCTGCCGCCGCTGCCCTCGTCGCCCGCCTACGCGGCCGACCTCCTGCCCGACGGCGCCCTGCGCGTCACGTTCCCCTCCACGGCCGACGCGCCCTGGGAGCTCGAGTTCACGCCGCGCCTGAACGAGGCCGCGGCGCAGCTCGCGCCCCTCCCCGACGGCGCGGCGCTCGAGCTGATCGCGGCGTCGCCCGCCACGCAGGACGGCGTGGCCCTGCGCTGCTGCGGCCTCGTGCGCGGCGGGACGTGGGAGGTGCTCTCCACCTTCCCGCCGCTGGCCCGGGGGCGCTTCGAGGCCGCGCTGGCCCTCTCCGCCGAGGCCGAGGCCGGGGAGAGGCTGACGCTCGCCCCCGCCGAGGTCGACGACCTCCTGGCCTGGGCCGACGAGGAGGAGGTGCTCGCGCCCGGGGCCGCGATGCAGGGCGACGGCGTCCTGTCGCTCGCCCGGCGTGACCCGGGGCTCCTGTCGCTCCTCGCGCGCCGCGTGTTCCGCCGGCGCTTCGCCGACGTGTGGCCGCTGGCCCCCGATTGACGGGGCCGCGCGCCCCCTCGTCCTCGTCGCCGAGCAGGCCAGCCTCTCGTCGGCTTCGACCCGACGGGTGAGGCGTTTCTCCTCACCCGGCTCCCCTGACGCGACGTTGTCCCACCCGCCCTCGCTCGCTACGTTGTCGTCCGTGCACTGCCCGCACTGCGCCAAGGACCTCAACGACGACCACCCGGCCTGCCCGGAGTGCAAGTTCCACATCTCCGACCTCGACGCGGAGCTGGGCGCGCCGCCCGAGCGGCAGGGGGACGTCCTCGACCGGGCCGGCGTGCTCACGCCCGACGAGCGCGAGCGCCTGGTCCGGCGGTGCGCCGACCTGAGGGCGCGGACCGGCGCCGAGCTCGTCGTCGTCACGGCCGCCTCGAGCGCGCCGCGCAAGCCGTGCGAGCACGCGTTCTGGCTGTTCAACCGCTGGGAGGTGGGCGGCGCCGCCCACGCGGGGATCCTGGTGCTCCTGTCGCTCGCCGAGCGGCGGGTGGAGTCGGAGGTGGGGGTGGCGCTCGAGGAGATCATCTCGGACGCGGCCAGCGGCGCCCTGCTCGAGGCGCACGCCGTGCCGTTCTTCGCCCTGGGCAGCTTCGGCGAGGGGCTCTACCAGGCGGTCGACGTGCTCGCGCAGCTCGTCGAGCACGCGCCGCGGAAGGCGTGGGCGTGAGGCGGGCCCCGGCCCTGGCGGCCGCGCTCGCCCTCCTCCTCGCGGGCGCCGCCGCGGCGCGCGACGTGCCTCCCGCCCGCTTCCCCCTGCGCGACGACGCCGACCTCCTCGACGGCAGCCTGCACAACGCCATACGCCGGCTCTGCGTCGACCTCGAGCGCGACACCGGGGCCGAGCTGGCCGTCCTCATCGTGCGGAGCGCCGGCGGCGACGATCCGCGCCGGTTCGGCCTGCGCGTGTTCAACGTCTGGGGCGTGGGCAAGCGCGGGCTCGACAACGGGGTGCTCCTCCTCTTCGCCATGGAGGAGCGGCGCGTCGAGCTCATCGCCGGCCTCGGCTACGAGGACCTGTTCACGGAGGCATCTTCGTCGTCGCTCCTGCAGGAGACGGTCGTCCCGCGCATGCGCGCCGGAGAGCCCGGAGAGGCGATCCTCACCGGCGTCCGCGCCGTGGCCTACCGCATGCGAGAGCACGAGCAGCGGCTCCGCCGCTTCGACCTCCTGCCCGAGCGGCCCGAGGCGACCGGGTTCGGCGGCGGCGCCGTCGCCCGGCTCGCCGACCTCTCCGCGCCGGCGCCGGCCCGCAGCGCGCCGGCCCGCAGCGCGCCGGCCTCGCCGCTCGGCGCCTCGCCGCGGCCCCGCGCCCACGTCCACGACTTCCTGCGCGTACTCGCCCTCCTCGTCCTCCTGGGCTGGGGAGGGTTCTTGTACTACGCCTTGAGCCGCACCTTCTCCACCGGGCAGCTCGTCGTCGGCAAGGGCGCGCTCTACGCCGTGGCGATCCTCGTGCCGCTCGCCGTCGGCGGCGGGCTCGCTCACTGGAACCTGACCCACCCCACGAGCGACGCGCTCCCCGATGTGATCCTGGGCGTGGCGGGCCTCATCGGCTGCGGCGTGGCCTGCACGTGCGCCAGCCACATCTGCCCGCGCTGCAACCGCTGGATGAGCATCCGCTCGCGGACGCTCGTCTACGCGACCTACCACTCGAGCGGCACGGGCGAGCGCACGGAGCACTGCCGGCACTGCCGCTACCACCGCGTCTACACCTACCGGATCCCGCGCAAGACGCAGTCGTCGTCGTCGAGCAGCTCGAGCTGGTCGTCGTCGACGTCGTCGTCGAGCCGCTCCTTCGGCGGCGGCTCGTCGAGCAGCTCCTCGTTCGGCGGCGGCGCCTCCCGCGGCGGCGGGGGCGGGGCGAGCTGGTGAGCTGGTGTGATCGACGGCCGCGGCCGTGGACGCCGGGCGACGCCGTTCGTAGTTGGGCGGGCAGTAACGCGGCGCGCCCCCCCACCACCGCTCAGGCGAGCTCGGCGGCCAGAAGGCCGCCGTCGTGCGGCCTCGCCTCGGCCTGAGTGATGCGCCCCCCTCGCGAGCGCATCACTCTTCGCAGGTCTGAGCTCGAGGCAGGTCTGAGCTCGAGAGAAGTCGCGCAGCGATGTCTTCTCGAGTTCAGAGAGCTTGAGAACTTTTCTCTCCGCCGCTCGTGCTCGACCCGCCAAAGCGAGCGATGGGGAGGCGCGGAACGGGCCAGATCGTGCCAGTCCGGGACTTGCTCCGATCGCGCCCCCCTCGCGAGCGCATCACTCATCGCAGGTCTGAGCTCGAGAGAAGTCGCGCAGCGATTTCTTCTCGAGCTCAGAGGACTAGAACGGCCCCATGGGCGCGTCGTGCGGCGGGGGCGCGTCCTGCGCGTCGGCCGGACGCGCCGTCTCGACCCAGCGGAGGAAGGCCTCGCGGTGCCGGTCGACGCCTTCGATCGTCCCCATGAGCCACACCGACCAGCGGTCGTCGCCCTGCCGCACGTAGGCCGCGACCAGCTTCATCCCGTCGCGCCGCGCGCCGTCGCGCGGGCCGTGCGTCCCCTGCTGCTCGACGAGCCGCACCTCGGGGTCGGCGGCGCGGCGGAGCTCGACCACCTGGTCGGCGTCGCCGAGCGGCGCGCCGTCCGGCCGCGACCAGCCGCCCTTGAGCCGGCCGCGGTAGTCGCCGAACTCCCGCTGACCCATGGCCATCACCGTGACCTGCGGCCCCTCCGCCTGGCCCTCCGCCGGCGGGAGCGCGTACTCGAGCAGGAAGCGGCGCCGGCCGCCCTGCTCGACCTTGCGCCACCCCTCGGGCGCCGGGTCGAAGCGCACCTCCCGCTGCGGCGCGGCCTGGCGGCGCGGCGCGCGCTCGGGGCGCCCCTCGTCCTGGGCGAGGGCGGGGGCGAGGAGGAGGAGAAAGAGGAGGGACCACCGGCAAACGGGACGGACCATGCGACACCTCCGGACCGGGGGGAGGATACCTGCCGCCGGGCGGCGCGGCGCCGCCCGGGCGGCTATCGTCGGCGTCGTGGACCCGCTGACGCTGCTCGTGGGCGCCCTGGTGGGCGCCGTCGCCGCCGCCGCCGCCGTGCGCCTCACCTCGCGGCCGGGGCCCGACGCCGCCCCACCGGCGCCGGGCGCCGCCCCACCGACCCCCGCGCCCGTCCCCACGCCGACGCCAGCCCCACCGGCGCCCGCCCCGCCCCCCGCGCCCGCCCCGCCGCCGTCGCCGCCGCCCGCGCCGACCGTGCAGGTGATCGCCCTGCGCTGCCCGCAGTGCGGCGGCGACATCGAGGCCCGCGCCGGCGCCACGCGCTGCGCCTACTGCGACGTGCCGATCGCCGTCCAGGGCGCCCCGGCGCCGCGCCCGCGCCCCGCCCGCGAGCGCCGCGACCGGCCGCCGCCGTTCCAGCCCACCACCCGCGCCACGGTGCGCGAGGACGCCTTCGGCCGCTTCGGCGTCGCGGTCCTCCGCCAGCCGATCCACGCCACGCCGCGCGAGACCATGCGCTGGGTGCCGATCGACGCGGCGCGCGCCGGCCTGTTCCTCCTGCGCGTCGTCGACCCGGGCGCCCGCGGGAGCGAGCGGGTCCCGGTCGAGGACCCCGCGCTCCTCGACGCGCTGGCGCGCGCGACGAGCGACAGCCTCAAGCAGCGCCGCGACCCCGGCCTCGCCGCCAAGGCCGCCCTGCGCGCGCTGGCCGACTCGGGCCAGCCCGGGGCGCTCGAGTGCTTCGCCGCCGTCTTCGACGCCGAGCGCAGCGTCGTGACCACCTACAACGCGGGCTGCAAGAGCCCGCTCGTGCACGCGAGCATCGAGGAGCGGCGCACGATCGACGTCACGAGCGAGGGGCGGCTCCTCGAGCGCGTGCTCCTCCTGGGCGACCCCGGCGCCTTCGCCAACGGCCGCGAGGTCTCGCTCGCGGCGGGCGACGCGGTGGTCGTCGTGTCGGCCGGCGTCGCGGGCGAGGGGCGAGGCTGGGCGTGGGGGGCGCGCTGCGTCCACGACGCCCTGCGCGCCGGCTGGCCCGGCGGCGCCGCCGGCGTCCTGGCCCGCGGCGTCCTCGACGGCTTCTGGGCCGGACGCGAGGGCGCGTCGCGGGCCGAGGAGGCCCCCTGCGGCGACCTGTTCGCGGTCGCGGTGACGGTCAAGAGCAACGCCGAGCTGCGCGGGCCGGCCGCGATCGACCTCCCGACGCCGCGCACCTTCGAGACGGAGCGCTTCGCCCTGGCGCTCGCGCCGTCGCCCGACGCCTACGTCGCCTGGCGGCCGCTGGACGGGCGGCGGCGGGCCACCGTCCTCGTGTGGCTCGAGGGGCTGCCCGGGCCGGTGGGCGACCGCGTGACCGAGGCGGCGCTCGAGGTGCTCGGCGGGACCACGGGCGACAACGACAACCCGCGCGCGGCCGGCCGGCGCGGGCTCGCCGCGGCCGGGCTCCAGGACGACCCGCGCGTCAAGGCGCTCGTCCTCTGGCTCGGCGACGAGCACGGCAAGGTGGCCTTCTTCGCCCGCGGCTGGCGCGCGCCGCTGGACCTCCTCCCGCGCGGGCTGCGCGGCGGCTCGGGCCAGCAGTTCGACGAGGGGGGAGAGCACTGGCCGAAGCCGGGCGGGCGGCTCCTCTTCTACGGCGCGCTGCCGGTGAAGGAGCGCGCGCAGCACCTCGACACCCTCGCGGGGCTGTGGCCGGGCGGCAAGGCGAGCGCCCTCTACGCGCTCGGGCTGCACCACGAGGACGAGGCCGCGGCCGCCGACCTGCTCCTCGCCGCCTGCCGGGCCGCGCGCACCGACGTCCTCGACGCGCCGCTCGACGGGCTGTGCGTGCTCGAGCGCCGGAGCGGCGCGTGAGCCGGGGCTGGGGCCCGGCCGCGCTCCTCGCCGCGGCGGCGGCCCTGGGCGGCTGCACGAGCCCCGTGCTCGTCGACTCGACGCCCCAGGGCGCGCTCCTGTTCGTCGACGGCGAGCCGGTCGGGCGGACGCCGATCACGATCCGGGCCCTGCGCACACAGTACGTGCGCCGCTACGACCTCCGCCTCGAGCTCGACGGCTTCGAGCCCCACGAGCAGCGGCTCGAGCGCCGGCGGGCGCTCATCATGGGCTCGCGCGGCTGGCCCCCGGAGGTGCACGTCCGGCTGACCCCCGCGCCGCGTTGAGCCCCGCGCGGGGCCCGCATCGGCTAGCCTCGATGGGGGGCCCGGACGAAGCCCGGACGAAGGAGCGCGCCATGGCCGACGACCGTCACCAGATCCCGAACATGAACGCGGCCGACCTGTACCGCGAGGACCTGTTCACCGACCGGGCCGTGGGGACGATCCGCCGCCTGACGCCGGTGACCCCGCAGGGCGCGGACGACCCCGCCCGGCAGGTCGTGTTCGTCGGCTCGACCCAGCTCCTCACGCCCGCCGGCGCCCTGCCGCTGACCTTCGAGATCGACGGCACCTCGCTCGCCGACGCCGTGAAGAACTTCGCCGCCGCGGCCGAGGACGCCGTGCGCGAGACGCTCGAGGAGCTCGCCGCGATCCGCCGCGAGTCGGCCTCGGGGCTCGTGATCCCGGACGCCGGCGCGCTCGGTGGCCTCGGCGGGCCGGGGCTCGCGGGCCCCGGCGGCGGCAAGCTGCACCTGCGGTAGCCCGCGTCGCGCGGTCAGTTCCGCGAGAAGCCGCCCGGCGGGCGCCGCCGCACGGCCTCGAGCTCGCTGGCGCGCCGCTCGACCAGCGCGCGCAAGCGGCGGGCGCGCTCGTCCACCGCCTCCGCCTCGAGCAGGCGCTGGCGGTCCTGGACGCCCAGGTGGAGCAGGTCCCCCGCGAGGTCGACGAGCGTGCCGAGGGGCACGCCCTCGCCGGGCGGCGCGGGCTGGCGGAGGAGGTGCAGGACGAGGTCGCGGCGCGACTCGTCCCGGACGAGGTCGTCCGGGACGCCGCGCAGGAGCGCCCCGAGCGCCGCCGCCGTCGGCTCGTCGTCGTCGGGCGGGGCGTCCTCGAGCACCGCCACGCGCGCGACCCGGAAGGGGCGCGAGCGGTCCTCGTCGAGCACGCGGGCGCGGCGGAGCCCGACGAGGAGGACGTTCCAGCGGCCGTCCTCGAGCGGCTGCTCGAGGAGGATCCGGCCGACGCACACGTGCTCCTCGATCTCGGGCGCCCCGTGGTAGTCCGGCTCCCAGCCGGGGCGCAGGAGCGCCATGGCGATCAGCCGCTCGCCGTCGAGGGCGTGGCGGACCATGTCCCGGTAGCGGGGCTCGAACACGTGCAAGGGGAGGAGCGCCCCGGGCAGGAGGACCGTCGACGGCAGGGGGAACAGCGGCACGTGGCCGGAGAAGGCGGCGGCGTCGAAGCTCAGGTCCACGGCTAGTCGGCCTTCCACATCGATTCTGGCGTAGCCAGAATCGATGTGGAAGCCCGACTGGCCCGAGCCCGGAGGGCTCGGCGCGAGCCACGCGCAGGCGCGGCTTGCCGCGCCGAGCATGGCGAGCGGAGGCGTGGGAGGGCCCGCGCAGCGGGTCCTCCCAGCACGCCGGCTCCGAGTCGACAGGTGGCACTTCGAGCTCAACCCCTTGGGTTCGAGCTCGAAGTCCCACTAGGCGGGCGGGCTCATGGCGCAGCGGAAGCCGATGTTCTCGCGACGCACGAGCAGGTAGTCGAACCCGCGCTTGGCCACCCGGACCGACGACGGCCCGTTGGTCCACGAGCCGCCGCGCTTCACCGCCTGCAGGCGCGAGAGCGGCGCCGCATCGGCCGCGACCTCGAGGTGCGGGTTCTTGTCGGGGAGGAAGCTGTAGCTGCGCGGGTCGTAGCGGTCGGCCGTCCACTCCCACACGTTGCCCAGGAGGTCGAGGGCGCCCTCGGGCGCCGCGCCGTCCGGCCGCGACCCGACGGGCGCGGGCCCGACCGCCTGCCGGCCGAACACGGCCCGCGCCGCGTCGGGCGGCGCCTCGCCCCACGGGTAGGTGCGCACGTCGCGGCCGCCGCGGGCCGCGCGCTCCCACTCGGCCTCGGTCGGCAGGCGCGCGCCGGCCCACGCCGCGTACGCCAGCGCGTCGAACCAGTCGACGTGGACGACCGGGTGCTCGGGCGTCGGGCAGAGCTCCTCGTACTCCCGGGTCTCCCAGAGGCGCGGGCGGTGGTCCTTGCCCTCCGGGAACAGCCGCCGGATGAGCGGCACCGGCGGCGCGCCCTCGCGGCGGACCGCGTCGAGGAAGCGGCGGTACTGCGAGACGGTCACCGGGAGGCGGTCGATGTAGAAGGCGTCGAGCGCGACCTTGCGCGGCGGCGACTCGTCGGACGACTCGTCGCCGCCCATGACGAAGGACCCGGCCGGGATGCGGACGACCTCGGCGCCGTCGCGCGGGCGGCGCTCGACGCCGGCGCCGAGCGCCGGCCGCTGCCCCGACGACGAGCCGCCGCGGGCCACCACGACGCGCTCCGTGCGGGGGCGGGCCACCGTGTCGGGCCGCGGCGTATCCACCGCGCCGAGCCGCCGCGAGGCCGAGGCCCCGGGGCGGGTCTCGGCGAAGGGGTCCGAGGCCGGGGCGGGCGTCCCCTGCGCCGGCGTGCTGCCGGCCGGCCGCGCCGGCGTGCTCGCGTCGAGCGGCAGCGCCCGGCCCGTCCCGCTCCCGCCGCGCGCCGGCGTGCTCGGGGCGGGGCGGCGCGGCAGGGTCGCCTCGCCCGGGCCGGCGCCGCCGCCGCCCGGAATCACGATGCTCGGGCGGGGCCGCGGGGCGGCGAGCAGCCGCGACAGCTCGTCGGCCAGCTCGCGGGCCGACGGCCGGTCCTGGACGTCCTTGGCCAGCGCCCGCTCGAGCACCGCCTCGACCTCGACGGGGACCCACGGCACGCGCTCGCGCAGGGGCACCGGCGGCGCCTCGCAGATCGCGTCCATGAGGGCGCGCTCGCTCCGGCGCACGCCCGGCCGCTCGAAGTAGCGGGCGCCCGCGAGCGCCTCGTAGAGGACGGCGGCGAGGCTGTAGACGTCGCTGCGCCCCTCCACCTCGCACCCGTCGATCTGCTCCGGCGCCATGTAGACGAGCGTGCCGGGGTGGCCGCCGCCGCTCGTCAGCTGGGTCATGTCGTCGTCGCTCTTGGCGCGCACGACGCCGAAGTCGGCGATCTTCACGTTGCGCTTGGCGTCGAAGAGCAGGTTGCCCGGCTTGATGTCGCGGTGGACGAGCCCCGCCTCGTGGGCGGCGTCGAGGCCGAGCGACGCGTCGCGCGCCGCCCGGAGCGCGAACGGCACGTCCAGGCGCCGCTCCTCGGACGCGTTCATCGCGTCGAGCAGCGTCCCGCCGTCGAGGTACTCCATGACGATGAACAGCGTGCTGCCCTGGTCGATCAGGTCGTAGACCGTGACGATGTGCGGGTGCGACAGCCCGCCCGCCGCGCGCGCCTCCCGGATGAAGCGCTTGCGCAGCACCTCGTCGTTGGCGTACTCGTGGCGGAGCTCCTTCACGGCGACGGGCCGGTCGAGGAGCACGTCGCGCGCGAAGTAGACGGCGCCCATGCCGCCGAAGCCGATCCGCCGCAGGAGCTGGTAGCGGTCGCGCAGGAGGGGGCCCGCGCCGGGCTGCGTCTCGGGCGACGTGTCCGCGCGCGGCCCCTCGCTCACAGCACGCCACCTCGTGGCGCCCGACACCGGGCGCCCCGGGACGGACTATAGCAGATCCGGTCTGCCGGGCGGGCTCCGGGGCCCCGGGCCGAGCCGCGCGGCCCCGTCCGGCGCGCGGTCGACCGGGCGCACGCCGGGGGGCAGGGCGCGGCCCTCGGCGAGCAGCGCCCGCCGGGCGCCGCTCGCTCGCAGGAGGCCGGCCGCCTGCGCCGCGCTCGCCGTCGGGGCGACGACCACGTCGGCGCGCAGCGTCCACGGAGCGAGCGCCAGCGCGGCCCGGGCGTCGACCGCGACGAGCGCCCGCAGGCCGGGCGCGTCGAGGCGGGCGACCCCCGGCGCCAGCGGCCGCACGACCGCCCCGTGCAGGCGCGCGGGCGCCTCGCCGTCGAGCCACCGCAGGCGGCGCGCGCCGGCGAGGCGGTCGAGGAGCGGCTCCAGGCGCTCGGGCCGCGCAGGGCGCGGGCCCACGCCGACCGCGCCGTCGGGGCCGGCGAGGACGACCGCCCCGCCGCGGACGACGGCGCGCAGGTCGCCCGCGGGGACCTGCGGCGCGAGGCACCCCGGGCCGCGCGCCGGCCGGGGCAGGACGAGCGCGGCGAGGAGGACGAGCGCGAGGCACAGGAGCCGCCGCGGCGCGCGGCGGCGCCGCTCGGCGCGGGCGAGGGCGAGGGCGACGAGCCCCAGGCCGAGGGCCGCGGCCGCCCCGGACGGCGGGACGACCCGCGCGTCGGGCAGGCGGGCCCCCGCCTCGACGAGCGCGAAGAGCAGCGTCGTCGGCACGTCCGCGAGCGCCACGAGCGCCGCGCCGCCCACGGGCCACAGCGCGCCGAGCAGCACGCCCGCGAGGGCGAGGGCCAGGCCGGCCGAGAAGAGGGCGATGCACGGCGGGTTGAGGACGAGCGACGCCGGGGCGAGCTGCCCCAGCGTGAGGGCCAGGAGCGGCGCGCTGGCGGCGAACGCGGCGATCGAGGCGGGCACGAGCCGGACGGCGCGGTCGACCAGCCCCGCCGCGCGGCGCTCCGGGCGCAGCCGCCCGAGCCCGTCGTCCCTGGCGAGCGCGCGCCGGACCGTCGGCTCGAGCAGGAGGAGGCCGGCGACGGTGCCGAACGAGAGGAGCGTCCCGGCCTCGCGCACGGCGAGCGGCTCCATGACGAGCGCGGCGAGCAGGCCCACGGCCAGGCGGTTCCATGCGTCCCCGCGCCCGGCGAGCGCCACGCCGACGACGCCCGCGGCGGCGGCGCGCACGGTGGGCACCGCGCCGCCGGCGACGACGACGTAGAGGAGCACGCACGCGCCGGCCGCCGCGCCCTGCTCGGGGCGGCGCAGGTCGAGGCCGCGGGCCGCGAGGAGCACGAGCGCCGCGAGGAAGGTCACGTGCAGCCCCGAGATGCTCAGGAGGTGCGCCGTGCCCGTCCGGCGGAAGGCCTGCGCCGCCGCCGGGTCGAGGCCGCCGCGCTCGCCGAGGAGCACGGCCCGCAGGAACGCCGCGTGCCGCGGGCGGGCGCCCTGGTCGATCACCTCCCGCGCCTGCCGCGCGCCGCGGCGACGAACGCCGCCGGCCCGGCCCCGGGCGGCGCGTCGGGCGCGGGGCGGACCTCGACCGCGCCGAGCCGCGCGGCGGCGTCGCGGCGGCGCAGGGCCGCCGCCGGATCGAACGCCCCGGGGCCTCGGCCCCCGCGCCGGCGTGAAGCGGCCGAGCGCGCGCAGGCGCGCGCCGGGGAGGGGGTCGCCCTCGACGGCGCGCCGGGGCGCCTCGACCACGACCTCGGCCCCGCCCGTCGCGAGCGAGAGGCGCACGCGCCCCGGACCCGCGTGGACGGGGCGCGCCCGCAGGACGCCCTCGACCACGACCGGCGCGCCAGGCAGCGGCGGCGTCTCCGGGCTCAGCCGCGCCCGGCCGGCGGCCGCGCGCGACGCCCACGCGCCCGCGAGGCCCCCCGCGCCCAGGAGCAGGAGGCCGACGGCGACCGGCGGCGCCAGCCGGCCGGCCCGGCGCAAGGTCACGAGCAGCGCGGCCGGGCCGGCGAGGGCGAGCGCCCAGGGGACGAAGGTGGGCAGGAGGGGACCGGCCGCGGCGCCGGCGAGGACGGCGAGAGCCAGAGGGACGGCGGGGCGGCGAGGGGGCATGGAGCGCTCCGGCTGACAACGACGGAGACGGCGTGCAAAGCCGCCGTGTGCTCCCCGAGGCTAGGTGGCCCCTCCCCTCCGCCACAACTTCTTTGCCGGCCGTGCGGCTGCCGCCCGCTCGCGGTTGGTCCTCCCTTCGCTAATGAGGAGAGCGTCGTGAGACCGGCGTAGGTCGAGCGACGACAAACTATCTCCCCGGTGCTGGTAAGCGCCCGACGGAACACGGTGTTCTGTCGGGCGTTTGCCGTTTGTACGTGCTTGCTCTCCAGTACCACCTCTCCCTACGTACCCGTTCCGGGTCCGCAGTCCACGCGCGGCCGCCGGTGCCGCACACGACGACGGGCCACGCGCCCACGCGCGCGCCGGCGGCCGCGCGTGGAACAAGGCTGCGCCCTCGGCGTCGAGCCGCCCGTGAAGAGACGGGACAACGATTCCGGAGTGCGCCTGTTGCGCCTGGCCCGCGGCGCCCTTCGCGTGGACGCTCGGTCGCCGCTGGCGACCCCACGCTGCGCGTGGGGCCTCCTCATCAGCCGAACGCGATGAGCAGGACGACCACGACCAGCAGCACGAGCACGAACCCGACCCCCCCGAGCAGGACGAGGATCGTGCCCGCGGACATGCCGTCGCCCGCCGCCGGCGCCGCCGCGCGCGGGCCGCTCGTCGGGGTCTTCTTCCCCGCGCGGCGGCGCTGCGACGCGCTGTTGTCCAGCTTCGCCGCGCCGCGCGGCGGCCAGATCGACGGCTCGCCCGCCTCGATGGGGAACCCGCGGTCGAGCGCCTCGAGCTCGCGGATCAGCGCGTCCATGTCGCGGTAGCGCTGGTCGCGGTCCTTCTCGAGCATCTTGCCCAGCACCCGGCGGAACTCGTCGGGCATGTCGGGGACGACCTCCTCGGGCGGGCGCAGCTTGTCGTGGGCCTTCGCCGAGAGGATCTCCAGCGCCGAGAAGCCGCGGAACGGCTGCACGCCGGTGAGCAGGTAGTAGTAGGTCACCCCGAGCGAGTAGACGTCCACCCGCCCGTCGATCTCCTTCACGCGGCCGATCTCCGGCGCCATGTAGAGCGGCGTGCCGATCATCGCCCCGTCGGCCGTGAGCTTGAGCTCCGAGTTGAGGTCCTTGGCCAGGCCGAAGTCGGTGAGCTTCACCTGGCCGGTCTGGGTGATGAGGATGTTCTCGGCCTTGATGTCACGGTGGATCACGCCCGCGCGGTGGGCGGTCTGCAGGCCGCGCGCGATCTCGAGGACGATCCGCGTGGCCTCCTGCGGCGTGTGACGGCCGGCCGCCTGGATCTTCTCCTCCAGGTTCGAGCCGTCGATGTACTGCATGATGATGTAGTGCAGGTTGCGCTCGGTCGTGCCGACGTCCTGCACCTGCACGATGTTCGGGTGCTCGAGCTTGGCCGCCGCGCGCGCCTCCCGGAAGAAGCGCTCGACCGTCCGCGGGTTGGCCGCGGACTCCGGCGGGAGGATCTTGACGACGACGTCCTTGCGCAGCGCCTCGTGGTGGGCGAGGTAGATCGCGCCCATGCCGCCGGCGCCGATCTTGGCGTTGATCGTGCAGCCGCCGATGACCTCGCCGATGAGCGGGTCCTGGTCGGGGCTGGGCGTGGGCCCCATGGCGACGGCCGTGCCGCCGCCGACCGGACCGCCGTAGATGGGGGCGGCCTGCGCCGCGCTCATGCCGGTCGGCGGGCCCCACGCCGGGGCCGAGGTCGGGCCGGCGAGCTGCGTCGAGGCGTTGAAGAACGAGCTCGTGACGGCGGGGATCGAGGCGTTCTGGGTGCTCTTGATCTTGTTCACCCGCTCCTGGAACGCGAGGATCTCGTCCACCTGCTCCTTCGTGAGGACGCCCTTCTCGAGGAGGATCTCGCCCAGCTGTCGGTCCGGCGCCTGCGTCCGCTGGTAGTGCAGGGCGCGGTTCAACAGGTCCCGGGTGATCAGGCGCTTGTTGAGCGCGATCTTCCCGAAGAGCAGGTCGTTCTGGCGGATGTCCATGACCCTGCGGCCGTACTATAGCCGGGTGCCTGGGCCGCTGCCACGCGGCGCGGCGGGGACCGGGACGCTCGCCCGACCGGCCGCGGCGAGGCGTCCGGGCCACGCCCTCCCGGCAGATTCGCCCGATCGGAGCCGCGCGAGACGGGGCGGCGGGGCGCTCCGGGGACGCCCCGTCGGCGTCGGCAAGGATTGCCGGGCCCCCACGGTCACTCGTCCGGCGTGAAGCGCCGCTTCACGTCCAGGATGTCCGAGAAGACGCGCTGGAACGCGTCCACGAGCTCGGGGTCGAAGTGCTTCCCCGACTCCTGCGCGAGGATCCGAAGCGACTGCTCGATGCCCATCGCCGGCTTGTAGGAGCGGCGCGTGGTCAGGGCGTCGAACACGTCGGCGATCGCCACGATCCGCCCGGCGAGCGGGATCGCGGCCCCCGTCAGCGCGCGCGGGTAGCCGCGGCCGTCCCAGCGCTCGTGGTGCGAGTGCGCGATCTCCGCCGCGCGCTCGAGCAGCGGCACCCCCTCGACGGCGAGGAGCTGGGCGCCGAGCGCGCAGTGCTCGCGGGTGATGGCGAACTCCTCGTCGGTGAGCTTCCCGGGCTTGAGGAGGATCTCCGGCGGGATGCCGACCTTGCCCACGTCGTGCAGCGCGCTGGCGAGCTCGATCACCCGGACCGCGCCGTCGTCGAGGCCCATCGAGCGGGCGAGGACGCGGCTGTAGCCGGCGATCCGGCGCACGTGCCAGCCGATGTCGGGGTCGCGGTGCTCGGGGGTGGCGGCCAGCGCGAAGACGAGTTCGGCCTGCTCGGCGCGGGCGCGCTCGGCCGCGAGCGCGTGCTCGAGGGCGAGCCCGGCCTGCGTCGTCAGGATGGCCGCGAGCTCCTCCTGCTCGGCGGAGAAGCTGGCCGCGTCGCCGTCGGCGCCGACCGGGTTCTGCAGCTCGAGGACCGCCAGCGGCCGCCCGTCCCGCCCGAGGACCGGCAGGGCCATGAGCGCGCGCGTGCGGAACCCGTGGCGCGCCTCGAAGGCGTCGTCCCAGGCGAGGCCGACCAGCGCCGCCGGCTCGGGCGCGGTCAGGCGGACCGCCCCGCGGGCGACGTGCGCCGCGACCGAGCTTCCGACGAGCGGCTCGCGCTCGCCGCGTCGCCCGGCCAGCGCCGCCGGCGGGATCACCTCGTTGTGCGCGACGAGCAGCTGGAGGTGCTCCGCCTCGACCAGGCGGACCACGCCCGCCTGGCAGCGCAGCAGCCGCCGCGCATCGCGCAGCAGGACCTCGGCGACCTCGTCGGGGGCCGCGGCGCCCCGCAGCCGGGACCCGGCCTGGGCGATCGACTGGAGCAGCGTCGTCAGCCCCTCCGCGGCCAGCTCCACGCGCCCTCGCGGCTCAGTGCCAGGGGTTGAACCCGAACCCGAACACCGCCACCGCGAAGCTGATGCACGCGACGATCACGACGACGAGGCCGATCACGACGGGCAGCGGCGGGCCATCGCGCCCCGCGGCGGCCGCCGCCGGCCGCGGGCGCCGCTCGTCGCGGAGCTCGGGCGGCATGCGGACGAGGCCCGCCGCCGAGTCCTCGGTCGACGTGGTCGGCGCGTAGACCGGACTCGGGTCGAGCTGAGGGTCGAGGTGGGCAGGGTCGAGCGGGGCGGGGTCGAGATGATGCGCGGCGTCCGCGACCGACGCGGGCGCGAGCGCCACGCCGCCGAGCGGCGCGCCCATGGGCGGCGCGCCCATGGGCGCCGCCATCGGAGGTGCGCTCACGGCAGGGCCGCGCCCCGTCGGGGCGGGCTGCGCCGCCGCGGCCACCGGCGGCTGGCCGTGCGCCAGGCCCGGGATCGGCGCCAGCGGGCGTGACTCCGGCGCCGGAGCGCCCCAGCCCCGGTCCCCCTGGCTCGACGACGCCGCCCGGGCCGCGGGCTGCGGCGCCGCCGGCGCGCCGTCGTCGGTGGCCGGGGCCGGCCGCTGCGCCGCCTCGAGCTCGCCGCGGTTGCTCTGGAAGATCGCCTCGATCCGCGCGGCCAGGTCGCGCGCGGACGCGGGCCGCTGCTCCTGCTTCTTCGCCAGGGTGTCGAGCACCAGCTGGTCGACCACCTGCGGCAGCGTCGGGTTGAACGACGACGGCGCCGCGGCCGGCTCGCGCATCAGCTTGATGATCGTCTCCATCGGCGTCCGCCCCTTGAAGGGTGGCTTGCCGGTGAGGAGCCAGTAGAGCGTCCCCCCGAGCGAGTAGACGTCGCTGCGGACGCTCACGTCGCCGAACGGTCCGCCCGGCTGCGCCTGCTCGGGCGGCATGAAGTTGACGGTGCCCATGATCGTGCCGGGCGCCGTGAGCTGCACGTCCGACGACTGGTCCTTGATGAGGCTGAAGTCCATGAGCACCGGGTGGCCGCCCCGGCGCAGGCAGATGTTCGCGGGCTTGATGTCGCGGTGGATCAGGTTCTTGCCGTGGATGTACTCCAGCGCCTCGCACAGCCGCTGGACGACCTTGAGCGACTGGGCCGGCGTGAGCGGACGGGTCTGCGCGAGCTGGCGCAGGTTCATGCCGTCCTGGATCCAGTCCATGATGATGAAGCAGCGGCCCTGCTCCTGGCCCACGTTGTAGATCTTGATGATGTTGGCGTGGGAGAGCTGGGCGAGCGCCCGCCCCTCGCGGACGAAGCGCTCCTTGTTGACCCCCTGCGCCATGGCCTTGGGGGAGAGGATCTTCACGGCCACCGGCACGCCGAGGCGCTCGTAGTGGCCCATGTAGACGTCGGCGAGCAGCCCCTTGGAGACCCGCTGCTGGATGCGGGCTCCGCCGAAGACGGTGCCGATCAGGGGGTCTTGCGTCTGGTCCTGGGACATGGCCCTCGCCGAAGCAACGCCGTGAGAGACGGGATCATAGACACTCCGCCTGGCCGGTGCCACCCAGACGGAGAAGCGACCCCACGGGCCGGTGGACGTTTGCACTCCCGGCCGACGGGATTAGGATCCGCGGGCCGCGCGGGTCTGCGCGGCCGGCGCGCGCGGAGGCGGGACACACACGATGGGTGCGGCCCCGACCTCGCAGGTCCTCAACGACCGCTACGAGATCCTCCGCCCGCTCGGCCACGGCGGCATGGGGGCCGTCTACCTCGTGTTCGACCGGCAGGTCGGCCGCCAGGTGGCGCTCAAGTCCTTCCCGCCCATGGCCCGGCGGGTCGAGGACCTGGCCCACTTCGAGCACGAGTTCCTGACCCTGTCGCGCCTGCGCCACCCCAACGTGGCCGAGGTGTATGACTTCGGCGTCATCGAGGGGACGAACGACGTCTTCTTCACGTCGGAGCTGATCGACGGCAAGGACCTGTTCGAGGTCACGGCCGACCTGCCCGAGCTCGACCTCGCGCGGCTGATCGTGCAGGTGTGCCGCGGGCTGTCCTACATCCACTCGCGCCAGATCATCCACTACGACATCAAGCCCACGAACATCCTCGTGACCGGGGCCGACCCCCCGCACCTGAAGCTGATCGACTTCGGCCTGGCGGAGCAGCGGGTCGACGACGCGCTGGGCGTGATCAAGGGCACGGTCTCGTATCTCGCCCCCGAGGTCGCGCGCCACCTGCCCGTCGACCACCGCGCCGACCTCTACTCGCTCGGCGTGACGATCTATCACTGCGTCACGCGCGGCCTCCCGTTCCGCGGGGAGACGAACCTCGACGTCGTGCGCAAGGTCGTCTCCGACCCGCCCCCCGACCCGGCGGCCGCCCGGCCCGACCTGTCGCGCGGCCTGCGCGACCTGATCCTGCGCCTCATGTCCAAGGACCCGGGCGCGCGCCTGCAGAGCGGCAACGAGGTGATCCGCGCCCTGTCGCGCCTCTACGGCCAGGACTTCGCCGTCGAGCCGAGGGAGGCCGCGCTCACCTTCGTCACCTCGGGCGGCTTCTTCGGCCGCGACGCCCAGTTCAGCGCCCTCACCCGGGCGTTCGACGAGGTCTTCTCCTGGCGCGACCCCGGCGACCCCCTGGCCGCCCTCCCGCCGGTCGAGGGGAAGCGGGCCACCCCGAGCACGGCGGCGAGCGCCACCGGCTTCGTGATCACCTCGTCGGCCGGCGCGTTCGGCTTCGACCTCGCCCGCCGCGACTCGTCGGTCGACCTCGCCGGGCTCGAGGCGGCCGACGAGCCCGCGCCGCCGCCGCCGCCCGCGCCGCCCGCGCGGCCGCTCCGGCACCTGTTCCTCGTCTCGGGCGAGGCCGGCGTGGGCAAGTCGCGCCTCCTGCGCGAGCTCAAGACCTACGCGCAGCTGCGCCGGGCCGCCGTCGTCGAGGGGCGGGCGTCGCCCACGGGCGGCGCCTACGCCGCGTTCGTGGAGGTCTTCCGCGGCATCCTCGGCCTGTGGGCGCCCGAGCCCGGCGCCGACGGCCCGCTCCGCCCGCGCCAGACCGACCCGCTCCGCCGGCGCCTCCTCCAGCGCTACGGCGCCGAGCTCGTGCGGCTGATCCCGGACCTCGACTCGAGCGCCCTGCCGGTCACGCCCCGCACGCCGCTCTCGCCCGAGCAGGACGAGCGGCGCCTCCTCGACGCGCTGGCGCAGTTCATGATCGGCTACAGCCGCTCGCGCCCGCTCGTGGTGCTCCTGCACGACCTCGAGCACGCGGACGTGGAGACGCTCGAGCTCCTGCGCTACCTGACGCGCAACCTCGGCGTGATCGAGTCGACCCGCGCCATGGCCCGCCAGGCGGGGCTCGGCCGCGAGCCGCTGCCGCTCCGGCTCATGGTGGTCGGCGCCTACCGGCCGAGCGACGTCGACGGCCCGCGCGCCCAGCTCCTCGCGGCGCTTGCCGGCGAGCCCGTCAGCGAGGCGCTGACGCTCGAGCCCCTCGGCCCCGAGGCGGTCTACACGCTGATCGAGTCGATGCTCGGCGTCGGGAGCGACCCCCGCGCGCTGGCCGAGCGGATCTACAAGGAGACGGGCGGCAACCCCTACTTCGCCGTCGAGGTCATGCGCGCGCTGGTCGAGCAGGGCGCGCTGGCGCGCGACGGCGACGGGGGCTGGCGCCTCGACCTCGGCCGCGACGGGGCGCTGCAGGTCCCCGAGAGCGTCTCGGGGGTGATCCTCGAGCGGACGCGGCGGACGACGCCCGAGGAGAAGAAGCCCCTCGAGCTCCTGGCGACGCTCGGGCGGCCGGCGGCGATCCACGAGCTCGCGGCGCTCTCGGGCGCCGACACCCGCGACCTCGTGGCCCACCTCGGCGCCCTCGAGCGGCGCGAGGTCGTGCGGGCCGAGCGCGCCGAGGGGGGCGGACGCCGCTACGACTTCATCCACGACGTCGCCCGCCAGGCCGTCTACGACGCGATCCCCCGCGAGGCGCGGATCGCGCTCCACCTGCGCTGCGGCGAGTTCCTCGAGGGGCGCGCCGGGCTGGGCTACGGGGCGGTCGACGCGGGCGAGCTCGCGCGCCACTTCTCGGCGGCGGGCGACCGCAAGCGCGCGCTGGAGTACGGGATCCGCGCCGGCGACGACGCGCGGGCGGTCCACGCCAACCACCGCGCGATCGAGCTCTACCAGGCCGCCATGGCGCTCGTGCCCGTCGGCAGCGCGCGCTGGCGCGCCCTCCTCCAGCAGGTGGGCGACCTGCTCCTGCACACGGGCGAGTACGGCCGCGCGGCCGAGGCCTACGAGCGGGTCCTCGCCCCGGACGTGGCGCGCCACCTCGCGCCGGCCGAGCTCGTGCGCGCGCACCGGCGCCGGGCGGAGGTCCTCGAGCGGCGGGGCGACCTCGACGGCGCGCTCGAGGACCTCTCGGCCGCCTCGGCGGCCACGTTCGCCACCGAGGGCCTCGAGCGCGAGGGCGCGGCGCTCCTCGCCGCCACGGCCTCGATCTACTGCCGGCTCGGGCGCTACCAGGACGCGGTCGGCTTCTGCCAGGTGGGGCTGGCGCAGCTCGTCGGCCTCCCCGAAGGCGAGGAGGCGGCGCAGGTGCGGACCGTCCTCGGGCGGGCCCACCTCGCGCTCGGCAACCTCGCCGAGGCCGAGCGCGAGTTCGAGCACGCCCTCGCCGCGCGCCGGCGGCAGGGCGACGAGCCGGGCGTGGCGCGGACGCTCGCCGACCTGGGCGCCGTGGCGCTCGAGCAGGGGCGCTTCGAGGAGGCGGCCGACCGCTTCGAGCGGGCGCTCGAGCGCGAGTCGGCGATCGGTCACGCGGCCGGCGTCGCCGAGGCGGCCACGCGCCTGGCGGCCGCCTGCCGGGCGCTGGGCGAGCTCGAGCGGGCGGCGTCGCTCCTGCGGCGCGCGCAGGGGATCCACGAGCGCTCGGGCGCGCGGGCCGAGGCGGCCACCGTGCTGGCCGAGCTCGGGCGCCTGCACCTGGCCACGGGCGACCACGCGCGCGCGCTCGAGCACCTGCGGCGCGCCGGCGAGGAGGCCGGACGGCTCGGCCTCCTCGCCGTCTCGGCCGCGGCAAAGACGGCCGAGGCGCAGTCGCTCCTGCTCCTGGGCGCCCCGGAGCGCGCGCACGACCTGGCCGGCGAGGCCCTGCGCCAGGCCTCCCTCCAGGGCGACGCGCCGCGCGAGCGCGCGGCGGCGCTCGAGGCGCTGGGCCTCGTCCACGTGGCCCACGGCGAGGCCGACCGCGGCGAGCAGCTCCTGCACGAGGCGCAGACGCTGTTCCGCGCGCAGGAGGACGCGGCCGGCGTGGCGCGGACGACGATCGCCGTGGTCGAGCTGCTCCTCGCCCGCGGTGACGACGCGCTGGCCGCGGCCGCCCTGGCCACGCTCGACCACGCGCCGGTCCCGGTCGAGGAGCAGCCGCGCCTGGCGCTGGCCCGCGCCCGCGCCGCGCTCGCGGCGCCCGGCGCGCCCGACGCGGCGCTCCTGACGGCGCTCGGGCGGGCGCAGGAGCTCGCGCGCCGGCGCGTCGACCGCGAGCGCCTGTGGCAGCTCCTGGCCGCGCGCGGCCGCGTCCTCGAGCGCCGCGGCGACCCGGCCGCCGCGCTCGACAGCTTCGTCGAGGCCATGAGCGCGCTGCGCGACCTCCTCGACCTCGTGCCGCCGGAGCTGCGGCAGGGCTTCGTGCGCGCGCCGGAGCGCGTGGCGTGCCGCGAGGACTTCCTGAGGCTGAAGGGGTGACCGCCGGCGAGCGCCGCCCCGAGGTCGACGACGGGCTCCACGAGCGCCCCGGGGCCGAGGCCTCGCTCGTGGGCGCGTGGCTGCACGACCGCTACGAGGTCCGCTCGGAGCTCGGCTGGGGGTCGCTCGGGCACGTCTACCTGGCGCGGGACCACCTGCGGCGCGACCCGGCGGGCGCGCCGGAGGAGGTGGCGATCAAGGTCGTGCGCCGCGACCGCCTCACCCCGAAGGCGATCGAGTACCTCAAGCGCGAGTTCCGGGCGCTGTCGCGCCTGCAGCACCCCAACGTGGCGCGCGTGCACGACCTCGACGTCGTGCCGGGCGGGGGCGAGCTGTTCTTCACGCTCGAGGTGCTGCGCGGGCGCACGATCGTCGAGGCCACGCGCGCGCTCGGCTGGGAGGAGGGCGTCGACCTGCTCGTGCAGACGCTCCGGGCGCTGCACTACGTGCACGCGCGCGGCCTCGTGCACATGGACCTCAAGCCGCAGAACGTCTTCGTCCTCGACGAGGGCGCGCGGCGCCGCGTGAAGGTCCTCGACTTCCACCTCGTGCGCGAGCACACGGACGCGCCGGACCGCGCCATGCGCGGGACGATCGCCTACATGGCCCCCGAGGTGGTCAAGGGCGCCGAGGCCGGCCCGCGCGCCGACCTCTACTCGCTCGGCTGCGTGGCCTTCCACGCCCTCACGGGCGCGCCGCCGTTCGCCGGGCTGGCGCCCATGGAGGTCCTGAAGGCCCACGCGCGCGACCGGCCGCCGAGCTTCGCCGAGCGCGGCGCCGGCCACCTGCCGCCGGCGCTCGAGGCGGTCGTGCAGCGCCTGCTGGCGAAGGACCCGGCCGAGCGCTTCGCGTCGGCCAACGACGTGATCCGCGCGCTGAACGCCGGGCTCGGGCGGAGCTTCGCCCTCGAGACGGAGGAGACGCTCGACCACGCGCTCGGCCAGGCGGCCCTCGTCGGGCGCGAGGCCGACCTCGCGGCCGCGATGGGCCTGACGCGCGAGCCCGCGGGCCCCTGGCTCGTCGTCGTCACGGCCGAGCCCGGGTGCGGGCGCACGCGCCTCCTGCAGGAGCTCAAGGTGCTCCTGCAGCTCGAGGGCGTGCCGGCGCTGCTCGGCCGCGCGCGCCCGGGCGACGAGGCGTTCGGCCCGTTCCGCGCGCTCCTGGGCGAGCTCCTGCGCCGCGAGCGCGGCGGGGGCGCGCTCGCGGCGGCGTCGCGCGACGGCCTGACCGTCGACCCCGACCTCCTCGTCGAGCAGGCGCCGCGGCCCGAGCTGCCGGCGCACGTGCGGCGGACGGCGGCGCTGACCGACCTCCTGCGCGACCTGGCGCGGGCGCCCGTGGCGCTCCTCGTCGACGACCTGCACGAGGCCGACCCGGACGCCCTCGGGCTCATGCGGGCGCTCGCCGCCGGGCCCCGGCCCGGCAAGGCGCTCCTCGTCGTGTCGGCGCGCGAGGGCGAGGGGCCGCTCGACGAGCTGGTCGCGTCGCCGCAGGCGCGCCGCCTCGAGCTCGGGCGCCTGCCGCGCCAGGCGACGGCGGCGCTCGCCGCGTCGATGGTCGGCCTGCGCCCCGACCAGGGCGGCGTCCCCGACGACTTCGTCGAGCGCCTGTGGGCGGTCACCGGCGGCAACCCGCGCTTCGTCGAGGAGACCATGCGCAGCCTGGCCGAGGCGGGCGTGATCCGCGCCCGCGACGGCGCGCTCGCGGTGGGGCCCGAGGTCGGCCGGCGGCTCCTCGACGACCAGAGCCTGCGGGCGCTCGCGGCGCGGCGCGTGGCGCGCCTGGAGCCCGACGCGCTCCTCCTCCTGGCCGCCTGCGCCGCGGCCCTGCGCCCGCGACCGGTGGCCTTCCTGGCCGCGGCGGCCGCCCTGCCGCCGGCGAGGGCGCGGGTGGTGGTCGCGGACCTCGTGCGCCGCGGGCTCGTCGCCGCCCTGGCCGGCGGGCCCGTCGAGCTGCTCACGGTCGAGCACGGGTCGCTCCGCGCCGCGGCGCTCGAGGCGCTCGAGCCCGGGCGGCGGCGGCTGCTCCACCGCCAGGCGGCGCGACTGCTCGAGAGCCGCCACCCCGTCGCCGCCGACCCGCTCGGCGCCGGCCAGCCGACGGACCGCGCCGACGAGCTGCGCTGGCACCACGCGCAGGCGGGCGACGTGGCCGAGGCGATCGCCTGGACGCGGGTCGCGGCCGACGCGGCCGTCAAGCGGCGCGAGCTCGTCCGCGCCCGCGACCTCGCGCGCGAGGCGCTCGAGCTCCTCGACCGCGCCGTCGCAGGGGGGACGTTCGCCCCGCCGCCGGGCCTGCGCGACGCGCTCACCCTGCGCCACGCCGAGGCGCTCGCCGCGACGGGCGACCGCGCGGCGGCCCTGGCGCTCCTCGCCGCCCGGGCGCCGGGCGACGACGCGGCCCGCGACGACGCCGCCGGGGCGCGGCTCCACGCGCGGCTGCTCAAGGACCAGGGCGACCTCTCGGCCGCGCTCGCCCGGGCCGAGCGCGCCGTGGCGGCCTCGCGCGCGCCGCTCGACCGCGCGCGCGCCCTGGCCGAGCAGGCGTCCGTCCTCCTGTGGTCGGCCCGCTACGCCCGCGCGAGGGAGGACGCAGAGGCGGCGCTCGCGCTGCTGGGCGACCCGCCCACGCTGGAGACGACCGACGACGTCGTCGAGGCGCTCGACACGCTCCACCACGCCTGCCGCTTCCTGGGCGACGAAGCCGGCGCGACCGACGCACTGCGCCGGGCGCTGCGCGCGCGGCAGCGCGCCCACGGCGACGCCTCGGAGGAGCGGGCGGGCCTGCGGCCCGAGCGCGTCGACGCCGGCAAGGCCGCGCTCGTGGGCGACGGGGCCGGCGCCCACGTCCAGCGCTCGGTGGTCGAGGCGGCGATCGAGCGCGCCGCGGGGTCCGACGACCTGGTCGCGCACTACCGGCGACGGATCGACCTGCTCCTGGCCGCCGGTGACCCCGACGGCGCCGCCTGGGCGCTCCTGAACCTCGGCCACGTGCGCCAGGCGGCGGCGCGCCTGGCCGACGCGCTCCAGGGCTACCGGCGCGCGCTCGGGCTCTTCGAGCGCACCGGCTGCCGGATCGGCGCCGCGCTCGTCCGCCAGAGCCTGGCCCGCGCACTGGCCCAGGCGGGCGCCGCCGGCGCGGCGACCGAGGAGGCCGGCCGCGCGGTCGAGGCCGCCCGCGCCTGCGGCGCGCCCTGGGCCACCGCGCAGGCCGAGGCCGCGCTGGCCGAGGCGCGCCTCGCCGGCGGCGACCTCCCCCGCGGCCGCGCCGCGCTCGGCCGCGCGCTCGAGGCCGCGACGGCGCTCGGCAACGTGCCGCTCCGGGCCGAGCTGCAGCTCGCGCACGCCGAGCTCCACCTGGGACAGGGCGAGGCGGACGCGGCCCGGAGCGCCCTCGCCGCCTTCGAGGCCGCGCCGGCCGGTGCGCGGACCGTCGCGCAGGGGGTGCGCGCCCTGCTCGTCGAGGCCGGCCTGGCGCTCGCCGCGCCCGACGACGCGCGCGCGCTCGCGCTCGCGGAGGGCAGGGCGGCGAAGGCGCTGGAGGAGGCCCTGGCCAGCGACGCCCTCGAGCTCGCCTGGCGCGCCGCCTGGACCCGCGCCCGCGTGCGCCGCGCCCGCGGCGACGCCCAGGGCGAGCTCGACGACCTCGTGCGCGCCCTCGACCTCCTGCGCGACCTCGCCCGCGCCGCCCCCGACGAGCTGCGCCAGGGCTACCTCGCGCACCCGGAGCGGGTGGCGGTGCGGGAGCGGTTCGTGGCGGCGCGGGGGTAGTTCCGCGCCGGACCGGACGTCGAAGAGGAGCGCGCACGTGCGCGGGTGGCCGACGTCGACGGCACGGACCCGATCGTCGAGAAGGCCGCGCACGTGCGCGGGTATCCGTCCTCGAGGCGGGGCGTGGTCGTCGACGAGAACGCGCACGGCCGTTCTCGACGGCGCGAGCCGGATCGTCGACGAGCTGGGCTACCTGCCGTTCGAGCGACGCAGCGCCCACCTGTTCTTCCAGCTCGTGTCCCGGCGATAGAGCGCGGCAGCATGCTGATCACGACGAACCAGGTCGTCACGCAGTGGGGCGCGGTGTTCGGCGACGAGGTCCTGGCGGCGGCGATCCTCGATCGGCTGCTGCACAGGAGCCACACGCTCGTCGTCAAGGGCGAGAGCTACAGGCTCAAGCAGAAGCGGAAGGCGGGCCTGCTCGGCTCGTCGGCGAAGGACTAGGTCGAGGGCGGGACGGCTCGGCATGTCGCCGGGCGCCGCGGAGTAGGAGACGGCGGTCGAGGGGGGTCAGTTTCACTGTCGTAAGGGGGTCAGTTCTTGCTGTCGCTTGACACGTGCGCGCGGGTGGCCGTCCTCGAGGCGAGGCGTGCTGGTCGACGAGGAGCGCGCACGGCCGTTCTCGACGGCGCGGGCCGGATCGTCGACGAGGGGCGCGCACGTGCGCGGGTGGCCGTCCTCGACGGCGCGGGGCTCGGTCGTCGAGGTGGGCGCGCACTTGCAGGGTGCTCCCCCTCGACGGCGCGGGCGTGGTCGTCGAAAGGCGCGCACGTGCGCGAGTGGCCGTCCTCGACGGCGCAGGCCGGATCGCCGAGGCGGGCGCACACGTACACGGGTGGTCGTCCTCGACGGCGGGGCGTGGCCGTCGAGGGGGGCGCACGTGCGCGGGTGTTCGTCCTCGACGGCGCGGGGGTGGCCTTCGAAGGGGGAGGCGCAGTCTACGGGTGCTTCTCCTTGACGACGCGAACCGGATCGTCGACGAGGGTGCGAACGTGCGCGGGGGCGGAGTTCCGCGACCCGCGCCCGAACGTCCGCTACCGACGAGACATAACTTGCACGCATTTGGCACGTGCGGCGACCTGCGCCTTTGGCTAACATATGCCGAACTCACGGGGCCGCCCACAGCCCTCGTCGCTCGCTTCCAATTCCGTCAGCCGGAGGGATCCCATGAGGACGTCCTCGCACCCGCCGTCGGCCGCCTGCCTCCCCCTCCCGCCCGACGAGCTCGGCGAGCGGCTCGACGAGGCTCGCCGGATCGACGCCCAGCTGGCCGAGGTCGTGCGGCGGGAGCGCACGGCCACGCGGGAGCGCGCCTATCTGCTCGCGCACGTCGAGCGGCGCGAGCTCCATCGCGCGCTGGGATTCAGCTCGGTCGGCCAGTACGCCGTCGCGCGCGGCTACGTCGAGTCGCATGGCGCTGCCCGGGACCTCGTCGGCCTCGTCAAGCGGCTCGAGGCCCTGCCGCGGCTGCGCGCGGCGTTTCAGCAGGGCGAGGTCGAGTGGACGAAGCTCAAGACCGTCGCGCGGGTCGCGACGGCCGAGGACGAGGCGGATTGGCTCGAACGCGCGCGGGCGCACCCGAACCGCGTGCTCGAGGCGCTGGTCCGCGAGGCGCTGGGCGAGCCGGCGCCCGTGCGCCGGTCCTTCGATCAGACCCGCGAGCAAGCCGCGTGGCTCGACGAGGCCCTGCGCCTGGCCCGCGAGCGGACCGGGCGCGCGCTGACCGACGCCGAGGCCCTCGAGATCGTGTGTCGCGGCTACGCCGAGGGCCCGCCCGAAGGTTCCAGGAGGTCGCCCGCCTGCCGGCTGGTGATTCACAAGTGCGAGTGCGGCGCGCCGGCCGCGCTCCAGGGGCGCGACGGTCCGGTGCCGCTGTCCCCTGCGACGGAGGCGGCGCTCGCCTGCGAGGCGGAGGTCCACGACCTGCGCCGCGGCACGGGGGAGGTCACGGAGGCGATTCCGCAACGGATCCGGCGCCTCGTCCACGACCGCGACCGCGGGACGTGCAAGGTCCCGGGCTGCGGCCGGCAGGGGAGGCTGCACGTGCACCACGAGCCCGGGCGCGAGGTGACGGGGCACGATCCTGACAGAATGTGCTTGCTATGTGATAACCATCACCCGGGCCGACACCAGGGCTACCTGGAGATCCGCGGCGACGCCCGCATCGGCTTCCGCTTCTTCCTCGCCGACGGGACCGAGCTCCTCGCCTCCTCGCGGGCTGGGCGCGCCGACGCCACGACCGGGGCGCAGGGCGAGCGAATTGGGCGGTCCAGCGATGGCGGCAGTGCTGCGCAGGCGGAGCAGACGGACGAGGAGGCGGCGCGGCTCGCGGTGCGGGCGCTCGAGAAGCTCGAGTGCTCCAGGACGGAGGCGCGCGACCTCGTCCGACGTGCGCGGGCGCGCCTCGAGGCGCGCGGCGAGGTGCGCACGGTCGAGGCGCTGACGAGGGAGGCCCTCCTGGCGACCGGAGCGGCCCCCACGGCGCCCACGTGCGCGCGCCCGTCGACGACCACGCGGGCGCCATCCGGTGGGGCGCGGAGCAGGCGAGAGGTGCGCGGTCGCGGACGGTCGCGTGCGATGGAGTTCGTGTGAGCTGGGCACCTGCAACCGCGGGGCGGAGTGAGGCGGGACACACCGAGAGACGGGAAGTCCGCGCACGTGCGCACCCCCTCGAACCTCGTTGACGCCGCAGGTTCGGCGCTCACCGCCCGGGCTCTGCCGTGAGGCGCTCGTCGGCCAGGATCGCCGCCTCCCGGATCCAGGCGACGGGGGACGCCCTGGCGGCCCGGACGCGCTCGTGCACCCGCGGGTCGGCGCGGACGCGCTCCAGAGCGGAGTGCAGCGCCGCCGCCGACTCGCCGCGAACGACCTCGGCGGCCGGCAACAGCTCACCCCCGAGGAAGTGAAGGACGTTCAAGCGAAGCACCGGGTCGGGTCCGCTCAAGGCGGACAACACCCACTCGACGTCGCCATGCTGAGGGACGACCTTGGGCCCGCAGGGGTCCAGGAATGGTTGGCCCCCGACGGCTGTAGGAGCGGGCTCGCCGGGGTACCAGCCCTGCTTCCGGATCTGGACGAGCTCGTCGTTGGCCGTCAGCCCGTACCACGTTCGCCAATCGCCGAACACGAGCAAGGTCCCGAGCTCAGGAGCCACGGTGTGGTCGAGGTGCAGCGGGACGGCCCAGACCCGACGGCCCAGATGGAGTACGAACGGTCGGGGAGCATGCCCTCCCCCCCGGACCTCTCCGGTGATCGTGCGGCAAACGGTGCTGCTGCCAGGCAGGTAGGAGACCGCCAGGAGACGACGCGACGCGCCGTCGAACCGGCGGAGCTCGCCTTCGAAGGGCAGGCCGCCGGAGGAGGGATCGTGATGGAGGCCCTCGTGCCCAGCCGTCGCGCGCTCCGGCTCGCCGACGACGGGCGCCGGCGAGCTCGAGCACCCGCAAAGAACCGCAGCCGCGAGCCAGGCCGAGCGTCGTCTCATGGGGCTACGGGACGAACTTGTACCCGACGCCATGCACCGTCAGCAGGTGCCGCGGCCGCGCCGGGTCCGCCTCGAGCTTCTTGCGCAGGTTGAGCATGTGCGTGTCGACCGTGCGCGTCGTGGGGAAGCGGTCGAGCCCCCACACCTCGTTGAGCAGGTCGTTTCGGCCCACCGGCTGGTTCGGCCGCGCCGTCAGGTACCGCAGGACCTCGGCCTCGAGGTACGTCAGCGCGTGCTCGACGTCGCCGCGCACGAGGCGGAAGCGGTCGAAGTCGATCCGGAAGCCGGGGCCCACGTAGGCGCCCTGGGTCGCCTGGCGCGAGCGGCGCACGATCGCGCCCACGCGGGCGACGAGCTCGGCCAGGCTGAAGGGCTTGCACACGTAGTCGTCGCCGCCGACGGCGAAGCCGGTGAGGCGGTCGGCCTCGTCGGTGCGCGCGGTGAGGAACACGGCCGGCGCGAAGACGTGCCGGGCGCGCAGCCCGCGCAGGAGGTCGAAGCCGCTCCCGTCGGGGAGGTTCACGTCGAGGAGCAGGACGTCGGGCGTCGCGGCGCGCAGGGCGTCGTCGGCGGCGCGGATCGTGCCGCAGACCGTGACCCGGTGGCCCTGCTGCTCGAGGTTCTTCCGGAGGAGGAAGGCCAGGTCGGCCTCGTCCTCGAGCACGAGCACGTGCGCCGCGTCACCCACGCTCCGCCTCCCCGCCCGCGCGCACTCCCGGGCGCGCCGCGAGCTCGACCACCGCGCGCGCCCCCCGCGCGCCCGGCCGCCCCTCGAGGCGCAGGGCGCCGTCGCACAGGAGCAGCCCCTCGCGCAGGAGCCCGAGCCCGAACCCCGACGCGGGCGCCGGCGCGCCGGCGTCGCTCGCGGGCCACCCGGGGCCGTCGTCCTCGACCACCACCTGCGCCGTGCCGCGCGGCCCGGCGAGGAGCGACACGCGCACCCGCGTCGCGCCGCGGGCGTGCTTCTCGACGTTGACGAGCAGCTCGCGCACGACGTCGGCCACGAGGTCGCGCGGCGCGCGCAGGCCCGCCGCCGCGCCGTCGAGCGCCAGCTCGAGGCGGACCCCGCGCGCGCTCAGCGCCGGCTCCTGCTCCCGCGCCGCGGCCTCGACCTCCTCGCGCACCGACGCCAGCGCCGCGTCGCCGCCGCCCTCGGCCCGCAGCCAGCGCAGGAGCCGCCGGATGCTCCGCGTCAGCCGCTCCTCCTCGCGGGCCACGATCCCCACGCAGCGCCGCACCTCGTCGGGGTCGTCGATCACGCCGCGCTCCAGCGACTCGGCCGCGCCGCGCAGGAGCATGAGGGGCGTCTGGAGCTCGTGGTAGGCCCGCGCCAGGAGCTGCTCGCGCGCCGCCAGCCGCAGCGCGTGGGCGCGCTCGCGCCGCATCCAGGCGACGACGCTCGCGGCGAGCAGGAGGAGCAGCCAGGCGGCCACCGCGAAGAGGAGCGCCGTCTGCACGCGGAGCGTCCAGCGCGCGGCCTCCGGGTCCTCGAGCGCCACCGCGACGCGCCAGGCCTCGAGGGGCGGGTGGAGCGCCACCAGGGCGCGCGCCCGCAGGGGCGGGTCCTCCTCCTCGCGCAGGAGGAGCGCCTCGAACCGCCGCGCCCCGGCGCCCTCGCTGCCCCGGGCCAGGAGCGGGCGCAGGAGCGCCGCCTCCAGCGCCGCGGGGTCCCAGAGGACGAGCGCGGCGCGCGCGCCGTCGGCCTCCCCCGGCGGCAGCGGCGCGACGGTCGCGACGAGCCACCCCGCCGGGCCGCGCGCCGAGATCGGCGCGAGCTCGCCCGGCGGCGCCTGGCGCGCCGCCTCGAGCAGGGCCGGCGCCGGCGCCGGCGCCCCGGGCGGCTCGCCCTCCAGCGCCGCGCCGTCGGCGCCGAGCCGCCACACGGCCAGCGCCTCGGCCGGGCGCGGCCCGCCCCGGGCCACGAGCCAGGCGCGCTGGTCGAGCGCGGCGTCGATCCGCACCGCGAGCGCGGCGGCCCGCTCGGCGCACTCGAAGCGCAGCGACTCCTTGACGAGCTGCTTGCTCCAGCCCGCGAGCAGGATCGAGAGCGTGGCCAGGAGCACGCCCGCCCCCACCACCACCGCCGGCAGCCACGGCCGCGGCCGCAGGTCTCCCCCCGTCCGGTCCACCGCACGAGGGTAACGCGAGATGCGCGCGCGGGGCGCGCGCCGGCCGTGGTCCCGCGCCCGGCGCGCGGATTAGAATCCGCCCCTCTCGCTCTCCCGGAGGCTCCCCATGCGCACCGTCGCGGTCCTCGGCGCCGGCAAGATCGGCCGGATGCTCGCCCACATGCTCGGCCACTGCGGCGACTACCAGGTGCGCGTCGCCGATGTCAGCCTGGAGGCCGCCCAGCGGGCCATCCGCGACGTGCCCAACACGCAGGCGTTCCAGGTCGACTTCGACGACGAGCGCACGCTCGAGCCCGTGCTCGCCGGCGCCGCGGCCGTCCTCTCCTGCTGCCCGTTCGAGTGCAACCCGTTCATCGCCGAGCAGGCGGTGAAGTACGACCTCCACTACCTCGACCTGACCGAGGACATCGAGACGACGCGCTCCGTCCTGCGCAACGTCGAGCGCTCGTCGAAGGCGTTCATCCCCCAGTGCGGGCTCGCGCCCGGGTTCATCACGATCACCGGCGTCCACCTGATGAAGCCCATGGAGGAGGTGGAGAGCCTCAAGCTCCGCGTCGGCGCCCTGCCGCGCTACCCGTCGAACATGCTCAAGTACAACCTCACCTGGAGCACCGAGGGGCTCATCAACGAGTACGGCAACCCCTGCGAGGTGCTGCGCGACGGCGAGCCGGCGTGGGTCCAGCCGCTCGAGGGCCTCGAGGAGCTGATGATCGACGGCGCCCGCTACGAGGCCTTCAACACCTCGGGCGGCCTCGGCAGCCTGTGCCAGTCGCTGCGCGGCAAGGTGAAGAACCTCAACTACCGCTCGATCCGCTACCCGGGCCACAACCTGCTGATCCGGTTCCTCTACAGCGAGCTGAAGATGAACCAGGACCGCGAGACGCTGCGCACGATCTTCGAGCGCAGCCTGCCGGCGACGTTCCAGGACGTGGTCGTGATCTACGTCTCGGCGATCGGCAAGCAGCAGGGGCAGTACGTCGAGCGCACCTACGCGCGCACGATCATGCACCAGACGATCGCCGGCTCGAACTGGTCGGCGATCCAGATCACCACCGCGGCGGGGATCGCCGGCGTGCTCGACCTGCTGCTCGAGGGGCACCTCCCGCAGCGCGGGTTCGTGCGCCAGGAGGACGTGGACTACCAGCGGTTCATCCAGAACCGCTTCGGGAAGTACTACGCCTGACGGATCACTCCGCCGGCGGGTGGTAGGGCAGCCCGCCCGGCGGCGGCCAGCCGCGCTCGAGCGCGCGGCGCGTCTCGGCGGCGGTCCGCCACGGGACCAGGCGCCGGGCGAGGTCCTGGTCGCCGGGCGCGGCCCGGGCCTCGAGCGCCTCGGCCCGGGCCAGGGCGGCGTCGCGGCCGGCCTCGTCGCCCGCGAGCGCCGCGAGGACCGCCTCCTGGCAGGCGCGGCGCGCGTGGAGCTCGTCGTGCGACGACGCGAACCCGGCCAGCGCCTGACGGGCCTCGTCGACCTCGCCCGCCAGCAGGTGGCACTCGACCCGCACGAGGCGCCAGCCCGGCCCGCGCTGGCGCGGGTCCATGACCTGCTCGAGGAAGCGCCGCGCGTCCCAGGCGTCGCCGCAGGCGAGCGCGGCGTGCGCGTGCAGGAGCGCCAGGAGCGCGGCCCGCGCGCCCTTGAGCCCGCGCGCGCCCTCGAGCGCGGCGCGCGCGGCCGCGGAGCCCGTCGCGCAGGGCGCCCTCGCGCGCGCGCCACGCCGCCGCGGCGGCGGCCGCCGCCTCGGCCAGGGCGGTCTCGAGGCGCAGGGCGTCGGTCCCGGCCGGGTCCTCGAACGGCGGGCGCGAGGCCAGGCGGTCCGCGAGCGTCAGCACCCGGTCGGGCCGCCCGCGGGCGCCGCTCGCGATCACCTCGAGGCGGTCGAGCACCTGCAGGCCGTCCGCCGTGAGGGCCTCCTGCCGGGCGCGGAGCGCCTCGAGCCCGGGTCCCCCGGCAGGGCGCCGCCGGCCGCCCAGCGCGCCCACAGGCGAAGGAGGTGCAGGCGCGCCCCCTCGGGCGCCCCGGGCCGCAGCGCGGCGAGCCCCTCGAGCACCTCCAGCACGCCCGCGGCCGCGTCGGGCCGGCGGGCGACCTCGAGCACGTCGCGCTCGACCGACACGAGCGCCGCCTGGACGCGCGCGGCCGCCTCCTGCCCCGGCCGCCCGAGGCGGCCGAGCGCGCGCGCCCCCGCCGACGCCACCGCCGCGTGGGCCATCACCACGTGGGCGGCCTGCGACGGCCGCTCCGTGAGGGCGACGAGCCGCGCCGCGGCGCGCTCCGCCGCGGCCGGGTCCGGCCCGGCCGCCGGCGGCGGGCCCAGCGCGGCGAGCGCGTCCGCGGCCGGCGCGCCGGCCCCAGCCGCGCGCGCGCGCAGGCGCCGCGCGACGGCGCCGTCGTCCGCCGGGAGCAGCGCGGCCGACCAGTCGCCCTGGGCCAGCGCGCAGGCGGCCCGCAGGGCCGCCGCCCGGTCGCGCGGCAGCCCTTCGACCACGCGGGCCCACGCCGCGGCGACGCGGGGCTCGTCGAGGGCCAGGAGCGCCTCGAGCGCGAGGTCGGTCACCTCGCCCGACGGGGCGCCGGCCACCAGCGGCCGCAGCGCCTCGAGCGCCGCCGCCGCGCCGCCGGGCCGCTCGAGCGCGCAGCGGGCGACGAGCACGGCCCGCGCCTCCCCTTCCGCGGCGGCCTCGGCCCAGGCGAGCGCCTCGTCGGGCCGCGCGGGCTCGGCCAGGAGCAGGTCGACGGCCGCCCTGGCGAGCGGCGGCTCGAGCGGCGCCAGGTCGGCGGGGCGGTAGGCCTCGAGCGCGCGGCGCGCGGGGGCCGCGAGGTCGTGCGCGAGGCACGCGCGCAGGGCCGCCGCCCGCTCGGCCCCGGCGAGCAGGGGCCAGGGCGCGCGCCTCCCCCGCCTCTCCGCGCGCCAGCCGCGCGCGCACGAGCACGCCCAGCGCGCGCGCGGCCGCCCCGTCGAGCGGCGAGGAGGCCGCGACGTCCGAGACCACCGGCGCGAGGAGCGCCGCGGCCTCGTCGTGGCGCCGGTCGCCCACGAGCGCCGCGCCGCGCGCCGCGAGCGCCGCGAGGACGCGCGTCTCGAGCGCCGCGCGCCGCGCCGGGGCGGCCCGCGCCGCCGCCCACGCGTCGGCGTGGCGCCCCGCCGCCAGGTGCCCGCGCACCGGGTCGCCGCCGACCAGGAGCCAGGCCGCCAGGGCCGCGCCGACGACCCCGAGCAGGCCGGCGACGGCGACCGCGGGCCCGCGCGACCTCCTCGCCGGCGCGACCCCCGTCGCGAACGGCTCGAGCGCCCGGGCCAGGTCGTCGGCGGTCGGGTGGCGGTCGGCCGGGCGCTTCTCGAGCGCCCGGAGGCACACCGCCTCGAGGCCCGCGGGCACGTCGGGCGCGAGGTCGCGCGGGGGGCGCGGCCGCTCGCGCAGGACGAGCGAGAGCGTGTTCATCGCCGTCGGGCCGCAGAAGGGCGGCTGCCCGGTGAGCGCGTGGTAGAGGAGCGCGCCCAGGCCGTAGACGTCGCTGCGCGCGTCGATCTCCTCGCGCCGCCCCTCGACCTGCTCGGGCGGCATGTAGGAGGGCGTGCCGAGCGTCATCCCGGTGCGCGTGAGCGCGTCGGCCCCGGCGAGGCGCGCGAGGCCGAAGTCGACGAGCTTCGGCCGCCCCCGCTCGTCGAACAGCACGTTGGCCGGCTTGAGGTCGCGGTGGAGCACCCCGCGCGCGTGCACGTGGGCGACCGCCCGGGCCAGGTCGCGCACGAGCGCGGCCGCCTCGCGCGGCGCCAGGCGGCCGCGCGCGGCCAGCCGGGCGTGGAGGTCGCCGCCGGTGACCAGGTCCATGACGTAGTAGAGGTGCCCCTGCGCCTCGCCGAACGCGTGCACCTTGGCGACGCCCGGGTGCTGGTCGACCGTCGCCATGGCCTGGGCCTCGCGGCGGAAGCGCTCGCGCAGGTCCGGCCGCGCGTCGAGCGGGAGCGTCTTGAGGGCGTAGCGCGCGCCGGTGGTCGCGTGCTCCACGAGGTAGACCTGCCCCATGCCGCCCTGGCCGACCGCGTCGAGCACGCGGTAGTCGTCGAAGCGCGGGCCCGCGGCGGTCGGGATCACGGGCGCGGGCGCGCCGCCCCCGCCGTCGAGCGAGAAGCGCGCCACCTCGTCGGACACGAGGTGCCCCCCGGCGACGAGCAGGTCGGCGAGCGAGTCGCCCGCCCGGTCGCGGCCGGCGCGCGCGCGCTCGAGGAGCCCGCGGAGGAGGTCGAGGGGCAGGCGCCCCGCCGCGTGCAGGCGGCGCGCGAGGGCCGTGTCCTCGGGCCGCCCGCCCGGGTCGTCCTCGAGCCCGTCGTCGATCCCACCCTCGAGCCAGCGGGCGAGCTCGCCCGCGCCGAGCAGGCCGCGCGCCACGAGGAGGTCGCCCAGCGTCAGCCCGCCCGGGCGGTCCCCGCGCGCCTCGCGCAGGAGGCCCTGGAGGGCCTCGAGCGGCAGGCGGCCCGCGGCGTGGAGGCGCCGCGCCAGGGCGGTGTCCTGCGGGGGGGCCCCCTGTGGGTCGAAAGGATCCACTCGTCATGAGGCTGACCCCGCCGCGGCCCCCGCGCCACCCTGGAAGGGACCCGCGCCGGCGCCGTTCTCGCGGGCATGACGACGACGATCGGCCTGATCGCGCGCTTCCGCCCGGTGCACCTCGCCCACGCGGCGCTCCTGGACGCGGTGTGCGCGCGCGCGGGCCCCGGCGGGCGGGTGCTCGTGGGGGTCGGCAGCGCGAACCGCTACGGGGCGCGCAACCCGTTCACGGCCGGCGAGGCGAGCGTGATGGTCGAGGCGGTCCTCCGGGGGCGGCACGCCAACTACGCGCTGCTGGGCGTGCCCGACCTCGGCCACGGCCCGCGCTGGCGCGACCTCGTGCGCGACCTCCTGGGCCCCCTCGACCTGTTCGTCACGGCCAACCCCTACGTGCGGGACCTGCTCGCGGGCGTCTACCCGCTGGCCCACCCGCGCGACCTCGTGCCGCGCGCGCGGCACGTGCGGGTCTCGGGCGAGACGGTGCGGCGGGCCATGGCCCGCGGCGGGGACGGCTGGCGACACCTCGTGCCGTGCGAGGTGGCGGCGGTCCTCGAGCGGTTCGGCCTCGTGGAGCGGTTCCGGCGCGAGTTCGGGCTCTCCACGCTGGCCCTGGAGACGGCCGGGGCGGCGGCGACGTCGCCCACGGCCGCGGAGGAGGAGCGACATGTACTGCTGGGGTGACGACGTCAGCGACTGGAACGACCCGGGCGCCTACCGGTTCACGGGCTCGGCGCAGGCGCAGCAGGCGCGCGCGCAGGCCGCGAAGGCGAGCAAGGACCGCGGCGGGCGGACCTACCTGAAGCGGCAGGCGCCGAACATGGACCTGGCGACCCCGCGCAAGACGATCGTGAGCCGCAGCGCCCACCCGGTCGTCGTGGCCGTGGACGTGACCGGCTCCATGCAGCACTGGCCGGCGGAGATCTTCGACCGCCTGCCGCTGCTCTACCAGACGCTCTCGCAGTACCGCGAGGACGTCGAGGTGTCGTTCGTGGCGCTGGGCGACGCGACCTGCGACCGGTTCCCGCTCCAGGTGACCGACTTCCGCCGGGGGGTCGGCCTCGAGGACACGCTCGCCGCGCTCTACGGCGAGGGGGGCGGGGGCGGGCAGGCGCGCGAGAGCTACGAGCTCCTCGCCTACACGCTGCTCCACCGGGCGCAGGCGCCCGAGGCGGCGCGGCCGTTCCTGATCCTCTACGGCGACGAGGGGTTCTACGAGCAGGTGAACCCCGCGATCGTCAAGGCGCTCCTGGGCGACGACCTGCCCGAGCCGCTCGACTCGCGGCGCCTGTGGCGCGCCGTGGCCGAGGCCTGGAACGTCTACCACCTGCGCAAGCCCTACCACGGGCAGCAGGAGAAGCAGATCCTCGCCCAGTGGCAGGACGTCCTCGGCCCCGAGCGGGTGATCGCGCTCGACGACGAGCAGCGCGCGGTCGACCTGGCGCTCGGGCTGATCGCGCGGTCCTGGGGCCACTTCGACGACTTCGAGCGCAACATGACCGCGCGCCAGCCGGTCGAGAAGGTCGCGGCGCTCGCCGCGCGGCTGAAGGGGATCGCGTGACGCGCGCCGGCGTGATCGTGACCGTGCCCCCGCACGCGACCTTCCTCGAGGAGGTCGCGGCGCACCCGCTCGTCGTGGGCCTCCGGCTGAACACGGTCATGCCGGTGCGCGGCCCGCTCGAGGGCGTCCTCGAGCGGCTCGCCGGTCTCGGCCGCCCGCTGTGGGTCGACCTCAAGGGGCGCCAGCTGCGCGTGGCCGAGGCGGCCGTGCCGCCCTTCACGGCGGTGCGGCTGTCGCGCCGCGTCCGCCTGCGCACCCCGGCCGTGGCGCTCTTCGGCGGCGGGCGCGAGGCCGTGCGGGTGCTCGAGGTCGACGGCGACCGGCTGATCCTCGAGGACGGCCCGCGCCGCGTCGTCGGCCCCGGGGAGTCGGTGAACATCCCCGCCGCCGACCTCGAGGTCGAGGGTGTGCTCACGGCCGGCGACGAGGCGTGGGTCCGCGCGTCGCGGGCGCTCGGCCTCCACGACTACATGCTCTCGTTCGCCGAGCAGGCGGCGGACATCGACGCCGTGCGCGCCCTCGACCCCGAGGCGCGCGTGGTCGCCAAGGTCGAGAGCCGGCGCGGGCTCGCCCTCGCGCGCGAGCGCCTCGGCGGGGTGCGGCTCATGGCCGCCCGCGGCGACCTCTACCTGGAGCTCGACCGGCCGCACCACGTGCTCCAGGCCATGAAGGACGTGATCGCCGCCGACCCGGAGGCGATCGTCGCCAGCCGCCTCTGCGAGTCGCTCGCCCGCGGCCTCGAGCCCAGCTGCCAGGACATCACCGACGCGGCCTACGCGCTGTCGCTCGGCTACCGGACGCTGCTCCTCGGCGACGAGGTGTGCCTGCGGCGGGAGAGCGTGCTGTCGGCGCTGAACCTGCTGGAGGCGGTGGTCGGCGTCGAGTGATTCGACACGAAGGCCACGGAGGTCGACGGGAGGGCACGGAGATCCAGCCTTCTTCTTCGTGTCCTCTCGTCGAACTTCGTCGCCTCCGTGTCACGTCTCCTGCCTCGACCCGAACGGACCTCACCATGAAGCTCGCCCTCGCCCAGGTCTCCACCACCGTCGGCGACGTCGCCGGCAACGTCGACCGCCTCGAGCGCGCGATCGCGCGCGCGGCGCTCCTCGGCGCCGAGGTCGCGCTCCTCCCGGAGATGGCCCTCACCGGCTACCCGCCGCGCGACCTGCTCCTCGACCCTGGGCTCGTCCGCGCGGCCCGCGACGGCCTCGCGCGCCTGGCCCGCGCCGCCCACGCGGTCGCCCCCGGGCTCGTCGTGGTCGTCGGCGCGCCCGTCGACGGCCCGCCGGGGCCGACCGGCCGCCGGCTGCGCAACGCCGCCGTCGTGCTCCACGGCGGGCGCGTCGTGGCGACCCGCGGCAAGGCGCTCCTCCCCTGCGACGACGTGTTCCTCGAGCCGCGCTGGTTCACGCCCGATGACGGCCCGGCGCGGCCGGTCGAGCTCCCCCTGCGCGGCGGCGCGCGGCGCGTCGGGCTCCTCGTGTGCGAGGACCTGTGGGACGAGGCCTACGCGCGCGCGCCGGCGCGCGAGCTCCTCGAGCAGGGCGCCGACGCCCTCCTGTGCCTGAACGCGTCGCCCTACCGCGCGGGCGTCCGCGCCGAGCGCCTGCGCCTGGCGCGCCGGCCGCAGGTGCCGCTGGCGTACGTCAACGCCGTCGGCGGCGAGGACGAGCTCGTGTTCGACGGCGCCTCGTTCGCGGTCGACGCGCGCGGCCGCCTCCTCGCCGCCCTGCCGGCGTGCGAGGAGGCCGTGGCGCTCGTGGACCTCGACGCGCCCGGCGCCCTCGCCGATGACGCGCTCCTCGCCCCCGACGACGCGGCCACGCGGGAGGCGCTCGTCCTCGGCCTGGCCGACTTCTGCCGCAAGAACCGCCTGCCGGGCGCCGTCGTGGGCGTCTCGGGCGGCGTCGACTCGGCGCTCGTCCTGGCGCTTGCGGCCGACGCCCTCGGCCCCGCGCGCGTCACCGCCGTGCACCTCCCCTCGCGCTTCACCAGCCGGCGCTCGACCGACGACGCGCGCGCCCTGTGCGCCGCGCTCGGGGTCCGGCTCGACGTCGTGGCCCTCGAGCCCCTGCACGCCGCGGCCGCGGCGCTGCTCGAGGGCTGCCTCCCGGGGGGCCTCGGGGCCACGGGCGCCGAGAACGTCCAGGCGCGCCTGCGCGCGCTGGTCCTCATGGGCTTCGTCAACCGGCTGGGCGGGCTCCTCCTCAACACGAGCAACAAGACGGAGCTGGCGCTCGGCTACGGCACCCTCTACGGGGACATGGCGGGCGGCCTGGCGCCGATCGCCGACCTGACGAAGCTGGACGTGTGGCGCCTGGCCGCCGCGGACCCGCGGGTCCCGCGGGCGATCGTGGAGCGGACGCCGACCGCCGAGCTCGCGCCGGACCAGGTCGACCCGTTCGACTACCCGCGGGTCGCGCCCGCGATCGAGGCGCTCGTCCTCGGCGATGACCAGGACGTCGCGCCCGACCTGGCCGTCCGCGTCGCACGCGCCGAGTTCAAGCGGCGGCAGGCGCCGCCGGGGCTGAAGGTGACGGCGCGCGCGTTCGGGCCTGGGCGGCTCGTGCCGATCACCTGGTCGCGGTGGCCGACCGCGTGACGCCCCGTCCCCTCGCGGGGACGCGCGGCCCATGACCCGACGATCCGGCGTACCATCGATGACTCCCGTGGCCACACCGGAGTCGTCCGCCGCCGCTCGCCCCTCGCCCGCGCTCGTCCTCGTGCGCCTGGGAGCGGACGGGGTCGTGCGCTGGGTCGGGCCCGGCGCCGAGGCGCTCGGGGTCGACCTCGCCGTCGGCGCGCCACTGCCGCTGATCGACCCGGAGGCCCTGGGCGGCCCTCCGCTGGCCGGCGAGCGCCTCGCCCTCCGCGGGCCCGACGGCCGCCCCCGGGCCCTGCGCGCATGGACCACGCCGGGGAACGAGACGGTTCTCGCCCTGCAGCCGCTGGACGAGGGCGGCCTCCTCGCCGAGGCGGCCCGGCTCTCGGCCGTGGTCGCGGCCCTGCCGCTGGGGGTGGGCGTCGTCGATGCCCGGGGCCGCACCCTGTCGCTCAACCCCGAGGGGCTGCGCCTGCACGGCCTCGCCTCCGAGGGCGAGATGCGGACGGTCCTGGCGCGCCCCTACGACGAGGTGTTCGAGCTCCGCGCCGCCGATGGCCGGCGCCTCGCGGTCGACGAGTGGCCGTTCGCCCGCGCCCTGCGGGGCGAGCCGGTCGTCGACATCGACATCTGGCTGCGCCGATTGCCGGACGGGGCGGCCCGGCTCGTGACCTACACCGCCGTCACCGAGCGGGGCGACGACGACGCCGTCCGGCTGGTCGTCTTCGTCATCCGCGACGTCACCGAGCGCCGCCGGCAGGAGACCCGCCTGCGCGAGTCGGAGGAGCGCTACCGCGCGCTCTTCGAGGCGATCGACGAGGGCTTCTGCGTGATCGAGATGCTCTTCGACGACGCCGGCGTCGCGACCGACTACCGCTTCCTCGAGGCCAACCCCGCCTTCGAGCGCCACACCGGGCTCGTGGGCGCGGTCGGCCGCACCGTCCGCGAGCTCGTCCCCGACCTGGACGCGTCGTGGTTCCGCATCTACGGCGAGGTCGCCTCGACGGGCGTGCCCCGCCGGTTCGAGAACCACGCCCCCGCCCTGAGCCGCTGGTTCGACGTCTACGCCCTCCCCGTCGGCCCGCGGGAGCAGCGCCGGGTGGCGCTCCTGTTCACCGACGTCACCCGGCGCAAGGCGACCGAGCGGGCGCTGCGGGACGTGGAGGAGCGCTACCGGCTGCTCGGCCGCGCCACCAACGACGTGATCTGGGACTGGGACCTGGCCACCGACCGGCTCGACTGGAACGAGGCGGTGCTCCAGCACTTCGGCTGCCCGCGCGAGGCGCTCGGCCCCACGATCGAGAGCTGGACCGAGCGGATCCACCCCGACGAGCGGGCCCGGGTCGTGGGCGGGATCCACGCCGCGATCGACGGCGGCCAGGAGGCCTGGTCGGACGAGTACCGCTTCCGCCGCAGCGACGGCTCGTACGCCACCTTCCTCGACCGCGGCTACATCGCGCGCGACGCCGACGGGCGCGCGGTCCGCATGATCGGCTCGATGCTCGACCTGACGGGGCGCCGTCAGGCGGAGGCGGCGCTGCGAGAGAGCGAGGCCCGCTTCCGCCGGCTGGCGGACGCCATGCCGCAGCTCGTGTGGGTGGCCCGGCCGGACGGTCACCACGAGTACTTCAACCAGCGCTGGTACGACTACTCGGGGGCCACGCCGGCCGAGAGCGAGGGGGAGGGCTGGGCGCGCCTGCTCCACCCGGACGACCGCGCGCGGACGCTCGAGGCGTGGCGCGGCTGCCTGGCCAGCGGCGAGCCGTACGGCATCGAGTACCGCTTCCGCCGCGGCGCGGACGGGGCGTACCGCTGGTTCCTCGGCCGCGCCGAGCCGGTGCGCGACGAGGCCGGGGCGGTCGTGCGCTGGTTCGGGACCTGCACGGAGGTCGAGGAGCTGAAGCGTGCCCAGGAGGCGCTGCGCGACGCCGACCGGCGCAAGGACGAGTACCTGGCCATGCTCGCGCACGAGCTGCGGAACCCGTTGGCGCCGGTGCGCAACGCGGTGGAGCTCCTGCGCATGGTCGGGCCGCGCGCGCCGGCGCAGGAGCGGGCCACGGAGGTGATCGACCGGCAGGTCACGCACATGGCCCGCCTGATCGACGACCTGCTGGACGTCTCGCGCATCGCGCGCGGGCGGATCCAGCTCCAGCGGCAGCGCTGCGACCTGGCGCAGGTGGTCCGCCAGACGGCCGAGGACTACCGGGCCAACCTCGAGGCGAGCGGGCTGACCCTGGTCGTGCGCGCGCCGGCCGCGCCGCTGTGGGTCCAGGGCGACCGCACCCGCCTGGCGCAGATGGTCGGCAACCTGCTGCACAACGCGGGCAAGTTCACGCCGCGCGGCGGGCGCGTGACCGTCAGCGCCGCGGGGCAGCGCGACGACGTGCTCGTCACGGTCGAGGACACGGGGATCGGCCTGCCGCCGGACCTGCTGCCGCGCATCTTCGATCCGTTCGCCCAGGCGGAGCAGGGCCCCGACCGCAGCGCCGGCGGCCTCGGGCTGGGGCTGCCGCTGGTGAAGGGGCTCGCCGAGCTCCACGGCGGCGGGGTCACGGCCGAGAGCGCCGGGCCGGGGCAGGGGGCCGCGTTCACCCTGCGCCTGCCCCTCGCGGCCGACGAGGCCGCCGCGGCGTCGGCCGCGCTGCCCGCGGGCGAGGAGGCCCCAGGGCTGCGGGTCGTGGTGATCGAGGACAACCGCGACGCGGCGGAGAGCCTCAGGGACCTGCTGACGATCGTCGGTCACGAGGTCCGCGTGGCGTTCGACGGCCGGGACGGGCTCGAGGCGGCCCGGGCGCTGCGGCCCGAGGTGGTGATCTGCGACCTCGGGCTCCCTGGCGGGCTCGACGGCTGCGCGGTGGCCCGGCGCCTCCGGGCCGAGCCGGCCACGGCGTCGGCGCTCCTGGTCGCGCTCTCCGGCTACGGCCAGGACGAGGACCGGCGGCGGACGCGCGAGGCCGGCTTCGACGCGCACCTCGTCAAGCCGGTCGGCTGGAGCGAGCTCGAGGCGGTCCTCGGGCGCGCGACGCCCCGCCGGCGGACCGGCTGACCTTGTCACCAGGGGCCTCCGCGCGAAGATCGAAGGACCGTCGTGGAGGAGGGCCATGGGCGCGAGCTACGGGCTGGGGCTGACCGACTTCCTGGTGGCCGCGGACGCGAGCCGCGACGACCGGCTGGAGACCCTCCGCGCGATCACGCGCGCAGGCGGCGCGGCCGTGCGCGACGCGTTCGACGGCGAGGCGGTCGAGGTCGCGCCCGACGGGGCCGCGACGACGCTCGACCCGGCGCGGGCGGCGGCGCTCCGGGCCGCGATCGACGCCTCGAGCGGCCACGAGCCGTACCGCGCGTTCGAGTACCTCGAGGAGTTCTCGGTGTGCGTCGAGGGCGCGGCCGCCGCGGAGCCCGTCCCGCTGCCCGGCGGCGCGACGACCCGCCTCGCGCCGCTCGCGGCCTTCGTCGAGGCGCTCGACGAGCTGATCGGGCGCGAGGAGGCCGTGCGCGAGCCCTCGCGCGCGCTCCACCGGCGGCTGCGGGCGCTGTACGACGAGGCGCGCGCGCTCGGGCTGCCGCTGACGCTGGGGGACGCCTGACCATGTGCAGGAACATCCGCACCCTGTTCAACTTCGCCCCGCCGGCCACCGACGACGAGGTCCGGGCCGCGGCGCTGCAGTTCGTGCGCAAGCTCGCCGGCACGCGCAAGCCGTCGAAGGCCAACGAGCAGGTCTTCGAGGCCGCCGTGGAGGAGGTCTTCGCCGCGTCGCGACGCCTGGTCGACGGGCTCGTGCCGACGACCCCGCCGAAGGACCGGGCCGCCGAGGCGTTCAAGGCGAAGGAGCGCTCCCGCCTCCGCTTCCGCCGCGCCTGAGGACCGGCCGTCGCCGAGCGCTGGCAACCAGGGCGACCCGCGTCTACAACGACGCCCGGGGGAGGCGGGGATGCGGTCGGTCTCCTGTCCGGGCTGTCGCAGCTTCTACCAGGTGGACGAGCGGCTCGCGCCCGCGACGCCCTTCCGCTGCCGGGCCTGCGGGGCGACCTCGACCCTGGGCGCCATGCTGGCGCGCGTGAGCAGCGGCCGCCTGCCGGCGCTGGCCCCGGCCCCCACGCCGCCGCCGCCGGGCGGCTTCGTCCTGCCCGGGCCACCGGTCGACCCGGCGCCGGGCGAGTTCGTGGTCCCCGGGCCGCCCGGCGACACGTCGTCCTCCTCGTCGGGGGCGTTCGTCCTCCCCGGGCCGCCCGCGCCGGCGCCGGCCGCGTCCCCGCCGCCCGCGCCGGCGCGGCCGCCGTCGGCGCGCCTCGCGTCGGCGTCGCCGCTGGACCTCGCGCCGCTCGACTTCGCTCCCGAGCCCGCGCCGCGCGCGTCGTCGTCGGGTCGCGCGCCGACCGCCCGGACGACGTCGGCGCGGGCGGCCTCGGGGCGGGCGGCGCCCCCGGCCGCGCCGCTGGACCTCGTCGAGGAAGACGACGACGACGACGAGGGCGCGCCGCAGGAGGAGGAGGAGGAGGACGCGCTCGACGACGAGGCGCGGCCCGCGCGCGCGCTCCCCGCGCCGGCGATCGCGGCCGGCGCGGGGCTCGCGCTGCTCGTCGTCGGCCTCCTCGTCCTCGTCCTCCGCCGCGACCCGCCGCCGCCCCCGCGCCCACCGCGGCCGACGGCCCCGCCCGTCGAGGTCGCCTCGAGCGCCCCGCCGCCGCCCGCGCCGGCCACGGAGCCCGCCGCGCCGGCGGTCGACCCGCAGGCGATCGTGGGCGAGGCCGACGCGCTGGCCGCGGCCGAGGACTGGGCGGCGGCGCTGGCGCGGCTGCGCGACGTGCCCGAGGACGTCCGCCGTCGCTCCGGCCGGGCCGTCACCGACCGCGAGGCGGAGTGGGGCAAGCTCGAGGCCTTCCGCGCCGAGGCGCAGGCGCTGCTCGACGAGGTCGCCGCCCTGCGCGGCGCGGGGAAGCTCGCCGCGGCCTGGCAGCGCCTCGAGGCGTTCCTCGCCCCGCGGAAGCGGACGGTCCCCGACGTCGCGGTCGGGCGGGCCGTGCTCGCCGCCGCCGACGAGGTCACGCGCGCCTGCGCCGCGGCGCGGATCGACCCGACGCTCCCCTCGCGCGACGAGCCGCCCGCGCGGTCGGCGGCGCACGCCGAGCGCGCGCGCGAGGGGCAGGCGCGCGTCGAGGCCCTGCGCCGGGCGCTCGCCGAGCAGAAGGGCGCGGCGGCGGCGGCCCTGCGCGAGGAGGTCGAGCGAGCGCGGGTGGCGTCGCGCGCGAAGCCCATGTCGCTCGAGCTCGTCCCGGGCTTCACGCTGGCCGACGCCGTGGTCGAGGACTACGACGAGCAGGGGTTCGCCCTGCGCGGCGCGTCGGGCGACGACGTGCGCTGGGCCTGGGACGCCGCCCGGACCGACACGGCGCTGAAGGTGCGGCGCTTCGGCGTGCGCGCCGACTCGGCCGAGGACCACGTGCGCCTCGGCCTGTGGGCCGTCCGCCGGCGGCTGTTCCGCGAGGCGCGCCGCGCCTTCCGCCAGGCGGCCGCCCTCGACGCCTCGCTCGCCGGCAGGCTCCCCGACGTCGACCTGCTCGAGCGCGCCGCGGCCGTGTTCCAGGGCGACCTCGAGCGCCGGGGCACGTCGATCACGCTGCGCTACGGCTTCGACCGCGCGGAGGAGGCCGGCGACTTCGGCGAGGCCCTCTCCGGGGCGCGCGGGGTCGTCCGGAACGGGCACCTCGAGGTCCACGGCCGCGGCCTGGCGCTCGTGCAGATGGAGATGGGCTTCAACGGCCTGGCGGACGTGTCCGTCACCCTGGGCCCGACCGGCGGCGACTCGGTCGGCGCGGTCCTCGGCCTCTCGTTCGCGGCCGGCACCGAGCGCGAGGAGACGTGGGTCGCCGTCGTCTTCCCGCGCACGGGCGACCTGCTCCTGGCGCGCTGGCGCGGCGGCGGCGAGGTCGAGGTCGTGCAGCGCAAGCCCGCGGCGGCCCGCGGGGCGGGCGGCAAGCTGCGCATGGTCGTCCGCCGCGACCGCGTCGAGGTCATGGCGCGCGGGCGCACGCAGGCCAGCCAGCCGATCCAGCCCCTGTGGGAGAGGTGCCGGGTCCTCCTGGGCGGCAACGGCGGCCCGGCGAGCTTCGACGACCTCACCGTGAAGGGCCGGGTGCGCACCGACTGGCTGCGGAAGTCGTTCGGCGAGTTCGACGCCGCCCTGGCGGCCGCGCTGGCCCGGGCGGACGAGGTCCCGCTCCTCGCCCGGCCGCAGGGCGCGCGCCCCGAGGCCCCGCTCTCGGCCGAGGACGACTGGGCGCTCGAGGGCGTCGAGGCCGACGTCCTCCGCGACTACCGCGCTGCGGCGGCCCAGGTCGAGGCCGCCGAGGAGGACGACTGGGGCGCGCTCACGGCGGCCCTGCAGGGGCTGAACCGCGTGGTCGAGCGCGCGCGCGGGCTGGCGCCGGCCTACTACCAGCGGGCGCGGATCAGCCTGGCCGTCGGGCTCCCGGGCGTCGCGCTCCTGGACCTCGCGCGGGCGCAGGCGCTGGCCCCGCGCTTCCACGAGGCCGTGGCCCTGGAGGCGGCGGCGCTGGCGGGGCTCGGGCGGCTCGACGAGGCGCTGGCCCGCGCCGACGAGGCGCTGGCCCTGCGGCCGGACGCCGCCGACGCCTGGGCGGCGCGCGGCGCGGCGCGCTTCCTGCGCGAGGAGTTCGAGGCGGCGCTCGGGGACCTCGAGGTGGCGCTCGCGCTCGACCCGTGGGACGAAGGCGCGCGGGGGCTCGTGCGCAACGTGCGCCACGTGCTCGCGGGCCCGCCCTGGTCGCGCCGGTTCCGCGCCGAGACCGACCACTACGTGCTCGAGACGAACATCTCGCAGCGGCGCGCCGACGACTACGCCCGCGACCTCGAGGCCGTGCGGCAGGTCTACGCGCAGCGCTTCGGCGTCGTGGCCGGCGCGCCGCCCGCTCGCAAGTCGCGGGTGCTCGTGTTCGACGCCGAGGAGGGCTACCACTCCTACGCCGCGCTCACGATCGACGACCGCGTCGAGTCGACGCTCGGCTGCTACCTGCCGCGCTACCGCCAGCTCCTCCTGTTCGAGGACAAGGACGACACGACGCTCGAGGAGACGCGGCAGACCCTGTTCCACGAGGGCTTCCACCAGTTCCTCCACCAGCTCGTCCCGGACAACCTCGTGCCCTACTGGCTCAACGAGGGGCTCGCCGAGTACCTGTCGGCCTGCGTCGTGAAGGACGGCAAGGTCGTGACGCAGGGGCAGGTCCTCCAGGGCCGCCTGCGCGACCTGCGCGCCTTCCTCCGCGCCGGCGGGCCGTTCCCCTTCGACAAGCTGATGAAGGAGACCCCGCGCGAGTTCTACTCGGGCGCCGTGTGGGCGAAGTACGCCCAGGCCTGGGCCATGGTCCACTTCTTCGAGGAGGGGCCCGACGAGGACGCGAGGGGCCGCTTCCGCCGCTACGTGGCGAAGCTCCGCGAGGGCGCCCCGGCCGACGAGGCGTTCGAGGCCGCCTGGAAGGGGGTGCGCTGGCCGGACCTGCAGCGGGCCTGGCGGGCGCACGTGGACGGGCTGGGTCAATAGCGCCTTGCCTGCCGAGGCAGTCCGGGGCAGGCTCCGCCCATGGACGAGGCGTTCTTCCTCCCCGACGGCGACGGCTTCGTCGCCACGCCGCTGGCGCGCGGGCCCTGGCACCCGGACCTCCTGCACGGCGGCCCGCCGGCGGCGCTCCTCGGGCGCGCGGTCGAGCGGGCGCCGAGCGACGTGCCCCGGCAGGTCGTCCGGGTCACGGTCGACCTGCTCCGGCCCGTGCCGCTGGGCCGCGTCGAGGTCGCGTGCTCGGTCGTCCGCGCCGGGCGCGCGGCGCAGGTGCTCGAGGCCACGCTCTCGGCCGGCGGCAAGCCCTGCTTCCGGGCCACGGCCGTGCGCCTGCGGATCGCCGACGTTCCGCTGCCCCCGCGCGACCCGCCCATGGTCGAGCTGGCGCCGCCCGGCGCCTGCCTCGTGTGGGAGTTCCCCTTCTTCCGGACCCCGGTCGGCTACCACACCGCGATGGACCTGCGCCTCGCGGCGGGGGCGTTCGGACAGGGCGACATGGCGGCGTGGATGCGGATGCGTCAGCCGCTCGTGGCGGGCGAGGAGCCGAGCCCGCTCCAGCGCGTGCTCGTCGCCGCCGACGCCGGGAGCGGGGTCGGCCTGGCGCTCGACACCGAGCGCTACACGTTCGTGAACGCGGACCTGACGGTGCACCTGCACCGGCCGCTCGAGGGCGAGTGGGTCGGCGTCGACGCGAGGACCGTCCCGTGGTCCAGCGGCGTGGGCCTCACGGAGTCGGCCCTGCACGACCGGCGCGGACCCGTCGGGCGGGCGCTCCAGTCGCTCGTGATCGAGGCGCGCGCCTGAGCGGGCCCGGGTGGTTCGTCTACGTGCTCGTGGCGGCGTCGGGCCGGCGCACGTACGTCGGGATCGCCCTCGACGTCGACCGGCGCCTCGCGCAGCACAACGGCGCGGCGCCGGGCGGGGCGCGGACCACGCGGGCCGGCCGGCCCTGGCGGGTGGGGACCGTCTACGGGCCGTTCGTCGACCGCGGCGCGGCGTTGCGCGCGGAGCGGGCGGTCAAGCGACTGCGAGGGCCGCGGCGCCTGGACTGGCGGCCCTGAGCGCCGCGTATTTCATAGATCTTTTCACTGGCGCATATACGTGCCGCCATGACCGATACGCCTGGTTTCAGTTCGTCCCCTCTGCGTCTCGGAGCCCTCCTGCTCGTCCTTCAGGAAGAGACTTGCGCTCTGCGCCAGGCTGCGGTCCGGCGTCTGCTCTGTCTCAGGCGCCGCCCCGTCCAGGGTGGCCGAAAGCGAGACGGACATGACCTCCGGTGCGCGCCTCAAGCAGGTCCTCCTCCTCGGCCTCGTCCTGGGCCTGGTCGGCTGCAAGGACCTCGACATCCAGACCGACGGCAACAAGAGCGAGTTCCGCTTCGCGAGCCCGGTGCACCTGTGGGTCACGTTCAAGGGCTCGGCCGTCGGCTCGGAGGCGAGCGTCCGCTGGCGCTCGAACCGCCAGGGCGACCTGGGGACCGGCCCGAGCATCACGATCACGCACCTCCAGCCGGGCAAGCACACGATCGAGGTCGAGGTGCGGCAGGGCGGCAAGAAGGGGACGAAGAAGCGCACGATCAAGGTCGTCAACGACGCGCCGGCCGTGTCGATCCTCGAGCCGGCCGCGAACCGCAAGGTGGGCGTCGGCACGGCGCTGCGCCTGCGCGGCGCGGCGACGGACACCGAGGACGGCGTCGTCCCGGGCGAGGCGCTGACCTGGTCCAGCTCGCTCGACGGGGCGCTCGGCGGCGGCCCGCTGCTCGAGGTCAGCCACCTGCGCCCCGGCGTGCACGACCTCACCCTCACCGCGCGCGACCGCGCCGGCGCCGAGGGGCGGGCGCGCGTGCGCCTCGAGGTGACCAACGCCCCGCCGACGGTCACGATCGCGCACCCGGTCAACGGCCAGACGGTGCCGGCGGGGGCGCGGCTGCGCCTGCGCGGCTCGGCCCACGACCCCGACGCGCGCACGCAGCCGCAGCGCGTCCCCGGGAGCAAGCTCGAGTGGCGCTCGGACAAGGACGGCCGGCTGGGCGTGGGCGAGGACCTGACGATCGACTCGCTCAGCCCGGGCGCGCACACGCTCGAGCTCCTCGCGACCGACGAGTTCGGCGCCGTCGGCAAGGCGACGGTGCGCATCCGGGTGCACAACGAGGCGCCGACGGTGCGCATTCGCGAGCCCGGCGACGGGCGCTCCTTCTCGGCGCGCGCCGAGGTCCGCTTCGTGGCCGAGGCGCACGACCCCGAGGGCGGCCTGGACGAGGGCGACATCGTCTGGCGCAGCAGCCGCGACGGCACGATCGGCAAGGGGCGCAGCGTGAAGACCGACCGGCTGTCGATCGGCGAGCACCAGGTCACCTGCACCGCGACCGACCGCCACGGCGCGAGCGGGAGCGCGCGCGTCCGGGTGGTGATCACGAACCAGGCGCCGACCGCGCGCATCACCTCGCCCGGCGGCGCGACGACCCTGCTCTACACCGACACCCTCTCCCTCGAGGGGCGCGCCGAGGACCGCGAGGACGGCCGCCTGCGCGGCGACCGCCTGGAGTGGACGGCCGTGCGGGTCGAGACCGGCCGCAGCCACGGCCTGGGCAGCGGCGAGCGCCTGAACGTCCGGGTGAGCTCGCTCGTCGAGCGCCTCGGCTTCGGCCGCTACGAGGTGCGCCTCGTCGCCACCGACCGCGACGGCGCGGCCAGCCCGGCGGCGACGGTCGGCCTGACCGTGCAGAACCGCGCGCCCGAGGTGCGGATCGGCAACCCGCTCGCGGGGACGACGTTCACCGCCGGGGGCGTCCTCCTCTGCTCGGGCTACGGACAGGACCCCGACCGGGGCCGCCTGCTCGAGAACGCCGAGATGCGCTGGTCCGCCCGCCGCGTCGAGGACGGCGCCGCGCGCGACCTCGGCCGGGGGACCCGCCTCGAGGTGCGCGACCTGCCCGCCGGCACGTGGGACGTCACGCTCACGGGGATCGACCCCGACGACGCCGACCTGCGCACGACCGCGACCGTGCGCGTGCGGATCACCGAGGCCGCGCCGGTGACGACGGCCGGGGCGACGCCGACCTCCACGACGGCCGGCGCCCCGGCGGGCGCGCCGGTCTCCGGCCTCTCCGGGCTGGTTCCGGGGCAGTGACCGCGCGCGCCTCCGCGGGGTCCCTCCGGCCGATCGGGCTGGATCCTGCCCGCCTGGCTGGTTAAGACGGGGCCCCCACAGGAGGTGGACCCGTGATCCGGACCCCCGCGGCCCTCGCCCTCGCCCTCGCCCTCCCCCTCGTGACCGGCTGCGCCGCCGCGCGCTCGGCCGGCGCCCCGGTGCCGCGCGCCGGCGTGCCGTCGGCGTTCACCGACACGAGCATCGAGATCCCGGCCCTGCCCCGCAGCGCCGAGGAGTTCCTCACCCTGCGCGACCAGCTCGCGGGGACCCCGCGGGGCGGCGCGGCCATGTTCGTCACCGCCATGATCCTCTACGTGCAGAACGAGAAGCTCGGCCTCGAGTGCCTGACGATCGCCGTCGACCAGGACATGCTCGTCGACGGCGACAAGGGCTACCGCAACAAGCAGCTGCGCAACGCGGCCCTGAGCAGCCTCAAGAGCAACCTGGGCCCCCGCCCCTACCTGCCGAACTCGTACGTCGACGGGACCTCGCACGAGTCGGGCTACGTCCTGCCGCAGGGGCCGCTCAAGATCCGCTTCAAGACCGAGGAGGACCACGGCGACCGCTCCAAGGTGTTCGTCTACTGCAGCGGCGCCGACATGGCCCGCCCGATCACGCTCAAGGTGAACGACAAGGGCGCCTGGAAGGCGTGGGAGTGGAGCTCGCTCGAGGTCGGGATCCGCAAGCCGACCGTCGTCAAGGACGACCCGTTCTGAGCGTGCGCGTCCTGCGGAGCGTCCGCCTGGTCGACCCGGCGCGGGGCGCCACGGCCCCGGCGCCGGTCGACCTGCGGCTGGAGGGCGGCCGCGTCGCCGCGGTCGTCCCCCCTGGGCCCACCAGCGAGGGCCTCGACGCCGGCGGCCGCTTCGCCCTGCCGGGCCTGATCGACTGCCACGCCCACGTGACCGGCGTGTTCCTGCCCGACCTGCCGCGGGCGCGCGACGTGCCGTGGATGCCGGCGCAGGTGGCGCTCAACCTGCGCGCGTCGCTCGAGAGCGGCGTCACGACGGTGCGCGACCTCATGGCGCCCCTGCGGCCGATCCTCCGCCTGCGCGACCGGGCGGCGGACCCGGCCTCCGGGTGGCCGCGGGTCCTCTGCTCCGGGCCCATGCTCACGGTCCCGGGCGGCTACCCGGACTTCGTCCCGCCCGACACCCCGGCGAGCCGGGCCGTGCTCGGGCCGCTCCGCGTCGACCTGCGCTCGCCGCGCGAGGCGCGCCGGTGGGTCGACCGGCTGGCCGACGCGCGCGTGGACCTGATCAAGGTCGGCTTCTCCAGCCGCGCCTACGACCGCGGCCGGACCCCCATGGCCGCGCCGTCGCGCGAGCTCATGGAGGCGATCGCGGACGCCGCGCACCGCCACAACCTGCAGGTCGCCGTGCACCACACGTGGGCCGCCGACCTGCGGCGCCTGGTCGACCTGCCCTTCGACACGCTCGAGCACCTGACCCTCGACGAGGAGCTCGACGACGCGCTCGCCGACGCCGTGGCCGCGCGGCGGGCGCCCGTGACCACGAACCTCGAGGTGTTCGGGTTCATCGACCAGGCGCAGGAGCACCTCGCGCGGCTCGAGGCCGGCCGCGGGGCCTTCCTGCCCGAGCCGCGGCGGATCATCGACGAGGCCCTGCGGTCGATCACGGGCGGCGGCAGCCCCCACCCGCACTTCTTCGTCGACGGGCTGCGCGGGGCGACCACGCGCCAGGGGCGCAACCTCATGCGCCTGGCCGAGCGCGGCGTGCTGATCGGCGCGGCGACCGACGCGGGGACCAACCTGACCTTCGGCAGCCTCCCCGACGAGCTCGTCCACATGACGCGCGCCGGCCTGACGCCGGCGGCGGCCCTGCGCGCGGCGACCGTCGACGCGGCGCAGCTGCTCGGCCGCCACGACCTGGGGACGCTCAGCCCCGGCGCGCGGGCCGACGTGGTCCTCTACGACGAGGACCCGCTGGCCTCGATCGAGGCCCTGCGCCGGCCGGTGGCCGTGCTCCGCGACGGGCGCCTGGTCGCCGGCGGCGTGGACGGGGCGCGCGCGCCGGCGTGGTCGCGGCCGCCGGGCGTGCGCTCGGTCGCGCGCGCCGCCGCGCACCTGTGCGCGGGGCCGGCGCTCTCGCGCCTGCGCCGGGCCCTGGCGCTCGTCTCGCGGTGGGGGTAGCGAGGGCGGTCAGAGCTGGTGCGTCATGCCGGCGGTGATCCCGCACGACACGAGGACGGCCAGGAAGAGCGCGAGGAGCGCGAACAGCGCCGCGCCGCGCCAGCGCCGCTCGCGCAGGTAACCGATCGGCGCTTGCAGGTAGGCGACGACCTCGCGGTTCGCATCGGCGACCGCCGGCAGGGTCACGACCGCCAGCGCCGCCAGCCCGCCCGAGGCCCACGCGGCGACGCGGCAGGCCCTCCCCAGTTGCGCGGCGAACGTCCAGGCGGGCACGTCGCCGCGCGTCAGCTCGCCCGCGCACCAGGCGAACGCCACGGCCGCCGCGCCGAGCGCCGCCGCCGCGCGCAGGCCGCGCAGCGTGCGCCGGTCCTCCGCGTCGGCGCGCGGCGGCGGCGCGCCGCAGCCGAGCGTCGGACATCCCCTGACCTCGGCGCGGCAGCCCGGGTGGAGGAGCGTCCCGCAGCCGGGGCAGGGCGCGGCGCGCTCGGCCGGGCCGTGGCAGAAGGCGCAGCGCAGGGGCGAGGTCGCGCGGGGCTCGACGCGCACCGCCTACGACCCGCCGCCGGCGCGGCGCTCGGCGAGGGGGCGAGGGTCCCGACGTGCGTCCTCGAGGAGCGCCAGGAACTCGTCGAGGGTCATGTCGTCGGCGCCGATCAACCCGGTGACCACCTGACCGTGCTGGTTGAAGACCCAGATGTGCGGCATGGCGCTCGACTTGAAGGGGACGCCCGCGTAGTAGTCCGTCCGGTCGACCGTGAGCTTCTCGCCGCGCGCGGCGTTGTCCATGTGCCAGACGTACTCGTCCGCCAGGGCGCGGACACGTCGGCTGTCGAGCACACGGGCGTGGAACTGCGCGCAGCGGCTCGGGTCCGTGAGGATCACGACGCGCATGAGCCCCTTCGCGCGCGCCTTGGCGAGCGAGGTCTCCTCGTGCATGTGCCAGGTGATCGCCCCCACGGACAGGACGGCATAGAGCGTGAAGAGCAGCAGGGGGAGGACGACGAACACGGCGGCGAGGCGGAGCGCCACGTTCGGGTCCTCGCGGAGCGGCGCCGCGGCCTCGAGGAGCCGCGCCCGCAGCGCCGCCCAGGGCGACGGTGGGTCTCCCGGCGCCAGCGCGGCGGGGGGCGGAGGGAGGGGCGCCTGCGGGCGGGCGGCGGGGGCCGCGGCCTCCTCCGGGGCGTGACCGAGGCCGGCCGCGGCCGCGGCCCGCGCCCGGAGCTCGCGGTCGCGCTCGGCGTCGTGGTAGCCCTCCGCCCGCGCCGGACGGAGGTCCTGGGCGCCGCACGCCTCGCAGCGCTCCTCCTGCGAGGGCATGACGTAAGTCACGTGCCCGCAACCCGCGCACGGCCGCTCGAACGCGCGCCGCGCCGTCAGGAGGCGCTGCAGCCGCTCCCGGTCGACCCGCCCGTCCTCCCACAGGATCGCCTTGAGGCTGCGCCGGACGCTGACCGCCAGGCGCAGATGCGCATCGAGCCCCGCCTCGTCGAAGAGGCCGTCCTGCAGCGCGAGCACGTAGAGGCACAGGTCTGCGCTACGACTCATGGGCCCAGCCCCCCGCCGGATCATCACGCGGTCTGGCAAGCCTTGCAACAGGTGCATGACAGCCGCGAGCGCGGCGCGCTCGCGGCCGGGCCAGCCGGGCCGGGGCCGCTCCTGCCGCGCGAGCCGTTCACGCCCGAGCCTGGACGCCGCCGCAACGGGCCGGTGCGCCGGCCGACCGGGCTGCCTGCTAAAACGACCCGGTGAAGATCGAGCCGGGGGTCGTCCTCGCCGACCGCTACGTGGTCGAGCGCACGCTGGGCCGGGGCGGCATGGGCGCCGTCTACGAGGCGCTCGACCGCAAGTTCGGCGCGCGGGTCGCGCTGAAGGTCGCGGCGGCGACGGGCGCCGGCCACGACGAGTTCAAGGCGCGCTTCGCCCGCGAGGCGCGCATCGGGCACCTGCTCGGGCGGCGGCGCGGCGTCGTGCGCGCGCTCGACTGGGGCGAGCTGCCCGACGGTGTGCGGCTCTACGTGGCCATGGACCTCGTCGCGGACGCGCGCCCGCTCGACCTGACGTCGGGGACGCTCGACGAGCGCCTCGCGCGGCTCCAGCGCGCGGCCGAGATCGTGGCCGACGCGCACGCGCAGGGCGTCGTCCACCGCGACCTCAAGCCGGCCAACCTCCTCCAGGGCGCCGACGGCGAGCTCTACCTGACCGACTTCGGCCTCGCCAAGGCCGCGGGCGACGAGGCGGCCGACCCCGACGGCAGCGCGGTGACGGCGCTCGTCACGCAGAGCGGCCTCGGCTTCGGCACGCCGCTGTTCATGGCGCCCGAGCAGTTCGACGACGCCAAGCGCGTCGACGCGCGGGCCGACGTCTACGCGCTCGGGGTGATGCTCTTCGTGGCGCTCACGGGGGAGTACCCGTTCCCGGGCGCGACCCCCGCCACGATCCTGCTCGGGCAGCAGCGCGTGCTCGAGGGGCTCAGCCCGGCCCCGACCCCGGCAGCCCGACGGGGAGACGTCCCCGGCGCGCTCGATCGGCTGTGCGCCGAGGCGATCGCGCTGCGGCCCGAGGAGCGCCTCCCCGCAGCGGCGGACTTCGTCGAGCGCCTGCGGGCGGCGCTCGGGACGCCGGGCGCGCCGGTCTCCCCGGGCGAGGCGCCGACGCGCCCGCCCGCGCCGCCGGCGTTCGCGAGCGCGGCTCCGTCCGGTGCGTCGTCCGCGCCGGACGCGCCGCCGCGCCGCCGCGCGCTCCGCGCCCTCGCCGGCCTCGCCGCGGCCGTCGCCGCCTGGCTCGCGCTCGTCGCCCTGGTGCAGCGCGGCGGGGACGCGGCGGCCGGGGTCCTGCGCGTCGTGCCGGCGGCGCTCGTCGACTTCACCGACCCGGAGGTCACGCTTCACGACCTCCCGCTCGAGGGGAAGGCCTGGAGCGCCACCCCCGACGTGCTCGTCCGCGGGGAGGTGCGCGACGCCTCGCCCGACCTCATCCAGCCCGTGATCGGCCGCACGTTCCCGCCCACGGTCGCGCTGCTCCCCGGTCGCTGGGCGCAGGTGTTCGAGGTGCCGATGCGGCTGCCCTCGCCGGGCGAGCACGTGCTCTCCCTGTGGGTCCGCGACCGGGCCGGGAACGAGACGCCGACGAGCGTCCTCGTCGTGCACCACCCGGTGACCGTCTCGGTGGAGGTCGTCGGGCCGCCCGCGCCGCGGCTGACCGGCCACGCGGTGCTCCGCGGGCGCCTCTCGCCGCCGCCGCCCGGGCCCTACCGCGTGTCGGCGACCGGGATGGGCCTGATCCTCCAGCGGGCAGACGGGTTCGAGCTCCAGGTCCGGCACCCCGGCGCGGGTCTCGAGGTGGAGGTCGTCGTCCACCCCCCCCTCGGCGCGCCGATCGTCACGACCGCCCGCCTCCCCTGACGCCGGGCGGCGACAGGGGCCCATTTTCGGGAGACGGTGTCCGCGTGCGGACACCGAACGTCCGGCCCCGGGCGGGGATGCGCCGGCCCGGCCAGGATTTTCCGCGCAAGGCGGGCGACCCGGCGCGCGTCCTCTCGTTTGCAAGAAGAACCGAGCCCCCGGCGGGAGGGAGCGCGTCGCCCCGGCGCGCGCTGGCTCACAGCACACACTCCAGGCAGGACCCGTGACGAAGAAGCTGTTCATCGAGGAGCTCGAGCAGCGCAAGAGCACCACCGCGCTGTTCGCGGTCGCCGGCTCGCGGCGTCGCCGGCGCGCGGCGCCGCCGCCCGGCGGCGGCGTGACGACCCTGGCGCTCGGCGAGGAGGGCAACCCGCCCGCCCCGCCGCCCGGCAGCCCGACGACGCTCGCGCTCGGCGAGGAGGGCAACCCGCCCGCCCCGCCCCCCGGCAGCCCGACGACGCTCGCCCTGGGCGAGGAGGGCTCGGCCCCGCAGCCGCCGCCCGCCACGACCCTGGCGCTCGGCGAGGAGGGCAACCCGCCCGCCCCGCCGCCCGTGACGACCATGGCGCT
>JAMLIC010000017.1 GCA_023954375.1 Planctomycetota bacterium
GCCGGCTGGCGCAGCCGGCGCCGCGCCCGCGGCCGCCCGCCGGGGGCGCGCCGCCGCCCGCCGGGCGCGGCGCCCGCCGGGGCGGGGCGGCCGCGCCCGGCGCCAGCGCCGCGCGCATGTGGGCGCGCGAGGCCTCGCGGCGCACCTGCGGGATCAGCACCGCCTCGACGGCCCGCCCGTCGGCCAGGGCGAGGAGGAGCTTCTCGGTCCCGTCGGCGGCCTGGACCGCCTCCCGCACGGTCGGGAGGGCGGCCCCTGGTGCTCGTTCGTCCAGCGCGGACGCCAGCGCGCGCGCGAGGCGGGGCGCCGCGCCGGGGCGGGGCGCCTCGCCGCGGTAGACCGCGCGCAGGGCGCGGCGGACCTCGGCCGGCGGGCCGTGGGGGGCGAGGGCCTCGACCCAGGCGTCGATCGGGACGTCATAGAGGGACACGCCCAGAGCGTAACGCGGGGGCCCCGTCGTGGTACGCTCCTGGCGATGGCGCGGCCCGGGGGACCGACGGGATGGCTCTGCGCGCTGGCCGCGCTCGCCGGCTGCGCCGGGGACCCGCCGCCGGCGCCGCTCGAGCCCGACGCGCCGCTCCCGCTGGCCGTCGCGCCGGCCGAGCCGCCGGCGCCGCGGCCGCAGTCGGTGCGCGACGTGGCGCCGGGGGTCGAGGCGCTGCGCGAGGCCCTGGTGCGCGCGGGGGCCGAGCTGCCCGACCCGCTCGAGGGGGCGCCGCCGACCTTCGTCCTCCCCGGCGACCCCGAGGACCCCCGGCGGGCCTGCTTCATCCGCCTGCGGCGGGTCACGCTCGGCGGCGAGTTCGACGCCTTCGATGACGAGGAGATCGTCGTCCGGGCCGAGGCGCGGGGCGTCCGCCACGAGCTCGGCGCGGCCACGCTGGACCTCCCCGCCGACCGCGTCGAGACGTTCGAGCTCCTCGGGCCGGACTGGATCGAGGTGCCCATGGCGCCGCGCTTCGAGCTCGTGGTGTGGGTGATCGAGGAGGACGCGCGCCAGGAGGAGCTCGTGGCCCGGGCCGTGGCCCGCCTCGAGCCGACCGCCTATCCGGACGGCACGTCCCCCGTCGTCGTGCCGCTGGGCACGATCCGGGGCACCGCCTGGACCCTGTTCGGCGCCGGTCGGCCGTTCGCGATCGAGGGGGCCAGCGTCGAGCTGGCCGTCCTCTCGACCCCGCGGAGCGGCCGCGGAGACGGCGCCGCGCGGGCGCGGGCGGGGCTCGCGTCGACGCTCGGCCCGGTCACCGGACAGCACCCGCCGCGCACCGCCGCCGGGGCGCGCGCCGCCACGCGGCTGCTCGTCGAGCGCGCCGCCGCGGCGATGAAGCTCGCCCGGGCGGAGAACGACCCGGGCGCGCGGGCGCTCCTCGCCGAGCTGGCGGGGGAGGCGCGCCGCGTCGCGGTCCTGGCGACCGCCGCCGTGCTCGAGCCCCTGCCGGGCCTGCCCCGCGCCCTCCAGCGCCTCGACGAGGCCGCCGCCCGCTGCCCCCGCGACGACGCGGGGCGCCAGGCCCTCGTCGGCGGCTGCGGCCTGCTGGCCCGCGAGGCCGACATGCCGCTCGAGCCCGGGCGGGCGCGGCGCGCGCACGAGCAGGCCGCCCACCTCCTGCGGGAGGCCGCGGCGCTCTCCTCGGCCAGCGGCGGCCGCCCCGCGGGCGACCTCGCCCGGCTCATCCAGGCGCTCGGGGCGGTCGAGGGCCTCCTGCGCCGCACGGTCGTCGGCCTCGAGCACCGCGACGCGCTCGAGCGCGGGTGGGTGGTGCTGCAGACGCGGCTGCGCGAGGCGATGCAGTAGCTACCCGCCCAGCATCCCCTTCGCCCGCAGCCAGTCGTCGTTGAACACCTTGCTCATGTAGCGGCCGGCGCCGTCGGGGAAGAGCGTGGCGATCCGCGCCGGGAAGCCGTCGAGCCGCCGGATCAGCTCGCGCACGCCCCACAGGGCGGCCCCGCTCGAGCCCCCGGCGAGGATCGCGTCGTGGCGGGCGAGGTCGCGCGCGCCGTGGAAGGCGTCGCGGTCCTGCACCGTGAAGACGTCGTCGATCAGGTCCCACTCGACGCAGGCGCAGAGCGACTCGTCGCCCAGGCCCTCGACGAGGTAGGGCGTCGGGGCGCCCAGGCGGCGCGCGCGGAAGTACTGCGCGAAGACCGAGCCCGCCGGGTCGACGGCGATCACCTTGATGCGCGGGTCGCGCTCCTTGAGGTAGCGGGCCACGCCCGAGATCGTGCCGCCCGTGCCCATGCCGGCGACGAAGTAGTCGACCTCGCCGTCCATCTGCTCCCACAGCTCCGGACCGGTCGTCAGGTAGTGGGCCTCGTTGTTCTCGCGGTTGTTGTGCTGGTCGGGGAAGTAGGCGCCCGGCGTCTCGCGGACGATCCGCTCGATCACGCGCGCGTAGGACTCGGGGTGGTCGGGCGGCAGGGCCCCGTCGACGACCTCGACCTCGACGCCGATCGCCCGCAGGGCGTCGACCTTCTCCTTGCTCGTGCGGTCGCGCACGGCGACCTTGCACCTGTAACCACGAAGGACCGCCATCATCCCCAGGCCCATGGCCGTGTTGCCCGACGATGCCTCGACCAGGGTCCCGCCCGGCGCGAGGCGCCCGTCGGCCGCGGCCCGCTCGACGAGGTGCTTCCCCAGGCGGTCCTTGACGCTGCCCATGGGGTTCATGAACTCGAGCTTGGCCCACACCTCGCCCGGGAAGCCCTCGACGACCCGGTTGAGGCGCACGAGCGGGGTCCGGCCGACGGCCTCGGTGACGTCGCGGCACACCCGCCGGTCGCCGCGCATCGCGCCCGCCGCGGGCGCCGGCGCGCCGGCCAGCGCCGCCTGGCCCGCCTCGAGGAAGCGCGCCCGCCAGCCCTCGACCTCGCCCGGGTCGAGGCCGTGCTCGCCCGCGACCTCCTCGACGGTCGCCTCGCCGCGGAGGATCGAGAGCACCGCCTCGGCCTGCCGGGCGGGCGTCCAGGGCTGCGGGCGCTTGAGGACCTGCGTGACCATGACCTCGCTCCGGACCTCTCATCGGCAGGAGCGGCGCTAGACTTGCGGGCCTGCGAGGGGGTCCCGTGCAGGTCCTGGTCCTGAACTGCGGCTCGTCGAGCCTCAAGTGGAAGCTGATCGACACCGGCGCCCGCCAGGCGGTCGCCCGGGGGCAGGTCGAGCGCCTGGCCCGGGCCGACGGCGCCCACGCCGCGGCGATCGACGAGGCGCTCGCGGCGCTCGGCGGCGCGAAGGTCGACGCGGTCGGCCACCGGGTCGTCCACGGCGGCGAGCGCTTCCACGACCCGGCGCTGATCGACGACGCGGTCGTCGCGGCGATCGAGGCCTGCGCGCCGCTGGCCCCGCTCCACAACCCCGCGAACCTGGCCGGGATCCGCGCCGCCCGCGCGGCCCTGCCCGGGGTCCCGCAGGTCGCGGTGTTCGACACGGCGTTCCACCACACCCTCCCGCGGCGCGCCGCCACCTACGCCCTCGACCCGGCCGTGGCCGCGCGCCACGGGATCCGCCGCTACGGGTTCCACGGCACCTCGCACGCGTTCGTCGCCCGCGAGACGGCGGCGTTCCTCGGCCAGCCGCTCGAGCGCCTGCGGCTCGTCACCCTGCACCTCGGCAACGGCGCCAGCGCCTGCGCGATCGAGCACGGCCACTCGGTCGAGACGAGCATGGGGTTCACCCCCCTCGAGGGGCTCGTCATGGGCACCCGGCCGGGCGACCTCGACGCGGGCGTCGTGCTCGCCCTCCTGCGCGAGTACGGCCAGACGGTCGACGACGTCGACCGCCTCCTCAACCAGGCCTCGGGCCTGGCCGGCCTCTCGGGCGTGGGCAACGACCTGCGGGAGGTCGAGGAGCGGGCGGCGCAGGGTGACGACCGGGCGCGCCTGGCGATCGCCGTGTTCGCGCACCGGGTGCGCAAGTACGTCGGCGCCTACGCCGCCGTCATGGGCGGGCTCGACGCGGTCGTGCTCACGGCCGGGATCGGCGAGAACGCCGTGGCCATGCGCCGCCGGATCCTCCAGCGGCTCGAGTTCCTGGGCCTGTCGCTCGACGAGGACCGAAACGCCGACGCCCGGGTCAGCGACGAGCGCCGCGTGGCCGACGTCGGCGACCCGACCTCGCGGGTGCGCGTCCTCGTGGTCCGCACCGACGAGGAGCTGATGATCGCCGAGGAGGCGGCCAAGGTCGTCGCCGGCCGGACCGCCGTGCGGCAGCCGGGCCCGATCCCGATCGCCGTGAGCGCGCGGCACGTCCATCTGAACCAGGAGGCGCTCGAGACGCTCTTCGGCCCCGGCGCGACGCTCACCCCGCGCAACGACCTCTCGCAGCCGGGGCAGTTCGCCTGCCACGAGACCGTGAACCTGATCGGCCCCCGGCGGCGGATCGACGGCGTGCGGATCCTCGGGCCGCTGCGGAGCAAGTGCCAGGTGGAGATCTCGCGGACCGACGAGTTCCACCTGGGCGTCGACGCGCCCGTGCGCCACTCGGGCCACGTCGAGGGCTCGGCCCCGATCACGCTCGAGGGGCCGAAGGGGACGCTCACCCTGCAGGAGGGCCTGATCTGCGCCTGGCGGCACATCCACATGCACCCCGACGACGCGCGGGCCTTCGGCGTGCAGGACGGCGACGAGGTGCAGGTGGAGGTCAGCGGCGGCCCCGGGCGCGACCTGATCTTCGGCGACGTGGTCATCCGCGTCAGCCCGAAGTTCCGCCTCGAGATGCACATCGACACCGACGAGGCCAACGCGGCGGAGCTCTCGCAGCACGCGACCGGTCAGCTCCTGGCCCCCGAGGGCGAGGAGCTCCAGGGCACCGTCGCGACCGCGCGCCTCCTCAGCCGGCGGCCCACGATGCGTCGTCCGGCGCTCGCCGGAGCCTGAGTGGGCGACGCGCCGTTCGCGCCGCCCGAGTGCCAGGACTGCGCGGCCTGCTGCTTCGCGCCGCATGACCAGCACGTGCGCGTCACGGGCGACGACCACGCGCGCCTCCGGCCCGACGAGCAGGCGCGGCTGACGGTGTGGCGCGGCAACCGCTGCTTCCTGGCGATGGTCGACGGTCACTGCGCCGCGCTGGCGGTGATCGACGGCCGGTGGGGCTGCACGATCTACGAGCGCCGTCCGCAGCTCTGCCGCGACCTCGCGCGCGGCGGGCCGGCGTGCCGGCACGAGGTCGAGGCCCGGCTCGCCGACGCGCGGCGGCGGCTGCCCCTGCTCGGCTGACCCCGGTGACAGGTCGCCCGCGCGGCCGGGTCGACTCGCGGCCGGGCGAATGCCTGAGGGACTCCATCGACATGGTTCGAATCCAGGTGGCCACATCCGACCGCTCCCTCGTGGCCATGGTGTAACGGCAGCACGCCCCGGTCTCCCCGGGGAGGTCCCCTTCATCGACCGTCTCTCACCTCCTCGTCGCCCGGCGCCTCCCTCCACCACCCGGGCCCCACGTTTGCACCCGCTCCGCCCGGACCCCCGGAGGGACGCGGATGGCGCGGAGCGCGAGGAACGGCGGCTCGTCGGCGGTGCAGGCGCCCCCGCGCCCCGCCGTCGGGGTGTGGCACACGCGTCCCATCCGGGACGTCTGCGCCGCCCTCGAGACCTCCCCCGACGGGCTGACCGACGCGGAGGCGCGGCGGCGCCTCGAGCGCCACGGCCCCAACGAGGTCGAGGCGGAGCGCGAGACGCCCTGGTGGAAGGTGCTCCTGCACCAGGTGCAGGACCCCCTCATCTACATCCTCCTCGCCGCGGCGGCGGTGAAGCTCATCCTGCGCGCCTACACCGACATGGGCGTGATCCTCGCCGTCGTCGCCGTGAACACCATCATCGGCTTCGTGCAGGAGCTCCGGGCGCGCGCCGCGATCCGCGGCCTGGCGCGCCTGAGCGCGCCCGTGGCCCACGCCGTCCGGGCGGGCCGGCCGAAGGAGGTCCCCGGCCGCGACCTGGTCCCCGGCGACGTGGTGCTCCTCGCCTCCGGCGACCGCGTCCCGGCCGACGTGCGGCTGGTCGAGGCGCGCGACCTCGAGGTCGACGAGTCGGCCCTCACGGGCGAGTCGGCGCCGGTCTCCAAGCGCATCGCGCCGCTCGCCAGCGAGACGCTCGTCCCGGGCGACCAGGTGAACATGGGCTTCGCCGGCACGGTCGTCACGCGCGGGCGGGCGCGCGGCGTCGTGGTCCGCACGGGGGCCTCGACGGAGCTGGGGCGGATCGCCCACCAGATGCGCGAGGTGGGCCTGACGATGACGCCGCTCCAGGCGGCGCTCGGGCGCCTGGCGAAGTGGATCGGCGTGGCCGTGCTCGGCCTCGGCGCGCTGGTCGTGGCGATCGGCCTCCTGCGGGGCCTGGAGGCGGGCGAGATCCTGATCGCGGCCGTCGCGATGGCCGTGGCGACCGTGCCTGAGGGGCTTCCGGTCGTCGTGACCGTCACGCTGGCGCTGGGCGTCCGGCGCATGGCGGCGCGGCGCGCGATCATCCGCTCGCTGCCGGCCGTCGAGACGCTCGGCAGCACGACCGTGATCGGCTCCGACAAGACGGGCACGCTCACGCGCAACGAGATGACCGTCCGCGCGCTGTGGCGGCCCGGCCGGCGCTACGCCGTCACCGGGGCGGGCTACGCGGCCGAGGGCGAGGTGCGCCTCGAGGACCGGCCCGTCCGCGGCGACGACGACCCCGGCCTCCGGCGGCTGCTCGCGGCCGGCGCCCTGGCCAGCGAGGCCGACCCGCGCGCGCTCGAGACCGACCCGCCGGCCGGCGACCCGACCGAGCTGGCGCTGCTGGCGGTCGCGCCCAAGGCCGGGCCGGCGGCCCCGGCGCTGCGCGAGGCCCACCGCCTCGTGGACCTCCTGCCGTTCGAGCCCGAGCGGAAGTTCATGGCCTCGCTCGACGACGGGCCGGACGGCCGCTGGCTGCGCGTGAAGGGCGCGCCGGAGGTGGTCCTGGCCCGGTGCCGCGCGCAGCTCGGCCCCGGCGGCCAGGAGGAGCCCCTCGACGCGGCCGCGGCGCGCCAGGCCGCCGCCGCGCTGGCGGCGGAGGGCCTGCGCGTGCTCGCCATGGCCGAGCGTCGCCACGACGGCGACCGCGCCGACGAGGAGGCGGCCAGCGGGCTCGTGCTCCTCGGGCTCCACGGGATGGAGGACCCGGTCCGGCCCGAGGCCGTGGAGGCGGTCGCGGCCGCGCAGCGCGCCGGGGTGCGGGTGCTGATGATCACGGGCGACCACGTCGACACGGCCCGGGCGATCGGCGCCCGGCTCGGCCTGGGCGGGGAGGCGCTCGAGGGGCACGCGCTGCAGGCGCTCTCGGACGAGGAGCTGGACGCGCGCCTGCGCGACGTGAACGTGTTCGCCCGCGTCGCGCCCGAGCACAAGCTCCGGGTCGTGCAGCGGCTCAAGGAGCAGAGGCAGATCGTCGCGGTCACCGGCGACGGCGTGAACGACGCGCCGGCCCTGCGCGCCGCGCACCTGGGCGTGGCCATGGGCAAGAGCGGGACGGACGTCGCGCGCGAGGCGTCGGACATGGTCCTGGCCGACGACAACTTCGCCACGATCACCAGCGCCATCGAGCAGGGGCGGGTCGTCTTCGCCAACATCCGGAAGGTGACGTTCTTCCTCCTCTCGACCGGCGCGGCCATGCCCATGACGCTCGTCGTCGCCCTCCTCGCCGGCTGGCCTCTGCCGTTCGTGGCCGCCCAGATCCTGTGGATCAACTTCGTGACCAAGGCGCTCCAGGACGTGGCCCTGGCCTTCGAGCCCGGCGAGCCCGGCCTCCTCGACCGACGGCCGCGGCCGCCGACCGAGGGGGTCGTCACCCGCCCCATGCTCGCGCGGATGCTCGTCGTGGGCGTGATCCTCGCCGCCGGCACGCTGGCGGCGTTCTGGTGGACGCTCCGCGCCACCGACGACCTGGTGCTCGCGCGCACGGTCGCCCTCACGCAGATGGTCGTCTTCCAGTTCTGGCACGTCCTCAACTGCCGGTCGCTCGAGCGCTCGATCCTCCAGGTGCCGCCGCTGTCGAACCGGTTCCTCTTCGTGAGCGTCGTGGCCGCGCTGCTCGCGCACCTCGCCGCGCTGCACGTGGGCTGGTTCCAGGGGGTCTTCCAGACCGTCCCGCTCTCGGCCTGGCAGTGGGCCGTGATCGTCGCCGTGGGGACGCTCGTCATCCTCGGCGGCGAGCTCGACAAGTGGTGGTCGCGGCGCCGGGGCCGCGCCCTCACCTGAGGCCGAAGCGGCGCGCCTCGCCGGCGCAGAGGTCGTGCAGGCCGCCCCGCACCCCGAGCCGGATCGGCCGCGCGTTCGACGGCCGGGCCTGCACCTCGAGCGCGTCGTGCGTGAAGCGCAGGTCGAGGGTCTGCCCGCGGTAGACGATCGTCATGCGCAGGCAGCGCAGCTCGTCGGGGAGGCGCGGGTCGAACCACACGACGTCGTCGCGGGTGACGATCCCGGTGTAGCAGCGCTGCACGAGGTCGACCGTGCCCGACATGGCGCCCAGGTGGATCCCCTCGGGCGTCGTGCCGCCCTGGACGTCGGCCACGTCGCTCTCGAGCGCCTCCTGGAACAGCCGCCACGAGCGCGGGCGGTCGACGCGGCTCAGGACCCACGCGTCGACGACGCGGCTGAGCGTCGAGCCGTGCGACGTGCGCCGCGCGTAGTAGTCGATCGTCCGCGGGATCACCTCGGGGTCGAAGGCGTAGCCGAGCCGCTCGAACAGCTCGCGCAGCCGCGTCGCCGAGAGGAGGTAGAAGAGCATGAGCACGTCGGCCTGCTTCGAGGCCTTGTAGCGGTTGGGCGTGTCGCCCTCGGCCTCGAGGATGCGGTCGAGGCGGTGGATGTCGCCGTACTTCGCCCGGTAGGCGCCCCAGTCGAGCTCCTCGAGCCGCTCGTAGCCGTCGAACTGGCTGATCACGCCGTCCTCGTGGAACACGACCCGCATGCGCCGGCTGATGTCGTCCCAGCGCGCGAGCTCCTCGTCGCGCAGGCCGATCGCCTCGCGCAGCTCGGCGCGGCGCTCGTCGGGGAGGAGGTCGAGGGCCTGCCGCGCGCGGCAGAGCGTCCACACCGCCATGACGTTCGTGTAGGCGTTGTCGCGGAGCCCGGGCGCGGCCGCGCCGGGGAGGCGGGTGTGGAACTCGTCGGGGCCGACGACGCCGGCGATCGAGTAGCGCCCCGTCGCCGGGTCGAGGGCCGCCAGGCTCGACCAGAGCCGGGCGACCTCCAGGAGCATCTCCGCGCCGTGGTAGGCGAGGAAGTCGAGGTCGCCCGTGACCTGGTAGTACTCCCAGACGTTGTAGGCGACCGCGGCGTTGACGTGCCGCTGCAGGTGCGTCTCGTCGGGGACCCAGCGGCCCGAGCGGGGGTTGAGGTGGACGCGCTGCGTCTCCTCGCGGCCGTCGCTGCCGCTCTGCCAGGGGAACAGGGCGCCCTCGAGCCCCTCGGCGCGGGCGAGCGCGCGCGCCTCGTCGAGGCGGCGGTAGCGGTAGAGGAGCAGGGCGCGCGTCACCTCCGGCAGCCGCCAGTTGAGGAGGGGGAAGATGAACAGCTCGTCCCAGAACACGTGGCCGCGGTAGGCCTCGCCGTGCCAGCCGCGCGCGGGGACCCCGACGTCGAGGTCGGTCGTGTGGAGCGAGGCGGTCTGCAGGAGGTGGAACACGTGCAGGCGCAGGAGCAGCGCCGTGCGCTCGCCGGCGGCCGGGTCGGCCGCCTCGAGGGCGAGGTCGAAGCGCCGCCACAGGTGGCGCCACGCGAGCGCGTGGCCGGCGCGCAGGGCCTCGAAGCCGCCGGCGCGGGCCACGGCCTGCCGGGCGGCGAGCCCGGGCTCGGAGATCGCCCAGTCGCGCGACGTGCGCAGGGCCACGACCTTCTCGACCGTCACCGGCCGGCCGTCCTCGAGGCGCAGCGCGAGGTCGTGCGCGGCGCGGCCCGGCTCGACCGCGGCGCGGCGAGGGACGTCGATGCTCGCCCGGGTCCGCGCCGCCAGCGCCACCTCGAGGCGCGACTGCACGGTCCGCGCGCGGACGAAGAGGGTCCCGTCGTCCTCCGTCCGGGCGTCGAGCGGCTCGAGGTGACGACCGGCGAGGGCACGGTAGCGGGCGACGCCGGCGTTGACGACCTGCGCGTCGAGGCCGCTCCGCACCTCGACGGGCCCGCTCCAGCCCTCGGCGGTGAGCGTGAGCTCGAGGGCCGCGAGGTACGGCCGCCCCATGTGCACGAGGCGCCGCTCGCGCGCGCGGACGCGGCGCCCGCCCCCGTCCTTGAAGGTCACGTCGCGCACGAGGAGGCCCTCGCTCAGGTCGAGGACCTGCCGGTAGGCGAGCAGCTCCACGGCGCGCAGGTCGAACCACGGCCCGTCGGGTGCCAGCCGGAAGGTCAGGGGCAGCCAGTTCGGCAGGTTGACGAGGTCCTCGTTCTCGACGTCGCGCCCGGCGACCTGCGAGACGAGCCGGTCGTAGCCGCCGGCCAGGTAGGTGCCGGGGTAGTGCACGTCGTCCGCGACGGCGTGGGCGGCCGCGCCGCGGGTGGCGAAGTAGCCGTTGCCGAGCGTGCACAGCGCCTCTCGCAGCCCCTCGGCCGCCGGGTCGAAGCCGTCGAACGCGAGCTCCCAGCCGTTCACGGCGCCGCCTCCAGGGCCGCGGCCAGCGCCAGGAGGAGGGCGCGGACCTCGTCGGGGTCGGCGACGTGGTAGCCGGCGGCGGTCGGGCGCGGGCCGTCGAGGACGGCGACCCCGATGCCGTCGGCCGAGATCGCCCGGAACGCGTCCTCGTCGGTGACGTCGTCCCCCACGTAGACCGGCAGCCGCTCGGGGCCGAGGACGTCGAGCAGCCAGCGGACGGCCGCCCCCTTGTCCCAGGGCAGGTCGGGGAGGAGCTCGAGCACGCGCTTGCCCAGGCCGATGCGCAGGCCGTCGTGGCGGTCGCGGGCGGCGGCGACGGCCTCCTCGACCGCCGGCACGCGCGCGTCGTCGACGAGGCGGTGGTGGACGGCGAGCGAGAAGCGCTTGCGCTCGAGGAGCGCGCCCTCGACGCCGGCGAGCGCGGCGCGGAGCTCCTGCTCGGCCGCGTCGAGCGCCGGCAGCCGGGCGCCCGCGTCGGGATGCACGTGGGCGCCGGTCGGCCCGGCGATGTCGAAGCCGTGGCTGCCGGCGTACCACAGCCCCGGGACGCCCACCTTGTCGCGCACGTCGGCGAGGTCACGGCCGCTGACCACGGCGACGGGGCAGCGGCCCGCCAGCCGCGCGACGGCCTCGCGCGTGGCCGGCGGGATGATCGCGAGCTCGGGGCGGTCGACGATCGGCGTGAGGGTGCCGTCGTAGTCGAGGAACACGGCGGGCGGCCGCGCGCGCAGGCGGGCGGCGAGGTCGGGCAGGCGCTCGAGGGCGGGCGGGGGGAGGCGGTCGTCCTCGACGACCGACGCGCCGAGGTCGCGCACGACGACGTGCGCGCCGCGGGCGCGCAGGGCCGCGGCCTGGTGGTCGCGGTCGACGCCCACGACGAGGCCGAAGCCGCCAGCGCGCCCGGCCTCCACGCCGGCCTGGGCGTCCTCGATCACCGCGGCCCGCGCGGGCGCGACGCCGAGCGCCTCGGCCGCGGCCAGGAACGTGTCCGGCGCCGGCTTGCCCCGGAGGCCCCTGTCGGCGGCGTCGTCGCCGTCGACCCGCGCGTCGAACAGGTCCGCCGCCCCGACCGACGCGAGCACTTGCTGGCAGCTCCGGCTCGCCGTGACGACGGCCGTCTTGAAGCCGGCCGCGCGCAGGCGCCGCAGCAGGTCGAGCGCGCCGGGGTCGGCCTGCGCCCCCTCCGTCGCCAGGAGGGAGAGGAAGGCCGCGTGCTTCGCCCGCGCGACGCCGCGGACGGTGTCGGGCTCGTCGTCGCTCCCCTCCGGCGAGGGCAGCCCGCGCGCCGCCAGGAGGGCGCGCGCGCCGTCGAGCCGCGGCTTGCCGTCGACGTGCGCCCGGTACTCGCCCTCGGCGTCGAACGGCGGCTGCCCGGCGCGCGCGAGGAGCGGGTCGAAGGCCTGCTTCCAGGCGCGGGCGTGCAGGTGGGCCGTGCGCGTCACGACGCCGTCGAGGTCGAAGAGGACGGCGTCGAGCCGCGCGCGCGAGAAGGTGGCCGCGTCGATGCTCATGCACCTACGATGCCCGACGGATGGCCCTGGGCGCGCCGCCGCGCGGCTCAGTTGCCCCCGGGTGACGCCCGGCGTCGGCCCCGCCACGCCCGGTGGGCGAGCCGCACGAGTCCCTGCAGGGCGGCGACGACGAACAGACCCGCGAGCCCGAGCAGCGCGTAGTTCGTCCAGTGGAGGCCCGGCTGGACGAGGCTCCGCTCGGGCCGCTCGGGGTCGTAGTGGACGACGATCGAGTCGCCCTCCCGGACCCGGTCGTCCGGCGCGCCGCCGGTCGAGCGGTAGCTCGAGCCGGTGAACTGGACGTCGAAGACCCGGTAGCGGTAGCGGAACACGCGTTGCGACGACGCCCGCTCGCCGTGGCTCTCCTCGGTGTAGTTGGCGGTCACCACCCCCTCGGCGGTCGGCCACGCCGCGCTGGAGACCGCGATCCGCGCCTGGTGCCCGCCCCAGGCCATGACGCCCAGGGCGGCGGCGAGGACGCCCAGCGTGATCCACAGGTCGTTGCTGCGAAACTCGGGGGCCTCCGCCATCTCACCTCCGGGTTCGACCGTAGCGGTCGCGGCGCGCGCGGGCCAGCGCGTCAGGAGCCGCCGCCGGGACGGTCGCCGACCGTCGAGTAGGATCTCCGATCGTGGTCGAACACGCGCGAAGACTCCAAGCTACACACGGCTTGAACCCTGGCGGCTGACCCTGATCCTGGTGGGCGCCGCGCTGCGCGAGGTCGACCTCCCACGCAAGGTGGCCAACCATCTCCGGCTGCTCGCCTGTGATGGCCCGTAACGGCCCTGCCCGTAACGGCCCTGCCCTCGGCTCGGCATGGTAATCTCGACGGAGGTGCGGCAATGGACTGGCGCGACCGGATCAGCGCGGATCCCGAGGTGTGCCACGGCCGCCCCTGCATCCGCGGCACCCGGATCATGGTCTCGGTGATCCTCGACGGCCTCGCGGACGGCGCAGCCGTCTCCGACCTCGTCCGCAGCTATCCCGCGCTGGCGCCCGAGGACGTCCAGGCCGCGCTCCTCTACGCGGCCGAGCTCGCGCGCGGCGGCGTGCTCAGCGCTTGAGGCTGAAGCTCGACGAGAACCTCCCGCTCGAGGCGGCCGAGGCACTCCGGGTGCGCGGCCACGACGTCGATACGGTCGCGGACGAGGGGCTCACGGGGGCCAAGGATCCGGCCATCAGCGCCGCCTGCGCCCAGGAGGGGCGCGCCCTGATCACCCTCGACCTCGACTTCGCCAACATCGTGGCCTATCCGCCGGGCCGCTACCCGGGGCTGCTGGTGTTGCGTCCCGCCCGGCAGAGCGCGCGGGTCGTCATGCGGGTCATCGAGCAGGTCCTCGCGCCGCGGCTCGACGCTCCCGGGCTCGACCTCGCGGGGCGCCTCTGGATCGTCGACGACAGCCGCATCCGCGAGCACGCCTGAGATCCGGACCTGCGCCCCGTACAGGCCCGTGAATCGACGTCAGCCCGGCAGCCTTGTCCACGCGCACGCGCGCGGGCGCTGCGTGGTCTGCGAGGGCGCAGCGTCGTGGGGCGAAGTGCGCGCGTGCGCGTGAACTGCGGTCTCCTGGGAAACAGATGGGAAAAGGCGAGGGGCGGTGGCCCTCTCGAGCCACCGCCCCTCGTGTGTCAGGCCCGTTCCGAGCCCGGCTGCCGTTTCCCTCCCCGGAGTCCCGGGTCGGGAGGTCGCTGGCCGCGCGGCGTCGCCGCCGCGTGGCCGCCCTCTCCTGGGGTCGTCGGGTCTCCTGCGAAGCGCTCTGTGCGAGTCAGCCAGCACCCTCGTCGGACCTTCGGGTGCCCCGCGCGTGAACGCGGTCGTCCTGGCTCGCCGTCCCCCGAGTGTTGAGCTCGGGTTCACGCCTCCGTGGAGTCGATCCCCTCCAGAGTTCCTCACGTCCTCCCGGCCGTCCGACCCTCTCGGGCCGGAGCCGACTCCCACGAGGTCCTTGACCCCTCCGACGACATCACCCGGGCCAGCCCCGTCCGCGCGATCGCTCGCGCGTGCGGCGGGACGTCCACCCCGCCGCGGTTCCGCTCTCAGGCGCTCTCAGCCTCCCAGCGGTTTCCTGGCACGCCCGGGCTCCGCGGCCTTCTCTCATGCCGCAGCCGCCCCTGGGTCTCGCCCTTCAGAGCCTTGCTCCTCACCGAGGTCGGCGCCCCTCTCGGGGCCACCATGCTCCCTTGCAGTCCTCCGCCGGGCGTCAAATCGCGGCCACCTCGCGCGGTCCTGTCACCCCGGGTTTCACCGACGCCCGCGCCTCACGACGCGTTTGCCTGGCTCCCCGCCGGGGCTAGGGGCGGCGTTTCGGCGGTCGCGCTCGCGCGCGCCCGCGTCCCCGCCGTCCTCGACCGCGCGCGCTCTGCCGCGCGCAAGGACGTCACCGACCTCGTCTGCTTCGAAGCCTTCATCCCTCCGTGAAGCCGTACCGACGCGCGGACGCGCCGGCCGTTGCTCTCCTGGGCTTCCGCCCCTCCAGAGCCTTGCTCCGCTCGAGCCTCGGGGCCTCGTCACCCGGCGGACCCTGCGACGCCCCCCTTCGGGAGCGCCCCTGTGCGTCCACCGCGGGCTAGCACCGCGACGACGAGGAGTGCGACCTCCTCGCCGTCAGGTGAGGGCGGGCGACCTCACGGCCCCCCGCGCCTCGTCGGCGCCCGATCCGCGGCGCGACCGCGGACCGGCACGTGCCGCCTCTCGACGGCACCCCTGCCTCCCTCGACCTTGGAGACCCGCGCCTCGCGCGGCGTCCTCACGGACGCCGCCCGTCGCCTGGCCTCGTGGCCCTCGGAGGTGTGAAGGACTCGAGCAGCGTCCCGCCTGCGTGAGGCGGGCGTGCTCTCCTGGGGTTTCCTGCCTCCTCGTCGACCTCGCCACCACGCGCCGCGAGCCGGCCCTGGCTCATGGATTCACCGGAGGGGTGAGCGCCTCGTCTCCGAGGGCCCGACCCTCCTACGGGCCGGTCACGCGACGCTGGCCGCGTGGTTGCCCACGCCGCCGTGGCGTCGCCGCCGTTTCGGCCGTCCGGGCGGGACTCGTCCCGCGCCTGACGGGGGCCACATATACGCCTCGCCGCCGACGACCTCAAGCGCTCGCCCCCGGCGCCCGCGCCGGAGCGTGTGGAGTCCGCGGGCGCCGCCGTTTCGGTCGGCGTCGCTACGCGCCGCCGCGGCGCGCGCGCGAGCGTGGAGAGCGTGTGGAGCGCGGTTCAGCGGCGAGCATCGAGTTTCTTCGCGACGTCACGCCACGCCGGCGCGGGGCGGCCGTCGAGCCGGCCCGGGGCCCGAAGCCGGCGGCGTCGGTGGCCGGAGGACAACCATCGGCAGCGCCGGCGGTTCCGGCGTCGCGCCGCGACGCCCGCGGCGGCGGCCCGCGTCGGAGTCGCTAGGGCGCCAGGGAACTGCGTCTACGGCGCCCGGCCGGAGCAGAGGGTCGATGCTGACGGCGCAACGACTTGAGCGGCGCGCGGGGCGGGGCCACCCGAGGCGCTCCGCGCGTCAAGCGTCGTGCAAGGCGGGACAGGCGTGACCCGGACCGCGCGGCCCGGCGCGGGTCGCCGCGGGCACCTCGGTTGCGCCTGCGATGGGGCTGGAGGCCAGCCATGAACCTGCCCCTCGATCCGCGTGAGGTCGGCGCGCTGCTCGACGCGCTCGACAGCTACCTGCCCGAGCTGGAGTACGAGCTCGCCCGCGTGAAGCTCGAGCGCGACCGCCACGAGATGGTCGAGCGCGACGAGCTCCTGCGGGGGATCCGCGCGCGGCTGGAGCTGCTCGCGCGCGAGCGCCGCGCGCTCCGCTGAACGCGTGAGCCCCGAGGTCGCGACGCGCGCCCCTCCCCCCGACGTCGCGTCGATCCGCGGCGCGGCCCTCCTGCCCGGGTGGGTGGACGCGGCGCCCCCCATCGCGGTGGTCCTGGCCCTCTGGGCGCTGACGTGGCTGCCGCTCCTCCTGCTCTCCGCGCTCGAGGGGCTGGCCTGGGGTGACGCCGTCGACGTCCCGTTCCTGCGCGACGTCGTGGCGCAGGCGCGCGTCCTCGTCGGCCTCCCGGTGCTGCTGCTCGGGGCGCGCTTCGCGCGCGCGCGCCTGGGCGAGGCCCAGGCCATGTTCGAGGCGTCGGACCTGATCGAGGACGCCCGCCGGGAGGCCCTCCGCGACATCTACCGCCGGGCGGCCGCCGTCGTGCACTCCCGGGCGGTCGAGGCGACGGCGCTGGTGGTGGCCGTCGCGTCCATCGTCTTCGCCCCCTTCCCGGGCGTCGCCGGCGCGACGGGCTGGCAGTCGGTCGGGTCGGCGGGCCAGGGGGCCCCCACCCTCGCCGGCTGGTGGCTCACCGTCGTGGTCCTCCCGTTCACCCGCTACCTCCTCCTGCTGTGGCTCGCGCGGTTCCTCTTCTGGTCCGTGGCGCTGCTCCGCGTGGCGCAGGTCGGCCTCCGCCTCCACGCGACGCACCCGGACCGCGCCGGCGGCCTGGGCTTCGTCGGGCGCGCGCACCAGGCCTTCGCCCCGCTCGTCCTCGGCGTCTCGCTCGTCTTCATGGCCAGCCTGGCCAACGACGTCCTGCACCGCGAGGTCGGCGTCGAGGAGCTGAAGCGGCCGATCGCGCTGTTCGCCGGGATCGCCCTGGGCGTGTGGATCCTCCCCCTGCTCGTGTTCACGCCGGCGCTGGCCCGCCTGAAGCACCACGCGCTGCGCGACTACGACGTCTTCGGCGCGCGCATCTCCCGGGCGTTCGAGCGGACGTGGGTCCAGGACGCCGGCGACCCGCGCGCGCTGCTCGCCGGCGAGGACGTCCAGTCCCTCGCGTCGCTCCAGGAGGTGAGCGACACCGTGCGCCGCCTCAAGCCGGTGCCGCTCGACAACATGGACATGCTGGTCTTCGTCACCGTGGCGGTCGCCCCGGCGCTGCCGCTCGTCCTCATCACCGTCCCGGCCGCGGAGCTGGGGCGGCTCCTCCGGGCGGTCGTCGTGTGACCGCCGCCGCGCGGGCGATCGTATAGGGTGAGGGGCGTGTGGACCGCCAGCGCGCCCCTCGCCCTCCGCTTCGCCGGGATCGCCTGGCCGCTCGGGCGCGAGCGCGTCACGCTGACGCTCGCGGCCGACGAGGACCCGCGCCCGCGCGTGACGTCGGCCCGGGGCTGGGCCCTCCGCGTCGACCCCGACCTCCCGCCGCCCGCCGAGGACGAGGGCCCCCTCGCGCCGGTCGCCCGCGCGCTGCGCGACCTCCGCCGCGCGGCGGCGCGCGCCTCGAGGTCGCCGGCGCCGCGCCGGGGCGCCTGGGCCAGGCGGCCGCCCTGCGCCGGGCCGCCCTCGCCGCCCTGGCCCACGCGACGGGCCGGGCCGCGCCGCCGCCCGAGGGCGCGATCGAGCGCGCGCGAGGCCGGCGCGCCGGCCGACGACCGCGGGCCGGTGGTCGTGGCCACGGGGCGCCTGGCGTGGCTCTCGGCGCGGCTGGTCCTGTTCGACGACCCGTTCGTGCCGCCCGCGCCGCCGCACGCCGACCACGCGACGGGCGAGGTCGACCCGCGGCTCGTGCTCGAGGCCGAGCCGTCGGCGCTCGTCGCGGCCCTCACCGGGCACGGCGTCCCGGACCGCCCCGTGTGGCGCGAGGAGCGGCTCGACCGGGCCCTGCGCGAGGCGGGGCTCCTCGGCCGCTTCCGCGTCGCGCCAGGGGTCGGCCTCGCCTTCGTCGAGCCGGGGCGCCGGCGCGAGCTCGAGGCCGCGCTGACCGCGCACGGCCTCGCCCCGGCGCCGTGCGAGCTCGGCGGGCCAGGGGTCGAGTCGGCCGCGCAGGGCGCGTAGGATCGGGCCCCCGGAGGGTCCCATGTCCGACGAGCCCGAGGCGGTCGTCGTCCTCTCGACCGCCCCCGACGACGAGGTCGCGGCCCGCGTGGCGCGGGCGCTGGTCGAGGCCGGCCTGGCCGCCTGCGTGAACATCGTCCCCGGCGTGCGCTCGATCTACCGCTGGGAGGGCAAGGTGTGCGACGACCAGGAGCGCCTGCTCGTGATCAAGACGCGGGCGGCGCGGAAGGACGAGGTCGTGGCGGCGATCAAGCAGCACCACACCTACACGTGCCCCGAGGCGATCGTGCTGCCGATCACGGGCGGCGCGGCCGCCTACCTGGCCTGGGTGCAGGAGATGACCGCGTGAAGGCCCCCCGCCGCAAGCTCGCCGCCCTCGCCTCGACCCTCGTCGTCGCGACCCTCGTCGCCCGCGGCCAGGACGCGACCCCCGAGGCGCCGGAGGCGCCGGACGTCGCCCTGGCCCGCGCCGCCTTCGACCCGGCGCGCCTGAAGGCCCGGCGGGCGGCGCTCCTGGCGCTCCTGCCGCCGCGCGCGGTCGTGGTCGTCGCGGCCGGCCCGCGCGGGCCCGACACGTTCCCCTTCCGCCCGCGGCCCGACTTCCTCTACCTGAGCGGGCGCCGCGAGGCGGGCCTGACGCTCGTGATCGCCGAGGACCAGGACGTCCTCTTCGCCCCGCCCCGCGACCAGCACCACGAGCTATGGAACGGGCCGCGGATCGCGCCGGGCACGGCGATCGCGAAGGCCTCGGGCTTCGGCGAGGTGGCGCCCTGGGGCGACCGCAACGACCGCCTCGCGGCGCTGCTGAAGGGCGGCGACCGGCCGCTGTTCGTCTCGGGCGTCGAGCCGGCCGACCTCGGGCTGCCCGCGGGCACGCCGTCGCGCGGCGCCGGGCCGTTCATCGCGCAGCTCCGGCAGGTCAAGGACGAGGCCGAGCTGGCCCTCATGGAGCGGGCGATCGGGATCACGACGGCCGCCCTGCGCGAGGCGATCAAGTCGGTCTCGCCCGGGCGCCACGAGTACGAGGCGCAGGCGGTGATCGAGTACGTCTTCGCCCGCTACGGGGCGCAGCGCGCCGGGTTCGCCTCGATCCTCGGCTCGGGCCCGCACTCGTGCGTCCTCCACTACCAGGACAACCGCCGGCGGATGGCCGCGGGCGACCTGGTCGTCATGGACGTCGGCGCCGAGCTCTGGGGCTACACGGCCGACGTCTCGCGCACCGTGCCCGTCTCCGGCCGCTTCACCCCGCGCCAGCGCGAGATCTACGAGCTCGTCCTCAGGGCGCAGGAGGCCGGCTTCAAGGCCGTGCGGCCGGGGGCGACGCTCCGGCAGGTCGACGCCGCCGCCCGCGCCGTGATCGCGCGCGCCGGCCACGGGCGCGCCTTCCCGCACGGCACGTCGCACTGGCTCGGCATGGACGTCCACGACGTCGGCGCCTACGACCGCCCGCTCGAGCCCGGCATGGTCCTCACCGTCGAGCCCGGGGTCTACCTGCGCGACGAGGCGATCGGCGTGCGCATCGAGGACGACGTCGTCGTCACGGCCGACGGCTACCGCCTCCTCTCGGGCGGCGTCCCCCGCGACCCCGACGAGCTCGAGGCGCTGATGGCCGAGCCGGGGCTGGGTGACGTGGAGGTCTCCCCCGTGCCGGCGCCGGCCGCGCCGGCCCCGGCGAAGGGCGAGGGCCGCTTCTTCTGACGGGGCGCATCGGCCCCTACCAGCTCCTGCGGCCGCTCGGCGAGGGCGGCATGGGGGTCGTTCACGTCGCGCTCGACCCGCGCCTGCAGCGGGAGGTGGCCCTCAAGGTCCTGCGCGCCGATGTCGTGGGCGACGAGCGGGCCCAGGAGCGCTTCCTGCGCGAGGCGCTCGCGCTGTCCCGGGTCGTCCATCGCCACGTCGTCCGGCTCCTCGACGCCGGCCGCGCGGGGGGCCACCTCTACCTGGCCACGGAGCTGATCGCGGGGGAGGACCTGGCCCGCGTCGTCGCCCGCGAGGGCCCGCTCGAGCCCCGGCGCGCGACGAGGATCGCCGTCGAGGTGGCCGGCGGCCTGGCCGCGCTCCACGCCGAGGGCATCGTCCACCGCGACGTGAAGCCGCAGAACGTGCTCCTCGGGGCCGACGGGGCGGCCAGGCTCGTCGACCTCGGCGTGGCGCGGGTCGAGCAGGACCGCCGCCTGACCGTCACCGGCGAGATGGTCGGCACCCCGGCCTACATGCCGCCCGAGCAGGCGGCCGGGGAGCGCGGACGGCAGGGCCCCGCCGCGGACGTCTACGGGCTGGGGGCGACCCTCTACCACCTGCTCACCGGCAGGCCGCCCTTCGTGGGCGGCGCGCTGACCGTGGTCAAGGCCGTGCTGGTCGACCCGCCGCCGCCGCCCCGCTCGCTGCGGCCGGAGCTGGACCCGCGCCTCGAGCAGGTCGTCCTCACCTGCCTGGCCAAGGACCCGGCCGAGCGCTACCCGACCCCCGCCGCCCTGGCGGCGGCGCTCGAGGCCCTGCAGGCCGCGCCCCCACCGCCCCCTCGGCGCCGCGCGCCGATCGCCGCCCTCGCGGCGGCGGTCGGTGTGGCGATCGCCGGGGCGGCGGCCCTGATGCCCCGCCCCGCCGCGCCCGAGCCGTCACCGCTCGCGCCCGCGCCCGCGCCCGCGGGCGAACGCGCCCCCGAGCCCCTGCGCCTCGCGCCCGACGCCCTGGTCGACCCCGGGGCCTGGCCGGGCCTCGAGGTCGAGTGGCCGCTGGGCCTCGCCGCGCGGGAGGGCGCGCTGACCCTCGCGGCGAGCGGTCGAACGCGCCCCGAGGTGCGCCTGCCGCTGCGCCGCGTGGCAGGACCCCTGCGCGTCCGCGCGGCGCTGCGCGTGGACGTGCTCGAGCGCTCGACCGCCCTCTCGCTCGTGCTCGAGCAGCGCGCGCCGGGGGGCGCGGCGTTCGCCCTCTCGCTCGCGCGCGTGGGGGAGCTCTGGGGCGACCCCGGCGCGGCCTGGTGCGGGTTCGTGGCGCGCGGCGAGCTCCCGGGCGAGGCGCCGCGGGCCGGGACGTCGATGGTCGCCCTGCTCCTCCCGGGCGACGCGGTCGTGCTCGAGCTGAGCGCCGGGGCGGACCCCGAGCCGCGCGTGGAGCTGCGCGCGGCCGCGGGGCCGGGGCCCTCGCGGCTCGTGGCGAGCTGGCCGCTGGCGCGGCCGCTCCCTCCGGGCGACTGGTGGCTGCGCGTGGGCGCGAACCTGGCGCCAGGGGCGCACGGGGGCGAGGCCCCGGGCGACCCCACGTGCGCCCTCCGGGCGCGGCTCGAGGGCGTCGACCTCGAGGGGCTCGAGCCCGACGACCGCCTCCGCGACGACGACGCCGGGCGCCTGGCGCGGGCGAGCCGGGCGCTCGTCGCCGGGGACGAGGCCGCGCGCGACGAGGCGCGGGCGGCCGCGCCGCGGCGGCCGTCGGAGCCGGCGCTGGAGGTCGCCGCGCGCTACGTGCGGCTGCTCCTGACCGACGACGACGGGCAGCGGCGCGAGCTGGTCGAGGCGCTCTGGGACGACGCGGAGTTCCAGCGGCGCTGGCGGCTGGACCTGTTCGCCCTGCCCGACCCGCTGCGGCGGACGCTCGCGGCCGTGTTCCACGCCCGCGCCCTCGCGGGGCGCGACGAGGTCTGGGTCCGCCGCTTCGCCGCGCATCGCGTGTGGGGGGACAAGGGCAACGTCCGGGCCCCCGAGGGCCTCGTCGACGCCGACGGCCAGCCCGAGCGGCGGGGGGGCGAGACGCTGCTGTTCGAGGGCGACCCCGTCGCCGCGCACGATCGGCTGACGGAGGCGACCCTCGGCTACCTCCTCGCCGGTCAGGGGACGTGGGCCGGGGCCGAGGGGCTCGCGGCCGCGTTCACGGGCGAGCTCGAACGCGGGCGCGACCTCCTGCGCCGCGAGGCGCGGCACGGCAACAAGGACGCGTTCATGCACTTCCACTGGGGCCTGGCCGCGCTCCGCCTGGGGGACCTCGACGAGGCGCTCGAGGCCTGGCAGGGGATGAACGAGCACGCCCGCGGGCCGGCCTTCGTCTCGGGCACGCGCTGGGGGCGCCACTACCGGCAGCTCGCGCCGCTGCTCGAGGCGCTCCGCGCCGAGCGCGCGGCCCGCGCGGCGCCCCCCGGTTGACGGCGCCGGGAGACGGACGACCCCGTCCGCACGTCGGTGGTCCGGACCGGCTCGTGCGACGCCCGGGGGCGCCGGTATCATGCGCCCCCGACCCAGGAGCCACGACCATGCACCTCGCCCGTCCGGCGCGCCTCGCCGCCGCCCTCCTCGCCCTCGCCCTCGCCCCCGCCGTCGCCCAGGACGCCAAGGTCCAGCCGACCGAGCGCCCGTTCCTGTGGGTGATCGAGGGCGACACGCCCTCGTTCGTCTACGGCACGATCCACGTCCCGGACCCGCGCGTCACCACGCTGCCGGCGGTCGTGAGCCAGGCGATCGACATGGCCGACGGCCTGTTCACCGAGGTGCCCATGGACCCCGGCATGCAGATGGCCATGATGCGCCACATCATGCTGCCGCCCGGTCAGGGCCTGAGCACGCGCATCTCGCCCGAGCTGTACAAGCGCCTCGACGCCTACGTGAAGGGCAAGGGGCTCCCCGGCGCGGCGGCGTTCGAGCAGATCAAGGTGTGGGTGACGGGCATGCAGCTCCAGCTGCTCGAGTTCGCCCCGCAGCTCCAGGCGGGCGGCAAGTCGCTCGACCAGGGCCTCTACGACCGCGCCCGCGAGGCCAAGAAGGAGGTCGGCGGCCTCGAGACGCTCCAGGAGCAGCTCGGCTGCTTCGACGTGCTCTCGGCCGAGGAGCAGGCCCGCATGCTCGAGCACGCCCTCGACCAGCTCGAGGCCCCGGCCGAGGGCGACCGCACGGCGCCGTTCGAGGAGCTCATCGTCCGCTACCTCGCGGGCGACCTCGACGCGCTCGTCGAGTCGCTGAACGAGCAGCAGATGGGGAGCGACGAGGAGATGTCCGAGCGCCTGAAGAAGGCGCTGATCACCGACCGCAACCACCGCATGGCCGAGCGGATCGTGGCCAGGCTGGGCGAGAACCCCGGCAAGTCCTACTTCTTCGCCGTCGGCACCGCGCACCACCACGGCGAGGAGGGCGTGATCGCCCTCCTCGAGGCGCAGGGGCTCACGCTGCGCCGTCTGACCGCGAAGGACGCGGGCACGCTGAAGCGCGCCCCGGCCGGCGCGGGGCGCTGACGGCGGCGAAACGAAGGCAACGAAGGTGACGGAGAGCACGGAGGGACGGTGAGGACAGACCTCGCCTCCGTGTCCCATGTGAGCCCACGCGCTGGGCCCTCGATCCCATCATCGACCGCGCGCGTGGTCACTCCGCTTCGACGACCACGCGGAAGCCCCACTCGGGCCGCCGCTCGCGCACGCCGCCGCGCAGCCGGGCCGAGAGGCTCAGGTTCTCCGGGGCCATCGACCGGAAGGAGCCGCCCTTGAGCACCCGCGACGAGGGGTCCGGCCCCTCGGCCGGGTCGTCCCAGACCGTGTCGACCCACTCGGCGACGTTGCCCGCCATGTGCCACACGTCGTGCGGGCTCTGGCCGCCGAGCTCGGCCGTGACGGCCACCGGGCCGTCGTTCGTGCGCCGGTAGCGCGCGCGCGCCGGGTCGAAGCTCGGGCCCCAGGGGTAGGCGCGGCCGTCGGCGCCCCCGGCCGCCTCGAGCCACTCGACCTCCGTGGGGAGGCGCACGGTCAGGCCCAGCTCGGCCGAGCGCCAGGCGCAGTACTCCTCGGCGTCGCGGAACGAGACGCCGCCGACCGGGTCTTCGCTCCGCCCGCTCTTGAACACGCGGAGGTCGGGGTCGCTGGGCATCTCCGTCCAGCCGGCGGGCCACAGGGCGCGCGCCCGCTCCAGCGCCGCCGCGTCGCCGGCGGCCTTCGCCTGCCGCGTGCGCCCGACGCAGAAGGCGAAGTACTCCGCGTTGGTCACCTCGTAGCGCGCGACGCGCAGGCGGCCGACCGCCACGAACTCGGTCTTCAGCACGCGCAGCCGCGCCTCGCGCGCGTCGACGGCGGCCACCATCTCGCTCGCCGGGCCCGGGTCGACGCCGCCCGCCCGGGCGGCCGCCTCGGCCTCGGCGGCGAGGCCGCGCGCCTCCTCGAGGGCGCCGCGCCCCAGCGCCGCCCGCGCCTGCGCGAGCAGCCGCTCGACCAGGCCCTGCGGGGTCCCGCCCCGGCGCTCCGCCAGCCGCCGCTCGAGGTCGGCGCAGGCGGCCTCGACCTCGGCGCGGCCGGGCCCGTCGGGATGCTCCTCGAGGTAGCGGCGGCGCGCCGCGAGCGCCCGCTCGAGCTCGGGCTCGTCGTCGCCCGGGGGCGGCAGGGCCGCGAGGGCCGCCTGCGCCGTCCGGGCGGCCTCGGCCGCGGCCGCGCGGCGCGGCAGCTCCCACGTGTCGGGGAGGCCGTGCTCGGTCATCAGCCGCCGCACGTCGGCGAGGTGCCGCAGCGCCGCGTCGGCGTCGCCGGCGGCGAGGGCGGCGTCGGCGCCGCGGACGAGGTCGCCGGCCTCGGCGGCCGCGGCGCGGCGGCGCGACTCGGCCTGGCGCTGGCGCGCCCGGGCGAGGAGGTCGTTCACCTCCTCGCCGGGGGCGAGCGCCTGGGCCTTCAGGAGGAGCTCGATGACGAGCTGGTAGTCGGCCGGCCGCTTGTTCATCTCGCGCCGCGCGTCCTCGTGGAGCCCGCGCGCCTGCGCGTCGCGCGCCCTGGCCTCGAGCTCGGCCCGCCGCGACGGCAGCCGCGTGAGCGTCAGGGCCGTCGCCAGCTGCTCCCGCGCCGAGTCGAACATGGCCTGCTGGAGGAGCCCATCGGCCCGGGCGAGCGCCTCCTCGAGCCGGCGCAGCGGGACGACGAGCGCCGCCTCCAGCGCCCCCGCGTCCGCCGGCGGGGCCGCCGCGGCGAGGTCCGCCGCCTCGAGCTCCGCCAGGCGGGCGCGCGCGGCCTCGGCGCCCTCGGCGGCCGCGCGCACGCGGGCGAGGCCCGCCTCGGCCGCGGGAAGGTCCTCGGCCGCGGCGGCGCGCCGGAGCGCCTCCGTCGCCTCCGCCAGCGCGGCGACCGCCGCGTCCAGGCGCCCGGCCGCCTCGGTCACGGCGTCGAGGCGGGTCAGCTCGGCCCGCACCCGCCCCTGCTCGTCGGCCGCGGCGTGCGGGAGCACCTCCTCGAGCAGCCGCCGCGCCCCCTCGAAGTCCCGCGCCACCAGCGCCGCCTGCACGCGCCCGGCGCGCTCCTCGTCGAGGCGCGCCGCCCCGGCGCCGCCCAGCCCGCCGACGAGCCGCAGCCCCACGAGGCCGACGATCGTGACGAGGAGCAGGGCGGCGACCACGCCCAGGGCGAGGAGCAGGCGCTTCACCACCGCGCCGTCGACCGGCGGGGCGGGCGCCGGGCCGTCCTCGCCCGAGAGCTCGAGCGACTCGCCCGAGGGCTCGACCGGCGGCGCCGGGGGCCGGCGCGCGGCCGAGGAGGCGGGCGCCGGCGAGGTCGCCGCGGAGGCGGTCGGGGAGGGGCGGAGGGCGGCCGAGCCGGTCGGCGTCGCGGGCGGGGGGCCGGCCGCGCTGCGCGAGACGCCGCGGTCGCTCTCGCCGCGCAGGGCGACCGTGGGCACGGCCTGCTCGAGCACGGCGAGCATCGCCTCCGCGCCGGGGAAGCGGTCCGCCGGGTCCTTCTCCAGGGCGCGCATGACGAGCTGCTCGAGCGCGGCGGGGACCGCCAGGCCGGGCGCCCGCTCGGCGAACGGCATCGGGGGGTCGACGATGTGCTTGCCGATGTAGCCCACCGGGCTGTCGGCGTCGAACGGGAGCCGGCCGGTGAGCATCTCGTAGGCGACCACGCCGAGCGAGTAGATGTCGCTGCGCAGGTCGACCTGCGCGCCGCCGGACGCCTGCTCGGGCGACATGTACTCCGGCGTGCCGACGGCCATGCGCTCGGTGGTCACGAACGCGTTGCTCTGCGACTGCGGCGACTCGTTCTCCCACAGGACCTTGGCGATGCCGAAGTCCATGATCTTCACCTCGTCGCCGGCGGCGAGGAGGATGTTCTCGGACTTGAGGTCGCGGTGGACGATCCCGCGCTTGTGGCCCTCGCCGACGCCGCGCAGGACCTGCGCGACGATCCGCGCCGCGCGCTCGACCGGGAGCGGCCCCTCGCGCTGGAGCACCCGCGCCAGGCTCTCGCCCTCGACCAGCTCCATGGCCATGTAGAAGCGGCCGTCCTCGGTGGCCCCGGCGTCGAAGATCCGCACCACGTTGCGGTGCTGGAACTGCGCCATGGCCATGACCTCGCGCTTGAAGCGCGCGATCGACACGGCGCTCTTCACCAGGTCGGCGCTCAGCACCTTGAAGGCGACCGCCCGACCCATGAGCGTGTGGTCCGCCCGGTAGACGACGCCCATGCCGCCCTGGCCGAGCTTGCTGATGATCCGGTAGCGGTTGTGGACGAGGCGGCCGACCAGGTCGTCGGGCGCCGAGGAGCCGAGCGGCCGCATGGGCATCGTCTCGCCCATGGCGTCGAACGGCGCCGGCGGGTCGGGCAAGGTGGACGAGAGGGCCGCGGCGGGCACGGCGGGCAGGGGCTGCGTGCCGGCGCGGCTGTCGGTCGAGGCGGCGCCGAGGCGCTCGGACCAGCCGCTCGGCGGGGCGACGGCGATCGTCCGCGCGACCTCGTCGTCGTCGCCCGCGGGGGGCGCGGCGTCGAGCGTCCGCGCGATGGCCTCGTCGTCCGGCGCCGGCGCGCCGCCCGGCGTCGAGAGCTCGAGCGTCCGCTCCGCCGGGGCGCCGTTGGCCACCTCCAGGCGCGCGCCGGGCGGCGGGGCCACCTCCATCGTCCGCTCGGCGGCCTCGTCGTCCTCGCCGGGGCGCGGCAGCGGGAGGACCGCCGGCATGGTCACCGTCTGGTCGAGCGCGGGCTCGGGCGGCGCGGGCGGGCGGGGGGGGACGGGCGGGGTGGGCACCGCGGGGCGCGCGCGCGGCGGGGCAGGCGGCGCCGGGGGGGGCGGCGCGGGCGGACGGGGCGGCAGCGGCACGCGCGGCCGCGCGGGGTCGAGGAGCGCCAGCGCCGCCGCCGCGTCCGGGCGCTCGGCGGGCTCGGGCGCGTCGCGCGCTCGACGAGGGCGGCGAGGCGCCCGTCGACCGCCGGGTCGACGTCGCGCGGGTCGAGGGCGCCGCCGGCGAGGCGCAGGGCGGGCGACGCGTCGGGGAACGGCGCGCGGCCGACGGTCGCGAAGTACGCGACGCAGCCGAGGGCGTAGATGTCGTCGGCGGGCGCGGGCGGCGCGCCGCCGGCGAGCCGCTGCGGCGACGCGAACAGCCCGGCCGCGCCCTGGGCCGGCTGCCCCAGCCCGGCGAGCGCGAGGTCGGTGACCACGGGCGCGCCGAGGCGCGAGAGGAGCACGTTGTCCGGGCAGAGCGCCCCGTGCGCGGCCCCGGCGGCGTGGGCGCGCTCGAGGCCCTGGAGGACGACGCGGACGAGCGCCAGGGCGCGCTCGGCCGGCAGGGGCCCGCTGCGCTCGACCGCGGTCTGGAGCGACTCGCCGTCCACGAGGTCGGTCGTGAGGTAGACGAGGTCCCCCGCGCGCCCCACGGCCCGCGGGCGGACGAAGGCGGGGTGGTCGACCCTCTGCGCCAGCGCCCAGGCCCGCTTGAGCCCCGCGACGAACCCCGGCGCGCTCACCAGGCCGGGGGCCAGGACCTTGAGCGCGACCCGCTCGCCGCTCGCCGCGACGCGGGCGCGGTAGACGACCCCGTTGGGACCCTGACCGAGCCGCTGCTCGACCTCGAAGCCCTCGAGCGCCGGGAGCGCCTGACCCAGCCACTCGCCGCTCTGGCTGAAGCGGCGCTGGTCGCGGTCGAAGCTGGCGAGCGCCCGCGGCTGCACGGCCGGGGCCTCGGTCGGCGCGTCCTCGGCCGGCGGCGGCGGGGGCGGCGGCGGCGCGGGGGCGGCCCCGCGGTCGGCCTCGCGCGCGGCGCGCTCCTCGTCGTCCTGCAGGCGCACGACCTCGCGCGCGATCGCGTCGCGCTGCACCCGGTCGAGGCGCCCGCGCTCGACCAGGAGCTCGCCCAGCCGCGTCCGGTGGCCTCCGTCGCGCAGCTCGGCCAGGAGCGCCCGCGCCTCGTCGCGCTCGACGAGCCCCCGCTCGACGCACCGCCGGGCGAAGAGCTGCTCCCCGCGCAGGAACACGAGCCGCGCGAGGTCGTCCTCGAGGCCCCGCCGGGCGGCCTCGTCGATCAGCCCCCGCCGGGCGAAGACGGCCGACAGCGTCTCGTCGTAGCCGACCGCGCGCCCCTGCCGCAGGAGCTCCAGGCACTCGCGCGCCTGCTCGTCCGTGATCAGCCCGCGCTGGACGGCGAGGCGACCCAGCAGGAGGTCGTTGGGCGTCGGCACGGCGACTCACCCTCGCAGCTTGAGCGCCTGGTACCGGGCGCGAAACTTGCGCGCCTTGTCCTGGTCGCCCAGCCGCTCGTAGAGCTGCGCCGCGTAGCGGTAGGCGGGCGTGTACTCGGGGTCGATCTTGATCGCGCGCGACAGGGCGTCGCGCGCCTCGTCCATGCGGTCGCACTGCACGGCCGCGGCGGCGTGGAGGACGTGCGCCTCGGGGTCGTCCGGCTCGAGCTTGGCGAGGTGGCGGAAGGCCCGGCGCGCCTTGTGGTAGTCGCCGACGGAGGCGTAGGCCTTGCCGAGCGCCGTGACCGCCCTGGCGAAGTTCATGTCGGCCTTGATCGCCCGCTCGAGGAGGGGGATCGCCTCGCCGGGCTCGCCCTCGTCGATGAGCTCCTTCGCGCGCTGGAAGAGCGCCACCGGCTCCGTGGGGCCGCGCCCGGTCGACTGCGGCGACGAGAACAGCGGCTGCATGGCCGACTCGGCGCCCCCGCCGAAGCCGAACTCCTCGTCGAGGTGCCGCGTCGGGTCGCTGTGCTCGTCGGGCGCGACGACGTTGAGCGCGACCGGCCCGTGCCCCGACGCCGGGGCGCGCTGGAAGACCTCGGTGTCGTCGTCGTCGGCGGCGAACGAGTCCTCGGGGTCGAACGCGTGGCCGTGGAGCGAGACGACGATCCGGCACTCGCCCGTGCCGCCCGCGAGCTTGACGTCGCGGATCGCGCGGCACATGAGCATCTCCTCGACGAGCTGCCGGGCGAGGCCCAGGGCCACGCCGCGCAGGTCGATCTCGAAGCCGCGCGGGACCGACTCGATCGCGTGGTCGTACTCGTGCAGGAGCTCCCGCAGGACCTGCATGGCCTCGCGGCGCGTCTTGGACGACGGCCCGCCGCGGGTGGCCTCGCCGACGCCGGCGCGCGGGCGCCCGCGGTCGCGCTGGACGGGCCGCGGCGACGAGGGCTCGCGCCCGCGCTCGGCGGTCTGCGGCTTCGACCCGCCCTCGACCGGCGCGTCCTCGGGGACGCGCAGCTTGGCGTGGCAACGGAGGCAGCGGACCTTCTTGCTGCGGAACTGCTCGGGGACGCGCGCCTCGTGCCCGCACTCGCTGCACTGGATCCTGATCTTGCCCACGTCCTGGCGAGACTAGCACTTGGGGCGTGGACGCGCCACGCGCGGAGCGGCGGGGCGCGGCTACGACGACGGCGCCTCGCCCCGCGCCGCGCGCAGGGCGACGAGCAGCCACTCGCGGTCGTGGACCTCGCCGCCGCGGCCGACCGCCTCATCGAAGCGGCGGGCCCCCTCGCGCGCCTCGAGCGCGTCGACGATCCGCGGCAGGACCCCCTCCATGCGCGCCAGGAGCCGGCGCAGGGCCTCGACGTTGCGCAGGCTCAGCGGCACGTCGCGCAGGGGGGCCAGCGCGGCGACGCTCTCCTCGAGCCGCGCGAGGTCCTCGACCAGGGCGCGGTCCAGCTCGGGGTCCTCGGGGGGCAGCCCCAGCGCGGCGCGGACGAGCCCGCGCTCCTCCGGCGTCAGGCCCGCGCCGGGCTGGGCCAGACGCCGCTCGAGGCGGGCCACGTAGTCGGCCGCGACCTCGCCCATGTAGTCGCGCAGGTCCTGCGCCGCGCGCCCGACCTCGGCCGCCATGCGGCGGTAGGAGGCCGGGTCGCGCCCGGCCGAGCGGAAGCGCGCCTCGAGGTCGGTGAACAGGGAGCTGTAGTTCAGCACCGGGGCCCAGTCCTCCTTCAGGCTCGACCAGGCCTGTCCGCACATCGCGTCGTGACCCCGCGCTGCCGCCTGCATGGCCACGGGTGGAGCGGAGCGACGGGCGAGGCGAGGCGCAGCCGTCGTTCGCACTACGGTCCGTTACGCTTGCTCTCCTCGACCTTCTCCTGCAGCCGCGCGACGGCCGTCTTGCCGCCCGCCTCGGCGATGATCTGGTCGTCCCAGTCGTCGGCCACCCGGGCCACCTCGAGGACCACCGGGACGAGCTCGTCCTTGGTCAGCGTCGAGCCGCGCAGGGTGTGGTGGAAGGTGATCATGCCGTCGGGCGAGACGCCGAAGGCGCCGTAGCAGGCGTCGTGGTTGTGCTCGAGCAGCCGCACGAGGAGGTCGGGCGCGGTCAGGTCGGCCCCCTCGACGACGTTGGCGGAGACGTGCACCAGCGCGTCGTCGTCGCGCCAGGGGACGACCCGGATCCCGACGAGGGTCGAGCCGCGCTTCGCGAAGTAGGCGCCATCCGCCACCTTGGAGAAGGAGGCGCCGAAGCTGCTCAGGAACTCCTCGACCCGCGCCGAGGTCGACTCCACCGGTCCCGCGGTCATGGCTACCCCCCGGGCCTGCGGCCCGCTGCTGCGCGCGAATTCTAAACGAGGCTTGACGAGCGACGCAGAGGCCCCTACATTACTCGACCTCAAGGGCCCCATCGTCTAGCCCGGTCTAGGACAGGAGCCTCTCAAGCTCCAGGCACGGGTTCAAATCCCGTTGGGGTCAGTCACGACAGCCCGGACGCGCGCGTCCGGGCTGTCGTCCTGTACTGTACGCCCGACAGGGACGCAGGCGCGTCATGGCCCAGCCCCGCGTGGCATCGCTCATCGCCAGCAGCACGGAGATCGTCTGCGCCCTGGGCCTCGGCGACCTCCTCGTGGCGAGGTCGCACGAGTGCGACCACCCCGCCTGGGTCAAGGACCTGCCGCAGGTCACGGCGGCGCGCGTCGACCCGGGCGCGTCGAGCGCCGAGATCGACCGGCAGGTCAAGCGGCAGCTCGAGACCTCGCTCTCGGTCTACTCGGTCGACGCCGCCGCCCTGCAGGCGCTCCGGCCCGACGTGATCCTCACGCAGATGCAGTGCGAGGTGTGCGCCGTCAGCCAGCGCGACGTCGACCTGGCGCTCGGCGACTGGCCGGGGCCGCGGCCGGAGGTGGTGGCGCTGTCACCCGCCAACCTCCAGGACGTGCTCGACGACCTCGAGCGCGTGGCCGCCGCGCTCGGCGCGCCCGGGCGCGGGCGGGCGCTGGCCGCGACCCTGCGCGCGCGGCTCGACGCCGTGGCCGCGCGCGTCGCCGGGCGGCCCCGGCCGCGGGTGGCGCTGCTCGAGTGGCTCGACCCGCTGATGACCGCGGGCAACTGGATGCCCGAGCTGTGCGCGCTCGCGGGCGGCGACGACCCGTTCGGCCGCCCGGGCGAGCACGCGCCCTACGCGACGTGGGAGCAGCTCGTCGCGGCCGACCCCGAGGTGATCGTGGCCCTCCCCTGCGGGTTCGACCTCGACCGGACGCAGGCCGAGCTCACGGCGCTGACCTCGCGGCCCGGCTGGGCGGGGCTGCGGGCCGTGCGCGCCGGGCGGGTGGCGGTCTGCGACGGCAACGCCTTCTTCAACCGCCCGGGCCCGCGGCTGGTCGAGTCGGCCGAGGCCCTGGCGGAGCTCTTCCACCCGGACGTCGCGCGGTTCGGGCTCGAGGGCGTCGCCTGGCGCCGGGCCGTGTGATCGACGGCCGCGCCGGTCGGCTCCCGCTGTAAGATCCGGGCCACCCCATGGGCGTCCGCTCCCGCAAGCGCCGCGCGCGCCGCGCGCGCCTGATCACGTTCGCGCTCCCGCTGCTCGAGGCGGTCGCGGCGTGGGTGCGTCGGCTCCCGCCCCGCTCGGCCCTGCGCCTCGGCCGGCTGCTCGGCCGCCTCCTCGCGGCCGTCGGCGCGACGCGGGCGATCGTCCGCCGCAACCTCGCCGTCGCCTGCGGCCGGCCGCCGCGCGGCCGGCGCCTGCGCGCGTTCGAGCGCCGCTACCACGAGCACCTCGGCCTCATGGTCGTCGAGTTCCTGCGCCTGCCGCTCATCACGCGGGCGACGCAGGGGCGCTACTTCGAGGCCGACGACGACCGCGCGCGCGTGCGGGCGCTGTTCGACGAGGGGCGCGGGCTGATCTGCGTCGCGGGCCACGCCGGCAACTGGGAGCTGGCCGGCCACGTCGCCGGGCTGCTCGGCCTGCCGCTGACGAGCGTGGCCAAGCTCAGCGGGCACCCGGGCCTCGACGCCTGGGTCACCGGCATCCGCGAGAGCGCGGGGCAGCGGATCCTCGACGTCCGCGGGTCGATGTGGCCCATGAAGAAGGCCCTCGACCGGCGCCAGGCGATCGGGATCAACGTCGACCAGGAGGCGCGAAAGGACGTCGTCTTCGCCCCGTTCTTCGGCGTGCCGGCGGCCACGAGCGTCGCGCCGGCGCTCCTGCACCTGCGCACCCGCGCCCCGATCGCCGTCGTGACGGTGTTCCGGAAGGCCCCGTTCCGCTACGCGACCGAGCTCCTGGACGTGATCCGCCACGCGCCCACGGGCGACCAGGAGGCCGACGTCCTGGCGATCACGACGCGCATCAACGCCGCCATGGAGGCGGCCCTGCGGCGCCACCCCGAGCAGTGGCTCTGGTCGCACCGGCGGTGGCGGCGCCGCCCGCGCGGCGAGGCGGTGCGCATGGGGCGGGTGACCGACGCCCCCCCCCTCGTGGTGTGATCGCGGCTGCGGCGGAGGATGGCGGGCGCTGCCGTGCGCCGGGGTGGGGGGGCGCCCCGCCCCCCCCCCGCGCCGCTCAGGCTCGGTCGGCGGCCAGGAGGCCGCCTTCCCTCGCCTTCGCGCGGCATCGCCTCGCCCTCCTCCGCCTCGCCTGAGGCTCTCGCTGCGGAGGCGCGGCGAGGTGTGCTCGGTGGCGGTCCGGCGGTCTGCGAAGACGAGTTCCAGGGCAGGGAGGGCTCAGTTGAACTAAGCCGCTGCGCGGCAGCTGGCGGGCTGGCCCACGAAGGCCTGTCGCGCAGCGCGGGGTGAGCGGAGACGCTCCTGCGACCCCGGGGGCGCTATCCCCGGGGCCGCAGGAGGTGGTCACTGACCGTAAGTGCGAGTCGGCCCCTGGGGTCCCGAGGAGATCCGCTCCCCGAGGCTCCAGGAGTGCCTCATGCTTTCTGAGTCGACCCGCGCCCGCATGGTATCGGACCTCGAGCTCGCGAACTACTCGGCCAGGACAATCAAGGAGTACACGCGGTGCGCCGACACGTTCGTGGCGCATTACATGCGCGTTCCCGCTGAGTTGGGCGAGACGGAGGTCCGTTGCTTCCTGCTCCACCTGCACAAGATTCGCGGGTGGGTCCAGCCTGGGAAGATACCTGTGGCGGCGCTGAAGTTCCTCTACGCGCGGACGCTCCAGCGCCCCGAGGTCGTGGAGACGATTCCGTGCCACGGGTGCCCAAGTCGCTCCCGGTCGTCCTCAGCGGCACCGAAGTGGAGTGCTGCTCGCGGCCATCGAGTCGCTCCGCCATCGCGCGTCCTCCCTGACGGTTTACGGCGGCGGCCTCTCCGGATCAAAGGTGAGGCGCGCCGCCTCACGTGCGCGGACCTCGACAGCAAGCGATGGTTCCCATTGCGTCCGCGAGGGTAAGGGAAAGAATAGACTGCTACATCATGCTCAGCGAGCGCCCGCGCTGCTCCTGCGCACGGAAGGCGGCCGCCGGGGCGCGAGCGCCTCTTCCCCGGCGACGGCGCGGACGGGTTCGTGAGCTATGGCGCCGTCCGCCACGCGCTCCGGCGCGCGGTGGAGGCGTGCGGGCTCACGGAAGCGGGTCACGCCCCACGTCCTGCGGCACTCCTTCGCCACGATCCTTGAGTCAGGCGCACCCAGGCACCGTGCAGGTCCTCGGCCATGCGTCGATCCGCACGACGGTGCGCCACGCACGTCAGCACGCGCCACATCGCTGAGCAAGAGCCCGCTCGACCTGATCGGACGGCAGCCGGCGGAGTCCGGTAGCGCTCGGCGCGCGACGCGCGCTGCACCCTCGAGCTGAACGGCAACGCCCTCGCTTCGAGGTGGCGGACGTTCCGCGCCTCGGCGAGGCGCACCGCTCGCCATGCACCCACGTTCGGCCAGCAGCGCGCGTTCGACGCCATCGCGGCGCGCCGCACGGCGGCCAAGCGGCGGGCACCCTCCTGATGTCTGCGACCACCGTGACACGAGGTGCCCGCCTACAACTCGTGCCTGGACCGGCACTGCATGAAGTGCCAGAGCCTCCGGCAGGCGAAGTGGGTCCTCGAAACGCATGCGGCGCGTCCTGCCGGTCCCCTACTTCCACGTCAGTTCACCCTACCGAGCGAGCTCCAGCGCTCGCGCGGCGCAACCAGCGGGTCTTCTACAAGCTCCTCGACACGGCCTCGCGCACGCCTCGACCTCGCCGCCGATCCGGAAGGCGGCTCGGCGCCACGCCCCGGCATCACCGCCGTGCTCCACACCTGGCGGCGCGACCTCGGCCAGTTCCCACGCCCACTGCACGTGACCGGCGGCGGCTCGGACGGCTCGCGCCAGAGCGGGCGGGCGGCCGCAGCCGGTTCCTCTTCCCCGTGAAGGTGCTCTCCGCGCTCTTCCGGGCAGCTCCTCGCCAGGCTCATGCGCTCGTCGACGACGGCCAGCTCGACCTCGGCGACGACGTCGAGGTCGAGCGCCACGCCTTCGCCGAGCCAAGGACCGCCTCCATCGCAAGAAGTGGGTCGTCTACGCCAAGCGCCCTTCGCCGGCCCCAAGCAGGTCTTCCGCTACCTGGCCTCTACACCCACCGCGGTGATGTCCAACCACCGCCTGCTCGAAATGGACGCCGAGGACGTCACCTTCAGCACCAAGAACGGCGAGCGGCGACGATCTCCGGCGTCGAGTCATCCGCCGCTTCTCCAGCACATCCTGCCAGGCTCCGCTTCGTGAAGATCCGGCACTACGGGGTGCACGCCCCGAGCAACGTCAACACCGCTCGAACAGGCTCGCGCCGTCCTCGCAGCCGAGGGCGAGACGACTAACCCCGAACCTGCGCCTTCGACGGTGCGCGAGCTCCTCGAGCGCCTCACCGGCACTGACCCGCACCGCTGTCCCGCGTGCAAGGTGGGGCTTCCTGCGCCCGCTTCGCCATCAACGCCGCCACCGGCGAGATCGCGTCGGCGCCCCTTCCGGGAGCCGGACACGTGACGACGCAGCGCCTCGCCACGACCCCGCCCACTCCCCCGCCGCGTCCTTCCTCGGGCCGCCGGTCTCGGCGGTCCACGTCCTCGGCACCTCCGCCCAAGGACTTGCGTCGGCCGCCCCGCTCCCCGTCGCGTGCCGACTCGTCGAAGATCCTCGCTCGCGACCCGTGCCAAGACAGCCTCGCCCCTCCCGCTGACCGCCAATCTGCACATAGCCGGGCGGCTCACGCGAACGACCGCCGCCGCGCAGCGGCATAGTTCAACCCGTCGATTGCTCGCCGCTCGCGGGGCAGGCGCCCGGCCGGGCGAGGCCGTGCTCGCCGCGAGCGACTCTCAATCGCCTCTTGGTTAGCTTAGCCGCCCGCAGGCCCTCATCCAGGAGCCAGGGGACGAGCAGTGGCCCCGCCGCTCGCCAGGGCGCGCGCGGCCACGCGCTCCGGGCGGAGCGCGGCGACGCCTCCACGGCCAAGCGCCCTGAGCGCCGGGGCGACGGGCGCCAGCAGCTCCTCTTCCGTGAGCCGCCGGTCCACCGACCAGGCGCTCGTCAAGTACATGAAGCAGTGGACGACGTCCATGCAGCCGCGAGCACGGAACAGCGCCAGCGTGGCGATCCGGACGGGTGTGATGGCGTCGGGGGTCGGGTCGCGTTCCCACGCTTCGACCGCGGCCGCGAGCCCCCGCACGAGCTCGGGCGGGAGGTCGCTGTGGCCTTCGTCAACTTGGTCCAGCAACGCCTCTGCGATCACCCGCAGGAGGAGCGGGAGGCCATGACGGGCGCCGAGCCCGGCCGCCCACGTCGGGGCGTCGGTCGGCGGCGGCGGGCCGCCCGTGGCGAGGAGCGCCGCGGGGTCGTGGCAGTAGGCCGCCAGCGCGAGGCGCTCGGAGCCGAGGTCGCCCCGTCGGACCCGCTCGGCGAGGCGTTGCGCCGCCGCCTGCAGGTTTCCCTGGGCGCTGGCCCGCTCCAGCTCACGGAGGCGCTCGTCCACGCCCCACGAGCGTAGCGGCGCGCCTCCCGCGCCGCACACGGCCTCGGCGGCCCTCAGGCCACGGCGGCCGTCGGCAGCGACTCCTCGTCGGTCTCGACCTCGTCGACGGGGTGCTCGGCCAGGAACCGCTCGAGCTCGCGGTGGATCAGGTCGGGCTGCTCGACGAGGGCGGCGTGCGAGCCCTCGCGCAGGACGAGGAGGCGGGCGCGGGGCAGGCGGTCGGCGATCTCCTCGGAGAGCGACAGCGGCGTGAACAGGTCCCACTCGCCGGCGACCACGAGCGTCGGCGCGGCGATGCGCTCGAGGAAGGGGCCGGCCGAGTGGGCGGCCATCTTCTCGGCCATGCGGAAGAAGACGAGCGGCGACTGCTCGGCGAAGTGGGCGAGGTAGGCGTCGAGGTCGGCCTGCTTCATCGACGTCGGGTGGACGATCCGGCCCACGCGCGCGATCGCCGAGAGGAGGCGCCGGCCGCGCGGGCTGTCGATCAGCCGGCGCTTCACCCGCGCCAGCGCCTCGGGCATCGTCACGCCCACGCGGTGGCCGACGACGAAGCTCGCGAGCGAGGCCACCTCCATGTTGAAGAAGGTGTGCACCGGGCGCCCGTAGGTGCCGAGCATGGGGACGAGCATGGCGGCGCGCGTGGGGTGGTGGTGGGCGAAGGTGTAGATCACCTGGCAGCCCATGGAGTGGCCGAGGAGGACCGCCCGCTCGTGGCCGAAGGCGTCGAGGACGCGCCGCAGGTCGTCGGCGCAGGCCTCCATCGTCAGGTCGTCGAGGTCGCGCGGGAACTCGCTCTGGCCGTGCCCGCGGTAGTCCCAGACGATGACCGGGCGGGTGTCGGCGAAGTGGTCCTCGAGGTAGTCCCAGAAGAAGGTCGAGACCCCGATGCCGTTGGCGCAGATCATGGGCGCGCCGGCGGCGTCGCGCCCGGCGGTCTGGCGCGCGTAGAGGCGCGTCCCGTCGCCGGCGATGACCACCTTCTCGACCCGCGTGCGCATGGCGCCCCCCTCTCGACGGTCCCGCGGCATCCTACTCGCAGCGGCCCCTCACCCGGAACCGCGCCCGGAGTCGCGGCGGCTCAGCGGCCGAGGACCACCCGCAGGAAGGCCTCGACGCCCGTGAGCGGCGCGTCGAGCTCCGGCAGGTTCAGCAGGTCGATCCCCATGCGGGGCCCCCCCACGAGGGTGCGGCCGCGGCGCTCGCCCGCCGCCGTGAGGAGGCGCGTGCCGTGCGCGTCCCCGCCGCGCTTGACGATCAACCCGCCGGCGCCGGCCTTGACCGCGAAGAGCGCCTCGAGCCCGCGCTTCAGCCCCGGGTCCTCCTCGGCCGCGTAGGCGAGGAACGGCACGGTCAGGGCGGAGAGCGCCGGCCGCACGTCGACGCCGTGGTAGGCGGCGTGCGGCGACAGGAGGAGGAGCGCCTCGAGGCCGGGGACCGAGGGGGCGGCCAGGAGCGCGGCGCTCGCGCCCGACCCCGCGCCGCCGAGGACCACCCGACGCCGGGGGACGCCGGCCTGCTCGAGGTGCGCCAGCGCCGCGGCGACGTCCAGCGACTCCTCCCTCATGCGCTGCCCCGGCGCCGCGCCCGCGGCCTCCTCCTCCCCGCCGCGGCGGGTGGAGCGGCCCTGACCCCGGCGGTCGAACGCCAGGACGCTCGCGCCCGCGGCGTGGAGCGCCCGGGCGAGGGGGCGCCACGACGTCCTGTCCGCGCCGGTCTGGTGCAGGAGCACCACCACGAGCCTCGCGCCGTCGTCGCGCCAGAGGTCCCCGTGGAGCTCGAAGCCGTCCGCGCTGGTGAAGCGCACCTCCGCGGGCTCCTCGCCGCCGGCGTCGACCCGCGCGAGCTCGTCGGCGGGGGCGGGGTCGGGGCCGTCGTCGCGAGGGGCCACGTAGGGCGGCGGGCGCTCGGGCGCGCCGCGGGCCGCCGCCGGGGCCTCCACGGGCGCCGCCTCCAGCTCCTCGTCCGTGACCTGGAGCTCGGCGGCCGCCGCGCGGGCCTGCCGGGCGTGGTGCTCCTCGCCGCGGCGCTGCGTGTGCGCCAGCACGGTCGCCAGGTCGGCGACCGCGCCCGCGCGTTCGCCGCGGACCGCGCGGAAGTAGGCGCGCGCGACCCGGGCCTCGTGGCCGGACCGACCGTCGGACATGGCGACGAAGGCGTCCAGCGCCCGCCCCACGACGTCGGGCTCCTTGCCCGAGCGCGCCAGGCGGCTCGCCGCGTGGAGGAGGCGCGAGTCCAGCGGCTGCCCGAGCTCCTCGTGCGCCCGGAGCCCCCAGCGCAGCGCCTCGACCGGGTTCGTCGAGTCGAGCTCCGCGATGAGCTCGTACACGGCCAGGGCGTGGCCCGCCGTCGCCGCCTTCTCCAGCCACTGGAGCCGGCGCGGCGAGCGCGCCTGGGAGAGCGCGGCGAGCGCGTGCATGGCGCGCGGGTCGCCCTGGGCCGCCGCGACGAGGCCCTCGATCGGGTCCGTGGTCGCGGGGACCAGGTCCCAGGCGCGCAGGTGCGCCAGGTAGACGAGCGCCAGGGGCTCCCCCTGGCGCGCGCGGGCCACGAGGACATCGAGGTCCGCCGGCTCGCGGAAGGCGGCCCAGAGGGAGAGCCACGCGTGGGTGGCCTCCTCCCGGGGGTCCTCGGGCGGCGCCCCGCCGTCGGGGGCGCGCGCGAGCTCCAGGGCGCGCAGGAGGGCGACCACGTCGCCCTCGCGCACCGAGCGGACGTACCAGGTCCAGCGGGCGGCGGGGAGCGCGATGCGCTCGGCGTGGTCGACGTTGCTCCGCGACGGGGAGCGGTAGCGGACGAGGAACGCCTCGAGCGCGCGCAGGCGCTCCGCCGGCGGGGGCTCGGCCGCGAGGGTCGGCGCCGCGGCCGGGGCGGGCGCGGCCGCCGCGGGGGCAGGCTCGGGCGCCGGCGACTCGACCGACGGGGGCCCGCCCGGGTCGGGCGCTTCTGCGGGCGAGGCGGTGGATGCAGGCCCGGGGGCGGGCGCGGGACGCAGGCCGAGGGTCAGCCCGGCGGCCACCGCCCCGCCCGCGGCTCCGGCCAGGAGTCCGTACAGGATGAGCTGCACGTTCGTGAGCTTGACCTCGGCCATGACGCCTCACCGTAGCGGACCCCCCGCCGTCGTGCAGCGCCCCTGGACGTTCGTCTCGCCGGGGATCGGGGCGCGAGACGAATCCTGGCGCAAGCGCTTGTGCCTCGGTTCAGAATGCGACGTAATCGAACGGCCCTTCCCTTGCGGCCGGTGAGACGACCGGAGGAACTGGGTGCGGAGAGGCAGGCAGGGCACGCTCGCGGTGGTCATGGCGCTCGGCGCCACGTGGGCCGTCCTCTCCGCCCACGGCCAGGAGGCCGGCCTCCCCCTGCCGCCGCCCCGTGACGCCGCCGCCCCCTCCGCTCCGGCCACCCCGACCGCGCCCGTCCTCGACCTCCCGGCCGGCTTCCGCCTCGAGGCGAACGCGTGGCGCGTCGCCGGCCGCGACGCGGCGGGCGAGTTCACGGGCACGATCACCTTCCAGCGGCGCGGGCCGCGCTACTTCGTCTACGAGCGCCGCGTCCGCGCCGGGACGGGTCACGACGACGTCGAGCGCGGCGAGGCCGCGATCTCCGACGGGCGCCTCTACCTGCAGGCCACCGCCCCCGACCCTGTCGCGGGCCTGCGGCGCGCGCTCGCCGGCGCCCCTGGCGCGGGCGAGGCGGCCGAGGGCCGGCGCGCGGTCTTCCGGCTCATGGCGGACGGGCGGCGCTTCGAGGGCCGCTTCGCAGTCCCGGGCACCCCCCGCGCCGGCGTGGAGCGCCTCGAGCCGATCGCCCGCCCCGGCGCCGACAACCACGTCACGCTCCTCGTGGACGGGCCGGAGATGTTCCCCGCGCTCCGCGCGGCCATCGAGGGGGCGCAGCGGACGATCTGCCTGCAGACCTACATCTTCACCGACGACAGCACCGGCCGCTGGGTCACCCGCCTGCTCGTCGAGCGGGCCCGCGCGGGCGTGAAGGTGCGCGTGCTCGTGGACGCGTTCGGCAACCGCATGGGCGGGCTGCCGAAGGAGCTGCGCGCGGGCGGGGTGGAGCTGATCCTCCAGCACACGATGGGGCAGGGCCTCAAGAACTCGGTCGTCGACCTCGGCCGCGGGCTGGTCGACGGCGTGCGCCGCCTCTTCGGCGGCCAGCCGAAGCCGCGCGAGCGGCGCGGCGTCCTCAACCACGACCACCGCAAGATCATCGTCGTCGACTCGCGCCTGGGCTTCTGCGGCGGGATGAACATCGGCCGCGAGTACGAGTTCGAGTGGCACGACGTCCACGCGACCGTCGAGGGCTCGGCGGTGGCGACGCTCGAGGCGCTGTTCTTCGACCGCTGGCGGGCGGCCGGGGGGACCGGCGAGGCCGGCCAGCCGCTCGACGCCCCCGCCGCGGCCCCCGGGACCATGTCGGTCGACGTGGTCGAGGCGCTGCCCGGGATCACGACGGCGATCAAGGACCGCTACCTGGCCGAGATCCGCGGCGCGCGCGACCGGGTGCTCGTGGAGTGCGCCTACTTCCTGGACGACTCGGTCATCGCCGCCATGAACGACGCCGCGCGCCGCCGCGTGCGCACGGTGCTCATCGTCCCCGGCGACGAGGGGCACGACGTGCCGATCGTGCGCGACGCCTTCCGCTGGGTGGAGAACGACGTCGTCCGCGCCGGCGTCGAGCTCTACAAGTACCAGGGCCGCATGGTCCACTCGAAGGTCGCGTCGTTCGACGGCCGCGTGGCCACCGTCGGCTCGTCGAACCTCGACAACCTGGCCCTGGTCAAGCTCGCCGAGGCCAACCTGTTCGTGAACGACGTCGGCTTCACGCGCACGCTCGACTCGCGCGTGTTCGCGCCCGACATGGCCCGCAGCATCCGCCAGGGGGTCCGCAAGCTCTCCTGGTGGGAGAAGGTCAAGTCCGGGACCCTGCACTTCTTCCGCGGCGTGCTGTGACGGCTCAGGGCGCGTCCGACATCACCGCCCGGTAGAGCCGCCGCTCGCGGAAGAGCGCCACGAGCTCCCCGTCGATGTGGCGGTCCTTCACCTCGAGGTCCAGGATCGCCAGCGCCCGCTCCAGGGGCAGCGCCTTCTTGTAGGGCCGGTCCCAGGCGGTCAGCGCGTCGAAGATGTCGGCCACGGCCATGACCTTCGACTGGAGCGGGATCTCGTCCTCGCGCAGGCCGTCGGGGTAGCCGCTGCCGTCGAGCTTCTCGTGGTGCGCGCCGGCGATCCGCGGCAGGTCGCGCAGCTCCTCGGTCCACGGGATCCGCGAGAGGAAGCGGAAGGTGTGGGCCACGTGCGACTCGATCTCGAGCCGCTGCTCGCGGTTGAGCGAGCCGCGCGCGATCGTGAGGTCCGCCAGCTCGTCGTCGCCCAGGAGCCGGCGCTCGCACCCGTGGAGGTCGGTGAAGCGCTCGTCGGCCACGTGGCGCAGCTCGGCCTCGGCGCCGCCGGCGAGGACCCTGGGCTCGTTGGCCTCCTCGACGGTCGCCAGCAGCTGGGCCAGCCGCCGCGTCTCGGCCTCGATCGTCGAGCGGGCCGCCTCGATGAACGGCCGCGGGTCGAGCCCCTTGCCGGCGGCGCCGAGCTTGTCCACGAGGTCGCGCAGGGCGCGCGCCTCGCGCTCGCGCGCGGCCGCCGCGAAGCGGAGGCGCACCGCGTCGAGGTCCCATGGGAAGAGCTTCTTGGCCTTGACGAGCACCTGCTCGCGCACGCCCACCTTGCCGAAGTCGTGCAGGAGGCTCGCGTAGCGGAGCTCCTTCAGCTGCGTCGCCGTGAGCGGGCGCGGCAGCCGATGCGGCAGCGCGTCGTTGACGGCCCGCGCCAGCTCGACCGACAGCTTCGCCACGCGCTCCGAGTGGCCGGAGGTGGTCGGGTCGCGCGACTCGATCGCGACGACCGACGCGTAGACCAGCCCCTCGAAGGTGTGCTCCAGGTCCTCGATCAGGCGCGCCTTGTCGAGCGCCACGGCCGACTGGCTGGCGATGCTCTGCATGAGCTGCGTCATCGCCGGCGGGAACGGGAGCACGACCTCCTCGGTGTGCGCCGGCGAGGCCAGGCGCAGGGCGCGGTCGGGCTTCCTGTTGATCAGCTGGATGCAGCCCGTGACCCGGTCGCGCCGGTCGATCATCGGCACGACGAGCATCGACTTGCAACGGTAGCCCACCTGCTCGTCGAACGACGTCGAGTAGGTGAAGCCGGCCGCCGGGTCGAGGTCGTAGACGTCGGGGAGGTTCACCGCCTCGCGCGTGCGCGCGACGTGGCCGACGATCGTCTCCGAGCTCACGTCGAGCACGCGCTCGACGAACGGCACCTCGCGCGAGTCGTTCTGGGCGAGGACGAAGCGCAGCCGGTCGCGCCGGTCGCCCTCGACCAGGTAGAGCGAGCCCGCGTCGGCGCAGGTCAGCCAGCGCGCCTTGGTGAGGATCGTCTCCAGGAGCGCCCGCAGGTCGCGCTCGGCGCCGAGCGCGATCCCGATCTCGGTGACGGCCGCCAGCTGCTCGCGCAGCAGCGCGTTCTCGGCGCGCAGGGCGTCGAGGCCGGCGGGCGGCGGCGGGGCGGCGGAGGTCATCGAGGAGGAGTGTAGAGAGCGCGGCCCCGCGGGGCAAACGCGCCCTCCACGAAGTTGAGCAGGAGCCGCTCCCCCAGGGGGGTCATGAAGCTCTCCGGATGGAACTGCACGCCCTCGATCGGCGCCGCGGCGTGGCGTACGCCCATGAGCGTGCCGTCGTCGGCCCAGGCCGTGGCCACGAGCGCCGCCGGCAGGCGGCGCGGCGAGAGGCACAGCGAGTGGTAGCGCGCCGCCTCGAGCGGCGACGGCAGGCCGCGGAACACGCCGGCGTCGTCGTGGGCGACCAGCGACGCCCGCCCGTGGAGGGGCCGCCGCGCCCGCACGCAGCGGGCGCCGAACGCCACCCCGATCGCCTGGTGGCCGAGGCACACCCCCAGGAGCGGCAGGCCGCGCGCGGCGGCGGCCCGGACGAGCGCGACGCAGATCCCGGCCGCCTCGGGGCGGTTCGGGCCGGGCGAGAGGAGCACGCGCGAGGGGCCCAGGGCGAGGGCGTCCTCGACCGTGATCGCGTCGTTGCGCACGACGCGCACGTCGTGGCCCCGCGCGCGCAGGGGCTGGACGAGGTTGAAGGTGAACGAGTCGTAGTTGTCGACGACCAGGAGCGGGCCCGCCGCGCGGCGGCGCCGCCGCTCATGCGCCATCATCGCCCGCCCCCGCCGCCGCGGCCCGCAGGGCGGCGGCCACGGCGTCGCGCGCCGGCGCGTCGAGCGGGCGCCCGTCGGGGCCCGTGACGTGGAACACGTCGACGGCGCGGTCGCCCTTCGTGGCCACCTTCGCCAGCCGGATGTCGCAGCCCGCGGCCGAGAGCGCCCGCGCCAGGTCGTGGAGGAGGCCCACGCGGTCGGGGGCGCTCACGTCGATGACGGTGAGGTCGGGCGCGATCCCGTCGTCGATCCGCACGCGCACGGGCGGCCGCGGGCGCGCGCCGCGCGCCGCCTCGCGGCGGCGCCGCCGGGCGAGGAGGTCGGGCGCGGCGACGCGGCCGGCGAGCACGTCGACGATCGTCGCCCCGAGGCGCGGCCAGCGCTCGGCGGCCGGGCCGTCGCCCCCGGGCTGCACGGCGAAGCGGTCGAAGACGACGCCGTCGGTGCGGGCGAACGTCGTCACGGAGAGGATCTCGTAGCCCGAGCCCGTGAGCGCCCCGCACAGGTCCGCGAACAGCCCGGCCCGGTCGCGCGCGGCCACCCACACCCGCTCGCAGCCCTCGTCGAGCGAGCAGCGCACCTGCGGCGCGCCCTCGGCCTCGAGCGCCAGGGCGAGGTCGAGGTGCAGGAGGACCTCGTCGGGCTCGACGTCGGCCAGGTAGGCGCGCCCGCAGCGCGCGAGGTGGTCCGCGAGCGCCGCCGGGTCGGCGCGGCCCTCGAGCAGCGCCAGCCACTCCGGCGGCGTGGCCGGCCGCGGCGGCGCCGCGCCGCCGCCCTCGAGGGCGTCGCGCGCGTGCCCGTAGAGGCGCGTGAGCAGGTGGTCCTTCCAGCGGGTCATCGCCCGCGGCGACACCCCGCGCACGTCGGCGACCGTGAGCAGGTAGAGGTGCTCGAGGCGCTCCGGGTCGCGCCCGACGACCGCGAGGAGGTCGTCGACCGTGGCCGGCGCGTCGACGTCGCGCTTCTCGGCCATCCGCGACATGGTGAGGTGCTCCTGCACGAGGAACCGCACGTGCCGCTCCTCGGCCGTGGAGAGGCCCAGGCGCCAGGCGACCGTGGGCACGAGGGCGGCGCCGCGCTCGGTGTGGCCCGGCGCGCCGCCGACCTTCCCCGCGTCGTGCAGGAGGACCCCGAGCCGCAGGAGGTCGCGGCGCGGGGTGCGGTGCAGGAGCTCCTCGCGCAGCTCGTCCTCGCGCTCGGGGGCGCCCTCGAGCGGCCCCTCGAGCGCGCGCATGACGGCGAGCGTGTGCTCGTCGACCGTGTAGGCGTGGTAGGGGTCGGCCTGGGACAGGCACTCGAGCGCGCCGACCTCGGGCATGACGGCGGCGAGGTAGCCCGCCTCGTGCATCGCGCGCACGACCTGCGCCACGCCCTTCACGCCGCCGAGCACCTCGCGGAAGCCGCGCGTGACCTCGACGTCGGCGCGCAGCGCCGCCGGCCCGAGGGTGTCGACGGCGCGGCGCACGTCCTCGAGGGTCCGCGGCCCGAGGCGGCGCCGGCCGCGCAGCGCCTGGCGGAAGAGCTCGGCGAGCGTGGCCGGACCGTCGGCGCGCGGCGGGTCGAGGACCACCTCGTCGCCGAGCGAGGCCACGCCCGGGGCGAGCGGCCGGGCGCGGCGCGGGGGCCCGGGGGGGGAGAGGCGCAGCCGCGCGCGGCCGACGACGCGGTCGACGAGGCGGGCCGCCCGGTAGACGCCGTCCATGAACACCTCGACCGGGAGCCGGCCGCCGCGCGCCTCGTGGCCGAGGCGGCGGGCGACGGCCTCCTGCAGATCGAGCTCGAGGCGGTCGCCGCGCCCGGCCGAGAGGTCGTGGACGGCCGCGCGGCAGGCCAGGAGGAGCCGCCCGGCGTGGCCGAGCGCCTCCACCTCGTCGGGCGCGAGGTCGAGCCAGGCCGCCAGCGCGTCGTCGGCGCGGGCGAGGGCGGGCAGCACGCGCTCGTCGTCGTCGCCGACGGGGGCGGGCGCGACGAGGGCCGCGAGCAGGCGCGCGAGCTGGAGGTCGCGCGCGGCGCCGCGTCCGGCCTTGAGGTCGGGCGTCAGCAGCATGACCGTCTCGCCGTGGGCCCGGTGGCGCTCGTCGGCCTCGGCGAGCTTGGCCTGCACGAAGCGATCGCGGTCGCGCGCGAGGAAGCGCGTCACGGCGGCGCGCAGGTCGAGGAGCCCCTCGGGGCGGCCGGCCACGAGGCGGCCCTCGAGGGTGGCCGTGGCCGCGGCGAGGTCGCGCGAGAGCGCCTGTTCGGCGCCGTCGAGCGTCCGCACGGCGTGGCCCACCTGCGCCCCCGCGTCCCAGAGGAGGCGCACGAAGGCCTCGACGCCCGCGTCGGGGGCCCCCTCGGGGCGGAGCACGAGCAGGTCGACGTCGGAGCGCGGCGCGAGCGCGCGCCGGCCGTAGCCCCCGAGCGCCAGGCAGGTGACCGCGCCGGCGGCGCCCGAGGCCTCGAGCAGCGCGGTCACGAGGACGTCGGTCAGGTCCGTGCGCGCGCGGCAGCCGCCGGGGTCGGGGTCGTCGGGGCCGCCGCCGGGCGGGAGCGCCGCGAGCGCCTCGCGCCAGCCGGCCCGCAGCCGCGCCGCGTCGCCTGCCCCGGCCAGGGCGAGCAAGTCCTCCACGTCGTCGTTCTCCACGTACGAATCTGCGACGCGCCGCCGCGCAGGATCATGAGCTACGCGCGGCGCCGCGTTTGCGTGGGCTCGAGCGATGACCGACCCGATCGATGCCGCCGTGATCGACGAGCTGCGGGCGATCTTAGACGACGACGCCGTCGCCGAGCTCTTCCTCTTGTACCTCGACGACGCCCCGCGGACGCTCGCGGCGCTGTCCGAGGCCGCCGGGCGGGGCGACGCGCCAGGGGTGCGGGCGGCGGCCCACCGGCTCAAGGGCGCCGCGGCGGGGGTGGGGGCGCACGAGGTCGAGGGGCGGGCGCGCGAGGTCGAGCTCGAGGCGCTCGCCGGGCGGGTGGACGCGGAGCGGGTGGCGGCGTTGCGGGCGGCGGCGGCGCGGGCGGAGGAGGCGCTGCGAGGCGCCTGGACTGATGCGGGAGAGGGGCCGCGCGAGGGTTAGATGGGCTCCAGGGCCCCCTCGCGCTCGGCGAGGATCGTCATCACGGCCTCGGGCTGGGTCGCGGCCATGAGCTGGCGGCGCAGGCCCGGGTCGTTGAGCACGCGGGCGACGCCGGCCAGGGTGCGGATGTGCGCCTGGAACATGTTGGGGGGCACGACGAGCAGGATCACGAGGTGCACCGGCTGGCCGTCGACGGCGGCGAAGTCGACGCCCGCGCGGTGGATCCCCAGGGCGCCGACCACCTGGTCGACCTGGTCGCTGACCCCGTGCGGGACGGCGACGCCCGAGCCGAGGCCGGTCGTGTGCGACGCCTCCCGCTGATGCACGGCCCTGGCGACGCTCTCCCGCGCCTCCGGCGCCACGTGACCGGCCGCGACGAGCGCGTCGATCAACTCGTCGATCACGGCGTCCTTGCTGGACCCGGCGAGCGACGGGCGGATCACCTCTTCGGAGATCAGGTCGACGAGGCGCATGCTGCTCGGCTCCTGAGGATCGCCGCGCCCGCATCGGCCCGACCGCCGATGGGTGGTCTGAGCGTATCCCGCTGCCCCTCGGCCCTCAACGGCCAACCAGCATTGTGGACCGGCGGATGTCGGACGTCCATGCTCTGATCGGTGGACCGATGAGTGACGCGCCCGAAGGCGGCCGCCCAGGCGGGCCTCGCGCCTGACGCGTCGCGTGATACATTCCGTCCCTCGCCGGGAGCGGCTCGCGTCCCGGCGTGACCACCACGCCACCCTTCCGGAGGCCCTCACGAAGCTCGTCGTCGGCATCATCCGTCCGGAGCGCCTCGAGGCCGTCCAGCGCGAGCTCGCTGCGGCGCAGGTGTTCCGGCTGACCGTGTCCGACGTGCTCGGGACGGCGACGGACGCCGCCGCGCCCGCCACGGCCGCCCAGGCGTACGCCGGCGCCGCGGCCGGGCCGAGCTCCGTGCGCAAGGTGAAGCTCGAGGTGGCGGTGAACGAGGACTTCGTCGAGCCCACGATGCGGGCCATCGTCCGCGCCGGGGCCACCGACCATGGCCGAGGGGACGGCAAGGTGTTCGTCCTTCCGCTCGAGGAGGCCATCCGGATCCGCACGGGAGAGCGCGGGCCGGACGCGATCTGATCTCAACGACCTGGAGGGGACCGACCCGTGACGACACCGCGTGAAGTCATCGCCATGGCGGCCGAGCACAAGTGCCGCTACGTGGACCTGCGCTTCAACGACTTCCCTGGCACCTGGCAGCACTTCTCCTACCCCACCGCGCACCTGACCGAGGAGTGCTTCGAGGACGGCTTCGCCTTCGACGGCTCGTCGATCCGCGGCTGGCAGTCGATCCACGAGTCCGACATGCTCGTGGTCCCGGACCCGAACACGGCGTTCATCGACCCGTTCACGCAGCACCCGACGCTCGTGCTCACGTGCAACGTGAAGGACCCGATCACCCACCAGGACTACGCCCGCGACCCGCGGAACATCGCCCGCCGCGCCGAGGCCTACGTGGCCTCGACCGGGATCGCCGACACGGTCTTCTTCGGGCCGGAGGCGGAGTTCTTCATCTTCGACGACATCCGCTTCGACCAGGGGACCAACTTCGGCTTCTTCCACATCGACTCGACCGAGGGCGCCTGGAACACCGGCGCCGAGGAGAAGCCCAACCTCGGCCACAAGCCGCGCGCCAAGGGCGGCTACTTCCCCTGCGCGCCGGTCGACCAGTACCAGGACCTGCGCACGGAGATGTGCCTCAACCTGGAGAAGGTCGGCTTCCAGGTCGAGCGGCACCACCACGAGGTCGCGACCGGCGGTCAGGCGGAGATCAACTACAAGTACGCGTCGCTGACCCGCGCCGCGGACATGATGATGATCTTCAAGTACGTCATCAAGAACACCGCGCTCAAGGCCGGCAAGACGGCCACGTTCATGCCCAAGCCGCTGTTCAACGACAACGGCTCGGGCATGCACTGCCACCTGTCGTTCTGGAAGAAGGGCCACAACCTCATGGCCGGCGAGAAGTACGCCGGCATGTCGGAGGAGGCCCTCTACGTGATCGGCGGGATCCTCAAGCACGCGCCGGCGCTGGTGGCCTTCACCAACCCGACCACGAACAGCTTCAAGCGCCTCGTGGCGGGCTTCGAGGCCCCGGTGAACCTGGCGTACTCGGCCCGCAACCGCTCGGCCTCGATCCGCATCCCGGTCGGGTCGTCGAAGCCCGCGGCGAAGCGCATCGAGTTCCGCTGCCCCGACCCGTCGTGCAACCCCTACCTCGCGTTCGCGGCGATCACGATGGCGGCGATCGACGGGCTCCAGAAGAAGATCCACCCGGGCGACCCGCTCGACAAGGACATCTACGACCTCAGCCCCGAGGAGAAGGCCCGCGTCCCGAACACGCCGCGCGACCTCTCGGCCGCCCTCGACAACCTCGAGCAGGACCACGAGTTCCTGCTCAAGGGCGACGTCTTCAGCGAGGACGTGATCCAGGCCTGGGTCGACTACAAGCGCAAGGCCGAGGTCGACCAGGTGCGCATCCGCCCGCACCCGTACGAGTTCGCGCTCTACTACGACATCTGATCGGGTGGTCCCCGGCGGAGGTGGCAGGGCGCGGGTTCCTCGCCCTGCCACCCCGTCATCCCCATGGTCACACCGGGGGTGGACCCGTGGCCGGCCTGATCCGTCTCGCGATCGCCGCCCTGCCGCTCCTGGCGTCCGGCTGCATCAGCAAGAGCCTCCACGACTGGGCGACGGCGCCGGCGCTCGTCACCTCACGCCTGGAGGGCGTCGAGGCGTGGAGCGCCTCTCCTCAGGTCCTCGCCCTCTCGATCCTGGACGTCGCGGAGGACGGTGGGGCGCGGCGTCGCCACTTCTGGTGGGTGCCGACGGGCGAAAGGATGAGCGAGATCGCGCGGGTCGTGTCGGCGACCACGACGTCGTTCAAGCGAGCGCCGCGGGGTCTCGTCGTGCTGGACCAGCGGCTCCCGTTCGAGGCCACCCGCACGCCGATCCCGATCCTCGGCCGGGAGGCCGCCTCACCCCCGCCGGACGGGGCGGACACCCTGGTCCTCCGCGGCGAGCACCTCGAGCTCTGGCGGCGCGGCGAGCCTGTGAGCTCGGTCGACGACCTCCTCTGGCCGCCGCAGGAGCGGCCGCCTGGCTTCCTCCGGCGCCTGGCGCTCGGGGTGGGCTTCCCCCTGGCCTTCGCCCTGGACGTGGCGACCTTCCCTCTGCAAGCGACCGTGGGGTTCGTCGTCCTCGTGGTGCACGGGTTCCACGTGCACTGACGAAGGTCGCCGATCGACGAACGACGATGGAGCGGCCAACGTACTCGTTCGCAGACGGCCGAGCCGCCTCCGAGCACACATCGCCGCGCGCTTCGCAGCGAGAGCCCCAGGCGAGGCGGAGGAGGGCCCAGCGTGTCCGCGCGAAGGCGAGCGACGGCGGCCTCCTGGCCGCCGAGCTCGCCTGAGCGGCCGGGGGGGGCGCGCGAAGCGCGCCCCTCCTGCGAACGGCAGCGCCCGCCATCCTCCGCCGCAGCCGCGATCACTCAGCCGAGGACGTCGCCTCCTGCCACGTCTCGCCGATGATCGCCAGGTCCTCCATGACCTCGTCGACCGACTGGTAGCGCGCCTTGGGGTCGCGGCGGGTCATGCGCTCGATGATCCCCACCGCGTCGTGCGGCGACTCCATGAAGTCCTCGCTCCCGGGCGTGCTCAGCTCCTTCAGGAGCAGGTCGCGGTCGAGCGGGGTCTCGGTCGTGGCCTTCAGCGCGGCCTCGATGTCGTCGTAGGGCGTCTGGCTGGTGATGAGCTGGTAGAAGACGATCCCGAGCGAGTAGATGTCCGATGCCGGGGTGGCCTTCGCCGGGTCCTGCCACACCTCGGGGGCGCAGTAGCGCGGGTCGAGGCGGTCCTCGAGGTCGCGCGGCGTCAGGCCGGGCGCGGCCTTCACCAGGGCCAGGTCGAAGTTCACCAGCTTGCAGATGCCGCCCGGCGCCACGACGACGTTCCAGGGGCGCAGGTCGCGGTGGATCACGCCGCGGCCGTGGGCGTGGCGCAGGCCGCGCGCCATCTTGGCCACGAGGTCGGCCTTCTCCTTCCAGGTGATCTGCCGGTCCTCCTCCTTCTGCAGGAGGAGCTCGAGCGGCCGGCCGCTCTCGATGTACTCGCTCGGCTGGACGAACTTCGTGTCGTCCCAGGCGAACATGTCCGACGTGTCGATCAGGTTCGGGTGGGCGCCGAGGTGCCGCATGGCCTCGGAGTCGTGGAAGATCGCCTCGATCTGCCGGCGCTTCTCCTCCTCCTTCTGGTAGGCGTCGAAGTGGAAGACCTTGAGGATGGTCTTCGGCCGGGTGCGGATGAAGCGGTGCTTCGCGAGGAAGACGGTGCGGGTCTCCGTCTGGTTGAGCTTCTCCAGGATCTCGTAGAGGCCGACCTGCTTCACCTTCTGGCTGGGCCGGTGGTTGAAGAGCACCTCGCAGATCATGTCGTGGAGGTGCGTGATCGGGTTGACCTGCACGGGGAGGTTGCGCGGGTTCGACAGGTAGTCGGCCGCCTCCGACAGGTGGATCACGCGCCCCGACTGGTCGTCCTTGAGCCGGACCTTGGCCTTGTCGTCGGTGAGGAGGATCACGGTGTCGACGAAGGCGTCCTCGAGCCGGCGCGAGTGGTCGCGCAGCTTGCTCGCGAGGATCTTCGACTTCTTGTTCGCCAGCGGGATCGGGCTCGGCATGACCCCGCCGTTCTCGAACACCCACTGGTTCTGGTCGCCGCGGATCGTGCCGCGGTAGCCCTTCACCTCGACGTGCCACACGGCGAAGGGCGCGACGACGCAGATGTCGTACTCGTACGGCAGCCCGCGGCCGGTCGTCAGCTCGAAGTTGTGGAAGACGAAGTAGTCGTCGGGCAGCCGCTTGCCCAGCTCGACGACCGCCTTCGCCTCGTGCTGGTCGGGCTCACCGATCCTGTGGACGCGGGCCATGGGCTCCCTCCCTGTGGGCGGGATTCTAGCCGCGGCGCCGCACCAGACCGCGCGCAAACAGCGGGGCCGCCGCCGGCGTGGGGGCCGGAGGGCGCGCCGCGGGCGGTCGGTCCGCCGCGGGGCGAGGCGGCGGCGGCGCCGGGGGTGCGGCGGGGAGCGACGAGGACGACGGGGCGGCCCAGGCGGCCGCGACGCGGTCGACCGTGGCGCGGATCGTCTGCCGGGCCGCGCGGCGGGCCTCCTTGCTCGCGCGGCCGAAGGGCCGCCCGGCGCCGGCGCGGTCGAGCAGGGCGTCGTACTCCGTGTGGGCGTGACGGATCCAGGCCCGCACGGCCAGGCGGATCGGCTCGGGGTCGAGGGCCTTGGCGGCGGCGCAGCGGCCGACGCGCCGCGACCCGACCTCGCAGGCGCGGGCGACGATCGCCAGGCGGTCGCGCTCGGGGATCGAGGGGAAGAGGCGGCGCACCGCCTGGTCGAAGTCGGCCTGGTAGCGCGCCTCCAGGCGCTCGCGGCGCTCGCGCGACCGCTCGCGCGACGCCGCGCGCGCGTCGGCCGTCGCGGCGACCTCGGCGCGCGCCGCCGCGATGGCGTCGTCGCAGGCGAAGACGCCCACCTGCACCAGCTTGCCCTTGCGCTCGTCGAACACGCGCAGGGCGCCGCGCGCGAGCAGCGCGCGCGTGAGGGCGGGCTCGCCGCGGGCCACGAAGACGTGGCCGGGATGGTGTCGGAGGTCCTCGCGCCGGAGTCGTGGCTCGCTCACCCCTCGATCCTGCCCCGCCCCTCCGACATCCCGGCGCGCGGCGTAACCCATGACCGTGGCGAAGCCGACACGCGGCGCGGGCGGCGCCGGCGCGGCGGAGTTCGTTGCCGCCCTAAGGCGTGCGACGCGCCGTCTCGCCGCGGCGCCGCGCCCCGGGTCACCCCAACCTCCCGGCCGGGCGGTGGTTGTCGCGCCCTCGACGTCCGAGGGCGCGCGCGCCGACGACGTCGGTCGCGCGCCGCGCGGCGGTCGCGGTCGAGGTGGACGATGTGGAGGCCGCGGATGGCTCGCTTCTCCACGCGGCGCCGCTGCTCCTCGCGGCGCGCGGGCGGCGTCGTTCACCTCGGTGTGGAGTACCTGTGAGGGCCCTTTCGCCGCGCATCCGACCCGGAGAACCCGCTTGCAGCGGTCGGCGGCGAGGCGTATATCTCTCCTTCGTCAGGCGCGGGACGAGTCCCGCACGGACGGCCGAAACGGCGGCGACGCGACGATGCCCGCGCGAGCGGGGTCAGCCATTCGCGACGCGCCCGAAGGGAGGCCGGGCCCTCGGAGACGAGGCGCTCATCCTCCCGGCGAAGCCGCCCCTTCACGGGGGCGGAGCAGCCAGGGCGCGGGCGGGGGGCGAGGGAGCGAGGCCGACGAGGAGGCAGGAAACCCCAGGAGAGCAACCCATCTCCCCGAGATGGGTCGCTGGTCGAGTCCTTCACACCTCCGGGGGCCAGCGCCGCGAGGCGCCAAGGCCGGGGGAGGCAGGGCTGCCGCCGAGAGGCGGCACGGTCCGGCCCGCAGTCGCGCTGCGGGTCGGGGCGCCGACGAGGTCGACGTGGCCGCGAGGCCGCAGCGACCTCACCTGACGGCGAGGGGTCGCACCACTCGCCGTCGCGGTGCTAGCCCGCGGCGGACATGCAGCGTCGGTCCTCGCGAGGGGGCCGGGGCAGGGTCCGCCGGGTCACGAAGGGTCCGAGGCTCGATCGGAGCAAGGCTCTGGAGGGGCGAAAGCCCAGGAGAGCAGCGGCGGCGGCGCAGCGGGAGACCGACGCGTCGTGCGCACGGCCTCGTGGGGGGAGAGAGCTTCGAAGCAGACGAAGCCGCCGGAACGGGTGAGTCCGGTGCGCGAGGCTCAAGGCGACGAGGAAGGCGCGGGTTCGCCCGCGTCCGAAACGGCGCCGGAGCTCCGGTGGGGATCCAGGCCACCGCGCGAGGGCGCGGGCGTCGGTGAAACCCGGAGGACGCGGCCTCGGGCATCGCACCCAGTCAGGGCGGTGGAGAACTGCAAGGGAGCCGGCGACCCCGAGAGGGGCACGCGACCCCGGCGAGGAGCAAGGCTCTGAAGGGAGAACCCCAGGGGCGGCTGCGGCACGGAACAAGGCCGCGACGCCCGGGCTTGCCAGGAAACCGCTGAGAGGCTGAGAAAGCCTGGGAGCGGAACCGGCGGCGGGAGTGACGACCCGCCGCGCCGACGACGCCCGCGAGGGCGGCGCCGGCAAGGGGCTCGCCCGGGTCATGCCGTCGAAGGGGCGAAGAACCTCGTGGGAGCCGGCGCCGGCCGAGAGGCCGGCCCGCCGGTGGACGTGACGACTCTGGAGGGGATCGACTCCACGGGAGAATGAACCCGATCTTCAACCGATCGGGGGACGGTGATCCGGGACGACCGCGTGAGAGCGCGGGCGCCTGAAGGTCGACGAGGGCGCTCGCCGGATCACACAGAACGCTCCGCAGGAGGCACGACGACCCCAGGAGAGGGCGGTCGCGCGGCGGCGACGCGCGCGCGACCAAGCGTCCACACGACGCAGGGCTCCGGGGAGGCGACGGAGACGGGCCGATCACGGGCCTGACACACGGGCGGGGGAGAGGCGAGAGCTTCTCCCCCGCCCTCATCGTTTCCGGATCGCGACCGTCATCCCTCCAGCATGCGCTCCACGAGCAGCCGCGCCGTCGCCCGCGCCCTCACCGCGCCCGGCGCCCGCCCGGCCCGCTCGCGCAGGTCGTCGTCGAGCCCCGTCAGCAGGGCGTCCGCCAGGTCGATCGACCGGTCGTGGTGCTCCTGCGCGGCCCGCGTCGTGCCGAGCGTCACGTGCGCGTGGGCCAGCGCGCGGTGGGCCTCGAGCCGCAGCTCCTGCGCGCCTGACCGGTCGGCGTGGCGGAGCGCCGCCTCCAGCGCGTCGATCGCCCGCGCCGGCTCGCGGCCGAGGAGCAGCGCCCCCTCGAGCAGCCTGTGCCTGCACAGCGCGTCCTGCCCGCGCCCCTCGTCGCCCGGGCCGCGGGCCCGGGCGAGGAGCTGGTGCGCCTGCTCCGGGCGGCCCGTGGCCGCGGCCATCTCGGCCTGGTCGAGGAGCGCGTCGCCGAGCGCCCGCGGGTTGCCGATCATGCGGAACACGCCGACCGCTCGCTGGAGCTCGCGGTCGGCCTCCTCGGGCGCGGCGCCCTGGTGGTGCAGCGCCCGGCCGAGCGCCCGGTGGCAGTGGCCGGTGAGCCAGGTGAGCCCCAGGTCGCGCGCGATCGAGAGCGACCGCCGCGTCCGCAGGAGCGCGCCCTCGTGGTCGCCGAGCGCCAGGCGCAGGAGGGCCAGGTTCAGCAGCGCCACGGCGGCGCCCTGACGGTCGCCGGTCCCCTCGTGGATCGCCAGCGACCGCTCCAGCTCGTCGAGGGCCTGGGCGAGCCGACCGGTGTGGCGCCGGTAGACGCCGAGGTTGTTGAGGGACAGCGCCGTGCGCTGCGCGTCGCCCAGCCGCTCCATCGCCTCCAGGGTGGCCTCGTAGAAGCGGATCGCGGCCGGCGCCTCGGCGCGCGTGTCGAAGCAGGTGCCGAGCTCCGAGAACGAGAGCACGATCCCGAGGCCGTCGCCCGCCTCGCGCCGGAGCGCCGGCCGGTCGAGGAGGCGCCGCAGGTCGAGGTCGAGCTCCGCCTGCACCTGCTCGTCGTAGCCCTGGCGCTGGAGCACGCCCACGAAGCCGCGCGCGCCGCGGCGGGCGAGCGTCAGGCACTCGTCGAGCAGGTCGGCCGCGCGGTCGACGCGGCCGCGGTAGTGCTCGGCGGTGGCCAGGATGTGCAGGGCCCACTGCGCGTCGGGCTGCCGCCCGACGCGGCGGAAGATCTCCGCCGCCTCGCCGGCGAGCGCGATCACCTGCAGGTAGTCCCCGCGCCAGAGCGTCATCCGGCTCATGACCTCGAGCACGCGCGCGCGCTCGGCCGGCGGGCCGCCCTCGGCGGCCGCCAGCGCCTCCTGCAGCCAGCGCCGCGCCTGCGCCGCGTCGCCCTGCCGCAGCGCCAGGTCGCCCAGGCGCCGGCGCACCCACGCCGCGGCGCCGTCGTCGGCGACCTGCACGCCCGGCTCGGCGCCGAGGGCGAGCAGCTCCTCGAGGGCGCGCGCGGCGTCCTTGTAGCGCCCGACCGTCGCCAGGGCCTCGCTCAGGCGCGTGAGGAGCGTGACCTCCTGGCGGCGCCGCTCGTCGGGCGCGGCGACGACCTCCTCCCAGCGCAGCCGCTCGAGCGCGCGCCCGAGGTGCTCGATCGCCTGCTGCGGCCGCCCGCGCGCGAGCGCCTCGAGCCCGGCGGACGTCGCGTAGGCCAGCGCGCGCGCGCCGTCGCCCCCCTCGGCCGCGTGGCGGGCGAGGCGCTCGAGCACGGGGCCGCGCTCGCTCTCGGGGTGCTGCGCCTCGAGCGCGGCCAGGGCGCGCCGGTGCGCCTCGACCAGCGCGGCGCGCGGCGTCTGCTCGAGCACGGCGCGCTGCACGAGCCCGTGGCTGAGCCGGTAGCGCGGCGGCCCGGCGTCCTCGTCGTCCTGGCGGATCACCATCTGCCGGCGGATCAGGAGGTCGAGCGCGTCGAGGCAGGCGGCGGGCGTCCGGCCGGCGGCGCCGGCGACGACCTTGAGCCGCGCCGGCGCGTCGAGGGCGGCCAGGCCGACGAGCACGGCGCGCGCGTCGTCGGGGACGCGCGCGAGGCGCTGACCGAGCAGCTCGCTGAGCGAGCGCGGCGCGACGACCTTCGCCAGCTCCTCCGGCGCGAGCGCCCCCTGGCGCAGCCCCAGGACCCCGTCCTCGGCCAGGCTCTTCACCAGCTCCTCGACGAAGAACGGGTTGCCGCCGGTCGCCTCGTGCACGGCGCGCCCGAGCGCGGCCGGCGCGCCCGGGAGGGCGAGCATCGACGCGACGAGCGCGCCGGTGGCGGCGGGGTCGAGCCGCTCGAGCCCCACGCGCAGGAGCGCGCCCTGGCCGCGCAGGAGCTCGAGCGCGGCGTCGAGCCCGGGCGGGGCGGCGCCGGGGCGGTCGGTGAGCACGACGAGCGGCACGCGGCTGCGGCGCCGGCGCACGGCGATCGACCGCAGGAGCGCGCCGGTCAGGGCGAGCGTCGTCTCGTCGGCGCCGCGCAGGTCCTCGAGCACGAGGAGGAACGGGCGCTGGCGCCCGATCCGCAGCAGCAGCTCCGCCACGCGGTCGAGGACGAGGCGCGGGTCGTCGCCGGGGCCGGGCGAGAGGAGCGCCGCCGGGGCGTCGAGCCGCGCGGCGGTCCCGGGGAACAGCGCCTCGAGCTCGGGCAGGTAGCCGGCGGCCAGGGTCCGGGCCCCCGGGAGCATGAGGGCCATGCGGACGAGCCGCTCGAACGGCCGCCCCCCCTCGCCCAGGCACGTGGCGTCGAGCACGGGCACGGCCGCGAGCTGCGCGCGCACGCGCAGCTCGTAGACGAGCCGCGTCTTGCCCTGGCCCTCCTCCCCCTCGAGCCACACCACCGCCGGCGGCCGCCCGGGCGCGAGCGCCGGCGGCGCCGCGCCGAGCGCCGGGGCCTCGGTCGACTCGGGCTCGAACGGCGCGTCCGAGGGGACCGGCTCGGGCAGGAGCTCGACGAGGCGCTCGAGCAGCGCCGCGCGCCCGACGAAGGCGGGCGCGAGCACCTGCGACGACGCGCGCTCGGTCGCCGCGTAGGGCTTGGCGAGGCGCCGCGACAGGTCGGCGAGCGCCTCGTGGGCGCTGGCGGGGCGGCGCGCGGGCTCCTTCTCGATCAGCCGCAGGATGAACCGCGCCCACGCCTCCGGCACGTCCGGGCGCACCTGCGTCGGCGGCTCGGGAGCGCGGTCGAGGTGCTTGCGGATGATCGACAGGGCCGACCCGCCGTCGTAGGGCAGGCGCCCCGTGACCACGTAGTAGAGGGAGATCCCGAGCGAGTAGAGGTCGGCGCGGCGGTCGGCCGGCAGCGACTTGGCCACCTCGGGCGCGACGTAGTGGACCGTGCCCTTGATCTTCTCCCCGCGCCGCGTCGTCGCCTCACCCGCGAGCCCGAAGTCCATCAGCTTGACGCGGAACGACGGCCGCCCACCCGGGCGCGCCGGCGCGACGACGGCCACGTTGACGTTCTCGGGCTTGACGTCGTAGTGCACGAGGCCGCGGTCGTGGATGTAGGCCAGCGCCTCGAGGACCTGCCGGGCCACCTCGTAGAGGCCGTCCCAGTCCATGTCGCGCGTCGCCTGGAACAGGTCGCGCCCCTCGAGCAGCTCGCACGTGTAGAAGCAGACGTCCTGGCCGTCCTCGCGCAGGGTCTGCAGGTCGTGGACGCGGAGGAGGTTCGGATGGTCCAGGCGGGCGAGCACCTGGAACTCGTGCATGAAGTAGTCGCGGCCCGGGTCGCCCGCCTTGAGCAGCTTGAGCGCGAGGGCGCGGCGCTCGAGCGCGTCGTGGACGAGGAACACCTCGGCCATGCCGCCCTCGCCGAGCTTGCGCTGGATGGCATAGCGATCCGCGAGGACCCGGTCGGCCACAGCCGGAGCCTAGCGCGTCGGGCGGCGACGGGGGAGTCCGGTCGGGTCCCGAGCGCGGGCCCTGCCCGATGGTGTATAGTCGGCCCGGGAGCGCCGGTGGTCACGTACGTCGTCGGAGAGGGCGAGGGTCAGCAGCACCAGGTCGATCATCCGCCGCTGTTCGCCTGCCGCGAGCACAAGAGCCTGCTCCGCTTCTCCCCGCGCTTCGTCGACGAGCTCCTGTCGGCCACCCAGGACGTCATGCCGGGCAACCCCGACGAGATCGCCACGGCCTTCCTGCGCGAGGCCGGCCCGGCCTTCCGTCTGCCCGAGTTCCTCATCCCGCCGAAGCTCTTCCTGTTCAACCCGCGCGGCCTGCGCGGCGCCGAGGCGCTGCCCTACGCGGTCGTGCTCGTCGACCGGAAGTTCTTCGGGATCCCGGCCCGCTACCTGACGCCCGACCGCTTCGAGGGCTGCGACGACTGCGCCGCGGAGCTGGCCCACCGCCGCCCGCCGCCCGCCGCGCGCCCCGGCCCGCCGCGGCCGCCCGGCCCGCCGCGCGTCACGGGCGAGAGCGGGGTCCGACGGCTCGACGAGAGCGGGATGGTCCGCCGGCCGCCGCCCGGCGTCGACCCGCGCCGGGCGCCCACGCCCCCGCCCGGCGGCGGACGCCCGCCTGGCGGCCCGCCGCGCCCGCCGCGCGCCCCGGCGCCCCCGGGCGGCCGGCGCCGCGGCCGCCGCAGCCGTAGCGCGTGCTCGCACTCGCTGGCCCGCGCGGCGCCGGCAAGACGACCGTCGGCCGCCTCGTCGCGGCGGCGCTCGGCCGGCGCTTCGTCGACCTCGACGACGAGGTCGAGCGCCTGGCGGGCGCGAGCGTGCGCGAGGTGTTCGCCCGCGAGGGCGAGCAGGCGTTCCGCGCCCTCGAGGTCCGCGCGCTCTCCGGGGCGCTCGAGGCCACCCCGGAGGCCGTGGTCGCCCTCGGCGGCGGGACGCTCACGTCGCCCGCGGCGCGCGACCTCCTGCGCGCGCGCGCGCGGGTGGTCTACCTCGCCGCGCCGGCCGAGGTGCTCGCGGCCCGCGTGGCGGCCGACCCGCGCACGGCCGACGGCCGGCCGCCGCTGCGCCCCGGCGGGCCGCTCGAGGAGGCGCGGGCGCTCCTGCGCGAGCGGGAGGCGACGGACCGCGCGGCCGCCGACGCGGTCGTCGACGCGACCCGCGCGCCCGACGACGTCGCGGCGGCGGTGGTCCGGGTCGCGCGCGGAGCGCCGCCTCGCCAGGGCGGCGCTCCGCGTCTACCCTGAGGCCGTGAGCGAGGACATCGTCCATCCGAGCCCGGTGCGCGCCGGGCGCCTCGTGCTCGGCTGCTGGGTGTGGCTGGCGATGGCGCTGGTCATCGCCGTCATCGCCTGGGCGATCGACGACGTGGTCGTGGGGCTCGCGGCCGGCGGGGTGGCCCTCTACGGGGTGTTCCTCGGCGCCTACCGCCGGGAGGTGGTGGTCTCGCCGGCGGCGCGCGTCGTGCGCACGACGGGGGGCCTCTACCCGCTCGTGCGCCGGCGCGAGCACCCCTTCGAGGACTTCGAGGCCGTCGTCATCCGCGGCGAGCGCCACGTCTCGCGCGAGTACTCGCGGACGACCCACGAGACGCACCGCACGCGCGTCCACCGCTTCCACGCCGTCGCGCTGGCCGGCCGCGTCGAGGTCCCGCTCGACGCCACGCGCGACGAGGCGGTCGCGCTCGCCTGGGCCGAGGAGGTCGCCGCCGCCATGGGCCTCCCGGTCCGGCGCGTCGCGCCGGCGCCTCCGGCGCCGGCCGACGCGCAGCTCCAGGCGCGCATCGGACGGCTCGTCACCTGGGGGGCCGTCCTCATCGGTCTGGCGATGGCCGCGGGCACCGCCTTCAGCATCTACCGGGCGGCGACGCTCCAGCCGCCGCTGGACGACGCGCCGCCGCCGCGCCTCGAGGCGGAGGACGACCGCTGAGCGGCGGCGACGAGCGCCTCGACGAGGTCGAGCGCGGCGTCGCCTTCCTGCCCGCGGCCTCGCGCGCCGCGCTGGGCCGCCCTGGTCGACGGGCCGCCGGGGCGCGTGCTGCTCCACGCGGCCCGAAGCGTCACGCCTCGCGCCCTGCGGGCCAGGGCGGTCGTCTTCGCGCTGGCCGGGCTCACCGCGGGAGCAAGTCGATGACGAACCCGGGCTCGCTCGACGTCACGCGCAAGCCGCCGCCGTCTCCCGCGGTCAACTCCAGCGGGCGAGTCTGGTCGAACGGGTCCGACGGGACGCCCTGCCCGTCGTCGTCGGCCAGCCGGGCGACGTCCTCGGGCCATGCGCCGTGCCGCGCCCGGAACACCTTCGCGCGCGCCGCCAGGCGCACGAGCGCCAGCCGCGTGCGGTGTTCATCGGCCAGGTCGGCCAGCACGGCGACGTTCGGCACGGCGCGCCCGACGACGACCGAGCGCTCGATCAGGTCGAGGACCTCGCGGTCGAACCTGTCCGTGAGGCGCCGCCGCTCGGCCGCCGGCCGGAGGGCGAAGCCGGCGAGCTTCGGCTCCAGGGCGTCGAGCACCCGCCACTCGTTCAGGGCGACGGAGAGCTCGATCAGGGAGCCGCGGCCGGGCCGCTCCGTCAGCCCCGCGACCTCGTGGGCGAGGCCCGTCAGCTCCCGACGGATGACAGCGTCGAGCGGCGGCAGCCCGGTCAGCCGATCGAGACAGCCAAGCATCGTCGAGAGCTCCTCGGGCGAGCGCGCGCGCACGAGGGCGCGCTCGAGCGCGTGCACGCCGGTGTCGGCCACCGCGGTCCCGATGACGAAGCCGATGGCGCTGGGGAACCGGGACAGGTCGTACCCCGCTCCGACCGCGAGGAGCGCCAGCGAGCTGGCCTCGAGCGCCTCCTCGGCGTCCTCGGCGAGGAGCGCGAGGACTCCGGCCGCGGCGAGGAACAGGGGCGAAGGGGGAGACCGCTCGGTGAAGCCCTGCTCGAGGGCCTCGTCCCAGGCACAGCGCTCACGGGCGAGCGCCTCCCGGACGAGCGGGGCGATGCCGGCGAGCTTGGCCGCCCGCGCGCGGTCCGCCGGGGTGATGGTCGGAAAGGGGCGCCGGCGCAACGAGCGATTCAGCGCCCTCAGCGCATCGGCGTCGGCGGCCGAGGCGCTCAGCGCCTGCTCGACCCGGGTGTAGAGCTCGGCCGCGTTGCCGGCCACCGGGTCCGCGCCGAAGAGGGGTGGACGTGGCTCGCGGAGCGCGGCGCGCTCCCGCTCGATTCGCGCGCGAAACGCCTGGACGCGCGCCGCGAGGACGGCCGTGTCCTCCTCGGCGCGCGCGGTCGCGACGACGGTGAGGAGCAGGGGGAGGGCGGACGCCATCGCGCGCGGCTTCATGTGCACCTCTGCTCGGCGGGATCCAGACCGGACGAGATGAAACGAGGCGACCCGCCCGGAACGGGCGGGTCGCCAGGGAGACCGGTCGCGAGTCGCGCTACCGCTTCGCGGGCGCCTGGGTGTCGACCGGCGCGACCTCGCCGGCGCAGCAGCCGCCCTGGTCGTCGCAGTCGGTCGGCTCGCAGTCCATGGCCGGGGTCTCGAGGCCGGTCGCCGGCTTCGCGGGCGCCGCGGCGGCCGTCTTGCCGGCCTTCGACGGGCTGCAGTCGCTCGGCACGCAGTCGTCGCTCGGGGCGCAGTCGCTCGGGGCGCAGTCGCTCGGGGCGCAGTCGCTCGGGGCGCAGTCCTTGCCCGGGACGCAGTCGTCGCTCGGCGGGCAGTCGGTCGGGGCGCAGTCGGTCGGGGCGCAGTCGGTGGGCGCGCAGGTGGCCGGCTTGGCGACGGCGGGCGCCTTGCCGCTGCAGGCGTCGGTGGGGGCGCAGGCGGCGCCGGGGCGCACGGCGGCCGGCGAGGCGGCGCCGTCGACGGGCGCGCCGAGGGTCCCCTTCGCGGTGGTGCCGAGCGCGCCAGGGGCGACCGCGGCGTCGGACGACGAGGCGCTGCCGCCGGTGGTGGGCAGGGCGATCGGGATCGTGGCCGGGGCGTCGGACGGGCAGCAGCCACCCTTCTCGCTCTTGACCGCGGGGGCGGGGAGCACGGGGGCGGCCACGGCCGCGTCCGCGCTACAGTCCTTCGAGGTCAGGAGGCACTGGCCCGTCGCCAGGTAGTAGCCCTCCATCCCCAGCCAGCCGGCGGCCGCCACGGCCACGAGGGGGGTCAACACCATGCCCAGCTTCATCAACGTCCTCCCGATCGGGTCTGAAGCGCCGGTCGCCGCGCTCACCTGACGCGAGCACCCGCGCTGGGTTCAGGCAGCATAACACCGGCCCCCGCCAGCTTCATTCCCGTCTGCGATGAGGGATGCGCTCGCGAGGGGGGCGCGATCGGAGCAAGTCAAGTTCTCAAGCTCTCTGCTCCCGCTCCCGCCCCCGCCCCCGCTCCCGCCCCCCCCCGCTCCCGCCCCCCCCCGCTCCCGCCCCCCCCCGCTCCCGCCCCCCCCCGCTCCCGCCCCCCCCCGCTTCCGCCCCCGAGCACACCACCCCGGGTGTTCGCAGCCGGAGCGTCAGGCGAGGCCGAGGAGGGCGAGGCGATGCGGCGCGAAGGCGAGTGAAGGCGGCCTCCTGGCCGCCGAGCGAGCCTGAGCGGTCGGGGGGGGGGCCAAGCGCGACACCCCACGCACCGCAGCGCCCGCCATCCTCGGCCGCAGCCGCGATCACACAGGCCCGCGGTGGGCGCGGTTCGCGTCGTCGCTCAGCTCCTTCACCAGGACCACGGCCGCGACCACCCCCACGAGGAGCAGGAGCGCCCCGGCCCCGCACAGGACGACGGCCCGCTCGAGCGTCCCCAGGAGCGGCGCGGCGTCCTCGGCCCGCGTGAGCGGGGCGGTCGCCGCGCGCGCGTAAGCGCCCACGCCCAGGAAGGCCAGCACGGCGCCGCCCAGGCCGCCCACGGCCGCGACGACGCCCAGGCAGGCGAACCCCGCCAGGCCCACGCGGTCGCGGGCGGTCACCTGAGGCCGGGGCTCGGGGGTGGGGTCGGTCACGGGGGCAGGGCCGGGGCGCCGATGCTACCCTGGGGCGCTCGTCTTACGAGCGGAGCGGGGCCGGACCATGCTCGTCGACCTCGACGAGGTGTTCTGTCGGTACGCCCTCGAGCACGGCTTCGTGACGAAGGACGAGCTCGAGGGGTGCCGCGCCATCCAGCAGGAGGAGGCGCGGGCGGGCCGCCGCTACTACCTCGGCCAGGTGCTCATCCGGCAGCGCGTCCTCACCTGCGAGGAGTTCCTCGAGATCGAGAACGCGCTCGACCAGAAGCTCTACGAGTGCGCGACCTGCAAGACGCGCTACGCGCGCAAGGACGTCGCGCAGGGCCCCGTCCGCTGCAAGGGCTGCGGGCAGGAGGTCGGGGTCGACGGCCGCGGGCGGCTCTCCATGGCCGAGATCCTCGCCAGCCGCGACCCGCGCGACCTGACGATCTCGCTCGTGTCGGGCGCCGGCGCCCCGGCCCGCGCCCCCGCCCCCACCCACGGCGCCGACCCGCTGGCGACGCGCACGTCCGACCGCCGGCGCAGCCACCCCCGCACGTCCGACCGGCGCGCCGAGCAGCGGCCCGGCCCCTCGCAGCGCCGGCAGCGGCTCAACCGCAAGGCGCTCGAGGTCGACCCGAGCGACCTCGAGGGGCTCGAGCGCTACGAGATCCTCGAGGAGCTCGGGCGCGGCGGCATGGGCGTCGTCTTCAAGGCTCGCCAGATCGACATCGACCGCCACTGCGCGCTCAAGGTGATCAAGGCCGGCCCGCACGTCCCCGAGGTGCAGATCAACCGCTTCGTGCAGGAGGGCAAGAGCGCGGCCCGCCTCGGCCACCCGAACATCGTCACCGTCTACGACTGCGGCCGCTTCCGCGACACCTTCTTCGTCGCCATGGAGCTCATCCCCGGGCGCGCGCTCTCGTCGCTCCTCCAGGAGAAGGAGCGCCTGCCGATCGACCAGGCCCTGTCGATCCTGCTCGACATCCTCGCGGCCGTGCAGTACGCCCACGAGCACGGCGTGATCCACCGCGACCTCAAGCCCGGGAACATCCTCGTCGAGGACGACCGCGGGCGGGCGCGGCTCATCGACTTCGGCCTGGCCAAGGACCACGAGCAGAGCCTCGGCCTGACGCAGGAGGGGCAGATCCTCGGCTCGCCGTTCTACCTCTCGCCCGAGCAGACCCGCGGCAAGAGCAAGGACGTCGACGCCCGCTCGGACATCTTCGCCCTGGGCGTGATCCTCTACGAGATGCTCACCGGGCAGCGGCCGTTCACCGGCCGCGCCGCGGCGGAGGTCTACGGCAAGATCCTCCACTCGCGGCCGGTGCCCCCGACGGCGCTCGCGCCGGAGGTCGACCAGGAGCTGCAGGCGATCGTCCTCAAGGCCCTGGAGAAGGACCCGGCGCAGCGCTACCCGAGCGCGGAGGCGTTCGCCCAGGCGATCGAGCACCACCGGCGCGACCGGGCCACCAAGGGCAGCGGCTCGCGCCGCGGGCGCAACACGCCGCGCGGGCTCAAGGTCCCGCGCACGTCGACGCGCGTGCGCGCCGTCCCGACCGAGCGCGCCCCCGAGCCCCGGTCGACGGCGGGCGGGGCGTCGGCGCGGCACGCCGTGCTGGCGATCCTCGGCGCGGGCGTCGTCGCCGTCCTGGCGCTCGTGGCCGTGGCGCGGCCGCCGGCGCCGGCCGAGGACCCGCCCCAGGTGGTCGACGTCCGGCCGCCGCGGCCCGCCACCGAGGACGACGGGCCGGACGAGCCGCCGCCCCCGTCGTTCGTCGAGACGCGCGGCCCGGCCGAGCGGGCCTTCAACGCCGCGATCGACTACCGCGACCGCAACCCCGACGACGTCGCCGGCGCCCTCGAGCGCCTGCGCGACGTGGCGGCGCGCGGCGGGACCTGGGGCGCCAGGGCCGCCGACGAGGCGCGCCGCCTCGAGGCGGTGGCCCGGGCGCAGGTGGCCGAGGTCACCTCGCAGGCGCGCGCGCGCGCCGAGGCGGGGCAGGTCGCGCAGGCGCTCCTCGGGCTCGAGGAGGCCCGCGGCCGCTTCGAGGGGGCGCGCGAGGCGGCCGAGGTCCTGCGCGAGGAGCACGCGCGGCTCCTCGACGCGGCGCGCGCGCGGGCGCGCGAGGTGGCGGCGGAGGTCGACGCGGCGCTGGCCACGGGCGACCTCGACGCCGCGCGCGCCGCCGTCCAGGGCTACCGCCTCGCCGGCGTCGACGAGGTCGACGGGCTCGTGCGGCAGGCGTTCCAGCGGCTCGAGCAGGCGCGCCGCGAGCGCGCCTCGAAGGCGGCCGAGGCCGAGCGCCGGGGACGCGAGGAGCTCGAGGCGGGCCTCCGCGCCCTCGACGACCTGGTCAAGCAGCGCCGCTACGCGGACGTGATCGAGCGCGTCGAGGCCCTCGCGCGCCACCCGGCGCTGGCCCGCGTCCGCGGGGCCGAGGCCACCCTCCGCCGCCGCGGCGACGAGGCGCGCGCGGCGCGCGCCGTGCTCGAGGGCGCGGGGCAGGGCGGCGCGAAGGCGCGCGGGCAGCCGTTCGAGCTCGACGGGCTCAAGGGGCGCGTCGAGCGGCTCGAGGGCGGGGTGCTCGCGCTCAAGCTCGCCTCGGGCGGGGTCCTCGAGCGGCGCGTGGCCGACCTCGACCCCGAGGTGGTCGCGCGCCTGCACGCCCTCGCCCACGGCGAGCCCCAGGACCACCGCGCGCGGGCCGTGTTCCTCCTCCTCGAGGGGCGCGACGCCGCCGCGCTCGCCGCGTTCGAGGAGGCCCGCAAGGCCGGCGCCGACCTCGGCGCCTTCGAGGACGACGTGCGCCGCCTCGAGCGCGCTCGCGCCGGCGCGACGACGACCGACCGGCCGCCGGCCGCGGGCGGCGCGGAGGCCGTCAAGGACGACGCGGCCATGGTGACGATCCCCGCGGGGACGTTCCTCATGGGCGTCGACGCCAACCGGATCGAGGCGGACCGCGCCGACGAGATCCCCGGCCGCCGCGTCACGCTCAAGGCGTTCAAGATCGACCGCTACGAGGTCAGCAACCGCCAGTACGCCCAGTTCCTCGACTGGCTGAAGCGGAACGAGCGCAACCGCCACCGGCACTGCTCGCCGCTCGAGCCGCCCGACAAGGACCACACGCCGGAGTTCTGGACCGACCCGCGCCTGAGCGGCGAAGGGCAGCCGGTGGTCGGGGTCGACTGGTTCGACGCCTACGCCTACGCCGCCTGGGCGGGAAAGCGCCTGCCGACCGAGGCCGAGTGGGAGCGCGCTGCCCGCAGCGCCGACGGGCGCGGCTGGCCGTGGGGGACGACGTTCGACCCGGGGCGCTGCGTCTACGCCGAGTCGCTGTGGGGGCGCCCGATCGCCACGCGCGCCGACCTCGACCGCTTCGCCGAGTGGGTCCGCGGCGCCCCGCGGCTGACCCTCCCGGTCAACGCCCTGCCCGCCGGCCGCAGCCAGGACGAGCTCCACCACATGGCGGGCAACGTCGCCGAGTGGGTCGCCGACTGGTACGACGCCGAGTACTACCTGCGCGCGCGCAATCAGGGCGACGACACCGACCCGAAGGGGCCGGCCAGCGGCGCGCAGCGCGTGGCGCGCGGCGGGAGCTGGGTCGACATCCGCCCGGTCGACCTGGCCTGCACCGCGCGGGAGCCGGTGGAGCCCGGCACGCGCGGCGCGTGGCTGGGCTTCCGCTGCGCGCAGGACGTGGACGCCGCGCCCCCGCGCCGGCCGCGGTGACGCCCACGCGTGCCCGCCGCCGGGCCGGTTGCTAACGTCGACGTGCCGCGGATGGAGCCCACCACAGAGCCCACGACCCCCGCCAGCGCCGACACGGCGCGCCTGCCCCTCGGCGAGGTCCTCGTGCGCGAGGGGCTCGTGCCGCGCGAGGAGGTCGAGCGCGCCGTCGCGCTCCAGGCCGCCGAGGCGCGCCGCGGCGTGTTCCTGCGCCTGGGCGAGCTCCTCGTCGCGCGCGGCCTCCTCGACGAGGCCACGGTCGCGCGCGTGCTGGCCATGCAGGGGCGCACGATCCTCGTGTGCCCGAGCTGCCTCGCCCAGTTCAACGTCGTCGGCCACGAGGACGGGCGCACCTACCAGTGCAACCGCTGCGACGTGCGCCTCGAGCGGCCCGAGCAGCTCCGCCGCCTCTCGGTCGAGGACACCGTCGGCCCGTCGGAGGCGCGCGCGTCGGGCACCGGGGCGCTCCTCCTCGGCGAGGGGGCCCAGCGGCAGTTCGGGCCCTACCGCGTCCTGGGCGAGATCTCGCGCGGCGGCATGGGGATCATCTACAAGGCGCGGCACGGCCAGCTCGACCGCATCGTGGCGATGAAGGTCATGAGCCGCTCCGACCGCCCGCAGGACGCCGAGCGCTTCCTGCACGAGGCGCGGGCCGTGGCGCGCCTCCGCCACCCCTACATCGTGGCGATCCACGACATCGGCCGCATCGAGGGCGTCGACTACTTCACGATGGACTACATCGAGGGGCTGCCGCTCCACCGGGCGGTCACGGCCGAGGCGCTCACCGAGCGCGAGCTGGCCGAGCTCTTCGTGAAGCTGTGCGACGCCGTCGACTACGCGCACGGGCAGGGCGTCCTGCACCGCGACATCAAGCCGGCGAACATCATCCTCGACCGCAAGCGCGACCCGGTCCTCCTCGACTTCGGGATCGCCGACGTCGACGCCGCGGCGGACGACGAGGGCCACATCGTCGGCAGCCCGGCCTACCTCCCCCCCGAGTACGTCAAGGGGACGGCGCCCTACGGCGTCGCGGGCGAGGTCTACGCGCTGGGCGCGAGCCTCTACACGGTCCTCGCCGGCCGCCCGCCGCACACGGGGATCGACACCGTGCAGGTGCTCAAGCGGGCCGAGGTCGAGGACGTCGTCCCCGTGCGGCGGGTGCGGCGCACGGTCGACCGCGACCTGGCGACGATCGTCATGACCGCCCTGGCCCGCGACCCGGCGCAGCGCTACGCGACCGTGCGCGACCTGCGCAACGACCTGGCGCGCTGGCTCGAGGGCGAGGAGGTCACCGGCCGCCGCTCGCCGCTGGTGCGCCTGTGGCATCGCGTGCGCAGCCGCGTGGCGGCGGCGCTGGGCCTCCTCCTGGCGCTGCTCACGCTCGTGTCGTCGCTGACCTACTCGCTCCAGCTGCGGAACCTGCGCGAGGAGGACCAGCGGCGGATCGAGCAGCTGGACCGCGACCGCGATGCCATGAACCTGAGCCTCGACGCCATGCGCCGGAGCCTCGCGCAGGCGCGCCTGGAGGTCGCCCGCCTGCTCCTCGAGCAGCGCCGCCCGGCCGAGGCCGAGGTCCTGCTCACCGACCTGCTGCGGGTCGGCGTCGAGGGGGCGCTCGGCGGGCGCGTGCACCTCCTGCGGGCCGACGCGCGTGAGGTCCTGGGCGACGCCGACGGCGCGGCGGCCGACCGCCAGGCCGCCGCCGCGCTCGGGGTGACGGCCGCCCCGCGGTAGTGGGCGCAATGCCAAGGGGGTCAGCGCGCTCGCCATTAGCCATTAGCCATTAGCTGTTGAACTAAGCCGCTGCGCGGCAGCTGGCGGGCTGGCCCACGAAGGCCTGTCGCGCAGCGCGGGGTGAGCGGAGACGCTCCTGCGACCCCGGGGGCGCTATCCCCGGGGCCGCAGGAGGTGGTCACTGACCGTAAGTGCGAGTCGGCCCCTGGGGTCCCGAGGAGATCCGCTCCCCGAGGCTCCAGGAGTGCCTCATGCTTTCTGAGTCGACCCGCGCCCGCATGGTATCGGACCTCGAGCTCGCGAACTACTCGGCCAGGACAATCAAGGAGTACACGCGGTGCGCCGACACGTTCGTGGCGCATTACATGCGCGTTCCCGCTGAGTTGGGCGAGACGGAGGTCCGTTGCTTCCTGCTCCACCTGCACAAGATTCGCGGGGTGGGGCCCGAGAGCTTGAAGATGTTCGTGGCGGCGCTGAAGTTCCTCTACGCGCGGACGCTCCAGCGCCCCGAGGTCGTGGAGACGATTCCGTGGCCACGGGTGCCCAAGTCGCTCCCGGTCGTCCTCAGCGGCACCGAAGTGGAGCAGCTGCTCGCGGCCATCGAGTCGCTCCGCCATCGCGCGATCCTCTCGACGGCGTACGGCGGCGGCCTCCGGATCAGCGAGGCGTGCCGCCTCACGTGCGCGGACCTCGACAGCAAGCGCATGGTTCTCCGCGTCCGCGAGGGTAAGGGAAAGAAGGACCGCTACATCATGCTCAGCGAGCGGCTCCTGCTGCTCCTGCGCGAGTACTGGAAGGCGGCCAAGCCGGGGCGCGAGCGCCTCTTCCCCGGCGACGGCGCGGACGGGTTCGTGAGCTATGGCGCCGTCCGCCACGCGCTCCGGCGCGCGGTGGAGGCGTGCGGGCTCACGAAGCGGGTCACGCCCCACGTCCTGCGGCACTCCTTCGCCACGCATCTCCTTGAGTCAGGCGCGGACCTGCGCACCGTGCAGGCGGTCCTCGGCCATGCGTCGATCCGCACGACGGTGCGCTACACGCACGTCAGCACGCGCCACATCGCTGCGAGCAAGAGCCCGCTCGACCTGATCGGCACGGCAGCCGGCGGAGTCCTCGGGTAGCGCTCGGTGCAGCGCGACGCGCGCTGCACCCTCGAGCTCGAACGGCAACGCCCTCGCTTCGAGGTGGCGGACGTGTTCCGCGCCTTCGGCGAGGCGTACCGCTCTCGCTACGTACCCACGTTCGGCCAGCAGCGCGCGTTCGACGCCATCGTGGCGTGCCGCACGGCGGCCAAGGGCGGGCACCTCGATGTCTGCGACCACTGCGGACACGAGGTGCCCGCCTACAACTCGTGCCTGGACCGGCACTGCATGAAGTGCCAGAGCCTCCGGCAGGCGAAGTGGGTCCTCGAGCGCATGCGGCGCGTCCTGCCGGTCCCCTACTTCCACGTCGTCTTCACCCTACCGAGCGAGCTCCAGCAGCTCGCGCGGCGCAACCAGCGGGTCTTCTACAAGCTCCTCTTCGACACGGCCTCGCGCACGCTCCTCGACCTCGCCGCCGATCCGAAGTGGCTCGGCGCCACGCCCGGCATCACCGCCGTGCTCCACACCTGGCGGCGCGACCTCGGCTACCACCCCCACGCCCACTGCATCGTGACCGGCGGCGGCCTCTCGCCGGACGGCTCGCGCTGGGTGAGCGCGGGCGGCCGCAGCCGGTTCCTCTTCCCCGTGAAGGTGCTCTCCGCGCTCTTCCGGGGCAAGTTCCTCGCCAGGCTCACGCAGCTCGTCGACGACGGCCAGCTCGACCTCGGCGACGACGTCGAGGTCGAGCGCCACGCCTTCGCCGAGCTCAAGGACCGCCTCCATCGCAAGAAGTGGGTCGTCTACGCCAAGCGCCCCTTCGCCGGCCCCAAGCAGGTCTTCCGCTACCTCGGCCTCTACACCCACCGCGTGGGCATGTCCAACCACCGCCTGCTCGAAATGGACGCCGAGGACGTCACCTTCAGCACCAAGAACGGCGAGACGGCGACGATCTCCGGCGTCGAGTTCATCCGCCGCTTCCTCCAGCACATCCTGCCGGCCCGCTTCGTGAAGATCCGGCACTACGGGGTGCACGCCCCGAGCAACGTCAACACCAAGCTCGAACAGGCTCGCGCCGTCCTCGCAGCCGAGGGCGAGACGACCAACCCCGAACCCGTGCCCTCGACGGTGCGCGAGCTCCTCGAGCGCCTCACCGGCACCGACCCGCGTCGCTGTCCCGCGTGCAAGGTGGGCTTCCTGCGCCGCTTCGCCATCAACGCCGCCACCGGCGAGATCGCGTCGGCGCCCCTTCCGGAGCCGGACACGTGACGACGCAGCGCCTCGCCACGACCCCGCCCACTCCCCCGCCGCGTCCTTCCTCGGGCCGCCGGTCTCGGCGGTCCACGTCCTCGGCACCTCCGCCCAAGGACTTGCGTCGGCCGCCCCGCTCCCCGTCGCGTGCCGACTCGTCGAAGATCCTCGCTCGCGACCCGTGCCAAGACAGCCTCGCCCCTCCCGCTGACCGCCAATCTGCACATAGCCGGGCGGCTCACGCGAACGACCGCCGCCGCGCAGCGGCATAGTTCAACCCGTCGATTGCTCGCCGCTCGCGGGGCAGGCGCCCGGCCGGGCGAGGCCGTGCTCGCCGCGAGCGACTCTCAATCGCCTCTTGGTTAGCCATTAGCCATTAGCTGTTAGCCATTAGCAGTTGGCCTCTCCGAGGGAGGCCGTGGTGCGCGACACTCGGGAGAAGCGGATGCCGGACACCGACAGCTTTCATGCAGCGGCTAACAGCTAACAGCTAACAGCTAACAGCCAGAGATCCAGGGCAGGGAGGGGAGGTCGCAGGTGCGTGTCGCGGTGCTGGCGCTCGACCTGGCGGCCGCCCCGCCGGGGCGCGGCGACGAGGCCTGGACGCCGCCAGCCGGCGCGCACGGCCCCGCCCACGCCGACGCGGCCTCGGCGGTCGCGGCGCTCGCGCGCGCGCTCGGCCACGAGGTCGAGGTCCTGCGCCTGACCTACCCGACGCTCGACCGCCTCGACGACCTGCGCTGCGACGTGGCGGTCGACCTGTGCGAGGGGCTCGGGCGCGACGGGTTCCCGGGGGTCGAGGTGGTCGAGGCGCTCGCCGCGCGCGGCCTCCCCTGCGCCGGGGCCGACCGCGGCTTCCTGCTCCTGGGGCTCGACAAGGCGCTCGCGCGCGCGCGCCTCGCCCGGCGCGGCGTGCCCATCCCCCGCGGCGTCGTGCTCGACGACGCCGCGCCGCTCGACGCGCTCGACGCCCTGCGGCCGCCGCTGGTGGTCAAGCCGCGCGAGGGCGGCGGCAGCGTGGGGGTCGCCGTCGCGGCCGACCTGCCGGACGCGCGGGGGGCCGCGGCGGCCGCGCGCGCGACCTACGGCGGCGTCGTCGTGGAGGAGCTCGTCGCGGGCCCCGAGCTCTCCGTCCCGGTCCTCGCCGGGCGGGTCCTGCCCGCGGTCGAGGTGGCCTTCGCGCCCGAGGTCCCGGCGCTCGCGCGCGTCCTCGCCTTCGCCGACAAGCACGCGCCGCCGGGGACCTGGTGGCTCGAGGCCCCGCCGCGGGTCGCGCCCGACCTCGTGCGCCGCGCGGAGGCCGTCGCCCGCGCCGCCTACGACGCGCTGGGCGGCGTGGGGCACGGCCGCGTCGACCTGCGCCTCGGCCCCGACGGCCCGGTGGTGCTCGAGGTGAACCCGAACCCGTCGCTCGAGCCGGCGCTCCGGCGCGAGGAGCAGGGGCTCTACGCGCGCTCCCTGGCGGCGGCAGGCGTGTCGCGGGTCGAGTGGCTGCGCGTCCTGCTCGACGACGCGCTCGCGCGTCACGCCTCCGGCAGCGCCCGCAGCCGCCGCGACCCGCGCGGCCGCGAGGCGTAGACGTCGTCCCACGCGCCGTCGAGGTTGCGCAGGGCGGCGTCGACCGGCAGCGCCGTGAGGCGACCGGCGGCGTCGCGCGCGCAGAGGGCCAGCTCATCGAGCTTGTGCACGGCGTCGGCCACGTCGAACTGGACGCGCGCGCGGTAGCGATCCCACAGGAGCGCCTCCGCGCGCTGGCGCAGCTCCTCGGGCGTCAGCGGCCCCGGGGCGCGCGCCAGGACGGCGAACGCGAGGAGCACCTCCTTCGTGTCCTCCTCGCCGGCCATGGTCGCCAGCCGCGCCACGACCGGCCCGTTGCTGGCCATGGTGATCGCGTAGAGGTGCTCGGCGAGGGCGTTGATGTAGCTGGCGCGGATCTTGGCGTAGTCGAGCAGCGTCTTGCTCCCGTAGATGCCGGTGATGAGCACGGCCACCGGGAGGAGGAGCGCCTGGAACGGCACCGCGAGGAGCTTGGCCATCCCGGGCGCGTAGCCGTAGAGCGCGCGGAGGAGCTTCCAGGCCGAGACGGCGGCGGCCCCGCTCGAGCCCGAGAGCTTGAGCTTGTCGAGGAGGCGCATCTTCACGCGGACCGTCGGCACCAGGAGCTCGAGGTCCTGACAGGGGACGTCCTTGAACAGCCGGAGCGTGACGTGGGGGTCGCGGCGCGTCCGCACGAGCAGCGCCACGCGCCGGTAGGTCGGGACCTCGCGCTCCTCCAGGCGGAAGAACTTGCGGACCGGGCGGAGCGTGACCGCCTTGTGGCCGCGGCCGCGGACGAAGATGGCGAGGTCCTCGAGCGCATCGAGGTCGGGGTCGATCTTGAGGCGCGCGAGCACCTCGCGGTCGCTCCGGGTGACCAGGACGTCGGCCGGCACGCGCTCGAAGTTCGCCCGCGCGAGGAGCAGCCCGAGGCGGTCCTGGAGCCGCGCGACGGAGGCCTCGAGGGCCGACGCCGGCGGGACCGTCTCGGCGTCGGGGTCGAACGGCGCGTAGAGCGCCTCGACGAGCCGCCCCTCCACCGACGCATAGTGGTGGTAGAGGTCCTCGACGACCCGGACCAGCTCCCAGAACCCGGCCCGGTCGCCCGGCTCGAAGTGGAGCGCGAGCTCGTGCGCGAGGTGGGCTGTCCGGCAGGGGACGAACCTGGGCACGCGCGCCAGAGCTCCTTGCGCAATAAGCCGTTACGGCGTCGGCTGGCGCACTCCAGTAGACTCGACGGCCCGCCGCGAGGCAACGGCGCGCCCGCGTTCGCCCGGCAGGTTGTTGAAGTCGGTGGTCGAGGCTAAGATCCCGGCGTTCGACCCGATGCCATGGTTGACCCATGGCGAAGACCCCGCCCTGCAAGGGTTTGGCTCCTGGCGAGCGAGGCCTGCTTGAAGATCCTGCGGCTGGCCCAGTCGCGCACGCTGCTGTGGGCGCACGAGCGAGGGTCGGACGTCCCTTTCGAGGTCTCGAAGGTCGTTCACCAGCAGCTCCAGCCGCGCTGCCCGACGGCGCCGCGCTGCCCGGGCGAGCCGGCGACGGCGCCGGGCAAGGGCGGGCTGTGGCTCGACCCGCACGAGCGTCCGAAGGGGAGCTGCGCCTACAGCTTCGGGACGCGCGGGGAGTGCCTGCGCACGCGCAACCAGCTGGCGCTGGAGGGCGCGCTGTTCCGCCCGAGCGAGCTGGTCCTGACCCGGCGCCTGCTCGAGGCGCTCGGGTTCCGGGTGGTGGAGGAGGCGATCGACACCACCGTGGCGGAGCCGCGGATCCTCGACGCGCACGGGCCGATCGGCCCGCGGCACCAGGTGCGCCTGCTGCGCAGCCCATCGGCCGGTCAGATCGTGCTCGTGCGGCGGCTCCCCGCCGCGCAGCCGCGACGGGAGCCGCTCATGACCGTGCTCCCCGCGGGGAGCAACACATGAGCCGGCGGGCGGTGGCCGCGGCCGGCCTGGTCACCGCCCTGCTCGCGCTGAACGGCTGCCAGTCGGAGGGCGCCGGGAGCGAGCCGCGCGCGCGCGACGTCGCCTGGCTGGCCTCGGGCGTGGTCGTCGTCTCCCCCGGGCCCGAGCTCGTCGAGCTCGCCGAGCAGATGCGCCCATCGCTCGTTCGCATCAGGTCCGAGGCGCGGGTGTTCAAGCCGGTGGGCCGCTACCTGGTCGGGCTGCTCCAGGGCCTCGGCTCGCTCGTGAACCCCCACCCCTACTGGGAGTGGCCCTACCGGGTGATCAGCTTCCCGCTCTACCTGGTCCTCGGGCCCTTCGACCTTTCGGACGGCTCGGGCTCGGGCGTGTTCGTCACGGAGTCGCTCGTGCTCACCTGCGCGCACGTCGTCGACAACGCGGCGCGCATCCGCTGCGAGTTGACCGACGGGCGGCGCGTCGACGCGACGCTCGTGGCTTACGACGAGGAGCGCGACCTGGCGCTCCTGAGGGTCGAGGGCCTCCTGGGCGAGCGGCCGAGGCCCGTCCCCCTGCGGCCCGGGATGGCCCGGCCGGGGGAGCCCGTGCTGGCCATGGGGTTCCCGGGGCGCGACGTGCTCACGGACCCCCTCCTCGGGGTGCGTCGGCTGCGCGAGTCGGACGAGCGTCCGAACCCGACGGTGACGTTCGGTATCGTGTCCGCTGCGGCCGTGGACCTCGGGAACCCGGGGACGCGGTACCTCGAGACCGACGCGGCGTTGAACCCCGGCAACAGCGGCGGACCGCTGGTCGGGCTCGACGGCCGCGTGGTCGGCCTGGCGACCATGGTGGCGACGGGCAAGGAGAACGAGGGCTACGCCGTCCCCTCCTCGACGGTGCTCGAGGTGTTCGGCGAGGCGTTCGGGCTGGGGGCCGACGACGGCCCCGGCGGCGAGAGGCAAGGCGAGGTGGCGCGCGACGAGCGGGCCGCGGCGCCGGATGGACGGTGAGGGGCGCGTGACGACGGAGGCGGTGCGGCGGCGTGCGGCGGTGCGTCCGACCGGAGGCCACGGGTCCGCGAGAGCCAGGGATTCCATGAAGAGCAAGGCCGCTCCCGAGCGGACGAAGGGCCAGAAGCCCGGGGCCCGGCCGGCGGCGTCCGGCAAGAAGCCCGAGGCGACGAAGAAGGCCGAGACGAAGAAGAAGGCAGAGGCGAAGCGGCCGGCGCCGAAGGCCGCGAAGCCGACGAAGCCTGCGGCCGGCGCGAAGGCCGCGGCCGCAACGAAGGCGACGAAGGCCGCGAAGCCCACGGCCGGCGCGAAGCCCGCGGCCGGCGCGAAGCCCGCGGCCGGCGCGAAGCCCGCGGCCGGCGCGAAGCCCGCGGCCGGCGCGAAGCCCGCGGCCGGCGCGAAGCCCGCGGCCGGCGCGAAGCCCGCAGCCGGCGCGAAGCCCGCAGCCGGCGCGAAGCCCGCGGCCGGCGCGAAGCCTGCGGCCGGCGCGAAGCCTGCGGCCGGCGCGAAGCCTGCGGCCGGCGCGAAGCCTGCGGCCGGCGCGAAGCCTGCGGCCGGCGCGAAGCCTGCGGCCGGCGCGAAGCCTGCGGCCGGCGCGAAGCCTGCGGCCGGCGCGAAGCCTGCGGCCGGCGCGAAGCCTGCGGCCGGCGCGAAGCCTGCGGCCGGCGCGAAGCCTGCGGCCGGCGCGAAGCCTGCGGCCGGCGCGAAGCCTGCGGCCGGCGCAAAGCCTGCGGCCGGCGCGAAGCCTGCGGCCGGCGCAAAGCCTGTGGCCGGCGCGAAGCCTGCTGCTGGCCCGAAGCCTGTGGCCGGCGCGAAGCCTGTGGCCGGCGCGAAGCCTGTGGCCGGCGCGAAGCCTGTGGCCGGCGCGAAGCCTGTGGCCGGCGCGAAGCCGGCGCCCGGCGCGAAGCCTGTGGCCGGCGCGAAGCCGGCGCCCGGCGCGAAGCCTGTGGCCGGCGCGAAGCCTGCTGCTGGCGCGAAGCCCGGCGCGAAGCCTGCTGCTGGCGCGAAGCCGTCGCCCGCGAAGCGACCGCGGCCGTCACGCTCGTCGTGGACGGAGGACGGTCCGCCGAAGAAGCGCTTCGGCGAGGACGAGGACGGCTACGAGCCGGACGAGGACAGCGACCGCGGGGGCGAGGACGACGAGTCGGAGACCGTCACCTCGGCCGAGGACGTCGAGGACGAGCTGGTCGTCCTCTCGGCGCCGGTGGCGGGGAAGCTCGACCAGCGCGAGGCGCTCCTGCGCGACGCCCTGCGCTGCCAGCGCGCCCGCGACTTCCAGGGGGCCGAGCGGCACCTGCGGCGCTTCATGGAGGAGTACCCCGACGACGTGCGGGGGCTCATCCACCAGGCCAACGTCCGGCGCGCGCAGGGTGACCGGACGGGGGCCCTCGACGCCTACAAGCAGGCGCTCAAGCGCGACCCGAACAACCCGCTCGCGCTGTGGTGGAAGGCCGACTACCACATGAGCGAGCCGCTGAACCCCGACCTGAAGCAGGCGCAGGACGCGCTGAAGCGGATCGTGCAGGTCTTCTCGCGGCGCAAGGACGACGTCGCGCGGCAGTGGGTGGAGCAGGCCAAGGCCAAGCTCCGCTACTGCGAGAGCCGCCGCCTGACCCTCGAGTCGCACAAGTTCCTCAAGGCGAAGCCGGGCGAGGCGCCCTCGGAGAAGAGCCTGCGCCGGGCGCGCGAGCTCCTGGCCAAGGCGCGCGACGTCTACCCGGAGGACCCGCGCAACCACATGAACCTGGGCAGCGTCGAGCTGCAGCTCAAGAACCCCCAGGCGGCGATCGCCCTGTGCAGGGCGGCGCTCGAGCGCAACGCCAGCTACGCGCGGGCGCACCTGATCCTGGGTCACGCCTTCCGGGCGACGGGGCAGCTGAAGCTGGCGAAGGACTCGTTCCTGAGCTGCATCGAGCTCGACACGCTCAACCGCGACAAGGCCGAGGCCTGGCGCGCGCGCCGCGAGGTCGAGCAGGAGCTCTCGCGCTACCGGCGCCGGTTCTTCAACGTGCTCGCCAACCGGCCCGGCGAGGACGGCGAGCGCGAGCCGCTCGAGCTGCATCGCCTCAAGGAGTGGGTCGGCGTGCTCGAGGGCGACACGATCACCGCCGCCGACCTCCACCGCGACCCGCGCGGCGCCTACGTGCTGCACGCCTACGGCGAGCGCCACGAGTACCGGGCCCTGCCCGGGCCCGAGGGGCTGTTCATCGAGCGGGTGTGAAGGCGCGCGGCCGGGGGCGCCGCGGCGCCCCCGGCCCGGGCGGTCAGAACCGCATGACGAGCGCCGCGCCGAGCATGACCAGGGACGCGGTGGCCGAGAGCGCGAACAGGACCATCGGCACGAAGAAGAAGGGGCTGCACCACCAGCGCACGGCGGCGTACGGCGCGGTCCGGGCGACGAGCGCCCGGTACTCGGCCGTGCAGATGTGCGCGGCGCGAGCGCTGGCGAGGACGTAGACGATCGCCCCCGTCCAGCCCATGGGCCCGAGCACGAAGAGCTTCATCACCCCCGGCGCCTCGTGGAGCTCCAGGAGGTGCCCGAGCATCGCCAGCGCGCCGAGGACCAGGAAGAGCGCGCGGCCGGCGCCGTGGTACATCCAGAGCGCCCAGCCCAGGGCGCCGACGAGCAGGCTCACGCTGCAGCAGACGAACGCGAGCCCGAGGCCGATGCCCGCGGCGCCCGCCCAGACGCCGACGAGCGCCATCAGGAGCGCTCCGACGACGCCCAGCGCGCCGCTCAGCAGGTTCCAGAGCGAGATCGCCCGCAGGTGCCCCTCGTAGACGAGGTCGCGGCGCCTCACCTCCGCCAAGGCGCTGCCGCGCCGCGGCGGGCGGCGCTCCCCGCCCTCGTCGCCGGCGGCATCTCCGAGGCGGCCGCGGCGCGGCTCCCACCGCGCGGCCGGGCGCTCGACGGGGGGCAGGAGCTCGAGCGCGGGCTCGGGCGCCGGCGGCGCCCACCCGAGGGCGACCTGCTCGCTCGAAGGCGTGTGCGCGGGCACCCGGACCCTCCCCCCGCACCCCGTGCAGCGCACGGACCGGCCGGCCAGGCCGGAGTTGATGTGCCCCCGCCGGCCACACGCGCAGCGGATCTCGATCATCGTCGTCGTGGCCATCGCTCCCTCTCTCCCGCCGGACCCTCACCGGCGGGAGAGCCCTGAACACGCCGGGTACCACGGGCGAGTGGTTGCCTGAAAAGGACTTGAGAGCGCGTTGCGGCTCCGTGAACCGATCGCCCTCGGCACTTCGTCAACACCGTGGGCAGTTCTTGACGCTGTTCGCGGATGGCCAGTGGCTTAAATGGCGTTGCCGCGGACGCAGAGACGGCGGTGCCGCCATAACTCTCACGCCGCAAGCCGTCCAGTTGCCACCACCCCCTGACCACGGACACACAGCCTGGCAGGGTTGTCCTCGGCGCGGTACGCTCCTCTCGTGGACGAGCGCCTGCGAGGGCTGGAGCGCCAGGCCGCGCACGACCCGGAGGCCGCGCCGCGCCTCCTGCTCGAGCGGGTGCGCCGGGGCGAGCTTCCGGAGGAGCGTCTGGAGCTCGCCGGCCACCTCGGTCACCCGGCCGCCCGTCAGGCCCTGGGGCTCGGCGACGAGGTCCACGCCACCCTCGACCTGACCGTGTTCCTGGCGGACCTCGCCCCGTGGGGCGGCGTCATCGTGGTCCGCGGCCTGTGCGCCGCGGGCGCCGAGGCGCTGCCCCGCTTCGCGGCCCAGGCGCCCGACGACGGGCGGCCGGGAGCGGCGCTCGCGGCGGCGGCCGCCTGGGCCGACCGGCCCGGCCCGGAGACGGCGCTCGCGGCGCGCGCCGCGGGCCGGGGCGCAGAGCGGGCGGCGCAGGACCTCGGCCAGCGCGCCGACTTCCACGCCGAGTGGGCGGTCGACACGCCGGAGCTCTATGCCGGCTACCACGCGGCCTGGGTGTGCGCGCACGCCGCCAACGCGGCGCTCGTGCTCGAGCGCCTGCGCCCGACGGTGTCGACGCCGGCGCAGGTGGAGCCGGTGGTCGACGCCTTCGTGCGCGCGCTCGAGCGCACCGGGGCGGACGAGGCGCAGGTGCGCGCGGCCGCGGAGGCGGCGCTGATCGCCTGGGCCCTCGGCCCCGCTACTCCACCGTGACGACCAGCCGGTAGGGCGCCTCGCCGCGGTAGACGCGGACGAGGTGCGGCCCGTCGCGCTCCGCGAGGAGCGTGGCCTCCTCGCGCGCGCCGACGCCGGTCGAGGCGGCGCGCGCGCGCCCGTCCGGCGCGAAGAGCTCCAGGTCGAGGTCGCCCTGCGCCGGGTCGAGCAGGACGACGACGGTGAGCCGCTGGCCGGCGCGCAGGGCCACCCGGTACCAGTCCTCGACCGTGCAGCGCAGGTCGTCGTGCTCCCCCGGGGCGAGGTCGCGCGCCTGCTCGGGCGAGTCGTTCGGCTCGTGGCGGTCCGCCGGGCGCAGGGGGACGGTCGTGACCGAGAGCGTGTAAGGCAGCGGCGCGGCCGCCCCGCGCGCGTCGTGCACGCGCAAGAGCAGCGGCCCGGCCGCGGGGGGCGCGACCTCCAGGCGCTCGTCGTTGCCGGGGCCGGCCGCGGCCCGCAGGAGGGCGCCGTCGGGGCGGTGGATGGCCAGGTCGAGGTCGCCCTCGCCCGCCGAGGACGTGGCGCGCACGCGCAGGACGTGGCCGGCCGGGACCTCGACGCGGTACCAGTCGTCGCCGAGGAGCCGGAGGTCGCCGTGCTCGCCCGGCGGGAGGTCGCGCGCGGCGCCGGGGGCGTCGTTGGGCTCGAAGCGGTCGGCCGCCGGCCCGGCCGCCAGGGCGACCGTGAGCCGGTAGCGGGTCCCCTCGTCGCCCGTCACGCGGACGACGACGTCCCCCGCCGGCGGGGCGTGGCAGGCGGCGCGCCCTCCCTGCCCCGCCCGGGCGAGCAGGCGCCCCTCGCCGTCGACGAGCGTGAGGTCGAGGTCGCCCTGGTCATCGGCCCAGGTGACGTGGACGTCGACGCGCGACCCGATCGGCGCCACCACCGCGTAGCGGTCCTCGCCCGTGCACACCAGGTCGTCGTAGGACCCCGGCGCGAGGCGCGCGGGCGGGTGCGGCGGGGCGTTGGGCTCGAAGCGGTCGGCCGCCGTCCAGGGGACGACCTCGACGTCTAGTTGGTAGGCCGGCGCGCGCGGACCGGCCCAGCCCGGCGGCGCGTGGACGCGCAGGAGGTGCGGGCCGGGCGTCAGCGGGAGCACGCGGAGCCGCTCGCGCCCGCCCAGGCCCTCGCTCGTCGCGAGGACGGCGCCGTCGGCCGCGAGGAGGGCCAGGTCGAGGTCGGCCGCGCGGACGTCGAAGGTCATCTCCACCTTCACCTCGTGGCCCGCCGGGACGTCGACGCGGTACCAGTCCTCGCCGCGCAGCGTGAGGCCGCGGTAGGCGCCCGGCTCGAGGGTCGCTGCCGAGGCCGGGTCGTCGTTGGGCTCGAGCGTCCAGGCCCCGTTGCGCAGGCGCCGCGGCCGGCGGGCCGGCCGCGCCGTGACGGCCAGCGTGACGACCGGGGCGACGTCGCCCGCCGGCGGGGCTCGGCGGCCGGCGCGGGCTCGGCGGCCGGCGCCGGCTCGGCGGCGGGTTCGAGGGCGCGGGGGCCAGGCGCGCCAGCGCTCCAGTCGCCCCCGCCAGATCGACGACGCCCACGCCCCCTGCGCCGCGTCGAACGAGCGGCCGAACGCGTCGGCGGCCTCGGCGCGCGCCGCCTCGGGCGGCAGGGCCGCGCGGGCGACGATCCGCCGCTCGGCGGCCTCCGGGACGAGCTGCGCCGTGGCCTCGTCGAGGGTCAGGTCGCCCGCCTCGACCTGGCCGGCCAGCGCCTCGGCCCGCGCGTAGACCGCGTCCACGGCCGCGGCGAGCGCCTCGCCGTCGACGACCCACGCCGCCCGGCGGCCGTCGACCGTCGTGGCGCCCGGCGCCTCGGCGACGTCCGCCGGCAGGACCAGCGCGACCTCGTGGCGCCGACCCGCGAGGGCGTTCATCGCGAGGAGCTCCTTCGTGACCTCGCGCAGGAGCGACACGCCCTCGGCCCCGCGCGCGAGCAGGCCCGCGAGGTCGCGCAGGTCGGGGAGGTCCCGCGCCGCGCCCTCGCGGACGGAGACGACGAGCGTCGCGTCGTCGACGACGAGGTCGAACGCGAGCCCGGGCGCGTCGTCGCCGGCCGCGGCCTCGCGCACCTGCCGCAGGTCCTCGAACCAGCCCGTCGCCCGCAGGCGCACGCGCCGCTCCCCGGTGACGCCGGCCACGATCCCCGTCCAGCAGGCGACGCCCTCCCAGCGGCCGAGGCGCTGGAGGGCCAGCTCCTGCGCCCGGCGCTCGAGGGCCTGGGTCGTCGTCGCGCCCTCGAGCAGGCGGGCGCTCGTCGCCAGGTCCTCGGTGACCTCCAGCCGGAGCTGGCCGCGCCCGTCCGCCTGGACCTCGAGCGTCAGCGACGACTGGTCCCCGCGGGCGGGGGTGACGAGGAGGGCGAGCAGGGCCAGGAGCAGCGTCGCGCGCATGGGCGAGAGGATAGCTGGTCCCGGCGGGCCGGGGCACGTCGTCTGCGGCGACGGGTCAGGGGATGTTCTGCACCGTGAACGCGTCGATCACCTGCCCGTTGAGGTCGATCGCCTCGCCGTGGATCTCGTCGCCCTGGACGCGGAACTTCATGTAGTGGTGCGCGCGCACCGCGACGGCCGTCCGCGAGTTCGGGTTCACACCGCGCAGGCCCGCGCCGCCGCCGCCCGTGATCACGTGGACGAGGCCCGGGTAGCTCGGGTCGCGGTTGAACTGCTTGATCGGCCGCGTGCGCTCGTAGTTGTGGTCGTGGCCCGCGATGACCAGGTCGACCTTGCCGTTCTCGAACTGCGGGCCGAGGACGTGCTGCAGGACGACGTTGTCGCCGTGGCTCCCGCACGAGTAGAGCGGGATGTGCATGTAGACGATGAGCCACTTCTTCGTGTTGCTCTGGATCTCCTGCTGGAGCCAGCGGGCGTGGTCGCCCACCGGGACGAGGAACAGCCCGGTCGTCTCCAGGGCGATGAACTTGGCGTCGCCCCACTCGAACGAGAAGTAGAGCTCCTTCGCGATCGAGCTGCCGTTGTCGGGGAGGTGGAACACGTCCTTGAACGGCTGCCCGAGGAGCGCGATCAGGTCGTGGTTGCCGATCACGGGGAACATCGGCAGCCGGTCGAGGAAGTCCTCGTAGGGGCGGAAGAAGCGCTCGTTGTACTCACCCACCGGGTTGGCGAGCGCGCCGTAGGGGTAGATCACGTCGCCCGTGTGGATGGCGAAGTCCGCCTGCTCCGTCGCCATGCGCCGGCCGAGGGCGAGCTGCTCGGGGCTGGCGGTGCCGCTGTCGCCGAAGGCGAGGAAGGTGAAGTCGGCGACGTTCGACGCGGGCGCCGTGGTGAACGTCCCGCGCGCGGTCACCGGCCGGCCGCCGCTCGAGACGCGGTAGTGGTAGGTCGTGCCGGGCTGGAGCCCCACGATCTCGACGTCGTGGGACTTGGCGCGGGCGCCAGGGTTGCCGGCGACCTGACCCAGGAGCGGCGTCGGGCCCCACTCGATGACGCTGTCGGTGTCGGCCTCGGTGCGCCAGCAGACGATCGTCGAGGTCTGCGTCGTCAGCTGCAGGTACGGGCGGCGGTTCAGCCGCACCGCCGTGTTGAGCGGGGCGTTGTCGACGACCGCGACGTCCGCCGTCTGGCCGGGGGCGCCCACGCGGGCGACCCGCACGTGCGCGCCGGCGAGGCCCGGGATGTCGGTGGCCGTGGCCCAGATGAACGTGTGCTCGACGCCGGGCGCCGGGCCGGTGGCGAGGTTCGAGAGGCCGGGGCTCGTCGCCGCGGGGGTGGCCGTATGCCACGAGGCGCCGCCGTCGACGCTGTAGCTGACGGCGACCGTGGCCGGGGCGCCGGCCGGGTCGGCCACGCTGAACACGACGGGGACGTCGCCCGCGAGCACGCTGGCGCCAGGGAGGCGCACGCTCGTGACGTCCGCGATCGCGGCCGACGGCGAGGTCGTCGTCCCGGCCGTCGCGCCCGCCGCGGTCGAGGCGCCGCCGCCGCTGCTGCCGCCCCCGCCGCAGCCGATGACGAAGGTCAGGGTGAGGAGCGGCAGGGCGCGTCCGAGCATCGGTTCAGCCTCCCGGGTAGGTCCAGGTTCGGACAGCAAAGCCCGGCCCGTGATCGCGTCGCCACAAGCGTCTACCCGTGATCCGATTAAGGCGCCAAGGCGCAACCGCCACGCTGCGAGTACCCGAAACTGGGTGCTGACTTCTGCTGCGGTGGACGCCCTGCGTAACGGTCTTTCAGGATTTCGATACCCGTCGAGCTTGGGTTTCGGAACGGTTCACTTCTGGACGCCGCTCGCTGCACGCAACTTGTTATTTCACTCACCTTACGGCACGCGGCCGCCAACGCGAGTTGCCTGGCCCCGGTGTTGCTATTGCGGAGGCCATCGGGGGCGGAATCCGCTCTGCCCCTCCCCATCCAGCCACCTCCCATCCTGGAGGCTCCATGCGTCCACTCACCCTCCGCGCGAGCGCCTCGCTCGCGCTCCTCGCCGCGGCCGGCGGCCTCGTCGTCGGCTGCGGCGGCTCCGGCGGCTCCGGCCGCTCCTCCGCCTCGGTCGCGCCGCCGATCACCAGCGGCGGCGGCGTCACCAACGTCGGCCCCCTGCAGCGGGCGCGCGTCTACCACACGGCCACGCTCCTCCACGACGGGCGGATCCTCATCGTCGGCGGCCTCGTCGGCCCGACCGCCGCCACCAACGAGGTCGAGGTCCTCGACCCGGCGACGGGCACGGTCACGGCGGCCTCGCCCATGACCACGCCGCGCATGCAGCACGGGGCCGTGCTCCTGCCCACGCGCAAGGTGCTCGTCGTCGGCGGCCTCAGCACCCGCTTCGGCGCGGCGCTGAGCACGACCGAGCTGTTCGACCCGACCACCGGCGCCTGGACGGCCGGCCCGACCTTGAGCGAGGGCCGCGCCGCGCCGACGGTGAGCGCCTTCGACCAGGGGCGCAAGGTGATGATCGCCGGCGGCTACACGTTCAGCGCCGGCCAGCCCGTCGTCTCGCGCACGGCCGACGTCTACAGCGGCGACTCGAACACGATCGCGCCGACCGCCGGCCTCATGAGCACCCCGCGCGCGGGCGGCGAGGCCCACGCGCAGGACAACGGCCAGGTGCTGTTCGCCTCCGGCTACCGCTCGATCGGCGCCGCCCTCCCCGCGCCGTCCGAGGTCTACGACATCGCCAACGACCTGTTCATCCCCGTGGCGATGGGCGCCGAGCGCGCCGAGGCGTCGCTCGCGGTGGTCGACAGCCGCATCTACGCCGTCGGCGGCGCCGACGACGCGGGCGCCTCGATCGCCAGCGCGGAGCTGTTCGACGGCCAGGCCTGGTCGGCGCACGGCGCCCTGCTCCGCCCGCGCCAGGCGGCCACCGCCACCCCGATCGGCGCGCAGGCGCTCGTGATCGGCGGGCGCGACGGCCAGGAGGTCCTGGGCACGATCGAGAGCTTCCCCTCCGGCGTCGCCGCGGTGAGCTCGCTCGCCGACCCGCGCCACCTGCACGCGGCCGTGGCCGTGAACGACCGCGTCTACGTCATCGGCGGCTTCACCACGAACGAGGACATCCTGGCCTCGATCGAGTGCTTCGCCCCCGACCCGGCGGCGGTCCCCGGCGCGGCCGCCGGCAAGGGCACGCCCGTCAGCGGGCGCGCCGCCACGCCGGGGAGCCAGCTGACCCTGTCGCCCGTGAGCGGGCCGGTCGGGACGCAGGTCGAGGTCACCGGGACGGGCTTCAGCCCGGTCGCCGCGGCGAACATCGTCCGCTTCAACGGCGTGCAGGCGGTCGTCTCGTCGGTCGACCTGAGCGTCCCGGCGGCGCACAAGCTGCGCGTCCTCGTGCCGGCCGGCGCGACGACCGGCGTGGTCACGGTCGAGGTCGCGGGCGTCATCCAGACCGGCCCCGTGTTCACCGTCGGCACCGGCGGCCCCACCGGCCCGGCGCCGCGGATCCTGCTCGTCCTGCCGAACAGCGCCAGCCCGTTCATCCCGGTGAGCATCACCGGCCAGGACTTCGGCTCGCAGCCGGTGGTGACGTTCAACGGCGTGCCGACGATCAACATCGTCAACCTGTCGACCCGCAACCTGCCGTTCATCGGCTCGATCAGCGAGCTCGTGGTGATCGTGCCGCCGGGCGCGACCAGCGGCCCGCTCATCGTCCGCAACGGGGCGCAGCAGTCGAACCCGTTCTACTTCACGGTCCGCTAGCCCTCACCCGACGGACCTCTCCAGCGCGCAGGCCGGGCCCTCCTCCGAGGGACCGGCCTGCGCCGCGTACCGGGGATCGCGGATCGGGTCCAGCGTGCGCACCTGCACACATCGTTCACACCGTCGCCCCGTCCCCGAGCACGAGTTAGCGAGGCGATGCCGCATTCTGAAGATCCGCCGTCCAGATCTGGAAAGTGGAAGGAGGACTCCGAGGAGCCGCTTACCGCGGCTTGATTTGACGAGGTCTTTCATTTGCTGCTCACGTGGCGGGTTCAGGGGTTCACCGATGAAACACGACCTCGCGCTCCACGGCGCGCCGGGCCTCGGCGCCGCCAGGGGCATTGCATTGTCGATCGGCCTCGTCGTCGCGCTGGCGGTCTGGGCGCCCGGCTGCGGCGGGGGCAGCTCGGGCGGCGGCGCCGGCGTCGGCTCGACGGCGGCCGCGATCGGCAGCGGCCTCTCCGTCCTGACGACGGCGCCCGATGACGGCGCGACCGACGTCGACCCGGGGCTCGGCCTCCAGGTGATGTTCGACGCGGACATCGACGCCGCGACGCTGCAGCCGGGCGCGGTCACGCTGATCAGCGACCTCGGCCCGGTCGCCGTGACGCTCTCGCTCGTGACGCCGAGGGTGGTCGAGGTCGCGCCGACGGCGCCCCTCGAGCCGCACCGGGCGCACGTGCTCTCGGTCACGCCGGGAGTGGCCGGGACGGCGGGTGAGCGCCTCGGCCGCGATCACATCGTGCGCTTCACCACCGGCGCGCGCCGCGTGGCCGTGCCCGGGCGCGGCCCGTCGACGGCCGGCGGCCAGGGCGCCTACCAGGCCGGCGCGGCCAGCGTCGACATCACGCCGGCCGCGGGCGTGCCGCTGGCCGGCTACGGCGGCGGCGTCCGCCGGCGCTCGTTCCCGGACCTCAACCCGCTCAACGACTACACCTTCCTCAACCCGGCCACCGGCACGCGCGACCCGCTGTACGCCAAGGCGGTGATCATCTCCAACGGCTCGACGAGCGTGGCGATCCTCACGCTCGACGCGATCGCGACCGACGCCGCCGTCGTCGAGGCCGTGCACCGGAAGGCCGCGGCGCAGGGCGTGAACGTCCCCCTCGAGCACCTGATGGTCGCGGCCTCGCACACGCACTCGGGGCCCGGCTGCATGAGCAAGCGCCTGTTCTGGCAGCTCACGGCGGCGGACATGTACGTCGACCGGGTGTTCCAGCAGGCCACCGACAAGATCGCCGAGGCGCTGGTCCGGGCGCACCGCGCGATGGCCCCGGCGGTCGTGGGCTTCGGCCGCGAGCAGGTGACGAACGCCACGCGCAACCGCCGCCACCGCGACTCGCCGGACCTGCAGCCGGACTCGATCGACCCCGAGCTCCTCGTCCTGCGCGTCGACCGGACGGACGGCACCCCCGTGGCGACCGTGTGGAACTTCGCCATCCACGGCACCCACATGGGCATGAACATGGAGTTCTCGGCCGACATCATGGGCTCGGCATCGAACAAGGCCGAGGCGGCCGGCGCCGGCGGGGTGATCCTGTTCCTGAACGGCTGCGAGGGCGACATCGCGCCCACCGGCAGCTACGACGGGACCGGGCAGGTGCTGGCCGACGCCCTGCTGCGCGCGCGGGCCGGGGCCGCGACGAGCAGCGGCGGGTTCCTCGGCAGCGCCGATGAGTGGGTCGACTTCGGGGCCGCGACGATCGACTGGAGCGTGCAGCGGCAGGGCCAGTCGGGGCCGTCCTTGAACAATGGCTTCCTCTCGGCGCTGAACACGATCGGCGTGGGCGTGGGGATCTCGCTCGGCATCCCGCAGGGCTGGATGGAGACGCGGTTCCGCTTCCAGGCGATCCGCATCGGGCGCGGCGTCCTGACGTCGCTCCCCGGCGAGCCGATCCACGAGCTGGGGCTGTCGCTCAAGCAGGACGGCCGCGCCCTGGGCTTCGACCACGTGATGACGGCCGGCCTCGCCAACGGGCACGGGGCCTACTTCACCTCGGAGCGCGAGTACTGGCACGGCGGCTACGAGGCCCTGGCCAGCTTCTTCGGGCCCGACAACGGGGCGCGGCTGACGGCCGCGGCCCGCCGACAGATGACGCGCCTCCGCCCGTGATGGGCGGCGGCTGGAGCGAGCGCGCGATGATCGACACGTTCAAGCGCTGGACCCTTGCCCTCGCCCTCGGCGCGGGCCTGGCGGCCTCGATGCACGGCTGCGACGGCGGCGGGAGCCGCGGCGGCGGACAGGCGGCGGCGGGCGCGACGGCCGCGCCGACGACCTCCCAGACCGCGACGCCCGCGGGTCCGCAGGCCCCGGCGCCGCGGCCGCGGAGCGCCACGGTCGTGGCGCGGCACGGGGAGGGCTTCCTCGAGGTGCACCACGGCGGCCGCAAGGTCGTCCACACGAAGGGGACCTCCTACGAGCGCGGCGTGCAGTACGGCGTGCTCGTCGGCGACGAGGTCGAGGGCGTGTTCGGCAAGCTGACGCAGTACGTCGCGGCGCAGGGCATCGGGCTGGCGGCATCGCTCCAGCCGCTGCTGACCCCGGTCGGCGCGGCGGTCATGCGCCCCTACTTCGACGCGGACGCGCTCGAGGAGCTGCGCGGGATCGTCGACGGCATGCGCCTGCGCAACCCCGGCACGTTCGTGACCGAGGCCGACCTGATCTTCATCAACAGCATCATCGACCTCGGCGCGGTCGTGAACCTCGACGTCTTCCGCTGCAGCGGCCTGGCGGTGTGGGGCTCGATCGCCAAGGACGGCAAGCTGTTCCAGACGCGCTGCGTCGACCTGATGATCGGCTCGGGGATCGAGGACCACGCGCTGGTGGTGATCGCCAAGCCCGAGGGCGGCGTCCCCTACCTCAACCCGGGCTGGGCCGGCATGATCGGCGCGGCGTCGGGGCTCAACGCGCGCGGCGTGGGCGTGTCGCAGGTGTGGGCCTTCTCGATCGACAAGGGCTTCGGGCGGCCGTGGATCCTGGCCACGCGCGAGCTGCTGGCGACGGGCTCGAGCGTCGACGACGCCGTCCGCATCTTCAGCTCGCACCGGCGCACCTACGGGAGCAACTTCGTGTTCGCCGACCGGGGCGACACGCGCGGCGGACAGCCGCGCGGGATCAGCATCGAGTCGTCGCAGCGTGACCTGCGGATCTTCGAGTCGAACGACCCGGCCGAGGACCAGGCGCTGTGGAACGGCCAGCCCTACGCGATCAAGATCCCGGAGGCCGTGTTCCGCGGCGACGCCTACCTCGACCCGACCATGCGCGCGCGCCAGACGGGCAGCGCCGGGCCGACGGGCGACCCGCGGCCGACGAGCGCCTACCGCAACCGCTACCAGGGGCAGGCCGACGGGATCCTGCGCTACGTCAACGCCGGCGTGAAGATCGGCCCCGACGAGTGCATCCAGATCACGAAGGACGTGGCGATGCGGCGCAACTCGCTCCAGTGCGTCGTCTACGCCAACACCGACCTCGAGGTGTGGGTCGCCAACTCGCGGATCGGGCCGAACGGCCAGCTCTTCGACGCCTGGGACGAGCCCTACCTGCACTACAGCCTCGACGACTACGCGCCGGTCGCGCGGGCCGTCCCCGACCGCACGACCTTCGCCCGCGGCGAGACCGTGCAGGTCGCCGTCCCGATCACGACGCTCGGCCGCGGCCACGGCCTCGACGTCCACGTGGCGCTCGACCTCGGCGGCGTGACGACCGTCCTCGGGTCGGCCACCGCGCTCACGCTCCCCGACCGCGGCAGCGTGACGGCGATCGTCGACGTGACGATCCCGGCCGGGCTCGGGAACGTCGGCCTGGGCGCCCTGCACGTCGAGGTCATGGAGACCGGCACGACGGCGATCGTGGACGTCGCGCGCACCGCCGTGACGATCACCCCCTGAGACGGACGTCGTCGGCTCACGCGCCCGCGGCCGGGCCCGGTTCAGATGACGACGTGATGCACGCTCTCGCCCCCCTCCTCGCCGCGGCGCGCGCGCACCTCGGCCCGCCGCCAGCGCTGGACGCGCTCGAGCAGGCGTTGGCGGCCGTGGATGCCGAGGCGCTCGGGCCCGCGCTGCGCGAGCGCCTGGCCGGTCTGGCGCCCGGCGCCCGCTGGGTGGGCGACGACCTGCTCGTCGTCCAGGGCGGGCGCGTGAGCCTGTTCCTCCTCCCGGCCGGCGGCGGGATCCCGCTCCACGACCATCCGCGGATGGACGTCCTCCTGCGCGTGGTCGAGGGCCGGCTGCGCCTGCGAGCGCTCGACTGGCTCGACCCGGCCGCGGGGCTGGCGCGGCCGGCGGGCGAGCGCGTCGTCGGGCCGGAGGACGGCGTGGCCGCGGGCGGGCCGGTCGCGGGGAACCTGCACGCCCTCGAGGCGCTCGGGCCGTGCGCGTTCGTGGACGTGCTCGCGCCGGACTACGGGGCGGGGCGGCCGTGCCGCTACTACGCCGAGGCGCCGGCGCCGGGCGGCCTGGTGCGGCTGGCCGAGCGACGGCCCTGACTCAGGCGCGCCGCTCGCGCGTGATGAGCTCCTCGACCTCCAGGCGGCAGGAGCGGCAGCCGGTGCAGGCGCGGGTCCAGAACTGCACCTCCTCGACCGTGCGCAGGGCGCGCTCGCGCACGGCGCGGCGGATCCGGCCCTCGCGGACGAACAGGCAGCGGCACACGACGCGGCCATCGCGGCGGAACGGGTCGGGCTCGCCGCGCAAGGCGGCCAGGGCGGCGGCGAGCGCCTCGAGCGGCGGCAGGAGCATGGGGAGGTTCTCGAGGTGCAGGCCGAACTCGGCGCCGATCGCCTCCGGGGTCAGCGCCGCCACCTCGGGCAGCGGGCGCCCACGGATCAGCGTCGTCACGAGCGACAGGCCGGCGCGGCAGCTGCGGTCGCCCTCGACCTCGAAGGTCGCCGCGTCGACGGCGCGCCGCGCGGCGTCGAGCCGCAGGAAGAGCCGCAGGACGGAGTCCTCGCGCCGGCCCTCGACGCAGCCGATCGCGTCGGCCGGGTCGAGCGGGCCCTCGTTCCTGGGCGCGCGGAAGTGCTCGAACACGACGGCGGGCAGCGGGGGCACGAGGAGGATTCTACGGCGCGGCCCGGCGGCGGAGCCACCCGGGCAGGGGGACGGCGTCGCGCCACAGCTCGTGGCGATGCCCGAGCCACCACACGAGCACGCCGAGCGGGGGGATCAGGAGCGAGGTCACGAGGCCGACCGTGGCCGCCCGCGGGACGGTGGTGTCGAAGTAGGCGGCGATCCGCGAGTAGTCGTTGGTGCCGTCGGCCATGAGGAACGACTGCACGTGGTAGACGTACTGGAAGGCCGGGTCGGTGATGAGCTTGCGGAACATGTTGACGTTGTTGAACCACGAGCTCCAGGCGAGCGTGGCGTAGATCGGGCGCTCGTAGGGCTTGTCGAGCCCGCCGCGGAGCGCGAGGTAGAAGAACAGCGCCGCGAACAGGACCTCCCCGCCGTGCCCGGCCCAGAGGAACACCACCTCCTTCACGGGCAGGAGGGCCAGGACGCCGAAGACGAGCGGCAGGGCGGCGAGCGGCGCGAGCAGCGAGAGCGGCGGGCGCGCGCGCACGACCAGCGTCCCGACGGCCGCCCAGGCGAGCACGAAGGCCACCACCGACTGCTGGCCGTGGAAGGTGACCACGGGCAGGGGGATCGACGGGAAGCCCAGCAGCCAGCCGAAGATCGCGTGGCCGAACTCGTGCGCGGGCGCGCCCATGCCCCAGCCGAGCAGGCCGCAGCAGAGGAGGTTCAGCGCGAGCGCCCCCGGGACCCCGGCGGCGAGGTGGACGACGGGCAGGGGCACGTGCGTCGACCACGACCCGGGCGCCGGCGGCTCCTCGACCGGGACCTTGCGCAGATGGTGGTCGGGCGGGCGAAAGCGCGCGTCGTCATCCTCCTCCGGTGCGAGTGGCGCGGCGACCGGCGCCCCGATCGGGGCGGGGTCGGCGTCCGCCGGCGGGTCGGGACGCCGCCGGGGCGGCCCGAGCATCGCGCGGCACAGCGAGCAGACGAGGGCCTCGGCGTCGTTGACGTAGCCGCACCCGCCGCACGGCCGGCCCCCCGCTCGGGTCATCCGTCCCCCCTCGGCCCGAGGATACCCACGGGACAGGTCCGAGCGTCCTCCTCACGGGGGTGCCACCGCGGCGAAATGATGGCTGAAATCGCGGCGTCTCCGTTTACACGGCCGTGACTTGCGCCGGGCACGGGGGCTGCGCCTCCGACGGCCATGAACCGACGCGCGCTCCTCCTCACGGGGTCGATCCTGGTGGCGCTGGCGCCGGCGACCCTGGCGCAGGAAGGCGCCGCGGCCGGGCGGTTCATGCCCCTGACGGACCTCCGGGGCCTCGAGGCGAGCGGCCGGACCCGCTGGCCGGAGCTCGCCCGGCTGATCGACGACGCCCACGCCCTCACCGCCGCCCGCGGCGAGCCGACCGGCGCGGCGGCCCTCCGCCGGCGGCACGGCGCGAGCCTCACCCGCCGCGGCGCCGACCGCGACCGCGCCGCGCTGGCCGAGGCCTGGGCCGCGCTCGAGGTCCTCGAGCGCGCGGCACCTGCCGACGCCTCGCCGCACGCCGCCGTGCGCCGGCAGGTGGTCGCGGTGATCGAGGCCGGCCTCGCCCGCGCCGCCGCGCGCGAGGGCGTCCGCGCCCCGCGCCTCGTCGACCCGGACGTGAGCGGCGGCGCGCTCGCGGGGAGCCTGGCGGCGCTCCCCCGCGTCCCCGTGACCACGCAGGCGCTCGCCGAGGCCGCGGCGCACCTGCTCCTGGCCCTCGCCCAGGACGCGCGGGCGCACGGCGCGCCGCCGCCGGGGCCGCTCGGGGACGCTGCGCTCGCGGCCACCCTCGCCCGGGCCGGCCGGGCCGAGGTGTGGCGCGCCGAGGGCCGCTCGGCGAGAGGTCCTTACGCGGCCGAGGTGCTGATCGAGCACGACCATGGGCGCCTGCACGTCGAGCGCCGGGGCCCGGGCGCGCCTGCGGTCCGCCTCGTCCTCGAGCGCCAGGGCGGCGCCTGGGAGGGCAGCGCCGAGGTGGCCACGACGAGCCTGGCCGGCGCGCTCGCCGGCGCCGACACGGGGCCGGCGCGGCTCGGTCTGCGCCTCACCCCGCGCGCCGACGGCGCGCTCGACGGCGCCTGGACGCTCGAGCGCGCCGGCGCGCAGGTCGACGCGGGCGAGGAGGTCCTCCGCCGCGAGACGCCGTCGACGGGCGTCGCCGCGCTCCTCGGCGCGAGCGACCTGATGACCGAGATCGTCGCCGCCGTCCGACCGGTCGCCGCGCGCGGGACCGTGCCCGCCGGCCTCGTCCTGACCACCGGCAACGCCGCCGACCCCCGCGCGCTCGTCACGGGTCCCGAGATCTTCGGCGAGTACGCCCGGGCGATCGCCGCCGCCGAGCGTGAGGTGCTGCTCCAGACGTTCGTGTGGGAGACGGAGAGCCAGGCCTCCGCCCGGGTGCTCGCGGCGATCGCCGCCCTCGCGGCGCGGCCGGCGGCCGAGGACGCGCCGCCCGTGCGCGTGCGCCTGCTGCTCAACGCCCACCGCCTCGCCGGCGGCTCGTTCGAGCGCCTGCGCGCCGCCGTGGCCGCCCTGGGCCTCGACCCGCGCCGGGTCGACGTGCAGGTCGGCCGCTACAGGCACACGCTCCTGGGCGCGCTGCACACCAAGTCGCTCGTCGTCGACGGCCGCGTGGCCCTGGTCGGCGGCGCGAACCTCGAGGTCGTGCACGACGCCGGGACGCCGTGGTTCGATACGGCCTACCGGGTCGAGGGCGAGGTCGCCCAGGGCGTCCGCGCCGACTTCGTCGAGGCCTGGCGCCGCGCCACCGGGGAGGACCTCCCCGCCCTGCCGCGCGACGGCGGGCGCGCGGGCGAGGTGCCCATGCTCCTCGCGACGCGCCACGCCGACGGCAACCCGTTCACCAACTCGACGCGCGACCCGCAGGGCGCCGCCTTCCTCACGGCGATCACCCGCGCGCGCCGCCTGGTCCGCCTCCACTCGCCCAACCTCAACGACGACGCCGTGAAGCGCGCGCTCCTCGCGGCGGTCCTCGAGCGGGGCGTCAAGGTCGAGCTCGTCCTTTCCCTCGGCTTCAACGAGCGCACGGAGAGCCTGCCTGGCCAGGGCGGCGGGAACCTGAAGAACGTGACCGCGCTCCACCGCGCCCTCGAGGCGCGGGGCGGACCCGCCGCGGCGGCCCTCCTCGACGCGCGCTGGTTCGCCGACGCCTCGGGGACCCCGATCGTCGGCAACGGCCCCGGCGCGGCGCACGCGAAGTACGCCTCGTTCGACGGGCACGTGGCGATCGTCGGCAGCACCAACCTCGACACGCAGAGCCTGAACCACAGCCGCGAGGTCAACGTCGTGGTCGACGACGTCGCCACGACCGCCGCCTGGGACGCCGCGGTGTTCGAGCCGAGCTTCGCCCGCGCGGCGCCGGCCCGCGCGCCGGCGGTGGACGTGGCGCTGGGGGAGTGACGGCCCTCGCCAGGTCCCGTCGCAGGAAGGAACCACGGAGCGCACGGAGGACACGGAGAGAAGACGAGAGGAGAGTGAGGAAGCACACCGAACCTGCTCCTCGCGCCTGCTGCTTCCTTCTTCTCTCCTCCGTGTCCTCCGTGCGCTCCGTGGTGAGTCCCGCGCCTCAGCCCCGCGCGGCGCGGCGCCGCAGCACCACCAGCGCCGCCACCACCACCAGCAGGCCCGCGCCCAGCGGCGACCCGGGCGCCGACGGCGCGCTCAGCGCGCACGGGCCGCTGCCCCCGCCGCTCCTCCCGCCCGACCGCCCGCCGGCGGTCAGCGGCGCCGCGGTCGTGCCGCGCCCGCCGCCCATCTGGGTCGCCTCGAAGGTCGTGGCGATCGGGTTCAGCGCGTTGCCGGCGGCGTCGCGCGGCGGGTCGCGCCAGTAGACGGCGAAGCTCACCGTGCCGGGCGTGGGGTAGGCGTCGCCGCCCAGCGGGATCGGGTCCTGGTTCGTCAGCGTCAGCACCGACGAGCGGATCCCCGGCCGGTCCGACCAGCCGCTCCCGGCGCGCGGCACGAGGCGCGTCAGCGCGGGCACCGACAGGTCGGTCGACTCGCCCTGCGCGTCGAGGGCCTTGACCTCGACGTCGCGCGCCGTCGGGTCCATGGAGATGTCGAACGTCCAGCGCACCTCGAGCGCCCCGGCCGGGATCGTGCCGGTCGCCGCGTCGACCGCCGTCACGTCGACGTCGACGTCGTAGGGCACCACGAACACCGGGTTCGTCCAGCAGCGGTAGTCGTCCGGCCCGAGGTCGCCCTGGTCGGGGTCCGCGCCGGTGTAGGCGCCGGCCATGAAGGCGGTGATCTTCGTCACCGGCCCCTCGCGGGAGGGGTCGAGCGCCTGCACCAGGTCCTGGTCGGCGCCGCCCAGCGCGAGCTGGTTGACGCCGACGAGCTGGTCGACCAGGCCCCGACGCCGCGTCGGGTTGGGCGCCCCCGCCTCGGTCTTGTAGAGGTGGATCACCCGGATCGGGCCCCACTCGGGGCTGGTCGAGTAGCGGTAGCGGAACGCCGGCGCGTCGGAGCCCCGGCGCACCAGCGCGGTGAAGCCGCCGTCGAGCGCGCCATCGCCGCCCATGCGGCCGTCCTCGTCGTCGGCGACGAGCGTCGCGTCGTGCCAGCGCCGGTCGCCGCTGTCGAAGCGCCGGTCGGCGTCGAGGCTCAGCTCGAGGAGCGGCCCGTCGGTCGTCACGCAGTTGCCGTCCGCGTAGGCGAGCATCCAGCGGTCCTCGAGGGTCGCGCCGGTCTTGCCCTCGGCGAAGCAGTAGGTGCGCACGCCGTAGTAGGCCTCGTCGCCCACGTTGTAGGTCATCTGGATCGAGAGCGGCGTCGCCGCGCGCCCGACCGAGAAGTTGAAGTCGCCGTGCGCGTCCGAGCCGCCCGCCTGGTAGATCTTGCGCACGAAGCGCGTGTCCGGCTCGCTCGTGAACGCGTACTCGAGCGTCTTCGCCATCATCCGGTGCCACTCGGTCATGCCGACCCAGAGGCCCTTGTCCCAGCCCGACTCGCCGCGGCTGAACGTCTGGTTCGCCCACGGGTTGAGGTCGTTGAAGTCGATCTGACTCGTCGGCAGCGACCGCGTGCCGCGGCCGTTGAAGAACTCGACCCCCTTGACCACGAACTTGTTCGTCTGGTCGTGCACCTCGTCGCGCGTGCGCCGCGCCGGGTCGAGGCCGTAGGCGCGGTCCAGGTTCTCGTCGCGCCAGCCCTGGCCGCTGAACGGGTGCGCCGCGTAGGTGAACGCCTTGCCCTGCCGCGCCTGGCGGTTCTTCGCCACGTCGTTGAGCAGCGGGAACAGGTCGACGTTGATGTTCGGGTTGCCCGGCCCCACGAGCCACCCGCCGCCGTGCCACGGCCCCTCCACGTGGTCGGCGTGGTAGAGGAGCATGTGGGCCCCGAGCGGCACGCCCGGCAGCAGGTTCGCCAGCTGGTTCACGAGCTGGTTCACGAACGGGATGTTGATCTTGGGGATGGGGATGTCCTGCTTGAACGCCACCTCCTCGCCCGCGCTCGGCCCGAGGACGTTGCGGAACGCCTCGAGCTGACCGACGCCGGGGTTGCGCGCGGGCGACTGCGGCCCGAAGGGCGGCCGGTGGTCCGGCCCATCGGGATCGGGGATCGTCCTGTTGTTGAACGAGTTGTGATCCGTCGTGATGATCCGGCCCCAGGCGGCCTGCTGCGTCGGGGCGGAGATCACGCCCATGGCGTAGGCCGACTCGAAGACCATCTGCAGCGGCCCGCCGTAGGCCTTGCGGGGCGCGAACAGGTCCAGCGGCGAGCCGAAGTACCACTCCGCGATCGTGTGGTGGTGGACGTCGTGGTAGTGGTTCTCGCCCGGCAGGCTGGGCAGCGACGTGGGCGAGAAGCGCACCCGCATGACCGCCCGGTGGCTGCCGCTGCGCGTGCTCGTCAGCCCGAACAGGAGCGTCCGCCGCTGCTGCCAGCTGACCTTCACGTCGACGAACTTGTCGGTCAGCGCGGTCGGGCTCAGCGGCACGCCGAGCACGTCGCGCGGCAGGCGCAGGACGTCGTGGCGCCCGTTCATGTCCAGCTCGACGTCGCCGAACAGGTCCTGCGCCGTCGCGCCCGGGCGCGGCGTCCCCAGCTCGTCGACGATCACGAGGCCCTGCGGCGCGACGGCCGGGCGCATGCCCCACGCGTCGTCGTAGACCGTCGTCCCGGGCCCCGTCGGGGTGTCGCGCACGAGCACCTCCGTGCGCGTCACCCGCAGCCGCGTGGCCGGGGTCCGGCCGCCCTTGCTCGGCACGAACACCTGCACCGGCACGTAGGGCCGCTGCGGGTCCACGCGCCAGGGCGCGTCCGGGATGAGGTCCACGCCGTTCGACTGCTGGTAGAGCGGCTGGAGCGCCCCGTGCGCGCCGAGCGAGAAGTCGGTCACGAGCGTGTTGTCCGACAGGCGCGCCTCGCCGGGCGAGCCGGCGACCCGCGCCTCGAAGCGGAGGATCCCCGCCGGCGGCTGGGCCGGGAGCGTCCAGGTGAACTGGAGCGTCGCGCGCCCGGCCGGCGCGAGGGTCGGGATCACCTGCCGCGGCAGGGCGATCGGCGTCGCCGCGGGCGCGGTCGAGGCCCGCACCTCCACGATGCTCGCGTCCACGGCGACCTGGTTGACCGTGGTCCCGCCGACGTTCTCGAGCACCACGCCGAAGGTCACCTGGCCGCTCGCCAGGTCGGGCGTGGTGAGCGTGCGCCCGATGACCCGGACGTCGACCTCGGGGGTCGGCGCGACGCGCACCAGGAGGTCGCGCGTGTTGTCGGCCGTGAGCGTCTCGCCGGGCAGCGGCGTGATCGTGGCGATGAAGCGCGGCACGCCCGCGGCGGGCGCCGTGAACGTGAGGCGCAGCTCGCGGCGCTCGCCAGGCGCGAGCGCCGGCACCGCCCCGACGCCCACCTCGACCACGGCTCCGGACGCGTCGACGCGCTCGACGCGGACGATCACGTTGTTGGCGGCGACGTTGCCCTTGTTCGTCACCTCGACCCACGCCACCGCCGCGCCGCCCGGGACGGGCTGCGTGGGCGACACGCGGAGGCCGCTCACGGCCACGTCGACCAGCCCGGCCGCCGCCCGCTCGACGGCGAGCCGGGCGTCGAGCCGGCCGAAGCGGTAGACGTGCTCGACGTCGGCCAGCGCGGCCACGGGCGTCTGGGCGTGGCGCAGGACCTGCGCCACCTGCGCCCCGCTGAGGGTCGGGTCGCGCGCGGCGACCAGCGCCGCCACGCCGGAGGCGAAGGCGGCAGACGCGCTCGAGCCGGCGACGAAGCCGTAGACCCCGCCCGGCAGCGTCGTGACCATCTCCTCGCCGGGCGCGCCCACGTCCACGCGGTCCGAGATGGCCGCCTCGTAGCCCAGCTCGCCGTCCGGGCCGAGCACGGTCACGGAGACGACGCCCGGGTAGGCGGCCGGGAACATGGTGTGGTGGACCGGGTCGTTGCCCGCCGACGCCACGACGACCACGCCGGCGTTCAACGCGCGGTTCACGGCGTCGAGCAGGGCCTGCGACCCGACGGGCGTGCCCATCGACAGGTTGATCACCCGGGCCCCGCGCTGGATGGCGAGGTCGATCCCGGCGGCGACGTCGGCGACGCTCGCCACGCCCATGGCGTCGGCGACCTTGATCGGCAGGACCCGCGCCCCGTAGGCGACGCCGACGACGCCCTCCCCGTTGTCGCCCTCGGCCGCGATGATCCCGGCCATGGCCGTGCCGTGGCCGTTGTCGTCGCTCAGGGTCGCCGTCTGGTTGACGAAGTCGTAGCCCGGGACGAGGCGCGCGCGCAGGTCGGGATGGTCGGGGTCGATGCCGGTGTCGAGCACCGCCACGATCACCCCGCCGCCGGTCGTCAGGTCCCAGGCCCGCTCCGCCTGCGCGCTGCGCACCCCGCGCTGCAGGGGGAGGAAGGGGTCGTTGGGCGTCAGGGTGACGCGCGCCGCGATGTTCGGCTCGGCCCAGCGCACGAGCGGGTCGGCGCCCAGCGCGTCGACGAGGTCCCTGACCTCGCCGTCGCACCCGAGGAGCGCCTGGGCCATCGACGGCAGGTGCCGCACGACCTGCGCCCCGTACCGCGCGGCCAGCGCCTCGACGTCCGCGGCCGAGGCGAGCCCGGCCAGGCCCACCGCGACCTGCCCACGGACGGCGAGGGCCGTGGCCCCGCCCCCGGCGTAGTCGTAGGTCGGATGGACGGCGCCGCGCTCCCGGATCGCCTCCTGGAAGCGCTGGAGCATGAGCTTCGCGTCGAGGCCGCACACGTGGCCGGGGGCCCCGTGATCGTCCTCGGTCGCCGCCGCGGTCGCCGCCGCCTGGGTCGCGGCCGCGCCGGGCGCGTCGTGCGACGGCAGCCAGGGCGCCAGGGCGAGGTACGAGAGCCCGAAGCCGATGGTCAGGACGAGGCCTGTGCGGCCACGCGAGCCTGCGCGCATGAAGTCCCTCTCGCTTCCCTACCGACGGGCTGCCCTAGCAAGCGCCGGCCCCGGAGGCGTCGCCCCGGCGACCGCGGGGGAGGGCCGCGCAAGAGGTTTCAAATCAGACGCTTATGCTCGCGCTCGCGGGGCAGGAGGCCGGGGCCGGGCCTCTGGCGTTCGACCGTAGGGAGGCCAGCCATTCCGCTTTCGGGAAACGACGTGCGCGTGTCGCCCTGCGCCATGGCGTTGAAGCCGTTACGGGACCGGACCGGCAAGCGAGGTTGACGGCTACCCGGTGAGCGGACGCTTGGTCGGGATCCCCTCGCGCCGCGGGAACCGCTCGGGGCAGGGCGCGACCTTCGGCACGACGAGGAGGCAGCGGCGCGCGCCCGACGGCAGGGTGAGCGCGACGAGGTCGGGCAGGCCGCCGCCGAGGAGGGGGGCCACGCGCCGCGCGACCTCGAGGTCGGCCGCCGCCTCGGTCGGGCCGCGGTAGAGGACGGCCCGCCCGCCCACGCGGACGAGCGGCAAGGTGAGCTCGAGGCAGGGCGCCGCGGCGGCCACGGCCCGGATCACGGCGCTCCCGTGGCGCTCGCGCGCGGCCGGGTCGCGCCCGAGGGCCTCGGCCCGCGCCGCGCGCACCCCGACCCGGTCGGCCAGGCCGAGCGCCCGGCAGGCCTCCTCGAGGAACGCGGCCTTGCGCCGCTCCGACTCGACGAGCGTCACGCGCCAGCCCGGCCGCGCGAGGGCGAGCGGGATCCCCGGGACGCCGCCGCCGCTGCCGACGTCGACGAGCGGGTCGCCGCCCTCGGGCAGGCAGGTCAGCCCGAGGAGTGCGTCGAGCGCGTGCTTCTCGACCCACTCCGCCGGCGCCGTGATCCGCGTCAGGTTCTGCCGCGCCCCGGCCGCCTCGAGCAGCCCGTGGAGGGCGACCAGCCCCTCGAGCGCGCCTCCGGGGAGCGTCACCCCGGCCGCGTCGAGGGCCGCCTGCAGGCCAGACCAGGCGGGGTCCACGCCTCAGGCGGGCTCGATGATCGCCGTCATCGAGCCCTTGCAGCGCGGGATCCGCGGGTCGGGGCCGAAGGCGTGCACCTGCTCGCGCTTCAGCTCCGCGTGCTCGCGCGAGGTCGTGAGCAGGATGGTGCGCTTGAGCGAGTCGACCTCGCAGGCGTGCAGGTAGGCCTTCTCCTGGCTCATGCCGAAGACGGCCCGGAGCATCTCGATCACGTACTCGTACGTGTGGTCGTCGTCGTCGAGGAGCACCACGTGGTAGGGCGGGATCGTCCGCGTGCGCGTGTCGACCTGCTCCTCCGTCTCGACGCCGCCCTTGCTCACGTCGACTTCTGCCCCACGAACTGGTCGCCCTTGTCCTGGAAGAGCAGGTTGAACGTCGTGAGCGTGCCGTAGCACTTCGTCACGTAGCCCTGGAGCGTCCGCCGGTCCTCGGGGTCGAGCTTCGGATGGCCGTTCACCTTCTGCTCGAGGATGCGCAGGTTGTCGCGGATCCGCACCACCTTGCGGAAGAAGTCCTCGATCGGGACCTCCTTCGGCTGGAGGCCCTCGTCGCGCGGCTTGATGATCAGGGTGCCGCCGCGGAAGCGGGCGGCGATCTCGGCGCCGGCGTCGGTGCCCTCGTCGAGCACGTCGCGCAGCGCCTGCTTGAGCAGGCCGTAATCGATCTCCACGGGGACCCCCGGCGAGCCGACATCTAAAGGCTCACGACCCCGGATGACAAGGGACCCGGCGTCGTCAGGCCGGCTGAACGGACCGGGAAAAAGGGGGCAGCCGGGGGACCTCAAGTCACTGCGCGCCAGCCGGCGGCCGAAGGGAACGAGCGTTGCTCGCCTCCGGACGGCAGCACGGGGAGATCCTCGATCATGACGCGCGCCCAGACCGAACCGACCGACGGCTTCCTCGACCGCGACTTCGCCTCCTTCCGCGAGGCCCGCCTCAAGGCCCGCAAGACCCGGCGACACGAGGCCCTCGAGCACAAGCCCCGCCGGGCGGCCGCACCGGAAGCGACGACCGCGACGCCGAGCGACCTCGCGACGCTCATCGACGGCCTCGAGACCACCGCGCCCGCCTCGGTGGATGTGGCGCCCGCCTCGGTGGATGCGGCGCTCGCCTCGGTAAATGCGGCGCCCGCCGCGCCCGTCGCCGACGCGGCGCCTCCGCCCACGCCGGACGTCGACCATCACTGCTCGGACCCCGAGTTCGAGAGGTTCCGCGCCTCCCGGCGCGCCGCCGAACCGCCGCGCCGGCCCGACAGCGCGCGCCTGCGCCGCCCGGACGGCGGCGACGTCGAGGGGAACTGCTCGGATCCGGAGTTCGAGAAGTTCCGCGCCGCCCGGCAGGAAGGCCGCCCCGACAGCGCGCGGCACCGCAAGCCCGAGCTCGAGGCCACGCGCCGGGCGCCCGAGCCGGCGCCCGCGCCGCCGCCCGAGCCCGTGGCGGAGGCGGCGCCGCCCGAGACCGAGCCGGAGCCGAGCGCCGACGAGGGGGCGCTCTTCTTCGGCACGTCGGTCCACGAGCGGGCGGCCGTCCGCGCGCGCGCGCTCGGCGCCCGCTCCGACCTCGGCGAGGCGACCGACGCGGCCGAGGCGGCGCCGGCCGAGGCGCCGACGGCGGCCGACCCGGAGCCGACGCCGTCGAAGGGCGAGCGGCGGCGTCCGCCGCCGCCGCCGCTGCCCGAGCGCCCGTGACGGGCCTCCAGGGCCAGGCTCGACACGCCCCGGCGACGGGATTACAGTCGTGACGCAGCGGAGCCCCGTTGAAGCTCACGATCGCCCACGCCGTCGAGAAGGTGCTCTTCCGCATCGCCCTGCGCGAGGGCGGCGTCGTGCCCCTCTGCCGGGCGTTCCTCGAGCTCCCCTTCTCGCTCGATGAGGTCCAGGGCGCGGCCGACACCGTGGCCGACGGCATGGCCGTGGTGAAGAACGAGTGGGGCGAGTTCCTCACCTACGAGTTCCCCGAGCTCATGCGGCAGCAGCCGGTCGTGCCCGCGACCTGCCCCACCTGCGGCGGGGCGCCGCCGCCGGTGCCGACGCAGGGCGGCGCCGAGGTCCGCGCGCCGCTCGTGTGCGACGCCTGCTACCGCGGGCTGCGGATCGGCGGCCGCACGGCCTCCGGCGGCAACGACTCGAGCGCGCTCATGCGCGTGAAGAAGCTCTTCTCCGGCGGCGACGACGAGGCCGAGGACCCGTCGAAGGTCGCGCGCTGCGAGCACGAGATCTTCTTCATCGGGCTGTCGCTCGGGGTCGAGCAGTTCACCCACGCGACGATCGCCGCCCAGAGCCGCTTCCCGGCCAACGAGATCAAGGCGCGGCTCGACGCCATGGCCGCGCGCCGCTTCATCCACGTCGGCCTGCTCCCGTCGGGCGACGCGGTCGGGTTCCGGTTCCCGCCGGGGCTGACCTACCCGCGACCGCACTACGCCCGCATGAGCGACCCGGGCCTCGGCGCCACCGCGGACCGGTCCGGCCGCCTCCGCGGGCTGCAGGTGACGCCGGTCGACGCGGAGCCGCCGCCGCCGCCGCCGAAGCCCGGGCTCAAGATCGTGATCACGCCGAAGGGCAAGCGGCCCCCGCGCTGATCGAAACCAGGCTTGCCTCTCGCGGAGCGGCGCCTATAATCGGCACCCTCTCGCACCGGTAGCTCAATCGGTAGAGCAGCTGGCTCTTAACCAGCGGGTTCGGGGTTCAAGTCCCTGCCGGTGTATCTGGAAGCGCTTGCGGCCCCGGAGGTTGCCTCCGGGGCCGCAAGCCTTTCCGGCGCCGATAGTCGTCGCTCCCCCCTGGGTTCCCCCCTTGGTTCCCGTCGATTCTGGCGAAGCAGGCCGGCGGAACCGGGCCGCTGCGGGATGGAGCGCAGCAGGACGCAGGCGTCCCGTGGCGCGGCGCGAGTGGCGTCCGCACGAAGGGGCCTCCGGCCCGGTAGGCTCTCCGAGGGGGCGATTGAGATGATCCCGTCTAAGGTGTACCAGGCCGTCCACCGCGCGCGGTCGAGCGCGTACGACCTTGCCCGCTGCGCAGAGGATGCCGCCAGTCGAACGAAACTCACGAGCACCGGTGGTCGGGTGGCGATGCCGGGCTTTGAGTCACCAAGCAACGATCCCCTGCACGTTCTAACCGCGGGAGTGAGTCGGTTCGTTCACGAGGCACGCTCCGGTGCGGCACTCGTCGGCGGACCATGGGTGTCAGTCGTCCATGAGTTCGCGCAGGACATTCAGCAGAAGTGCGATGCATTGGACAGGGCGCTTCGCAGCCCTCCTGCCTACGATCCGGTGGACTACCGCCCGCGAAACAAGTGGAGCGCTGAGGTTGATTCCCTTGTTGAGACGATCCGGGGCATGACGCAGACCTACGTCAACAACATCACGATGGCGATGGAGATGGTGATCGACGAGGCCAAGGAGGAGTTACTGCGCAAGGAGAAGGAACCAAAGGCATTGGCTGCGCAGCCCGAGGGCGTGATCAACGTCCTCCTGAACGTGCTACACCTCTATCAATTCAACGTTCATGTGATCAACATTACCATCGAGCAGACCATCGAACGCGAGGCGGAGGGTGTCCCGGAGGCTGATAGAGCACAGTTTCAGGCCATTGCACTTGAGTTGCGCGAGGCACTCGCCTCCGGGGACTCGAACCGTATCCGAACCGCTCTCGATTCCGCTCGCGTCTGGGTCACCGCCAATCCAGGGGATCGCTCCCTTGCAATCATAGGCGTGCTGCTGGCCATCCTCGGCATTCTTCTGGCGCTGAAGTGAACGATCAGACGTCAGTCGCTCGGCAGGGGGCCCGCGGCTTCGGTGGTCGCCTCGCTGTCGCCTGGGGCGCGCGTGACCTCGAGGACGCGTAGGCCGAACGCGGTGGGGATGAGCGTTCCCCAGGTGCCTGGTTCGATCATGTGAAGGGACTTCTCGAGTCGCTCGGTCGCGTGCCGGAGGCGCTCTGCCTTCAGCGCTGGGAATCGACGCAAGAGCAGGGCGTACACCGGATCCGGTTCAGGTTCCGCCATGACGAACCTCGGCAGGCTCGGGGAAGTCAGAGGCGAACGCACGAACTCGCTCTCCGGAGCTCCGCTCTGGTATGGGCCTCTTACCTTTGCCGCCTCCGCCGCATGAGCCGCGGCCACCATGGCATTCAGGTCGTCCACCACCTTCTTGGACGCAGGAGGAGGAGTTGGCGTAGGCTGCCGCTCGCGACGGAGCTTGGCGGCCTGACAGACTGCTTCGAGGAGGGCGAAGTCAAGCGCAGTCATCCGCGCGATCGCCTCCGCCAGCTCGAAGGCTTCGATCGAGTCAAGGTCCTCGACCAGCACTCGCGCCGCGAATCGCCCGAGCGCGAGGCGCAGTTCGCGATCCGGATGCCTGCCCGCCTCCATGAGCGTGCGTGACCACCCCGCCAGCCGGCGCTCAAGTTCTTCGACGTCTGCACGGAGCCGGTCGAGCTGTTGCCGAGTACGCGGCATGGAGTCGAGAGTGCGGTCGCACTCGAGCTCGGCCTCTCGCGTGTTCTTCGTGAACAACGCCTGCACGGAACTGACGACTGTTCCCAAGCCGCCAGGCAGCCCCTCCTTGGAGAGCCACTCATCGCCTAGGGCGGCGGCGACGTAGGCGGCTGACCAAGCGACTCGCCCAGGGTCCGAAGGCACCAATGAACTCTTGGACGACTCGTCCCCCATACTCCACGCTCCATGAGAGTTCGAGTCGCGCCGTCGCCGAGTAGCCGTAGCGCGACGGCAAGGTCGCCCGCACCCGCACCGGTAGAGGCGATCCGCCTCGGTGTCTACGAAGCTCCTCCCGAATGTGTGTGGCTAGCCTAGCAACTCGCACTCAAGGCGTCGTGCCCGCGGCGCGTTTGGCCGAAGCGCGGAGCGCGACTACCAGCCCCGGCGCATGATCGTGTCGTCGAGCCTCTCCTCGCGCCGCTGCTGCCGCTGCGCCTCCTCCTGCCGCCGACGTGCCTCCTGGGCCATGTAGACGGGTTGGTAGGCGTCCGCGACGAAGGCACGATTCACGGTCCCTGTGTCCGCGTAGGCGGCGATGGGCGCGCCAAGCGGCCACGTGAGTGTGCCGAGGAGGAGCCAGGCCACCGCCCAGCCCGGCTCGCCGAGGTACACGTGGCCGAGGCCCGGGAGGATCACGGAGAGGATCGTGGCGACGGCCGCATTCTTCGAGGGGGCGTCGATCACCGACGGGTTCGTGTCGGTGAGGTACAGCCCATAGAACCGCTGCTGCTCGGGGGTCAGGTTCATGCAGCCCTGAAAGGTGAGCGCGAGCGACAGGGCCACGACCGTCAGCCTCCGGGGCCTCCTACGACTCATCAGCACTCCCTTCGCGGCGGTTCTTGCCGGCGCCGAAGTATGACGTCTATCGCCAGCCACAACAAGTAAGTCTAAATCCCTGTCGCCTCAGCCCTGGCCGCCAGTGAACGTCTGGGTCGGGCGAACCGCGGCATGGACATCAAGGCGAGGCTCGGACAGCGGCTGCGAGCGTTGCGGACCCAGCGCGGACTCACCCAAGACGGCCTGGCCCGTCTCGCGAGGGTCGACCGGGTCTTCCTGGGGCAGGTCGAGCGCGGAGAGAAGGGCGCCGGGATCGAGACGCTGGACAAGCTCGCGAGGGCGCTCGGGGTGGCCCCGCGCGAGCTTCTCGACTTCGGCCGGCCCCAACAAGACCCACCGACCACGAACAAGGACCGCCTCCTTCGCAGGCTCGAGGCTCTCCTGCGCGACGCGCCCAAGGAGGAGCTCGAGCGTTTCGAGGCGCTCGCACGTGCGTTCTTCCGGCCGTTCGCTGGCCGGAAGAGGAGTCGTCCATCCTCATGACGTGCTTCGCGACCTGAAACGCACCGCGTTCGGCCGAGGCTTCTACGGGTGGGTGTAGCCCCCGGCCCGACGAGCGGACCGGGGGCTAGAGGCCCTTACCAGGTCTCTTCGGCCTCGTCGTCGGCCTCGTCGTCGGCCTCGTCGTCGGCCTCGTCGTCGGCCTCGTCGTCGGCCTCGTCGTCAGCCTCGTCGTCGGCCTCGTCGTCGGCCTCGTCGCCGGCCTCGTCGTCGGCCTCGTCGTCGGCCTCGTCGTCGGCCTCGTCGTCGGCCTCGTCGTCGGCCGTCCGGTCGTCACGCTCGAGCAGCCAATCGCGCCCCTCCTCGGGGTCGACAAGGATGATGCCGGCCGGGCCGATCTTGGTCGGCAGGCCCTCGTCGATCCACCGGCGCACGGTGGACTGGGACACGCCCTCGTCGTGGGCGAACTCACGAACCGTCATGAACACGATGCTCTCCATCTCGGTTGGCTTCGTCGGGGCGCTCCTGGCGGTCGGGCCGCTCGCGGCGCTCGGCGTCGCCTTGCTCCTGGCCCTCAGCCGCACGGCGCGGCGGACGGGCCGGAGTGAGGGACGCTCCGGTTGAAAGGTCGAAGGTCGTCACGTGTCCGCACCGGCTGCGAGGACACTGGATGGCGAGGGTGGCGACCCGGCTGTTGTGAAGGCCGAGGGCACGTCCGCAACGGTAGCAACGCCACTTCTTCATGGTGTCTCCCTGGGTTTGTTCACTAGGTGTCCGACGCGCTCCCTGATCCAGCGCACGCGCGCAGCTCCGGGCTGCCGGATGAAGTAGCTCGGACCGTCGTTCGTGTAGTGCACGCCGAGCCACCCGCGTCGCCGATAGCGCCGGAGACGCCGACCGACGTGCTCGGCGTTGCCTCCGAGGCAGGCGGCGACCCGCGCTGCCGTGAGCGGGCCATGACCCGCGACGAGCAGCAGAGTCGCGAGCTGGATCCGCCGTCCGCGCCGATCGAGGAAGCTCATGTCCGACTCGCTTCGCGCGGCAGCACGAATGCGCTCAGCGCGCTGAGGATGTGGGCTGATGGGCACCGCGCAGCCAGGCCAACAACCGTCCCTGCGCCTGAGGCGTCTGGGATCCGGACTGGCCGAACGAACGTGTCGGCGTGCTCGATGAGCCAGTCTTCGGCCTCATCGAGGACGCGGCGTGCTTCCGTGCCGCCGAGCGAAGCCATCCGGGCGGCCAGGGCGACCACCCATTCGCGCGCCCAGCTCCTGATGGCGGCATCAAGCTCGCGCTGTCGCTTGGCTTCGAGTTCGTCGGCGCGCTGACGCCGCTCGGACTCCAACTTCTCCTGCCGCAGCGCCATGAGGTCCGGCACCTCGACAATCTCGCTGTCGATCGTGTGGAGGTCCCGCGCGACCCACAGCACTTGGTAGCGGCCGGGACCATGGCGGGGCTCGAGGTAACCGAGCAGACCGCCGAGGCGCGCGACCTCCTTGAACTGCGCGGCCGGGATGACGTCCCGCACGAGCCATCCGGGGGGCTCCTGGATGCGAGGCGGCGACAGGCGGATGATGGCGACCGACGCGGCGTTCTCCCGGCGGGCTGGTGCGCGCTCGACCGCAGCTCCAAGGCTGCCGGTGGCGTCCGGCGGCCCAGCGCCGACCACAGCTCTCTCGGCGTTCCCCGTCGTCCGATTACCGCCGCCTCGGTTCTGTGGGCGCCCGGGCCTCCTAGCCTTCTTCGCCATGGCTCCTCCGGCGCGTCGACGAGGGCCAACGCAGCTCGATGGCCTCGAGTTGCTCCCTGCCGAGCGGTACGCGCAGGCTCGGGCCGGGCGTGTCGAGGAAGAGGACTGGCCAGCCCCAGCCGCTCGTCACCTCGGGGCTGCCTTCGAGTTCGAAGCGGACGCGCATCCACTCGGCCTCGAGGCGCAACTCAAGACGCGCACCGCATTGCACGGGACGCCCCGCCAGGTACCAGCGAGCCCCCCCCGCATCCCGGCCCAACCGAAGGATCCGGGCGAGCCTCGGATCGCCCTTCAAGCCGTTGCTCATCCCTCCACTCCTCGGCGAGCGTCGAATGTGTCGACGTGTCGTGCGCCGATGCAACGGCCGCCCTCGTCAGCCGCTCTGCTTGTCGTCACTCCTCGGCGGAGGCGTCGAAACCGCGCGAACCGCGCCGTGCGACACTTCGCCGCCGGTACTCCGCGGCGATGTGTCGGACGCAACCCCCGTGCTCGCTTCGGCTCGCGACACGTCGACGCTTTCGTCACGTGGCGCTCTCCGATGAAGACCGCGAGACCTCCCAGCTCCGTGTCTTGCCCCGCGGAGCACGTCCGACTCGCAGGCCGACTTCCTCGCCGTGGTGCTCCAGCCTGCGGAAGCGTTTACCCACCCGATCCTCGGATCCCAGGTCGTGACCGACCTTCCGAAGCCTCCGGAGCCAGCCCGCGGGGGTATCGGAGAGCCGCGCTTCGCCACCGAGGATCAGGACCAGCGCTTGAGCCAGCCGCTCGTCGTCCGTGCTGGTGGCCTCCGTCTCGCGGGCTGCGCGCGAGGTCACGAGCCGGACTGCTGCCGAGCCGTGCGCGAGGAAGTAGTCCGTGAGTCGCGCGGCCCGCTCGACGGTGGCTGCGGGGACGGGACGCGTGATGAGGCGATCGAGCGCTCGTTCGTGGAGCAGGTCAGCCACCGCATCGAGCCCATGCATGAGCGACGAGAGCCGAACGAGGTACTCGCCCGCCTTTCCGTAGAACGAAGCGAGCAGACCCATGCTCGATTCCTCGTACTCCATGGCCTGCTCTCGCCAGCGGCGCAGCCGCTCATCGAGGAAGTTGCGCGCCTCCTGGGCGAACGACTGATGGCTGTCGACGGTGTGTTCCATGGCCAGGCGAACTGCTCGCCCCCACAGATCACGCGTGTTCTGCTCCACGCCGTCGCCGAGTCCGCCCGGTCGCGACGGAACGATGGACCACAGAAAGCGCGCGCAGAGTCCGTCTCCATCGGCCAGCTCGAGCTGACGCAGGACGGTGGGCTGCACGCCCCCATGCACGGCGATGAACGGAGCGTCGACCTCGCACGAGTCGGAGACCTTCCGCACTGACTTCACGGGTGTTCCGCTCCACAAGGAGAGCCATGTAGCCCTGCCGCTGCGGCCACGAGCGCGGTATCCGTCCATCGACGCGAGGAGCTGAGCGACCTCGTCGGAAGCCAGGAGCACGCCGTGCCCCTGGGCGGCGGCGAGTTCCCCGATGAGGGCCTCGGGGGTCACGTCCGTGATGACGACGCGTCGTCTCGCAGGGCGGCGGCCGGGATCGTCTCCCGTGCGCTTGGCCTTGCGCTCCCTCTCTCGTGCCTCCCAGGCGGCGAGCTCATGCTCGTGCTCCTCGCGCAGCCGAAGGTCCGCCTCGTACAGCGGAGCGAGGATGGGCCGCGCAGCCGGGGTCTTCGAGCTGCCACTGGGAGCGACGGCGACGAACCACAGCGCAGGTGACCCGGCGAGTCCCTGCGTGCCGCAGCGCCAGCGCGGGCCGAGGGCCGCTCCCAGGGTCGCCATCGCGGGCAGCGCCGCGAGCTCGATCGGGGCTGCCACTCCCGCGGCGAACGCGGTGATCAACTCCCGCATGGCCATCGGCAGGACCTCTCCGGGGAACGGCGGCAGCGGGCGGGTCGCGACCTCGCGGTGCGAAGGCGGGCCATGATTCGCGCTCACCAGTTCGCAGCCCTCGTCCGGATTGCCGAGCGGGAGCCGACCCGAGCGAAGGCGGTCGTTCTCGTCGATGGTCTTGGCGAATCCGGCTGGCGATCCGTTCCGATGGGGCGGCAAGATCACGAGTCGCCTCCTCGCAGGCGGAGCACCCTGCACCGGCTCGCGAGCGTCTCGATCACGCGCGCGGCGTAGCGCTCGCCCGCCTCGTCCTGATGTGTTCGAACGCGCACCGTGGCGCCGGCAGGCACGCGTGCCGCGACTGCATCAGTCCATGACCCGGACTCCAGACCGAGTACGGCCGGAGCGCACTCGAGTCCCACGTCCGTCCCCGCAGCCGTCGCCCAGCTCAGGTAGTCGGGCTCCCCCTCGACGACGACGAGTCCGACGGTGGCGACGAACAACGCAGCAAGGGTGCCGTCTCCCAGGCGACTCCCGTGCAGCATGAGCCGTCCCAGCGGGCAGGCGAGGACCAGCCCGGCCACGGAGTAGCCGCGCGGCGCGAGCGACTTCGGCCGGGCGTTGGAGTTCAGCGCCCGCGCGCGGAGGGACTCCAGCGCCCCGTTGGGCCCGTACAGGGGCAGGAGGAAGCGATGGCCGCTCTCGTTCCAGCCCCCGTAGCGTGTCCCGGCCCATCCGGGCACCTCGGCCAGCCGCGGCGGGAGCGCCCGCGCCAGCCCTAGGTCCTCGACGGACGCAGGCGCGATGCCCCGGCTGCGGAGCCATGCGCTTGCGGCCCCGTCGTCGCCCACGGGCACGCACGCCGCCCAGAGGCGCTCCACCTCTTCACGCGGGGGTCGTGGGGCTCGCTGAGTTGCGATGCTGGCTGACGACGCTTCCGCGCGGACCGGCACATCGAGCGGTGTGCTGCCCCATCCGCGGGCGGCAAGCCAGGCTTGGACCGGTCCCCAGCCGGTTCGGGCCGGCCGGTGCCCCAGGACGGCGAGCGCGACGAGCGCCAGCGCATCCCCACCCTGCCGGCAGCGATGGCAGCGCCAACCCTGCCCGTCGCGCGTCAGACCAATGGGGCCGCGCCCGTCTCGCGATCCTCGCTGCTCGGCGTCGCATGCAGGGCAGGGGGCCCAGCCGCCGTGCTGGAGGCGCAGACCGGCCGCTTCGGCCAGCTCTCGGAGGGGAACAGCCCGTGCCCGCTCTACCCAGGTCACCGGCTCGTCCGCCGTTCGGCGCGAGGCTCCCCCAGGGCTCCATCCTCGCCGGAAAGCACCGCCAGGAGGCGCGCGAGCTCCACGCGGGCCACGAGGACACGGCCCCCGCCCCCGGAGCCGGGAGCGGTCCGAAGGACGCGCAGGCGCCCGGTGGCCGCGTAGCGGCGCAGCGTGACGGTCGAGAGGCCAGTCTCCTGCGCGGCGACGGCCAGCGAGACACAAGCAGGTAGGTGGGCCACGGTGGCCAGGGCCCAGGCGGGAATCGTCATCACTTGCCTCCGATGAGCACAGGTGCTCGAAGGCAAGAAGCGGTACGCGGCCGGGACGAATCGTGCCTAGCTGACGCTTCGCTTGTACTCGCAGGTCCGCCCGAGGCTTAGGTGCGTCTGAAGGTGGGCCGCAAGACGCCGGAGGCCCTTTTCCCTCAGAGCGGAGATTGCGCGCCGAATCGCCTGGCGTACCGCGTTCCGCGCTCGTTCCTCGTCATTCCCGAGCCGACGCGCTCCTCGTCGGCTGACCGCTTGATTGAGGTAGTCGCGACACCGAGCGGCGTCAGCGCCGTGGGGATTGATCCTCTCAAGACGCTTGAGTTCTGCTTTCACCTCGTCGAGGCCCTGTCGATCCATGGCCTCTTCACCGCGCCCGGGCGCCTCCAGGTACGCTCCGGTCAGCTGCCACGCCTCGATGGGACCCTCGGCCTCGAGAAGGCGACTGATCATCTCCATGCCCCTTAGGCTCTTGACCGATCCCTGCTCGCTTTCGAAGGTGACCAACCAACATCCGGTCAACTGCTGAAAGCAAGGCTTCCCCCCTGCCCCGGCCTGCCCTGTGGCGTCCGAACCGCCGTCATCGGCTGGCTCGTGGATCACCTCCAGCCAACCGAAGCTCCCTGTGTCTACCTCGAGCGGGTCGCCCCAGTCCTCGACCCATTCGGTGTCCTCGGGCCCGTCGTTCATGATGACCTCCCGCCCCTGACCCTAGCGCACGCCCGTGACAACACACGATCAGGATTAGGCGCCCAAGCACTCGGCCATCAGCCCGCCCCTCCTGAGTACGACACCGGGTTGAGACGCCCTAAGAGTGCGTCCAGCAGGCCCCTCACCCCGAGGGCGTCCTCGAGCGTCCGGTGCTTCGGATCGATCCCGCGCACGGTGTTCAGGTAGTGCTTCTCGCTCACCTGGACGGAGTGACCGAGCCGCCGGGCGACGAGGAACACGGCCGCCGCACCGTAGATGCTCGGCGCGCACGTCAGGTAGGTGCCGCATGTGCGCCGTAGCGTGTGCCATCCGAACTTGGGCGCGCCGTAGCCCGGAACCACCCCCTTCTGCTTCCGCTTCATCTTCGGCGCGGTCAGCCTTCGAAGCGCGGCCTTCGCCAGGGTCTCGTTCAGGTGGCCGAACACGCGGCCCTCGCCACCGGTGCGTGCGCGCAGCGCGCGCAGGAGCGGACCGAGCGCGGGGGTGGGCGCGAAGTCCACCACGCGCTCCTCGCGCGTCTTGCTCTTGTGGGCCACGATGCGCACGAGGCCCACCGGCTTGCCCTGGTCGTCCGACGCCTCCAGGTCGACGTCCCGCCAGTCGAGCGAGAGGCCCTCGCTCACGCGACAGCCGCTGAGGAGGAGGAACACGACGAAGGGCATCACCGACGGGTATCGGGGGGTGGTCCCCTTGGGCCGAAGTCCGTCGTGCTCCTCGCGGGTCAGGAGCCAGCACTCGGCGTCGTGCGCCTCGCAGGCGAGAAGGAGCTCTTGCACCTGGTCAGGGCGCAGGATCTCCGGCAGGCGCTTCGGCTCCTTGATCGGCTTCAGCGCGTCCTGAACATCCTCGCCCGTGCGGACTCTCGGAAGCTTACCCACGCGTCGCAGGTGGTTCAGCGCGATCACCATGGCCCCGAGATAGCTGTTGATGCTCGCCTCGGACAGCCGCGTGTCCGAGGGCGCGTGCGCGCCGCGGCCGGCCCCCTGGCCAGCGAGCACCACGTGCTTGCGCCCTGCGATCATGTGCTCGCGGAACGCGGCCAGCTCATGGGTGGTCAGCGCGTCGGTCGTCGCGAGCCCGCGCTGACCGGCCCAGGCGACAAAGCGCTCGACGGCCAGCCGGTAGGCGCCGTGCGTCTTCTGCGACTTGGTGTCCTTCACGTGGGCGAGGTAGGCGTCGAGGGCGGCCCGCAGCGGCGTGTTCGTGTACCGGGGCGCACCGGCTGCGAGGGCGGCCTGGCGCTCGAGAAGGGCGGCGCTCTTGCGGCGGCACCAGTCGACCCGTGCGGCCTCGGTGCTGAGGCCCAGCTTCGTGAGGTTGGTGTCCACCTCGCGGCGCTTGCCGTCAGGCGTGGTCGGGTTGTCGGGGTCCACCCAGCGGGCGAACCAGGTCACCTCGCCGTTGGCCCACGTGCGGGCGCGCAGCTTGACCCCAGGGTGGCTCGTCTTCGTCCGGCGCGCCTTCCTGCGCTTCCGCGGGAGCGCCAGGACCGCCGCCGAGGGAACCACGCCAGCGCGCGCCTCGAGCTCGGCCGCGCGCCGGCGCATCTCGTCGGCCATCGCCAGGAGCTCGACCGCGCTCCCCCCTGACCCGCTGGCTCCCTCAACGGGCACCGGAGCCGCGACCTCCCCCCTTTGCTCCCCCCTCAATGCGGCCATCGACGCCCCCTCACGAGCACCCGCGACCATCCGCGAGAGCACGTAACAGGCTATGCTGTTGATCTTTGGAGGTCAAGGGCGATCATGGCCGATCAGCCTGGAATCCGCTCTTAACCAGCGGGTTCGGGGTTCAAGTCCCTGCCGGTGTATCGCACGAGGCCCCGGAGCAACGCTCCGGGGCCTCTTCGCATCCCTGTCTCCATCATCACCACGTCAGGAGCGACAGCTCGATCCCGAGCGCCATCTCCTGGTCGGCCGGCTGGAAGCGCGCGACCGCCTCGACGTTCATGAAGTGCCGCCGCTGCTCGCCGATGAACAGCTCCATCGTGACCCGGAGCGAGACCTCCTTCAACATCTCCGCCGGATCGCCGTTGACGCGGAACGCGGCCATCGGCCGGAGGCGCAGGCGCCAGTAGCCCGGCAGGAGCCCCGGGTCGGGCGGCTCGAGGGTGATGCGGACCAGCGGCTCCTGCGTGCCCTCGATGATCGTGCGCTTGCCCACGGCGATCGCCGGCAGGTCCTCGGGGTCGTCCGCGTCGTCGCGGCGCAGGTGCGCGTGCTCGCGGGCGAGCCGGCGCACGTCATGGTCGCGGTAGATCTGGCCCCCGTCGGGGTCGATCCGCAGGAACGAGAGGCGGTCGAGGCTGACGCGCAGCTCGTTCGACAGGCTCAGCGGGCCCAGGCGCGCGACCTGGATCTCCTGGCCGATCGTCTGCACGAACGGGTTGGCGGGGGCGCCGCCGCGCTCCGGAGTGAGCGAGTCGAGCCACGAGCGCTCCCACCAGCGGCCCCCGGCGCGATGGTCGGCGAACGACTCGTGCATGACCTCGAACGCCCGGTCATAGCGGTCCCAGTCGATCGCCTCGGCGTCGTAGGCGTCGCGGATGCTGTCGCGCCACAGCTTGCGCATGCGCGCCTGGACCTTGCGCACGACGAAGCCCTCGAGGCCGTCGTAGCGGACGATCAGCGAGCCCGGCGGGAGGTGCGTGAGCGACACCTGCCGCACGAAGTCCGAGCCGTGGGTGGCGCGCGGGAGCCAGCGGAACGACGGGAGCTCGAGCCGCACGTCCACGCGCGGGTCGAGGCTCGGCCGCAGGTCGGGGTCGCGGCCGAGGTCGTCGACCTCCGGGGTCGGGGGGCGCACGACGCGCCCGCCGCCGTCGAGATGGACGCCCTCGAGGCGGGGACCATCGATGCCGGGACGGAAGACGCCCGCGACGTCCTGCGCGCGCGCCCCCGGCGCGGCCGCCGCCGCCAGGCCGAGCCCGAGCAGGAGCGCACGCAGGGCGCTCCACGCCCCCGCTGGCCTAGCTGGCCTCGCCGCCGTCGGCCCCCTCATTGTCCGCGCGTCCGCGCTCATCTCGGCCGTCCGAACCCCGGCGACACTGCGCCGCCGGGATCGCCTCGTTCTCCAGGCGCTTCCTCCACGCTCGCCCGCAGGCTGGGGTATCCCCCCTCCCACGTCCCCCCGAACTCAGGGGACCCAGGGCAAGGCCCGGCCGGGACCGACGGGCGGCTCGCCGCGAGCACAGCTCACGGGGCGTCACCACGCGGTCTCGGCCGTCCCCCGCGCCCAGGGGTGAGGCTGGTCCGATCAGTTTGGGTTCTATCAGCCCCTGCGGGGGTGCGTCACCTCCCAGGGAGATGCCGGGACAGCGAGGTCCCGTCAGCGTTCCCGGGTGATGCCCGCGCCGCGAAGCCGAAGCGACGTTATCTCACGCCACCATGGCGAGTATGGCAATCGTCCGGGGTCGTTGCAAGGGCGGCACGGCGGGATTCACGCCAGAACTCGGCAGATTCCCCAATGCTGCCCTTTTCCTGGCGTTCACGCGCGCGACGCGCGGTATATTCGGCGCTCCCCTCCCCCTCCTCCGGAGAAGACTGGCCTCGTCATGGACATCCTCCTCATCTCCCCGCCCGTCGCGAACTTCGGGCAGTGCAGCTCCGGCCTCTCCGTGCTCACGGCGTTCCTCCGGGCGCGCGGGTTCGAGGCCTCGCAGTGGGACCTCGCCATCGAGGCGTTCCACCACTTCCACTCGCCCGAGTACCTCGGGGGCTGCCTCGACAGCCTCGAGCGGGCCGGGCTGGGGGATGTTCCCCAGCCGCGGGACATCAACGGCCGCCTCCCGGAGGAGGAGGACATCCGCGTCGTGGCGCGCCGCGTCGTGGCCGAGATCGAAGGGGCCAAGGCCGCCCTCCAGCGGCCCGGGATCGAGCGCGACCAACCGGCGATGCGCTGGGCCTTCCAGACGATCGCCGACGCCGGCGTCGTGATGACCGCGGCCGCCCAGGGGCGCTACGAGCACGACTTCCGCCACTTCGGGATCGACGGCGCCTTCCGCTCCTACGAGACGCTCGAGGCGGCCATCCAGGACCGGGCGAGCAACCCCTACATCCCGTTCCTCGAGGAGGTGGCCCTCCCGCGCATCCTGCGCGACCGCCCGCGGGCCGTGGGCATCAGCATGACCTACTTCTCGCAGGTCGTGCCCGGCTTCACCCTGGCGCGCCTCCTGCGCGAGCGCGCCCCCGAGGTGAAGCTCGTCATGGGCGGCGCCTACCTGACCGCGGTCGAGGACCAGGTCCACGGCCTGCCCGCGCGCCTGGCGCCGGTCGACGCGATCATCCTGCACGACGGCGAGGAGGCGCTCGAGCGCTGGCTGAAGGCCGTCCTCCAGGGCGAGGGGCGCGTCGAGGACGTGCCGAACTCGCATCTGCCGTCGCCCGAGGGCGTCTTCGCCCGCGCCGGCGAGCGGAACATCGTCCACACCGACCTCGACCTCCTGCCGGTGCCCATGTGGACGCTCGATGGGCTCGACCTGTCGCGGTACCTCGTCCCGCGCTACCCGATCCCCCTGCCGCTCTCGCGCGGCTGCTACTGGGGCCGCTGCTCGTTCTGCAACATCTCCTGCCAGACGTCGGCCACCTACCGCACGCGGCCGGTCGAGAAGGCCATCGCCGACATCAAGGCGGCGATCGCGCAGACGGGCTCCAACTGGTTCGACTTCCCGGTCGACTCGTTCCGGCCCAAGGAGCTGCACGCGCTCGCCCAGGCGATCATCGCCGAGGGCCTCGAGATCGAGTGGGGCGCCGAGGTGCTCCTGGACCCCGGCTTCAAGGACCCGGTCATCGCCGACCTGGCCCGCTCGGGCTGCCGCTGCCTGCGCTTCGGCCTCGAGAGCGCCAACGTCGAGACGCTCACGGCGATGAACAAGCCGACCCGCCCGGGCGAGGCGCGCCGGATCCTCGAGACCTGCAAGAAGAACGGCATCCAGACGGCCGTCATGCTCATCGCGGGCTTCCCGACCGAGACGCAGGCGCGGCTGTGGGAGACCTACGACTACCTGGTCGAGAACGCCGACCGGATCGACTTCCTGACCATTCACTCCTACTCGCTCGTGCCCGGCTCGCCCATGGCGCAGGACCCCGGGCGCTTCGGGCTCTACCTCCTGCCGCCGCAGGCCGTCCTGTGGACCAGCCTGCCGTTCGTGAACACGAACCCCGTCGGCATGCGCAACGAGGACCTGCCGCGCGTCGTGCAGGCCATGCGCGAGGGGCTGCGCGAGCACTACCCCGACCTGGGCGAGATGTGGACCGTCGCGATCGGCGGCTGGATGACCTTCCCGGCCTGCTGCGGCGTGCGGCGGGACCTGGTCCACCCGACGGCGGGCGGATAGGTCGCCTCGGCCGCTTGCACGTGGTGCCTCACGGGACGACACTCGTCCCGATGTCGTCCGGGGACACGCTCGGCCACGAGTCGGTGTACACCCTGCCCGGGGGCGGTCCCCCGGGCCAGGGCGACACGACCAAGCGCACGCCGCCGGGGTTGGTCCTCCCGCTCCCGGGCGTCCCTGGGCCGGCGGAGGCGCCCTCCCGGCGGGTGGGCGGCTACGAGCTCCTGAACGAGCTGGGCCGCGGCGGCATGGGCTCGGTGTGGCGGGCCCGCAGCCTGGCCCTCGGCCGGGAGGTGGCGCTCAAGCTGCTCACGGCGGCAGACGACCCGGAGCTGGTCGAGCGCTTCCAGCTCGAGGCGCGGGCGGCGGCCCGGCTGAAGCATCCCAACGTCGTGGGAGTGCACGAGGTGGGCCGGGAGGGGCGCACCTGGTTCCTCGCCATGGACCTCGTCGAGGGCGAGTCGCTGCGCGCCCGGATCGTCCGCGACGGGCCCCTCCCTCCGCGCGAGGCGGCCCGGGTGCTCGAGGCCGTCGGCCGCGCGCTGCACCACGCGCACGGCCTGAGTGTGATCCACCGGGACGTGAAGCCGCACAACATCATGCTCGCCGCCGACGGCACCCCGTTGCTGACCGACTTCGGCCTGGCGAAGGACATCGGCGCCAGCGGCGTCACGGCCACCGGCGACGTCCTGGGGACGCCCGCCTACATGGCCCCCGAGCAGGCCATGGGCGACCCGGCGCGCGTCGACCGCCGCGCCGACGTCTACGCGCTCGGGGCCACGCTCTACGAGGCGCTCACCGGCAGGCCGCCCTTCGCCGGCCCGAGCGCCATGAACGTTCTGCGGCAGGTCATCGAGGACGAGCCCTCGCCGCCCTCGAGGCGGCGCCCGGGCCTCGACCGCGACCTGGAGGCGATCTGCCTCAAGTGCCTGGAGAAGGAGCCCGCGGCGCGCTATGACACGGCCGGCCTGGCCGCCGGCGACCTGGCGCGCTGGCTGCGCCACGAGCCGATCGCGGCGCGCCGTGCGGGCCCGATCGACCGGGCCGTGCGCTGGGCCCGACGGCGCCCGGCGGCCACCCTCGCGCTGGTCCTCGTCGCCCTGCTCTCGTTCGGCGCCCTGGCCGCGCTCGTCGGCGCGCGGGTCAACGACGCGCGGCAGCGGGAGGTGGCCCGCGCCGAGGAGGCGCGGCGCCTCGCGGCCGCCCGCGCGGCCGCGCTCGAGGCGGGGGAGCGGGCCGCCCGCGCCCCTGGGAGCGCCTTCGAGCGGCGGCAGGCGGCCCAGGAGGCGCTGGAGGCCGCGCGCGCCTGGCGGGCGCTGGCGCCCGACGCGCCCGAGGCGCTCGCCCGGCTGCGCGACGCGGCGACGCGCGTCGGGGACCTGTCCCGCGCCGCCGAGGACTTCGGGGGGGCCCTGGCCGCGTACACCCTCGCCAGCGGGCTCGCGCCCGAGGATGAGCCGCTGGCCCTGGCCGTCCGGGCCGCCGGGGCGCTGGTCGCCGCCGCCGAGCGCCGCGTGGTGATCGACCCCCACGGCGAGCTCGAGGCGCTCACGGCGGCGGTCGACGCGCGGCCCGACTGGCCGCAGGCCTGGTTGCTACGAGGTGAGCACCACAGGGCGCAGGTGCGCGCCGGGTTGGCGCTGGCCGACCTCGACCGCACCATCGAGCTCGAGCCGCTGCCCCGGGCCCTGGACGCGCGGTTCCGGCTCAGGTTCGCCACCGGGAACGTGCGGGGCGCGCGAGAGGACTTCGAGCGCTGCGCCGAGGCCCTCCCGGACTCCGTATTCCTCCGGCTCGAGCGCGCGCGCCAGCTGGCGAGCTCCGGCGATGTCGACGCCGGGCTGGCCGAGCTGGACGAGTGCCTGCGGCGCTTCCCCGACCATCCCGCCGTGCTGGTCGAGCGCGGCCGCCAGCGCCTCAACCGAGGGCAGAGGGCCGCCGGCCTCGCCGACCTCGAGGCGGCCATGGCCGCCCCCGGCGCCGAGCAGGACCCGGTGGCCTGGCACGCCCTCGCCATGGCCCGCGTCAACGCGGGCGACCTCGGCGGCGGCCTGACGGCGCTGGACCGGGCGATCACCGCCGGCGGCACCGGCAGCGACCACCACGCGCTGCGGGCCGACATCCTGACCGGAGGGGCGCCCTCGAGGCCCTGGAGCGGGCCCTGGCGTTGGCGCCCGGGGAGCCGGGCCTCCTGCTGCGCCGCGCGTTCATGACCCTCGACGGGCCGGGGGACCCGGCGCGCGCCATCGACGACGCCACGCGCGCCCTCGCCCGGGACAGGTCGGTGTCGGTGCTCGCGCTGTTGCTCCGCTCGGAGGCCCGCCTGCGCCAGGGGGACCTCGAGGCGGCGCTTGGCGACGCCGACGCCGCCGTAGCCCTCGCCCCCGACGAGGCCGGGCCGCGGCGGGCGCGCGGCATGGCCCGGGCGGCCCTGGGCGACCAGCCGGGGGCCGCGGCCGACCTACGGCGCTTCCTCGAGCGGGTCTCGCCCGACCATCCGCAGGCCGCGGAGGTCCGCGCGCGCCTGGCGGGCCTCGGGCGATGACGGCGCGGTGATCCTCTCGCCCACGGCGCTCGTCACCGCGGCCGGCCCGTAGAATCCGCCGCATGCGGGATGGGAGGGGAGCCCGGCGAGCAGGCGCCGCGGCGCTGGCGCTGCTCGCCGCGCTCGCGGGCCACGCCGCCGCCGACGAGGGCGTCGAGTGCCGCTGGGACGCCACGCTCGACCCGGACGCGTCGACGCTCGAGGTCACGGGCGTCGTGCGCGTGCGCAACGACGGCGCGACGCCGCTCCGGCGCCTGCCGCTGGTCCTCTACGGCAACCGCTTCCGGACGCTCGACCCGGCGATCACCGACATCACCTACGACCGCTACTACGCGCCGTTCTTCGACGAGGGGCGCATGGACCTGCGCTGGGCGCGCGCGCCCGACGGGCGCTCGCTGACGATCGAGCCCGGCCTCGACGAGGCGCCGCCGTTCTGGCACGCGGTCACGGTCGACGTGGTCCTCGCCGACCCGGTCGAGCCCGGCGCGTGGGCCGAGGTGCACCTGCTCGCGCGCCTTCGCGTCCCCTCGCGCCTGGGCCCCTTCGGCCGGCGCGGCCGGCGCTTCGTGCTCGAGGGCGGCTGGCACCCCTACGTGCCCGCGGTCGACGGGCGCGGCGCGCGCCCGCCGCGCGGGCCGCCGGCCATGGCCCGCCACGAGGTGACGCTCCGGGCGCCGCTGCGCGATGGCGACGTGGCCGTCATCGACGGCGCCCCCGGCCCTTCCCGGACCGTCCTCGCCACCACCCCGACCCTGGCCGTCGGCCCCGACCTCGCCGCGCTCGTCCGGGCGCCGCCGAGAGGCGACGCGCCCGGGATGGTCGTGTGGGGCGAGCCGGGCGACGAGGCGCGCGCGCGGCGGCTCCTCGGCGTGGCCGAGCAGGCGGCCGCGTTCGTCCGCGCGCACCTTCCGCCCGCGGCGCTCGACGTCGAGGTGGCGTTCGTCGAGGCGCCCCTGCGCGACCGCTTCGTCCACCCCACCGCCGGGCCGGTCGTCCTCTACTCCGACCGCCTGTTCCACGTCGTGCGCCCGCTCCAGCCGTTCCACGAGGGCGAGGTGGGGCGCGCCGCGATCGAGGCGCTCGTGCGCCGCGCCCTGCGCGACGTGGCCCTCGGCGCCGACCGCGACTGGGTCTGCGAGGCGCTCGCCTGGCACCTCGCCCGGCTGTGGCTCGAGCGCGGCCGCGCCGCGAGCGGCCTCGGCGCGCGCACGATCACCGGCGGCATGGGGGTCCTCGACTTCGTGCCGGCGATCGACAGCCTCCTGCGCGCGCCCCGCTTCGTCGGCTCGGACCTCTACTACGGGCGCATCTGGGAGCCGGCCGACGCCGTGCCCGACGACCTGTCGCGCGCGCTCACGCGCCGCGCGCGCGGACGCGTGGCGCTGGAGAAGCTCCGCGACCTCCTCGGCGACGAGCGCCTCGAGGCGCTGGCGCGCGCCGCCTTCGACCAGCGCGACGCCCGCGACGACCCGGCCGCCCCCGGCCTCGAGCCGGGCGGCCTCGCGGCGCGCCCCATGGCCGCGCGCGCGAGCGCGCTCGTCGGGCGCGACCTGGGCGGGTTCTTCGCCCTGTGGACCGGCCCGCCGCCGACGCAGAACCTGGCCATCGCCGGCATCGACGTCCTCGAGGACCTCCCCGGCGGCGGGCAGCGGGTGCGCGTGCGCATCCGCCGCGAGGGCGACCCGCGCCCGGGCGAGGTCGGCGAGCCGGTCGTGGTCGAGACCGACGGCCCCGACGGCCCGATCCACGCCAGCTGGGACGGCCTCGGCGCCGAGGGCGCGGTGATCACGACCCGCCACGGGCTCCTGTGGAAGCCGGTGCGCCTCGACCCCGGGCAGCGCGTGCGCCAGGACTACCGCGGCGACGACGAGGCGCCCGCCTGGAGCAAGGTGCTCGTCAACCGCTTCAACATCCGGCTCGACCTCAACCAGACCAACCGCAACGAGGCCGGGATCGGCTTCACGATCCACCCCTTCTACGACTACTCGCACGCCGTGCTCGTCGACGGCTTCTACGAGCAGGACGAGCGCGGCGTGACGCTCGGCTACGCCTACGGCTTCGGGGCGGTGCTCGACGAGCGCACCTGGGGCACGGTCGTCTCCGCGCGCGTGACGGCGGAGCAGCTCACGCGCGGGGTGCTCTCGGCGTCCGGGATCGAGGAGAGCAAGGGCAACCTCCTGAGCGTCGGGGCCGGCCTGTCGTTCGACACGCGCCTGTTCCAGGCCAACCCCACCTGGGGCCTGGGCGTGCGCTTCGGCTACGAGCACTCCGACAAGACCCTCGGGACCGACTTCCGCTTCGACCTCTTCGCCGCGCGCGTGCAGCTGGTCTACTCGGTGATCCGCACCACGCAGCTGGCGCTCGAGGTGGTCGTGGGCCAGCTCGTCGGCACGGACATCCCCACGCAGCGCCTGTTCGACGCCGGCGGCGAGGACACCGTCCGCGGCGTCGAGGCGAGCCGCTTCGTCGACCGGGCGCTGATCGCCATCCGCGGCGAGCTGCGCCAGATGCTGGTCGAGGACCTCGACGTGCCGCTCCTGTGGGTCGCCTGGCTGCGCAAGGTGCAGGTCGCGCTGTTCCTCGACGCGGGCGACGTGGGGCCGACCCTCCGCGACGTGTTCGACGCGCGCGGCGACTGGAAGTGGGGCACCGGGATCGGCGTGCGCCTGTGGCTCGACGCCTTCGGCGTGCAGAACACGGTCCTCCGCTTCGACGTGGGCTTCCGGATCGACGAGACGCGCGAGCTCGGCCCACAGTACTACTTCGGCGCGGGGCAGTCGTTCTGACCGCCGCGCCGGAGCCCACGCCCGCCCTGACGCCGCGCGCCGCTCTTGGCCTGGTCCTCGGCCTCCTGGGCGTCGTCCTCCTCTGCGCGGCGCTGGCCCTCCTCGTGCGCGGCCCGTGCGAGGCCGCCGGCGCCGCGCTCGTCGAGCGCCTGGGCCCGGGCGGCGTCCTCCTGGGCGTGATCCTGGCCGAGGCCAGCCCGGTCCCGCTGGCCGGCGAGCCCCTCCTCTACCTCGGCCTCCGGGGCGGCCTCTCGCTCCCGGCGGTGGCGCTCCTCGGCTGCCTCGGCAACCTGCTGGCGGCCGCGCTCTCCTACGCCTGCGGCGCGGCCCTGCGCCCGCTCGGCCTCGTCGACCGGGCCCTCGGCGCGCGCCGCGCCCCGGCCGAGGACGTCGTCCGCCGCCGCGGCGCGTGGGGGCTGGTGCTCGCCTCGCTCACGCCGCTGCCCTTCGGGACGCTCGCCTGGGTGGCCGGCGCGCTGCGCCTGCCGCTCCTGCAGTACGCGCTGGCCTGTACCGTGCGGGTGCCGAAGGTGCTCGTGTACCTGGCAGCGATGGAGGCCGGCTGGGCGCTCGGCGGGTAGGTGGGTGGGCTGCCCTGCTGCCCCCGAGGTTCGTCCCCGGATGGCCGGGGCCTCCGAGCACACCTCGCCGCGCGTTCGCAGCGAGAGCCTCAGGCGAGGCCGAGGAGGGCGAGGCGATGCGGCGCGAAGGCGAGGGAAGGCGGCCTCCTGGCCGCCGACCGAGCCTGAGCGGTCGGGGCCGACGGAGTCGGCCCCGACGCACCGCAGCGCCCGCCATCCTCGGCCGCAGCCGCGATCTAGGGAGTCGCGCGCACCTCGAGCGGGTGGTCCCACTCGTTCAGGTACTGCTGGTGGTCCCCCACCTGGAACGGCGGCGCCGCGTACCACACCACGTAGTCGCCCGGGTAGGTGCCCTCGCGCAGCCCGCGCATGTCGACGTAGTAGCCGTTCGTCCCGAAGGCCCCCGGCTCGAACTCGATCCCGGCGTCGCTCTCGGGCCGGCGGTGGTACTCGTCGTCGATGTAGACCAGCCGGTTCGTCGGCCGCCGCATGCCCTCCGGGATCACGAACTTGGTGATGATCGCGCCGTCGGGCCCGAACATGCAGTTCCACTCCGGCCAGTCCAGCTTCAGCCCGCGCTCGGCCGCCGAGGTGCGCCCGTCGATGTCGACGGGGTCGGGGTTGTGCGAGTTGTAGAACTTCCAGCCCTTGGCCTCCTTCGACAGGTCCATGCACAGCGTGTAGGACGACTCGCCCGACTTGTCGAGGTTCACCGGGCAGCGGGCGTTGGTCGGCATCGAGACCTTGTTCGGCCAGAGCATCACGTAGGAGTCCGGCGCCGAGGCCCACATGCCCAGGGCCAGGTAGACCTGCAGGAGGTTCTGCGCGATCACGCGGATCGGCCCGGCCCGCCAGGCGCCGAGCTCGACGCGGATGTCGTTGCTCTGGCGCACGACCTCGACCCACATGAACGAGACGACGGCGCGCACGATCGTGCTGTCGATCACGTTGGGCCCGCGGCGGCTGGGGACCTCGTCGAAGAACGAGGCGAAGGTGGCGCGGACGGCGTTCTTGCGCGAGCGGTCGTTGTCGAACAGGAAGCGCTCGCCCTGCCACGTCCAGGTCACGTCGCCCTTGCCGTGGTCGCGCGAGGAGAGGTTCACGAGCGAGGCGTTCACGCGCCCGGGCACGATCGGGCCGTCGAAGCGGAACACGTAGATCCAGGCCAGCCCGCCGGTGAGCGGGTCCTTGACCTCGAGCTCCTGCGCGGCCGTGTGGCCCGGGACGAGCCCGTAGCGCTCGGGGCTGAGCCGGTCGCCGGCGTCGCGCGACAGGAACACCAGCTCGTCGTTGTCGTCCATGAGCCCGCGGTCCTCGTCGCGGACCCGCTTGTCGGGCGGCCCCTGGTCGTAGCAGTAGGTGCCGGCGGCGTTGCGCTCGTCGATCTGGTAGATGATCGGCACCGGGAAGCCGCCGCGCGCCGCGTAGACGCGCAGCCGGGCGATCGAGGCGCCGAGGATCTTCGGGCCGAGCACGCGGCCCGGCACCACCACGGTGTCCACCGTCCGCGTCAGCGTGCGCGGGGCCGGGGCCTGGGCGCCCGCGAGGCCAGGGACCCCGAAAACCGCGAGCAGCACGAGCGCGATCCTGCGCACCAGACCCGACCCCCGTTCCTGCCCTTCGGCCGCACGAGGGTATGGGCGCGGCCGCGCGCGGACAAGCCCCCCCGGAGGCGCGGCCCCCGCGGAAGCGCCGGAGACGGCGTCGCTTCCGCCGTTGACGCAGGGATTTACCTGCGCTACCTTCCGCCGCTCGTCCCGGGACCTGCGTCACGAAGGGGGAGCGTGCCCATGTCGTCCGAGGCCCCGAGCCACGTCGCCGGCTACACGGTCATGCGGAAGCTCCGCGTCGGCGTGTTCGGCGCCGACTACCTCGGCCACAGCAGCGAGGGGCTGCGCCTGGTCAAGCTCCTGCGCGAGGGCGAGGGCCTCGCCGTGCCGGAGGAGGCCTACGCGGCCCTGGCGGGCGACGCCCACCTCCTCCACTTCGAGGCCGGCGCGGCGCTCAGCCAGGACCAGCGCGTCCTCACCGCCCACACCCTCCAGGCCGCCGCCTTCGGCGTGCTCGTCGGCGGCAGCCCGCTGCAGAACGAGTGCCTCGAGACGACCCGCGAGTTCGACACCGACCAGCGCGTCGCCTCCACCCTCCGCGGCACCACCCTCGTCCAGCGCGTCCAGCTCCTCCTCCAGGTCGCGAAGGCGGTGGCCCGCCTGCACGAGGCCGGTCGCACCCACCCCTACGTCACCCCCTGGAACGTCGTCCTCGACGCCGACCAGGCGCGGCTCGCCGAGGTCGGCCTCGGCTACCGCCCCGACGACCCCAAGTTCGACGCGGCGCGCGTCCCGGAGGACGTCCTCGTCTACCTGGCCCCCGAGGTGCAGCGGGCGATCGCACAGCGGACCGTCGTGCAGGTGTCGCCGGCCGCCGACGTCTACGCGCTCGCCGCGACCGCCCGCTCGGTGCTCCTGAACCACGTGGCCGACCCGGCGCCGTCGAAGCAGCCGGCCGCGGCGCGCCGCGACCTCGTGCTCGCCGGCGCCGGCCTGCGGCTCGACCCGCACAAGGCCTACTCGCGCGAGCTCGAGGCGCTCCTGAAGGCGTGCCTCTCGCCCGACCCGTCGCGTCGCCCGACGGCGGCGCAGCTCGCGGCGCGGCTCGACGAGCTCGTCCGGGCCGACCGGGTCGCCTACACGCCGCCGCCGGTGTGGCCGCTCTACGCCGGGATCAGCGCCGGCGTCGTGGCGGCGCTGCTCCTCGTGATCTTCGTCGTCGTGCCGCTCCTGCGCGGCCCGGCCGACCTCGTGAAGGCGCGCCGGGCCTACGCCGCGGCCACCCGGCAGGCCGACCTCGCCGCCCGCGAGGAGGCGCTGAAGGCGGCGACCGTCACCCTGGGCGAGGGGAAGGTCGAGGTCCTGCCGGAGGCGCGGCGCCTCCTCGCCGTCACCCGCTACGTGCGCTGGGCCCGCTCGCAGAAGGACGCCGCCGCCGCGCCGGCGGAGGGCGCCCCGGACCTGGCGGCGGTCCTGGCCGAGCTCGAGCGCGAGGTGGTGACCGGCCACACGGACGGCCTCGCCCAGGCGACCCGCCTCGTCGTGGCGACGCTCCGCCGCTGGGAGCTGGGCGGCCCCGCGCGCGAGGCCGCCGACAAGGCGCTCGACGAGCTGGCGAGGGCGGACGTCCGCCCCGAGGCCCTGCGCGACCTCGCGGCCGCGGCCCGCGCGCTGACGGCCACCGGGGAGGAGCGGCGCCCCTCGCCGGACGAGCTGACCCGCTGGGCCGAGGCGGCCGCGAGCGCCAGCGCCGACGCCGGCTTCCTGGCCCAGGGCTACCCGGCCCACGCCGAGCGCGACGGCTACGAGGCCGACCCCGAGGTGCAGGAGAAGCCGGTCGCGGTGGGCCTCGACTCGGCCTGGCTCGGCCGCCTGATCGCCGGGCGCGTCCAGACCCTCCTCGGCCGCCACGAGGACGCGCGCTCGAAGCTCGCCGCCGCCCACGACGTCTCGACCTTCGCCACGGCCGCCGCCTACGGGCTCGAGCTGGCCGCGCGCGCCACGCGCCCCGAGGACCTGGCGCTGGCGCGGAAGCTCCTCGACGCCGCGCGCGCCCGCCGGGGCCCGTTCGCCGAGGCCCTCCTGGCGCAGGGTCGGATCGAGCTGCGCGAGGCCCACGCGGCGGGCCAGGCCGCGGGCTACGCGCGCGCGGCCGACGCCTTCCAGCAGGCGACGGGCGTCCCGGCCGACACGCCGGGCCTCGACGTGGCGAAGGCCGCGCTCGAGCTCGAGCTCGCGGCGCGGCTCCACGAGGCCGCCGCCCTCGCGGCGACCCCCGAGCAGGCCGACGAGGCCCTGCGCCGGCTCGACGCGCTCGCCCGCCGGATCCAGGACGCGCTCCCCGCGGCGCTCGACACCTACGGCCCCGACCTGGGCATCGCCCGCGGCGTCGCCCGCGCCAACAAGGGCCAGCCCGCGGCCGCCGACCTCGCGGCGCTGTTCAAGGGGGGCCAGGTGGCGCAGGGGTTCGCCGAGCTCCCGCCGCTCGACCCGCCGCCCGTCACGCGCGCGCTCGGCCGGGCGAAGGCGATCCAGGCGATCACCGCCGAGAACCTGGCCCGCGCCGAGGCGCTGTCGGCCACGCCGAAGCGCGAGGACGTGGCCGCCGCCGAGCGGGCGCTCGACGACGTCCTGCGCATCGCCGCCATGCCGGAGGCGAAGGGCGCCCTCGACATGGCCCGCGTCCACCTCGCGCACGCGAGGGTCCTCATCGGCAAGTTCCTCACGAGCGACGGCCGCGCCGCCGAGGACGCCCTGGCCGCCGCCCGCAAGGCCTACCAGGACGCGCGCGACGCGGCCGACGTCGCCACGCCCGAGGGGGCGCAGCGCTGGCTCGACGCCCTCAAGGGCCGGCTCGACATCGCCGCGCGGCAGCTGCAGAAGCTCGGGCAGGCCGCCTCGATCGAGCAGGCCCTGCCGGTCCTGCGCCAGGCGCGCAAGGACCTCGCCGAGGCCGCCGCCGGCGTGCCGCGCCCCGTCCAGCGCCTGTTCGAGGCGTTCCTGCCCGACCAGCAGCGGGGGCTGCGGCTCCTGCAGCTCGAGAAGGTCGAGGCCTGGGCGGAGCAGCGCCGGGCGGAGTGGAACGCGATCGACGTCGCCGCGCCCCGCTACCCCGAGGACGTGGCCACGCAGGAGCTCGCCACGCTGGAGGAGACGGCGGACCTGTTCCGGGTCGACGGCCGCTACGAGGCGCAGGACCACCCGCTGCGGTTCCGGCTGGGGACGCTCCTCCGCTGGATGTCGCTCCTCGACCGGGCCAGGCGGCTGAACCCCAAGGTCTACGAGCACACGCGCGCGGCGCTCGAGCTCACCGACCCGATCGACGCGCACGACGAGCCGCGCGTCGAGCCCCTGCGCGAGCGGCTGAACTACCTGGTCGGCTGGGTGGCGCTCAACGAGGGCGCCTCGCTCGCCGGGCAGCTGAGCGACCCGAAGGCCTTCGGCTACGACGCCCTGGCGCGCGCCGCCGGCGCGCGGGACTTCAACGACCTGCGCGCGCGCGTGGCCAGCAAGGACGGCTTCACCGCCCGCTCGCCCGACGCCGTGCGGGCGATCGCGGCGGACATCGTCGCCACCTACGAGAGCGGGCCGCAGGCGGTGCCGCCCGACCCCAAGCCCGGGACGGAGCTCCGGGGCGCGCGCGAGATCATGCAGCGGATGGACTTCGCCACGCGCATCGACGCGCGCAACGCCGGCGCGTTCCTGATCCTCGCCCGCGTGCAGTTCTCCATGGGCCCCGAGCAGTACGAGCCGGCCTTCCGCAACGCGCAGCGGGCCTACGAGCTGGCGCAGGCGGCCGGGCCGCAGGGGCTCGGGACGCTCGTGCAGGCGTCGCGGCTCTACTGCTACGCGCGCTCGCAGATGCCGGGGAGCGAGGAGGCGATCGCCGGGCAGGAGCTCCGCGCGATCGCCACGCGCGGGCGCGACGCCGCGCGCGACCTCTTCCAGCGCGACCAGGCGGCGCAGAACGCGTCCTTCAACTACGGCCCGGCCTACTGGGTGGCCAAGAGCTTCTACGTGAAGGGGCAGCAGCTCCGCGCGCAGAACAAGACGGCGGACGCGATCGCCGAGCTCGACCAGGCCGTGCGCGCATACGACGAGTTCGAGCGCCTCGTCGCCGGCCGCGACGCCCCCGCCGAGGCGGCCCAGGCCGACCACGTCCGCGAGAAGCTCAACGCCAACAACCTGCTCCGCGTCCTGCGAAGCACGAGGTGAGCCCGATGGCCCCGACCCCGCGCGTCCTCGCCCTGCTGGCCCTGGCGGCCGCCCTCCAGGGCTGCGCCAGCCCGTGCGAGGGGTTCAACCCCTACCGGGAGTACAAGCGCCAGCCCGAGAAGGGCAACTCGGACAAGCCGGCCGTCGACGTGGCGCCCGGCCGCTTCTACCTGGCCTGCTACGTGGCCCGCGCCGAGGACGACGGCTTCGCCAAGCAGGCGATCGACAAGGCCCTGCAGGAGAGCGGCGGCGGCGGCGTCACCCAGGTCTCGGGCGAGGAGCGCACCGGGCTCCTGCGCCGGTTCGCGCACGCCACCGGCGGCCCCTACTGGGACAGCCCGCAGTCGGCCGGGCTGCGCCTGCGCGTGGGGCAGTACCGCGTCGTGTTCGACGCCGCGTCGCTCAACCTCGCCTCCGACTTCGACGTCGAGTGGACCGCCGGCCCCGACGGGCAGAACCAGCCGCTCGTCCTGCCGGTGAACACCGACGGCTCGCACGTGACGCTCGTCCACAACGGGCGGACCGAGTACGAGCTCATCTTCGACGGCGAGAAGGTGACCGAGCGCGGCGGCCTCCTCGTGCCGAGCGGCTACGACAAGCCGAGCGGCGCGCGGCGGTTCCAGCCGGTGCCCTTCCGGCTCAAGTTCGGCGCGCGCGGCCAGGGCGGGCTCGTGCAGGCCGGCGAGGAGATCCGGATCGAGCCCAAGGCCGAGGACGTGAAGGTCATCGACGACCCGAAGCTCCTCCTGTTCGAGGTCAACGGCTTCGCGGGCGACATGAGCGCGTTCCTCTGCCACCTGCTCAGCCGCGACCTCAAGGTCGGCCAGAGCGACGACGACCCCAACGCCCCGATCGTCTCGTTCACCATGCGCCAGACCGACGTGTGGCTGAACGCGACCGTCGGCAAGGGCGCGGCGGCGATGACCCTCAAGGCCGACTGGACGGTGTTCAACGCCGCCGACCGCGCCTCGTCGCTGCAGGTCGAGGTGCCGGGCGTGGGCACGTTCAGCGAGTCGGACGACGCCGGCCGCGGCCACACGCTCACGCAGCGCTTCGACGGCGTGAACCTGATCATCGAGTTCTCGGTCCAGCTCGACCCGAGCAAGCGGCCCGAGGGCGAGTTCGTGACCTTCAGCTACCGCATCGGCGGCAGCGGGCCCGAGTCGCGCGAGCGGGTGCGGCACTCGCTCGCGGCGCCGAAGTAGCCGGAGAGAGAGGGCGACCGTGGCCAACACACCCGAAGCGCTGCTGCAGAAGTACGACGACCTCTCGCGCATCGCCGGCTCCCTCTCGGAGCTCGGCGCGGCGCTCCAGGCGTCGCGCAGCTACCGCGAGCCGTTCCCCTGGGAGCAGTGGCGCGAGAAGCTCGACGCGCAGCTCGAGCAGCTCCGCGAGCGCCGCTTCCGCCTGGCGTTCGCCGGCGGCTTCTCGGTCGGCAAGTCCTACCTGGTGAGCGCGTTCCTCGGCCGGGCGGGGCTCCTGCCCAGCTACAACAAGCCGACGACCGGCGTCTGCTGCGGGATCCGCAAGGGCACGCGGCGCGTGCTCGAGGTGAGCTACTGGAGCCGCACCGAGTCGGACGAGATGCAGCGCTTCTACCTCAACGAGCTGGGCGTGCCGCGGAGCGTGCCCATCGCGGAGGGGCCGGCGGCGGTCGAGGCCATGAAGGCTCAGATCCCGGTCGAGAAGCGGCGGGTGATCGACGACTACACCTTCCTGCGCCGGGCGCACGAGAAGTACGCCCACAAGCTGGGCACGACCCACGAGGTCGAGATCACCGAGGTCCGCCCCGAGCACCGCGCCGCGCCGTCGGTCAAGGACTACCCCTGGCTCAACTACATCCTCAAGGTCGACCCGACCGAGGGCGAGCCGAACCAGGACCTCCTGCGCGCGATCAAGCAGGTGATCATCCACGTCGACTCGCCCTACCTGTCGGACACGGTCGAGATCCTCGACCTCCCGGGCGCCGGCGCCAGCGACCCGCTCGACGGGTTCATCCAGCGCTACTTCCTGCACAAGAGCGACGGCGCCGTGGTCACGACGCGGGCCACCGACCCGTTCGGCGAGCAGGAGCAGGCGGTGATCGACATCCTGCGCGAGAACCGCGGCTCGCTCGCCGGGCGCGTGTTCGTCACGGTCACCATGTTCGACCGCCTGGCCGGCCCCGAGCTCGAGCCCGAGCGGCTCGACAAGGAGTACCGGGCGCTGCGCCGCCGCCTGCGCGAGGACGCGGGGCTCGGCGACGACACGCCGTTCTTCTACGTGTCGCCCTTCATCACGGCGCTCGCCGAGCGCGAGCGCACGGGCGAGAAGCTGACGGAGAACGACCAGAAGAGCCTCGCGGCGGCGCGCGCCTGGCCCGCCCCGCGCACGGGCGTGGCCGACCTCGACCGGCTGCTCGGCACCTACAAGAACGACGGCGGCCTGCCCGACGTCCGCGACCTGCTGCTCAAGAGCTTCCGCTCGAGCATGGTGCGGCTGAAGGTGCAGCAGATCGCCCGCGGGCTCCAGCACCTGACGCATCAGCTCGAGGCGGCCTACAAGAAGCGCTGGGAGGCCGCCCAGCGCGACTCGGCCCGCGAGGGCGCGCGGCGGATCACGGCGGCGATCAAGTACCTGCACGCGTCCAGGGACGGCTTCACGAAGCGCTCGCAGCGCTTCCGCCGCGAGGTCGTGCAGAAGCAGCCGTTCGACGACGCGTTCAAGCAGGTGCTCGACCGGATCACGCAGCGGATCCAGCTCTTCATGCAGCGCTGCAGCGAGGACCGCCTGCGCCAGGAGTTCGACGGCCTGGGCGGCGGCCGCGACCCGGTGGAGCTCCTGAACCGCTTCCGCGAGGCGACCGAGGCGGCGCTGCTCGAGGAGTTCAGCGAGCTCATCTGGGACCGCGCCCCGCGCCCGACCTTCTCGATGACGCCGGACGACGACCTCGATGACGGGCTCCCCGAGGCCGAGCCGGACCACCACCCCGTGCCGCCGCTCGCGCCCGACCTGCGCGGGGCGCTCCGCCGTCACATCCGGGACGGCTACTACGCGGCGATCGGCAAGGACGAGCTGCACACGCTGGTGCAGAACCTCCTGCCGAACAACCCCGACGAGCGCGTCTTCTTCCAGCGCGTGTTCGACGAGCTGGACCTCGCCCTCGAGATCACCACGCGCAACTTCGTCACGCGCGAGGCGCTCGAGCTCAACGACAGCACCGAGTTCGACGACCTCGCCAAGGGCTCGTCCGAGTTCCCCGACTGGGCCCGGCGCTACGGCAAGGACTACGGGCAGGCCTTCCAGAAGCGGCTCGAGCGCTACTGCCGCAACCTCAAGGGCTACCTGTGGAACCTCTACTTCAAGCACCTCGAGGAGGCCGAGGGGCGCCTGGGCGGCTTCCTCGGCAGCGACGACCTGCTCGGCCTGGTGACGGTCCACATCGACGACATCGAGCTCCCCAACGCCGGCGGCGCGCTCGGCTCGCCGGCGCAGCTCCTCGAGCACATGGAGAAGTGGAAGACCGTCGACGCGGCGATCACCACGCTCGAGCGCGAGGTCGCGGGGTAGCGCGGTGCGCGCGGCGGCGCTCGGGGTCGCGCTCGTCGTGTGCGCCTCGTGCGCGTCGCCCTCGCCGGACGTGCCTGCCGAGGTCGCTGTCGTCGAGGAGGAGAGCGAGGCGCTCCTCCAGGCAGAGGAGGCGCGCCGCGCGCTGATCGTCCTCCTCGAGGAGCGCCCCCAGGACGCGCTCACGATGACGCTGCCGTCGCTTCGGCGGGGCGAGCGCGCCGGGGACGGGGCGATCGTGAAGATCGGCGCGTGGCGCCTCGACCTCGAGGCGAAGACGTTCTACGGCGCCGTCTGGACCGGGGGCGTCGCGCACGACGCCACCGGCCGCTTCGAGCGACCCGCGGGCAGCCGCGGCTGGCGCGCGGTCGTGACCGAGGAGCGCCGGGCGTGCCGCTGAGGCGCGCGCGTCGCCGGGGACGACGAGCCCATGGCTGACCCGGTCCTCCGGGGACGACGAGCCCATGGCTGACCCGGTCCTCCTGTGGGGAGGGGCGCTGGCGCTGCTGGCCGCCTACGCGCTCACCCGCGCCGCCCCGCCAGGCGAGCCGCCGCCCGCCGGCCGTTCCCCGTCGCGGCGCGACGCGGCCGTCCTGCTCGGGGTCGCGGCGCTCGTCGTCGCCTGCCGCGCGCCGCTGGCGATCGGGCGCGCGTGGCGCAACCCCGACGAGTTCGCCTACCTGGCGCTGGCGCGCTTCGCCGCCGACTCGGGCGAGAGCCTGCTCTCGTGCATGGGTCACCTCCGGCTGCACATGCTGCTCTACCGCCTCGGCGACGGACGGACCTTCGTCGTCGTCGACCTGGTCACGTCGTTCGTCGTGGGGCTGACCGCCGCCGCGCTCGGCGCGCTGGTCCTCCAGCGCACCGGCCGCGTCCGCGTCGCGGCGCTGACGGCGGCGCTCTACCCGGTCGGGCTCTTGCCGTTCGAGGGGCTCTCGTCGAACGGCGAGCCCTGGGCCGGCCTCGGGCTCGCGATCTACCTCCTGGCCCGGCTCGGCGCCGCGGGGCCCGTCGCCGCCGCGCAGCCCGTGTGGCGCGCCGTCGGCGCCGGAAGCGGGCTCGCGCTCGCCGCCATGTGCAAGGAGCACGCGCTCACGTTCGTCGCGGTCGAGCCGCTGCTGCTGGTCCTCGTCGGCCCGCGCGGCTCGGCGCGCGCGGTCGCCCGCCACGCCGCGGGCCTGGTGGCCGGGGCGGCGCTGGTGCTCGGGCCGCTGCTCCTCGTGCTGGCCTGGCATGGGGTCCTGGGGAGGCAGGCGCAGAGCCTTCTCGCCACCGCCACCGGCCTCGGCGCCGAGTCGGACGGGAGCCTCGTCACGCTCGTCCTCCCGGCGCCGTCGCCCTTGCCCGGCGCGGGCGTCGCGACCGTGCTCCTGGCGGGACTGACGCGCCTGCTCCACAACCCGGTGACCTGGCTCGCCCTTGTCGGCGTGGCCCTCGTGGTCGCGCGGGGCGCCGCGGACCAGCGGCGGCTCCTGGCCGCGCTCGCGGTCCCCTTCTTCGCGGGCGTCGCCACCGCCAGCCTGGGGCTGCGCTTCTTCGACCACTACTTCATGCTCGCGCTCCCCGCGGGGGCCCCCCTGGCCGCCCTCGCGCTCGCGCGCCTACGCGAGGACCTCCGCCGCCACGGCCGGGCGGCGGCGGCCCTGGTGCTGCTCGCGGCGCTGCCGGGGGTCCCGCGGCTCGCGCGGGCGACGGTCGCCGCCGTCCGCGAGGGGCCGCCCGAGCACCTCCGCGACCTCGGCCCGCTGCGCGCCGCCCTGCCGGCGGGGCCGCGGCTGTTCGTCGCGGGCTGGTCGCCCGAGCTCTACCACCTCCTGGATCGCACCCCCGCGAGCCGACGCATCACGGGGGTGACGGGGACGGCCTTCGGCTGGGGCACGGTGGAGAAAGACCTGGCGCGCCATCCGCTTGCACCCATCGTGGTCCCGCCCACTGTCGCGCTCCCCCTGTGGCGCCGCGGCGAGGACGGCGCCGTCGGCTTTCACTGGCTCAAGCTGGACGCCTTCGAGGAGTCGCCCGCGTTCGAGCGGTGGGTCGTCGAGTCGCGCCTCGAGCGGCGGCGCGCGGGAGCGTTCGCGGTGTACGTCGCCGCGCCCCGGTGATCGGGTCCCGTTCGGTCGAGGGTGTCAGGCCGGCCCGACACGTCGGCGCGTCACCCGGCCCTACATTCGCCCGACCGCGCAGGGCACAATGCCGCCGCACAGCGGGGGGGCCGGATGTCCGACATCGTCATCAAGCCGGGGCTCGTCAGCCGGAATCCGTTCTTCGTCTCCAAGCGGGCGGCCGAGTTCAAGCAGACGGTCTACTACCGGGGGACGGAGGACTTCCTCCACGTCGAGTTCCCCATGACGCAGCCCTGGTGCTACGTCCTGCCGCAGCAGTTCACGCTCGGCGGCGACACGGGGAAGCTGCACGAGACGATCCGCATCTACGTCCAGCCGCAGCACCCGTCCTTCCCCAGGCAGAAGGACATCAACCTCGACGTGCGCCTCAACGCGCGCACGCCCTCGGGCAAGCGGCTGCTCACGATCCCCATCTACCTGCAGGACATCCAGCCGATCCAGGACTTCGAGGGCGTGGTCGCCATCGACTTCGGCACGTCGTCGTGCTGCGTGGCGTTCATCGAGCACCACGACGGGTCGGCCACGGTCAAGCCGATCAAGTTCGAGGACGGCTGGCCGCCGCGCTTCGACAGCATCGCCTCGCTGCTCTACTTCGCCGACCACGGCAACCCGGTCGCGCCCGACTACGAGATCGGCAACTCCGCGCTGCTGGCCTGGCGCGGCAGCGGCGGCGACCCCGAGGCCGACGCCCAGGACGACGGCGCCCAGGGGCCGGCCGACGACGCGCCGCTCTCGGCGTTCAAGTACTCGGTGAAGCGCTACCTGGGCACGAACCGCAAGACCTACGTGCTCAACAACCGCATCAAGACCGACGCCCGGCCCGCCTTCTACGACTACGAGCAGCTGTGCGGGTTCGTCGTGCAGCGCGTGCTCACCCAGGCCGAGGACCAGCTCGGCCGGCGGGTCAAGCAGCTCGTGGCCACCTACCCGACGACGTTCAGCACCACCCAGCTCGAGGCGCTCAAGCGCGTCTTCGCCAGCCTCGGCTTCACGGGCGACGCGCTGAACCTGGCCTACGACGAGGCCAACGCCGTCACGCTCGACTACTTCAACCAGGCGCTGTCGAACAACTCGATCCTGGTGCTCAAGGCGATCTTCCCCTCGCCAAGCTACATCCTCACCTTCGACTTCGGCGGCGGCACGCTCGACATCACCGTCATCCAGCTCGACATCCGCGAGGCCGGCGCCACGCACGAGGTGCAGACGCAGGTGATCGGCGTCGCCGGCGCGCGCCACTTCGCCGGCGACAACATCTCGCTCCAGCTGTTCCGGGTCCTCAAGGCCACGATCGCCGTCTACCTGGCCGAGGCCGGGATCGAGCCGGGCGACGTCGACGACCGCGACGCCTACCGCGGGGCGCTCGACGCGCTGCGCGGCGAGGCGGAGACGATCCGACGCCGCCTCGCGGCCGGCCAGGACCTCGACAAGCAGCACGACGACATCATCAACGACGTGCTCCCCACCCGCTACGACCCGTCGAGCGAGGGGAGCAACGACCGCGCGCGGCGCCACTTCTTCGAGCTGTGGGACGCGGCCGAGGGGATCAAGAAGCGCTTCGGCACGCCCGACGCCGAGGGCCGCTACCCCGACGAGGTCGTCCTGTCGGTCCCCATGCCGCGCGTGCAGGAGTACTGCGGGGTCGACTTCACGCAGGTGAGCGACATCGTCATCAAGCGCGAGCAGTACGAGCCGCGGATCGCCCCGCAGATCCGCGAGGCGCTGGAGAAGGCGCGCCGCCTCGTCCCCGGCAACGAGCCGCTGGCGCTGGCGATCCTCTCCGGCAACAGCTCGCGCCTGCCGATCGTGCGCGCCCTGGCGCAGGAGCTCCTCGGCCTCGACGCCCGCAACGTGCACTTCGACCCCGACGGCTGCAAGGTCGCCGTGGCCCGCGGCGCCGCGTTCGCGCGGCGAAACGACCTGGTGCCCACGCGGATCAAGTACCGCCTGGGGAACCTGCTCAAGAGCCTCCCCTGGGAGGTCGGCGCGCGGGTGGGCGGGGCGCCCTTCGAGTCGTTCTTCGAGCGCGGCACCGACCTGCCGACCGCGCAGCCCTACGTGTTCGAGCCGCCGACCGAGGCGCAGATCCTGCACATCTTCAGCCGCCTGTCGAAGCTGGACGAGCGCCCCGAGGAGATCGGCTACTTCGACTTCTCGCGCCCGGCGACCGGCCGCGCCATGCCGCCGGAGCTCGCCCGCGCGGTCAAGACCGGCCAGGCCCGCAAGCGCGGCGTGACGCTCGGGCGCAAGAAGAGGCCCGACGACCCGCCGGCCGGCAAGCCGATCACGGTGTGGATCGACCAGGACCGCCAGCTCTTCGCCGAGAAGGAGGGCAAGTCCTACGCGCTCAACTACCAGCCCGAGGACTTCCCGCCCGAGCTCGACCCGTTCAGCGGGGTGCACTGACCGGGCCCATGAGCGACCTGACCGCGCCCACCGCCGCCGAGCCCCCCGCGCCCGACCCCGCGGCGGCCCGGAGCGCAGCCTGGCCGGCGGCCGTCGCCGAGGCGCTCGGCGCCCTGGCCCGCGACGACGAGGCGCTGCCGGCGCTCGCGCGGCTGCACGCCCGGCTCCAGCCGGACGGCCCGCCCGACCTGACCGCCGCGCTCGAGGCGCTCCTCGCCGCGCGCGGGCTCTCCGCCTTCCCGCGCGGCGCCGACGAGGCCCGCGCGGACCTCGACGGCGGCGCCCCGGGCTACGAGGTCGCCAGAGCGCCGAGCGACGAGGCCCCGCGCGGCGACGTCCTGCGCGTCGAGCGCCGGGGCCTGCGCGACGCGTCGGGCGCCGTCCTCGCGCCGGCGCGCGTCGTCGTCTCGAAGGGCCCGCGAGACCCGCTCGAGGCGGCCCTCGCCGACCTCGAGGACGTGCTCCGCCGCACGCCGGTGCCCCAGGGCGCGCCCGCGCTCGAGGTGGCCGCCGCGCGCGAGGCCCTGGCCCGGGGCGAGGGGGCCGACCTGGCGGCGCTCTGCCGGGCGCTCGCCTCGGCCGACGCGCTCGGCGACGAGGTCGTCGACCTGACCCTCCGCGACGTCTACCGCCTCCTGCGGGCCGCCGGGGTCGAGGCGCTGCCGGCGCCGGGCGCCGGCCGGCTGCCGCCAGGCGCCCCGCGCGACGAGGTCGAGGCGCGCGACGCGCCGGCGCCGGCGGGCGCGGTCATCGAGGTCCGGCGGCGCGGCTTCGCCCGCGGCGACGAGGTCCTCGTGGCCCCGGCGGTCGTCGTCTCGCGCGGCCCGCGGCCGGCCCTCCTGCGGCTCCTCGACCGCCTGGCCGCCGAGGACCCGGGGCCGCTGGCGACGCTCGCGGCGTTCGCCGCCGACCTGGCCGCGAGGGTCGACGCGGCGCGCGACGCGCACGCCCTCGCCGGCGCCCCCGCCGCCGCCCCGTGCCCGCAGACCGGGGCGCCGCGCGAGGCGCTCGTCGCGGCCGCGCTCGACCTGACCCGCGCCCTGGAGCGCGCCGGCGACGCGCTGGGCGCCCTTCGCGGCCCGGTCGACGCCCTGGTCACGGCCGACCTCCTGCCGGCGCTCGCCGCCCTCGACCCCGAGGTCGAGCCCTTGCCGCCGCCGGGGCAGGCCGCGCTCGACGACCCGGCCCTCTACGAGGTCGAGGAGGCGCACGACGAGCGCGCGCCGGGGGCCCTGGTCGCCGTCCGGCGCGTGGGCCTGGTCGACCGGCGCGGCGGCGTGCGGCGCGTGCATCCGGCGCGGGTCGTCGTGAGCCTCGGGCCGCGCTCGCCGCTCGACCTGGCGCTCGACGCCCTGCTCGCCGCGTGGCCGGCCGCCGCCGCGGCGCCACCCCGCGCGAGGACGGGGCGCCTCCCGCACGGGCCACCCGCGAGCGCCCCCGACGTCGAGGCGCGCGCCCGCGCCCTGCGGGCCGCCGGGCGGGAGGGCGACGCGCGCCAGGTCGCCGCCGCCGCCGCCGCGCTGCTCGACCTGGTCGAGGCCCGGGCGGATGCCCTGGACGAGGCCCTCGCCGCGCTGGGCCAGGCGCTCGGCCCCCGCGGGGTCGACGTGGTCGATGCCCCGCAGGACGGCCCGGGGCTCCAGCCGCGGCACGTCTTCTCGGACCGGCCCGCGGGCGAGGCGCTCGCAGTGACCCGCCGCGCGCTCGTCGTCGACGGCCAGGTCGTGCGGCCCGGCGAGGTCGCGACCAGCCTCGGGCCGCGCCCCGCGCTCCTCGCCGTCGCCGACGCGGTCGAGCCCCTGCTCGCGGGCCTCCCCGACGACCTCCGCGCGCCGCTCGCCGCGCGCGTCGGCCTCGAGCGCGCGGTCGAGGCCGACCTGCTCGCAGGCCGCCAGCCGCTCGGCGCGGGGACCTCGCGCGACCGGGCGGCCGCGCTGCTCGACGCGCTCGACCTCGCCCGCCCCTCCGGCCTCGAGGCGCTCGAGGACGTCCTGCGCGGGCCGCTCCGGGCGGCGCTCACGGTCGAGGGTCTGGCCCTCCTCCCGTCACCGGGCGCGCCGCTCGACCTCGCCCGAGAGGACGCCGTGGCCGAGGCCGAGGGGCGGCCGTCGGACGCGCCGCGCGGCGCGCTCCTCGAGGTGCGGGCGCACGGCCTGGTCGACGCGGACGACCCCGGGCGCGTCGTCCGGGCGGCGCGCGTCGTCGTGAGCCTCGGCGTCGACGACGCCTGCCTGGCCGCGCTCGACGCGGCGCTCTCGGCGGCGCGCGAGGCCGCCCCGGCCGAGGCCGTCGCGCTCGCCGACCTGGTCGAGCGCCTGCGCGACCCGCGCGCCCCCCTCGACGAGGCGAGGGCGCTCGACGCGCTGTTCGAGGCCCGCGCCGCCGCGTCGCCCGCGGCGCGCGCGCCGCTCGACGACGCCCTGCGCGCGCTGGGCGCCGAGGTCTTCCCGGCGGTCGGCGAGGCGTGGTCGGGCGAGGCGCGCCGCGTCTTCTCCGACGACGCCCCGGCGGGGCAGGTGCTCGAGGTGCTCACGCCCGGCCTGCGGCGCGGCGACGTCGTCCTGCGACCGCCCGAGGTCGTCGTCAGCCGTGGCCGCCCCGGCGCCGACGAGCGCGCCCTCGGCGAGGCGCTCGAGGCCGCCCGGGGCGCCGGCGCGGACGGCGACCTCGCCCGCGCCCTCGACGAGGCGATCGAGCGCGTCGCCGCCCTCCCCGCCGACGACGCGACGGCGCTCCTCGTGGACCTGCTCGGCAAGCTCGAGGACGCGGGCCTCTCCGACGCGGCCGCCGCGCTGGTGCCGGCGCTGACGGGCCGCGGCCTGCGCGCCCTCCCCGGGCGCGCGGGCGAGCGCTGGGACGAGGTCGCCGCCCTCGCCGGCGACGGCGCCTTCGAGGCGCCGCGCAAGGTGCTGGTCGAGGCGCCCGAGGGCTCGATCGTCGTCGTCGACCGGCGCGCCGTCGTGGCGCCGGGCGGCGTCGTGCGGCGCGGCCGCGTGAGGGTCGCCGCCGGCCCGCCGAGCGAGCTCTCGCGCCTCGCCGAGGCCCTCCGCCCCGGCCTCGAGGGCGCCCTCGAGGGCGAGGCCCGGGCGGCGGCCCTGGCCGAGCTCGACGAGGTCCTCGAGCGGATCGCCGAGGCCCACGCCGAGCGCGGCTACCTGCTCGCGCTGCCGCTCATGACCCTCCTCCAGCGCCACGACCTCAAGGACAAGCTCGGCGGGGAGCTGAAGGAGTTCCTCCGCCGCCAGGGGGTCAAGGAGATCATCGCCTACCCCACCTACGACGCGAACCGCCTGGGCGTCTCGCGCCTGGAGGAGGTGCGGGTCAGGTCCGACCGGCCCAAGGGCAAGATCGTCCGCGTCCTGCGGCCCGGGTTCGAGCGCACGACGGACGGCGCGGTCCTGCAGAAGGTGCGCGCCGAGGTGTCCCGGTAGTCGATCGACGTCTGCCCGGCGCACGATCACGCGCGCCGCGGCGCGATAGAGTAGGGGCATGAACCGGATCAAGGCCCGCCCGGCGCGCGGGCCGGTGGTCGCGCCGACGAAGCTCGTGGCCAAGGACGAGGTGGCCACCTACCTGACCGACGCCTCGCGCTTCCCCGGCGGCCACGCGCCGGCCGTCTACCTGCCGCGGGCCGAGGGCGAGGTGGCCTGGGTCGTCCAGAACGAGCGGCGCGTGCTGCCGGTCGGCGCGCAGTCGTCGCTCACGGGCGGGGCGACCCCGAAGGGCGAGGCGCTCCTGTCGCTCGCGCGCATGGACCGCGTGCTGGCGCTCGAGCCGGGCGAGGCGCGCTGCGAGGCGGGCGTGGCGCTCGTCACGCTCGAGCAGGCGCTGGCGGCGAAGGACGCCTGGTACCCGCCCGTGCCCACCTACACCGGGGCGCTCGTCGGCGGCGTCGTCAGCACGAACGCGGCCGGCGCGGCGACGTGGAAGTACGGCTCGACGCGGGACTGGGTGCTCGGGCTCACGGTCGTCCTCGCCTCGGGCGACGTCCTCGACCTGCGCCGCGGCGAGGTCACGGCGGCGGGCCCCGGGGCCGGCGAGTTCGAGGTGGAGCTGACGTCGGGCGAGGTGCTGCGGGTGCCCGTGCCGACCTACCGCATGCCCGAGGTGGCCAAGCGCTCGGCCGGCTACCACGCGGCGCCCGGCATGGACCTCATCGACCTGTTCGTCGGCTCCGAGGGCACGCTCGGCGTGATCACCGAGGTCGCGCTGAAGACGCTCGCCACCCCGCCGCAGCTCCTCGTGCTGCTGGTGCCGTTCCCGCGCGAGAGCGCGGCGCTCGGCTTCTGCGGCGAGCTGCGCGAGGCGTCGCGCGTGACCTGGAAGACGAAGGACCGCCGCGGGCTCGACGTGCGGGCCGTCGAGAGCCTGGACCGCCGCTCGCTCGAGCTCCTGCGCGAGGACGGCGAGGACAGGAAGCACGGCGTCGTCCTCCCCGACGACGCCGACGCGGCGCTGCTCATCCAGCTCGAGGTGCCCGACGACGTCGACGCGGGCGAGGCCTTCGCGCTGTTCGGCGAGGGCGGCAAGCAGCCGGACACGTCGGTGAACCGCCTCCTGCGCCTCCTGCAGACGCGCGGCGTCCTCGACGACGTCGAGGTGGCGCTCCCGGGCGACGACCGGCGCGAGCGGCAGCTCTACGCGCTGCGCGAGGCCGTGCCCATGTGCGTGAACCACCGCGTGCAGGCGGCGCAGCGCGAGGTCGACCCCGGGATCCACAAGGTCGCGGCCGACATGATCGTCCCGTTCGCGCGGCTGGAGGAGATGCTCCGCCACTACCGCCACGCGTTCGAGCGGCGCGGCCTCGACCACGCGATCTGGGGGCACATCTCGGACGGCAACCTGCACCCCAACGTGATCCCCCGCTCGCTCGAGGACGTCACGGCCGGCAAGGAGGCGCTCCTCGAGCTCGGCCGCGACGTGGCCCGCCTCGGCGGCTGCCCCCTCGCCGAGCACGGCACCGGCCGCAACCCGGTCAAGCAGGCCCTCCTGCGCCAGCTCTACGGCGACGAGGGGCTCGAGGCCATGCGGCGCACGCGCCGGGCGCTCGACCCCGAGGGCAAGCTCGCCCCTGGCGTCATCTTCCCCGAGGCGTAAGATCTTCAGTAGAACCCCTCGCGCCGCGCGTAGCGCGCCGCGCGCTCGGCGTCGTAGGCCGCGGCGTCCACCGCCCCGCCCTGCAGGCAGGCCATCACCTCGCCCATCGTCGGCAGCGCCGCGCGGTCGACGAAGCGCGCGGGGTCCCACAGGTGCGAGCGCAGGAAGGCCTTCGAGCACTGGGTGTAGGCCTCCTCGATGTCGACGAGGATCCCGAGCCTCGGCGCCTTGCCCTCGACGGCGCAGGGCGCGAGCAGCGCCGGGTCGGTCGTGAGGCAGGCGCGGCCGTTGACGCGGAAGCTGTCGCCGACGCCCGGGATCACGAACAGGAGGCCGACGCGCGGGTTCTGCAGGATGTTCCGCAGCGAGTCGGCGAGCCGGTTGCCCGGCCGCTCGGGGAGGAGGAGCGTCCGGTCGTCCAGGATGCGCACGAACCCGGGCGGGTCGCCCCGCGGGCTGACGTCGCAGCGGCCCCCGGCGTCGGACGTCGCCAGGCACACGAAGGGCGAGCGCTCGATGAACGGGCGCGTGGCCGGGGTCAGGCGGTCGGCGAGCTTGGCCTGGACGAGGGCGGTGGGCTCGCCGAGGAGGGCGCGCAGGGCGGCCTCGTCCGTGACGAGGGCCGAGGTCAGGCGGTGGGGCATGCACCCAGGGTCGCAGGGAGCCGCCGCGTGGGCGAGCGCCCCTCGCCTCGTCCGTCCGAGGGCCAGCGCGGTCAGGCCAGCAGGCGCGCGGCGAGCGCGGCCGCCGTCGCTTGCCCGGCCGCGGCGAGCCGCGTGAGGGTGAGCGTCGCGACCCGGTCGTCGCGGCTCGCGCGGTCGAGCGCGAGGGGCGAGGCGTCGACCTCGAGGAAGGCGCGCCCGCGGTGGGCCTGCCAGAGCTCGTCGAGCGCCTGCAGCAGCCGGCCCTCCTGCTCCGCCTGCGCCTGGGTGGCCGTCATCGACCGCCGCCCGTCCGACCAGTCCCGCAGCGGCTCGCGGGGGTCGGCGGCCAGGCCGGCGCAGCAGGCGGCCGACCAGCACAGGTGCGACAGGGCGCGCTCGGCGTCGGGCGGCGCCGGACGTCCGTCCGCGAGGTCGAACGACAGCTCGGACGCCACGGCCGCGCCGCGGGCCGCCGTGAGCGCCTCGCCTGCCCCCTCGTCGTCGGGCGCCTCGGCCCACGCTCGCGCCGCGCCCACGGCGCGCTCGATCCACTCGAGCGCGGCCGTCGAGTCGGGGCGCAGCGGGCCGCTGCGCCACCACGCGAGGAGGTCGCCGATGGCCGGGGCCATGAGGAGGACCTGCTCCTCGACGGTCAGGAGGGCGAGGTGCGCTGGCGGTGGCTGACGCCGCAGGGCGTCCTCCGCCTGGCCGGGGGCCACGCCCAGGGCCTCCGCCGCCGCGGCGTCGCCGAGCGCCGCCGCGGCCTCGAGGCGGCGCCGCTCGAGCGCGCCCGCCTCGAGGCGGGCGCGCAGGGCGTCGGCGCGCGCGGTCAGGTCCGGCTCGTCCACCCTCAGCCGCGGGCCGCCGCGCGCTTGCGCTCCAGCGCCGCCGCCGCCTTGAGCCGGATCGCGTGGATGCGGATGAACCCGGCCGAGTCGGCCTGCTGGAAGCCGCCCTCGATGTCCATGCTCGACAGGTCGCGGTCGTAGAGGCACATGGGCGACGAGCGGCCGACCGCCATGACGTTGCCCTTGTAGAGGGCCAGCGTGACCGTCCCGTCGACGCCCTGCATGCAGGCGTCGAGCGCGACGCGCAGGACGCGCATCTCGGGGCTGAACCAGTAGCCGTTGTAGATGCACTCGGCGAAGCGCGGCGCCAGCGAGTCGCGCAGCTTGAGCACCTCGCGGTCCATGGTCAGGCCCTCGAGGTCGCGCAGGGCCTCGTGCAGGATCGTCCCGCCGGGGGTCTCGTAGACGCCGCGCGACTTGATGCCGACGTAGCGGTTCTCGACCATGTCGACGCGCCCGACGCCGTTGCTCGCGCCGGCCTCGTTCACGAGCGCGAACACCGCCAGCGGGTCGGTCTCGCTCCGGCCCGTGGTCTTGTTCGTGGCGCGCACCGGCGTGCCGTCCTTGAACTCGACCTCGACGACCGTCTCCTCCTCGGGCGCCTCGCGCGGGTCGACGCACACCGTGAACATGCTCGGGTCGGGGCGCCGCGCCGGGTCCTCGAGGATCCCCGACTCGTAGCTCTTGTGCAGCAGGTTCTCGTCGGTGCTGTAGGGCTTCTCGAGCGTCACGGGGATGTTGATCCCCTGCTCCTTCGCGAACTTGATCAGGTCCGAGCGGCCCTTGAAGCGCTCGAGGAACTCCGGGTCCTTCCAGGGCGCGATCACCCGCAGCTCGGGCGCGAGCGACCAGTAGCCCAGCTCGAAGCGCACCTGGTCGTTGCCCTTGCCGGTCGAGCCGTGCGACACGTACCTCGCGCCCTCGGCCAGGGCCACGTCGACCTGCCCCTTGGCGATGATCGGCCGCGCCAGCGAGGTCCCGAGCAGGTAGCGGTTCTCGTAGACCGCGCGCCCGCGGATCGCCGGGAAGATGTAGTCGGTCACGAACTCGCGGCGCAGGTCCTTGACGACGACCTTGGAGGCGCCGGTCGTCTCGGCGTTGCGCCGCACCTGGTCCATGTCGTCGTGCTGGCCGATGTCGGCCACGAAGGCCACGACGTCGTGACCCTTCAGCTCGAGCCACTTGAGGATGCAGCTCGTGTCCAGCCCGCCCGAGTAGGCGAGCACCACCTTGTCGCTCATGGGGGAAGTGCCTCCGGCGGCGCGCCGGAGGTCCCGGGCGGCCATGGCGCCACATGCTCCGATCGGCGCCGGACGAAGTCAATCGCGGTGGCGACGCCCCCGAGGCGGTCGTCTGGAGCCACGGCCTGTCGCCCGGCGTCCGCGTCGTCCTCGGCGTCCGTGACCCGCCTCGTCCCCCTTCGTCACGCCTCCGGCGCGGGGGCCCGGGCCGCCCGGCCGACGGCGCCGCGGGACGATCGAGCCCCCCCGGGGTCCAAACGCTCGCGCAGCCAGCCCGCCGTGACCCGTCTCGCCCGGCGACCCGGGCGCGGCCCGGCGCCGAGGTCGAGCCCACGATGCACCGCACCTCCCCACCCGTCCCGCGCCCCCGCCCGCCCTCGCCCGAGGACGCGGCCCACGGCGCGCTCGCGCTCTCCCTCCTCCGCGAGGTCCTGGCCCAGGGCGCCCGTCGAGCGCACCTCCTCCCGCGCGCGGACGGCGGCCTCGACGTCCGCATCCGCCGCGGGGGCGGGCTGACGGCCGGGCCCTGCCCGATGATCGATCCCGACGTGGCCCGCGGGGTCGTCCGTCGGCTCAAGGCCCTCGCCGGAACGGACCCCGACCACGCGCACGCGGCCCAGGAGGGCGTCCTCACGCTCCAGCGCGTCCCCCCCGACGGGCCCGTCGCGATCCGGGTCAGCAGCCTGCCCTCGACCCGCGGCGACGCGCTCATGCTCGAGGTCCTGGAGGCCGACGGCCCCGACCGCCTCGACGACCTCGGCCTCGACCCGTCGGACCTGGCGCGGGTCCGTGACGTCCTCCAGGAGGGCAGCGGCCTGGTCCTCGCCGTCGGCCCGACCGACGGCGGGAAGCGGACCTTCCTGCACGCGTGCCTGCGGGACCTCGCGCAGGGGGACGATCCCCGTCTGGGCGGCGCGGGGCCTCGCGGCCCTGGCCGCACGATCTTCGCGATCGACCCGCGCTGCCCGCCGGACGTCCCGGGCGTCGTCACCCTCGTCGTGCGCTCCGAGCTCGAGGTCCAGCCCTGGCACCTGCTCCGGGCGGCCCTGACGATGGGCGACCCCGACGCCGTCCACGTCGCGGCGCTCCACGACCTGACGATGGCCGAGGACGCCGTCGAGGCCGCGGCCTCGGGGCGACAGATCCTGACGAGCCTGCCGTGCGATCACGCGCCCGCGGCCGTCCTGCGCCTCCTGGACATGGGCGTCGCGCCCTACCTGGTCGCGGCCGCCATCCGGCTCGTCGTGGCCTGCCGCGCGTTCCGCAGGCTGTGCGACGCCTGCAAGGTGCCGGGGCCCGCGCTCGACGCCGAGGACCAGCGCCGCACGGCGCCGCGCCTCGTCGACGAGGAGGTGCTCACCGACTGGGAGGTGGCCTACCTCCCGCGCCCGGGCGGCTGCGCCGCCTGCGCCGGCACCGGCCACACCGGGCGGGTCGGGGTCTACGAGGTCGTCCACCGTCCGGGGCCGCTCCTCGACGCCGCGCTACGCACCCCCGGGAGCGGCGCCGGCCTCGCGCCCGGGGCGCTCGACGCCCTGCACGACCGCGCCCGCACCCTGCGCGAGAGCGCGCTCCTGCGCGCCGCGGCGGGGCAGGTGAGCGTGGTCGAGGCCCTGCGCCGCACGCCGCCAGCGCCGGGCGCCTCGCCCCCTCGCGCCTGCCCGTGACGACGCGCGGCCACGGCGCGGAGCGCCGCGGGGGCGGCGCCCGGGCCGTCGTCGTGAGGCCGGTCATTGCAGGTCCACCTGGAACGCGTCCTTCAGCCACGTCACCTCCGCCCCCGACGGCCCGGGGTAAACCTCGAGCACGTCGAACCGGCACGGCACCCGCCCGAGGTCGACCCCTCGAAGGGCCAGCAGGTGCAGGGCGGTGCGGGCCAGGCGCTCGCGCTTGCGCGGGCCGACCGCGTCGCGGCCGCTGACGAACGGCGACGCCCGGCGCGCCTTCACCTCGCACATGGCGACCACGCCCCGGTCCAGGACGACGAGGTCGACCTCGCCCCAGGGGCTGCGCGCGTTGCGCTCGAGCACCGTGGCCCCACGCGCCCGCACGTGCGCCGCGGCCGCGTCCTCGCCCCAGGCCCCCCGCCGCTGCGCCGCCGTCCGCCGCGGCGGGCCCGTCGCTGACCTCCCCCCCGACCGCCCCGACCTCACCGTCGTCCTGCTCGACTTCGCCATCGCCCACCTCCGATCACGAACATACCCCGAACCCCCGACAGGCCCGCGCGCGCCCGGCCCGAGCGGTAGACTCCTGCCCCCAGGAGGGAGACCCGACGTGACCACCGACACGCTGACCGCCGCCGTGCTGGGCGCCGGCACCATGGGCCACGGGATCGCGCAGGTGCTGGCCCAGGCCGGGGTCGACGTCCGGCTCCGCGACGTGGACCTGGGCCGCGTCGACAAGGGGCTCACCGAGGTGCGCAAGAACCTCGAGGGCGGCGTCGCCCGCGGCAAGCTCACGGCCGCCCAGCGCGACGAGGCCCTCGGCCGCCTGCGCGGCGAGACGGACCTCGGGGCGGCCGTCGGCGACGCGGACATCATCATCGAGGCGATCCCCGAGGACCTCGAGCTCAAGAAGCGCGTCCTGGCCGAGGCGTCGCGCGCGTCCGGACAGGCGCGCGTCGTGGCGACGAACACGTCGTCCTTGCCCGTGACCGAGATCGCCCAGGCGACCGACCGCCCCGAGCGCGTCCTCGGGCTCCACTTCTTCAACCCCGTCCACCTGCAGAAGCTCGTCGAGGTGGTCAAGGCGGAGCGCACCGCCGAGGGCGCCCTGGCGCTGGCGCTCGAGCTGGTGGGGCGGATCGGCAAGGAGGCGATCGTCGTCCGCGACGCGCCCGGCTTCGCCTCGAGCCGCCTCGGCCTCGTGATCGGCCTCGAGGCCATGCGCATGGTCGAGCAGGGCGTCGCCTCGGTCGGCGACGTCGACCGCGCCATGGAGCTCGGCTACCGCCACCCCATGGGCCCGCTCAAGACGGGCGACTACGTCGGCCTCGACGTGCGCCTGGCGATCGCCGAGCACCTCGCCCGCGAGGTCGGCGACCAGTTCCGCCCCCCGCTCGTCCTGCGCCGCCTCGTGCGCGCGGGGAAGCTCGGCCGCAAGACCGGCGAGGGCTTCTACCGCTGGGACGAGAAGGGCGAGTGCCTGGGCCCCTCTTTCTGACCTCTCATCTTCACTGCATGGGAATCCGCAGTCCACGCGCACGACGCGGGGCGACGGATCAGGTGGCGGCTCACCCGACAGGTGGCGCCGCCCCGCGTCGTGCGCGTGGAACGAGGCTGCGCTCACGGCGTCGTGACGCCAGCACGACCACGGGACTCGCTCCCGCTCTCACGGCCCCAGCGTCCCCGCCCGGCGCATGCCGTCGAACGCCTTGTCGTTCTTGATCCAGCCCTCGTCCAGCCCGCGCGCGCGCGCCGCGTCGAGGCGCTCGCGGGCGAGGGCGTGACGGCGCGCGACCTCGGCCTGCTCGAGCCCCGGGACGTCGGCGCGGCGCGCCCACACCGAGCCCTCGACGAACCACGCCGCCGCGGCGTCGGGCGCCGCCGCCCCGACCGCGGCCGCGTCCTCGAGCGCGTCGTCGAGGTCCCCCGACTCCAGGCGCAGCAGCGCCCGCAGGAGGCGCGCGGCGTGGAAGTCCGGGGCGAGGCGCAGCGCCGCCGTCGCGTCCTCCGCGCCGGCGGGGACCTCGAGCCGCCCGTCCCTGCGCGTCCAGGCGAGGACCAGCCGGAGCGCGCCGCGGCAGAAGTGCGCGTCGGCGTCGGCCGGGTCGTGGGCGAGTCGATCGTCCACCGCCGCGATCGCCCGCCGGAGGTCCAGGTGCGGGTTGGCCGGCCTGAAGGCGCGCTCGAAGCGCGCCGGGTCGAGTCGGATGGCGCGGCACAGCTCCAGCATCCCGTCGAGCCAGCTCCCGAGCCGGAGCAGCGCCCTGGCGCGCTCCCAGCGCGCCTCCCCGTCGTCCGGCGCGAGCGCGGCCGCGACGTCCAGCTCGGCCAGGGCCTCCAGCAGCCGCTCCGGCGGCGCGTCCCGGCCGGCGGCGAGATGCTGCGCCGCGAGCGCGCCGACCGACCGCACGAGCGCGCACTCGCCCGGTTCGCCGAGGGCGCGCCGCACCTCGACCAGGAGCGCGGTCGCGGCCTGCGCGTCCAGGCGACGGCGCCGGACCTCGTCGGGCGACGACGTGCCGGGCAGGGCGCGATGGACCCTGGACACGAGCTCGTCGGCCGTCGCGCGGAGCGCCTCGGTCCGCCCGGGCCGGTCCGCCGGCGCGGCGAGACGCACGCGGGCCCGCACCAGCGCCCCCGCGACCCCGAGCCCCGCGAGCGCGTCCTCCGCCCGCGCCACGTCCCGCACGTGCACGGGTCGACCGGTGGCGGCGTCCCGCTCGAGCGGCAGGTCGACCCCGAAGAGCTGCGCCTCGAGCAGCCGCCCCTCGACCCCCGCCGGGTCGAGCGCCCGCGCCCGGTCGAGCAGCATGACGGCCTCGTCCCAGCGCCGGGCCTCCCGCGCCAGCTCCGCCCGCCGGAGCCAGACGGCCGCGTCGCGCGGGGCGCGGGCGGACACGAGCGCCCAGGCCCGGCTCGCCTGCTCGAGCCGGCCGCGCGTCCAGCGCCGCGGCGACTCGAGCGTCGCCGCCCGCGCGGCCAGCCAGCCCGCCTGGCGCGCGCCGGTGGCCGGCCGCGCCCGCGCGCGCAGGCCCGCCGCGACCCCGGGCGAGAGCCCCACGCGGCGGTCGATCTCCGACACCCCGCCGATCGTCCAGCCGCCGGTCGGATCGGCCCGGGCGGCCAGCTCGAACTCCCGACCGACGTCCCGCAGGTCCCCGTCCTGGCGCAGGAGCGCCTCGCCGAGCAGGCAGCGCCGCTCGTGCTCCAGCGCCGCGGGCGGGTCGAGCACCGGCCAGCTCACGTCGGCCCGGGGCGGCGGAGGGGCCCCGGGCACCCCGACCACCCCGACCGGCGCCGCCGGCGCGAGCGCCTCGGCCGCGCGCAGGGCGGAGACCGCGCCGCCCACGTCGTCGTCCGCCAGGGCCAGCCGCGCCCGCGCCAGCGCCACGAGCGGCTCCGCCGGCGCGAGGCGCTGCGCGGCGGCGAGGGCCGCCCGCGCCCGCTCGACGCGGCGCACCTGCAGGCGCGCCGCCGCGAGCATGAGCTCGTCGAGCCGCGGCGGGCCGCGCCGCTCGTCGAGCAGCCGGGTCTCGGCCTCGTGGAGGCAGCGCGCCTCGTCGGCCCGGTGGAGGTGGAGGAGCGCCGAGCGCGCGAGGGCCAGGCCGGCGTCGGCGCCCTCGCCCTCGCTCGCCGCCGCCTCGTAGACCTCGAGCGCGCCGTCCTCGTCGAGGTCCGCCTCGAGCGCCATCCCGAGCGCGATCCGCGCCCGGGGGCCCGCGCCCGCCTCCAGGGCACGGCGCAGGTCGCGCGCGGCCTCCTCGAGGCGCCCGGCGTCCAGGCGCGCCAGGGCGAGGGCGCACAGGGCCTCGACCCCGGCCCCGAGGTCGCCCGCCTCCAGGAGCGAGTCGACGGCGTCGTCGAGGCGCCCGAGCGTGTGCTCGATCCGTCCGAGCGCCAGCCAGGCCTGGCCGTCGTCCGGCGCCAGCTCCGTGGCCCGGCGGGCGTCGCGCTCGGCGGCGAGCGCGTCGCCGCGGGCGAGGCGCGCCGCCGCGCGCAGGAGCAGGGCGTCCGCCCGACGCGGGTCGCGGTCGAGCGCGGCGCCGAGGGCCCGCTCGGCCGGCGCGAGGCCGCCGCCCTCGAGCTCGAGCCGCGCCAGCTCCACCCACGCGTCGGGGTCGTCCGGCGCGAGCCGCAGGGCCTCGTCGATCGACACCCGCGCCGCCGCGCGCTGGCCCGCGCGCGCCTCGAGCCGCGCCAGCTCGCGCCACAGCGGCAAGGCGAAGGCGTCGTCGGCGAGCACGCGGCGGAGCACCTGCGCGGCCTCCGCCGGCCGCCCCAGCGCGGCCTGCGCGCGGGCGAGCACCAGGTCGGCCTCGCGCCGCAGCGCCCGCGCCCGCTCGACGAGCTTCTCCGACGCCATGCCGCCGAGCGCCGCGCGCCGGATGGCCTCCTCGACCTCGTCCACGCGCCCGCGCGCCTGGCCGGCCTGGAACAGCGCGGCCCCCGGGTCGCCGCCGTCGAGCGCCGCCCGCGCCTCGTCGAGCCCCTGCGCCACCTGCGCCAGGCCGGCGCGCGCCTCGGCCAGGACGCGGTCGGCCTCGGCCTGGTGCTCGCGCAGGGCGCGCGCCGCCTCCTGCTCGAGCGCCGCGCGCGCCTGCACCGAGCGCGCCCCGAGCGCCGCCACGCCCGAGGCCACGACGACGCCCGACAGCGCGCCGAGGACGAGGCGCCGCGCCCGCGACCGCTCCGGCCGCCAGCGGCGAGCCCGCGGCGGCGCCGCGTCGGCCACGCGCTCGCCCCGGAGCAGGCGCTCGAGGTCCTGCGCCACCTCGGCCGCGCTCGCGTAGCGGTGCGCGGGGTCCTTCTCCAGGGCCCGCAGGACGACGCCCTCGAGCGCCGGCTCCACGCGCGGGTCGAGCCGGCGCGGCGGCGTCGGCTCGTCGTCGAGCACGCGCTGCTGCACGTCGACTGCGGCGTCGCCCGGGAAGGGGAGCTCGTGCGTGAGGAGCAGGTAGAGGATCACGCCGAGCGACCACACGTCCGCGCGCCGGTCGACCGGCTCGCCCCGCACCTGCTCGGGCGCCATGAAGTGCGGCGTGCCCGTGACCTCGCCGGCGCCCGACGCCCACCGGTCGGCGACCTGCGTCGCCAGCCCGAAGTCGGCGACCACGACCTCGCCCGCCTCGCCGACGAGGACGTTGCCCGGCTTGAGGTCGCGGTGCACGACGCCCTGCGCGTGCGCGTGCTGCACGGCGCGCCCCAGCGCCGCAACCGCCTTCAGCACCCGGTCGACCGGCCAGCGCTCGCCGCGCGCCACGTGCGCGTCGAGCGGCTCGCCCTCGACGAGCCCCATGGCGATGTAGTGCTGCCCGCCCGACTGGCCGACCGCCCGCACCGGCACGATGCCCGGGTGCTCGAGCGCGGCGAGCGCCTGCGCCTCCTGGCGGAAGCGCCGCACGTGGAGCGGCGACCGGGCCAGCTCCTCGTGCAGGACCTTGAGCGCGACCACCTCGCCCGACTCGCGGTGCCGCGCGCGGAACACGACGCCCATGGCGCCGGCGGAGATCACCTCGAGCGGCGTGTAGGGGCCGACGGCGAACGGGTCGTCCTCGAGCGGCGCCGGGCGCGGCGGGACGACGACGACCTTCTTCGGCGCCGGCGCGTCGGCCGACGGCGGCTCCTCGACCGGCGGGAGCTCGTCCGTCTCGGCCGCCACGAGGTCGCGCCCGATCGCCGCCTCGATGCGCTCCCACACGTCGTCGGGCGCCGGCGGCGCCTCCTCGACGTCGACCGCCAGGAGCCCGGCCAGCAGGTCGCGCTCGGCCGCGCACGCGGCGCACCCCGCGAGGTGCTCGGCGGCGGCCGCGGCGTCGCCGTCTTCGAGGGCAAGGACGACGAGCCCGGGCAGGAGCGGGCGGACGGTCTCGCAGCTCATGCCAGCCCCTCCACCACACCGCGCTGCCGCAGCTCGGACGCGAGCGTGTCGACCGCCGCCCGCATGCGGTACTTCGCCGTGCGCACCGAGCAGCCCAGCGCGTCGGCGACCTCGACGAAGGTCAGCCCCTCGACCTGCCGGAGGAGGAAGACCTCGCGCTCCCGGTCGGGCAGGTTGCCCACGGCCGCGCGCACGAGGCCCGTGACCTCGCGGCGCTCGACCGCCGCCGGCACCGGCTGCGCGGCGGGCCCCGGCAGCTCCGCCGGCAGCGGGTCGGTCGCGCGCACCTGCTCCTTGCGCAGCAGGTCCTGCGCGACGTTGCGCGCGATCCCCAGCAGCCACGGCGCGAACGGGCGCGCCGGGTCGTAGCGGTCGAGCGCGTGGTAGAGGCGCAGGAAGGTCTCCTGCAGGCAGTCCTTCGCCCGCTCGTCGCTGCCGGTCTGCGCGCGGAGGAACCGGTAGACCCGCCCGCCGTGCCGCTGGTAGAGGGCGCGGAACGACCCCTGCATGGCGGCGCGGTCGTCGCGCGCGCGCGCGACGAGCGCCGCGTCCTGGCCCTCGTCGACCGTCTCTCCCCCGGTTGGCTCCACACCCTCGTCTTCGCGCCGCGGCCCCCCCCGGTGCAAACCCCGGCGCAAGTCCTTGCGTGTCAGCGGCCGCCCGGTATCCTCCCGGCCCATGCAGGACCGCATCCAGGCGCTCGTGGACTTCCTCTGCTCGCCCACGTGCGCCGGGCGGGCGCCCGGCACCCCGGGCGCCGCGGCGGCGAGGGCGCGGATCGTGGCCGAGCTGGAGGCGGCCGGGGTCGAGCCCGCGGGCGAGGACGGCTGGCTGCAGGAGGTCCCGGGCTGCGGGCACAACGTCGTCGCGCGCGCGCCGGGGTCGGGGCCGCTCGCCGACCGGGCCATCATCGTCGGCGCCCACTACGACCACCTCGGCCCCGCCGCCCACGGGCAGGCCTACTGGGGCGCCGACGACAACGCCGCGGCCGTGGCGATCCTCGTCGAGGTGGCCCGCGCGCTCGGCCGCGGGCCCGTCGAGGGCCGGCAGGTGCTCCTGGCCTTCTTCGACGGCGAGGAGCCGCCGCACTTCCTCACGGGGACCATGGGCTCCATGCGCTGGGTGCGCCGCCCCGCCGTGCCGCTCGAGCGAATCGACCAGATGGTCTGCCTGGACCTCGTCGGCCACGCCATCGGGCCGGCCGGGCTCCCGGACGCCGTGCGCCGCACGCTCCTCGTCCTCGGCGCCGAGCGCAGCCAGGGCACGGCGGCGCTGGTCGACGCCTGCGCCGCGCGGGCGCGCGGCGTGACGCCGCGCAGGCTGGCGCTGGAGGTCATCCCGCCGCTCAGCGACTACCTCAGCTTCGAGGAGGTCGGCGTGGCGTCGCTCTTCCTCACCTGCGGGCGCTGGGAGCACTATCACCAGGTCACCGACACGCCCGACCGCCTCGACTACCCGAAGGTCGCCGCGACGGCGGACTTCCTCATCGACCTGACGCGCGCCCTCGCGGCGCGGCCGGACGCCCCCGTGCGCCACGACCCGGCGCGCCGCGACGACCTGGCGACGATCCGCACGCTGCTCGAGCTGGGCCGGCTCCTCGCCCCGGCCGTGCCGCCGGTCGGCGCGGCGCTCGCTCCGCTCGAGGCGCTCGAGGCGCGCGCCGGGCGGGGGCCGCTGGGCGCGGCGGACCTCGTGCAGCTCCGGATCCTGGTGGGGCAGCTCGAGTCGGTCCTGGCCTGACCCGGCTCACCAGCCCAGGTCCAGGGCGACCAGCCGGTCGGAGACGTACCACGGCGCGATGAGCCGCTGGACCGCGGCGCCGTCGGGCGCCGGGCCGTCCGCCAGCGCCCGGGCGCCGGCGGCCAGCGCCCGGAGGTCCTCGATGCGGCGCGCGCGGTCCTCGCGGTCGGGGACGGCCGGCGTGTGCGCCTCGAGGCGCCGCGCGAGGTCCGCGAGCGCGCCGCGCAGGTCGGACGCCGGCGCGCCGGTCGACGCGAGCAGCGCGACCCGGCGCAGGGCCAGCCCCGCGCGCGGCGCCCCGGGGAGCGCCAGGCCGCGCTCCAGCGCCGCGAGGGCCGCGGCGGGCCGCCCGGACCGGACGAGGGCCCCGGAGAGGAGCGCGGCGGCCTGCGCCACCTCGCGGGCATCCGCCGGGTCGCGCTCGGCGAGCGCGAGGGCCGCCTCGCCGTCGACCTCGGCCCCGGCGAGGTCGCCCGCCTCGAGCCGGAGCCGGCCGCGGCCGAACCGCGCGCGTGGGTGGTCGGGCTCCAGGAGCAGCGCGCGGTCGAACCAGCGGTTGGCCTCGTCCGGCCCGGCGAACTCCCCCGCGTGGGTGAGGACGGTCGTGACCGCCGGCCACGGCAGGTCGGGATCGCCCTCGACCTCGCGCGCCAGGGCGCGCAGGGGCGCGACCGCCTCGGCGTCGCCCGCGCGCGCGCGCTCTGCGAGCGCGAGCCCCCGCGCCCTGAGGAGGAGGCCGACGGCGTGGAGGTCGCCCTGGCCGCGGGCCAGGGCGGCGCCCTCCTCCAGGCGCCCGGGGTCGACCTCGCCGTCGTCTCCGACGAGGGCCAGGGCCAGGTAGCCCCCGAGGTGGTCCGGGGCGACCTCGATCAGGGCCTCCGCGAGGCGCCCGCCGGCGCGGCGGTCGCCGCCGAGCCCGCGCGCGACGAGCGCCGCGTTGTCGAGCAGCGGCGCCAGGCGCTCCGGCGGGGGGCGGTGCGTCGGGTCGATCCGCCGCCAGGCGGCGTAGATCCACGCCAGCCGCTCGTAGCTGTCCGGCGACCGGCGATCGAGCGGGTCCCGCGGCTCGCGCCAGCGCGCGTCGTGGCGGGCGAGGGCCTTGGTCGCGCGCGCCTGGACCTCCGGCGGCGGCGGGCCGTCGGCCAGCGCGTCGTACGCCGCCTCGAGGCTCTCCACGTCGCCCGGCCCCAACAGCGGCGCCAGCCAGGCGGGGTCGGGCGGGGCGGCCGTCGGCCTCGCCCGCGCCCGCGCCGCCGCGGGGGCCGCCGCGCCGGCCGGCGCGCCCTCGGTCGGCGCCGGGACGGGAGGCGCGGGGCGCGCCGCCACGAGGGCCCCGCCGGCGACCAGGGCGGCGGCGACGCCGACCGCGGCCCGCCGCGCCCGCCGCGCCGCCGCGGCGCGCGGCCCGCGGCGATGGCCTCGAGGTCCTCGGCCAGGGCGAGCGCCGTCGGCCGCGCCGCGGGGGCCTTGGCGAGCGCCGCGAGGACCAGGCGGTCGAGGGCGCGCGGCACGTGCGGCGCGGTCGCCCCCGGGCGGGCCGGCCGCTCGCGCTCGATCGCCGCGAGGAGCGCGGGGAGGTCGTCGCGCACGAACGGCGGGGCCCCCGTGATCGCCTCGTGGAGCACGGCCCCGAGGGCGTGCACGTCGCTCGCCGGCGTGGCCGGGGCGCCCGCGGCCTGCTCCGGCGCCATGTAGGTGGGCGTGCCCACGAGGGCGCCCGTGCGCGTCAGCGCGTCGCTGCCCTCGGCGCGGGCGACCCCGAAGTCGGTGACGACCGCCGTGCCGTCCAGCCGCACGAGGACGTTGTCGGGCTTGAGGTCGCGGTGGACGACCCCGTGCGCGTGCGCGTGGGCGACGGCGCGCGCCACCTGCGCCACCAGGCCCGCCGCCTCCCGGGGCGCCAGCCGGCCGATCCGCGCCGACAGCGGCGCGCCCTCGATCAGGTCCATCGCGATGAAGAGGACGCCGCCGACCTCGCCGATCTCGTGCACGCGCACGATCCCCGGATGCGCCAGCCGACCGGCGACCTCGGCCTCGCGCTGGAACCTCACCAGGCGCTCGACCGAGCTCGTCCGCTCGAGGACCTTGAGCGCCACGCGCGCGCCGTCGGTCTGCCGCCGCGCGCGGTAGACGACGCCCATCCCGCCGCGGCCGACCTCGGCGTCGATGACGTAGGGGCCGAGCGATCTCCCCAGCATGGCGGCAGGGTACGCCGGCCGCGCGTCGCGCGCGAGCGCCTCACATGTCCAGGACCCGCTGCGCCTCCTCGGTCTCCCAGGGGGCGAGGGCCTGCAGCGCGGCGTCGGCGTCGAGCGTGGCGGCGCGCGCGAGCTCGCGGATGGCGGCCTCCATGCGCGCCAGCAGCGCCAGGTCCTGGGGGCTCGCGTGCCGCTCGCGCGCGCCAGGCGCGTGGCGCTCGAGCCGCGCGCGCAGGTCCTCGAGCGCCTCCCGCAGCGCCGCGGCCGGCGCGCCCGACGCGGCGAGGAGCGTGGCCCGGCGGAGCGCGAGGGCGGGCCGGGGGTGCCCGGGCACCGCGAGGCCGCGCTCCACGGCCGCGAGCGCCTCCCGCGGCCTGCCCGCGCGGGTGTGGAGCTCGCTCACGAGGCCGACGGCGCGCTGCACCTGCCCGTAGGTCGGCTCGACCTCGTCGCCGAGGGCGCGCAGGGCGGCCTCGCCGTCGGCCAGCGCCCCGGCCTCGTCGCCGGCCCTGAGGCGCAGCCAGCCCCGGGCGGAGAGCGCGTTCAGCGAGTCCGGAGCGACCGCGACCGCCCGGTCGAGCCAGCGCGCGCGCTCGGCGGGCGGCGCGAAGTCGACGGCCTTGAAGATCACGTTGGCGAGCGCGCTCCCCGGGAGGTCGTCGTCGTCGATCACCTCGCGGGCGACGTCGAGGAGGCGCGCCGCGATCGCGGCATCCCCCGGCCTGGCGAGCTCCGCCAGCCAGCCGACGCAGGCGTTGAGGAGGACCCCGCGCGCCTGGTGCTCGCCTTGCCTCCTCGCGAGCTCCGCGCCGACGCGCACGAGCTCCGGGTCGCGGTCGTCCGCGTGGGCGACGGCGGCCAGCGCCAGGTAGCCGCCGACGTGCTCGGGGTCGAGGGCCACGAGCGCGCGCGCCACGCTCGCCGCGTGGCGCCGGTCCGGGGTCGAGCCGGCGACGAAGGCGGCGCTGTCGAGGAGCAGGGACGCCCGCTCCGCGCGCGGACGGTGCTCGGGGTCGAGCCGCCGCCAGAGGGCGTTCGTCCACAGGAGCAGGTCGATGCTCCGCCGCGCCTCGGCCGAGAAGCCCGGCCCCGGGTCGACCCAGCGCGCGTCGAGGTCGGCGAGGACGGCGATCAGCCGCGCGCGGTCGGCGGGCGCGAGGGGGGTCCGGGCGACCTCGTCGAGCGCCGCCTGGAGGCGCGGGAGGTCGGGACGGGCGAGGAGCGGCGCGAGCCACGCCGGCGAGGGCGCCGCCGCCGGGGCGGCGGTCGGCGTCGGCGCCGGCGGCGGCGCCGCCGCCGCGGGGCGCGGGACGGGATCAGGCGCTCGGCCGCGTCCGGCGGCGTGGGCCAGCGCGACGGCGCCGAGGAGCAGGGCGCCCGCGGCGAGGGCCACCAGGGCGCGCCCGCCCGCCGCCGCCGGGCGCCCCTCGACCACCGCCTCGAGCCCCGCGGCGAGCGCCTCGGCCGTCGGGCGGCGGGCCGGGTCCTTCGCCAGGGCGGCGAGGACGAGGCGGTCGAGCGCGCCGGGGACGTGCTGCGCCGTCCGGCTCGGCGGCCGCGGCGCCTCGTCGGCGATCGCCGCGAGGAGCGCGCCCAGGTCGTCGCGCACGAACGGCGGGGCGCCGGTGATGGCCTCGTGGAGCACGGCCCCGAGGGCGTGCACGTCGCTCGCCGCCGTGGCCGGGGCGCCCGTGACCTGCTCCGGCGCCAGGTAGGTGGGCGTGCCCACGAGCGCGCCCGTGCGCGTCAGCGCGTCGCTCCCCTCGGCGCGCGCGACCCCGAAGTCGGTGACGACCGCCGTGCCGTCGGGCCGCACGAGGACGTTGTCGGGCTTGAGGTCGCGGTGGACGACCCCGTGCGCGTGCGCGTGCGCGACGGCGCGCGCCACCTGCGCCACGAGCCGCGCGGCGTCGAGGGGGGCGAGGCGGCCGACGCGGGCGGAGAGCGGCTCGCCCTCGATCAGGTCCATGGCGATGTAGCTCCGGCCGCCCGCCTCGCCGACGTCGTGGACGCGCACGATCCCGGGGTGCGCCAGGCGCGCGGCGAGCTCCGCCTCGCGCTGGAAGCGGAGCCGGCGCTCCGCCGGCGCGCCCGAGCTCCCCTGCGCGAGGACCTTGAGCGCCAGGGCCGCCCCGTCCGCCGCGCGCGCCGCCCGGTAGACGGTCCCCATGCCGCCCCGGCCGAGCTCGGCCTGGACGACGTAGGGTCCGAGCGGCGTGCCGGGCAGGAGGGGGCGCATGAGCGGCAAGGTAGAGGAGGCGGCGGGCCGCGCCAAGGCCGCCGTGGGCCGCGCGGCGAAGACGATCGCGACCGTTCGCGAGCCCTACACGATCACCCGGTCGACGCCCGGCGGCGCGACCGCGTGCCCGCCGACCGTGCGGCGGGGCTCGAACAGGCACCAGGCGCCGCCGGGGACGGCCTTCGCGCGCAGGGCCGGGCGCGGGTGGACGAGGACGCGCAGGGCGTCGGCCGCCTCGAGCAGGTGCAGGTCCCCGAGCGTGTCGCCGAAGGCCACCGGCGCCTTCACGCCGTGGGCGGCGAGGGCGCGGACCTTGCCCTCCTCCCAGGGGACCGGCTCGCGCAGGCGGTCGGTGAGGAGGTCGCCCTCGCGCTCGACGTCGGCGCCGACGACGAGGCTGGCGGGCAGGCCGAGCGTGCGGAGGGCCTCGTCGACGAGGACCTGCGGCGAGCCGGAGACGACGGCCACCTGGTGCCCGCGGTCGACGAGCGCGCGCAGCAGGTCGGCCGTCGTCTCGTAGGCGCGGGGGCCGACCTCCTCGCGGGCGAGGTCGCGGCCGAAGGCGCGCACCTCGTCCTCGGTCCAGCCGGCGTAGCAGGCGGTCATCGCCTCGAGGAGCATCCAGTCGTCGGCGACGCCCTCGCGGTAGGCCTGGTAGAGGCGCTCGGCCTCCTCGTGGACGTCGCCCGTGGGCGCGAGGCCGGCCCGGGCGAGGACCCGGCGGATGACGTCGGCCGCGGCCGGGCGGATGCGGCGCTGGCCGACGACGCGGTGCCAGGCGCGGTCGGCGACGTCGGTGTGCCAGAGGGTGCCGTCGGCGTCGGTCGCCACCCACACGGGGCCGCCGCGGAGGGCCTCGAGGGCGTCGAGCGCGTGGAGGAGCGTGTCGAGCGTCGTGTGCGTGTTCACGGCGCGCGATCCTACCCGGCGCCGAGCAGCCAGCGGTCGTCCGCCGCGTGGAACACGACGTCCGCGCGCGGGACGCGCGCGAGGTCGAAGCCTCGGACGAGGTCGCCGGCTTCGACCGGCGCGCGCGCGCCGAGGCCGCTCCACGCGGCGAGCAGGCCGACCACGCGCTCGGGCCGCACGCCGAGGCCGCGGTAGTGCGACAGGCGCGTGTCGCCGTGGCGCTTGGCCAGCCGTCGGCCGTCCTCGCCGCGCACGAGCGGCAGGTGCGCGAACCGCGGCGCCGGCAGGCCCAGCGCCTCGAACAGGAGGAGCTGCCGCGGCGTCGACGGCACGAGGTCGTCGCCGCGGATGACGTCGGTCACCCCCTGCGCCGCGTCGTCGACGACCACGGCCAGCTGGTAGGCCGCCTCGCCCGTCTTCTTGGCCACGACGAAGTCGCCGCCGTCGCGGGCGAGGTCGCGCGTGACGAGGCCGAGGACGCCGTCGTCGAACCCGCGCGCGGCCTCGTCCACCCGGAAGCGCCACGCCGGCGCGCGCCCGGTGGCCCGCTCGGCCTCCTCGGCCGAGGCGAAGCGCCCGCGGCAGGTCCCCGGGTAGGGCGGGCCCTCGTCGCCCTCGTTCGGGGCCGAGGCCGCCGCCTCGATCTCCTGGCGCGTGCACACGCACGGGTAGACGCGCCCCGCGGCGCGCAGCGCCTCGAGCGCGCCCTCGTAGGCCGCGGCGCGCGTCGACTGGAAGAGGACCTCGCCGTCCCAGTCGAGCCCCAGCCAGCGCAGGTCGGCGAGCGCCTCCTCGACCGCGCCCCGCTTCACGCGCGGGCCGTCGAGGTCCTCGACGCGCATCACGACCTCCGCCCCGCGCGCCCGGGCCCACAGCCACGTGAGGAGGAAGGTGCGCGCGTTGCCGAGGTGGAGGGCGCCGGTGGGAGACGGCGCCAGCCGCGTGCGGATCATCGACGGCTGCCGGCCGATGCGGCCTCGCCTCGCTCGTCGCCCCGTTCCACCCGTGACCATGCACCGAAGAGGTGCCAGGACGGGGCCGGGAGGTCGCGGTTGAACGGTCCGGCCGCCGACCCGCTCACATCTGCTCCACCGCCTCGATCCCCAGCAGGTCGAGCGCCTCGGCGAGCACCTTCTTCGCCGCGCCCACGAGCAGGAGCCGCGCCCGGCGCACGGCGGCCACGTCGCCCTCTTCCGGACGCGGCTCGAGGACGCGCCGCTCGTGCAGGAACACGTGGATCCGCTGGGCGAGGTCGAGGAGGTAGCGCGAGATCAGGCTGGGCTCGTACTCCTCGGCCGCCTGGCGCACGCGGTCGGGGAAGTCGGCGATCGTCTTGATGAGCGCCTGCGCCTCCGGGTCGCCGAGGAGCGCCCAGTCGACGCCGTCGGCCGTGACCGGCGCCTCGCTCCGGCGCAGGATCCCGGCCAGGCGCGCGTGCGCGAACTGGAGGTACGGCCCGCTGTCGCCCCTGAGGTTCAGGAGGCGCTCCCAGTCGATCCCGCCGCCGCCGGGCACCGACAGGTCGATGTCGTTCGTGCGGTTGCCCTTGAGGTCGAAGAACTTCACCGCCCCGGTGCCGATCGCCCGGGCCACGCGCTCGCGCTGCTCGTCCGTCAGCTGCACCTTCTTCTCCGCCGAGTCCGCGGCCACGCGCGCCGCCGCGCGCGCGCGCTCGAGCACCTCGTCGAGGAACACGGCCGTGCCGCCGCGCGTGCTCATCCCCAGGTAGTTGCCGAAGCCCACGTGCTCGAGGCGCAGCCCCTGGGCCCAGCCCTCGCCCTTCTCGGCCAGCTTCTCGACGATCTTGAACCACGGCACGAAGTGGTCGCGCTGCGTGTTGCCGACCACGTAGAGGATCTGCTCGGGCCGGTAGGTCTCGGCGCGGTAGCGGACCGCCGTGAGGTCGCGGGTCGTGTAGGTCGTGCCGCCGTCCGCCTTGAGCAGGATGGCGAAGAACGGCTCCTTCTTGCTGCCGAGGTCGACGAGCACGCCCCGCGGCCGCCGGTCGGCCGGGCCCGCGCCCTCGTCCTCATCGTCCTCCTGGGGCGTCCCCGCCTGCGCCTCGAGCGCCTGCACGCGCTTCGCCAGGTCGCCCTTCTTCCCCTTCGCCTTGTCGAGGTCCTTCTGCTTCGCCTTCCGCTGCTTCTCGTCCGCGGCCGCGGCGACCTCGCCCTCGAGCCGGTCGATCGCCCCCACGAGGCGCTCGAGCGCGCCGCGCGCGTCCTCGAGCTGCTCGAGGCGGCTCTTGCCCTCGACGAGGAGCCCCGTGCGCTCGAGCATCTCGACCGTGGCCGGCATCTTGTCGTTGTAGAAGGCCTCGCCCGCGTCGCTCTCGTGGGTGATCCCGAGCACGTCGTAGATGCGCGCGAACTCCGCCTTGCTCTTGTCGACGAAGAAGCGCCACAGCGCCCGCGCCTCGTCGTCGCCCCCCTCGAGCCTGCGGAACCAGCCCCGGCCCTCCTCGGCCACCTGCGGGTCCTGCTTCTTCAGGCCGTTGATCCGCACGTAGAGGTCGACGAAGACGTCGATCTCGTCCTCGCCCGCGTCGATCCGCCGCTGCGCCTCGTCGCCCCAGCGCCTCCAGGCGGCGATCATGAGGCCGAACTGCGTCCCCCAGTCGCCGAGGTGGTTCACGCCGACGACCGTGTAGCCGCGCGCGCGGAAGATCTGCCGGAGCGACCAGCCGATCACCGTCGAGCGCAGGTGGCCCAGGTGGAACGGCTTGGCGATGTTCGGGCTCGAGAAGTCGATGACGATCGTCTTGCCCCGCCCGGCGTCCGAGCCGCCGTAGCGCGCGGACGACCAGGCCGCCTCGAGGACCTCGCGCGCGACGAGGTCCGGCGCCAGGCGGAGGTTCAGGTAGGGCCCCGCCGCCTCGGCGGCGCGCACGAGCGGCTCGCCGGCGCCGCCGACCTTCCCGGCCAGCTCCGCCGCCAGCGCCGGCGCGGCGTCCTTGCCCTTCCTGCCCAGCTTCGTCGCCAGCGCGAAGCAGGGCAGCGCCACGTCGCCGTGGTCGGGGTGCTTGGGCGTGGCGAGCAGGGGCTCGACCTCGCCCGCGGGGAGCTCGAGCAGCCGCGCGACGAGCGCGGCGAGCCGGGGGAAGAACTGCTTCACGGGGGACCTCGTCGGAGAGGGGGCAGGTTACCCGATGACGTTTCGATGCGTCGGCGAAGCCCACGGCCCGCGAAGGGCTTGACGCGCCCGAGGGCGCCGCTTCCCGGAAGTGGAACGCGCCCAAGCCGCGCCCCTGGACATGGTTATGACGATTTCCGCCGGGGGCTTTTACGACCCGCTGACACGACCGCCTCGCGGCGGCCGCTATCTTCCACCTCGCACCAGAGGAGGTCGTCGATGAGGAAGACCATCCACGCGCTCGCGCTGCTCGCCTGCCTCGCCGGGGTCGTGCAGGCGGCGCCGACGCTCAGCAACAAGGACTTCAACGACCTCAAGAAGGAGGCGCAGAAGGCGGCGGCGCGCGGCGCGAACAGCGAGGTCGCCTCCCGGCTGCGCGAGCTCGCGCGCGACGACTCCGACCGCGCGATCGCGTTCATCGCCGACCTCGCGGTGCGCATCCCCGACATGTCGGTCTACGAGGCCGCGCGGGACGCGATCGCCGGCATGGAGACGCCCGAGGCGGTCGACGCGCTCGTCGACAAGGTGGGCAAGGACCGCAACCCCATGGTGCGGATCCTGCTCATCGACGCCATCGCCGAGCGGACCTGCGACCGCTCGGCGGCGGGGATCGCGGCGGCCCTGGGCGACCGCACCGACGAGGTCCTCCGCGCGGCGATCGGCGCGGCGAAGAAGCGCAAGGCGATCCAGGCCGTCGACGCGCTGATCGACCTCGTGGGCAAGCACGAGAACGGGCGCGACGCCGACGGGCTGCTCGTCAACTCGGCGCGCGAGGCGCTGACCCACATCACCGGCGAGAGCTTCGCGAAGGCGGCCGACTGGCGCAACTTCTGGGAGCCGCGCAAGGCCAGCTTCCGGCCGCGGACGGGCGAGGCGCCGCGCCAGGCGGCCAGCACCGGCGAGCGGCCGCGCCCGCGCTTCTTCGGCAGCGAGATCCGGTCGAACCGCATCGCCTTCGTGATCGACGTGTCGGGGTCGATGATGGCCGCCGACCCGCCGCCCCGCGGCGTCGAGGTCGCGCCCGGCGAGAGCCGCGTCCGCATGGAGCGCGCCAAGCAGCAGCTCCAGGCCGTGGTCGACGCCCTGCCCGACGACTGCCGCTTCACGATGCTGGCCTACAGCGGGATCCTCTACCAGAGCGGCGCGGGCGTGGTCCTGCCCCAGGGCACCCCGACGGACGGGCCGCTGCCCTGGACGCTCGGCGGCTTCGAGTGGCTCAAGGCCTTCAAGCCCAGGATCGTCCAGGCGAACAGCCGCACGAAGTCCGAGGCGAAGGAGTGGATCTCGAACCTCAAGGCCAACGGGTCCACGTTCACCCTGAACGCGCTCAAGGCGGCCTTCGAGATCGAGGGCATCGACACGATCGTCCTCCTCTCCGACGGCATGCCGACCGAGGTCCACCGCTCGAACAACGCCGGCATGAGCACCGACGAGATCCTCAAGGAGGTCCAGGCGCTCAACCGGTTCCGCCGCCTCCGGATCGACACCTTCGGGTTCGAGATGGGCGACGACGTGGGCGGCGGCGGCGGTGGCTCGCGCGCGGGCCGTCGGGGCGGCGGCGGCGACCTGGGCAAGTTCATGCAGGACCTCGCCGCGCAGAACGGCGGGAGCTACACGCAGATCCAGTAGCGAGCCCCTCCTGGCTCGTCAGGACGCGCGACCTCGGGCCCGGGCGGCGACGCCCGGGCCCGCGTCGTTTCCGGATCGCACCCCCGATCTTTCCTTTGGCGAGAGATCGACCACGGAGGGCACGGAGGGCACGGAGAAGAGGTCGGGAGGAGGGCCTTCCATGATCTTGCTCCGTGTCCTCCGTGGCCTCCGTGGTTCGGCCTCTTACCTCGGCCCGGCAGTGAGCGCCTTCGCCCACCCGGTCTCGTTTCCGATCGCTCCGACCGCCCATGACGCGTCGCGCGAGACGCAATCGACACGACGCGTCAAGTGCGAAAAACACAAACCATTACCGGGCCTCGCGCCCGCCCTGACTGGAGGTCGTTCGAGAAATTCGCCAGGAGCTGTGCACGACCCGCCCACCCGCCTGGCTACACCCCAGCGGAAGCGAACGGAAGCCAGCCCGCCCAGCCAGGAGGCCGTCATGTTCGACCGTCCCGCGCAGACCTGCACCGTCCTCGGCGCGACCCTGGCAGCCCTCACCGCCTTCGCTGGCGAGGCCCGCGCGCAGGGCGCGGTCGAGGTCACGGCGAGCGCCCTCAACGTCCGCGCCGGCGCGAGCACGAGCCAGCGGGCCCTGGGTCAGGCCAGCCGCGGGCAGGTCTACCCCGTCCTCTCCCGCTCGGGCGCCTGGGTGCAGATCCAGTTCGGCGCCGGCGCCGGCTGGTCGCACGGCGACTACCTGCGCTCGTCCTCGGCGCAGGTGATGGCGGTGACCGCGAGCGCCCTCAACGTGCGCACCGGCGCCGACACCCGCTTCCGCGCGCTCGGCACGCTGCCGCGCGGCGCCCGGGTGGCGATCCGTGGCAGCCAGGGCGTCTGGCGCCAGATCAACTTCCAGGGGCAGGACGCCTGGGTCCACGGCGATCACCTCGGGCCGGTGTCGGGCTCGACGTCGCCGGCGCCCTCGCCGGCGCCCTCGCCGGCGCCTGCGCCGACGCCCCCGCCGTCGACGTCGCGCCCCACCTCGCGCGCCGGCTTCATCCAGCTCGCCGCGTCGGGCCCCGGCTTCTACAGCTACGCCGTCGCCGGCCGCCGCTGGGGCACGCCGACCATGGTCTACGGGGTCGAGCGGATCGGCCGCCGCTGGTCGACCGAGCAGCGGAGCGCCCCGCGCATGGGCGTGGGCGACATCAGCGCCATGAACGGCGGCCGGATCTCGGGGCACGTCAGCCACCAGAAGGGCGTCGACGTCGACGTGCGCCCGGTGCGCACCAGCGGCGAGGGCCCGGTGACCCGCTTCATGTCGAACTACAGCCACTCGCGCACCTCGACGCTGATCGGCATGTATCGGCGCGAGCTGCCCACGACGCTCGTCCTGTTCAACGACAACCGGATCGCCGGGACCAGCTACTACCGGAACCACGACAATCACTTCCACGTGCGCATCCGCTGAGCGCGTGGTGTCATGGGCGGTCTTCCGCCAGCACGGGAGCCGACCGTGAGCAAGAAGACCGCTGACAGCAAGGCGCCCCTCGTCGCGGCCGTGGCCGTGGCAGGGGCGTTCGGCCTTGGTTTCGTCGCCGGCCGCGCCACGGCCCCCGAGGAGGCGGGCCACGCGCACGGGGGCTCGCGGGCCGCGCCGGTCACCGGTCCGACGGCCTCCGCCGAGCCCCCGACGTCTCACGCCGGGCACGCCCACGCCCATGCGCGGCCGAAGGGCGAGCGCCCGGCCGGGCCGCCCGTGGGCCCGGGCGAGGCGCCCGCGCCGGTCGACCCCGCCGAGGTCGACGCCGGCCTGGACCGGGTGCTCGCGTCCGCGCGCGCCGTCCGCGCCATGCCCGACGACCACCACGCCGCCGAGGCGGCGCTCCTGGCCGCGGGCGAGCTCGAGCAGCTGCTCCTGCGCGACCCGGGGGCCCTGGCCCGGGCGCTCGACGCGTTCCGGGGCCTCGGGGAGGCCGGCGACCTCGAGGCGCTCGCGGCGATCCTCGGCCGGCTGCGCGACCCCGCGGTCGAGCAGGTCGCGCTCGAGGTGGCCCGCCGCGACGTCTCCCCCGCGCGCCGGCTGGCGGCGCTCGACGTGCTCGACGCCATGGAGACGCCCGAGGCGCGGCAGGTGGCGCTCGACGTCCTCGGGTCCGAGCAGGACGTCGAGCTGCGCCGCGCCGCGCTGCGGGCGATCCCCGAGCCCGCCGGCGCCTCGGTCGAGGAGGCGGGCGGCGTGGTGACCACGCTGAGCACGATCCTCGCCCGCGACCGCGACCACGAGCTGCGCCGCCGCGCGGCGGTCGACCTCGGCTCCTGGGCCAGGAGCGAGGCCGAGCTGCGCCCGCTGCTCGACGCGCTGACGCGCGACCCCTCGCCCGAGGTGCGCGGGGGCGCGGCCTTCGGCCTGGAGATGTCGCGCCGCCGGTCGCCCGAGGTGGTCGAAGCGCTCGCCGGGGTCCTCGGCCGGCGCGACGAGGACCCGTCCGTGCGCGAGAACGCCTGGCGCGCGCTGTCGGCCCTGAGCCCGCTCCCGCCGGCCGCCCAGGCGGCCTGGCGCGCCTACAAGGCGGAGCGCGACGCCCTGGGCGAGGTCGACGACCACGCCCACGGGGACGACGGCCACGACCACGGCCACTGACCGCGCTCGCGGGCTCCGGCTGCCCTTGACTCGGCCGTGGGTTCCTCCACACTGAGCCCACGCCCGGGGAGGGGTGGGCCATGGACCCGATGCGCCTTCTGGAGAAGACCACCAAGCGCTTCACGCTCGACCACCTGCGCAAGGACGAGGTCGAGGCCGTGTCGGTCCTGGCGCTCGACGAGCTCGAGGCGCTGATCACGGCGCAGGTGACGGAGCGCACGGGCCAGCTCGCGGCGGAGCTCAAGCACGTGCGCAAGCGCCTTCAGGAGCTCGAGGCCGAGCAGAGCCAGGCCGGCGGGCTCGAGCGCGCGGCGGCCGAGGCGGCGCTCGAGGCGGAGGCGCGGGCGCTGGAGGCCAGGGCGTCCGCCGAGCTGCGCGCCGACCAGGCCGAGGCGCGCGTGCGGGAGCTCGAGCGGCAGCTGACCGACGCCGCCGGCGCGCCCCCGGCGGCCGAGGCCGCGCCGGCGGTCGACGACGGCAAGGTGGCCGAGCTCGAGGCGCAGGTCCGCGCCCTCGAGGAGAGGCTGGCGGCGGCCGAGCAGCGCGCCGCCGACGCGGACGGCCGCGCCAGCGAGGCGACGGGGAGGGTCGTCGCCCTCGAGGCGGACCTGAAGAAGGCGCAGGAGGCGGGCGGCGAGGGCGGCGACCCGGCCGAGCCGATCGGCCCCGAGGACCACAAGCGCGCGCGCCGGCTCGTCGACGCGCTCCTCGACGACATCATCAACGAGGACGAGGACCGGGCGAGGTCGGCGCTGAAGTCGAAGTCGTTCCGGGTGAACTTCGCCGGCGAGCTGGAGACGGCGCGGCGCCAGTACGTGAAGCGCGTGAAGGCCGCCGTGCGCGGCGACCAGGACCACTGGAACGAGGCGATCGACGCCCTCGAGGCGAAGTAGTGTGATCGCGGCTGCGGGCGACGATGGCGGGCGCTGCGGTGCGTCGGTGTGTTCCGCTGCGCGCGGCACACCGACCGCTCAGGCTCGCCCTCGTCGCCCTCGCCTGAGGCTCTGGCTGCGAACGCCCGGAGCGGTGTGCTCGGGGGCGGTCGGCAGGTCCTGACGAGCAAGAAGAGAAGCCCCGGTCTCCTTCACAGATGCCGCACCCGCGCGAAGACGGCCTTGAGGTAGCGGCTCTCCGGGATGTGCAGGGCGACCGGGTGGTCGGGGGCGGCGCCGGTCTGGCGCAGGATCGTCACCTCGCGCCGGGCGCGGGCGGCGGCGCGGCGCAGGACGTCGAGCAGGTCCTCCTCGCCGATCACCCCCGAGCAGGAGCAGGTGAGGAGGATGCCGTCGTCGGCGATCGCCTCGAGGCCGAGGCGGTTGAGGTCGCCGTAGGCGCGCAGGGCCTGCTCCTTCTCGGTCCGGTCGCGGGCGAGCTTGGGCGGGTCGAGGACCAGCACCTCGGGCCGCTGGCCCGTGCGGACGAGGTCGCGCAGGTAGGCGAAGGCGTCGGCCTGCGAGAAGCGCACCTGCCCGGCCACCTGGTTCAGCTTGGCGTTGCGCTGCGCCATGGCCACGGCCTTCTCGTCGAGGTCGACGCCCGTGACCTGGCGCGCCTCGCCCCGCAGGGCGGCGTTGAGCGCGAAGCCGCCCGAGTAGGTGTGCAGGTCCCAGACGCCGCGGCCGCGGCAGAGCGCGGCGAGGAAGGCGCGGTTGTCGCGCTGGTCGCAGAAGAACCCCGTCTTGTGCCCCTCGCGCAGGTCGACCTTGTAGCGGACGCCGTGCTCGCGGACCTCCACCTCGGCCGGGTCGTCCTTGCGGGGGCGGATGCCGAAGCCCTCGATCCCGGCGGCGCGGTCGTTCTGCTGCACGACGACCCGCCGCCCCGGGAGGACCTCCGCCAGCGCGGCGCGGAAGGCGGGCTCGAGGCGCGCCATGCCCGCGCCGAAGACCTCGGCCACGACCACCTGGCCCAGCACGTCGACGATCAGGCCCGAGAGGCCGTCGGCCTCGGCGTGCGCGAGGCGGAAGGCGTCGGTGACCTCGTCGAGGCGCAGGACGTCGCGGCGCAGGGCCAGCGCCCGGCCGAGGCGGCGGGCGAAGAAGGCCTCGTCGAGCGCCTCGTCGGGGTCGCTCGTCAGCAGGCGCAGGGCGATCGTCGCCCGCGGGTGCCACACCGCGCGGCCGACCGGGCTCCCCTCGCCGTCGACGACCCGCACCTCGGCGCCCACCGGGAGGGTCCGCGGGGACCTGCGCGCGTCGATGCGCGTCCGCCACACCCATGGGTGCGGCGAGGCGAGCGTGCCCTTGAGCGTGACGACCGGGGGCGGCGGGCTCACCTGCGGCCCCCGCCGGCGGGCTCGAGGACGAAGCGGTAGGTCAGCGGCCGCGGGTTGCCGTCGGGGCCGTCGGGCGGCAGCCGGTCGAGCACGAGCGACCGCCGGCTCCGGAGCCCCGGCGCGTGCGCCCAGAGCGTGTGGCGCACGCCGTCGCGGATGCGCGGGAAGCCGTCGCTGAGCCCGTCGGGCGGGAAGGGCTGGTCGACCGTGCGGCCGGTGAGGTCCTGGCGGCTGAAGCGCGTCTCGACGCGCAGCTGCACCCCCGCGGGCGGCGGCGAGCCGTCGGCCATGGCGTACGTCAGGCGCAGGTCGGGGCCGAGCGAGGGGAGCTTCGCCGGGTCGCGGTCGTCGGGCGACGGCGGCGACGGGCGCTTGATGAACCCCGAGCCCTCGGCGGCGATCAGCGTCTTGTGGTCGAGGTGCACGCCGCCGGGGAACGGCGGCACGACGACGAAGAAGCAGCGCAGGAGGGGCTCCGCGCCGGGCGCGAGGCGGCCGGGCTCCTCCCGCTCGAGCTCGACCAGGAGGGCGCCGTCGTCGCGGAGGCGCACGGCGCCGAGCCGCGACATCGCGCCGCCGGTGTCGTCGGCCACGACCAGCACGGCGACGTGGGCGTCGAAGTCCGGCGCGGGCGGCGCGCCCGCGAGGCCGTCGGTGACGCGCGCCCAGCCGTCGGTCGTGGTGATCACGCGCTTGAGCGGGCAGCTCCGGAGCGTCCGGGTGCTCGTGGTCACCACGTGGGTGGCGACGGGCGCCACCTCGCCCGCGGCGGTCACCGGCGCGGCGGTCGCGGCGAGGAGGAGCAGGGCGGGGAGGGTCTTCACGGCCGGAGAGTTTGGGGCCGGCGGCGAGGATCGACAAGGGGGGCGGCGCCCGGTGGTGTGATCGCGGCTGCGGCGGAGGATGGCGGGCGCTGCCGTTCGTCGAGGTGGGGCGCGGCGCGCGGGCGCGCCCCCCCGCAAGCGCC
>JAMLIC010000018.1 GCA_023954375.1 Planctomycetota bacterium
GCCCCCGACGCACCGCAGCGCCCGCCATCCTCGGCCGCAGCCGCGCTCACACTAGACGAACTTGCGGCGCTGCCGGCTGGACGGGATCCCCAGCTGCTTGCGGTACTTCGTCACCGTGCGCCGCGCGATGTCCAGGCCCTCCTTCTTCAGGGCCGCCGCGATCTCCTCGTCGGACAGGGGGGTGCCCTTGTCCTCCTTCTCCAGGATGTCGCGCACCTTCTGCTTCACGGCGACGATCGACTTCTCCTCGCCGTCGGCGCGGGTCGTGCCGCCGGTGAAGAAGAACTTGAGCGCGAAGATCCCGCGCGGCGTCTGCATGTACTTCTCGGCGATCGCGCGCGAGACGGTCGAGACGTGCACGCCCACGCGGTCGGCGATGAACTGCATCTTCAGCGGCCGGAGCGCGTCGACGCCCTTCTCCAGGAACGGCGTCTGGTAGTCGACGATCTCCTGCGCGATGCGGTTGAGCGTCGCCTTGCGCTGCTCGATCGACTCCATGAGCCACTTGGCCGAGTCGATCTTCTTCTTCACGTAGGCGCGGACCTTGGGGTCGTCAGCCGCCGTCTTGAGCATCTCCTGGTAGTGCTTGCTGATGTGGATGCGCGGGATGTAGCTGTCCTCGACGCGCACCTCCCACTTGCCGTCCACCTGCTCGACGACGACGTCGGGGATGACGTAGTGGACCTGCGGCTGGGAGAACAGCCGCCCCGGCTTCGGGTTCAGCGTGCGGATGAACTGGATCGCCTCGTCGATCACCTCCACCGGCTCGTTGAGCGCCTTGGCGATCTTCGGCAGGCGGTTGTTGACGACGTCGTCGAGGTGGTCGCGCGTGATGCGCAGCTCGAGGTCGTAGTGCCCCTTGGCGTTGCCCTGCTCGAGCTGGATCAGCAGGCACTCGCGCAGGTCGCGCGCGCCGACGCCGGGCGGCTCGAAGCTCTGGATGAGCTCGAGGACGTCCTCGGCCTCCTCGACCGAGCAGGGCGGGTCGACCTCGCAGCCCTTGATGAACTCCTCGTCGAGCTGGAAGCGCAGGTAGCCGTTCTCGTCGATGTTCCAGATCAGGTAGCCGGCGATCTTCTGGTCGCGCTCCTTGAGGCTGAGCATGGAGATCTGCCGGTCGAGGACGTCCTGCAGCGACTCCGACTTGTCAGCCGTGTTCTGCATCGCCTCCAGCTTCTTGTCCTTGTCCTCGCCGCCCATCGTCGGGCGGTAGGAGCCGGAGAACTCCTTCCACTGCTCGTTGAGGCCCTCGAGCCGCTCGAACTCGGCGTCGAGCGAGGCGGTCTCGGCCTCGGCCGAGACGGGCTGCTCGGCGACCGGCTCGCCGGGCGCGATCACGTCGAGCGAGGGCGCGCCGTCCTGGGCGTTCAGCGGGTCCTGCGTGTCGATCTCGATCGTCGGGTTCATCTCCATCTCGCGCTCGATGAGCCCCTTGAGGTCGAGCGTCGCGAGCTGGAGGATCTCGATCGACTGCAGGATCTGCGGCGCCAGGCGGAGGCGCAGCTCCTGGCGCTGGGAGATCGAGGTTTCCATCCGCATGGGTGTGGTCCCTTCTTCCGCTTCCGGTCGGGCCGAGGGCCCCCTCCTCAGTACGCCTGTCGCCCCTCGAGGGCCTCGGCCAGATTAGCCTTCGAGGCCAGCTCGAGCGAGCTCCCGCTGGGGAGCCCGCGCGCGAGGCGCGTGACCTTGATCCCCAGCGGCTCGAGCGCCGCCCGCAGGTGCAGGGCGGTCGCGTCGCCGTCGAACGTCGGGTTCGTGGCGAGGATCAGCTCGCGCACGCCGCCCTGCCGCACGCGGTCGAGCAGCGGGCGCAGCGTGAGGTCGTCGGGGCCGACCCCCTCGAGGAGCGAGACGGCCCCGAGGAGCACATGATACAGCCCCCTGAAGCCGCCCACCTTCTCCAGCGCCAGCACGTCCTGCGGGCGCTCGACGACGCACAGGAGCCCGTGGTCGCGCGCGGGGTCGGCGCAGATGCGGCAGGGGTCCTGCTCGGTGACGTTGAAGCAGCGGCGGCAGGGCCGCACGTTCTCCTTCACGTCGCGGATCGCGGCGGCCAGGGCGAGCCCCTCCTCGCGGGGGGCCTGCACCAGGTGGAAGGCGAGGCGCTCGGCGGTCCGCTGGCCGATCCCGGGGAGGCGCTTGAGCTCGGTGATCAGTCGGCCGACCGCTTCGCCGTACACCCAGGCCTCCGTGCCGCGGACGACGCGCAGTCTAGCGCGTCGAGCGCCGCCCGCCCAGCGCCCTCCCTCGCCGGCGTGACGCGTGTCGCGTGCGAGACGACCCGCGACCACTCCATGATAGGCTCGATGGGGACCCGAGGAAGTGTCCGGGTCGGGAGGCAGGCGTGGGCAAGAAGCGCGGCGGCGGCCCCGGCGGCATGGGCGACCTCGGCGGGATGATGGGCATGCTCCAGAAGGCCCAGGAGCAGGCCGAGAAGATGAAGCAGCGCATGGAGGAGCAGCTCCGCGACAAGACCGTCGAGGGCTCCACCGGCGGCGGCATGGTGACGGTCGTGGCCACGGGCGGGCTCGAGGTCCGCTCGGTGAAGATCGACCCCTCGCTCCTCAGCCCGGGCGAGAAGGACATGCTCGAGGACCTGGTGGCCTCGGCCGTCAACGTGGCCCTGAAGAAGGCCAAGGCCCTGCAGGAGGAGGCCCAGCAGAGCGAGCTGGGCAGCATGCTCGGCGGCATGGGCGGCGGCGGCGGCATGCCGGACCTGGGCAAGCTCTTCGGCGGCATGTAGGCCGGGTCACTCCCCCTCGGGGGACCAGACCTCGACGTGCCCCTCGCGCGTGGCGACGAGGAGGCGCGTCCCGTCCGGCGAGACGTCGAGCCCCGACGGGCTCGGGTTGCCGCAGGCGACCGGCGGCCGCAGCTCGCGCCGGTCGGCGACCGACCAGACGCGCAGGTCGCTGCCCTCCCCCGCGCCCATCTTCGTCCGCCAGGCGGTGGAGTAGAGCCGCTGGCCGTCGGGGGAGAAGGCGAGGCCCTTGATCCCGCCGCTGGCGGGCTGGAGCTGGGCGTCGCCGTCGACGGGCCGCAGCTCCGCGACCCCGGCCTCGGGGCCGTCGATCGAGACCAGGAGGAGCTGGCCGGAGGTCAGCCCGGCGGCGACGGTCCGCTCGTCCGGGGAGAGGGCCAGGCAGCTCACCTCGGCCAGGCTGTCGATGCGCCAGCGCTCCTCGCCGGAGGTCACGTCCCAGGCGACGAGCGCGTTCTCGACGCGGCCCGTGTCGGTGGGGCGGAAGGACCGCCCGCTCCCCGTGAGGAGGAGCCCCGCCCGCGTGAGGGCCACCGCGCGCACGTCGGAGCGGACCCCGCCGACCACCCGGGCGGGGGCGCCGGGCGCGAGCAGGTGGACCGCGAAGCGGCCGCCGCGCGACCTGGCCTCGGCGGCGGCGACCGCGCCGTCGTGCGCCAGCGCCAGGGCGGCCACCTCCGGCAGCGTCCCGAGCGCACGCGGCGCCGCGCCCGCGACGAGCCCCTCGAGCGCGACGAGGGACCCGCCGCGGAGGGCCACCGCGAGCGCGCCGCGGTCGGGCGAGACGGCCAGGGCGCGCGCGGGGTCGTCCAGGGCCGGCAGCGGACCGGCGTCCGCCCAGGCGTCCCCGTCGCCGGACGTCCACAGGCGCGGCGGGGCGCTCGGCGGGGCGACGACGGCGGCGCGCGCGCCCGGGCCGACGAAGCGGGCCAGCGTCCACCCGGGAGCGCCCGCGCAGGCGAGGCGGGCCAGCGGCGCGGCGCGGCGCGCCTCGCGCGCGGCCGCGGCCCCGGGATGCGTCGGCCAGCGGGCCAGGAACTGCCGGGCGACCTCGACCCGGACGTCGTCCTTCGCGCGGCGCAGGGCGGCGAGGGCCTCCTGCGCCGCGCGCTCGTCCTCCTCGGGCGACGGGGCGGACGGCGGCGACGCGGTCGCCGGCGGCGGCGGCTGGGCGGTCTCGTGGGGCGACCCGCGCGGAGCGAGCGCGGCCGCGGCGAGCGCCAGGAGCGCGGCGCCGCCCGCCCCCACGGCCGCGCGGCGGCGCTGCCGGGCGCGGCGGCTGGGCCCCGGCCGGGCGCGCAGGGCCTCGAGCGCGGCGGCGAGGGCCCCGGCGTCCGCGTGGCGGTCCGCGGGGTCGAGCGCCGCCGCGCGGCGACAGACCGCGTCGAGGTCGTCGGGCAGCGTCGGGTCCCGCGTCGACGGGGTCGGGCGCGAGCGCGCGAGGACCGCGCCGATCACCTGGTGGACCGAGCTGCTGTCGGCGCCCAGGGCCGGCTCGCCGGTGACGACCTCGTAGAGGAGGAGCCCGAGCGCGTGCACGTCGGTGCGGGGCGACACGCCGCGGCCGCCCAGCTGCTCCGGCGCCATGTAGTGGGGCGTGCCCACCAGGGCGCCGCTCAGCGTGAGCCGCTCTGCCTCGTCGGGGTCGAGCGCCAGCCCGAGGTCGATCACGACCGGCCGGCCGTCGGCGGCCACGATCACGTTCTGCGGCTTGAGGTCGCGGTGGACCACGCCGGCCGCGTGGAGCGCCTCGACGCCGCGGCACACGCCGATCATGAGCGCCAGCGCGCGGTCGAGCGGCAGGGGGCCGCGGGCGAGCACCCGGTCGAGCGGCTCGCCCTCGACGAGGTCCATGGCGAACCACGGCGCCCCGTCCTCCGGGCGCACGCCCGCCTCGTGCAGCCCCACGACGTTCGGGTGCCGGACGCTCGCCAGCGTCCGCACCTCGCGGCCGAAGCGCGCCGTCGCCTGCGCCCGATCGGCGCCGGGGCGGGGGCGCAGGAGCTTGACGGCGCGCACCGCGCCGAGCTCGACGTGCCGGGCGCGGTGGACGGTCCCCATGCCGCCCTGGCCGAGGAGGGAGATGAGCTCGTACGGACCGACGTGCACGCGCGCTCAGCCGATGGTGCGCAGGGCCTGGCCGAGGTCGGCGATCAGGTCCTCGGGGTGCTCGACGCCGACCGACAGCCGGATGAGCTGCTCGGTGAGCCCGAGGCGCCGCTTCTTCTCGGGCGGGACGTCGGCGTGGGTCATCGTGTAGGGGTGCTCGGCGAGCGACTCGGTGCCGCCGAGGCTCACGGCCAGCTTGATCAGCTTCAGCGCGTCGAGGACGCGGAACGCCTCGGCCTCGCCGCCCACGACGTCGAACGAGATCATGGCGCCGGGCGCCAGGCACTGCCGGCGGTAGAGCGCGTGCTGCGGGGTCCCCTCGCTCAGGTGCCCAGGGTAGTAGACGCGCTCGACCGCCGGGTGGTCGGCCAGGAAGTCGGCCACGTAGCGGGCGTTCTTCATCTGGCAGGTCATGCGCAGCTTGAGCGTCTCGAGGCTGCGCAGGAGGAGCCAGCTCGTCCAGGGCCCGGCCATGGTGCCCATGAAGGTGCGCATGGCCCGCACGGGGGCCATGAGCTCCTTCGCCCCGACGACGGCCCCCGCGATCAGGTCGCTGTGGCCGCCGATGTACTTCGTCGCCGAGTAGACGACGGCGTCGGCGCCGTGCTTGAGCGGGTGCTGCCAGAGCGGGCCGAGGAAGGTGTTGTCGACGATCACCGGCACGCGCCGGTCCGGCGCGCCGCGGCGGCGGGCGACCTCGGCGCAGAGCGCGATGTCGAACAGGGCGTTCGTCGGGTTGGCCGGGGTCTCCACGTAGACCATCGCCAGGCGGCCCGGGGCGCCCTCGAGCAGGCGCTCGAGGTCGGCCGCCGTGGCGTCGTGGTGGAAGCCAAGCGCGTGGATGCCGAAGCGCGGCAGGACGTGGTGGACGAAGTGGTCGGTGCCGCCGTAGAGCGGCTCGCTGTGGAGCAGGAGGTCGCCCGGCGAGAGCAGCGCCAGGAGCGTGGTCGTGATCGCCGCCATGCCGCTCTCGAACAGCGCGCAGGCCTCGGCCTCGTCCCACAGCTTGAGCCGGTCCTCCAGCACCTCGAGGTCGGGGTTGTTGAGGCGGCTGTAGGCCAGCGCCTCCTTCTCCCCCTCGCGCGGCGGGCGCAGCCCGTAGGCCACCTCGAAGAACGCCTTCCCTGCCGAGGCGCTGGGGAAGACGAACGTGGAGGTCTGGAAGATCGGGCACTTGATCGCGCCCTCGGAGAGCGCGGGCGAGTAGCCGTAGCTCATCATCAGGCTCTCGGGCCGCAGGGGGCGGCCGTCGAGGTAGCCCTCGGGCTTGCGCGGCGCGGTCATGTGCTCCTCCTCCGCCGCGACCATACCGCGCGGCCGCCGCGCGCCCCATCGTCGCCGACCGGGGGGGGTGGTCACCGGGGTGACGAGGCGCCATGCTGGGCCCATGCGCCAGCCCCTCCTCGCGGCCTCGCTCGCCCTCCTCGTCGCCGCCGCCGGCGCCCTCGCCCAGGGGCGGGAGTCGTTCTCCGAGGGCCGCCCGCGCTGGACGCGGCTCGACCGGCTCGCGCCGCCCGACGCCTGGCGCCTCGACGGCCCCGCCGACCCGTCGCTGGCCCTGTGGCAGGGCGCGTCGCAGGTCGTGGGGCTCGAGCAGGCCGAGGACGAGGGGCGGCCGGTCACCCGCCTGCGCCTGGCCGGGGCCGGCGGCGCGCCGGTCGAGGTGCTCCTGCCGCGGCTCCCGCTCGAGGGCGCGCTCGCCTGGGGCTGCGCGCCTGGCGTGGAGGTGACCGCCTCCTTCCTGCGGCGCCAGGGCTTCAAGGGGCGGGCGACCGCCCTCACGCTCCGCGAGCGGCCCGGCGACCGGCTGCTCCTCCTCTACGACGACGGCGCCTACGGTCCAGCGACGCGCGCGCCCGGCGACCGGGACGACATCGAGGTCGCGCGCGAGCGGCCGGAGCAGGAGGACGGCGGCGGCTGGCGCGTCACCGCGGTGACCCTGCGCCGCGGCGCCGACGAGGTCGTCCTGCGCGACACCGACCCGCCGGCCCCGCTCGGCCGCTCCGGCCTCGCCGCCCGCGTGGTCGTCGGGCGCGCCTGGACGGGCAAGCCGCCGACCGACGTCGACAACGCGCCCATGGCCTGGATGGTGTGGCGGACGGGGCGCTGACCGCGCTTCAGAGCCCGAACCAGCGCAGGCCCAGCGTCAGGGCCAGGAGCGCGGCGGCGACGCCGGCGAGGAGCACCGGGATCGTCCCGCCGCCCAGCGAGGCGACGACCCACGCGCCCAGCAGCCCGCAGCCGGCCGTGAAGAAGGCCGAGAGCGAGTACCTCGCGTCGTCGGCGCTCCCCAGGAGACGGACGGGCTCCCTGCGCACCCCGACGAGGCCGATCAGGAGCCCCTCGATCGCCCCGACCGGCCCGGCGACCAGGCAGCAACGAACGACCTCGTTCACGGCGAGGCGCTGCCCGGACAGGTAGTAGGCGACGAGCAGGCCGATCGTGAGGCCCACCACCGCCCCGACGCCGGCGCACTTGCCCAACTCCGCGCCCGTGGCCGCCCGCCACAGGAGGTCACGCGTGGGCCGCGGCGCTCCGGCGGCGCGCGCGGCCGCGTCGCGCGCGGCGTCCTCCGCCTCGCGCCGCGCCCGCGCGGCGGCCAGCCGCGCGGCGCGCCCGGTGGCGGCGTCCTCTCGCGGCGGCGTGTCGTCGAAGCCCGCGCAGCCGGGCGACGCGCAGCGGCGGAGCTCGGTCCGGCAGGGGGCGTGCAAGGTGGACCCGCACGCCGGGCAGACGACCAGCGCCTCGGCGGACCCCACCTCGGCGCGGCAGTAGACGCAGGTCGGGCGCTCGTTGGGGCGAGGGGCGACCTCCAGCTTCACCGACGCGCCCCTCCCCGCCCGGGTCACTCCCACTCGATCGTGCCCGGCGGCTTGCTCGTCACATCGTAGACCACGCGGTTGATCCCGCGCACCTCGTTCGTGATGCGGCTGGAGATCTGCGCCAGGACCTCGTGGGGGACGCGCACCCAGTCGGCGGTCATGCCGTCCTGGCTCTCGACGACGCGCACGACGCAGGTCGCCTCGTAGGTGCGCGCGTCGCCCATGACGCCGACCGACTGCACCGGGAGGAGCACGGCGAACGCCTGCCAGATCGAGGGGTGGATCGGGTCCTTCCGCAGCTCCTCGCGCACGATCGCATCGGCCCGGCGCACGAGGTCGAGCCGCGCGGGCGTCACCTCGCCCAGGACGCGCACGGCGAGCCCCGGGCCGGGGAAGGGCTGACGGTCGATCAGGTGCTGCTCGAGGCCGAGCTCCTTGCCCAGGCGGCGCACCTCGTCCTTGAAGAGCTGGCGCAGGGGCTCGATGAGCTCGAAGCCCAGCTCCGCCGGCAGGCCGCCGACGTTGTGATGCGTCTTGATCGTCGCCGACGGCCCGCCGAAGGCGGAGCGGCTCTCGATCACGTCGGGGTAGAGCGTCCCCTGGGCCAGGAAGTGCGCCTCGGGGATGTCGAGCGCGGCGTCCTTGAACACGGCCACGAACTCGTGGCCGATCCGCTTGCGCTTCACCTCGGGGTCGATCACGCCCGCGAGCTGGCCGAGGAAGCGCTCGCCGGCGTGGACGACGCGCAGGCGGTCGCCCAGCCGCGGGCGGAAGGCCGCCTCGACCTCCTCGGCCTCGCCGAGCCGCAGGAGCCCGTTGTCGACGAAGATGCACGTGAGCCGCTCGCCCAGCGCCCGGTCGAGGAGCAGGGCGACCACCGCCGAGTCGACCCCGCCCGAGAGGCCGCACACGACGCGGCCGCGCTCGCCCACCTGCGCGCGGATGGCGGCGACGGCCTCATCGACGAACGAGCCCATGGTCCAGTCGCCCGCGCAGCCGCAGACGCCGCGCACGAAGTTCGACAGCACCTCGCGCCCGTGCTTGCTGTGCACGACCTCCGGGTGGAACTGCACGCCGTAGAGCGGGCGGCTCGCGTGGGCGACCGCGGCGAAGGGGGTCGACCCCGTGGTCGCGATCGAGCGGAAGCTCGCGGCGTCGAGGCCGGTGACCAGGTCGCCGTGCGAGTTCCACACCACCGTGTCGCGCGGCACGCCCCGGAAGAGCGGGCTCTCCGGGTCGACGGTCACGCGGGTGTGCCCGTACTCGCGCGAGTGCGCCGCGCCGACCTTGCCCCCGGTCGCCTCGGCCATGAGCTGGAGCCCGTAGCAGATCCCGAGCACCGGGACCCCCAGCTCGAACAGCCCCGGGTCGACGCGCGGCGCCTGGTGCTCGTAGACCGAGGCCGGGCCGCCCGAGAGGACGATCCCCTTCGGCGCCTGGCGCGCCACCTCGGCGGCCGGGAGGTCGTGGCGGACGATCTCGCAGAACACCTTCAGCTCGCGGATCCGGCGGGCGATGAGCTGGGTGTACTGCGAGCCGAGGTCGAAGATCAGGACCTTCTCGTGGGCGGTCATCGGGGGAGCCTCTGCGGGATGGCCGCCCAGGATACCCCGGGCCTACGTCAACGGACCGTCTCGATCGTCTCCATGCGCCGCGTCTCGATCAGGAGCTCGATGAACTGCCCGATCTGCTCGGCGGTCGGCATGATCCCGGCGCCGCACAGGTGCGCGCGCGCCACGACGCCGCGCTTGGGGTCCCACGTGAGCGCGTAGGGGCGCGTGGCGTTCTTGTCGTTGAGCTCCTCGAGGAGCGCGTTGACCATGGGCGCGCGGTCGCCGCTCTTCACCGCCACGACCTCGTCGAGGGGCGGCGCCCAGGCGTGGACGAGCGCCTCGGCGCACAGCTCGTCCTCGTGGCAGGTGAGCACGAGGCGCCCGGCCGGATCGGGCTCGTCGTCGCGGCCGACGAGGAGCTTGCCGCCCGAGAGCAGCTCGGTGGAGAAGCTGCCGATCAGGCGCGTCTCGACCGTGGCCGCCGCGTCGTCGGAGCCCGCGGGCCGCCCGCCCGAGACGAACGCCGCCGCGGCCTCGGCCCAGGGCGTGCCCTGCTGGGCCAGCTTCAGGGCCTGGAAGGCCTGCGACCACTCGCGGATGAGCAGGTCCGTCGTGTGGCGCAGCACCTCGACGTCGACGACCCGGTCGCCCGTCGGGTCGAGGAGGACCTCGCGGCGGTAGCGCAGGCGGTCCTGCGTGACCACCACGCGCAGGCCGCGCGAGTAGAAGGCGACCGCGTTGGCGGTGAGCAGCAGGTTCGCCATGGGCGTCGGCCGCCCCTGCATGAGCGCCGGCTGGTAGGAGACGCGCTGCTCGACGAGGGCGTAGCGGGCCAGGGGGTCCGTGAGCAGGACCGAGAGGCCGACGTTGGCCTCCTCGTGGGTGAACTTGATCTCCTTGCCGCGCGGGGGCGACACCCCCCTGGCGAACCACGGCAGCGCGTCCTCGAGCGCCTGGAGCGCCTGCCGCTGCGCCTGGCTCGCGCCACGCGGGTCGACCTGCACGAGCGCTCGCCGGTGGCTGCGGGTGGCCACCGTCCGGTCGAGCATCTGCGAGTCGCTCGTCGCCGAGCAGGCGACGCGGAAGCCGACGTGCGGCGCCCGCGTCTCGCCGGGCAGGAACACGCCGCGCGTGGCGGCGCAGAACGCGTCGTCGAGGCTGTAGGCCCCCCCGCGCAGCTCGCGCGAGGGGCCCTGGCCCTCCTGCGCGCGGTCGCCCTCGTGGACCCACTCGAGGACGTTGCCGGCCATGTCGAAGCAGCCCGTGGGCGAGAGGCCGTCGGGGAAGAGGCCCACGGGCGTCGTGGTGCGCCGCCCGAAGTCGGGGTGTTGCGCCCAGTTGCAGCGCGCCGGGTCGGGCGGCTCGGGCCCCCACGGGAACTCCCGCCCGTCGCCGCCGCGCGCCGCGAACTCCCACTCGACCGCCGTCGGCAGGCGCACGCCGGCCCAGGCGCAGTAGGTCTGGGCGTCGTCCCACGACACGTTGTGGACGGGGTGGTCGTCGTCGACCGCGAAGCTGGGCGCCGGCGGCGGGCGGCCGGTCTCGTGGCAGAAGTGCAGGTACTGCGCCCACGTGACCGGGTAGCGGCCCATGTAGAAGCCCTCGACGCGCACGGCCCGGCGCGTGGCCGCGTCGTCCTCGTCGTCGCGCTCGACGACCCCGGGGTAGAACGAGCCGGCCGCCACCCACACGAGGATCGAGCCGTCGCGCTCGTGCTCGAAGGCGAGGTCCTCGCCCTCGACCGGCCGGAGCTGCGGCGCGGGCGGCGGCGCCGCGGGCCGCGGGGGCGGCGCGCCGGGGGCCGGCCGCGTGGGGGCGCTCGATGCGCCGGGGCCGGGCCGCGTGGGGGCGCGCGACGCGCCGGGCCGCCGGCCCGCGGCGTGGTCGGCCATGACCGAGCCCGGGTCGAACGCCTGCGAGCGGAGCTCCAGGGGCTCCGGGTCCGCGGGCTCGGCGCGGCGCGGCGCGGGCGGCGGCGCGTGGCGCTGGGTCAGCATGCGCGTGGGGCGCCCGCGCGCGAAGGCCGACCGCGACACGTGCGGCAGCAGGCCCTCCAGGAACGCGGTCGCGGTGGGGAGGCGCTTCTGCGGGTCGAGGGCCATGGCCCGGCGGCACAGCGCGTCGAGCTCGGGCGGGACGGTCGCGTCGCGCTCCCGCGCCGTCGGGGCCGGGTCGATCCCGGCGAGGACGCGCTGCTGCGACGAGAGGAGCTCGGGCAGCGTCCCCTGGTAGGGCAGCTCGTTGGTCAGCGCGAGGAAGAGCATGACCCCCAGGGGGTAGACGTCCGCCCGCAGGTCGACGTGCTTGGCGCTCGCCTGCTCCGGCGCCATGTAGTAAGGCGTGCCCAGGGCCAGGCCCGTGCTGGTGAGGTGCCCGATGCGCAGGTCGCGCCCGCGCTCCTCGTCGGGGTCCCCGAGCAGCTTGGCGAGCCCGAAGTCGGCGAGGTGCAGCTGCCCGTCGGGCGAGGTGAGGAAGTTCGCCGGCTTGAGGTCGCGGTGGACGATCTCGAGCCCGTGGACCTCGTCCACGAGCGCCGCCGCGCGCGCGAGCCGCTCGAGGCGCTCGTGCCGCGGGCCGGTCACCAGGTCCAGCTCGCGGGCGTCCACGACCAGGTCCATGACCAGGTAGAGCGATGCGTCCTCGAGCTCGCCCCAGTCGAGCGCGCGCACGAACCCCGTCGAGAGGCGGCCGAGCATGGCGCCGATCACGGCCTCGCGGCGGAAGCGCAGGCGGAAGCTCTCGTAGTCGGTCGTCTCGGGGAAGGCGAGCTTGAGCGCCACCGCCCGGTCGAACTTCGTGTCCAGCGCCACGAACACGGCGCTCATGCCGCCCTGGGCGAGCTTGCGCTCGATCACGTAGCGGTTGGCGACTCGGGTCCCCGGGCGCATGTGGGGTCGAGTCTAGCGCGCTGCCCGGGGACCACGCACGGCTGGTCGCGCGGTCACATGTCACTCTCCCGAGAGCACGCCCCAGTCGATCAGCTGGCGCAGGAACCCCGCGTCGAGCTCGACGCCGTGGTCGCGCCGGAGCGCGTCGAGCACCTCGTCGGTCGGCCGCCCGTCGAACGCCGGCAGGAGGGCGACCAGGCGCGCCGGCAGGTCGATCGCGTCGAACGGCGAGTAGGTCACGGCGCGCAGCCCGCCGTCGCGCCGCGTCGCGGCGACCTGGAAGGCGCCCGCGCGCAGGCGGCCCGGGAGGCGCTCGTCCACCTGCCGGTCGTAGGCGGCCCGCACGGCGGCGGCGCGGGCGGCGACGCGCGGGCCCGAGCGCGCGAGGACGTCGTCCCAGCCGAGGCCGTCCGTGAGCGCGGCGCAGGCGCGGTAGAGCTCGACCTCGCGCCCCTCCCACGGGCCCCAGGCGGCCGCGTAGACGGCGGGGTCGGGCGCCCCCTCGAGCTCCTGCCAGGGCCGCCCCGCCTGGGCCGGGGCGTCGTCCTGCGGCAGGAGCCGGGCGAGGAGGGCCGGGTCGACGCCCGCGTCCAGGGCGCAGCGGAGCGCCAGGTCGCGCTCGACCTCCTGCAGGAGCGCCTTGACCTGCTGCCACAGGTCGAAGCCCACCCGCCCGCGCTCGAAGCGGCAGAACCAGGTGGCGCAGGTGGCCTCGCGATGCCGCCAGATCCCGCACAGGCCGCCGTCCTCGTCCACGTAGTGCGGGCAGCGGAGCGCCCGGCTGTGGCCGAAGGCGTCGAGGGCGTGGCGCAGGTGCAGGTCGCGGAGCGGCGGCCGGTCGAGGCCCAGGGGCGTCACGCCCACGCGCGCGGCCACGCGCGCCTCGACGCTCCGCCGCCCGGCCTGCGCCACGGGCGACGGGTCGCCGTCGCGGAGGATGCGGCCGACGAGGAAGTTCGGCAGCCACGGGAGGAAGGCGCAGCACTTGACGTCCGGCTCGAACAGGTAGGTCGCCGTGGGCAGCGTCCCGTCGGCCTTCGAGCACATGGCGCACTGATCGCAGGTCGCCCGCGCCTCGACGGGGATCGGGGCGGGCAGCAGCGCGGCGAGCCAGGGCGCGTACAGGTCCGGAAGGGGCTGCGGCGCACGATGGCGGGCGTCTCCGGGCCCGCCCTCGCTAGGAGTGGTCACCACGACGTCGCTCGCGCGGGCGCCGGATCCGCCTCGCCCTCGTGCGCCTCGCGGCGCTCCCCGGGACAGTCACGCCAGGAACACGTGCTTCGCGCCGCCGCGCACGGCCTTCGTCGCGTTGCGCGTGTCGACGATCAGGCGGGCGTGCTCGACCACGAGCGCGTAGTCGACCGCGTCGTGGTCGGTGACGATGAGCACGACGTCGGCGCGGGCCAGCGTCGACGGGTCGAGCGGCTGGCTCTTCTGCTCGATCGCGTAGTGGCGCCCGCTGCCGAGGTAGTCGATGTGCGGGTCGTGGAACTCGACCTCGGCCCCCTTCCGCCGCAGCATGTCCCACAGCACGAGCGCCGGCGACTCGCGCGGGTCGTCGACGTTCTTCTTGTAGGCCACGCCCAGGAGCAGGACGCGCGAGCCGCGCAGCGGCTTGCCGTGCTCGTTGAGCGCGTCCATCGTCCGCTCGACCACCCACTCGGGCATGGCCGTGTTCACCTCGCCCGCGAGGTCGATGAACCTGGTGCGGACGCCGAACTCCTTGGCCTTCCAGGACAGGTACACCGGGTCCAGGGGGATGCAATGGCCGCCGAGACCAGGCCCCGGGTAGAAGGCCTGGAACCCGAAGGGCTTCGTCTTCGCCGCCTCGATCACCTCGAAGATGTCGATCCCCATGCGGCTGAAGCAGACCTTCAGCTCGTTGACCAGCGCGATGTTCACGCAGCGGTAGATGTTCTCGAGGAGCTTCGTCGCCTCGGCCACGCGCGACGACGTCACCGGCACGACCGTGCTCACGGCCCCCTCGTAGAGGGCGATCGCCGCCGCGCGCGAGCCCTCGTCGTCGGCGCCGACGACCTTGGGGATGCGGGACGTGCTCCACGCGGCGTCGCCGGGGTTCTCGCGCTCGGGCGAGAAGGCCAGGAACAGGTCGCGGCCGACCTTCAGGCCGCCCGCCTCGAGGCGCGGGCGCAGCAGCTCGTCGGTCGTGCCGGGGTAGGTCGTGCTCTCGAGGACGACGAGCGTCCCCGGGCGGAGGTGCGGCGCGAGCGCCTCGCCGGTGCGCTCGATGTAGGACGTGTCCGGGTCCTGGTTGACGGTCAGCGGCGTGGGCACGCAGATCGCGACCGCGTCGACCTCGCGGATGCGACGGAAGTCGGTCGTCGCGCGGACGAGCTCGTCGCGGCGGAGCCGGCCGAGCACCTCCGTCGGCACGGCGTCGATGTACGACTCGCCGCGCTCGATCCGCTCCACCTTGCCCGGGTCGACATCGAGGCCGAGGACGCGGTGCCCCGCCTGGGCGAAGGCCCGCGCCAGCGGCAGGCCGACGTAGCCCAGGCCCACGACCCCGACGACGGCGCGGCGCTCGCGGAGCCGCTGGACGAGCTCCTGGTGCATGCTCCACCTCGGGGGCAGAGCCTAACACGGGCCGGGCGCCGGCCGCGCCGCGACGTCAGCGCTTCTTCGACAGCTTGCGCGACGGGAAGCCGGTCTGGATCTGGCGCGCGAGCAGGTCCTGCCGCTCGTCGCTCGCGGCCGCGGGGAAGCGCTCCAGGAGCGCGCGCACGACCTCGGTGCAGCTCGAGTACCGCTGGTTGCGGTCCTTCGCCATCATCCGGAACATGACCGGCACGAGCGTCTGCGTGACCGTCGGGCTCAGGTCGGTCGGGTCGGGGACCGGCTCGCTCAGGTGCTTGAGGCACACGTCCTCGGGGGTGCGGCCGGTGAAGGGGGGCCGGCCGGTCACGAGGTGGAAGAGCATGGCCCCGAGCGAGTAGATGTCGGCGCGCGTGTCGAGGTCGGGGCGCCCCTCGATCTGCTCGGGCGAGATGTAGTAGGGCGACCCGAGGATCATGGCCGACTCGGTCGGCCCCTCGGCGTCGAGCGTCGTGGCCAGGCCGAGGTCGCACAGCTTGACCACGCCCTCGCGGTTGATCATGACGTTGCCCGGCTTCACGTCGCGGTGGACGAGGTGGTGGCGCCCGGCGTGGTCGAGGGCGCGCGCCACCTGCACCACGACGTCGATCGCCGTCTCCTGCTCGAGGCGCTGGCCCGGCGCGCGCTCGAGCAGCTCGCGGGCGGTGATCCCGTCGACGTACTCCATGGCGAAGTAGTGCAGGTCCTGCGACGACCCGACGTCGTAGGCCTGCACGATGTTCGGATGGTTCAGGCGCGCCGCGGCCTGGGCCTCGCGCAGGAAGCGCTCGACGAACTCCTGGTCGACGAGCAGCTTCGGGTCGAGGATCTTGAGCGCCACGACGCGGTTCAGGTTCACCTGCGTGGCGGCGAACACGAGCGCCATGTTGCCGCGGCCGAGCGGGCAGATGATCTCGTAGCCCTGGATGCGGTCGTCGGCGATCTTCTCCTCGAGCGCGCGGCAGATGCGCCGCACGTCGTCCTCGGTCAGGTGGCCCCTCTGCTGCAGGATCGAGCCGACGAAGCGGCGGCGGCCCTTCGCCTTCAGCCGGCGCTGCTCCTCGAGCGCCTCGCGCAGCTGCTCCTGGGTGACCAGCCCCAGGCCGATCGCCACCTCGCCGAACAGCGGCAGGGCCCGGAAGGCCTTCGTGTCGAACGTCGGCGTGTCCACCGCGCCCGCCTCGCCCGGCTGCTCGTCGCGCAGGAGCTCCCCCTGGTGGACCTGCAGGAGCCGGCAGAGGACCCGCTGGCGGGCCGCCCGGTCGAGCTGCCCGGCGCGCGTGAGCAGGTGGTCGAGCGAGTTGTGGAACTGCCGCTTGGCCTGGAGCCCCAGCGCCTGCTTCACGCGGGCGAACGGCACGGCCTCGAGCTCGGTCGCCAGCTTGCCGAAGGTGATCTCCTCGTGGATCACCTCCACGCAGGCGCGGAGCATGCGCGCGCGCGGGATCAGCTCGGGGTCGATCATCCCGCGCTTGGTGAGGATCTCCTCGAGCGACACGCCGAGCGCCAGCTTGAACGCCTCCGCGCGCAGCCGCAGCGCCTCGTCGAGGTCCGCCTCGGTGACGGCGCCCAGCTCGAGCAGGATCTCGCCCAGGTAGGGGTCCGAGTGCGGCGAGAAGGCGCCGAACTTGCCCGCGCCGCGCAGGTAGAGCTCGTGCGCCAGCTCCACCTCCTCCTCGAGCGCCGGCGGCACGTAGGCGCGCGGCGGCGGCGCCCCCTGACGGCGCGCCTCGAGCTCGTCGCGCTCGCGCGACAGGGCCAGCGCGGTGGCCTTCCTCACCGCCTCGGTCACCCCCTCGCCCGTGCGCGTGCTGATGTGCAGGAGGCGGTCACCCACGTGCTCGGCGAGCGCCGCCTCGACCGCGGTCGGCGCGCCGCGCGTCAGGTCCTTGCGCGACAGCGCCACGACCAGGGCCGCCGTCTCGGGCGTCCGGCCGCGCTCGGCGAGGAACTCGCAGAGCTCGATGAACCCGGCGTGGGCGTCGGCGAGCGCGGAGTCGCGCCCGTCGGTGACGTAGATGAACCCGTTGCAGCCGGTGAGCACGATCCGCCGGGCGAGGACCGCCCACGGGCTGCCGGGGAGGGAGTAGACGTCCACGAACAGCGGCAGGTCGCCCACGCGCCCGTACTGCAACTCGACGTGGTCGTAGAGGAGGGTGCGGCCGGTCCGGTCGACGAGCTGGACCAGCGGGCCGCGCTGGTCGGGCGGCGTGGTCCGGTGGAGGTACTCGAGCGCGGCCGTCTTCCCGCTGCCCGTGGGTCCCACGAGCGCGAGCCGGACGCGGACCTCCTGTGCTTCTGCCATCGGTGTGGCCCGCCTCCGCAAGGGCCGTCCGACGCCGACCGGCCGAGGGGAACATATCGGAACCCCGGGGGGCCGGGCAAACGCGGGCGGCGAGGCGCGCGAGGGTCTGGGATACTGGCTTACGTGTCAGGGCGGACGAGACTCCTGCTGACGCTGGCGCTCGGCGCCGCGGCCGGCGGCGCGGTCACCGGCGGCCTCGGGGGCGGCCTCGGGGGCGGCCTCGGGGCGAGGACGCGCGCCGCGCGCGAGGCGGCGCACGTCGCCGCCCTGGCGTCGGCCCGCGCGGCGCTGACCGCGACCCGCGACGAGGCCGACCGCGCGCGCCAGGCGGCCGCGCGCGTCCTGTTGGCCGCTGACGCCGCGGACGCCGCCGACGCCACCGGGGAGCGGGGGGCGCGCCCGCACCGGGCGGCGGCGGTCGAGGCCCTGCGGGCGGCCCGGGACCTCCTCGGGGCGGGGGACCCGGCCCTCGGCGCGCGGCTCGCCCGGGCGCTCGTGGACCTGGGCGAGGCCGACCTCGCCGCCGGCGCGCCGGCGGACGCCGCGTTCGCTGAGGCCCTGGACCTCGGCCCGCCCGCGCCGCTGCGCGCCCGGGCGCGGGTGGGGCTCGCTTCGGCCGGCGCGATCGACGCCGAGGACGCCCTGGCCGCCGCCCGCGCCGACGGCGGCGACGACGTCCTCGCGCGCGCGCTCCTCCTGACCGCGGCCGGCGCCGGCCGCCGCGGCGGGGACCGCGCGCGCCCTCGCCGCCGAGGCGCTCGAGCTGCGTCCGGCCCTCCCCGTCGGCCCTCCTCGCGGTGGCCATCGAGGCCGCCGCCGCCGCCCAGGCCTCGACACGGCGCCGCTCCGCGAGGAGGCCCTGCGCGTCCGGCGCGGCCTCGCCGCCCGCGACCCTGACGAAGGGCCCGCGCTCGCGCGGGCACTCCTCGCCCTGGCGGCCGCGGACCCGGCCGGGCGGCCGCCCTCGTCCCCGAGGCGGCCGCGCTGGCGCGCCAGGCCGTCGAGCGCCGCCCGGGCGGGGGCGGCGAGCGCGACCTCCTCCTCGCGGCGCTCGAGGCGGAGGCCCGCGTCCGCGCCGACGCCGGCGACCGCCGGGGGGCCCGGGCGAGCCTCGAGCAGGCCCTGGTCCTCGCCCGGACCTGCGCGGCGGAGGCGCCCGACCCGGCGCGGACCCGCGGCGTCGTCCGCGTCCTCGTGGCGCTCGGGCCGGCCCTGGCGCGCGACCGCGACCTGCCCGGCGCGCGGCGGGCCCTGGAGGAGGCGGTCGACGCGGCCCGGGGCGACGCCGTCTGCGCCGCCGATCGCGCGCTGGCCCTCCTGCACCTCGCCTCGCTCGACCAGGAGCAGGGCCGGCCGGCGGACGCGCGCGCGCGCCTCGAGGAGGCGAGCGCCCTGGCCGGCCCGGCGGACGACCTGCCGCTCCGTCGCGCGCGCGGCCTGGCGCTGTGGCGCCTCGCCGCCCTCGACCAGGCCCGGGGCGACCTCGACGCCGCCGTGGAGCGCCTCGAGGAGGCCGCCGCGGCGACCCGCGCCCCCGGCGCCGAGGTGGACGGCCTCGCGGCGGCGCTCGAGCAGGCGCGCGCCCGGCGCGACCTCCTGCGCGGTCCGCCGCCCGCGGGCGCGGCCGAGGCCCTGCAGCAGGCCTACGCGCTCCTCTCGCTCGGCGACCCGGCCGCGGCCCTCTCGCGCTTCGAGGTCGCCCTGGGCGACCCCGCCACGCGCGCCGACGTGGGCCGCGGCCACCTCTACCACGGCGCGCGCGCCGCGGCGCAGGCCGGCCAGCGCGCGCGCGCCCTCGAGTGGCTGGCCGAGGACGTGCGCCAGCGGAAGGAGCGCCTCGCGGCGCTGGCCGCCGCGCTCGACGACCGCGCCCTCGACGACGAGGAGCGGGCGGCCGCGGCGCGGGAGCGCGAGCGACTCCTGCGACAGCTCGAGCACGCCCGCCGCGCGGAGCCGGCGTTCGCGGGGCTGCGCGGGGAGCCGGCGTTCGAGGGGCTGTTCCGGTAGACAGGCGGCTACCCGTCCATCCGCCCCCGCGCCCGCTCCAGCGCCGGCCCGAGCTTCTCCGCCCACCCCGGCACGCGCCGGCCGAGGTCCTCGAGCTTGGCCCGGCAGGCGGCGTCCAGGTCGACCCCGTAGCGGGTGGCCAGCTCGGCCGCGCACACGACGACGTCGGCGAGCTCCCCCGCGAGCTGCTCGGGCGCCGGCGCGGCGCCGTAGCACTCGCGCTCGAGCACGAGCTTGCACACCTCGCCCGCCTCCTCGGCGAGCGCGAGGGCCGCCCCGACGCGCGGGTGCGCCACGGGCGCCAGCAGCGCCGCGACCTGCTGCTGCAGCGCGGCGAGGTCCAGGGGGTCGCTCATGAGGCCACCTGCTTACTCCCGGGCCGTGCGGGGCGAGCCGCGGGCGCGCACGAGGACCACGCGGCGGCCGCCCTCCTCGAACGCCACCTCGTCCATGAAGCTGCGCATGAGGAACAGCCCGCGGCCGTGGAGGCCGTCGCCCGGGCCGCCCCGCCGGGCCATGACCTCGTCCACGTCGAACCCGGGGCCCTGGTCCTCGATCACGACCCGGAGCGCGGCGGGGTCGAGGTCCACGCCGACCCGCACGACGCGCCGGTCGAACGGCGCCTCCTGCCGGCGGGTCCGGCACAGCGCCTCGAGCGCAGGCCGATCGGCCGGGAGCCGGCCCGAGAGCTCGAGGCTCCCGTGGACGATCGCGTTGAGCAGCGCCTCCTGCAGGGCCACCTCGACGTGGATCAGGTCCTGCGCGTCGACCACGCCGAGCTCGACCGCGCCCTGGGTCAGGTGCGGAAGGACGCGCGGCAGGGCGGCCGGGTCGGGGGGGAGCTCGAACAGCTTGCCCTGCTGGAGGAGGAACTGGTGCCCCTCCTCGCGGCGGCGCCGGCCGTCCGCGAGCTGCAGGCTCTGGCGGACCACGTGCTCGAGCTCGGTGTTGCGGAAGGGCTTGCGCAGGTAGTTCGTGGCCCCGGCCCGCAGGGCCTCGACCGCCACGTCCTCGCGCCCGAGGCCCGTCATGATGACGACCGGCAACGACGGATGTCGCCGCCGGATCGCCCGCGTGAGCTGCAGCCCGTCCATGTGGGGCATGTTCACGTCGGTGACGATGAGGTCGACGCCGCCCCCGGCGCGGAGGCGCTCGACCGCCTCCTCGCCGTCCCCGGCGAGCAGGACCTCGTAGCGGCCCTCGAGGAACCTGGAGAGCAGGTCGCGCACCTGCGGGTTGTCGTCGACGAGTAGGATCCTGGGGCGCTCGTCGTCGACCATGTCCGTGTGGGTTGTGGCCGCGTCGGGTGGGTTTTGCAAGCGGGTGCTTTCGACATGACCAGGTCCGCCGTCCTCCCGTGCGCCGTGGCCCTGCTGCTGGGCGGCCTCGCGGCCGGCCAGGACGGGCTCGAGCCTCCCCGGGCCCGCCGTGAGCGGGGCCTCGTGTTCAAGGCGCCCGACGGGTGGCGCGCCGCCGAGCCGATCGAGCCCGAGCGCGCCGCCTGGACCGTGCGGCCCGACCCCGAGGGGCCGCGCCTGCGGGTGACGCTCCTGCGCGAGCGCGGGCGCCGCCCGCTCGCCGAGCGCGTGAAGACGTGGGCCGGGCACTTCGAGGGCGAGGACGGCGAGCCGCTGGGGCCCGACGCCGCCGAGCGCGTGGAGGTCGACGCGCCCGAGGCCGAGGGGGTGGACGCGACGCTCGTGGCCGTGCGAGGGACCTTCTCGGGGCCGCTCGAGCCGGGCGACGAGCGGCGCGCGCGGCCCGGGTGGGCCGCCCTGCACGCGGTGCTCGAGGGGCCCGACGGCACGTGGGTGGCCAGCCTGGTCGGCCCGGCGGCGGTGGTCGACCGCTGCCGCCAGGGGATGGTCTCCCTGATCGAGGGCGTCCGCGTGGGGCTGGTCGAGGCCGAGGTCGAGCCGGACGACGGCGGGGATGAGCGACGCTGAGCGGCCGCCTGAGCGCCCGGAGGACGGCGCGGCGCTGCGCTGGACCGGCGCGCCGCGCTCGCGCACCGACCTGGCCGTCTACGGGGTCGTCGCCGGGCTGATCGTGCTCGCGCTGGCGGGGCCACCGCTGGCCGCGGCGCTCGACCCGCGGCTGCCGGTGTCCGAGGCCTACCACCACCGCTTGCCTGGACGGACCTTGAAGGACCCGACGGTTCGGGACCCCTGGGGTACCCCCTTCGTCCACGCGCCCGACGGGTCCGTTTGGAGTCTCGGGCCGGACGCTCGCAGCGGGGGCGGTGACGACCTGGTCGTTCTCGACGAGCGCGACACCTGGCTGCAGGTCTATCGGTCCGGGACCGAGGGGCTCTTTGGCCTGGCGGTCGCAATCATCGTGGTCTGGGAGATTCTTCGAGCCCTCGGCGGAGGCCTACGCGCTCCACGGCGGCCGCTGCTCACCGAGATCGCGCACGTGTCTCTCCTCACCCTGATCGTTGGGCCGCTGGTCGTCGCTCCCCTGGCCGTGGCAGCTCATATGCTCCCTGCCGTCACGGCCGAGTTCACGGAGAACCTCCGGGAGACCATGCTCGTGCCCTGGCAGCTGGCCTTCGCGGCCACCATCTACCTCCTCACGGCCGCCGTGCTCCTGGGGATACGGCTGCGCGCGCCCGAGAGCGTCGACGAGGGGCAAAGTTGACGGCGGCCCTCGGCCGATAGGCGGGTGAGAGGTCACCCATGAGCGCGAACGCCACGATCCTGCGCCTGCCCGCCGCCCGCGCCCGCACGACGACGCCGCGCCGCACGAAGAACGACGTCAACCCGCCGCGCAAGACGAGCGAGTCGGGGCGCAAGCTGCGCCTGGTGACCGGCGTGACCAAGGACAAGGACGGCATGGCGACCGACTACTCGGTGCGCCTGGCCCCGGGCGCGATCGCGCGGATCAAGCTGAGCGAGGTCGGCCCCGACCAGGCGTGGATCGACTGGGTCTACGTCCCGCCGGGCTGGCGCGACCTGGGCCTCGGCGGCCAGCTCATGCGCCGCGTGCTCGAGGACGCCGACCGCCACGGGGTCCGCCTCTCGCTCGAGGCCCGCGCCTGCGGCGGGACCGACCAGGCCGCGCTCGAGCGCTGGTACCAGGGCCTGGGCTTCGTGCGCAGCGGCCGCCGTGGCGCCTTCGGGCCGATCCTCGTCCGCCCGGTCGCGCGCGCGCGGGCGGCCTGAGCGACGTCAGCCCACCGGCGCCGCCGCGTCCTCGCGGAACCGTCGCGACGCGGCGACCAGGCGCTCGTAGCGCATGACCTCGAGCTCCACACGCGCCGCGTCCCAGCCGAGGGCGTCGCCCATGGCCAGCGCCGCCTCGCGGGCGCAGCCGAGCCCCTGGTCCTTCGCCTGCAGGAACACGAGCGTGCGCCGGCGCAGGACGTCGTCGAGGCGCAGGGCCTTGTCGTGGCGGGCGGCGAAGACCACCTCGTCGACGAGGTAGGGCAGGTCGGGCACGAGGCGCCCGGGGCGCACGCCGGCCGACTGGCCGGCCGCCAGGACGTGGCGCGACCGGAGGCCGTAGGTGCGCGTCAGGTGCAGGGCCACGTCCATGTCGAGCGCGTGCTCGCGCGCCAGCGACTCGGCGTAGGCGCGCAGGTCGCGCAGGGCGCCCGGGTCGCGCGCGCCGGGGAGCGGGACCTCGGCGCTGCGCGAGGACTCGCGGGACACGCGGCCGGCGCCCATCTTCTCCAGCGCCCGGTCGACGACCTGCTCGCCCATGAGGCGGTAGGTGGTCAGCTTGCCGCCGGCGATCGCCAGGAGGCCGGGGTCGACCGAGATGATCTCGTGCTCGCGCGACACGTCCGACGCGTGGCCCGCCGCGTCGGCGCCCATGAGCGGCCGCAGGCCCGCCCAGGTGGCGATCACGTCCGCGGGGCCGGCGTTCAGGCGCGGGAAGTAGTGGTTGGCGGTCTCGAGCAGGTAGTCGACGTCGGCGCGGCTCGCCTCGACGGCGTCGGGCGGGTCCTGCTCGTCGGTGTCGGTCGTGCCGACGATCGTCCGCGCGCCCCAGGGGATCGCGAAGAGCACCCGCCCGTCGCGGACCGAGGTCAGCACGACCGCGTGCTGCACGGGCAGCCGCGCGCCGTCGAGCACCAGGTGCGCGCCCTTCGTCGGGCGTAGGAGCCGGCGCCCGAGGCGCTGCTCGAGGAGCGCGTCGGTCCACGGCCCGGCGGCGACGACCGTCACGCGCGCCCGCACCTCGAAGGGCGCCGACGGCTGCCCCTCGCCCGTGAGCCCGTGGTCGTCGAGGCCGTCGCGCACGAGGAGCCCGCGCGTGCGGCCGGCCTCGTCGCGCACGAACGACTGCGCCTCGCAGCGGGTGGCGACCACCGCCCCGTGCTCCTCGGCGTCGAGCGCCGACTCGAGCGTCAGGCGGGCGTCGTCGGTCATGCAGTCGTAGTAGAGCGCGCCGCCGCGGAGGCCGGCGTCGTTGAGCTCGGGCTCGGTGCGGAGGAGCCGCCCGCGCGTGAGCATGCGGTGCCGCCGGTAGTTGCGGAACATGGACAGCACGTCGTAGGCCCACATGCCGGCGGAGAGCTGCAGCATGCCGACGCGCGCCGTCCGGTAGACGGGGAAGATGAACGGCAGCGGCCGCGCCAGGTGCGGGGCGTTGCGCATGAGGACCGCCCGCTCGCGGGTGCCCTCGAACACGAGGCCGAACTGCATCTGCTCGAGGTAGCGCAGGCCGCCGTGGATCAGCTTGGACGACGTCTGGGACGTTCCGGAGCCCAGGTCGCCCTTCTCGACGAGCGCCACGCTCAGCCCGCGCAGCGCCGCGTCGCGGGCGATGCCCACGCCGGTCGCGCCGCCGCCGAGCACGAGCAGGTCGAACTCGCGGTCCTCGAGACGCCTGAGCTGGTCGCGCCGCGCGGTCATCTGTGGTGTGTCCCCCCGGAGTTCCCCCTCTTTTACCCGGGCGCCGGACGGGCGCGGTCGCGGTGTGGAACGGATGGACGACGAGACATCCACGTTCGAAGGTCTCCCCCGGGGCGGGCGAGCGGTCTCCCGCCCGCCCCGGGGCGTGACCGTCAGCGGGCCGCGGGCCGCCACGCGAGGCGGAAGCCCACGTCCCTGTGGCGGCTGTCGGGTCGCACGTTCAGGCGGAGGTCGGTGGCCGAGGAGGGCGACGGCTTCCGGTGCGACCCGCCCATGGCCAGGCACCGGGCGAGGAGCCCGTCGCCCTCGTCCTCCTCGACCGCGACCCACTCGTCCACGTTGCCGGCCAGGTGCAGGTGCCCCCAGCGTCCCGCGCCGGCGGGGAGCGCGTCGACCGGGCAGGCGGCCTTCGTGGAGAAGTTCGCCGGGAAGGCGCCCCGCTCGTGGCCCCAGGGCCACGGCCGCTCGTCGCCGCCGCGGGCGGCCCACATCCACTCCAGCAGGGTCGGCAGGACGAGCCCGTGCCGCTCGGCGTAGGCGGCGGCCTCCTCGCGCGAGACCCACGCGACCGGATGGTCGTCAGGCTCGTCCCGCTGCTCGGCGTGATCGGGCGCGACCTTCCGGTACTGCGCGGTCGAGACCTCGCACCGACCTAGGAGGTAGGGGTGCGCCAGGGTCGCCGGCTCGCGGGCGAGGTCGAGCATGAGCCCGCTGTACGTGTCGTAGTTGGCGTTGCCGTTGCCGACGCGGAGCCGGGGCCGCGCGTAGTGACCGTCGCGCGGCGGCGGCACGAGCAGGAGGAGCGACCCGTCGTCGGCGCGCGCGGCGCGCGCGTCCACGCGGGCGAGGCGCGGCGGCAGCCGCAGCGCGCCCACCTCGGCGCGCTCGACGACCTCGCCGCCGGGGCCCTCGAGCGCGATGAAGACCCGCCGCCAGCCGCCGGGCGGGACCGGGACGCTGACGGGGAGCGTCGCGCTCTCGACCGTCCCCTCGCCGTCGACGCGGAGGACGACCCGCCCGCCGCCCGTGCGGCCGTGGACCTCGAACGCCTCCTCGTCCGCGGCGAGCAGCAGCCAGCCGTCATCGGGCAGGTCGAGCGCGAGCGCGGGCCGCGCGTCCGCCGGCGGCGCCGCCGGCGGCGCGCCCCCCCGCCGGGGGGGGGGGGTCGGGGGGTGGGGAACGATTATCATGGCCGCGGCTCCGACGAGGAGGAGGCCGCCCGCGGCGGGGCGACGCGGCGGGCGGCGCGCCGCCCCCGCGCGGCGCCGGCGAGGGTGCCCTCGCCGGCGAGGGCGCGGTCGAGGTCGTCCGCGAGGGCCTCGGCGTCGGGGTAGCGGCGCTCGGGCCGCTTCTCGAGGGCGCGCTCGACGACGGCGGCCAGCGCGCGCGGCGCGTCCGGGGCCCGCGCCCGCAGGTCGGGCGTCGGGTCGACGACGATCCTGCCGTAGAGGGCCGTCAGGCCGTCGGCCTCGAACGGGCGCGCGCCGGCCAGGACCTCGAACAGGACCACGCCGAGCGCCCACACGTCGGCCGGCGCGCCGACCCGCGCGCGGTCGCCGTCGATCTGCTCCGGCGCCATGTAGCGCGGGGTGCCGACGATCGCGCCGGTGCGCGTCAGGCGCTCGAGCCCGCGGCCGCCCGCGACGCCGAAGTCGGACACGCGCACCCGGCCGTCGGCGCCGACGAGCAGGTTGTCGGGCTTCACGTCGCGGTGGACGACGCCGCGCGCGTGGGCGTGCCCGAGCGCCCGCGCGACGTCCCGGACGAGGCGGGCGCGCTCGAGCGGCGGCAGGCCGCGGGCGGCCGTGGCCAGGTCGCGGGCCCCCTCGACCAGCTCGCAGGCGAGGAACATGAGCCCGCCGACGTCGCCCGCCGCGTGGACCCGCACGATCCCGGGATGCACCAGCCCGGCGGCGAGCTCCCCCTCGCGGCGGAAGCGCTCCAGGTCCTCGGGCGTCGCGCCGCCGGCGTCGAGCAGGACCTTGACCGCGACCTCGCGCCCCGACGCGCGCTCGCGCGCGCGGAACACGGCGCCCACGCCGCCGCGGCCGAGCTCCGCGACGAGGTCGTAGGGGCCGAAGGCCGCGCCGGGGGCGAGCGACCTCACGACGACCCGAGGAGGTGCGCCGCGAGGGCGGCCAGGGCCAGGAGCGAGACGACGATCGCCGCGGCGACCAGGGGGACGGCGCCGCGCGCGCGCCCGGCGCCGGCGGCCGCACCGGCGGCGGCAGGACCGGCGCGCAGGGCCGCGAGCGCCGCCTCGAGGTCGGCCAGGAGCGCGGCGGCGCCCTGCTGGCGCCGGCCGGGGTCCTTCGCCAGGGCGCGGTCGAGCAGCGCCGCGGTCGCCGGCGACACGCCCGGGAGGAGGGCGCGGACGTCGGGCGGCGGCTCGTCGAGGATGCGGTGGAGGATCGCCGGGACCGAGCCCCCGGCGAACGGGCGCGCCCCCGTGAGCAGGCGGAGGAGGGTGGCGCCGAGGGCGTACACGTCGGTGCGGCCGTCGAGCATCGTCTCGCCGCGGGCCTGCTCGGGGGCCATGTAGCAGGGCGTGCCCACGACGGCGCCCGTCTGCGTGAGCCGGTCGTCGCCCGCCTGGCGGCGCGCCAGGCCGAGGTCGCCCAGCTTCGCCGCGCCGTCGGCGGCGAGGAACAGGTTCTCGGGCTTGATGTCGCGGTGCACGAGGCCCGCGGCCTCGAGCGCCACGAGCCCGCGCGCCGCGTCGCGCGCGACCTCCAGCGCCCGCGCCTCCGGCAGCCGGCCGCCGGCGGCGACGGCGAGCCGCTCGGCGTCGCCGCCGGTCACGAGCTCCATGGCGATGAACAGCCGCCCCGTGGCCGGATCGGCGCCGGCGTGGAAGGTCGTGACCACGTGCGGGTGCTGCACGGCCGCCGCCGCCCGCCCCTCGCGGAGGAAGCGCTCGACGGCGCCGCGCGCGAGGCCCTTGTCGGTGAGGACCTTGAGCGCCACCTCCCGGCCGAGCGACCGCTGCCGCGCCCTGAACACGGCGCCCATCCCCCCCTGGCCGAGCGGCGCGAGGACCTCGAAGTCGCCGATCACGTCGCCGGGGCGCGGCGGCCCTTGCGGCGCCGTGGGGGCCGCGGCCCCGGTCGACAGCGTCGTCGCGAACGGCATGTAGGTGACGTCGCCCTCCGGCGCCTCCGACGGCGCCGGCAGGGGCGGCGGCGGGACCGTGGCCGCATCGGCCACCGTCGCGTCGCCCGCCGACGGCGCGATCGTCGCGAGCGTCGGGTGGGCGCCGGGCGCGAGCGTCTCCCCGCCGGCGACCTCCTGCGCGAGCAGGTCGACCTGGACCGCCGTGAGCACCCCCCGCTCCACGAGCAGCTGACTGGCCGGCCGGCCGCTGGCCCGCGCCGCCTGATGGCAGCGCTCGGCGAGCTCCTGCGGGACGAGCCCGCGCGCCACCGCGCGCTGCAGGAGCCCCCTGTCGTGGTCGGCCGCGCCCTCGCCGAGCATGTCCTTCCCCGCCGCCTCGCATGATCGTCGCAACCGGGCCGGCCGGGCAAGGTGACCACGCTGGCCGCCGCTGGCCGGTCGACGTCGTGCTGAGTGAGGCTCCCGCGCGGCCGCGCGAGCCCAGGGGGACCGGGCGCGCGCCCGGCTACCGGCCGCCCTCGAGCGCCTCGCCCGCGCGGCCCAGGGCGTCGGCGATGCCCGCCGTCCGCTTGCGCGCGCGCTCCACCGGGTCGCGCGCCTCCTTCGGCATGCGGCCGAGCACCTGGCCCGCCAGCCGGCGCAGCCCCTCGTCCTCGGTCCGCTCGATGAACTCGATCAGCACGGGGGCCGAGGCGGCGTCGGGCAGGGCGCCGATCATGTGCAGGCAGGCGCCCAGCCGCCACATGGGCCAGTCGGTGCGCTTGAGGAGGCCCTCCCAGGCCAGGGGCAGGACCGGCGGGCCCCACTCGGTCCGGGCGAGGTCGGCGAAGCGGGCCCAGACGCCGGGGAGGCCCGTCGCCTTCCGCGACTCGACCTCGATGTCCACGGCGTCGAGCCGGGCGAGCACGTCCTCGTGGAGCGCGCGGCGCTCCACCCAGCCCAGGAGCGCGCGGGCCGTGACCGCGCGGCGCGCGTCAGCGGCGCCGGTCAGCGGCCGCAGCCGCGCGGCGAGCGCCGGCCCGTCGTCGGAGGCGAGCAGCGCGTCGCGCCCGCGGACGTACTCCTCGCCCGTGACCGCCACCAGCGCCTCGAACCCGGCCCAGTCGACCATGGTGTCCCTCTCGTCCGCCACCGCGGCGCCGCCCAGCGCGACCGCGGCCGCCAGCATCGCGCCCAGCGCCCTCGTCGTCGACCTCATGGAGCCTGCTCCCACCACCACCGGTCCGTCGGCGGACGTCGGCGCTGGTTCGTCCCGCAGTGGATCTCGCCGGCGAGCGCATGGTACGTCGCCCAGTCGTCGATGAACCGGGGCGCGCAGCCGAGCGCCCGGAGCTTCCCGTCGATGTCGGCCTCGAACTGGCACCCGGCGGCGGTCCGCGGGCCGAACGGCTTGGGGACGCACAGGTTCGCGTCGCCGCCGGGCTTCGTCACCACGAGCATGTTCACCGAGTTCGCGGTGTAGGCGATGTAGTAGGAGGCCGACACCTTCTTGAACAGCACCGGGAGGCGGACGACGTCGGCCGGGTCGAGGCCGAGGTTCGTGCGCAGCGTGGCCACGACCCCGTCGATCTTCGTCTGCACCTCGCGCTGCCACAGCTCGAAGGTCGCGTCGGCCTTGATCCCGGCCACGGTCTTCGGCAGGCCCGCCTCCGAGACGCCGGACGGGAGGAGCTCCGCGGCGCCGTCGCCCGCCGCGTGGAGCCGGTCGACGATCGTCATCGCCTCCTGCGGGCTCGCGACCAGCAGCTTGAACTTCTTCGGCGTGCCAGGGGCCGGGCAGAAGGAGAAGACCTCGTCGATGTGCCCCACCTCGAGCCAGCTCGTGTCGACCGCGAACGCGCCCTGGACCCCCTGGGCGAGGAGGAGGTCCGTGATCTCGGGCTGCATGGGGCGGCCGGCGTCGTGCCCGTAGATGACCCGCCCGAACTTCCACTCCTTCCCGCCCACGGTCACGGGGGGCGAGCACTCCAGGTTGCCGAAGGAGTCCAGGGAGCTGCCGAGGGCCGGCGGGAGCGCCACGTACAGCCCCACGCCCGGTCCGAGCAGCTCCTCGAGCGGGAAGCTGTCGGCCGACGTGGCGCCCCTCCCCCAGAGCGTGGCGCGGTCGTTGGCCGTGCGCAGGACGACCGGGAGATGGCGGCTCGCCGGGGCGCCGGCCGCGGGCAGCGTGGAGAAGCCGAACTCCATGACGTCCTGCATCCAGCGGTCGTTGGCGTAGCTCGCCCCGGAGGCCTCCCGCGGCGCCGGGACCCCGGCGGCGGTCACGTGCGCCGCCAGCTCGGCGCGGAACGTCGAGTTCGAGGCCCCCACGTCCATCACGTACACCTCCTCGGTCGCCATGAGGTGGTGCATGAGGACGAACGGCGCCACGCGCACCTTCGCCTGCTGCGTGAAGACGGTCGCCCCGCCCGCGTCCTCGAGCCGCAGCGTGAGCGTGATCAGGCCGTCGAAGCCGCGGGTCGGGTAGCTGACCGCCTCCATGCCCCACTCGCGCCGCTGCGGGGAGAGGTCGGTCAGCCGGTGCGGCCCCGCCGCGGCCGGGCCGAGGACCGGGGTCCCCGAGGCGGTCCGCGCGTCGAAGATCCGGATGCGGTCGGGGTGGTCGACCGTGAGGACGGCCGCCCAGCCGGCCGGGAAGTCGCCGAGGCCGCGGCGGAGGTCGAGGGGCGAGAGGTCCGAGACGTCCCCCGCGCCGTTCACGACGGCGTCGTCGCAGTCCGGCGACCTCGAGCGGTCGTCGTCGTCGGCGTTGACGCGGACGACCGCGCCCTTGCGGCCGGCGCCCCACTCCCAGACGTCGAGGGCGGCGGTCGACGCGTCGACCGCCCCGTCGCGGTCGGCGTCGAGGTGCAGGCGCAGGTCCACGACCTTCAGCTTGTGCTCGGCCGTGTACTGGTTGCCCGTGGCGCGCGACGTGAGGGTCGCGGTGATCGTCACCTCGGCGGCCGTGTCGGACTGCGCCTTGATGCGGACGTCGGCGCCGCTGGCGCTCACCTGCGCGATGGCCGGGTCGCTGAACGTCCAGGCCACGTCGCCCGGCACGGCCGGCGTGACCCGGGCCGTGAGGTCGAGCTCCTGGTCGAGGACGAGCGCCGCGGGGGGGGCCCCGCCCCCGCGCTGCAGGACGACCTCGACGCGGGGCACGGCGAGGCGGGCCGTCGCGCCGCTGGGCGCCGCCGTGAAGGCCTCGAACTCGAGCGACTCGCCGAGGTCGGCGTCCTGGACCGTGTAGCGCGCCCGCTCGCCCTCGCCGACGTGCTCCCGGCCCACGAACCAGCGCGCCTCGGCCCGCTGCCCGGCCGGGATCGCGTCGGCCGCCACGCCCGAGAAGCGCGTGGGCGCGCCGGGCTGGTCGTACGCGTCGGCCCCCCAGCCGACGATGGCCAGCTCGACCACGTCGCCGGGCTTCGCGTCGGCGGGGACCTCGATCCGCTCGACCACTGGCTCCGCGAGGGAGAAGGCCATGGGCACGGTCACCCGCGGCGCGGGGACGCCGTCCTCCTTCTCGAAGACGAACTCGGCCCAGATGGGGGAGTCCGTCACCGCGATGCCGGAGAGGGGGAGGGACACCGTGCCCCTCGGCTGCCCGAGCGACTGCCCGCTGAGGAGCGCGCCGCCGAGCTGGTGCCGGTAGAACGAGACCTCCGCGCGGTCGGCCGGGGGCGGCTGCACCTCGACCAGGTAGTCGACGGAGATCGTGTCGTCGGGGGGGAAGTAGAAGTCTTGCACGGCGAACCCCCGCCGAATCATAGGACGAAGCCGGCGGCGATGAGAGCCGCTCCTCGGCGCCTCGGGCGTCAGAGGTTACGAGCGGGGTCGGGCGGCGAGCGCGCTCAGCGCGCCTCGGACACCGGCAGCCCCGCGCGGCGGCTGAGGAGGAACTGCACCAGGTCGGCGAGGTCGGTCTCGCTCACCTGCTCGGGCGTGACCGGCGGCATGCTCGAGGGCCACTCGCCGCGCGTGAGCGCCTGCGCCGGGTCGGGGGCGCGGATGAAGCCGGTCAGGCCGGCGCCGGCGCCCTCGGCCGTGCGCCAGCGCAGGAGGGCGCGCTCGGCCACGCCCGTGAGCGCGGGGCCGTTGTCGCCCCCGTGGTCGACGTGGCAGCCGATGCAGCCGGCGCGGCGGAAGACGGCCAGCCCGCGGGCGACGGCGTCGGCCGGCGGCGCGAGCGCCTCGGGCTCGAGCGGCGGCGGCGGCGGGGCGGCGCCCGGCTCGAGGGCGGCGCCGCCGCCGAGCGCCAGGCGGTCGCGCGCCGCGGCCAGGGCGATCACGCCGAAGGCCGCGGCGAGCGTCGGGCTGTCCTCGTGCATGAGCGCCGACTCGCCGCGGAAGCGGTCGCCGGCGCGGGCGTGCAGGGTGCCGAGCTGCCGCGTGAGCTCGGCCGCCCACACGCGCGCGCCGACGCGCCACACGCCGGCGCGGTGCAGGGCGTCGGCGAGCCCGGCGAGGTAGTAGAGGTAGACGCCGCGCGCCCAGCCGAGCGCGTCCTGCTCGAAGCCCGGGTTCTGGCCGAGGTCCCAGCGCCGCGCCAGCCAGCGCAGGCCCGCGAGGGCCTCGGGGCCCGCCGTGAGGCGCTCCGGCGCCGCGGCGCGGTGGTCGACGCCCTCGAGCGCCAGGCGCGCGAGCACGCCGTCGGCGGTCGCGCTGCCGTAGGAGCGCCACACGGCCATCGTCGTCCCGACGGCGTCGCTGCCCGCCTTGCTCATGCGCGGCTGGAAGGCGAACCCGCCGTCGCGCAGGGCGCGCTCGCGGTCGTGGGCCGGGTCGTCGGGGCGGCTCACGAGGGCGTGGTTCTGGGTCAGGTCGAGCCACAGCCGGGCCCGGTCCCACACCGCGGCGTCGTCGGGCAGGCCCGCCCCGGCGAGGGCCTCGAGGGCGTAGCGCCCCGTCGACACGTCCGTGCGCAGGAGGGCCCGGTCGGGGCGGTCGTGGTAGCTCCAGCCGCCGTAGCGCGTGTCGACCGGGTCGAAGCCGTGCGCCTCCTGCACCTGCGCCGCCTGGAGCCACGCCGAGAGGCGGGCGCGCGCGGCCGGGTCGTCGAGGGCCATGAGCGCCAGCGCCGTGGCGTAGGTGCGGTGCGGCGGGTGCTCCGGCGGGTCGTCCAGGCCGCCATCCTCGGCCTGCGCGGCGAGGAGCGCGCCGCGCGCGCGGCCGAGCGCGGCGGCCGCCGCCTCGTCGAGGTCGCCCGCGCGCACGAGGGCGTGGGCCACGAGCGCGGTCACCGCGACGCTGGGCCGCTCCGGGTCGCGGTAGTGCGGCCAGAGGCCCCCCTCGCGCTCGAGCCCGACGAGCTGCGCCACGCCCTGCGCGACGAGGCGGCGGGCGAGCCCCAGCTCGAAGCCGTGGCCCTCCGCCAGCTCGACCCGGACGGCCTCCTCGCGCCCGTCGGCGCGCCGGACGCGCAGGACGAGCGCCTCGCCCGGGCGCAGGGCGCCGAGGCGGTCGAGGAGCACGCGCGACTCCTTGGCCGGGCGGTCGTCGACCGCCAGGACCACGTCGCCCGCGACCAGCCCCGCCCCGACGGCGCTCCCGTCGGGGTAGACCTCGACCAGGAGGAGGCCCCCCTCGCCGGGCCTCAGCATGGCGCCGAACGAGCCCTTCGCCGTCCCCGCGCCGGTCTTCACCTCGACGCCCTTGGGGACCGCCGGGTCCGGCGCCGGCCGCGGGGCGGGGCGCGTGGCCCAGAAGGCGACGACCCCGACGAGGACGACGCCGCCCCAGCCCGCCAGCTCCTTCCAGCCGTTGCTCACGGGTCACCTGCCGCGAAGGAGCCGGCGACGCGCTCGAGCCACGCCGGCGCGCCGGCGTCGCGCGGGCGGACGATCAGCAGGTGGAACACGCGCGCGCCGCGCCAGCGCGAGACCTGCGTCACCCGCACGAGCGCCTCGGTCCGCTCGACCTGCGCCAGGAACTCGAGCCGCACGCCGGCCGGCGCGCCGCCCTCGCCCGGCAGGCGCTCGGCCGCGAGGCGCTTGTAGGAGAGGTACTGCTCGAAGGCGCCCGTCTCCACGGCCGCCGCCAGGGCCTCCGGGCCCCCGGCGTCGGGCAGCTCCTGCACCTGGACGATGAGCTTCGTGTCGCCCTGCTCGAGGAGGAGGCGCTCGGCGGGGCGGACGTCCGTCGGGCGCGCGCGGAAGCCCTCCGGCACGAGCAGGGTGAAGCCGGTCGGGTCGCGCAGGGGGGCGACGCCGCCGGCGAAGGCGAGCCCCTCGAGGGCGGCGGTCCCGGCGGGCGTGCCCGGCGCCGGCCGGGCGAGCGGGCCGGGGCGCCAGCCGTCCAGGACGGCCGGGTCGAGGTCGAGGGCGCGCGCCAGCGCGGCCGCCGCGCTCGAGCGGCTCGGGCGGGCGCGGCCCCGCGCGTGGCGAGCGCCTGGCGCCACGCCGCGGCGCGGGCCTCGAGCACGCGCACGACCTCGAGCAGCGCCGGCCCGGCCCCCGGCCGCCACGGCAGGACCAGGCGGCGCTCCCAGGTCGCGAGGTCCATGCGCGCGGCGCGCAGGGCCACGCTCCACGCCTCGAGCGCGGCCTCGAAGCGGTCGACGTGCGTGCGATGGTCGTGGGCGGCGAGCGCGAGGTGGAAGCCGCCGCGCCGCTCGAGCGCCACGGCCAGGTCGCGCAGGGCCCCGTGCGCGGCGCGGTACCACGCCTCGAGGCGTCCCCGCGCGGCGGCGACCTCGTCGTCGCTGCCCAGCTGGAACGCCCGCGAGACCACCGCCGCGCCGCCCGGGGGGCCGACCTCGAGCACGTAGTGGTCGGGGAGGAGCAGCCGCGGCGTGAGCAGGGCCGCGCTGAAGGCGCCGGCGCCGTCGGGGGTGACGACGAGGTCGAGGTCGGTGGCGTCGTCGCGGCGGATGCGGGCCACGAGGGGGCCGCTCGTCTTGACGTGGCCGTCGACCGAGATCGACAGGAGCCCGCGGCTGCGCGAGACCGCCGGCGGCTCGAGGCGAGGGTCCTCGGCGCGGGCCGGGGCGGCCGCGAGGGCGAGGGCGGCGAGGACGAGGAGCGGGCGCGCCCGGGTCACGCTGGAGCCTAGCCCCGGCCCGGACGACGGTCCAGCGCGGCGCGAGCGATCCGGCGCGGGGGCCGCGCTGGACGTCGACCCGGAGTCGGCGAGCGGGGTACGGCCTCCCGAGCCTTCACTTCGCGGCTCGGCGCGGCGGCGCCGCGCCTGCGCCCGCTCGCCCCGGGCCCTCCGGGGACCGGAGGGCGAGTGGAAGGAGTCGCTCCGATCAGGCCACTGGTGTAGCCTCACACGTCGGAGGGCAGGGGCCGTGGCCGGGGACGACGACGGTTGGGGGCTCGTCTCGGCGAGCGGCCTGCGCCGCGTCTACAGGATCCTCTGCCACATCGCGCACTGCGACCAGGTCCTCCACCCGAGCGAGCGCGAGCTGCTCGAGCGCTACCGGGCGCGCTTCGGGATCCCCGCGCCGGAGGCCGCCGCGCTCGAGGAGGAGGGGAAGCGCAAGCAGATCCGCCTCGGCCGCGACGCGCACGAGCAGCGCATGCTCATGTGGGCCATGATCGACGTGGCGGCCGTGGACGGGCGCCTCGAGCGCAGCGAGCACAAGCGCCTGATGAAGGTCGCCGGGGCGATCGGGCTGCCGCAGGCCGAGCTCGTGGCCTTGATCCGGCGGCGATTCGCCCACGAGCGCGCCGGCCTCCCGCCGCGGCCGGCCGGGGTGAAGACGGCGGTGATCGCGCCCTACCGGGCCGGCACGCGCCGCGGGATCCCGGACACGCTCGTGGGCCTCCCGGCGCCGCCGGACCCGGACGCCGCCGGCCGCGCGATCCCGCCCACCGTCGGCCCCGTGCCGGCCCCGCTGGCCCGCGACCTCGACGCGCCGCGCGGGCTGGAGGGCGACCCGTTCGCCCGGCCGGGCGACCCGTTCGCCCGGCCGTCGGCCGCCGCGGGCGACGTCCTCGTCCGGCCGCCCGACCCCTTCGCGTCGGTGCAGGACGACGAGCTCCCCACGCTGCACACCGCGCCGCCGGCGGAGGTCGCCCGGCGCGCGGAGCTCCCCACGCCCGTGCCGGCCGACCCGCCGACGCTCCCCGCGCCGCGCGACGGCTTCGTCCAGGCCGCCCACGACACCTCGCTCTCGCTCAGCCCGGGCGCGATCGTGCTCCTGGGGGTCAGCGCGCGCGACGTGCGCATCGACCTGAGCGGGCTCGTGGTCGGCCCGGAGTTCCGCGGCTTCGGCAAGGTGCCGCCCGGCCTGCACTGGGTCTCGGTCGTCGCGGCCGAGGGGGCGAGCGAGGGGCCGGCCTCGGTCTGGGTCGACCTCCCCGGCGGCGGCGTGGCCGTGAAGGTCTTCGAGCAGCGCACGCGCCGGCTCGTCGACGCCGCCCCGCAGACCGCCGAGCGCTACCGCGCCCTGGCGCGCGGCGGCCTCGCCGGGCTGGTCAGCTACCCCTACGACCTCGCGGTCGAGTGGGTCGAGCTGACGGTGCACCTCGACCCGCAGCGCTTCCCCCCCGGGCTCCACACGGGCGAGGACCCGCTGCCGCGGCCCTCGGCGACGCGCATGGAGGCGGCGCTCCAGGGCACCCACCGCGGCGACGGTCAGGCCCTCCTCACGGAGCTCTCCTGGGCCTTCCTCGCCGGGGCGCTGGAGCGGCACCCGGCCGCGCTCGAGCGCTGGCTCTACCTGCTCAAGGCCAGCTTCGAGGCGCCCCCGGCGCTCCTGGCCGCGGACCCGGCGCTCTCCGTGCTCCTCGTGGACCTCCTCGTGGCGCAGCTCCAGCAGATGCCCGCCGGCTTCGTGGACGTGGGGGTCATGGCGGGCGTGGGCGAGCTGCAGGACGCGCTGCGCGAGACGGGCCTCCCGCACCTCGCCGAGGCCGCCGGGCGCATGGCGACGGGGCTGGCCGCCGCGCGGCGTCGTTGAGCGCGCTCGACGGCCGGGGCCGCGGCGCGGCTACTTGCCCGAGAGCAGGCGCTTCGCGAGCTGCTCGGGGAGGCCGACCTCGGCCAGGCGGGTGACGGTGGCGTCGATGTCGTAGGCCACGCGGCGCCACTGCACGTGGTCGTCCTCGACGAGGACGTAGCAGGCGCGCGGGTCGAGGTCGCGCGGCTGCCCGACGGAGCCGACGTTGATCACGGCCTGCTCGGCGTCGAGGCGGTACTCGTTGCCCAGCGCCTTCGCCATGCGCACGCGGCGGTCGGGGGTGATCACGCACGGCTGGTGCGTGTGGCCGACGAAGCACAGGCGCTGGAAGCCCGCGAACACGTCGTCGTACTTCTCCGACTCGAGGTCGTCCGTCGGCAGGAGGTACTCCTGCGTCGGCTCCGACGGCGACCCGTGCACGAACAGGTCGGGGCCGCGCTCCCAGACGAGCGGCAGGTCGCCGACGAAGCTCCACAGCTCCTCCGTCTCCGGGTCCTCGCGGGGGAGCTGGGTCTTCGTCCACTCGATCACCTGGTGGGCGTACTTCGAGAAGCTCAGCGGCCCCGAGAGGAGGGCCTCGTCGTGGTTGCCGAGCAGCGTGACCTTCGCGCGCTCCTTCACCAGACGCAGGCACTCGGCCGGGAACGGGCCGTAGCCGACGATGTCGCCCAGGCAGATGACCTCCTCGACGCCGTGGCGGTCGATGTCCTCGAACACGGCCGTGAGGGCGGGGAGGTTGGCGTGGAGGTCGGAGATGACGGCGTACATGCGGCGGCCTCGCGCCCGAGAGCATAGGGCCGGGGCCCACCCCAGCGCCAGCACGGTCGACCGGCTCCCCGAACGGGACCCACGCCCGTGCCACCGGCGTCCAGCCCCCCGCTCCGCCCCCCCCGCTCCGTCCCCCCCGCTCCTCGCACCCGCGCCAGCCGCCACGAGCGCCCCCGAGCACACGCCCCCGGGCGGAACGCAGCGAGAGCCTCAGGCGAGGGCGAGGAGGGCGAGGCGATGCGGCGCGAAGGCGAGGGGGCCCCCCCCCCCCCCCCCCCCCCGCCGCACCGCAGCGCCCGCCATCCTCGCCCGCAGCCGCGATCACACCACGCCGAGGGCCTGCAGCATCGCCGCGGGCGCGTCGACCTCGAGCAGGATCCGCTGCAGGCCGCGCAAGGCGCCCGCGGAGAGCATGGTCGTGTCCTCGGTCGAGGCCCCGCGGACGCGCGCGACCGCCTGGAGCGGGCGCTCGCCGCGCGGGAGCGAGAGCGTCAGGCGCGTCGCCGCGCCCGGCACGGGGTCCTGGGCGGTGAGGACCTCGAGCGACGCCCGGCCGCGGGAGACCTCGAGGCCGGTCGCCAGGACCTCCTCGGGCGGGCCGCCCGCGCCGGCGTCGAACGTGCCGGGGAGGGCGAGGTCCCAGCGCCGCCCCCCCGCGGCGGGCTGGTCGGCGGCGAGGCCGTAGAGGGCGGAGAGGGCGACCGGCTGCGCCTTGCCCTTGACCGCCACCGCGGGGAGGGGCCGGTGGAGGGCGGCGTCGCCGAGGTGCGCGATCGTCGCCGCGCCGGCGATCACCTCCCCGCCGAGCGCCTGGCCCTCGAGGCGGCGGGCGAGGTTCACGGCGTCGCCGAGGATCGTGAACTCGTAGCGCTCGGGCGACCCGACCTCGCCCGCGATCACCTCGCCCGAGTTGATCCCGACCGCGACCTTCAGGCGCGGGCGCCCCTCGGCCTCGAGCTCGGGGTTGAGGCGGAACACCTCGGCCTGCATGGCCAGCGCGGCGCGGCAGGCGCGGAGCGGCGAGCGGGGGTCGACGTCGACCACGCCCCAGTAGGCGAGGATCGAGTCGCCCCCGAACCGCTCGACCGTGCCCCCGCCGCGGAAGATGATCCGCTGCATGGTGGCGAAGTACGCGTTGAGCGCCGAGACGAGCACCGGCGGCGGGGTGACCTCGGTCAGGCGCGTGAAGCCGCGGATGTCCACGAAGAGGAAGGTGCCCCGGGCGAGCTGGCCCTGGCGCGCGAGGGGGACCTCGCCCTTGAGCACGCGCTCGACGAGGTCGGGCGAGAAGTAGCGCTCGAGGCTGGCGCGGCGCACCGTCTCCGCCTGCACGCGGGCGAACAGGCGCGCGTTCTCGAAGGACGCGGCGAGGATCGCGGCCACGCCGGTGACGAGGCGCAGGGCGCCGGGGTCGAAGGGGCGGGCGGGGTCGGACGCGTCGAGGTACAGCGCGCCGAGGGTGCGGTCGCCGAGGCACAGGGGGACGCAGATGATCGACTGGACGCCGGCCTCCTCGAGGCTCTGGGTGCCCTTGAAGCGCAGGTCGAGGCTCACGTCCTCCGAGAGGACGGCCTGGCGCTGCGCGACCGCCATCTGCAGGACGCTGTGGCTCACGCGTACGCGGGCGCCCTGCTCGCGGGCGGAGCGGTCGACGAGGTAGCGGGGGCGCAGGACCGCGTCGCCGCCCCGCGGGTCCTCCTCGAGCTCGAAGAACCCGATCCGCCGCGCCTGGGGGAACATGCCGAACAGGCGCAGGGCCGTCTCGCGCGTGAGGCGCGTCGGGTCGTGGATCGCCGCCAGGGAGGTGGAGATCTCGCACAGGAGCTCGAGGCGGCGCGCGACCGCGGCCGCGTCGTCCGGCGCGGGCTCCTCGGCGATCGGCTGGCTCGGCGGCTCGTCGACGGGCAGGCGCGAGGTCGGCCGGTCGTCGCCCTCGTCGAGCGGCGCCGCCTCGCCCGACGACGCCCCGGCCGCCTCGCTCAGGTCGCGCACGCGGGTGCGGAAGCGCACCGCGTCGAGCGTGAGCCGGGCGGTGGGCATGAAGCGCGTCTTGACCACCTCGACGTGCTCGGGGCGCACCTCGCCCACGAGCCCCCCCTGCGGGGCGCGCACGCGCAGGACCGTCCCGCCGAGGCGGATCGCGTCGCCGTCCTGGAGCACGGCCTTGCGCGTGCGGACCCCGTTGACGAACGTCCCCGCGCGGCTGTCGAGGTCCTCGAGGACGAAGCCGAAGCCCTCCTCGGGGCGCACGAGCGCGTGCTCGCGCGAGACGGCCCGGTCGGCGACCACGAGGGCGCACGAGGGGTCGCGGCCGATCATGGAGATCCCGGAGAGGACGACGGCGCTCCCCTTGCTCTCCCCCTCGACGACCTCGAGGCGGATCGAGCCGGCGCTCACGGGGCCCCCTTTCGCCGGCTGATTGTGTTGCCGGGCCGCCTGCGCGGCAAGGGCGGGGCGCGCGCCTTGAAGCGCAGGGCCCGGCTGGCACACTGTCCCTGGGGCGGACGACGAGGCGGCGCGGATGGGCGAAGCTGCCGACCGGGACCTGCGGCGCCTCCTCGGCGCGTCGCCGGCGGTCCTCCTCGCGGTCGACCGCGAGGGGATCGTCGAGGCGGCGCTCGGCGCGGACGGCGCGGCGGCGCTCGGCGGGCCCCCCGAGGACCTCGTCGGCCGCGGGGTCGACGAGGCCCTGGCCGGGCGCCCCGCGCTGCTCGCGCCGGTCAGGCGGGCGCTGGCCGGCGAGGCCGCCGTCGCCGAGCTGGCGCTGGGGGGCGCGGTCTGGGAGGTGCGCTGCGCCCCGCGCCGGGCGGCGGACGGCGCCCTCGACGGGTGCGTGACGGCGGCCGTCGACGTGACCTCCCGCCGCCGGGTCGACGAGGAGGCGCGCCGCGGCCTCGCCTTCCTCGACGCGATCGTCGAGCACATCCCCCACATGATCTTCGTCAAGGAGGCCGCGGGCCTCCGCTTCGCGCGCTTCAACCGCGCGGGCGAGGAGCTGCTCGGCTACACGCGGGAGGAGCTCCTCGGCCGGAGCGACCACGACTTCTTCCCGCCCGAGGAGGCGGCGTTCTTCGAGGCCAAGGACCGCGCGGTCCTCGCGGGCGGCGCGCTGGTGGACATCCCGGAGGAGCCCATCCACACCCGGCGCCGGGGCGTGCGGTACCTGCACACGAAGAAGATCCCGCTGCTCGACGAGGCGGGGCGCCCGGCCTACCTCCTCGGGATCTCGGAGGACATCACCGAGCGCAAGCAGGCCGAGGCGGAGCGGCAGCGGCTGCTCGAGCGGCTGCAGGAGCTCGACCGGCTCAAGGCGCGCCTGGTCGCCAACGTGAGCCACGAGCTGCGCACCCCGCTGACGCTGGTCCTCGGCACCCTCGAGCGCCTGCTGGAGCGCCGCCCGGCGGACGACCCCGAGCGGGACGACCTCGAGGTCGCGCGGCGCAACGCGAGCGCGCTCCTCGGGCTGATCCAGGACCTCCTCGACGTGTCGCGCCTGGAGGCCGGCGCGCTGCGCGCCGACTACGCGGAGGTCGACCTCGCCCGGCTGCTGCGCGAGGCGGTCGGGCTGTTCGAGCACGCCGCGCGCGACCGCGGCGTGCGCCTCGTCGTCGACGCCCCCGCGTCCCTCCCCGCGCAGGTCGACCCCGCCAGGGTCTCCCGCGTGATCGGGAACCTGCTCTCCAACGCCCTCAAGGTGGTGCCGGACGGCGGCGTCGTCCGGTGCGCCCTCTCGCGCCGCGAGGACGCTCGCGCCGCCCTGGAGGTCGCCGACAGCGGCCCGGGGGTCCCGCCGGCGCTCCGCGAGCGGGTCTTCGACCGCTTCTTCCAGCTCGAGGCGGGCCCCGCGGGCGCGGGCCTGGGCCTGGCGATCGTGCGCGAGTTCGTCGCCCTCCACGGGGGCGCCGTCACGATCCACGACGCCGCCGAGGGCGGGGCCGCGTTCGTCGTCGAGCTGCCGCTCGCGGCGCCCCCGGGGGTGGTCGTCCGCCCGCCCGTCCCCCTGCCCCCCGGGCGGGCCGCGCCCCCGCCGGCGGAGGGCGCGGCCCGTGGCGCGCCGCCGCCCGAGGGCGCGGCGGACGAGCGCGCGCTGGTCCTCGTGGTCGAGGACCAGCCCGAGCTGCGGGAGCTCCTCACCGCCACCCTGGCGCGGGACCACCGCGTCGTCTCGGCCCGGGACGGCGCCGAGGGGCTGGCGGCGGCGCGCGCGCGGCCGCCCGACCTCGTGATCACGGACCTCATGATGCCGCGCGTGGGGGGCGCCGAGCTGATCGCGGCGCTCCGCGCCACCCCGCCGCTGGCGGACGTGCCGATCATCGTCCTCACGGCGCGCGCCGACGACGACCTGCGGGTGGAGCTCCTGCGCCAGGGCGTGAACGACTACGTGATGAAGCCGGTCACGCTCCAGGAGCTGCGCGCCCGGGCGGGCCGGCTCGTGGCCATGAAGCGCGCGGGCGACGTCCTGCGCCAGGCGCTCGCCGGCGCGCGCCTCGACCTGGTCGGCCTCGCCCGCGAGCTCGCCCGGCGCAACCGCGAGCTCGACACGGCGCTCGAGGCGGCGCGCGCCGCGCGCGACGCGGCCAACGAGGCCGCGCGGGCCAAGGACGCCCTCCTGAGCATGGTCTCGCACGAGCTTCGCACGCCCTTGACGACGATCGGGCTGCAGGTCGAGCGCCTGCTCCGCCTGCCCGACGTGGCGCCGCGCGAGCGGAAGGCCCTCATGAAGGTCGCCGCGGCCGGCGCGCGCCTGGGCGGCCTCGTGGCGACGCTCCTCGACTACGTGCGCGTCGAGGCCGGCCGCCTCCGCGTCGAGCTCGCCCCGCTCGACCCGGCGGCGCTCGTGCAGGACGTGGTCGACGAGCTCCGGCCGCACGCCGAGCGAAAGGGCCTGGCCCTGTCGAGCAGCGGCGCGGCGCCCGGGCCCTTCGTGAGCGACGCGCGCCTGCTGCGCACCGTCCTCGTCAACCTGATCGAGAACGCGATCAAGTACACCGAGCGCGGCGAGGTCGGGGTCTCCCTGGAGCGCGAGGCGGGCGGGGCGCTGCGCCTCCGGGTGCGCGACACCGGGGTGGGGATCGCGGCCGGCGACCAGGGGCGCGTGTTCGAGCCGTTCGAGCAGCTCGAGCCCACGCGCGCGAAGCACACGCCCGGGGTCGGCCTGGGGCTGGCGCTCGTGCGGCAGCTCGTCGGCGCCCTCGGGGGCGCCGTCGCGCTCGACTCGTCGCCCGGCGCGGGCAGCACCTTCACGCTGACGGTGCCGGACGCGGCCCCGTCGGCGACGGCCGCCGCCCCGGGCGACGCCACGCCGGGCGCCGCGGAGGGCTGACCGCGCGCGACCTCACCCCTGCCTGGCGTGGCGCCGGATCGCCGCCAGGAGGGCCTCGAGCTCGAACGGCTTCTGCACCGCCTCGGCCAACCCCAGGGCGCTGGCCGTCCGGGGGAGGTCGGCCGCGCCCGAGAGGACGACGACCGGGATCGCGGCCAGCGCCGGGTCGTCGAGCTGGGCCCGGCGGAACGCCCAGCCGTCCATCACGGGCATCATGAGGTCGAGCAGGACGAGCCCCCACCCCGCGCGCCGGCGCAGCGCCTCCAGCGCCGCCCGCCCGTCGGGCGCCGTCTCGACCTCGTAGCCCTCGTCGACGAGGAGCTCCGCCAGGACCTCGCGGATGTCCGCGTCGTCCTCGACCAGCAACAGCGGCCCCATGCCCTCCATGGTCCGCCCGCGCACCGCCCCGTGCCAGGCGCTCGGCGCAGGCCGCCCGGAGCCCTTCGCGTTGGCCTCGAGGGCTACCCGGACTCTTCGCCCGCTGCACGTGCTCGACCCGCCAAAGCGAGCGATGGGGAGGCGCGGAACGGGCCAAACACCGTCGTCCGGGCACTCACGCCGATCGCGCCCCCCTCGCGAGCGCATCACTCATCGCAGGTCTCAGAGCCCCTGCACGGACCCCGGCGCCGTGATCCGGTAGGCGAGCGTCACCTCGCGCGTCCCGCGGGCGGGGACGCTCACCGTCCAGGCGACGATCCCCTGCGCGTCGGCGCGGGCGGGCGGCGCGGTCTCCTTCGGATCGACCTCGACCTTCACCTGCTCGAGCTCCGACACCGGCACGCGCTCCTCGAGGAGGAAGGTCGCCGGGGCGGGCTCGAGGTTCGAGAGCGCGAGCGTGACCTTGCGCGTGATCGTCTGCTTGCCGGTGAGGCGGGTCGTCTCGCGCTCCTCCTTCACCGCGCGGCGCACGCGCAGGCCGTCGTCGGCGCCCCAGCCGAGGACGAAGCGCTCGCCCGGGGCCACGAAGCCGACCTCGCCGCGGCCCACGTAGCCGCTCTCCCGCAGGAGCTCGACCGGGCCGGCCAGGACCGGGTGCGGCGACGTGTTGGCCTGCTTGCTCCGCAGGTGGACGAGGACCGACCGCTCCGGCCGCGCGATCCGGTCGACCTCGGCCGGGGCCTCGAAGGCGAACACCGGCACGCGGTGCAGGAGCCCCGTCGCGCGGATGCTCGCGCGGGTGGCCGCCGGGAGCGTGCGCGTCTCCCCGCCGTCGTCGACGCCGGGGAGGTCGGCCGAGCGCCGCGCGTCGGCGCCCTCGCCCGTGGTGGCGATCTCCTCCTCGCGCACGGCGACCGTCACCTTCTTCTCCTGCCGCCGCTGGACGACGAGGCGGTCGTCCGCGAGGCGCGGCGGCTCGGCGCGCTGCGTGGGCCTGGCGGTGGAGAAGAGGAGCTCCACGTCCTCCCAGTCCTCGCCGGTGGCCTGCCACACGGCCGCCTCGCACTCGAAGCGCGCGGTCGTCCCGAGCAGCGCGGCGCGGTGGGCGGGCCGCCACAGGGCGCAGGGGACCATGTAGTCGACCGTGAGCGTCGGCGCGCAGGGGCCGTCGACGAGCACCTCGACCTCGATCGAGGTCTCGAGGGCGCTCAGCGGCTCGGGCGCGTGCAGGGCGGCGACGGCGCGCCGCGAGCCGAGGTCCTGGAGCTCGAGCCCGAGCGCGCGCTGGCGCTCCCGGAGCTCGCGGGCGGCGGCGAGGAAGCCGTCGAGGTCACGCGCCCAGCGCTCCTCGAACGCGGCCGCGAAGAGCAGCTCGCGGTTGACCCCGTCGATCACGAGCGACAGCGCCTGCTCGGTGTGGGCCAGGCGGACCTGGCCGAGCCGCTGCTCGAGCCGGAGGCGGCGGGCCTCGGCGTCTAGGCGCTCCTGCTCGGCGGCCACGACCGCGGCGTCGGGCCGCTGCTCGGCGCGCCCGATCCGCAGGCGGCGCACGACGCGGGCCTCGAGCACGCGGGCGCCGTCGGTGGCGCGGGCGATCAGGGTGCGGTCGGCGACGACGGGGGCGACGCCCGTGATCACCAGGCGGTGGCTGCCGGGCGGCAGGGCCGGCGCCTGCCCCTCACGGCGCACCTGCGCGCGGTCCTCGAGCAGGGTGACGCGGCGCACCGGCGCGGCCAGCGGCCGCGCCGCGGCCGCAATGGGCGAGGCCGGGGCGGGGAGGGCGGTGCTCACGATCAGGGCCTCCGGTTCCCGCCGACGAGCTCGTTCTTCGCGTCGAGCTCGAGCGCGTAGGTGGCGACGAGCTTCCGCTCCTCGCCCGGCTTCAAGGTCAGGCGCCAGCGGCGGCCGCCGCGCAGGACGCTCCCGTCCTCCTGGCGGTGGAGGAGCTCCCAGGGCGGGTCGGCGTGCTCCTTGCCAACCGAGACAGCCTGCTCGTCGTCGGCCTTCACCGGCACGACCTCGCGGACCTCGACCTCCGCCGGGGCGGCGAGCCGCGAGGCGAGGTCGACCACGACCTTGTGCTCGAGGACGAGCCCGCCGCCGAGGAGGCCGGTCGTCTTCTCCTCGAAGAACGTGTTGCGCGCGACCTTCAGGCCCGGCTCCAGGCCGAGCCCCACGGTCAGCTCGCCGCCCGTCGGGACGGTGCGCAGGGGCGCGGTGACGAGGAACTCGTCCTCGAGGTAGACCTCCGCCGGCCCGGCCAGGAGCGGGGCCTCGAGCGGGTTGGTGAGCGTGGCCATGCGCACGGGCTCGTCGCTCTCGCGCGGGACGACCACGAGCGTCGTGCGCACGGGCGCCTGGGCCGAGAGGAGCGGGACGTTGTGGAGCGCCCCGTCCGACGGGACGTCCACCAGCCCCTCGGTGTCGTAGCGGTGATCGTAGGCGCCGACCGACTGCTCGACCCGCGCCGTCAGCGGCGGCAGGGGCAGCCCGCGGACGCCCTCGGCCTCGGACCGGGCCGCGCGCAGGCGCTGCAGGACGGTCCCGCGCTGGGCCGGGTCGAGGTCGGCCAGGCGGTCGTCCCAGGTGACGCTCCGGAGCTTCCCGGCGGCGGCGCGCCGGTCGTCCCACGCCGGCATGGCGAGGTCGCCGAAGCGGAGGAGGGCGGCGTCCGGCGCGAGCGGGCCGTCGTCGAAGGACATGCTGCCGTCGGCCGTGAGGAGCCCCGACCCCCCGCCGCTCCGGGCGGCGCCCTCGCGGCGCCCGGCGGCGCCGCCGGGCGCCGCGCCGCCCCGCCTCTTCGCCGCCTCCGCCAGCGGAGCCGCCGCCGGCATGCGCGCCATCGAGGCCATGGCCATGCGCGGCGGCGGGGCCGGCGCGGGCCTGGCGGGGGGCGGGGCCGCGCCGTAGAGCACGTCGCCGGCGGCCGGCCCGAACGGGTCGACCTCGTCGTCGTCCGTGAGGTCGAACCCCTCGTCCTCCTCGCGCTCACCCGACTCGTAGCCGACCTCGATGACCGGGGCCGCGAACGGGTCGGCCGGCGCCGCCGCGCGCTCCTGCGCCTCGAAGTACGCCAGCGCCTCCGTGGCCGACATGGGCGCCGGCTCCCCCCGCGCCGTCGTCGTCAGCGCCCGCTGCAGCCCCTCGAGCAGGGCCTCGCCCGCGGTCGGCGGCTCGCGCCACGCGCGGCGCGCCGGCGGGGGCTGGCGCCGGCCGATGCGCAGGGAGCGCAGCTCGGGCAGCTCGGTCTCGCGCAGCAGGTCGGCCGTGGAGAGGAACAGCCGCACGCGCGTCCAGGGCTCGCCGGTGCGCTGGGTCACGTGGGCGCGCACCCCGAGGCTCGCGGAGCGGCCGTCGCGCGCCAGCCGCAGCACGTAGGAGGGGACCCACCAGGCGCCCGGGACGCGGTACTCCAGCCGCAGCGTCGCGCCCGCGGGCGCCGGCGCGGTGAGGCGAAGGACCACGCGCTTGCTCACGGCGTCGGCCCGCGCGTCGCGCGCCGCGCGCGCCTCGGCCTCCCGGCGCTCGAGGCGCGCGAGCTCCTCCTGCGCCGCCTGGAGCTGGACGCCGAGCTGCTCGCGCTCCTCGAGGCGCGCGGCGCGCAGGCGGGCCGTCCAGTCGAGCACGCCCTCGAAGGTGGCCGCCGACGCCGGGCGCGGGGGCTCCTTGCCCTCCCAGGAGGGGAGGCCGAGCGAGATCCGGTCGACCTGCCCCAGCTCGCCGTCGATCACCTCGGCCCGGTGGCGCAGGTCGGCGATCCGCCGCTCGACCGCCTTGAGCTCCTCGCGCGAGGGCGGCTCGAGGAGCGCGCCCAGCGGCGGGACCACCGCCTCGGCGCGCACGTCGGCCGGCCGGGGGGCATCGGCGTCGTCGGCCAGCACGGCCACGCGCACGCTGTCGTCGTCGATGCACAGGGGCAGGCCCACGAGGGCCAGGAGGCCCGCCTGCCCGGGGGCGAGGTCGGCCACCCGGGTGACGACGGCGCCCTTGCGGAACACCTGCACCTCCCGGATCGCCGACTCGAGGACGACGGGTTCGGTCACGGCTCCCCCCTCCAGGCGCTGCGAGGAGGGATCCTAGCCGCGGCGGGGCGGCCAGGCGACCCGCTCTCGGTTGACCAACCAGCGCCGCCCGCTGACGATGACCCCTGAATGAGCAAGCGGTCACGCGGCTGGACGGTCGGGTCGTTACGCGGCGAGGCGCGCCCGCGCGCGGGCGTCCTCGCGCCCGACGCGCCGTCGCGCGCGGCCGGCCTGTCGACGCCGCCCCCGGCGAAGCTCGGGCAGGGGTGCTGCCGGAGCATGTGCTTCGGCTGCCCGTGGGCCGACGCGGTCCGGCGCGGGCTCCTGCCGCCGCCCTACTGACCTCCGACCACCTCGCGCAGGGCGTCCAGCCGCACCTCGAACGCGACCGCCGGCGAGTAGAGCCCCCAGCGCGTGAGCACCTCGGGGTGGACCTCGCCGAGCACGCCCAGCTCCGCGCCGCGGGCGACGATCGCCGTCGCCCGGCCCGGGATGAAGCTCGGGTGCTCGCGCACGACGAGCTGGTAGCCCTCGCCGAACGCCAGCCCGAACGAGCGCAGGAGCTGGTCGAGGACGCCCTGCAGCTCGCTGAAGCCGGCCCGGTCGTGCACGAGGAGCGCCGCGAGGCGCTGCTCGGTGCGCGAGGCCAGGTTCTGCGACGCGTCCCACACGGCCACCTCGCCCGCCTCGAACACGCGGTGCGGGTAGACGGCGCCCGTCGAGCGGCGCTCCACCTCGAGGAGCGTCGGGACGACCCAGTCGCGCACGACCGCGTAGTTGCGGTTCATGACGTTCTGGATCCGCACCAGCGCCCCGCCGTGGAGGGGCCCGAAGCCGTCCTCGGCGCCCTCGCCGAGGTTCATCCGCGCGCGGACCTCCTCGACCGAGGTGAGGAGGTTGCCGATCGCCTCCTCGTAGCCGAGCCCGAGCATGCGCTCGCGCGCCACGTCGGCGAACACCGTCATGGGCGCCAGGGCGCCGACGGTGAACTCCTCGGGCATGAGCGGCGCGAGGCGGTCGTAGCCGCGGGAGATGGCGAAGTCCTCGATCGCGTCGACCGCGTGCAGGTAGTCGACCCGGTAGGCCGGCGTGGTGACGCGCAGCCGCTCTCCCTGCCGCGCCACCTCCAGCCCGAAGGCGTCGAGCCACCGGGCCACCTCGTCCGCGGCCAGGTCCGGCTCGCCCAGGAGGCGCCGCACCTCGGCCGCCTCGACCTCGATGCTGCGCCGGTCCTCGAGCGGATGCGGCGCCTGGACCTCGGGGCCGCGGGGCGTGTCGAAGGGGTAGATCGTGCGCACGGGCTCGATCCGGGCCCCGCGGTCGGCGAGGTTGGCGGCGAGGACGTTGGCCGCCAGGAGCACCTGGTCGAGCGTCGTGCCGGTGACCTCGACGAACAGCTCGGACATCCCGGCCACGACGCGGCCGAGGCCCTGGCTGTTGATGATCGGCGGGAAGGAGAGGACCTCGCCCCGGGCGTCGACCAGGAGCGGGGCCCGGTCCGCGCCCTGGAGGGCGGCCGCGAACTCGCGCCCGGTGGGGTGGTCCCGCAGGACCTCCGCCGGCGTCCAGGGCCGCCCCCAGCGCGCGGCGTCGATCGGCCGGCCGGCGCCGTCCCTCGCGTCGCCCGGGTTGGGCGGCGTGAGCGGGACGAACGCGTGCTCCTTCGCCTCGAGCGGGGCCGCGAGGTAGCGCACGGGCCAGGTGATGCGGGCCGCGTCGTAGATGCCGATCGCCACGCTCTTGCGCTGCCGCCCGAAGTTGCGCGACAGGACCTCCTGCGCGGAGATGAACGCCAGCAGCCCCGGCTCGTCGACGGTCCAGCCGCGCGCGACGAAGCCGGCCACGAACGGCCGCACTTGCTCGACCGACGGGTCGACCTCGATCGTGCCCGCCGGCGCCGCGTCGCCCGCGAAGCAGGGGTAGGTGTCCGGCCGCCCGCGCCGGCGCTGCCGGATCGCCCGCGCGATCCCCTCGACGCACCAGGTGTCGGGCCGGTTCGTGTCCTGGAGCTCGACCTTGGCCTCGTCCGGGGTCGAGTGGCGGCGCTTGAGCTCGCCCTTGACCAGCGCCGACAGGCGGTCGAGGTCGTCGAGCGACAACGACGCCTCGCCCGCGAGCGCCCGGAGGTCCGCCATGGGGAAGGTGATGTGCGGCATGGCTACTTCAGCCTCAAGGACCCGAGGCCATCGGGGGCGTTGTTGGTGAACAGGTGGCGGATGTCGCGGATCCCGAGCGCGACCATGGCCATGCGGTCGAGCCCGAGGCCCCAGGCGATCACCGTGCTCTCGACGCCGTGCGGTCGCGTGACCTCCGGGCGGAAGATCCCCGCGCCGCCCAGCTCCATCCAGCCGAGCTCGGGGTGGCGCATGTGCACCTCGACCGACGGCTCGGTGAACGGGAAGTAGGCGGGCACGAACTTCACCTCGGGGGCCTTCGCCACCTGCCGGGCGAAGAGCTCGAGGAGCCCGAGGAGGTGGCGGAACGAGGTCCGCTCCGACGAGACGATCCCCTCGATCTGGAAGAAGTCGGGCGCGTGCGTCTCGTCGACGTCGTCGTAGCGGAAGCAGCGGGCCATGCCGAAGTACTTGCCCGGCGTCTTCACCGCCTGGAGCGCGCGCGCCGAGAGCACGGTCCCCTGGCTCCTGAGGACCAGCCGCCGCGTCCGCCGGCGGTCGAAGGCGTAGTTCCAGCCGCGCGAGCCGGAGCGGCCCTCGCCCTCGTGCTCGAGCGCCACCGGCTCGAGGGCGCCGCCCTCGATCTCGCGGGCGAAGACGTGCTCGCCCGGGCGCGCGGCGTCCTCGACGAAGTAGACGTCGTGGATCTCGCGCGCCGGGTGGAACTGCGGCAGGAACAGGGCGTCCATGTTCCAGAACTCGGGCTCGACGACCGAGCCGGTCATCTCCTCGAAGCCGAGCGCGAGCAGCGTCTGCTTCACCTGGTCGAGGAAGGCGCGGTACGGGTTGCGCCGCGCGCTCGGGGTGTAGGGCGGGTGGGCGACGTTGAAGGCGCGGAAGGAGGCGTCGCGCCACGAGCCGTCCTTGAGCATCTGCGGCGTGAGCTGGGCGACCTGCGGGCCGGACGACGGGCCCCCCAGGCCCGCCCGGGCGGCCGCGCCCGCGGGGGTCAGCGCGTAGCGGCGGACCCGCGCCTCCTGGCGCTCGAAGGGCTCGCCGCCCTTCTTGCCGCGCTTCGCGGGCAGCCGCGCCTCGACGTCCTGCAGCAGCGCCGGCTCGAGCGAGGCCGGGTCGAGGCCCTCGGGGGCGTCGGCCAGGCGGCGCAGGAGGGCCTCGCGGGCCTCGTGGACCGCCCAGCCGCCGCCCGGCGCGGCGGAGACCCGCGGGCCGTCGACGACGACGAGGCCGGCCTTCTTGAGCGCGCCGAAGGCGGCGCCGACGGTGGCCTTGTCGAGGCCGGGGAGGTCCTGCGCCTCCTGGATCGTCGCCGGCCCCTGCTCGAGGCGGCGGCGGATGCGCAGCTCGGGCACCCCCTGCTCGGCCTGCGCCCGCCCGGCGTCGGTGATCACCAGGCGGACGGTGGCCTCCTCCTCGCGGGCGAGGAGGCCGCGGGCGACGAGCCCCTCGGCGCTCGACTGGGCCTGGTCGGGGCGCAGCCCGGCCCGGGGGGCCAGCGCGGCCACGACCTCGGGGGCGGCGGCCGCCGCGCGCAGGACGGCGGCCTCGTTGGGCGTGAGGGGGGCGCCGCCCCCCGGGGTGTCGGTCATCGTGGCTCGGCCTCGCCTCGGCGAGACGCCGGACGGGCGCTCGCCTGTGACGCCGGCTACTTGAACCGGAGGAGGGCCGCCATGCCACCCATGCCGGCGACCTCGTCGCGGGCGTAGTTCACGTGCTCGACGCGGGCGCCGGTCATGATCGCGAGCTCGACCGCCTCGTCGACGATGTCCGGCACGCGCACGGTGGCCCGCTTGCAGAGCGGGCACTCGACCAGCGTCGGCGTGCGCTCCTGCTCGTCCTGCGGCCGCTGGAAGAGGAAGTGGCACTCCGGGCACTCGCGCCCGGGCAGGGTCAGCCCGTCCTGCACGACCAGCGTGCGCACCTGCCCGAAGAACAGCGCGCGCAGCGTGTCGTCGAGGCCGGTCGTTCCGAGCCCCTCGCGGCCGAGGTTGTTCTTCACGAGCTTCAGGAGCTCGCGCTCCTTCTCCTCCTCGATCCGGGCCTCGATCGCCACGATCCGCCGGCGGGCCTCGTCGCGCGAGACGTCGAGCGGGATGTCCTCGCGCGCGACGACCTTCTGCTTCAGGTAGGTGTGCAGGTGGTCCTCGAGCAGCGGCAGGACCTCGCGCGTGCCGCCGAGGATCAGCCGGTCGAAGGGGCGCAGGCGGAAGCGGCGGAAGGCGCGGTCGGCGACGGTCCGCAGGTACTGGTGCAGGACGTAGAGGTCGTGGCGCTCGATGCGCCGCTCGTCGAGGCCGTGGTAGCCGCCGGTGCCGATCGAGGCGACGGCCCCGCCCTGGACCGAGCCGGGGGCGGCGCCGCGCTTGGAGGGCGCCGCCGGCGCGGCGGACCGGCGCCGCTGCGGGCCGGCCTCCTGCACGCGGTCGTCGGGGCCGACGGGCTCGCCCGTGAGCTCCTCCCAGCCCTCGATCTCGCCCAGGTAGACCTCGAAGATGCGGGCGCGCCGCGAGTCGGTGAGGATCACGCCGTAGCGCTCGTACTGGTCGATGAGGCTCGACAGCGGCGAGGCGTAGGGGCTGCGGTCGACGACGACGCGGTCGCGCAGGTCGAGGGGCAGCGAGATCGTCTCGAGGTCGCCGTTGCCGGCGAAGATCGCGTGCGCGCCGCGGCCCTGCGCCGGCATGCGCCCGACGAGGTCCTCGGCCGCCTCGCGCGCCCGCTCGAGCAGCCCCCGCGCCGCCTTCTTGCGCGCGTCGTCCCAGCCGGTGTCCGCCTCGATCTGCGCCTCGCCCTCGCGCAGGAGGTTCTTCAGCACCGCGCGCCGCTCGTTGTGAGGGCCCCAGCCCTTCACGTAGAGCGACACGAACGGCGCCTCGCCCCGCGGCATGGCGATGAGCTGGGCGATCCGGTCCTGGGTGAGCACATCGCGCGCGTCGGCCATCTGACGTCTCCTCTCATCCGCGAGACGGCGATGATAGCGCCGTCCCACGGCCGCGACCGGCGGTCCAGCGCCGTCCCCGCCCGGACGATCGGGCGAGGACTTACGCGAGCGCGGCGGCCACAGCGACTCGTGCGCGGGAGTGGGAAGCGTCTGGCGTGCCACGCGCTCATGCTCGCCACCCGTCGCCCTGGCCCGCCCGCCGGTGGGGCGCCGCGGCCGCAAGTCGCTCGCCGGCCTCGGCGGCGCACCGGCGCGAGGCCGCCGCTCACGCGCTCGCCATGCGGCGGGGACGGGCGCGCCCGGCGCCCGGCCACCTGTCCGTTGTGTCCCACGCGAGCGCGGGCGTATGATCGCCGGACGTGACGCTCGCCTGGCGCGCGCTGCTGTTCCTCGCCCTGCTGCTGGCCTCGGCGCCCTCGCTGACGGCGCCGGCCGCCGCGGCGAGCGTCCCGTCGTCGCGCCCCACGTGCGAGCGCGTGGCCGACCTCGACGGGGCGGGCGAGTCGCCGCTCCAGGAGGCCTCGACCGAGGAGGTCGGGGGCGACCCCGCCCTCGCCCTGGCGGCGGACCAGGACCCGCGCCCGGCCGGCGCAGGGTTCGCGCCGGCGGCGCGCCCCGTCCACGAGCGCGGGTGGCGGCCGTCGGCGGCCAACGCGCCGCGCGGCCCGCCGGCCTGACCTGACCCCGCCCTGACGCCCCCGGCCCGGCCCCGACCCGGGGTCGGCCCGGGCGCCTGCCCGCGCGCCGCGGACCGCCGGCCCCTACGCCGCACGCTCCGGCCGCCGCGGGCGCTCCCGGTCCGCTCCGCACCACCCCGCCACCCGTCGCCCGCCGGGCCGCTGGCCCCGCCGCGCGATGCCGGAGGGCTCGATGTCGACCGCCCGCTCCCTCTCCGCGCCCGCGCCCTCGCCGTCCCCCGCCGCCCCGCGACCCCGGCGCCAGACGACCCTCCCGGCGGAGGGCGGTCACGCCCGTCCGCCGCGCTTCACGCTCGACACGCTTCGCCGCGACGCCCTCGCCGGCGTGGTCACCGGCCTCATGGCGGTCCCCCTCACCGTGGGGATCTGCGTCATGTCCGACTTCCCCATCCAGGTCGGCCTCCTGACCGTCGTCGCCGCCTGCGCGGTCAGCTTCGCCGTGTACCTGGTCCGGCCGGGCAACCACGTCGGCGTGCCGGGCGTCGCGGCCGGCCTCGCCCCGGTGCTGGCGATGGGGGTCCACACCTTCGGCATGGAGAACATGCCGTGGCTGATCTTCCTCACGGCCGTCCTGCAGATGATCGTGTGGAGGTACCGGCTCGAGCGTTACATCCTCCTGGCCGTCCCGAAGTTCCTCATCGAGGGCCTGCTCGCCGGCGTCGGCCTGAAGATCGCCATGAAGTTCCTGCCGCACACCTACGCGGCGGCGGGCGGCGGGGAGGGCCTCTCTGGCGCCGGGCGGCTCACCGTCGTGGCCGCCTCCGTCGCATCGCTCGGCGCGTTCCTGTGGCTCTACCGCCGCTTCCGCGACACGAGCCCGGGCGTGCCCTACATCGCCGTCATCGCCGGCGGCGCCTGGTTCGCGGCCCACGCCGAGGTGCCCATGCTGCACCTCGAGCCGGTCCCGCTGCGCCTCGCGTGGCCGCTCCCCGACCTCGCGCGCATCACGCCCGCCATGCACGTCCAGATGGTGCTCTACGCGGCCATGCTCGCGCTGATCGACGTGATCGAGCAGGTGATGAGCAACGCCGCGATCGAGAAGCTCGACCCGCTCGGCCGCAAGGCCGACTCGAACAACAGCCTGCTGGTGATGTGGCTCGCCAACGGGCTCTCGAGCCTGTTCGGCGGCATGACGAACCTCGACGGGCTGGCCAAGAGCCAGACCAACCGCATGGCCGGCGCGGTGACGAAGATGTCCGTCCTGTTCGTCGCGGCGGTGCTCGCGGTCGTGCTCGCCTTCCCCTGGCTCCTCACGCGCCTGCCCGAGTTCTCGCTCGCCGTGCTGATGATCTTCACCGGCTGGAAGATGATCGCCGGCCTCTTCCACGTGGCCGAGCACGGCCGCTACGAGCTGGGGCTCGCCCTCTTCTGCGGCGCCCTCGTCTTCCGCATGGGGATCTTCGAGGGGCTGCTCCTGTGCCTGGCCCTGCACAGCTTCATCGCCTACGTGGTCTTCCGCCACGAGCACATGCCCCGGCTCGAGATCCTGGCGCGCGTCCTGCGGCTCTTCAGCGACGGGCCGCACCCCCACGCCACCGCGACGATGGAGGTCACGCGCGACGAGGTCTCGGGCGGGCTGCGCTACGGGAGCGTCGCGCGGAGCGTCACCGCGAGCAAGGACCTCGACGCGTTCATCGACGACTGGGCGCACGGGATCAACCGGCGAAACCTCCTCAGCGTCGTCAGCACCTACGACCCGGCCGGCCTCCTCTGGGGCACGTTCGCCAAGGAGCTGCGCGCGGGGCACCCCCAGATCAAGCGCTACTTCGAGCACCTGTTCGAGCTGGACCGGCTCGCCGTGACGTTCGAGTCCGGCGAGACCCGGCAGTACGGGGACGTCTACATCCGCTCGGGCGCCTACCGCTTCACCTTCGAGCGGCGCGGCGCGCCGGTCGCGGTGCCCGCGCGCTACTCGTTCGTCTGCAAGCGGGAGCGCACGGGCTGGTTCATCCTCGAGCACCACTCATCGGAGTTCCCGGCCTGAGCGGCCGCAAGGAGTCGTCATGGACCTCGTCATCTACGGCCTCGTCGGGCTCGCGGCCCTGCTCGCGGGCAGCGTGTCGATCATCCGCCAGGGGCAGGTGGGGGTGGCCGCGCTCTTCGGCCGCTACCGCCGCGTGCTCCGGCCCGGCCTGAACCTGCGCATCCCGTTCGTGGAGACGGTGGACCGCCGCCTCTCGCTCCAGAACCGGTCGATCGAGCTGGAGTTCCAGGCGATCACCGCCGACCAGGCCAACGTCGACTTCAAGGCGCTGATCATCTACGCCGTGCGCGACGCGGACGAGGAGACGATCAAGCGGGCGGCCTACAGCTTCGTCGACGAGCGCAGCTTCATGCAGGCGCTCGTGCGCAGCGTCGAGGGGTCGATCCGGGCCTTCGTGGCGACGAAGCGGCAGAGCGAGATCCTCGCCCTGCGCAAGGAGATCGTCGAGGAGGTCAACGCCCACATCGAGCACGAGCTGCGCGAGTGGGGGTTCCGCCTGCAGAACCTGCAGATCAACGACATCGCCTTCGACGAGGCGATCATGCGCTCCATGGCCCAGGTGGTCGCGACCAACAACATGAAGGCCGCGGCCGAGAACGAGGCGCAGGCGCAGTTCATCTCCAAGACGCGGGTCGCCGAGGCGGAGGCGCAGGCGCGGCGCGTCGTGGCCCAGGCCGAGCGCGACGCCGACCAGCTCCGGGGCGAGGGGAACGCGCTCCTGCGCAGGCACATCGCGCAGGGCCTCGCGGACGCCGGCGCGGTGATGGAGGCCGGCGGCGTCGAGCCCGCGTTCATGCTCTACACGATGTGGCTCGACGCGATGAAGCACGTCGCCGCGCACGGCCGCGGCAACCTGATGTCGTTCGACGGGTCGATGGACGGCTTCGAGAAGGCCCTCCGGCAGATGAGCCTCCTCGCCCGCGCCGAGCGGGAGCCGGCGGGCGCGCACCGGTGAGCCCGGCGACGGGCCGTCAGAACCGCGCCGCCTCGGCCACGCGGTAGATCACCCCGCCGTAGTCGACGACGTACAGCTCCCCGCGCTCGTCCTCCCCGAACGAGCTCACCTGGAAGTCGTGGCGGCCGACCTCCTCGCGCCGCCACGTCCCGTCGGGCTGCTCGGTGAGCGTCCAGAAGGCCGAGGGGTAGAAGTCGGTGAACACGTACTTGCCGACGAGCGACGGGCAGGCCTCGCCGCGGTAGACGAAGCCGCCGGTCACCGACTGCCCTTCGTGGCGGCCGTACTCGGCGATCGGCATGCGCAGCCCCGAGGTGTCGAAGCCCTTCGGCAGCTTGAACGGGCGCGACCCCTCGAGCAGCCGCCAGCCGCAGTTGTCCCCCTTCTGCACCAGGTAGACGGCCTCCCAGGCGTTCTGCCCGACGTCGCCGGCGAAGAGCCGCTCGGAGCGGGCGCGGTCGAACGAGAAGCGCCACGGGTTGCGGAGGCCCGACGCCCACACCTCGGGCAGGTGCGGCCCCTTCACGAAGGGGTTGTCGGCCGGGACCCCGTAGGGGCGGTCGCCCGCCGGCTCGACGTCGATGCGCAGGAGCTTGCCCAGGAGCGTGTCGGTCCGCTGCCCGGCGTCGAGCGGGTCGCCGCCGGAGCCCCCGTCGCCCATGCCGATGTAGAGGTAGCCGTCCGCCCCGAAGACGAGCTGTCCGCCGTTGTGGTTCTCCCACGGCTGGTCGATCGTGAGCAGCACGCGCTCGTCGGGGAGGGCGCGGGCGCCGTCCTCGCCGGCGCGGAGCTCGGCGACGACCGTCTCGAGGCCCCGGCGGGCGCCCTGCTTGCGCCGGGTGTAGTTCACGTAGAGGCGCCGGTCGGCGGGGTAGCGCGGGTGGAAGGCCACGCTCAGGAGGCCCATCTCGCCGCCCGAGCGCACGCGGGCGGCGATGTCGAGGAACGGCTCGGGGCGCGCCGCGTCGCCCTCGACGAGCCGGATCCGCCCCTCCTGCTCGACGACGTAGAGCCGCCCGCTGCCGTCGCCGGCGTGGGTCAGGTGCACGGGGCTGCGCAGGCCGCCCGCGACGCGCTCGAGGCGGATGCGCGCCGGCGGCGGCGGCGGATCGGCGGCGCAGCGGCGGGAGCTCAGGGCGAGCGCCGCGGCGGTCGAGCCGAGGGCGACGAGGGTCCAGGCGTGAGCGCGGCGCATGGGCGGACTCTCACCCGCCGCCGCGCGCGCCGCAAGGCCGCGCGGCCGTGTGGACACACGCGCCGCTCCGGGCGAGCATCGGCCTCCGTCAGGAGCCGCCATGTACGCCCGCACGAAGATCGTCGCCACCATGGGCCCCGCCAGCGCGCCCGAGAAGCGCATGCGCGCGCTGTTCGAGGCGGGGGTCAACGTGTGCCGCCTGAACTTCTCGCACGGGACCCACGAGGACCACCGCCAGATGCTCGAGCGCATCCGGCGCGTCTCGGCCGACCTGGGCCTCCCGGTGGCGGTGCTCCAGGACCTGTGCGGGCCGAAGATCCGCACCTCGCGCCTCCCCGGCCGCGAGGTGCGCCTGACGCCGGGGCAGGTCGTGACGCTCGTCGCCGGACTCGAGGAGAGCGAGGACCCCTCGCGGATCGGCGTGTCGGTCGACCGCCTGGCCGACGAGGCGCGGCCGGAGCAGCGGATCCTCCTCGACGACGGCCTCATGGAGATGGAGGTCCTCTCGACGAACCCGGCCGAGCGGACGCTCACCTGCAAGGTGGTCTTCGGCGGGACGCTCAAGGAGCGCAAGGGCGTGAACCTCCCCGACACGCGCCTGTCCTTGCCGTCGTTCACGGAGAAGGACCGGCGCGACCTCGCCTGGGGCCTCGAGCACGAGGTCGACTACGTGGCCCTGTCGTTCGTGCGCCACGAGGAGGACGTCCTGCCGCTCAAGGACATGATGCAGGGGCTCGTCGACCCGCCGCGCGTGATCGCCAAGATCGAGAAGCCCGAGGCGCTCCTGCGCCTCGAGCAGATCGTGCAGGCGTTCGACGGGATCATGGTCGCGCGCGGCGACCTGGCGATCGAGACGCCGCTGCACAAGGTGCCGGCGCTGCAGAAGCACATGATCCGCCTGGCGAACCTGGGCGACCGCCTGGTGATCACGGCCACGCAGATGCTCGACTCCATGCAGGAGCACCCGCGGCCGACGCGCGCCGAGGTGTCGGACGTGGCCAACGCGATCTACGACGGGACCGACGCCGTGATGCTCTCGGGCGAGACGGCGGCCGGGAAGTTCCCGGTCGAGGCCGTGCGCACCATGCGCATGATCGCCGACCACGCCGACCAGGACGCCGAGCTCCTGGGCGGCAGCCAGCGCCACGAGAGCAAGATCGACATCACCTCCTTCAGCGACGCCATGTGCCACGGCGCCGTGCGCGTGGCCGACGACCTCAAGGCGCGCGTGCTGGTCACGTTCACGATGACCGGCCGCACGGCGCTGTTCATGACGAAGTACCACCCGACGGTCCCGATCATCGGCGTGACGACCGAGCCGCGGACGCTCCGGCGCATGGCGCTCTACCGCGGCGTCGTCCCGGTGCTCGTCAAGCGGACCGAGCGCTCGGAGGAGCTCGTCGCCGAGGCCGAGGCCGAGATCGCCCGCCGGGGCCTGGCCCACCCGGGCGACCTCGCCGTCTACGTCGGCGGCGCGAACCTGACGGCCAAGGGGAACATCAACTCGCTCAAGGTGCGGCGGATCGGGGACGCGGGCGGGGTGTGACCCTGAGCGCAGCGTGTGGGAGGCGCGGAGCGGGCCGAACGCCCTGGCCCGGGCGCTCACGCCGATCGCGCCCCCCTCGCGAGCGCATCACTCATCGCAGGGTGTATCCTCACCATCGATGGCCCACGTCGTCGACCCGCGGCTCCGCCGGTTCCTGGCGCATCACTCGGCGTCGGTCGAGGCCGAGGTGGAGGGCGACATCGCCGAGGCTCGGGGGCTCAGCCCGGCCGAGCGCTGGCGCCAGCTCGAGCGGCTCTCGGGCGTGCTCGCCTGGGTCGGCGCCGGCGGGACGGCGGACAGGGCGAAGGTCCTCGAGCACCGCGACCCGCCCCATCCGACCTACGCGGCGATCGTCGCCCGCCTCCGGGGCCGGCGCGGCCGATGACCGACGACGGGCCGCTCGAGGACCTCCCGCGGCTCGCCCTCCGCGTGCTCGACGCGTACGCGGCGGCCGGCCTCAAGGCGGCGCTCGGCGGCGGCCTGGCGTTCAACCTCTGGGTCGTCCCGCGCGTGACCAAGGACATCGACCTCAACGTGTTCGTGCCGGTGGAGGACCACGGCCGCGTCCTCGCCGTCCTCGAGCGGCTCGGCTGCGCCGCCAGCCGGGAGGGCGCGCCGTGGGACGAAGACCGGCGCGCCGAGTTCCTGCGGCGCGCGCGGGACGGCGAGGTCGCCGTGGCGTGGTGCGGCGACGTGCGGCTGGACGTGTTCGTGCCGTCGATCCCCTTCCACGACGAGGCCGAGCGGACCCTGCGAGAGGTCACGTTCCCGGACGGGCGGACCCGCCTCGTCCTCTCGCCGGAGGCGCTGGCGGTCTTCAAGCTGCTCTTCTTCCGCGACAAGGACCTCGGCGACCTCCGGCGCCTGGTCGCCGTGCAGGCCGAGGCCCTGGACCGGGCGTGGGTCCGGGAGCAGGTCGCCGCGATGGTCGGCGAGGAGGACGAGCGGGTGTCCGCCTGGGACGAGATCGTGCGCCGCCACGGCCCTCCAGCCGCCTGACGGCGTCAGTCGGGGGGACGCGTGATCAGGCGGCGGCCGAACGGCCGCGCGGCGCACCACCCGCCGACGAGGAGCAGGGCGGCGAGGGCGAGCAACGCGGGCGCGTTCAGGTAGACGTGGTCCAGCGCCGGGAAGTCGCAGTACCCGAAGCCCACCACGATGTCGTCGCCCCGCATGCCCTGGTCGACGCGGTCGGGGCCGGCCGACCACGTGTAGCCGTCGATCATCCCGTCACGGCACCATGGGCTGCCCCAGGGGTCGCGCCAGGCGTCCCACGCATCGACGGGGCTGGCCAGCATGTCGCGATAGGACTGCACGGCCAGCATGCGCGGGCTGAGCGCGCGCCAGAGCGCCCTCGACAGCGGCGCCTGCACGAGCAGGACGAGCGCGCAGCCGAGGAGGACGGCGTCCGCGCGCCGGAGGACGTACCGCGCCTGCGCCGGCTCGAACGCCTGGACCAGCCGCAGCCGGAACGCCAGGGCCGCGAGGAACGCGACGAACCCCAGAGAGCCGGCGAGCGTGACGAGCGGTTGGACCTCCAGCGGGCTCGAGGCGGCCGCGAGGTCGGTCGCGACCTCGAGCAGGCGGCTCGGCCACCGGAACCAGTTCGCCGCGACGACGACCGCCGCGCAGAAGACGCCCACCGGCGGCGCGGCCAGGGCGAGCGCCCGCAGGACCTCGCGTGAGGTCCGTTCGGCCCTCGGCGCGAGGAGGGCCTCACCTCCGAACCGCCAGCCGAGCAGGAGCAGCGCAAGGGCTACGAGCAGGTCGCGCCCCCACACGTAGAGCACGAAAGTGACCGCGCTGCGGACCTCCCCGTCGTAGATCGAGAGGTCGTCGCCTTCGCCGCCCTCGTCGCGGCCGTTCGGCCCGACCGAGTACCAGCGCTGCGTCATCCCGCCGTACGGGCCGACCTCCTCGCCCAGCGCCCAGGGCCACCCCCATGGGTCGACCGCATCGACCCAGGGGCCGACGTCCTTCAGGCGCCAGGACCAGCGCACCTGCCCGTAGAGCTCCCCGTGGCCGGCCGCGGCGACGGCCGCGCCCGGGTCCACCCACCTCACCGTCGGCCGGACGAGCGGCACGAGGAGGAGCAGCAGGGCGGCGACGGCGAGCGGCCATCGGCGGGGGCCGGCCGGGGCCGGCGGCGCCGCGCTCACCCCCGGGCCCGGCCCAGCGCCCCGCCCGCGGCCGCGCCCGCGACGACGACGACCGGCAGGAGCCCGGGACCGACGAACCACACGCCCACGCCGAAGCCCACGAGTCCGCCGACGACGGCGCCGAAACCCATCAGTCCCACGTCCTCCTCGCCCGGCGCCGGCCAGGCGTCGTCGTCGTCGCCCTTGCCGGCGGTCTTCGCCGGAGCGAGGCCGGGGACGCGCGCGAGCGTCGAGCCGCAGGCGCGGCACTTGACCGCGTCGGCCTTGACCGGCTCGGCGCACAGCGGGCAGCGGCGCGGCGGGGCCTTCTTGCCGCTCACGGCCGCCCCCCCGCGAGGTAGCGGCGCAGCAGGAACAGCGCGTCCTCCCACGCCTCCTCGAGCTCCTCGAAGGCGCGGTTGAACTCGCACCCGGCGCCCAGGCCCGAGTGCGCGAGGTGCAGCCGCGCGCCCCCGGGCGCGCGCTCGACCTGCAGGAGGAGCTCGGTCGGCGGGAGCTCGGGGTCGCAGTGCCAGCTGAGCGCGATCGCCTCGTCCGGGCTGAGCGCGCGCACGCGCCCCCGGCCGGCCACGGCGGAGCCCTCGGCCAGGCGGTAGGAGGTCCCCGGCCGCGGCTCGAAGCGCGCCTCGCGCGAGAGCCAGCGGCGCAGCTCGTCCTCCTGCGTCAGGGCGGCGTAGACGCGCTCGGCCGGCGCCGGCAGCACCGCCTCCTTCTCGATCCGGCGGCTCGGCCCGGGCCCGAGCAGGCGCACCAGGCGCGCGAGCGCCTCGTCCCAGCCCTCGCCCTCCTCCTCGACCGCGAGGTCCCACCAGGGCCCCTCGCCGAAGCCGGCCTCGACGAGCACGAGGCGCGTGCCGCCGGCCTCGGGCGTCAGGTAGCAGGCGACCTGCGTGCGCTCGACGCCCCAGCCCGCCCAGCGGAAGACGAGGCGCTTGCCGGGCGCGCGCTCGACGACCTCGAGGTCGGTGGTCGCGACGCCGCCCGCGACGTCCCACTCGAGCCGCGCGCCGGTGGGGGTCTCGGCGGCGCGGTCGGCGAGCCAGCCGGCCAGCCCCTCGGGCCGACTCAGGGCGGCGAACACGTCGAGCGGGCCCGCCGCGAGGAGGAGGCTTCGCTCGAGCGCGCGCGTCACGGCCTCCAGTCTATCAGCGCCGCCGGGGCGGCGGGACGGACGCTCGCTCGGCCGGTCAGCGCCGCCGCGCGAGGACCGAGTAGCCCTCCCGCTCGACCACGACGTCGTAAGCGGGGGGCGCGAAGCGCGCGCGCAGGGGGTCATGGGCGGGCCGCGCCGCGTCCGGGAACGGTTCGTAGAGGAGGACCACGTCGGGCGGGCCGTCCTCGTCGAAGGAGCGGACGTAGAAGCGACGATCGACCTGGCTGTACGACGGCGAGGAGATCCACATCCCGGGGCCGCGCGGGACGAGGTCGGTGAGCAGGTAGCCGGCGGGGAAGTCGTCGAAGACGAAGATCGAGCGCCGGTCGGCCGAGGCCGCCGCGAGGTCGCGAGCGACCTGGCCGAGGAGGTCGCGGCGAGCCGGCGTCGTGCGGAGCCCGCGGTAGGCCCCCGCGTCGACGGTGGCCGTCAGCTGCGAGAGCGGCGCGTCCCGATACACGTAAGTGAACGGGGCGGCCCCGAGCGTCGCGACCACGAGGCAGCAGCCGGCCGCGAGCGACGCCCGCGCGCCCGCGCCGCGCTCGCCGGGGCGCTCGTCCGCGGCGCGGGCGGCCCACGCCACGGCGCAGAGGAGCGCCGGCAGGAGCCCCAGGCAGGCGTTCGTGAACCCGTTCGAGCTCGCGTGCGACGTGCACGCGGCGGCGACGAAGGAGACGGCCCAGACCCCGCCGGCGTCCGACGCCCGCCGCACCCGCAGGGCCGGGCCGAGCAGCGCCACGAAGGCGAGGAGGAGCTGGCCCCGCGGCAGCGCGCCGTCCAGGCGGACCGCGAACGCCAGGGCGAGGGTCGGGAGCGCGACGGCCGCGGCGCGCCCCGAGAGGGCCGCCGCGACGAGCAGGAGCGCCAGCGCGTAGCGCGCCGGCCCCTCGACGGGGAGGGCCTCCCAGGCCCCACGGGCGATCACCTGCACCTTCTCCAGCCCCTCCGTCGTGCGCGAGGTGCTCAGGAACGCGGTCGCCTCGAGCACCCGCGACGGCGTGGCGTGGGCGACGAGCGCCAGGGCCAGGGCGAGCGGGACGGCCAGCCCCGCGCACAGGCCCGGGAGGGCGGCGCGGTCGCGCCGCGCCGTGACGGCGAGGGCCACGCCGACGGCCGGCGCGAGCGGCGGGTAGGCGAACGCCGCGCCCCCCAGGGCCAGGCCGGCCGCGACCTGCTCGAGCCGCCACGGGAGGCGGCGCCGGAAGGTCGCCGCGAGCAGGCCCGCGGTGAGCAGCAGCGCGCCGGCGGTGTTGTAGCTGACGCTCGGGATGCTGAACGGCACGAAGGCGAACACGAGCGCGGCCGTCGCCGCCGCGACGGGGCGCGGGACCTCCTCTCGCAGCCGCGCGAAGACGACCAGCGCGGTCCCCGCCTGGAGCGCGAAGAACAGGTGCCGGACGAAGAGCACCAGGCCCTCGGTGGAGCCGACCAGCCGCTCGTACGCCCACACCAGCGGGGTCAGCCCGAGCGCCGCCGTCTGCGTGATGGAGTACTCGTCCACGAACGGCCGGCTCCCCGAGGCGAAGCCGTGGGCCATGGCGACGTAGAAGGCCTCGTCGGTCACGTCGACGCCGAACCACAGGCGCGCGTAGGTCGCGGCCGGGAGGAGCAGGCAGAGCGGGACGAACACGCGGCGGAGCAGCGCGGCCGCCGCCGCGTCCAGCCGGCCCGCCGCGGTGGCCTCGGGACGCGCGGCCTCGCGCCCTCCTTCGTCGTCCGCAGGCCCGTCAACCACGAACGGCCGCCCCCCACGCAGGTCGTAACCGACGGGGGAGCGAGCCGCCAAGCCGAGCCGGGCCGGTCGCAGGGGGCGCCGAGGTCACCGGGGGGCCTCGGCGACCGCGGGGCCGAGGCCCTCGTAGAGCGCCGCCCACGCGGCCACCATGCCGCCCACGTCGAACCGCGCGGCCCGGGCCCGGGCCGCCCGCCCGAGCGCCTCGCGGCGCGCCGGGTCGATCAGGAGCGGGGCGAGCGCGGCGGCGAGCGCGGCCGGGTCGTCCGGCGCGACGAGCACGCCGGCGTCGCCGAGCACCTCGGGCAAGGAGTCGACGTCGCTGACGACGACCGGGAGGCCGGCCGCCATGGCCTCGACGAGGGCCAGGCCGAAGCCCTCCCAGCGCGAGGGCATGCAGAAGACGTCCAGCGCGGCGAGCACCTGCGGCACGTCGGGGCGGTGCCCCAGCAGCACCGCGCGCCCGCCGAGCCCGAGCCGCGCGGCCCGCGCGCGCAGGGCCGCCTCCTCGGGGCCGGCGCCGGCGACGACCAGGGTGGCCTCCGCCTCGAGCCGCGCGAACGCGTCGAGGAGCACGTCGAACCCCTTCTGCGGGTCGAGGCGGCCGACCGCGCCCACGAGCAGGCCGTCGGACGGCAGGCCGAGGGCGGCCCGCGCCTCGTCGCGCGCCGGGAGCGCGGCGAAGGGGGCGAGGTCGATGCCGTTGCGGACGACGACGAGCCGCCCGGGCGCCGCCCCCAGGCGGGCGAGGGCGAACCGCGCCACGGCCTGCGAGACGCAGGCCGTGCGGTCGTCGAGGCGGGCCGTGAGCCGCTCGAGGAGGAAGCGCGCCGGGAGCGGCCGGCGCTCGACGACGTGCACGGTCGAGACCACGCGGCGCGCCCCGGCGAGCCGGCCGAGGAGCCGGGCGGCGAGGTTGGCGTGGAACAGGTGCGCGTGCAGCACGTGCGGCCGGAGCCGGTGGACCAGGCGCGCCAGCCGCCAGGCGCCGCCGACGTCCAGCTTCCCCCCGAGCCGCAGGGGGACCACGGGGACGCCGCGGGCGACGAGGGCGCGCGCGACGTCGCCGTCGTCGCCGCCGGGGCTGCGGAGCGAGGCCACGACGACCTGATGCCGCGCCGGGTCGAGCCGCGTGGCGAGCTCGTAGATCACCCGCTCGGCCCCGGCGGGGCGCAGCTCGGTCGTGAGCAGGAGGACCCGCCGGCGCCCGTCGTCGGCCGGGGCGGGCGGCGCGGGCGGCGCGGGCGGCGGGTCGACGTAGACCCGCTCGAGCAGCCGCCGCAGCGCCGTGGGCATGCGCACGCCGGCGAGCGCGTCGCGCGTCTCGGCCGAGAGGAGGCCCAGGCGCCGGGCGAGGACCAGCGACAGCGCCGCGAGGAGCAGCCAGACCGCCAGCCGCGCGGCGACGCCCTCGAGCCAGGGCGCGGCGACGACCAGCGCCGCCGCCGGGAGGACGCCCAGATAGGGGCGCAGGGTCGGCACCCCGAAGCGCCGGCCGAGGTACCACGAGCGCGCGGCCCCGTGCAGGGCGAAGGCGGCCACCGTCGCGAGCGCCGGGCCGAGCACGCCGGCGCCCGCCTGGAGGAGCGCCACGTCGAGCCCGGCGTTGAGGGCCAGGGCGGCGACCAGGAGCGCCGTCGGCCAGGCGGAGACCATGTGGGCGTCGAGGACCGGCTGCTCGAGCGTGGCCACGCCCCGGATGGCGATCGCCACGGCGAGCACCTCGAGCACCCGGGCCGACAGGTCGGCCGCCGGCGCGCCGAGGAGGAGCATGATCGGCCCGCTGAAGACGACGAGGAGCGCCGCGCCCAGGCTCCAGAGGAGCGTCAGCTGGGGCACGGCCAGGCGCACGAACCGCTCGAGCGTGCGCCGCTCGCCGCGGGCGGCCGCCGTGGCGAGCACCGGCCCGCTGAGGAAGTCGAGCACGAAGCCGAACACGACCACCTGCTCCGCCACGCGGTAGGCCACGTCGTAGTGGCCGGCCGCGGCCGGGCCGACGAGGGCGTCGATCACGACGACGTCGACGACGAGGAGGCCGGTCACGGCCAGGTTGCGGGCGACCAGCGGCGCGCCGAAGCGCGCCGCGCGGCGCACCATGGCGCCGTCGACGCGCGGCAGGTCGAGCGCGCGCGAGAGGAGGACGAGCGGGGCCACGACCCCCGGCAGCGTCGCGAGCACCACGAGCAGGAGGACGCGCTCGAGCGTCAGCGCCCCCTCGAGGAAGGGCAGGAGGAGCAGCAGCGCGTAGAGCCCGCGCGTCAGCGCCGGCACGAGCGTGCGCAGCCCCACCTTGCCCCCCGGCTGGAGCAGGGCGGCGGTGAGCATGGCCAGCGCGGAGGCCAGCGCGTAGGCGAGGACGTAGCCCCAGACCGGCTGCCGGTCGGGCGCGTCGCCCGCGACCCACCGGTCCAGGGGGCCGCGCGCCACGAGGGCGAGGAGGCCGACGACGGCCGCCGTGGCGAGCACGAGCCCTCCGACCGAGCCGAGCGTCCGACCGAGCCGGCCGCGGGCGTCCATCTCCTCCGCCCCGAGGCGGAGGACGGCCGGCACGGGCCAGAGGAGGACGACGGTCAGGAGCCCGGCCGCCGCCTGGAAGACCGAGTAGCGGCCGTAGTCGGCCTCCGTGAGCCCGGTGAGCAGGAGGCGCAGCGACACGAAGCCCAGGACGGCCGCGAGCACCGACCCGAGGACGAGGAGCGCCGAGTCGGTGAGCCCGCGCGCCAGCGGCGCCTCGCGGCTCACGGCCCGGTCCGTCTCGTCGTCGGCGCGCGCATCACGGCCCTTCGCCCGCGGACCCGGCCCTCCACCTGAACGGACACGAGGCCGGCCGGGACCCCGGAGAAGGTACTCACAACGGAGGAGCAGAGGAAGCAGCCTGCTTCGAGGACAGGCCCGGCCCCCCTCCGAGCACACCTCACCGCGCTTCCGCAGCGAGAGCCCCAGGCGAGGCGGAGGAGGGCCCGGCGTGTCCGCGCGAAGGCGAGGGAAGGGGGCCTCCTGGCCGCCGACTGAGCCTGAGCGGCCAGGGTGTCGCGCGAAGCGCGACACCCTGGCGAACGGCAGCGCCCGCCATCCTCCGCCGCAGCCGCGATCACACCGCGGCGGCCGGCGCGCCTTGCACGACGACCGCCCCTCGACCGATCATGGCCCCGTGCCGCCCGCCCCGCACGACCCGCGCCTCGACCCGCGCTTCGCCGGGCCGCCGCCAGGACCGCCGCCGCCGCCGCCGCCGCACCCCGGCTCCTCGCAGGACCACCGTCACCCGGGGTCGTCGCAGGACCACCGCCCTCGCTACTTCGACCCGCGCGTCGACGTCTCCCGCTCGGGCGACCTGCGGCCCCGCCCCGACGGCCGGCCGGGCTCCGGGGCCGAGCATCCGCGCGCCGGGCACCCCGACCCGCGGCTCGCGCCCTCGGGACCGGACCACGGGCGGCTCCTGCAGTCGTCGGGCCAGGACGCGCGCGAGCCGCTGACGACCTCGGGGCTCGTCGGGCGGCGCGTGGGGCCCTACCGCATCACGTCGCTGATCGCCCAGGGCGGCATGGGGGCCGTCTACGAGGCCATGCACGAGCGCCTGCAGCGCGCGGTGGCCCTGAAGACGCTCCTCCCGGGCGTCGACGCCACGGGCGAGGACGTGCAGCGCTTCCTCAACGAGGCCCGCGCCGCGGCGCGCCTCTCGCACCGCAACATCGTCCCGATCCACGACGTCGGCGAGGCCAACGGCGTCCGCTACCTGGCCATGGAGCTGGTCCGCGGCGAGACGTTGCACGCGCTCCTGCGGCGCACCGGGCCCATGGACGAGCGCCGCGCCCTCGAGGTGCTGGCGGAGGCGGCGGACGGGCTCGAGCACGCGCACCGGAGCGGGATCCTCCACCGCGACCTCAAGCCGGCGAACATCCTCCTCGACGCGGACGGCGTGCCGCGGGTCACGGACTTCGGCGTCGCCAAGGCCCGGGGCAACCAGCGCCTGACCGCCACCGGCACCGCGCTGGGCACCCCCAGCTACATGTCGCCCGAGCAGGCCATGGGCCACAACCAGACGCTCGACGCGCGCACCGACGTCTACGGCCTCGGGGCGATCCTCTACGAGTGCCTCACCGGCCGCCCGCCGTTCGACCTCGCGACGCACCTCCAGACCATGCAGGCGGTCGTGAGCGACCCGCCGACGCCGCCGTCGGCGCACCGGCCGGGGCTGTCGCCGGAGGTGGAGGCGATCTGCCTCAAGTGCCTGGAGAAGAAGCGCGACGCGCGCTACCCCTCCTGCCGGGAGCTCGCGGAGGACCTGCGGCGCTGCCTGGCGGGCCGCACGGTGGCCGCGCGTCCGCCCGGCCGCATGGGGCTGCTCTTGCGGCGCGCGCGCCGCGTGGCCGGCCCGCTGACGGTCGGCGCGGTCGTCCTCGGGGCCGGGCTGGCGGCGTCGGCCGTGGCCGCGTCGGGCCGGCTCTCCGCGCGGCGCCTCGCGGAGGTGGAGCGTCGGGCCGAGGCCGCGGCGAGCGAGCGCCTCGACCGCGCGGCGGCGGCCCTGGCCGCCGACGACCCCGGCGACCTGGAGGCGCTCGCCCGCGACCGCCGAGGCCGCGGCGCTGCGGCGCGACCTCCTGGCGACCCTCGCCCCCGCGGGGTCGGAGCGCCTCCAGGCGGCCGAGCGGGGCCTCGCGCGGGTCGACCTGGGGCGCGCGGCGTCGCTGCGCGCCGAGGCCCTGCGGCGGCAGGCGAGCGGCGCCGACCCGGCGGCGCGCGACGCGCTGCTGGTCGAGGCGGGCCTGGCGGACCCGGAGGGCCCGGCGGGGCGCGCGGCGCGCGAGGAGACCGCGGCGGCGCTCGCGCGCCTGAGCGACCCGCGAGCGCGCGACCTGGCCGTCGAGGAGCTCACGCGCCTGGCGGGCACCCTCGACGCGACCGGCCGGCGGGCCGCGGCCACGCTCGTGCAGCTCCTCGCCGACCGGGGCCGCTGGGCGGACGCCCTCGCCCACGCGGAGCGGCTGAGGCCGGATGCGCCGCCGGAGGTCGAGCGCCTCGCGGCCTTCGCGGGCCTCATGGCGCCGTCGCTCCCCCTGCCCGCGGCCGACCACGTCGCGGTCGCGCGCGGCCCCGACGGGCCGCACCTCGTGTTCGCGCAGGGCGCGACGGTGTGGACGCGCCGCCTGCGGCCGGGCGACCGACCGGAGGCCCTCGTCCGCCCGGGCGACGGCGCGCGGCAGGTCGAGGGAGGGGCGGCGGTGCGCTTCCTCCTGCCCTCGGACCGCGACGGCGACGGCCACGACGAGCTCTTCCTCGTCACCAGCCAGGGCCAGCTGGGGACGGCCCGCCTCACGGGCGGCGGCCCGCGCTGGGTCGAGTGGAACATGCAGATCAGCGCCCACCCGCACGCGGTGGCCTCGGGCGACGTGGACGGCGACGGCGAGGACGACGTGGTCGTGGCGTTCTGGGAGAACGGCGCCAGCTCGATGCTGGTCACCCGCGGCCGGCAGTACCAGCCGCTGTTCTCGGCCGAGCGGGACCGGCGCTACGCCGTCTCGAAGGTGGCCGTGGCCGACCTCGACGGGGACGGGCGGGCCGAGGTGCTGGTCGGCGGCTCGCAGTTCTCCCAGGAGCTCGAGGTGCTCGCCTGGGAGCCGGAGCGCGCGGCGCTCGTGTCGCGGGCGCGGCTGCCCGTGGGGGTCGTGCGCGACCTGGTGCCGTACCCGATCGAGGGCCGGCGCGCGGGCGTGCTCGTCGTCGTCGACGCGGCGCGCGACGACGCCGACCTGGGGGTGTCCACGGCGCTCGAGCCCTGGCGGGGGCGCGACGGGGTGTACCTGGTCGAGGCGACCGACGAGGGCCGGGGCCCGCCGGCGGTCGTCGCCCGCTGGACCTACGGCCCCGACGAGCCGTCCAGCCCCGGCTCGCGGACCCTCGCCGACGGGGTCCAGGCCGCCGTCCTGCCCCTGCTCGGCCGCCCGCACGTCGCGCGGGCGGCCTCGGTCGAGGGGCGCGGCTGGCTCCTCGAGCTGGCGGCGAAGGACGACCTGCGGCTGACCCACAACCCGGCGCCGGCCGTGGCCGTGACCGCGGGGGCAGCCGCCCGGCGCCTGCTCGTGGCGGACGTCGACGGCGACGGCCGGCCCGAGGTGCTCCTCGGCGCGGCCGTGCACGGCGTGGGCGCCGCCCCGGCCGCGGAGCCTCTCGCTGGAGCGGCGGCCGCGGACCCCGCGCTCGACCTCCTGCGCGGCTGCCGCGCGCTCGTCGCGCTGGGGCGCCTCGAGCCGGCGCGCGCGCTCGTCGCCAGGCTGCGGGCCGAGCACCCGGGGTCGTGGGCGGCGTCCGCCGCGGCGCTGGCGGTCACGGACGCGCTCGTCGCCGAGGCCCGGCGCGCCGGCGACGACGCCGCGCGCGCCTTCGCCCGGCTCGACGGCGAGGTGGGCGAGCGCCGCGCCCAGGAGGCGCGGGCGGCGTGGACCCGGGTCGCCGCGGAGTGCGCCGGGCTGGCGGCGGCCGGGGAGCTGTCGCCGCGCGACGCCCTGGCCGCCTGGGAGCGCGCCGCGCACGCGCACGAGCAGGCGGGCGACGCCGCCGCGGCCGACCTGGCGCTGGCCGGCGCGCTCGCCACGGGCCCCGAGCCGGAGGTCGAGGCGCGGCTGCGGGCGCGCCGCGAGGGCCTCCAGCGCCTCGGCGCGCTGACGCCGCTGGAGCTCGACCCGACGCAGGCCGAGGTGCGCGGCGCGCTGCTCGTCAACGCGCCGCTGCGCGTGGCGGTCGCCGGGCGCGCCCTGACGCTGCGCTGCTCCCCGGACGCCGACCAGTGGGCGGTCGTCCCGGTCGACCTCGGGGGCGGCGCGCCGCTCGTGGTCGAGGGCCAGGTGCGCCTGCACGGGCACGGCTGGGCGACGGCGGTCGAGGTGGGGCTGTTCGAGCCGCGGGTGGGCGACCTCGGCCCCGACCGCCTCACGGGGCTCCGCCTCTGGCTCTGGGACGTGGCCACGCGGCGTCCGAGCTGCCGGGCGGTGGTGGGCGGGGCGCCCGTCGGCGGCCTGGCGCGGCTGCCGCGGTTCGAGGGCGCGGTCGCCTTCCGCCTGGAGCTCGCGCCGCTCGAGCGGGGCGGGGCGCGGGCGCGCGTGCGCCTCGCCGACGCCGGCGGGCGCGCGCTCCTCACGGAGGAGGTCGTCGTCGACGCCCTCCCCGGCGCCGTCCTCCTCGCGGGGGTGCGGTCGCCCGCGCACGCCTCGAGCGAGAGCGTCGTCGAGCAGGCGCTCTGGGCCATGGAGAGCCGCGTGACCCTGGAGCGCCTGCGGGTCGAGGCGGCCCGGCCGCGGGTCGCGCCGGTCGGCGACGCCCTGCCCGCGGCCCACGCCGCTCTGGCCCTCGACGACCCCGCCGCCGCGCGGCGCCTCTACGACCACCGCCTCGGCCGCGAGGTCTCGGCCGAGGCCCTGCTCCACCGCGCGCTCGCCCGCGGGCGGCAGGGCGACGCGGGCGCCGCCCAGGACCTCGTCGAGGCCGCGCGGCGCGCCCCCTACCGCGCGCTCCTGTGGCTCGAGGACATGGCCGACCTCCTGCCTGACGCCCACCCCGCCTACGCCCAGACCATCGGGGCCGCGCTGCGGGCCATGGCCGGCTCGACGCGGCCGCTGCCCCAGGCGCTGGGGCGGCAGCTCCTGGGCGAGCTCGACGTGGTGCTCGACCGGCTCGGCGACGACCCGGCCTCCAGCCCCGACCCCGGCGCCGAGGCGGAGGTGCAGGAGGCGGCGATCTACCTGAACATGCGCGGCGCGCACCATCCCCAGCGCTGGCGGCAGTTCCCCGCGTACCAGCGCCTCGTGCCGCTGGGCCGCTACCCCCGCCGCGGGCTGCCCCGGATCATCCCGGCCCCGGCGACCGACCCCGAGGTCGAGCGCGCGGAGGTCGAGGCCGCCCGGACGCGCGACGCGAGCTGCCTCCTCGAGCAGCACCGCGCCTTGCTCCGCGCGCGCCTCGCCGGGGCCGCCGGCCCGGAGGCGGCGCTGGCGCTGGCCACCTTCTACGTCAACGCCGGCGCCTTCGGCATGGCCGAGCAGGTCTCGCGCGACCTCCTGGAGCGTCCGAACCTCCCGGCCGTCGCCCAGGCCAGCGCCTGGCTGCTCATCGCGCGCGCCGCCGCGGCCGGCGGCCGCGAGGCCGACGTCGCGGACGCCCTCGCGCGCGTCCGCGCCCTCGGCGTCTACACCGCCGCGCAGCTCGACGAGTCCGAGCACACCCTCCGCGGCCTGCTCAACGTCGTCGGCCCGGTCCTCGTCGACACCCACCGCGCCCGCTGACCCGCGCGGCAGTGCGCGTGCGTCACGCCGAGTTGGAAGCTCGTGCCCGGTGACAGACGCTCGGCCACGACGTTCGGCCACGAGTACGTTCGGCCACGACGCTCCGCCACGACTACGGCAACCCGTCGAGCGCAGCCTCGAGCCATGGTCCCGGCCACGGGCGGAACGCAGCCACACGCGAGGCGAGGCCGCGGAGGACGAGCCGAGGCGGCGCGCGCGCGGGTCGTATCGATCGTCGGATCCTACGACCCGCGCGCGCGCCGCCTCGGCCGGCATCCGCGGCCGCAGCCGTCGAGCCAGTACAGCCGGCATCCGCGGCTGCAGCCGTCTCAGGCCAAGACAGGGTCCTTGCCGGGCTGCCGGTCGTCGCCGTCCTCGTCGGCCGCCGACGGGTCGCCGAAGATCATGCGCTCGGCGTCGCGCACGAGGTCGAGGATCTCGCTCTTGCCCTCGGCGTCGCGCAGGAGGCGCACGTAGCCGTCGTGGTTCAGGATCCCGCCGATGTGCGCCAGGAGGCGCAGGTGGCCCGACACGGCGCGCGCCGGGGAGAGGAAGAGGATGATGACGTGCACCTTCTCCTCGCCCGGCGCGAAGTCGATGCCCTTCTTCGAGATGGCGATCGCGCCCACGAACTCCTTCACGAGCTCGGTCTTCACGTGGGGGATCGCCACGTGGTTGCCGATGCTCGTCGCGCCGAGCGACTCGCGCTTGAGGAGGGCCATGAGCAGGTCCTCCTTGTGCCGCTGGTCGAAGCGCCCGGTCGCGACCAGCTGGTCGACGATCTCGAGGAAGGCCTCGTCGCGGAAGCTGGCGTTGAGGTCGGGGAGGATCCCCTCGCTGCCGATGATCTCGATCAGGCGCACCAGCGACGCTCCAGGGGAATCGGGGGGCGGGGCCGCGCGCCTCGTCGACGAGGGGGAGCCGCCCGGGTCTCAGGTCTTGCCAGAGCCCGGATTATAGCCGTGAGCGCCCTGGCGCCAACAGGCCCCGGGTTGCTCTGGCCTCGCCCCGACGCGGTGGTATCCTGCGCACCCTTCGACTGCCTCCCCTCGACGCGCGCGCAGGCGCGCCCTCGACGGGAGCGAGTTCGACCCGGAGCTTCGACCGATGAGCCAGACCGTCCTCGAGCCCGGCGGGCACCAGTCCTGCCTCGGGTGCACGCGCCGCCAGGACTCGTGGTGGGCGGGGCCGACGGCGACCGTCGCCACGATCCTCGCGTTCATCATCTACTCGACCTGGGCGGCCTTCCAGGGTGAGCACTACTACGCCGAGCCGTACCTCTCGCCCTTCTACTCGCCCCTCCTGCTGATCAAGCCGGACGTGGCGGGCGGCGCGCCGCTCGATCACGCCTGGTTCGCCGGCTGGCCCGAGTGGATCCCGGCCTTCGTGACGCCGGCGTTCTTCATCCTGATCTTCCCCGGCGCCTTCCGCTTCACCTGCTATTACTACCGCAAGGCCTACTACCGCTCGTTCGTCGCCAGCCCGCCCGGCTGCGCCGTCGGCGCGCGCATGCCCGGCACCTACGACGGCGAGCGGCGCCTGCTGGCGTTCCAGAACCTGCACCGGTACGCGCTCTACTTCGCGCTGGGCTTCATCGTGGTCCTCACCTGGGACGCGCTGATCGCCTTCATGAAGTACAACCCGGCCACGGACCGGCGCGAGTTCGGCGTGGGCGTGGGGACCCTCGTCCTCTGCCTCAACACGACGCTGCTCGCCTGCTTCACGTTCGGCTGCAACTCGTTCCGTCACCTCGTGGGCGGGAACGTGAACGCCTACTCGAAGCACCCGGTGCGGTTCAAGCTGTGGAGCTGGGTGACGGTGCTCAACCGCCGCCACATGGAGTTCGCCTGGCTGAGCCTCTTCTCGGTCGGCCTCACCGACCTGTACGTGCGGCTCGTCTCCATGGGCATCATCACGGACTACAACACCTGGGGCTTCTAGCCCGGGACGAAGGCACATGGACCTCTCCGACCTCCAGACGTACGAGCACGACGTCATCGTGATCGGCGCCGGCGGCGCGGGCCTCCGCGCCGCGATCGAGTGCGCCCGGCTCGGCCTGAACACCGCCGTCGTGTGCAAGTCGCTCCTCGGCAAGGCGCACACCGTGATGGCCGAGGGCGGCGCGGCGGCCGCCATGGGCAACGTCGACAAGCGCGACAACTGGAAGTTCCACTTCCGCGACACCATGCGCGGCGGCAAGTTCCTCAACGACTGGCGCATGGCCCAGCTCCACGCCCAGCAGGCGCCCGACCGCATCCGCGAGCTCGAGGAGTGGGGCGCCGTCTTCGACCGGACGCCCGACGGGCTCATCAATCAGCGCAACTTCGGCGGGCACCGCTTCCCCCGCCTCGCCCACGTCGGCGACCGCACGGGCCTGGAGATGATCCGCACGCTGCAGGACTACGGCGTGCACCAGGGCTTCAAGGTCTACATGGAGTGCACGGCCCTCGACCTGATCAAGGCCGGGGACGCGATCGCCGGCTGCACGGCCTACTTCCGCGAGACCGGGCGCTTCGTCCTGTTCAAGGCGCCGGCCGTGATCCTCGCCACCGGCGGCGCCGGCAAGGCCTGGCGCGTGACGTCGAACTCGTGGGAGTACACGGGCGACGGCTACGGCATGGCCTACGAGGCCGGCGCCGAGCTCATGGACCTGGAGTTCACCCAGTTCCACCCGACGGGCATGGTCTGGCCGCTCTCGGTGCGCGGGATCCTGGTCACCGAGTCCGTCCGCGGCGAGGGCGGGATCCTGCTCAACAACAAGGGCGAGCGGTTCATGTTCAAGTACATTCCGCCCAGGTTCGCGCCGGAGACGGCCGACACCGAGGCGGAGGCGAACCGCTGGCTCGCCGGCGACAAGAGCGCGCGCCGCCCGCCCGAGCTGCTCACGCGTGACGTCGTGGCCAAGGCGATCAGCAAGGAGGTGCAGGAGGGCCGCGGCTCGCCCCACGGCGGCGCCTTCCTCGACATCGCCTCGCGGCGCGACGCGGAGTACATCAGGAAGAAGCTCCCCTCGATGTACCACCAGTTCAAGGTGCTCGCGGAGCTCGACATCACCAAGGAGCCCATGGAGGTCGGTCCGACGCTCCACTACTTCATGGGCGGCGTGCGGGTCGCGGCCGAGTCGCAGATGACCAACGTGCCTGGCCTGTTCGCGGCCGGCGAGGCCGGCGCGGGCATGCACGGGGCCAACCGCCTGGGCGGCAACTCGCTCAGCGACCTTGTCGTCTTCGGCAAGCTCGCCGGCGACGGCGCGGCGGCGTACGTGAAGAAGCTCGCGAGCCGCCCGCAGCCCCCCGAGGACGCGGTGCTGGCGAGCGTGCGCCGGGCGACGGCGCCGCTCCACCGCGAGGCGGGCGAGAACCCGTTCGTGGTCGTCGACGCCCTGCAGGAGACGATGTCCAAGCACGTGAACATCGTCCGCGAGCGCGAGGGGCTGGAGAAGGGCATCGAGGAGCTGCAGGGCCTGAAGAAGCGCGCCGAGGAGGTGAAGGTCCACCCCTCGAGCCAGTACAACCCCGGCTGGAACACGGCGCTCGACCTGCGCAACATGCTGATCACGTCGGAGGCCGTCGCCCGCGCGGCGCTCATGCGCGAGGAGAGCCGCGGCGCGCACACGCGCATCGACTTCTTCGAGGAGCGCGACGACCCCTGGCTCAAGTACAACATCGTCACCAGGAAGGGCCCGGACGGCGCCATGCTCGTCGAGAAGGTCGAGCGCCCGGCGCCGCCCGAGGACCTCAAGAAGATCGCCCACGCCACGCTCGAGGACCTGGAGGCCGGCAAGGTCTGAGCCGTCGGCGCCCGGCACCGACCGCCATTCCGACCCGTCACCCGACCCGGATGGACACGAAGAGGACGACGCTTCATGGCTGAGCCGCTCCCCATGGCCACCCCGTCCCGTCAGCGCACCTTCAAGGTCTGGCGCGGCGACAGCAAGGGCGGTGAGTTCAAGGAGTACCAGGCCCAGGTCGACCCGGGCATGGTCGTCCTGGACGTCATCCACCGCATCCAGGCCACGCACGCCAGCGACCTCGCGGTGCGCTGGAACTGCAAGGCCGGCAAGTGCGGCTCGTGCAGCGTCGAGATCAACGGCAAGCCGAAGCTCGCCTGCATGACGCGCATGAACGAGTACGGCCCGGACGAGGTGATCACCGTCCAGCCGCTCAAGACGTTCCCGGTCATCAGGGACCTCGTCCCTGACGTCTCGTGGAACATGCAGGTGAAGAAGAAGATCCCGCCGTTCAAGCCGCGCGCGAAGGAGGCGGACGGGACGCACCGCATGCAGCAGGTCGACGTGGACCGCATCCAGGAGTTCAGGAAGTGCATCGAGTGCTTCCTGTGCCAGGACGTGTGCCACGTGCTGCGCGACCACAAGAAGCACGAGACCTTCGTCGGGCCGCGCTTCATGATCCACCTGGCGCAGCTCGAGATGCACCCGCTGGACACGGCCGACCGCATCCCCGCGATCCGAGACGAGTACGGCTCGGGCTACTGCAACATCACCAAGTGCTGCACCGAGGTGTGTCCGGAGCACATCCAGATCACCGACAACGGCATCATCCCGCTCAAGGAGCGCGTGGCCGACCGCTTCTACGACCCGATCATGTGGCTGGTGAACAAGCTCACCGGGGGCGCCAAGACGTAGTGTGATCGCGGCTGCGGCCGAGGATGGCGGGCGCTGCGGTGCGTCGGAGCCGACTTCGTCGGCCCCGACCGCTCAGGCTCGGTCGGCGGCCAGGAGGCCGCCTTCCCTCGCCTTCGCGCCGCTTCGCCTCGCCCTCCTCGGCCTCGCCTGACTCTCCTGCTGCGAAGGCGCGGTGAGGTGTGCTCGGGGGCGGCTCGGCCGTCTGCGAACACGGGGGTCAGAGCCCTGGTGTGATCGCGGCTGCGGCCACGGATGCCGGGCGCTGCGGTGGTCGGAGCCGACTTCGTCGGCCCCGACCGCTCAGGCTCGGTCGGCGGCCCACGGCCCCCCTCCCTCGCCTTCGGCCGACACGCCCTGCCCTCCTCGGCCTCGCCTGACGCTCCTGCTGCGAAGGCGCGGTGAGGTGTGCTCGGGGGCGGCTCGGCCGTCTGCGAACACGGGGGTCAGGGCCCTGGTGTGATCGCGGCTGCGGCCACGGATGCCGGGCGCTGCGTCGTCGCCGCTCGGCTCGCTCCCGCGCTCGGCCTCGTCGCCTCGCTCGCTGCTCCGATCGACGGCTGTTCGCACCACGACGGCCAGCACGCCCGTCGGTCAGGACGCGCCCGCGCATGAGAGGATGCACCCGTGGACCAGGCGCTCCCTGACGATCCCGGGCCAGACCACGTCCGCGGGGCCCTCATCGGCGGCCTCGTGGCCGGGCTGCTCACCGGGCTGCTCACCCCCTGCTGCTTCCTCTGGGCGCCGCTGGCCGGCCTCATCGGGGCGAAGGTCGCGGCGCGACGGACGGCCTGGTTCGGGCCGCAGGACGGCGCCGTGGCCGGCGGCTGCGCGGGCGCGGTGGCGTGGCTCCTCCAGGCGCTGCTCAACGTGCCCGCCGCGCTGCTCGTCCCGACCCTCGCCCGTCGCAACCCGCAGCTCGTGAACGCGGTGCCGCCGCCGATGCGGGAGGCGCTGACGCAGGCCCCGAGCGTCGCCGACCTGCTCGTCGTCCACGGCGCGCTCCTCCTGGCGCTCCTGGCCGCCGGCGCGGCCGTCGGCGCCCTGGCGGGTCAGACGTTCCTCCGCAAGGAGCCGGCTGCGTAGGCGAGCCGGGGGCGGGGAGTCCTCCGCGTCCCACGACCTGGACACGCGTTGTGTGACCGGCGTTTGCGCTGACCGCCGGGATCGGCCAGCGGCTTGCCTTACCCGCCTCGTCGGCCCCGTCGCGGCGGGGGCGGCAGGAGGGCTCGTGGTCGAGGACGCGGTGCGGGTGCTCGTCGTGGCGGAGAACGCATCGGCGCGGCAAGGCGGCGAGGCGTTCCTCCCGCTGCACCACTTCCGCCTCCTGCGCGAGCGCGGCGTCGAGGCCTGGCTGCTCGTGCACGCGAGGAACCAGGGCGAGCTCGAGGCGCTGCTCCCGCAGGAGCTGGACCGGATGCGCTTCGTGCCGGACACGCTGGCGCACCGCGCCCTGTGGGCGGTGGGTCGGTTCCTGCCGCAGCGCCTCGAGGCGGTCAGCACGGGCGCCGTGAGCCACGCCATCACCCAGGTGATCCAGCGGCGCATGGCTCGGCGCATGGTGGCCGAGGCGCGGGTCGACGTCGTGCACGCGCCGAACCCGGTCTCGCCAAGGCAGCCGTCCGCCCTGCACGACGTCGGCGCCCCGGTCGTCGTCGGCCCCATGAACGGCGGGATGGACCTGCCGCGTGCGTTCCGGCGCCGCGCGGGCTGGCTCGAGCGCCTGGGCGTCACGCTCGGGCGGCTCGTCGCGGAGCCGCTGAACCTGGCGCTGCCCGGGAAGCGGCGGGCCGCGCTGCTCCTCGTCGCGAACGCCCGCACCCGCGAGGCGCTGCCGCGGGTCGTGCGGCACGTCCGGGTCGCCGAGCTGCCCGAGAACGGCGTGGACAACCGGGTGTTCCACCCCCGCGCCCGCCCCTCGGGCGGGCCGGTGCGCTTCGTCTACATCGGGCGCCTCGTGGGCTGGAAGGGGGTCGACCTCCTCCTCGAGGCGTTCGCGCGGGTGGCGCGCGCCTGGGACGTGCGCCTGGACGTCTGCGGGGATGGACCCGAGCGGGCGGCGCTCCAGCGGCAGGCGCGCCGCCTGGAGCTGGGCGGCCAGGTGACCTTTCGGGGCTTCCTCCCCCACGGCGCCTGCGCCGACCGGCTGCGCGCCTCCGACGTGCTGGTCCTGCCGAGCCTCTACGAGTGCGGCGGGGCCGTGGTCCTCGAGGGCATGGCCTCGGGGCTCCCGATCATCGCCTCGCGCTGGGGCGGGCCGACCGACTACGTGGACGAGCGCTGCGGGGTCCTGGTGGAGCCCTCGTCCCGGGACGCCTTCGTCGAGGGGCTCGCCGACGCCATGCTGCGCCTGGCGCGCGACCCCGGGCTCCGGCGGTCCATGGGGCAGGCAGGGCGCCGCCAGGCCGTGGCGCGCTTCGACTGGCTGACCAAGGTCGAGCGCATGCTCGAGCTCTACGGGGAGGTCGCCGGGGTCGCGCGCGGCCCGCGTCGGCCGGCGACGGCCTGGACGGCGCCGCCCGTGCTCAGCCCGGAGGTCGAGGCCGGGCGGCCGTGCCCGGACCCTGCGCCGGCGTGAGCGGCGGCGCCGCCGCGCCCGCGTCCGCGCGGGCTCGGGACGGGGCACCGCGGGCGCGCGCGAGCGCCCTGCGCCCTGGACCGGCGCGCGGCCGATGACGGGGAGGACGCCGGCGAGGGCCCGCCTCCCGGCGCCGAGGTATCGTCCGAACCGGAGGGAGGTCCGCGCGCGGGATGGAGTGGTGGCAAGCGCTCATCCTCGGGGTGGTCGAGGGGATCACGGAGTTCCTCCCCGTGAGCTCGACGGGCCACCTGCTCGTCGTCCAGCGGCTCCTCGGGCTCGAGGCGAACGACGGCTCGAACGCCTACGCGATCTGCATCCAGGCCGGGGCGATCGCCGCGGTGCTCGGGCTCTACCGGCTGCGCGTGCGCCAGGCCGCGCTCGGCCTCGCGGGGCGTGACCCGAAGGGCGCCCGCCTCCTGCAGGCCCTGCTCGTGGCCTTCCTCCCGGCCGCCCTGGTGGGCGTGCTCTTCGACGACACCATCGAGCAGCACCTCTTCGGCCTCTGGCCGATCGTCGCCGCCTGGACCGTCGGCGGGATCGCGATCGTCGGCGTCTCCCGGACCACGCTGCTCAGGCCGCCGCCGGTCGAACAGGAGGGCGAGGGTGGCGCGGCCGGGGCGCCGCCCTCCCCCTTCGAGCTCGACCCCACGACGCGGCAGGCCCTCGTGATCGGCCTCGCGCAGGTCCTGGCCCTCTGGCCGGGCACGAGCCGGAGCCTCGTGACGATCCTCGCCGGCGTCCTCGTGGGCCTCCCCCTCGCCGCCGCCGTCGAGTTCTCCTTCCTCCTGGGCGTCCTGACCCTGGGGGCCGCGACCGCCTACAAGGCCCTCCAGCACGGGGATGCGATCCTCGCCCTCGGCCCGGGCCCGGTCGTGCTCGGCGCCGCGGCGGCCTGGCTCTCGGCCGTCGTCGCCGTCCGCTGGATGGTCGAGCACCTGCGGCGGCGCGGGCTCGGCCTGTTCGCCGCCTGGCGCCTGGGCGCGGCCGCGCTGGTCGCGGGGCTGCTGCTGGCGGGGGTGCTCCAGCCGACCTGACCTGGCAGTGGTCGGGCCTCAGCCACCCCCCGCGCCGAGCTCGTCGAGGAGGTCGCAGGGTTCCACCTCGAGGCCGCAGCCGTGGCGGTTCCAGTTCGTCCCGACGAGCCGCCGGTCACGAGCGAGGCCCGGGAGGAAGCGCTCGAGGAACACGGTCAACGCGATCGCCTCCGGCTCGGCGCACGAGAACCGGTCGGCCATGACGGGGGCATACCGGGCGACGTAGGCGCGGTCGGACCAGAAGGGCATCACCATCCGGTCGGGGTCGGCGTTGGCCTCGCACTCGAGCCAGCCGCTGCCGTTGACCCGCAGCCCCCAGACCTGCTCCGTCGCCAGGACCCGCTGGACGAACCGCCGGTGCTGGTCCCGGGCGTCGGCCTCGAGCTGGAACATGGCCCGATCGACCTACCAGCCCGCGGTGGGCCCCGAGGGCGCCTCCGCTGGCGCCGGAGGACGGGCGGCCTGCGCCGCGCACCACGCGAAGGCCTCCGCGGTGCGCCGGGCGGGCGTGCGGTAGGGGATCGCCGCCGGCAGCGGCACGAAGTAGTCGAAGTGCATGGCCACCCGGCCCGGCCCGTACTCGGCCGCGTCGTCGGCCAGCTTCGCCTTGACCCCCTGCGCGTGCCCCCAGGGTCCGCCCATGCCGACCTCGCGGCTGATCGCCTCGAGGCGGGCGATGTCGCGCTCGAGCGCCGGGAGGAAGCCGTCGACCTGCCGCGCGTCGAAGACGACCGTCGCCCGCACGGCCTGCAGCGGGACGACCAGGAGCGGCGCCAGGAGCGCGTTCGGCAGGGTGCGCCAGGCGTAGGTCACCTGCTCGACGGCGGCGAACGGGATCGTGACGCTGCGCGGGCGGTAGACCTCGACCACGACCCGGACGCCGCGCGCGTTGGCCAGCGGCGGCTCGGGGGCGGGGGCGGGCCCCTCGGCCTTCGTGCTCGCGGCGAGCCCGACGACCCCCGGCGGAGAGCCCCAGCCGAAGGAAGCCCGCGGCAGGGCGTTGGCGACGGCCTGGTACATCTCGCGGGACTCCACCGCGCCCTCCGGCGGGGTGGCGGTCGTGCGGCAGCCGCAGAGCAGCGCGGCCAGGGTCACGGCCAGCGTCGTCCTCGTCACGGTCGTCCCCCTCCGCGCCGCTGCAGCGCGAGCCCCTTCAGGTAGCGCCCCTCGGGGCAGTGCAGGTCGGTCGGATGGTCGGCGCCGGCGCCGAGGCGCGCGATGACCCGGAGGTCCACCTCGGCCCGCGTCGACGCCTCGCGCAGGACCTCGTCGAAGAGGGCCTCGTCGACGTGGTGCGAGCAGGAGAAGGTGAACAGGAGGCCCCCCGGGGCGAGCAGCTTGAGCGCCAGCTGGTTGGCGTCGAAGTAGCCCTTGCGCGCCCGGTCGACGTCGCGGGCGGCCGCGGCGAACTTGGGCGGGTCGAGGACCACGAGGTCGTAGCGCTCGCCCCGGTCGAGGCGGGCGCGCAGCTCCTTGTGCAGCGAGCCGCGCTCGACCTCGACCCGGTCGGCCACGCCGTTACGCGCGGCGTTGGCGCGCGCCTGCTCGACCGCCTCGGGGCTCGAGTCGAACGCCTGCACCCGCGTGGCCCCGGCCCGGGCGGCGGCCAGGGCGAAGGTGCCCACGTAGCAGCAGGCGTCGAGCACCCGGCGGCCGGCGGCGTGGGCGGCGACCAGGCGCGCGTTCTCGCGCTGGTCGAGGAACAGGCCGGTCTTCTGCCCGCCGCGGAGCGGGGCGACGAACGACAGCTCGTCGACGGTCACGACCGGGTCCTCGGCAGGCAGCGCGCCCCGCAGGACGCCCCGGGGCTCCGGCAGGCCCTCGGCGGCCCTGACGCCCTCCGGCAGCGGCTGCTCGAGGATGCACGCGGGGGCGAGCGCCTCCTCCAGGGCGTCCAGGACGACGTCGAGGCGCTGGTGGAGGCCGAGCGTGCTGCACGACAGGGCCAGCGCCGGGCCGTAGCGGTCGACGATCAGCCCGGGCAGCCCGTCGCCCTCGCTGTGCACCACCCGGTAGGCGTCGGCGCGCGCGGGCAGGCCGAGGACGTCGTGGCGCAGCGCGACCGCGTCGCGCACGCGGGCGCGCAGGAGCCCGGGGTCGGGCGCCGCGTCCCTGTCGAAGCTCACCAGGCGCAGGCGCAGCCGGGAGCGGTCGTTGACGAAGGCGTGCCCGACGAAGCGGCCGTCCGGCGCGCGCACCGTGACGACGTCGCCGTCGCGGTACTCGCCCTCGACCCGCTCGATCGAGTTGCCGTAGACCCAGGGGTGGCGCCGGACCCCCGCCCGGAGGCGGCCCGGCTTGAGGAACACGGTCGCGGTCATCCGCCGGCGCCCGGAGGCGCTACTCGACCTCGAGGATCAGGTTCGTCACCGTGCGGGTGACCCCCTTCATGGCCCGGAGCTTGCCCATGACCGTGGTCAGCAGCTCCTCGTAGCTGCCCGCCTCGACGAGGCAGATCATGTCCTGCTCGCCGGCGGTGATGTCCGCCGTCATGAACTGGTCGACGTCGAGCAGCTCGCGCTGGACCTCCTTCTCCATGCCGGGCTGCACCCAGACCTTCACGTACGCCTTCGCCATCGCTTCGCAGCCTCCTCGCTAGCCGCCGCCAGGACGGTCCACGACCTCGAGCCGGAGGTCCGAGAGCTCCTGCAGGAGGGCCTCCGCCTCGGCCTGCTCGTCGGCCCGCCCGCGCTCGAGCAGGTCGAAGCCCAGGCTCTCCAGGCGCTCGAGGCGCCGCAGCGCGTCGGCCTCGCCCAGCGTCTCGCGGAGCCGGGCCACGCCGGCGCGGAGCTCGTCCAGCCCCGCCGGCGCGCCGACGTCGGACGGTGAAGTGGCGGGCAGACGTGGCGCCGGCGCCCTGGCCGGCGCCTCGTCCGCGACCCCGCCGCCCCCGCCGTCGCCGGGGCCGGGACGCCGCAGCGCCGGGTCGGGGCGGCTCCAGTCCGGACAGCCCGGGAGCGCGAGCCCCCACAAGACCGCGAGCAGGATCGTCACGCCGCGCCGCATGGCCTGGCATGGTAGGGCGGCCCGGCGGGGCTGTCTACCGTTCCCGCTGCAGCGAGGTCGTGAGCACCGCCGCCTCCTCGACGACGAGCCCCGCCCCGGCGGCGCCCGCGCGCGCGCGCCGGACGGCCGCCAGCGCGGCCGGGAGGTCCGGCTGGACCTCGAGCCCCGCCCGCGCCACCGCCGCCGGCGGCAGGTGGGGGCTCGCCAGCCACACCCGCACGCCGCGCGCCTGGAGCGCGCGCAGCTTCACGGCCTTGTGGTCGCCGAGGACGTAGCGCTCCTCGACCCGCCGGAGGGCCGCCTCGAGCGTCGGGGCCTCCTCCAGCAGCCGCACGAACCGGTCGGGGCCGACGCCGTCGGTCATGTCGGCCTCGACGACGATGTCGCCGCCGTCGCGCACGACGTGCTCGTGGTTCTTGAGCCCCTTCTCCGCCTGGTAGAGGCTCCGGGCGAGCGGACCCCGGACCCGCGCGACCAGGACGTCGACCGGGGCCGGCAGCTCCTGGACGAACTGCGCGCGGGCGGCGGGGAGGGCCCGCTCCAGCGCGCCGCGCCACGTCCCCACGGCCACGCTCACCGGGCGATCCCCCGCGCCCAGGACGTGGTTCACGCACAGGACCGCGCGCCCCCCGCCCTCGAGCGCGCGCATGACGCGCGCGAGCCCGTCGAACACCGGGTTGCCCTCGAGGGCCAGGACGCGGCAGGCCGGGGACAGGGCGCCGCGGTGGTTGGCCTCGATCGAGGCCCGGTTCATCACCCCGACCGTCGCGGTCTTGTGCGCCCCGCTCCAGCCGCCGAAGTAGTGGGGCTCGACGCTGCCGAACGCGAGGACGAGGTCGGCCCGGGCCACGCGCCGGTCGATCCCCACCGGCCCGTCCTCGGTCTCGAGCGGCACGTGCGCCGCCGCGTCCCGGGCGTCGTGGACGTGGACCGGCAGGCCGCCCAGCCGGTCGCGGTAGAAGGCCGCCTCGCCGGCGTGCGTCCCGGTGGCGACGACGAGCTCGGCGCGCTCACCCGAGGTCTCCCACAGCTCGCGCACGACGTCCGGGAGCGCGGGCGGCATGGGCCGCTCGGCGTCGTTGACGAGGATGACCGGCCGCGCCGCGCGGGTGACGGCTCGACGGAGCGTGCGCATGGGCACCGCCGGCGGCGCAAGCGGCGGCAGCGCGCGCGGGCCCGTCGTGGACCAGGCGAGCTCGGGGAGGGCGGCGCGGGCGGCGTCGAGCGGGCTCACGAGGGGAGGTTACCCGCCCGCGCGAGGAGCGGGAGGGGGAGGGCGGGTAAGTGCTGACGTGGAAGGGTGAAGCGGAGTGCGTAGGCCAACCGGGCCGCGAGGGAGCGTCCGCGACGACCGTCGCGATGATCCCGCGCCGTGCTCGAGCGTCCGTCCGTGCGCCCGGCGGGTGGGCCTGCGCCCGGTCAGAACGTCCCGGCCACCACGTCCTGCAGCGCCTCGACCTCCAGCCGCCCGCGCTGCTGCAGGTACTCGATCGCGCCGACCGCGGCCGCCGCGGCGGGGATCGTCGTGAAGCAGGGGACCCGCCGGGCGACGGCGAGGGCGCGGATCGCCTTCTCGTGCTCGTGCGCGAGGCGCCCGTGCGACGGCGTGTTGATGATCAGCCCGATCTCGCCGTTGCGGATCAGGTCGAGCGGGTCGGGGCGGCCGGCGTGGATCTTGTGCACGAGGCGGAGCCGGTCGACGCCGTGGCGCTCGAGCGCCCGGTAGGTGCCGCGCGTGGCGACGATCTCGTAGCCGATGCTCGACAGCTTCTTGGCGATGTAGACCACCTGCCGCTTGTCCTCGTCGCGGACCGTGATGAGCACCGAGCCCTGCGGCTCGAGGCGCTCGCTGGCGCCGGCCTGGGCCTTGGCGAACGCGGCGGCGAAGTCCCGGTCGAGCCCCATGACCTCGCCCGTGGACCGCATCTCGGGACCGAGCAGGATGTTGCAGCCCGGGAACCGGGCCCAGGGGAACACACTCTTCTTGATCGCGAACCGCGGGACCCGGGGCTCCTCGAGCAGGCCCAGCTCCTGGAGGGTGCGGCCGGTCATCACGCGCGCGGCGAGCATGGCCAGCGGCACGCCGGTCGCCTTGGAGATGAACGGCACCGTGCGCGAGGCGCGCGGGTTGGCCTCGAGGACGTAGACCACGTCCTCCTTGACCGCGTACTGCACGTTCATGAGCCCGTCGACGCCCAGCTCGCGCGCGAGCAGCCGGGACGCCTCGCGCATGCGGTCCACGAGCAGCGGCGGGAGCGTGTAGGGCGGGAGGACACAGGAGGCGTCGCCCGAGTGGACGCCGGCCTCCTCGATGTGCTCGAGCACCCCGCCGATCACCACGGCGCCCGTCCGATCGGCGAGCAGGTCGACGTCCACCTCGATCGCGTCCTCGAGGAACTGGTCGATGAGCACCGGGTGGTCGGGGTTGACGCTGGCCGCCTCGGTGATGAACTGGTGCAGCTCCGAGTGGTCGTGGACCACGGCCATGCCGCGCCCGCCGAGCACGTAGCTGGGCCGCACCACGACGGGGTAGCCCAGGCGCCGGGCCACCTCCTCGGCCTCCTCCACGGTGCGCGCCATGCCGTGCGGCGGCTTCGCCAGGCCGAGCTTCTCGAGCACCGCCTCGAAGGCCTCGCGGTCCTCGGCCAGGTGGATCGCCTCGGGCGTCGTGCCGAGGATCTTCACCCCGGCCCGCGCCAGGCGCATGGCAAGGTTCAGCGGGGTCTGCCCGCCGAGCTGGACGATGACCCCGAGCGGCTGCTCGCGCTCGATGACGCCGAGCACGTCCTCGAGCGTCAGCGGCTCGAAGTACAGCCGGTCGGAGGTGTCGTAGTCGGTCGACACCGTCTCGGGGTTCGAGTTGACCATGATGGTCTCGAACCCGTCCTCGCGCAGCGCCAGGGCGGCGTGGATGCAGCAGTAGTCGAACTCGATCCCCTGGCCGATGCGGTTCGGGCCGCCGCCGAGGATCACGACCTTCGGCTTGCCGCTCGAGGGGACGTCGTCGGGCGCCTCGCCCCAGGTCGAGTAGAAGTAGGGCGTCCGGGCGGCGAACTCGGCGGCGCAGGTGTCGACGGTCCGGTAGGCCGGCCGGATCCCCGCGGCCCGGCGCGCCTCGCGCAGCGCGTCCTCCGTGACGCCGAGGACGGTCGCCAGCTGGACGTCAGAGTAGCCCAGGCGCTTGGCCTCGAGGAGCAGGTCGGACAGCTCGGCCAGGGGCCGACCCCGCGCGGCGCGCAGGCGCTCCTCGAAGCGCACCAGCTGGCCGAGCTCCGAGATGAACCAGGGGTCGATGCGCGTGAGACGCGTCACCTCCTCCTCGCCGAAGCCGGCCAGGAGGGCGTAGCGGATGAAGTGGAGGCGCTCGTTGTTGGGCCGGGTGAGCCGCTCGACGATCTCCGCCCGCGTCGGGGCGTCGGTCCGACCCCAGCGGTCGTGCCGATCCAGGCCCAGCCCGGCGCGACCGCGCTCGAGCGACCGCAGCGCCTTCTGCAGCGACTCCTTGAAGGTCCGCCCGATCGCCATGGCCTCGCCGACGCTCTTCATCGCCGTCGTGAGGGTGGTGTCGGCCCCGGGGAACTTCTCCATGTCGAAGCGCGGGATCTTGGTGACGATGTAGTCGATCGCCGGCTCGAAGCTCGCCGGCGTGGACCTCGTGATGTCGTTCTGCAGCTCGTCCAGCGTGTAGCCGATCGCCAGCTTGGCGGCGATGCGCGCGATCGGGAAGCCGGTGGCCTTGGAGGCCAGCGCGCTCGAGCGCGAGACGCGCGGGTTCATCTCGATCACGACCTGCCGGCCCGTGGCCGGGTCGGCGGCGAACTGCACGTTGCTGCCGCCGCACTCCACGCCGACCGCCCGCATGATCGCGAACGCCGCGTCGCGCATGCGGTGGTACTCGCGGTCGGTGAGGGTCAGCGCCGGCGCGACCGTGATCGAGTCGCCGGTGTGGACGCCCATCGGGTCGAGGTTCTCGATCGAGCAGACGATGATGCAGTTGTCCTTGCGGTCGCGGACGACCTCGAGCTCGAACTCCTTCCAGCCGATGACCGACTCCTCGACCAGGATCTCGCTCACGGGCGACGCCCTGAGGCCCGCCTCGCAGATCGCCGCGTACTCGTCGACGTTGTAGGCGATGCCGCCGCCCGTCCCGCCGAGCGTGAAGGACGGGCGGATGATCGCCGGCAGGCCGACCTCCTTCTGGCAGGCCATGGCCTCCTGGAGCGTGTGGACCACGAAGGAGCGCGGGCACTCGAGGCCGCAGGCCTGGACGACGTCCTTGAAGCGCTGCCGGTTCTCGGCCTTGTCGATCACGTCCGGGTCGGCGCCGAGGATGCGCACGCCCAGGCGCTCGATCGCCCCGCTCTTGGCCATGTCCATGGCGACGTTGAGCGCCGTCTGACCGCCGAGCGTCGGCAGGACCGAGTCGGGCCGCTCCTTCTCGATGATCCGCTCGATCGCCTCCGGCGTGATCGGCTCGACGTAGGTCCGGTCCGCCACGGCGGGGTCGGTCATGATCGTGGCGGGGTTGGAGTTGATCAGGACGACCTGGATCCCCTCCTCGCGCAGCGCCCGGCAGGCCTGGGTCCCCGAGTAGTCGAACTCGCAGGCCTGACCGATGACGATCGGGCCGGAGCCGATGATCAGGACCTTCTTGATGCTCGTGTCGCGGGGCATGGGGGCGCTCCGTGGGGCGCCGCATTGTCGGGCCGAGGCGGGGGGGCGTCCAGCGCCGGGCGCGCGGGGCCCGTCGCGGCGAGCGGCGCCGAGGCGAGGGCGCGCGCGCGCGCCCCGACCCGCTGACGGCCCTCCAGCGCGCGCAGGACGCCCAGGTTCACGCGGTCCGCGCGGTCGACGTCGCCTCCGGCGTCGGCGCGGCCGTCGCGCTTGGGGGTCTCGAGGGTCATGGGCAGGTCGGCGAAGCGGGGGTCGGTGAGCAGGCAGCGGAAGGCCTCGAGGCCCAGATGACCGCGGCCGATGTGCTCGTGGCGGTCGACCCGCGCGCCGAGCGGGCGCTTGCTGTCATTGAGGTGGAAGGCGCGCACCCAGCGGCAGCCGACGATCCGGTCGAACGCCTCGACCGCCGCCCTCCAGGCCGGGGCGGTCGAGAGGTCGTACCCGGCCGCGTGCAGGTGCTGGGTGTCGAGACAGCTGCCCAGCCGCGCGGGCGCCGCGACCGCGCCGAAGACGTCGCGGAGGTGCTCGAAGCGGTGCGCCAGGCACGACCCCTGCCCGGCGGTGGTCTCGAGCAGGAGGACCGTCGGGTCGTCCGGGCGCTCGGCGTGCACGGCGTCGATCGCCCGCGCGACCCGCTTCAGCCCCGCCGCCTCGCCCGCCCCCATGTGCGCGCCGGGGTGGAGGACGAGGGAGGGGATCCCGAGCACGCGGCAGCGCTCGAGCTCCTGGCCGAGCGCCCGCACCGCCTGACGCCACGCGGCCGGCCGCGGCGCGGCGAGGTTGATCAGGTAGGAGGCGTGCGCCATGGCCGGCACGACCCCCGTGCGCCGGCGCGCCTCCTCCCACGCGGCGAGGTCGGCGTCGGAGATCGGGCGCGAGGTCCAGCGACGGCTCGAGCCGGTGAACACCTGCACCACGTCGCAGCCCAGGGCCGCCCCGCGCTCGAGCGCGCGGAACAGGCCGCCGGCGATCGACATGTGGGCGCCGAGGCGCCGCCTGGCCAGAGGCCCGCCCGGCGAGCCCAGGCGGGCGGCCCCGTCGCCGCCGGCACCCTCGTCCTTCGTCGCTCGCGGCCGCTCCAGCTCGGATCCTCCTCGCGCCTCGCCCGGCGCGCGCTCGTCGGCCAGGGGGCACGTCACCAGGGTCACCCGGGCCCGCGGCTGCGTCGAGCCGCGGCGCGCGCCGCTATAACGAGGGCGTGGAGCCGCCGCCCCCGACCGACCTGCCCGGCGTGCGTCGCCTGCCCTGCGAGGCCGGCGAGCAGGCCCTCGTGCGCGAGGAGCCGCTGGTCATCGAGGTCTGCACGGCGGTCGCCTCGGGCGCGGACCACGTCGACTCGGTCCTCACGATGCGCACGCCCGGGCACGACGAGGAGCTGGCGCTCGGCTTCCTCCTGTCCGAGGGCGTCCTCCGGGCACCCGCCGACGTGGCGACGATCGAGGCCGTCCCGCGGGCGGCCGCCGGCTCGCCCTACCCGGTCGACGTCGTGCGCGTGTCGGTGCGGCCGGGCGGGGCGCCCGGCCCGCTCGAGCGCGACCGGCTGACGCGCGCCCACGCCGTGCGCGCGTCCTGCGGGCTGTGCGGGCGCGCATCACCGGCGGGGCTCACCTCCGGGCTCGCGCCCCTCGCCGCCGGCGCGCCGTGCGTGACGGTCGAGCGCCTGGCGGCGCTGGCGGAGGTCATGCGCGCCGGCCAGCCCGTGTTCCACGCCACCGGCGGCAGCCACGCCGCGGGCGTGTTCGACGCCGAGACCGGCGAGCCCTGGGCGGTGCGGGAGGACGTCGGACGTCACAACGCGCTCGACAAGGCCCTCGGGCGCTGCGCCCGGGACGGCCGCGACCTGGCGCGCGCGGCCGTGGTCCTCTCGGGCCGCGGGGGGTTCGAGCTGGTGCTCAAGGCCCTGCGCCTCGGCGTCCCGATCGTCGGCTCGGTCTCGGCGCCCTCCTCGCTCTCGGTGGAGCTGGCGCTCGAGCGCGGCCTCACGCTGGTCGGCTTCCTGCGCGGCGGGACCGGCACCGTCTACTCCGACGACGGGCGGCTGGTGGGGCTGTCCGGCGGCTGAGCGCGCACGCACCAGACGAGGGGAGCAGGGCCCCGGGCGATCGGCCGCCGGAGCCGAGCTCGTCAGATCACGTGGCGAGCGCGGCGAGCGTCGCCCTCGCGCGGCCGGCGAGCCCAGCGCCGAGGTCCCGCGGCCCGGCCGCGTCCGGCACCCGCCCCCGGGTCTCGCCTGCATGCAGGGGCGTCGGACCAGGAGCGGGCGCCAGCGCGGCCGGGCGTCGACCGTGACCAGGAGCGGGCGCAGGCGTCGAAGCCTCTCGAATTGTCAAAGACCGGCCGGAACCGGCACGAACAAGAGCCTAACCTGCGCCACCGACATCCCCGGGCGGTTACCATGCGTCCCCATGACCGCGCTGTGGGAGCTCGCCGGCGAGGCCTGGGCCGCGCACCGTCACGAGCGCACGCACGTCGAAGGCGGGGTCCTCCGCCTCGCCGCCGGCGCGACGAGCGGCGCGCTCGAGGCCACGCTCCCGCCGGCCACCCTCGACCGCCTCGTCGTCTCGCTCAACCCGGCCGGCCCCTGGGCGCCCGGCGCGCGGGCGCGCGTGCGCGTCCGCGCCCGGAGCGACGGCGCCTGGACGCCCTGGGCGCCGCTCGGCGTCTACGGCCGCGGCGACGGCCTGCCCCGCAGCGAGGTGGGGCCCGACCCGGCGCTGATCGAGGTGCAGGTCGACGTCGTGCGCCTCCACCGCCCGGCCGAGCAGGTCGCCGTCCGGGTCGAGCTCGAGGGCGCCGGCGCGGCGATCCGCCGGCTGGCGCTCCTCACGTGGCGCCACGGCCCGCCGGCCCCCGCTCCGCCCAACGACGAGCCGCCGCCCGCGTGGGGCCGTGACCTCGACGTCCCCGAGCGCTCGCAGGCGGTGGAGGACCCGGCGATCGCCGGGCGGATCTGCTCGCCGACCTCGCTGGCGATGGTCCTGGCGCGCTGGGGGCGCGAGCTCCCCACCGCCGACGTCGCGGCGGCCGTCTACGACCACGGCGCGGGGATCTACGGCAACTGGTCGTTCAACGTCACCTTCGCCGCCACGCTCGGCCTCGACGCGACGGTGGCCCGCTGCACGTCGTTCGGCCCGGTCGAGGACGAGGTCGCGGCCGGGCGCCCGGTCGTGATCTCGCACCGCTACCGCGCGGGCGAGGTCCGTGGCGCGGCGGTCACGCAGACCGACGGCCACCTGATCGTGATCCGCGGCTTCACCGCGGAGGGCGACGTGATCGTCAACGACCCGGCGGCGAACCCCCGCAAGGGCGAGGCGATCCGCCGCGTCTACCGGCGCGCGGACCTCGCCCGGAGCTGGCTCGGCAACGGCTCCGGGATCTGCTACCTCGTGCGCGGCTGATCCGGACGCGCGACGAGCGCGCCGACCGGCGCCTCCGGGAGGCGCCAGCAGGCCACGAGCAGGGCGAGGTTCGCCACCGCCACGAGGAGGGCGACGGCGGTGAGCGGGTCGGGCTGCGCGAGGGTCATGTCCTCGTGATCGGCCGGCGCACCCCTTGATCTGAAGGACTTCCGCCGACCCTTTCCGTCGCGGGGGGCTGGGCGCAAGAGTGGGTGTGCGAGCCCCGATGACGATCGCGCCGCGACAGGATCCGGACGCCACTGGCCCCGGCGACCCGCCCGCCGGGGCGGACGCGGGGCAGGTCCGCCGCGCGCAAGGCGGCGACCGCGCGGCGTTCGCCGCGCTGTACGTGGCGCTCGCCCCGGACGTCCAGCGCTTCCTCGCCGGCCAGGAGGCGGCCCTCGACCGCCACCAGGTGGACGACGCCACGCAGGAGACGTTCCTGCGCCTGCACCGGCTGCTGCCGGCCGTCGACGCCGCCCGCCCCCTCCGCCCCTACGTGCTCGGCGTGGCGCGGCGGGTGGCGCTGGAGCTGGCGCGCCGCCGCTCGTCCGTCCCCGGTCGCCCGGGGGAGGTGGAGCCGGACGCGCTCCCCGGGCGCGACCTCGTCCACGAGGAGGTCGAGGGCGCCGAGCGCGACCGCCTGGTCCACGGGGCGCTCTCCGCCCTGGCGCCGGAGCCGCGGGCCGTGCTGGTCCTGCGGCTGGTCAACGGGCTCACCATGCAGGAGCTGGCCGACAGCCTGCAGGTCTCCGTCCCGACGGCCCGCGCGCGCCTGCGCGAGGCGGCCGCCGCGCTGACGGTCCAGCTGGAGCGGCGCGGCATCGTCCGCGAGGAGGGGCCATGACCTGCGCCGACGTGCGCGCCTGGCTCGACCTCCAGGGGCTCGGCCTGCTCGGCGACGCCCTCGAGCCGGGCTCGGACCCGACCCCGGCGACGGCCCGCGCGCGGGCCCTCGAGCACGCGGCCGACTGCGCGGGCTGCCGGCGCCGCCTCGCGGCGCTCGGCGAGGCGGCCGAGGTCATCGGCCGGATCGGCCTGCCCGTCGACGTCGCCGCGCCAGGGCGGCGCTCCCCGGCGGGCGCCGCCAGGGCGGCGCCGGCGCTCGGCGTCGCCCTCGCCGCCCTCGCCGTCGCCGCCGGGGCGCTCGCGCTGGGCCTCGGCCTGCGCGCGGGCACCCCTCCCCCACCCGCCGACCCGCCGCGCGCCGAGGAGCCGGGCGGAGTCCCGCCGCGTGGGATCATCTACTACACGTCCCTGAACGACGACGCCGACGTCCAGGCGCAGACGGTCCTCCCGACGCAGCTCCTCCCTGTCGGGAAGTAGACGCACCTGCTCGGACGGCGGTGACCTGCGACGTGACCCTCGCCAGACGGTGACGGAGCGCCGACGGCGCGCCGAACGGTCGCCTTCCCCTTCACCCAAGACGGGGCTCGACCCCGAGGAGCCGCTCCATGCCCACGCCCGACGCCTTCGATCCGGTCGTCCCGCCGGCCCCCGAGGACGCGCTCCCGCTCAAGGGCGGCCGCATCCGGCTGCGCTGCACCTACTGCCACGACCCGCTCGAGCGCGCCCTCGCCGCCTGCGCCGGGTGCCTCGCGCCGCACCACGCCCGGTGCTTCCGGGCGCACGGGCGCTGCGCGGCGCCCGGTTGCGGGGCCACGCGCACGCTGGCGCCCGCCCGCCGGGGCCGGACGCTGGTCGCCGCGACCGCGGCGACCCTCGCGCTCGGCGCCGTCGCGTGGCTCGGCGCCTCGGCGTCGTCGCTCGGCGCCGCGCCCGCCGTCGCCGCCGGATCCCCGGCGACGATCGTGGCGCCCGCCGCCACCCCGTGCGGGCCGGTCGTCGTCACCGCCGAGGCGGAGCACGCGGCCGTGTTCGACCCCGCCGATCCCGAGCACCTCGTCGTCACCGTCCGCGCCGCGGCCGCGGCGCCCGCGAGCGCCGAACGCCCGCCCCTGCGCGTCGTCCTGCTCGTCGACCGCTCCGGGTCCATGGGCTGGGGAGCGGGGAAGATGGAGCACGCCCGCCGCGCCGTGGGCGCCTTCCTGGCCGGCCTCGGACCGCGCGACGCCGCCGCCGTCGTCGGCTTCGACGACCAGGTCGAGGTCGTCGTGCCCTGGTCCGCCGGGGGGGCGGTCGCGCCCGACGACCCGCGCGTCCAGGCGCTCTCCCCGCGTGGCGGGACGGACATCGCGCGCGCGCTCGAGGCCGCGGACGCCCTCCTCGCCGACGCGCCGCCCGGGGGCGAGGCCCGGCGCGTGGTCCTGCTCACCGACGGCCGCGACGGCTCGAGGCGCGACCTGCGGGCGATCGCGCGCGGGCTGCGCGCCGGCGGCGCGACCCTCTCCTGCCACGGCTTCGGCGCCGACGCGGACGCGCCGCTCCTCGGCGACCTGGCGGAGCTGGGCGGCGGCGGCTTCCTCTTCGTCGACTCGGGCGAGCGGGCCGTGCGCGCCTTCGAGGCCGAGCGCGATCGTGCCCTGGCGACGGTCGCCTTGGGCGTCGAGGTCCGGGTCGAGCCGGCGCCCGGCGTGTCGATCGAGGAGGTCGTGAGCTGGCAGGCCCGGACCGACGGCGGCGCGCGCGTCGTCACGCTGGGCGAGCTCGCCGCCGGCCTGGAGCGCAAGGTCGTCGTGCGCCTCCGCTGGTCCGAGGCGGCGGGGCGCGACGGCGCCGTGCCGCTGGCCCGGGTCATCTGCCGCGCCGCGCCCCTGGGCGGCGTGCCCGCGACGGTCGCGCTGTCGGTCGAGGCCGCGCTGGCCGCGGACGCCGCCGCCGCGCGCGCCTCCGCGCGCCCGCACCTGGGCTCGCGCCTGGCCGAGGCGCGGTTCGCCCTGGCGATGCAGGGCGCGCAGGCGCGCCTCGAGCGGGGCGACGTCGACGGCGCGCGGCGCGAGGCGCGCGCCGCCTACGCCGGGCTGGCGGCGCACGACGACGCCCTCGAGCGCGTCCGCGGCCGGTCCTACGTGGCGAGCGATGCGGGGGCGCGCTACTACGCGTCGGGGGAGCTGCCGGAGGACGCCGCGACCCTGCGCGCGCTCATCCCGAGCACGCTGCTGCCCGTCGGCAAGTGATCACGCCTCCGGGGCGGACGACGGCAGCTTGATCGCCGCCCGGTCCGCGGCGGCGCGCCCGGGCTGGCCGAGCGCCTCCCACGCGTCGGCGCGCAGCAGGTAGGCGAGCGGGTCGTCGGGCCGCAGCTCGAGCGCGCGGCCGAGGTCCTCGACGGCGAGCTGCGCCCGCCCCCGACGCAGCCGCAGCGCGGCGCGGTCGACGAAGGCCGCACCGTGGCCGGGCCGGCGGCGAATCGCCTCGTTGAGGTCGGCCTCGGCGCGCTCGAGGTCGCCCAGGACGATCGCCGCGCTGGCGCGCCCGTGGAAGCTGTGCGCGTCGTCGGGGTCGAGGGTCAGGGCCTCGCTGAAGGCGGCCAGCGCGTCGGCGGCGCGCCCGGCGCGCAGGTGCTCGCGCCCGCGCTCTCTCGCGGTCGCCGCCGGCGGGGTCACGTCGCGCGCGGCGGCGAGGCGCTCGCGCACCGCCTTGTGCACCCCCAGCGGCTCGAGCCCCAGCGCGGAGACGTCGAGCGCCACCTCGCCGCCATCGCGCATGGAGAGCCGCTCCGTGTAGGCGCCGCGCGGCGGGGCGCGCCGCACCTCGAGGTCGGCATCGACGACGTCGGCCCAGCGGGCGAGGAGCCGCCCGCCCGCGTCGCGCACCCCCTCGGCGTCGAGCGTCAGGGCCACCGCCCCGCGCACCCGCGCGCCCGCCACGAGGAGCCCCAGCCCCGGGAGCACGAGCGCCCAGCACGCCGGATGCAGGCGGGCGCCCCCGGCGCCGCCGACGACGAGGAGCGCGCCCGCCGCCACGAGCATGGCCGCGGCCCGGCGGCGAAGGGGGCGCAGCTCGAGCGGGGCGTCGTCCACCCCGGGAGGATACCGGAGGCGCCGGCCCCCCGGAGCGCCCGCCGGGGCCGGCGAGGTGGCGTAGAATCCCGCCGTGCAGGTGCTCGTGAACGGTCAGCCGCGCGACGTGCCCGAGGGCACGACGGTCGCGGAGCTCCTCGGCGTCGTCGGCGCCCCCGCCCGGGGGGTCGCCGTCGAGGTCAACCAGGAGCTCGTGCGCCGCGCCGACCTGCCCGCGCGGCGCCTGCAGCCCGGGGACCGCGTCGAGGTCGTGGGCCTCGTGGGCGGCGGCTAGTGTGATCGACGGCTGCGGCGGAGGATGGCGGGCGCTGCCGTTCGCCAGGGTGTCGCGCTCCGCGCGACACCCTGGCCGCTCAGGCTTCCTCGGCGGCCAGGAGGCCGCCATCGGTCGCCTTCGCGCGGCATCGCCTCGCCCTCCTCCGCCTCGCCTGGGGCTCATGCTGCGAAGGCGCGGTGAGGGTGTGCTCGGAGGCGGCTCCGCCGTCTGCGGAGACGGCCGAGCGCGCTCCGCGCGATGAGGACGAGGCGACCGGGTTCGAGGATGGTCCTGTGCTCGAGTCGATGGGAACGAGCCTGACGGGGCCGAGCGTTGATGTGCTGGCAGGAGGAGCGATGACTGACGACCCGCTGGTGATCGGGCCCTACACGCTGCGCTCGCGCGTCATGCTCGGGACCGGGAAGTACCCCACCCTCGAGCTCATGGACGAGGCCCTGGCCGCCAGCGGCTGCGAGGTCGTCACCGTGGCCGTCCGCCGGGTGAAGCTCGGCGACCAGCCGGGGCCCGACGTCCTCTCGCGGCTGCAGGGCAAGTACACGCTCCTGCCGAACACCGCCGGCTGCACCACCGCCGAGGAGGCCCTGCGCACGGCCCGCCTCGCCCGCGAGATCCTCGGCACGCCGCTGGTGAAGCTCGAGGTGATCGGCTGCCCGCGGACGCTCTTCCCCGACACCGCCGCCACGCTCGAGGCCGCGCGCGTCCTCGTCGCCGAGGGCTTCGTCGTGCTCCCCTACATCACCGACGACCCGGTCGCCTGCCGGCAGCTCGAGGAGCTGGGCTGCGCCGCGGTCATGCCGCTCGGCGCCCCGATCGGCTCGGGCATGGGGATCCAGAACCCGGCCAACCTGCGGATCATCCTCGAGCAGGCGCGCGTCCCGGTGATCGTCGACGCCGGCGTCGGCACGGCCTCCGACGTGGCGGTCGCGTTCGAGCTCGGCTGCCATGGCGTGCTCCTCAACACCGGCGTCGCCGGGGCGCGCGACCCGGTGGCCATGGCGAGCGCCGTGCGCCACGCGGCGGCGGCCGGGCGCCTGGCGTTCCGCGCCGGGCGCATCCCGCGGCGGCTCCACGCGTCCGCCTCGTCGCCGCAGGGCGGCCTGATCTCGTCGTGAGCGACGGCGGCGCCGCGCCGAGGGCGCCCCACCCGGCCGAGCGCGCGGTCGAGGTGGGCCTTGCCCTCGTCATCCTCGTCCTCGCCTTCTGGCGCTGGACCGCGAGCCTCGGCGCGCCCGCCGACGCGCCGGAGACGCCGGACACGCTCGAGCGCCTGGGCGCGCTGCAGGCGGAGGGCAGAGGCGGGCTGCCCTCCGCGCTCGTCACGGTCGTGGCGCTCGCGGCGCTCTGGGCGCTGGTGCGCGCGCTCGGCCGCGCCGTCCGCGCCGTGCGGGTCGGCCTGGGCGAGCGGCCGCTCACGGTCGGGCACGTCCTCGTGGTCGCGGCCGCCTGGTGGGCGGAGCGCACCGCGCCGCTCGAGCGCCGCCTCAGCGTGGGCCACGTCCTGGTCGCCTTCGGGGCGATCTCGATCGCGGCCGAGCTGCCCGTGGCCCTCCTCGCCCCGCGGGGCGCCCTCCGCGTCGAGGCGCCGGCCGCCGAGCCGGAGGAGCTCACCCTGCCGCTCACCGGCCACGCCGTGGCGCCGGTCGACACCGCCGCGCGCGCGACGTTCTTCCCCGGGCTCGGGCAGGTGACGGTCCGCGTCGAGCAGGGCGAGGTGCTCGTCGACGGCGCGGCGCGCGGGCCGGGCCGCGTCTCGCTGACGTCGCCGGCGGTGGTCGAGGTGGGCGCGACGCGCGTCGTCGTCCAGCCCCCCGCCGCCCGCGGCTGGCTCCTGGCGATGGCCCTCGGGCAGGCGCTCGGGGTCGCCCTCCTCGTCGGCGCCGCCCTGGCCCTCGGCGGGCGGGCCGCCCTCGACCGGCTGGGCCTCACCGCGCGCGGGCTCGGGCACGAGGTCCGCCGCGGCGCGCTCGCCTGGCTGGCGGCGCTCCCCGTCTACTTCCTCGTCGTCGCCCTGTGGGCGCTCGTCGGCCGCGCGCTCGGGATCCCGCCGGCCGGGCACGCGCTGGTCGAGGTCCTCGAGCGCGAGGGCGCGGCCCTGGCGCCGATCGTCTTCGTGCAGGCCGCCGTCCTCGCCCCGCTGCAGGAGGAGCTGCTCGTCCGCGGCCTGCTCCTCGCCGCGCTGGCGCGGGTGTGGGGCCCGGCCGGCGGGCTCGCCGCGTCGGCCCTGGTGTTCGGCTTCATGCACGCCGGCTTCCTCAGCCTGGCGCCCATGGTCTTCCTCGGCGCGCTCTTCGGCGGCCTCTACGCCACGTCGCCGCACCGGTCGCTCGCGGGCGCGATCACCGCGCACGCGCTGCACAACGGCGTCACGCTGCTGCTGGTGATCTCGGTGCTCCTGGTGTGATCGACGGCTGCGGCGGCGGATGCCGGGCGATGCGGCGCGCGCGCGGGTCGTAGGATCAGGCGATCGATACGACCCCCCCCCCCCCCCCCCCCCCCCCCCCCGCCTCGCCTCGGCCGCCTCGCCTCGCTCGTTGCTCCGTTCCGCCCGTGCCCCCGTGCAAGACCACGACCTCGAGGACAGACCCTGGGTTCACGCCACCGTCACGCCGAAGCGCGCCTCGACCCACCGCGACAGGTCGTCGATCAGCCGCCCGAAGGAGGGCGCCACGAAGTAGCGCGGCTGGTAGTCGGTCGGGTCGTAGGGGGTGGCGGCGATCGCCTCCAGGTCCCAGGGCCGCAGCTCGGCGCACGGCAGCCGCTGGATCTCGCCGACCGAGCTGAGGAGGCCCGCGCCGAGGGCCTTCACCTGGTCGCGCTCGAGGACGGCGCCGAACTCGAGCGTGTACCAGTAGACGCGCTCGAGCGCGGCCAGCCCCTCGTCGTCGGCCCCCTGGGCGGCGCGGCCGAGCGCCCGCGACAGCCCGGCGACGTCGGGGCAGGTGAGGCTCGCCGCGTGCCCGACGAGCTCGTGCACGACGTCGGGCTCGGGCGTGTAGAAGGGCGCGCTCGGGTGGCGCATGTACTGGGTCGACAGGAACGTGCCGTCGCCCAGCTCGCGCAGGAACACGCGCGCCGCCACGAGGCCGGCGACCGGGCGCATGGCGAAGCCGGTCGCCGCCTCGAGGGCGGCGTTCACCTCGCGGAGCTGCGGGATCCGGTCGGCCGGGAGCTCCAGCCGGCGGGCGGCCTCGACCAGCGGGGCGGCCGCGAGCGCCTCGTGCAGCGGGTCGAGGCGCGCGCGCACCGCGCGCCACACCTCCTGCTCCGCGTCGGTGTAGGCGACGTCGGGGACCGGCCCGCCGGCGAAGCCCAGCGCGACCCGCGCGATCTGGTTTCGCCGCGCGCGGTAGCCCGGGTCGCGGAAGCCCGGGTGGTCGCGGTCGAGCTGCACGAGGTCCGGGGCGCGGAGCGACATGGCGGTCGAAGGTAGCCGCGGCCCAGGGGGTCGACCATGGACGGGTTTCATTGGCGGGCGGGAGGGGGTAGCGTGCTCGCGCGCCCGGGGCGGGCGCGTGGGGAGGACGCCATGACGACCGCGATGACCGAGATCCAGGCGCTCGAGGCCGAGGTCAAGGACCTGGAGGCCAAGGCCGCCGCGCTGGAGCAGCAGGCGCAGGCGCTGGCGGCGGCCCAGCCGCAGGTGGCCGGGACGCTGCAGGCGCAGGCGGCGGGCCTGCGCGAGCAGGCGAAGGCCAGGCGCGACGAGGCCGTCGGCAAGACGCCCGAGGGGATGGAGAAGGCCGCGGCCGACGCGGACACGAAGGCCGCCGCCCTCGAGGCCCAGGCGGCGGGCCTCCAGGCGGCGCAGCCGCAGGTGGCGCAGACGCTGCGGGCCCAGGCGGTCGAGCAGCGGCGCCTGGCGCATCACAAGCGCGAGCAGGCGAAGGACGAGCGGGTGGCGGTCCTCGAGGCGGTCGCCGCCCAGCTCGACGCCCAGGCGGCGCAGCACGACCAGAAGGCGGCGGAGGCCCGCGCGGCCGCGGCCCGGACCCGCGCCCAGCTCCTGGGCGAGCTCAAGGCGCAGCGGGCCGACGCCCAGGCCGCGCAGCTCGAGGCGCAGGCGGCGTCGGTCGAGGCGCAGGCGGCGGCCATGGCCGCGCAGCCGCAGGTGGCCCAGCCGCTCCAGGCGCAGGGGGCCGCGCTCCGCGCGCGCGCGGGCGAGCTGCGCGCCGCGGCGGGGCGCCTGCGGGTCACGGCGTAGCGAGGACGGCGGGCTCCGGCCTGAGCCAACGAAGACAGGTCACAGAGGGCTCGAGAACTCTTCTCTCCGCCGCTCGTGCTCGACCGCCAGAGCGAGCGATGGGGAGGCGCGGAACGGGCCAGATCGTGCCAGTCCGGGACTTGCTCCGATCGCGCCCCCCTCGCGAGCGCATCACTCATCGCAGGTCTGAGCTCGAGAGTTTTCCTCCCGTTGCCCGTGCTCGACCCGCCAGAGCGAGCGACGGGGAGGCGCGGAACGGGCCGAGCACCATGGCCCGGGCACAAACGCCGATCGCGCCCCCCTCGCGAGCGCATCACTCATCGCAGGTCTGAGCTCGAGAGTCTTCCTCCCGTTGCCCGTGCTCGACCCGCCAGAGCGAGCGATGGGGAGGCGCGGAACGGGCCGAGCACCATGGCCCGGGCACTAACGCCGATCGCGCCCCCCTCGCGAGCGCATCACTCATCGCAGGTCTGAGCTCGAGAGTTTTCCTCCCGTTGCCCGTGCTCGACCCGCCAGAGCGAGCGATGGGGAGGCGCGGAACGGGCCGAGCACCATGGCCCGGGCACTAACGCCGATCGCGCCCCCCTCGCGAGCGCATCACTCATCGCAGGTCTGAGCCTCGAGTTTTCCTCCCGTTGCCCGTGCTCGACCCGCCAGAGCGAGCGATGGGGAGGCGCGGAACGGGCCGAGCACCATGGCCCGGGCACAAACGCCGATCGCGCCCCCCTCGCGAGCGCATCACTCATCGCAGGTCTGAGCTCGAGAGTTTTCCTCCCGTTGCCCGTGCTCGACCCGCCAGAGCGAGCGATGGGGAGGCGCGGAACGGGCCGAGCACCATGGCCCGGGCACTAACGCCGATCGCGCCCCCCTCGCGAGCGCATCACTCATCGCAGGTCTGAGCTCGAGAGAAGTCGCGAAGCGACTTCTTCTCGAGCTCAGCGAGGCCGCCTGCCGGCTACACGTGCCAACTCCTTGGGCTAATGGTAGTTTCTCCGCCCATGGACCTCGAAGGCCTCCGCTGCCGCCGCTACCTCATCCGCTTCGACACGCGCGAGCTCCCCTTGCGCTGGTCGGACGTGCTCGTCATCGGCAGCGGCGTCGCCGGGCTGACCACGGCCATCACCGCGGCCGAGCACGGGGCGTCGGTGATCCTGGCCACCAAGGCCGCCGCCGAGGAGTCGAACACGCTCTACGCCCAGGGCGGCGTGGCGGCGGTGCTCGAGGAGGGCGAGCTCCTCGGCGACAGCCACGCCAAGCACATCGAGGACACGCTGGTCGCAGGGGCCGGGCTGTGCGACGAGGAGGTCGTGCGCGCGGTCGTGACCGAGGGCACCGAGGCGGTGCGGGCGCTGATCGACATGGGCGCGACCTTCGACCGCGCGCCCGACGGGTCGCTCGCGCTCACGCAGGAGGGCGGCCACTCCGCGCCGCGGATCCTGCACGCGACCGGCGACGCCACCGGGCACGAGATCGAGCGCGCCCTCCTGGCGCGGGCGCGGCAGCACCAGCGGATCCGCTTCCTCGAGCACGCGTTCTGCGTGGACCTCGTGACCACCGGCGGCGAGTGCCAGGGCGCGCTCGTGTGGGACCACGGGCAGGGGCTGCAGTTCGTGGCCGCGCGCGCCACCGTGCTCGCGGCCGGCGGCGCCGGGCGCGTGTTCCGCGAGACGACGAACCCGCAGGTGGCCACCGGCGACGGGCTCGCCATGGCCTACCGGGCGGGCGCGACGCTCATGGACATGGAGTTCATGCAGTTCCACCCGACGACGCTCTACCTGGCCGGCGCCGCGCGCAAGCTGCTCACCGAGGCCTTGCGCGGCGAGGGCGGGCATCTCGTCGATGCGGACGGCGCGCGCTTCATGCTCGAGGTCGACGACCGGGCGGAGCTCGCGCCGCGCGACATCGTGGCCCGGGCGATCGTCCGCCGGCACCGCGAGACCGGGGGCCGGGGGGTCTTCCTCGACCTGACGCACCTCGACGCCGCCGTGCTCCGCGCGCGCTTCCCCGGGATCGACCGGCTGTGCCGCAGCTACGGGCTCGACTTCACGCGCGAGCCGCTGCCGATCCACCCGAGCGCCCACTACACGATCGGCGGCGTGAAGATCGACCGCGACGGGCAGACCGAGGTCCCGCGCCTCTTCGCCGTGGGCGAGGTCTCCTGCTCGGGCCTCCACGGCGCCAACCGCCTCGGCTCGAACTCGCTCCTCGAGGGGCTCGTCCACGGCCGCCGCGCCGGCGCGCGCGCGGCGGCGCTGGCGCACGAGTCGCACGGCGGCGTGGCGCGCCTGGCGCTCGAGACGAGCGAGGTGCGCCCCGAGCGCCGCGTCGAGATCGACATCGACGACGTCCTGGCGACGCTCCGCGCCGAGACCTGGCGCAACCTGGCGATCGAGCGCGACGGGGCCGGGCTCGAGCACGTGCTCGACCGGCTCGCGTTCTGGTCGGGCTACGTCCTCCCCGAGGTGTTCGCCGGGCCGCGCGGCTGGGAGCTCCAGAACGTGCTCACCGTGGCCACGCTCATGGCGCAGGCGGCCGACGCGCGGAAGGAGAGCCGCGGCGCGCACCACCGGCTCGACTTCCCCGCGCCCGACGAGCGTCTCCGGCGCCACAGCCAGGTGCGCCGCCCCGGAGGTGACGCGTGAGCCCCGCCGCCGCCCCCGAGCCCCGGACGCGGCCGGCCGAGGCCGGGCCGCGCCCGCGCGCGGTCGTGCTCCGCGCCGCCGGCTCGAACTGCGACCTCGAGACCGCCGCCGCGCTCGACCTCGCCGGCGCCGAGGTGCACCGCGTCCACATCAACCGCCTCCTCGGCGCGGCGGGCGACCCGCTCGACGGCGTCGACCTGCTGGCGATCCCCGGCGGCTTCACCTACGGCGACGACCTGGGCGCCGGGCGGATCCTCGGCCTCAAGCTCGAGCGGCACCTCGCCGACGCCGTGCGGCGCCTCGTCGACCGCGGCGGCCTGGTGGTCGGGGTGTGCAACGGCTTCCAGGCGCTCGTGCGCGCCGGGCTCCTCCCGGGCGGCGGGGTCGCGGCGACGCTCGCGCCCAACGCGTCGGGGCGCTTCGAGGCCCGCTGGGTGCGCCTGCGGATCGAGACCGACCGCTCGCCCTGGCTGCGCAAGGGCGACGTGTGGGACGTGCCCAGCGCCCACGGCGAGGGGCGCCTGGTCCTGGCCGACGAGGGGGCGCTCGCCGCGCTCGAGGCGCGGGGGCAGGTCGCCGCCCGCTACCTCGAGCCGAGCGACGGCGCGCCGGGGGTCGAGGGGACGACCGGGACGTCGCCGGCGCGCTACCCCGCCAACCCGTCCGGCTCCACCGGCGACGTGGCGGGGCTGGTCGACGAGACGGGCCGGATCCTCGGCCTCATGCCGCACCCCGAGCGCAACATCGAGCCGTGGCACCGGCCCGGCTGGACCCGGCGGCGGGGGCAGGGGGCGTCGGGCCCGTCGGTCGGGCGGCGGCCGTTCGAGGACGCGCTGGCCTACCTCCGGCGGCGCGCTGGAGGCTAGACTGGCCCGCTCGATGGGGGAAGGGGCGCGGGTGACCAAGACCAAGGAGAGCAAGGCGGCGGCGGCGGAGCCGGTTCCGCACGACGTGCCCACCCTCTCGCGGTGGCTGCAGCTCCAGCCGCAGCAGCACGTCAAGCGGGTGCAGGCGCTCGTGACCAAGGCCTCCGAGGCCGAGTGGTCGCGGCTGCAGGAGGGGCTGCGGGTGGCCCTCCAGTGGGCCTGGGACGAGCAGCCCGACGTCTTCTTCCCGCTCCTCCGTCCGTGGCTCAAGAGCACGACCGACCGGCTGCGGGTCCTCGCGGCGGGGGCCCTGCCGCTCTCGCACGAGACCTGGCGTGAGGCCTCGCTCAAGGAGCTGAAGCGCCTCGTCACGGACAAGTCGCGCGCCGTGCGCGTGGTCGCCGCCGACCTGCTGGTCGAGGACCCGGCCAGCCAGCTCGAGCAGGCCCGCAAGCTGGCCGCCTCGGACGACCCCGAGGTGCGCGCCGTCGTGGCCCGGCACCTGCAGGCCGCCGAGGGCGATGCGCTGAAGAAGCTCCTCCCGACCCTCGAGGCGCTGTGCCTCGACCCGCGGCCGGAGGTGCACTGGGCGGCCGCCGCCACGCTCTGCGACCAGCACGAGCGCGAGGCGCGGGCGGTGCTCGAGATCGCCCGAAAGATGGCGCTCTCCGACGACGAGGACGTCCGCGCCGCGGCGGCCGCGAGCTTCTTCGAGAACGTCCTCGCCGACGCGTTCGACCAGCTCCTGCCGACGATCCGCGGCTGGCTCAAGGCGCCCGAGGCGAACCTGCGCTGGACGCTCGTCCGCTCGCTCCGCTTCCTGCGCGTGACGCCGCGCTCGCTCCAGCTGCTCAAGGCCCTCTACGAGGACAAGGACCCGGAGATCCGCCGCCGGGTCGCCGCCATCCTCGTGGACCTGTTCGACATGCGCGCCGAGCACGGCCGCGCGCTCGGCGAGCTCCTGCGGCGCGCCAAGGTCGACCAGAGCAAGCGCGTGCGAGAGGTCGTCGAGGAGGGCGAGGAGCGCCACGGCGTCGACTTCGACAAGCTCCCGCGTCCCGGCGAGCACCTCACCGACCTCCCGGAGGAGCTGGACGGGGAGCTCGACGGCGAGGAGGCGGAGCTGCCGGAGGAGACGCCGGAGGAGGCGGACGACGACGACTACTGAGGCGCGTCCGGCCGCGCCCGGTCAGGAAGCAACCACGGAGGACACGGAGCACCCGGAGGAGAGCGATCTCCATGTTCCTCCTCCGTGTCCTCCGTGTCCTCCGTGGTGAGTTCTTGGGGCCCGGACCGTGGAGACGGGACTCGCCTCACTCCCCCAGCGCGCCCTTGACCCTCTCCAGCCACTCCGCCGGGATGCAGCTCGTCGGCCGGCAGAAGCCCAGCGCGCCGCCGTCCTCGTAGAGCTTGTGCGTGGGGACGCCCACGTAGTGGTACTCGCCCCGCTCGTCCTGCCAGTAGGCCGAGCCGCCCGAGTTGCCGGAGTTGATCGTCGCGTCGGTCTTCAGCCAGGTGCGGCGCTGGCCGTCGGTGTTGAAGCCGGCGACGACCCCGCGGCTGATCGAGATGCTCGAGCGCGACTCCTCGCCGCCGAGCGCGGGGTAGCCGGCGATCACCAGCACGTCGCCCAGCCGCACGCGAGCCGCGTCGCCGACCGGCACCCAGGGGAGCGAGCGGCCCGGCGGGAGGGGGCGGTCGAAGACGTCGCGCTCGAGCTGCAGGAGCGCCAGGTCGAGGCGCGCGTCGTGGGCGACGACGCGGGCGACGAACACCTGCTCGGGCGGCTCGTCCCACGCGTCGGGGAAGCTGACGAGGACCTCCTCGGTCTGCAGCTTCCCCTCGTGCTCCAGCACGTGGTAGTTGGTGACGATCAGCCCCGACGGCGTGAGGCACGTCCCGGAGCCGGCGCCGCGCTCGCTCTCGACCTGCACCGTCGCCTGCAGCACCCGCTCGAGCGCGCTCGGGCTGGTCCGCGGGTAGGGCGGCAGGCGCAGGTCGTCGTCACCGAGCGGCGGCGGCGCGTCGAGCGTCACGAGCAGCGTGAACCGGATGTGGGCGTCCGCCGCGACGAGGCTGGCCACGTCGAGGTAGTAGGTCCCCGGGGCGAGCGGCGGCGACGAGGCCTCGTCCACGACCAGCCGCTCGTTGAGCCGCGACGAGACGGCCCGCCAGTCGAAGCCGGAGGGCTCGTCGTAGTCGGTGACGACCTCGCCCCGCCGCAGGAACAGGTCGATGTCGCGCGTCGCGCCGAGCACCGCGACGTGCAGGCGCCGCGCCCCGGTCGGCACCTCGAAGGAGAACCGCGCCGCCTTGCGCTCCTCGCGCCGCAGCGCCACGGCGACGCGCTCGCCGAACGCGAGCGCCTGCACCGGGCCGGGCGTCGCCGGGATCGGCGCCGGCCGCGCGGCGTCGAAGCGCACCCCCACCTCGAAGCTCGAGACGCGCTCGGCCGGGACCGCCCGCGCGATGTCGAGGTAGTACTTCCCCGGCCGCAGCGGCGGCGTCGACGCGCCGTCGACGTAGAGCTGCTCGTCGGACCGCGCGCCGTTGGCCCGGTGGTCGGGGTCGACGCGGTAGTTGTTGATCGGCTTGCCGTGGCGCAGGTAGAGGTCGACGTCGCGGTCCGCCCCGGCGGCGGTGACCAGCAGGCTGCGCGCCCCCTTGGGCACGAAGATCGTGTAGGTGCGGTAGTCCGGGCCGTCCGGGGGGAGCTCGAGCGAGAAGAGGGCGTCCCGGCGGACCTCCCCGTCGACGCCCGCCTCGCTCGACGGCTCGGGGCGCGCCCCCGTCGCCTCCGGGCCGTCGAAGCCGCGGGTGAACGTCGCGGCGAACGTCACCGTCACCGGGCCCTCGACGGCGCGCGCGACGTCGATGTAGTAGACGCCGCTGCGCAGCCGCGGCGCCGTGCCCCGCCGCAGCACGAGCGTCTCGTCGGCCTCGGGGCCGTTGGCGCGCGCGTCCGCCTCGTCCCAGCTCGTCATCGGCTCGGCGTGGCGCACGTACACGTCGCAGTCGCCGCCGGCGCCGCGCAGGGTGAGCTCCACCTCCGCCACGTCCGGCGCCACCTCCATGACGAAGGTGCGGTAGGCCTCGGCGTGGAGCACGACCTGCGCGCTGAAGTCGTCGCCGAAGGTCGTCGGCTGCCCGTCGTCCGCCGGCGCGGGCGGCCGCGGGGCCATCGGCGTGGCGCCCGGCCCCGGGCCGGCGGTCGTGATCGTCGCCTTGATCGTGAAGCGGGTCGGCGCGCCCTCGTCGCCATCGCCGTGGACCACGTCGATCCAGTAGGTGCCGGCGCGCAGCGGCGGCGCGCCGCCCGCCGTGAGGACCACCCGCTCGCGCTTCGCCGGCGAGTCGCCCTTCGCCGTGGCCTCGTCGGCCCAGCTCTCGATGATCGGCCCGCCCTCCTTGAGGTAGAGGTCGACGTCCTCCTGGCCGGAGACGACCACCTCGAGGCGCCGCGCGCCCTCGGGGACCTCGATCGTGAAGGTGCGGTACGGGCGCCCCTCGTGCGGGAGGGCGCCCTGGACCTCGCGGCCGCTCTCGAGCGGGGTCTCCGGGTCCTGGGCCAGGGCGACGGGGGCGGCGAGGGCCAGGGCGACCAGCGCCCCGGCGAGCCGGACGGTGGGGGTGCTCATCTCCTTCGATGGCACCACGCGCCCGCGCCCGTCACAAGGGCGCGCCTGGCCCCGGGGCGCCGGGGCGCGCCGAAGTCACGCCTCCGGCGCGCGATGGGGCCCCGACGAGGGGCGCTGGCCTGGGGTCGCCGAGCGGGGCAGCGTGAAGAAGAAGCGGCTCCCCTGCCCCGGCTGCGACTCGACCCAGACGCGGCCGCCCATGCGCTCGACGAGGACCTTGGCCATCGCGAGGCCGATGCCCAGGCCGCCGTACTCGATGTGGATCGCCTCGCTGATCTGGTGGAAGGCGTCGAAGACGGAGCGGAGGTGCTCGGGCCCGATCCCGATCCCGGTGTCGCGCACCTCGCAGGTGACGTCCTCGTCGCCGAGCAGCAGGGCCAGCTGGACCTCGCCCGCCGAGGTGAACTTGACCGCGTTCGAGAGCAGCTGGTCGAGCACCTGGCGCACGCGGCGGCGGTCGGCCCACACCGTGAGCGCGGCGCCCTCGGGGGCGCGCAGCCCGGTGCGCAGCCCCTTCTCCGCCGCGCGCGGCTTGAGGAGCGCCAGCCGCTCCTGCGCGACCTCGAGGAGGTTGACGCGCTCGAAGTCGAGGTTCACGGCGCCCGACTCGAGCTTGGCGATCTCCAGGATCGACTCGACCATGTCGAGGAGCTTGCGCCCGGACTGCTCGATCGTGACCGCGCCGTCGGCGAGGTGCGGCTGGTCGGCCGCGACCAGCTCCTCGCGCAGGAGCTCGGCGAAGCCCAGGATCGCCGTGAGCGGCGTCTTGAGCTCGTGCGAGAGCCGGGCGATGAAGCTGCGCTTGACGTTGTTGGCCGCCTGGAGGTCCTCGACCAGGCGCGCGTTGCGCACCAGCGCCCCCACGTGGCGGGCGACGACCTCGAAGAGCCGCCGGGCGTTGGCGTCGAGGGGCGTCCGGGAGGTGAGGCCGAGGACGCCCGGGGCCGCGTCGCCCACGTCGAGCGGGAAGCCGTCGAAGCGCAGCGGCTGCGCGCCGGCCCCCGGGAGCTCGGCCTGGCCCGGCGCGTTCTTCAGCGCCACCTCGGCCGCCGGCGTCCCGCGCAGGAGCGGGATCCGCTGCTCGCGGGCGGCGGCCGCCCCGCCGCTGCGCGGCGCCTCCTCCAGCTGCGCCCCCTGCGCCGCGGCGACCAGGTGCAGGCACTGCTCGCGCGGGCAGCGGTCGCTCCACGGGCAGCTGTCGCAGCGGTCGGGCGGGCCGGGGTACCAGACCTTGACCTCCTCGACCTCGCGCCGGCCGGCCAGGTGCTCGGCGGCGACCGCCCCGATCGCCGCCGGCGAGCTCTCCGACGACAGCCGCAGGTGGAGCTCGTTGACCCACGCGCCGCGCATGAGCTCGTTGGTGTACGCCTCGAGCAGGTCGCGGTACTTCTGCCGGCGCGCGGCGAGCCGCGCCACGAGGTCGCTGCGCTGGGCCTCGCCGGTCGCCGCGGCGCCGTCGCCCGACGCGAGCTCGTGCGCCAGCCGCTGCAGGACGAGCCCCTCGGTGGGGAACGCCAGGGCGGGGAGCTGGTCGAGCGCGAACCATCCGGCGAGGTCGACGTCGCCGCCCGCGACCGGGTCGGCGGCGGCGGCCCCCGCCGCGCGGACGCGGAACCAGGTGCCGACGGTCGGGTCGTCGGGGTCGTGGAGGCTCGAGTGGACGTCGTAGGCCGCCTCGACCTCGACCTCGAGGCCCGTCTGCTCGGAGAAGGCGCGGACGACGGCCTCGCGCGCGTCCTCGCCCCAGTGGACGACGCGCCCCGGGAGGCAGTAGAGGCCGGGCCCATCGCCGGCGGTGGGGCGCCGCCGCACGAGCAGCACCCGGTCGCCCCGCACCAGCAGGCCGCCCACCGAGGCCGAGGAGCGCGGGTCGGTCCGCGCCCCGCACTCGGGGCAGACCGCCGCCTGCGAGCGCGGGACCTCGCGCCCGAGCGGGCAGCCGCAGGCCGGACAGAAGCGCACCTGCATGGGAGCGACTCTACCAGGGGGCGACGGCGCCGCCCGCCGCGCCGCGCCGACGGCGCCCGCCGGCCCGTGCGGGCGGTCCGGGGGGTATGGCAGAATGCGCCCCCGGACCGGTCGGATCCGGCCCTCCCGGGCGAGGGCCGAGTGCAGGGGAGGACGTCGTGGGCATCCTCGGCGAGCGGCGGCAGCGGGTCCTGGTGGTCGAGGACGAGCCGCCGATCCTCAACGGGATCAAGGACACCCTCGAGCTCGAGGACTACGACGTCATCACGGCCGCAGACGGGCAGGAGGGCCTGCGCCTGGCCCTCTCGTCCGACCCCGACGTCGTGCTCCTCGACGTCATGATGCCGAAGATGTCGGGGATCGACGTCCTGCGGAAGCTGCGCGAGAACCGCATCCGCGGGGCGATCATCCTCCTCACGGCGAAGAGCGCCGAGGAGGACAAGGTCCGCGGGCTCAAGCTCGGCGCGGACGACTACGTGACCAAGCCCTTCTCGGTCGTCGAGCTGCTCGCGCGCGTGCAGGCGGTGCTGCGCCGCACCGAGCCGCCCAAGGACGACCTCAACGACGTCCGCTTCCACGACATCAAGATCGACTTCGAGAAGCTCGAGGCCTTCAAGGCCGACAAGAAGCTCGACCTCACGCCGCGCGAGTTCAAGATCCTGCGCCTGTTCGTGGAGAACCCGCGCCGGGTCGTCTCGCGCAACGAGCTCCTCGACAAGGTCTGGGGCTACGACGTCTTCCCGACCACGCGCACGGTGGACAACCACATCGTGAAGCTGCGCAAGGCGGTCGAGGACCAGCCGAGCGACCCGAAGATCATCTCGTCGGTGCGCGGCGTGGGCTACAAGTTCAACGCCGACGTGTTCCTGGGCGACGGGCGGCCCTTCCCGAGCAACCCGCCGCAAGCGTCCTGACGGCCCCGCCCCTCCCCTGATCGGACGCAGAGAGCGCGGAGGAGGCGCAGGGTTCGCGGAGACGAGTCCACGGCTCCCGACCCGCCAGAGCGCAGCGTGTGGGAGGCGCGGAACGGGCCAATCACCGTTGCCCGGGCACTTGCGCCGATCGCGCCCCCCTCGCGAGCGCATCACTCATCGCAGGTCTGACCGCGCCGCGCGCCGTCACTGCCCGCTGGCGGCGAGCGCCAGCGCGAGCGAGCTCGTGAGGCGCGCCTGCGCCTCGTCCGGCAGCGGCGCCGGCAGCGGCGGAGAGTCCTCGTCGCTCACGGCGGCGAGCACGTCGACCACCTCGAGGCCGAGCGCCGCGGCCGCGCGCCGCAGGTGCTCCTGCGGCGCCAGCAGCTCGACCTCGTCCGGCGAGGCCGTCGCCTGCTTGAGGGCGTAGCGGAACAGCTCGAGGTCGAGCTGCACCTGGTCCGGCGTGAGCAGGAGCACCAGGCGCGCCTCCGGCGCGGCGGCGCGCAGCCGCGCGAGCGCCGCCTCGAGCGCGGCCCAGGAGCCGTCGGGCCCGTCGGGCGCGCAGCGGTAGGCGGGGAGCCGCGCGCCGGCGCGGCGGACCTCGTGCGCCCACGCCCTCGAGCGCCCCTGCGCGGCCATGAACAGCGCGGACGGCAGGCGCTTGAGGCAGCGGTAGAGCTGCGACTGGTTGCGCACCTCCCGCAGCCAGCCGCCGTGCGTGTGCTGCCGCCGCGGCGCCTGGCTCAGGTGCGCCACCGTCGTGGCCGCCTGCCGCACCGGCACCTCGACCACCACCGCGTCGGCCCGCGGGGCCTCCTCCTCGAGCCACGCCGCGAGCGCGTCGACGTCGCTCGCCGGCGGCCCGGCCGACAGCACGTCGACGTCCGGGCCGAGGCTCGTCGACAGCGCATCGGCCACCTGCGTGGCCGCGCCGGGCCCGAGGGAGGCGAGGTCGCCCAGGAGCAGGATGCGCTTGCCGTCGGCGCCGTCGAGCGCGGCGAGCGCCACCGGCGCGGCCGGCGGCGCGGCCGCGACGTCGCGGCCGCGCAGGAGCGCCTCGACCCGCCCCGCCCCGACCGCGCGCAGCCCGAGCTCCAGCCCGATGGCCAGGATGAGGAGCGCCGCGAGCGCCGCCCCGACCGTGCGCGGGCGGACGCCCCGCAGCGCCGCCAGGGCACGGCGCAGGGGATGCGGGCGGGCCGCCGCCGGGCTGCCGGCGAGCGGGGTGACGAGCAGCAGCCCGGCGACGAGGGCGTGCCCGAGCAGCTCGAGGGACTCCTCGGCGGGGACGTGCCACACGCGCTCGCCCGGGAGGATGCGGCGCCACCAGCGCTGGTCGATCGTCTGCGAGAGCGCGTAGCTCGTCATCCCGAGCGTGAAGACGGTCGTCGCCGCCCGCGTGCCCAGGTAGTCGGCGAGGGCGGGGTAGCGGCGCCAGGCGATGATGAGCAGGAGCGCCAGCCCCACGTAGACGCCCTTGCCCGTGCCGGCGAAGTGGATCTCGCGGCACAGGAGCACCGTGATGAGCGCCGTCGACCAGGCGAAGTAGGGGTGGCGGTCGACGGCCCAGCAGCCCAGGCCGACGAGGGCGGCGACGCCCAGGCCGATGACGGCCAGCGCCTCGAGCGGGTCCTTCTCCGGCGCCAGGCCCGCCATGGCCAGCAGGGCGAACGCCAGCCAGGCCACGAACGGCAGGGCGAGGGCCCGCCACTCCAGGCGGCCGAGCGCCTCCCGGATCAGCGTGGGGAGGGGCGGAGGGGTCATCGAGGCGGCTCCTTCCGCGGCGGCCCTGCGGGCCGCCGCGAGCGAGAGGGGCAGGTTGTGGCAGACGTCGAAGACGGCGTGCTCGAGCAGCGCGCCGCGCTCGCCCCACACCGGCACGCGCCGGGCGAGGGCGGTCGACCAGCGGGTGACGAGCACCCGCGCGAGGACCGGCGCGCGCGCCGCCATCTGCAGCGGGACGCCGAGGTGGCCCACGTAGTGCCACCACGACAGCGCGGCCGCGAGGCCGTAGCCCCGGGGGTCGCGCGCGCGGAGCATGAACCAGGTGACGTAGGCGCCGCGGAAGAGGGACCCGGGCGACAGGGGCAGGACGTGGAAGGCGGCCAGGGCGCCGAGCGCGACCGCGGCGCCCTCCGCCCAGCCGCGGCCTGCGACGACGAAGCCGACCCCGAGCGCCAGCGGCAGCAGGACCGACAGCGCGCGGCTGACCACCACGGCGCAGGCCGAGACGGCCAGGAGGTGCAGGTCGCCGTCGAGGCGCGGGTCGCCGGCCTCCGTGGTGGCCCGGACGGCGTCGTCGTCGCTCAGCGAGCCGTCGGCGCGCGCGGCCTCGACCGTGTCGAGCAGCCAACGCCGGCGCAGGTCGGGGTGGCGGTAGAGCCGCACGGGGAAGGCGACGGCCTCGCGCAGGCGCGCCCACAGGAGCCGCGGCTCGATCAGGTGACGGTGCCAGGCGGCCGGGAGCGGGCCCATGGCGACGCGCTCGACGGCGAAGCGGAGCGGCCGGTCGGCCAGGGCCAGGGCCCGCGCGGGCGCGGCCCGGCCGTCCGCGACCCAGGCCGCCAGGGCGCGCAGGCGCGACGCCCGCAGGGCGGCGAGCGCGTAGCGCGGCGAGCCGAGGAGGCGGGCCAGGTGCGCGCGGAACGCCCCGTGGCCGACGAGGCGCACGAGGAGCGGCCCGAGGAGGGGCACGCACCAGGCCCAGAGCGCCACGCGGAAGCGGAGGCCGCCGGCCGCCAGGCGGTCGGCGGTCGGCGCGTCGACGAGGCCCCGGGCCCGCCACATCGCGGCGGTGCCGCCGGTGTGCGCCGCCGGGAGGGTCACGCGCGTGACCGCGCGCAGGGGGTGGTTGAGCAGGTCGGGCAGGGCGCCTCGGTACGCGGCGTCGGCGGCGCGCAGCTCGTCGACGGCCGGGAGCAGGTCGGCGAAGTCGTCGCGCCGCGCGGCGACGTAGGCGTCGAGGCGGTCGAGGTCGGCGCGGTCGAACTGCGCCAGCCGCCCGCGGGCCAGGCCGCGCAGGGTCAGGCGCACGTCGACCGGGCTCATGGGCAGCCAGGCGAGGAGCGAGAGCCCGGCCCGGAGGTCGATCGCCGTCAGCTCCCCCGCGCCGTCGAGCCGGCGGAGGACGTTCGGCTGGCTCTTCCACGAGCCCCACTCGTACTGCCGCGCCAGCTCGACCGCCCCCATGTCGTGCAGGAGCGCGACCAGCCGGGCCATGAACCGCCGCTTCTCCACGAGCTCGGTGTCGGGCGCGTCGCCGCGCAGGCGCGCGCGCCGCGAGAAGAGGCGCGGGTCCGGCTCGAGGCGCCACGGGCGCCCCTCGACCCACTCGTTGAGGTCCCCGTGGCAGCCGAGCGCGGGGTCGACCACGCTGGCGTGGGCCGCCACGACGTGCCGCTCGCTGCCCCACGTCAGCGCGGCGGCCCGCCGCAGGAGCGCCTGCCAGAGGACGCCGACGCGCGCCGCGCCGCCGTGCCACGCCGGCGCGAACGGCGCCTGGAACGCCGCCCGGAACAGCAGGTCGCGGAAGGCCTCGCGCCCGGCCGTCGGCGGCCGCAGGAGCTTGAGCGCGTAGCGCCCGCCCGGCGCGAGGCCCTCGAGCCCCTGCGCCGCGAGGAGCTCGACGCGGTAGACCTGCCCCGCGAAGCCGCCGCCCACGGCGCGCTCGACCCGGAGCGTGACCCGTCCCGACCGCGCCGGGCAGACGCCGGTCGCGGGCAGGTCGAGCACGTCGCCAGGGGCGTGGCGCCGCGGGGCCGGGGCCCAGGCGAGCGGCTCCCGCGCGGCGCGCTCGAGGAGCGCACGCGCGGCGTCCGCCGGCGACGGGCCGGAGGTGTCCGGGTCGAAGGTCATCCCACGTCCGGGCGACCTGGCCTGCCCTCACGCCGCCGCCGTGGTCCGCGCGACTCTACGCGGCGCGTCACGGAAGCTCAACCTTCTCGTCACTTCTGACGATCGCGCGACATGGCGCGCGGGGACGCCCTCCCCCGGCATCTGCCGCCGGCGCTCGCCGTCAGGATGCTCGGGGGCCGCCGGCCTAACCGACATCCAGGACACAACTTGCGCACCTGCCGGGCGCAGGTGCCGGCGCTCGAGCCGGGCAGGAGGCGACTGCCGGGGCGAGCTCACACCCCCAGCGCGTCGGCGAGCGCCCGCAGCAGGGCCCCGCCGTCGCCCCGGTACGAGCTCCCGTGCATCGTGGCCAGCGTCGTGGGGCACGTGCTCGCGAGGCGCTCGAGCACGACCCGCGTCGTCGGCGCGTGGGCGAAGTAGTCCAGGCCGGCCCGCATCTGTTCGCTCGGACCGAGGATGTCCCCCTCGGTCAGGGCGGGGAGGCGCGCGCCGGGCTGCGTGAACAGGTCCCCGCACAGGAGCGTACCGGTGGTCCGCTCGTGGAGGAACCCGCAGTCCCACCCGTGCGGCACGTGCGGCGCGTCGAGCCACACGACCTCGTGGCGGCCGAGCGCGAGCGCCTCGCCGTCGGCCAGGGCGCGGGGCGCGCGGTCGGCGAGGTCGCCGATGGAGACCATGGCGGCCACGCGGCTGCAGACCGGCGCCGCCGCGGGCGCGGCGGCGAGGAGGTCGTTCAGCGCGCCGCACTCGTCCGCCTCGACGTGCGAGAGGCCCACCCAGCGCAGGCGCTCCAGCGGGAGCACGCGGCCGATCGCCGCGCTCACCGCCGGGAAGAGGCGCCGCGGGCCCGTGTGGAACAAGAGCGGGTCGTCGTCGACGATGAGGATCTGATTGAAGCTGAAGCCCCCGGGGACGCCGTCCACCGGCGTGCTGAGGCGGTAGATCCCATCGGCGACCTCATCGACGGTCGTGTCCCGGCTCGCCATGTCGACCTCCGAGCTCGAGAGTACTCGATGCGCGATTTCTCTCGAGCTCGGACCTGTGACGAGTGATGCGCTCGCGAGGGGCGGGCGACCGGAGCAAGTCCCGGACTGGCACGATCTGGCCCGCTCCGCCCGTCCCCATCGCTCGCTTGGCGGGTCGAGCACCTGCAGCGGGAGAGATTGTCTCGAGCTCTCCGCTCGCATCGTCGCGCTCGGCGGCGCCGGCGGCCGGCGCGCGCAGGTTAGGCTCTCTCCCATGGGCGAGCGGGTGGCGGTCACGGGCGCGGCGGGTCATCTGGGCCGCGCCGTCGTCGCGCGCCTGCTCGACCTCGCCGACCGGGGCGAGGTCGAGCAGGTGGTGGCGCTCGACCGCGCGCCGTCGCCGCGGCGTCACCCCCGGCTCCGGAGCGTGGTCGCCGACGTGCGCGACCCGGGCCTGGCCCGGCACCTGGCCGGCTGCCAGGCCGTCGTCCACCTGGCCTTCGTCGTCGAGGCGGGCTCGCGTGACCCGGCCGAGGTGCAGGCGATCAACGTCGGCGGCACGCAGGCGGTCGTGCGCGCCGCCCTCGAGGCCGGCGCGGCGCAGGTGGTCTACGCGTCGAGCATCGCCGTCTACGGCTTCCACCCGGACAACGCCGGCCGGGTCCTCGACGAGCGGGCGCCCGTGCGCGGCAACGAGGACTTCTACTACACGCGCACCAAGGCCGAGGTCGAGCGCTGGCTCGACGAGGTCGAGGCCAGCACCCCCGCGCTCGTCGTCACGCGGCTGCGCCCGTCGCTCTTCGTCGACCCGGGGTCGGGCCGCGCGCGCCTCCTGCGCGGCCCGGTGCTCCTGCGCTTCGGCGCGGGCGACGCGCCCGTGCACGTCACGCACCAGGAGGACGTGGCGGACGCCGTGCTGCTCGCGCTCCGGCGCCGGGCGCGGGGCGCCTTCAACCTGGCGACCGAGGAGCCGCTGCCGCTGGCCGCCTTCGGCGCCGCCGTCGGCCGGCGCGCCGTGCGCGTGCCGGGGGCGGCGCTGCGCGCGCTCGAGGCGGCGTACGCGCTCGGCCTCGGCGACGTGGACCCGGCGTGGTTCACGCGCACCGTGGCCCACCCGATCGTCGTCACGAGCGAGCGCGCCCGTCGCGACCTCGGCTGGCGCCCCCGCTGGCCGACGACCGGCGCCGTCCTGCGCGCCGTCGCCGGGCGCCCGACCGCCTGCGCCAGCCCGGCGACGCGCCTCGTCCTCGGCGGGGCGGCGCTGGCGTCACGCCTCCCGGGGGGGCTCGGCATGGGCGCCCACGTCGAGAGCGAGTCCCGCTCGATCGCCGGGGCCCTGAACCTCGTGTTCACCGGGCGCGCGCCCAGCGAGTGGCACCTGCGGCTCGACGGCGGGCTGGCGCGCGTCCTCCCGGGCCTGGCGCCGGACGCGCGGGCGCAGGTGCGCATGGCGGACGACGTGTTCCACGTCCTGCTCGCCGGGCGCCTGGCCTGGACGACGGCGCAGATGACCGGGCGCGTGCGCTTCCAGGGGCCGGGCGAGTTCGCGTTCATCCCGGGCCTGATCGTCGAGCGCTTCCGCGGGCTCGGCCAGGCCGCGGGGCTCAAGGGCGCGCCCGGGCGGGCGCTGAGGCGCCTGGTCGCCCGGCGCGCCGGGCTCGAGGAGCCGCGATGAAGTTCTCGCTCTTCTACGAGATGCAGCTCGCCGACCCGACGCCGGAGACGGAGGCGCGGCTGTTCCACGAGTGCGCCGAGCAGGTCGTGCTGGCCGACCGCCTCGGCTACCACGCCGCCTGGGAGGTCGAGCACCACGGGCTCTACGAGTACTCGCACTCGTCGGCGCCGGAGGTCTTCCTGGCCTTCGTCGCCGCACGGACGGAGCGGATCCGGCTGGGCCACGGCGTCACGCTCACGCCCGGCCGCTACAACCACCCGATCCGGATCGCCGAGCGCGTGGCCACGCTGGACATCCTCTCGAACGGCCGCGTGCTCTGGGGCTCGGGCAAGAGCTCGTCGGCGACCGAGCACGGCGCCTTCCAGGTCGACCCGGCGACGCTCCACGACCAGTGGCTCGAGGCGCTCGAGATGATCCCGCGCATGTGGCGCGAGCCGGTCTTCTCCTGGAAGGGGCGCTTCTACGACGTCCCGCCCACGCAGGTGGTGCCCAAGCCGGTGCAGCGGCCGCACCCGCCCATGTTCGCGGCCTGCTCGAAGCCCGACTCGGCCGTGGGCGTCGGCCGGCTGGGGGTCGGGGCGCTCAACTTCGCGCTCGGCGACGCAGGGAGCCTGAAGGACAAGGTCGCCGCGTACCGCCAGGCGGCCGCCGGCGCGCGCCCGACGGCCTACGAGAAGACCGAGCACTTCGCCTGCACGCCGGTGTCGATCTGCCTGCCTGACGACCGCGAGGCGTGCCGCCACGGCTTCCGCGGGGCGACCTTCTTCCAGGAGGCGCTGGCGACCTACTACTTCTCGGGGCGGCGGCCGACCGGGCGCCTCCCGATCCCGCGCGAGACGCTCGCCGACGACGAGCTCGAGGCGGCCATGGCCTTCCGCGGCGCGCCCGACGCGCCCGGCCTGAACGTGATCGGCGACCCGGCCCGCTGCCGGGAGGCGGTGGCCCGGTTCGTCGAGGCCGGCGTCGACGAGCTCATCCTCGTCATGCAGTGCGGCACGGTCCCGCATGAGGTCGTGATGCGCTCGATCCGGACCTTCGGCGAGGAGGTCCTGCCTCACTTCGCCTGAGGTGTGCTCGACGGCTGCGGCCGCGGATGCTGGGCGGGGCGGCGCGCGCGGGCTAGCCTGGATTATGCATGAGCGAGGCCATGCAACCGCCAAGAACGACCGGTAAACAGGCCAGGATCGTCGACAGGCCTTCGTTTTCACGAATGTTCGCGCCGCGACACCGCCAAGGCGAAGAATTGAACCGCCAAGACGCCACTCGGTCGCTTGCCCGGGACCCGCTTCGCGGGTCCCGGGCAAGCGACCGAGCGCCAAGGGGGTGAGAGATGCTCCGCCACAAGCTCTTCGTTCTTACCTACTTTCTCCTTGGCGCGCGCGCGGGGACCCGCGAAGCGGGTCCCGCGCGCGCGTGGCGTCTTGGCGGTTCAATTCTTTCTTCTTCTGCCAGAGCTTTGCGGTGCTCGTGAGTAATCCCGGCTAGTACGACGTCGCCCGCGCGCGCGCCGCCTCGCCTCAGCCTCCGCGACCTCGCCTCGCTCGCTGCTCCGATCGAAGGCTGGTCACCAGGGCTCGCCGGCGAGCGTCGACTGCTTCATACGCTCTGAGCGCGCCTCGTCGGGAGCGGCCGCCCCAGGCGCTGGGCGAGGGCCGACCGGTTCGTCAGCAGGTCGGCCAGCGTGGTCCGGTCGAGCACCTCGAGGAACGCGCCCCGGGCGTCGTGCAGGACGCGCTCCAGGCGGCAGGCGCCGGTGATGGGGCAGGTGCTCGCGCGCCGGTCGAAGCACTCGAGCAGGTCGAGCGTGGGCTCGGTCCGACGCACGACGGCGCCGATCCGCAGGTCCTCGGGCGCCACGGCCAGCTCGAGCCCCCCGGACCGACCGCGGCGCGCCCGCACGAAGCCGTCGCGGACCAGCGCCTTGGCGACCTTCGCCACGTGGTGGGGGGACACCCCGTAGGCGCGCGCCACCTCCGGCGCGGGGACGGGCCGCCCTGGATGCAGGCCCAGGTAGAGCAGGGTGCGCAGCGCGTAGTCGGTGTAGAGCGTCAGCTGCACGGAGCGCATCGTAGGGCGGCGAAAGAGGTAACGCAAGGACCGGATTTCAGCTTGAGGCGCGGGCGCGCGTGCACTAGAAATGGGCCCGCGTCATACCTGTATTGCCGAGACCTGTTCTCCGAGGTGTCCCATGGCCCTGAACCCCGAGCTGCTCCGGTCGAGCCTCGCGCTGGTCGTCGAGCGCGAGCCCGTCATCACCCGCCGCTTCTACGAGGTCCTCTTCGAGCGCTTCCCCCAGGTGCAGCCGCTGTTCGGGAAGAACGCCCCCCAGCAGCAGCAGAAGATGCTCCAGGAGGCGATCGTCGCGGTCGTCGACCACCTCGAGGACGCCGACTGGCTGGCGACGACGCTCGGCGCCATGGGCCGCACGCACGTGGACTACGGGGTGACCGCGGAGATGTACCCCTGGGTGGGCGAGGCGCTCCTGGCGACGCTCGCGGAGCTCGCCGGCGAGGCGTGGACGCCGGAGGTCGAGGCCGCCTGGGCGGAGGCCTACCAGGCGATCGCGGGGCTGATGCTCGCCGGCGCCGCGAAGGCGCCCGCCACGGCCTGAGGCGCGGTAGGCTGCCCTGGTCGGAGGCGGCCATGCGCAAGGTGAAGGTCGACTGGGCCGAGGTCGAGGAGGCGTTCACGCTCTTTGGCCGCGAGCAGTCGGCCTACCTGGACGTGCGCACCGGCGCGGTCCTCCGCTGGACCGACGAGGCGATGGACACGGTCGAGCTCGAGGGCCTCGTCGACGAGGTCGCCGCCGACCCCGACCGCTACGTGGCCGTCGAGCCGCCCTCGAGCGCCGAGGAGCGCGGCTGGATGGCCGACTTCGCGCGCGGCGTCGAGGACGGCGCGGCGCGGGGGCGCCTCGAGGAGGCGCTCACGGAGACCGGGGCGCTCCGGCGCTTCAAGGACGTGCTCGTCTCGCTGCCGGCGCTCCGCGAGCGCTGGTTCGAGGCCGAGGCGGCCCACCGGCGCGCGGCGATCCTCGCCTGGCTCGAGCGCGCTGGCCTCGAGCCCGAGACGCCGCCGCCCTGGTGAGGTGAGCCCCGAGCGCCTGCGCCCCGGCGCGGCTCCGAGGAGCCGGCCGGCTGGCGCGGCGGACGTGCTCGGAGCCAGGCCCCGCGCAAGCGCCTGCGGCGCCAACGACGGCGCGGCTCCGAGGAGCCGGTCGGTTCGCGCGGCGGACGTGCTCGGAGCCAGGCCCCGCACGCGCCTGCGGCGCCGGGGAGCCAGCGGCCCGCGCGGCGGACGTGCTTGGCGCCAGGCCCCGCGCAAGCGCCTGCGGCGCCGACGACGGCGCGGCTCCGACGCCGACGACGGCGCGGCTCCGAGGAGCCGGTCGGCCCGCGCGGCGGACGTGCTGGGCGCCAGGCCCCGCGCAAGCGCCTGCGACGCCGACGACGGCGCGGCTCCGAGGAGCCAGCGGCCCGCGCGGCGGACGTGCTCGGCGCCAGGCCCCGCGCAAGCGCCTGCGGCACCGGGGTCGGCGCGGCTCCGAGGGAGCCAGCGCCGCCGCGGCATGGCTCGCCGCCGGGTGGCTCGACGGCCGCTCTGGACGTCGCAACGCCGGGCGTCCGCGGGCAAGGCGTGCCCGGGCGTGAGCGCGCGCCGCACGGCCGTGCGGCTCCGGGGGACCTCGCCGGCCAGCTTGCGCCGGCCCGCCGGGTGCTCAGCGCCGGTCATGCACCTCGAGTTCGACCGCGGCACCCTGCTCCTGCGCGACGTCCCTCCCGGGCTCGATGCGGCGTCGCTGCCGGGCGTCCTGTGGGACCCGCGCGTGGGCGCCTTCCGCGCGCCCGCGCTCCGCAGGGCCGACCTGCTCGCCGCGCTCGCCGCGCCCCCCGACGCCCCCGCCTCGCTCGGCGGCTGGGGCTGCGTCGACGTGCGCCCGTACCAGGCGGCCGCCCTCGGCGCGTGGGAGGGGGCCGGCCGGCGCGGCGTCGTGGTCCTGCCCACGGGCGCGGGCAAGACGCGCCTGGCCGTCGCGGCGATGGCGGCGGCGGACGCGCCGACGATCGTCCTCGTCCCCACGCGCGTCCTCCTCGCCCAGTGGCTCGAGGAGCTGCGCCGGTGGCGCCCCGGGCCGATCGGCGTCCTCGGCGACGGCGCGCGCGACGTGCGACCCGTGACCGTGGCGACCTTCGAGAGCGCCTGGCGCCACATGGCCCGGCTCGGCGATCGGTTCGCGCTGCTCGTCGTCGACGAGGCGCACCACTTCGGCCGCGGCCTGCGCGACGAGGCCCTGGAGATGACCACGGCCGGCTGGCGGCTCGGCCTCACGGCCACGCCGCCCGCCGAGGCGGCGCCCCGCGCGCGGCTCGAGGCGCTGCTCGGCCCGGTGGTCTTCGCCCTCTCGGTGAGCGACCTCGCCGGCCGCTGGCTCGCGCCGTTCGAGGTGGTGACGCTGACGCTCCCGCTCGCGCCCGACGAGCGGGCCGAGTACGAGGCCCTGCGCGGGGCGTTCCTCGCCGTCGCGCGGCCGTTCTTCCGCGCCCGGCCCGGGGCGGCGTGGGTCGACCTCCTGCGCGCGGCGCGGGAGACCGACGCCGGGCGCCGCGCGCTCGTCGCCTGGCGGCGCTCGCGGGCGCTCCTGGCCTACACGCGCGGCAAGGCGGCGGCGCTGCGCGACCTCCTCGCCCGCCACCGGGCCGCGCGTGTGCTCGTGTTCACGGCCGACAACGCCGCCGCCTACGCCGTGGCGCGCGAGCACCTCGTCATGCCGATCACCTGCGACGTCGGCCGCGCCGAGCGCGCGGACGCCCTGCGCCGCTTCGCGGCGGGGGAGCTGCGGGCGCTCGTGTCGGCGCGCGTCCTGAACGAGGGGCTCGACGTCCCGGACGCCGACGTCGGCGTGGTCGTCGGCGCGACCCAGGGCGAGCGCGAGCACGTCCAGCGGATCGGCCGGCTGCTCCGGCCCGGGCCGGGGAAGCGGGCGCTGGTGTACGAGCTCGTCACGCCCGACACGCCGGAGATGGCCCAGCTCGCGCAGAGGAGGGCGGCCCTTGCTCCCCGAACGACTGCTCCGCTACGACCTGCGCGCTGACGAGGTCGTCCCGCGCTTCCTCGCGCCCGGCGACCACCCGTGGCTGCGCGCGCTCCTCGACGCGGCCGCGGCGCTCGCCGGCCGCCCGCGGCGCGCCCTGCGCGAGCGCCTGCGCGAGCCGCTCGCCGGCGGCCCGCACCCCGACCGCCTGGCCATGGCGGGCCACGTCGTGGAGGCCCTCTGCCGCGGGCGCGCGCGCCCGCCCGTGCCGTCGCGGCGCGCGCGGGCGGCCGTGTTCGGCCTCGCGGCGCGCGGCGGCGCGCGCCCCGACGTGCTCGCGGCGGCGGCCGGGGCGCTCGGGGTGACGGTCGCCCAGGTCGAGGCGAGCCTGCTGGCCGACCTCGCCGACGAGGTTCCCCTCGCCGCGCCGCCGCCCGACCTGGACCCCGGCGCCCTGGCCCTGCGCGTGAACCTCGCGCTCGCGCAGGGCCTCCTCGGGCGCGCCGCCCGCGTCGAGGTGCGCGCGCTGGGCGGCGCGCGCGCGGTCGTGCGACAAGCGAAGCTGCTCGGCCTGATCTGCACGGTGCGTCGCGAGGACGACGCCGTCGTGCTGGAGGCCTCGGGGCCGCTGGCGCTGTTCCGCCGCACCCGCGTCTACGGCCGGGCGCTCGGCGCGCTCCTCGGGCCGCTCGGCTGGTGCGACCGCTTCGAGCTCGCGGCGCCGTGCGCCCTGCCCGAGGGCGAGCGGGTCCTGCGCCTCGGGCCGCGCGACCCGCTCTTCCGCGGCGCGGCGCCGCGCCGCTTCGACAGCCAGGTCGAGGCGGCGCTCGCCCGCGACCTCGCCCGCCTGGCCCCGGACTGGGACGTCGTGCGCGAGCCCGAGCCGGTCGCGGCGGGCGACGGCCTGATCTTCCCCGACCTCGCGCTCGTGCACCGCCTCGACCCGCGCCGCCAGGCGCTGATCGAGGTCGTGGGCTTCTGGACGCCCGACTACCTGGCGCGGAAGCTCGACCAGCTGCGCCGCGCGGGGCTGCCGGGCCTGATCCTGTGCGTCGATGCCAGCCGCGCCTGCGGCCCGGACGACCTGCCCCCGGGCGCCCGGGTCGTCCGCTACCGGCGGCGCGTCCCGGCGGCGGAGGTCCTGGCCCTGGCCCTGGCGTCGACGTGAGGCGACCCGGCCTCGCCCGGAGGAGCCTCGCGGCGCTCCCCGGCTCGAGGTGACCCCGAGCGGCCGGGGCGGGACCCCGGCGAACGGCGGCGCCCGCCAGCCTCCGCCCAGGCGCGCTCGCACTACGGCGCGCGCGTGCCCGGGCGCTTCTTCCTCGTCTTCTTCTTCTTCTCCTCGTCGCCCTCACCCCCGCCGCGCCGCGACGCGCGCCGCGGGCGGCGCGCGGGGGCCGCGCCCTCGTCGTGCGCGTGCTGCACCTCGCGCACCGACGCCGGGGGCGGCTCGAGCTCGCCGCCGGTGGCGGGGCCCGGCGCCGGGACGCCGGCCGTGCGCTCGGTGCGGTCCATGCGGGCTCCGGGGCCGGGCGCCTCGCCCGGCCGCTCTCCGCCGGTGGGCTCGTCGTAGGCGCTGCTGGCCGCCTCGTCGAAGCGGGCCTGGTCGACCGGCCGGATGACCGCGCGCGCGGCCGGCTCGCCCTCGCCCCGCTCGAGCTCCATGGACGTCCGCTCGAGGTCGGGCGTGTGCTCCCAGGCCGCGGCCCGCTCGAGCGCCTCGGCGCCCGGTGACTCGGCCGGCCCCAGCTCCTCCTCGGCGGCGGGGAGCCCCTTGCCGAAGGCCGACGCTCCCTCACGCCCCGCCGGCACGTCGCCGGGCGGCTCGTCTCGCACGTCGACGTCGCCCAGCCCCGGGGCGTGGGCGTGGCGCGCCGCCGTCCGCAGGCCGTGGGACGGAGGACCGTGGGTCCCGGCGATGACGGGCTCCTGCTCGGCCAGGTCCGACAGGTCCTCCGAGCCTTCGCCGCGCGGCGCCTCGCGCCCCGTGAAGCCGGCCTGCTGCCGCACGCCGGCCGCCTCCATGCGCTCCCGCTCCTCGGCGGCGATCCGGTCGGAGACCACGTCGCCCTCGATCGCCTCGGCCAGCACCTCGTCCATGCGCCGGCGGTCCTCGCCCAGCAGCTCGTCGTCGGCGCGGAGCTCCTCGCCGAGCACGTCCTCGCCCGGGGTTCGCTCGTCCGGCCCGCGCACACGCCCGGCGCCCTCGCCCCGCAGCGGCCTCTTGGCGGCCTCGACCGGCGCGCGCCGCCCCTGCCCCTTCCGCTTCTTGCCCCTCGCCATGGCGCCTCCTCGTCGGTGTGGTGGACGCAGGGGGCGTGCCGGCGCGGCGCGTCGTGGTGCGGCCGGGGCGCGGGACGGCGGTGTCCCGCCGGGGAGCGGCCCGGCCCGCTCAGCGCTCCTTCCTGCCCACCTGCTCCCACCAGGCGCGCCACACGCGGGCGCCGGTGAGCTCGTGGCCCGTGACCTCGCGCAGGGCGGCCTCGAGCGCCGCCGCGAGCCGGCCGCGGCCGTCGCGCTCGGCGGCGGCGAGCTCGCCGATCAGCGCCGGCGCCTCGGCGCGGCCGCCGATCCGCGCCAGGGCCTCGGCCGCCGCGACCTGCGGGGCGAGGTCGCCGTCCTTCCGGCGCAGGACGCCGAGCAGCGCGCGGGTGGCCTCCGGCGTGGGGACGGCGCCGAGCGCGCGCGCCGCGGCGGCCTGGCGCGCGGGGTCGCGCTGGAGGCGCGGGAGGGCGGCCGCGAGCGCCGCCGCGCCGGCCGCGACCCGGGCGCGCCCGAGGAGCTCGATCCCGGTCAGCGCGACCGCCGGGTCGCGATGCCGGGGCGTGCCGGCGAGCGCGGCGGCGAGGAGGTCCCGCGCCTCGCCCCCCGGCGCGGCGACGATCGGGCGGGCGAGGGCGCGGAGGTCGTCGGGGGACGGGTCGCGCCCGGCGAGCAGGCGCTCGACCTGCGCGACCCGCTCGCGGTCGTCGTCGGTCGCCGGCGCGGCGGCCAGGCCGGCGCGCAGCCAGTCGAGCCCGCGCTGCACGGCCGCGCCGTCGATCCGGTGGCCGAGCCCCGGCGCCTCGCGCAGGTCGATCCGCCAGCGCGCCTCGTCGTACCCGGCGCCGGCGAGCCAGCCCCTCAGGCGCTCTACGGCCTCGCGGCCGCCGAAGGTCTCGTCGTCGGGGTTCACCGCCCAGCAGAGGAGGCGCGCCCGGACCCGCGGGTCGTCGGGCGGCGGGCGGTGGGCGATCGCGCCGGTGATCAGGGCGCCGTCGAAGGCGTCCGGCCGCTGGAAGAGGCACGCCGTCGCCGCCTGGCCGCCGGCCGAGTAGCCGAGGAGGAGCGTGCCCTCACCCGGATGCGCCGCGCGCACCTCGGAGGCGAGGGCGGCCACGCCGTCGACGACCGTGAGCGGCCAGCCGCGCTCCTCGGGCGACTGCACGTAGACGCAGAGGAAGCGGCGCGCGCCGGGGACGAGGACCCGCATCGCCCGGCGGAAGTTCGCCAGCCGGTCGCCCGAGCCGTGGAGGAGCACGAGCACCTCCACGGGGTCCTCCCCGTCCCAGCCGGTGGGCGGCACGACCTCGTAGGCGAGGCCGCTCGGCGCGTGGACGCGCTCCTCGGCGCGCGCGGCGGCGCCGACGAGGACGAGCGCCAGGAGCAGGGCGGCGCGCCGCACGTCAGCCCGGCGCCCTTCGACCGGCCAGGGCGTCCGCCACCTCGGCCTGGCGCGCCCACTGGCCGTAGAGCCCGCCGGACGCGGCGAGCCGGTCGATCCGCGCGCGCACGGCGGGGGCGAGGCGGCCGGGCGGCGCGTCCTTTAGCGGCGTCCCGGGCAGCGGCATGAAGGTGTGCCCGTGGACGCGCGCGCCGCGCGCGGCGAGCGCCTCGGCCAGGCGGAGCGTCGCCTCGACGTCGTGGTCGGTCTCGCCGGGCAGGCCGAAGATGAAGTCGACGTGCGGCTCGAGGCCGGCCTCGAGCGCCACGCCGACGGCGCGCTCGACCGTGGCCGCGTCGTGGCCGCGGCGGATCCGCTCGAGGACGCGGTCGGAGCCCGACTGGCCGCCGATGATGACGCTCGTGTTGTCGACGTAGCGCCTGAGGAGGGCCATCGCCGCGGGCGTCACGTGCTCGGGGCGGACCTCGCTCGGGAAGGTGCCGAAGAACAGCCGCGCGCCGGGGCTCGGGCCGATCACCTCGCGGACGCCCGCGAGCAGGGCCTCGACGGCGGCGAGGTCGGGGTCGGGGCCGGGCGCCCCGTAGGAGAGCGAGGTCGGGCTGATGAACCGGTAGTCGCGGAACCCGGCCGCCTTCTGCACGCGGACCCAGCGGAGCACCTCGGGGAGCGAGCGATGCCGGAAGCGCGCCCGGTGGTGGAAGGGCGTCTGGCAGAAGGCGCAGGCGTAGATGCAGCCGCGCGTGAGCTCGATCGGCCCCAGCCGGCCGTGCGCCGGCGCGAACGGCGGCCAGTCGTCGAGGGTCACCGCCTCGCCGCGCCCTCGCGAGACGAGCGCGCCCCCGGGGTCGAGGTGCGCCAGGCCGCGGACGGCCCGCAGGTCGGTGCCGGCGAGGGCGGCGCGCGCGAGGTCGACGACGGTGCGCTCGCCCTCGCCGAGCGCGACCAGGTCCCAGCCCTCGCGCAGGGTCGCGAGCGGCTCGGCCGACGCGTGCACGCCGCCCGCGACGTGCACGGCGCGCGGGTCGGGGACGGCGGCGCGGACCTGCGCCAGTCGCCGCGCCTGCTCGGCGGCGTCGGGCGAGTAGAAGCTCCAGAGCACGAGGACGCGCTCGCTCGCCTCGAGCGCGCGGGCCACGGCGTCGGCGAGGTCGCGCTCGCGCGGCACGAAGTCGACCGGGACGGCGGCGGTGTCGGGGAAGGACTCCAGCGCGCCGACGAGCACGTTCAGGGCGACCTTGCCGGTCTGCCGGTGGTCGAGGACCAGGGTGGCGGGCGTCCGGGGCACGGGGCTGCCATTGTAGGCACATGACCGTCCACCGGCGCTGGCTGCTCCCGGGCGCGTGGGCCCTCGCGTGGGTCGGGGTGGCGGCGCTCGTCGCCATGGTGACCAAGGACCCGGCTGCGGAGTTCGCGCGGCTCGGGATCGCCCTCCCCTGGGCGCTCGACGCGCTCCTCCAGGCGGGCGAGGCGCTGCGCGGCCCGGCGGGCTGGGTGGCCGTGGCCGTCGTACTGGCGCTGGGGCTCCTCCCGGCCCGGGTCGACCCCGGTGCGGCCAGGTCATGGTTCGCGCTGGGGCTCGTGCAGGCGGCGGTCGCCCTGCCGCTCGCCTTCGGGACGCTCGCGCTGACGTCGGCGGTCGTGGCGTGCATGTGCCACCACCCCGAGCCGCCTCCCGCCTGGGCGGCGATCCTGCCGGCCCTCGCCATCGGCGCGCCCCTCCTCGGCCTGGCCCAGGCCGGCGCCTGGGCGCGCGTCGCCTGGGTCGCGCTCCGCCTGCCGCGGGCGCCGCTCGGCGAGGAGGTCCTGCGCGGCCTCGTCCTCGCCGCCCTGCCGACGCCGCTCCTCGCCGCCGTCGCGCTGGCGGTCGCCTACGGCGAGGACGCCGCCGCGCCGACCTGGCTCCTCCTGCCGGCGCCGGTCGCCATCGTCGGGACGGCGGCCCTCGCGACGACCTGCGTCGCCGTGGCGCTCCGCCTCCGACGGCCCACGACGACGGGCGCCTGAAGGCGGCGGCGGACCCCTGAGGCCCGCCGCCGCCCCCCGTCGGTCAGCGCTGGACGTAGGCGGCCGACACCCACAGGTCGCCCGCCGGCGCGCCGGGCCAGGTGACCCGGTACCAGCCGGCCTGCTCGGCGAGGATGCCGACCTCCGCCCCGCGCCGGAGCGTCGTGACGACGGCGTTCGACGTTCCGGGGCCGCGGCGGACGTTGAGCTCCGTCGCGGTCACCGTCCCGACGGGGGCCGTGCTCGGCGGCGCGCTCGGCGGCGGCGCGCTCGCCGGCGGCGTGGTCGCCGGCGGCGTGGTCGCCGCGGGCGGCGCCGCTCCGGGCGTGACGTAGTACGACGAGAGCCACAGCTCGCCCGCCGGCGCGCCGCTCCACGTGACGCGGTACCAGCCGTCGCGCTCGTCGACGATCGCGAACGCGTCGCCCTGGTTCAGCGTGGTCACGACCGCGTGGCTCGTGCCCGGGCCGCGCCGCACGTTGAGCGTCGGCGAGGCGACGACCCCGCCCGCCGGCAGCGCGGCGGGTGCGTGGCGGCGCGACAGGTCGCGGTCGCCCGCGGCGTGGCGGCCGTCGGTGTAGCCCCGGGGGTCGGCCAGGCCGCGCAGGTGCCGGTCGAACCACGCGTTGGCGTAGCGGCGCGAGATCTGGCGCTGCTTCGCCGGCGAGATGAGCGTGAGCGGCAGGCTCAGGTCGCTGAAGTTGCTGTGGTTGCCGCGGGCGATCTCGACGTACTGCTTGTGGCGGTGCCGGATCGCGTCGTAGGCCGGCCGGCCGAAGGTCCCTGGCACGGCGATCGGGTCGTTCTGCGCCGCGATCACCAGGAGCGGCACGCCCGGGTTCGTGCTCGCGTAGTTGAGCAGCGTCGGCAGGTGCCGCGCCCCCGGCGCCAGGGCCACGGCCGCCTTGACCCGCCGATCGGTGGCGGCGAGGCCGAACGTGGTCATGCCGCCGAACGAGTGCCCCATGGCCCCGAGGCGGTCGAGGTCGAGCGCGTCGAACACCTCGGAGCGCGGGTCGACGTTCGCGCGGAAGAGGACGTCGATGGAGAAGCGGGCGGCGCGCACCCAGCCCTCGAGGTCGGTCGACGCGCGCGGGAACTGGTCGAACAGGGCGACGGCGTAGCCGCGCGTGGCCAGGTTCTCGGCCAGGCCCTCGTAGATCGACGGGCTGGCGGTGAGGCCGTGGACGAAGAGGATGGTGGGATGCTGCCGGTCGGCGTCGACCGGGAGGATGACCCGGAGCGTCGAGCGGGACCCATCGGCATGGGTCACCGGCAGGTCGGCGCGCCGGACCAGATGCGACCCGTTCGCGGACGGGTCCGAGGCGCGGGCCGCCGGGGCGGACAGCGCGAGCAGGAGGACGAAGACACCCCCGAGCGTTCTCATGAGCGGGCACTCTCTTCCCGCTCTCCCGACCCGGCCGTGATACCGCCCGGCGGCGCCGGACATCAACGAAGTCGTCCGATCCGGACGCCCTTTTACCCGGCGGTGACGGGCGTCCGCCGAGGACGCCCGTCCCGCCGCGACTTCAGGGCCTGAGGACGACCTTGGTGCACTCGTCCTGCTTGCGCAGGAACATGTCGTACGCGCCCGGCGCCTCGTCGAGGGACAGGCGGTGCGAGATGATGAACGTCGGGTCGATGTCGCCGTTCTGCACGCGCTCGAGGAGCGGCCGCATGTAGCGCTGCACGTGCGTCTGGCCGGTCTTGAGCGTGAGCGAGCGGTTCATGACCGAGCCCATGGGCACCTTGTCGACGAAGCCGCCGTAGACGCCGGGGACCGACACCGTCCCGCCGCCGCGGCAGGAGTAGATCGCCTCGCGCAGGGCGCTGGGCCGGTCGGTCTCGAGCTTGAGGGCCTGCTTGAGCCGGTCGTAGCGGCCCTCGATCCCCGGCGTGTGCGCCTCCATGCCGACCGCGTCGATGCAGTGGTCGGGGCCGAGGCCGCCGGTCATCTCCTCGAGCGCCTCGCGGACGTCGACCTGCTCGTAGTCGAGGGTCTCCGCCCCGCAGCGCTCCCGCGCCAGACGCAGGCGCTCGGGGAAGCGGTCGATCGCGATGACGCGGTCGGCCCCGAGCAGGAACGCGCTCGCGACCGCGAACAGGCCGACCGGCCCGCAGCCCCAGACGGCGACGGTGTCGCCCGGCTCGAGCTCGCACGCCTCCGCGGCCATGAAGCCCGTGGGGAAGATGTCCGAGAGGAAGAGCACCTGGTCGTCGGTGAGCCCGTCGGGGACCACGAGGGGGCCGACGTCGGCGTAGGGCACGCGCACGTACTCGGCCTGCCCGCCGGCGTAGCCGCCGGTCAGGTGCGAGTAGCCGAAGATCCCGGCCGTCGAGTGCCCCCAGAGCTGCTCGGCCATCCAGGCGTTGGGGTTCGAGTTCTCGCACACCGAGTACATGCCGTCGACGCACGAGAAGCAGTCGCCGCAGGCGATCGGGAAGGGCACGACCACGCGGTCGCCGACGGCGAGGCCGTCGCGCTCGATCCCCTTGCCCACCTCGACGACCTCGCCCATGAACTCGTGGCCGAGGATGTCGCCCTGGGCCATCGTCGGGACGAAGCCGTTGTAGAGGTGCAGGTCGGAGCCGCAGATCGCGGTGCTCGTGACCTTCACGATCGCGTCCCGCGGGTTGAGGAGCTCCGGCTCCTTCACCCGCTCCACGCGCACGTCCCGCGGGCCGTGCCAGACGACCGCCTTCATGAGACACCTCCCGTGAAGAGCCGGGCGAGCGTCCGGTGGACGACCTCGCGCCGGCCCGACGGCTGGCCCTCGGTCGTGGGCACCTCGCCCGTCTCGAGGACCTGCTTGAAGCGCCGCAGGTCCTCCTTGAGCTGGCGCTCCGGCACCTCGATGAAGGCCGGCGCCGCGAGGCGGCCGAGCGCCCCGGCCGGGGGCCGGTACTCCAGCTCGACCCGCACGAGGGTGCCCCGGCCGCCCGGCCGGGCCTCGAAGCGCACCTCGCCCGCGGCCTCGACGTCGCTCCCCTCGAGGGAGCGCCAGGCGATCAGGCGGTCCGGCTCGTCGTGGACGACCGCCGCCTCCCACTCGACCGTCGCGCCGCCCGGCGCGCGGGCGACCCAGCGCGACCGCCGCGCGTCGTGCACGCGCACGTCGACGAGGTGCTCCATGAAGCAGGCGAGGTTGCCGAGGTCGCGCCACGCGCCGTAGCACTCGGCCGGGGACCGGTTGATGGCGATCGTCCGCACGACGCGACGCCGCCCGCCGCCGCCCCGCGGCGCGCGGCGAGAGTGCCGCACGGCCCAGAGGACGTCGACGGCCGCGACGCCGACGACCGCCGCCGTCGCCGCGGCGACCCGCGCCGGGGTCCGGGCGCGCCCGCCGGCCGCCGCGCCGCCGAGGAGGGCGAGGTCGATCGCGTCGCCCACGACGCGGCTCCACAGCGCCGGGGCGGGCCGGCGGGCGGCGAGGATCCCGAAGCCGCTGGCCAGCTCGCGCAGGCCGAGCGCGCGCAGGAGGAGCGGCCGCTGGCGCACGCCGATGAAGCGCGCCAGCGCGTCCGGGGCGAGGAGCTCGGCCAGCCCCAGGCCGATGCTGAGCCAGCCGAGCCCGTCGACCACGGCGCGGTCCGCGCCGGCGACCGCCGCGCCGCCGTTGGTCTCCGGCGCCACCCGCGCTTCCTGGCGCGCGGCCCGCTCGCGGGTCGTCGTCATCGCACCTCCTGCCCTGCCTGGCCCCCGCGGGGGCGCATGCGAGGGCCGCGCCGGAGGGGAGGGCGAGCCGCGCCGCGCCGGCCGGGACACGCCCGCGTGGCCCGGGACAGGGCTGCCCGTGGGCCCGGGCCCCGGCGGCCCGGCCGGAGTCCTCAGCCCAGGGCGCCCGCGTAGAGCACGGCGTCGTCCGGCGGCAGGCGGAGCCGCCGGGCCGCGCGCGCCTCGCAGACGCCGCCCAGCGGGAGCGTGGTCAGGCCCACCGCCTCGGACGCCAGGCAGAGCCCCTGCATGAGGTGCCCCGCCTCGAGGAGGAGGAGGCGGAGCGCCCGCTCGCCGTACTTCGGGCGGACCCGGGCCACGTCGCCCACGAGGACCCAGAGGAGGCACCCGCCCTGGAACTGGTCGAGCGAGGGCGACCAGCCGCGCCACAGCGACCGGTCGTCGCCCGCGACGACCTGCGACAGGTGGTGCCCGGGGCGGTCGAAGTGGTAGCAGCCCGGGGGCAGCCAACCCGCCGGGTCGAGGGCGACGGCGTAGAGCTCGAGCGCCTGCAGGTCGCCGGCCGACGGCGTCGGCCCGCGCCCGGCGCCGCCCGTCACGGCGTGCGCCTGGAGGACCCGCGCCAGCGCGCGCGGTGACGGCAGGGCGGTCCCGAGCGCGCGGCGCGAGCGGCGCCGGGCGAGCACGCGGTCGAGCGACGGGCCCGGGCGCCAGCCCGGATGGGGCAGGGGCCAGGTGGGCAGGCCGACGTAGGACCTCGGCGCGTGCTCCACGCCGGCGCGCTCGAAGGCCGCGATCCGCTCGCGCAGCTCGGGGAGGAGCGTCGCGTCGAGCTCGGTGCGGCGGATCGGGTCGTCGTCCACGGCGCGCTCCGGGTCAGGGGAAGGGATGCGGCGGCACGTCCGCCCAGTCGGCCGGCCCGCGCGGCGCCCACAGCGGGCCGCCGAGGAGCGGGAGGGCGTGGTTGCCGTGCATGGGCTGGAGCCCGGGGACGATGACCCGCAGGACGCGCCACGCGCCGTCGGCCGCGACCTGCGGCGGCGTGAGGTCGCGGACCAGCGGCGCCCGCGCCGGACCCAGGCGCGCGAGGAGGGCGGGGAGGTCGTCTTCCAGCGCGGCCTCGGCGCCGGCGTCGACCGGCGGGGAGGTCGCCCGCGCGAACGGCGTCCGCGGGAGCTGGTCGGGGTGGCGGCTGAAGAAGGTCGCGTGCTCGGCGAAGTCGGCCGGGCGGCCGGGCTCCTGCGCGTGCGCGCCGCGGCCGAGGAGCCAGCGCACGTAGGCGCGCCCCTGCACCGCCTCGAGCGTGGCCTTGAGCCAGGCGTCGACGCGCCGCTCGCGGCAGGCGGCCCCGGCCGTGAAGCAGGGCCCCTCGCGCTCGGGCCCCTCGGTGGTGACGACGACCACGTGGCGGGCGAGCGGCGTCGCCACGCGGTAGGCGCGCAGGCGCAGGTGGCCGCGCTCGACCCGCTCGGCGACGCGCGGCGGGAAGCCGCGGGCGACCTCCTCCCAGGGCCACGCCTCGAGCGGGTAGCGGCCCCACCACATGCCCATGAGGGCGTCGCGCTCGATCACCTCCTGGAGGCCGCGCAGGGCCACGGGGTCGCCGAGGCGCCCGGCCGACAGGCCGGTGGAGATCCCGGGGCAGATGCGGTGGCGTCGGGGCAGGTAGAGGAACACCATCTCCGCCGGAGTCCACACCGGCGCGCCGTCCTCGAGGCGCCGGCAGGGCGTCCAGTCGAGGAGCAGCTCCTCGTCGAAGCGCGCGAAGGGGAAGCCGGGCTGGTCGTGCTGCCCGGGGTGGAACAGCACCCACGCGTCCGGCCCGAGGGCGGGCTCGTCCATGGGCCACCGGCGGAGCGACGCCTCGCGGAGGAGGTCGTCCGGGAGCGGGAAGGGCTGCAGGCGCTCGATCGCCTCGCCCAGGCAGGCGAGGCGGGCCGCCTCGTCGGTCCAGCCCGCGCCGCCGACGGCCGCCCGCTCGGTCCGCGGCCCGGAGGGCGAGAGGGTCGCCGTCCACAGGGGCACGGCCGCGTCGCCCGGGCGCGGGGTGAGCCGCCCGAGGCCCTCGAGGTGCCCGGTGAACGGGTCCTCGACGCCGCCCGTCAGCGCCACGGGCGGCAGGCCTCGCACCCGGGCTCGCGCGCGACGCGGTGCTCGCTCACGGCCAGGGCGCCGGCGTCGAGCACGTGCAGGCGGTAGAGCGCCGGCGGCGGCGCCGGAGCGGCGGCGAGCTCGACCTTCCACAGGAGGAGCTCGGCCAGCACCGCCTCCCCGCGGGCCGGGAAGGGCGACGGGCGCACCTCGCCGCCGCGGCGCGCGTGGCCGACCAGGGCGTCGTAGAGCTCCGGCGCGGGCGACAGCCCGCGGAAGCGCAGGACCAGGCAGGCGAGGCAGGCGCCGTCGCCGGGGAGGAGCAGCGGCGACACCCAGCCGCGGCCCAGCGGGCCGGTGGTGGCCCAGATGGCGTGGTGGCCGGCGGCGAGGGCCCGCGCGTGGAAGTCGAGCGCGGCGGCGAGGTCGTGGCGGTCCTGGCAGAGCACGGCGAGCGCCTCGCCCTCGCCGCCGGCGCCGGCGGCGACGCGGTCGAACAGGCCGCCCTGCCCCTCGACGACGAGCGCGAAGCGGCGCGGCGCGACCAGGCGGGGGGCGTCGTCGACGAGGGCGCGCTCGCCCAGGAGGCGCCGCAGGAGCGCGTCGGCCTCGGCCTCTCGCCCGGGCGCCCGGGCCACGGCGTCGGCCACGGCGCCGTCGCCATCGAGCGCGGCGAGGACGGGCGGCAGCCAGCGCTCGACCCCGTCGGCGCGCAGCGTGTAGCGGTGGTCCTCGCCGGCGATCAGGCGCACGACGCCGGGCTCGGCGATCACCGTGAAGGGCAGGGCCAGGCGCAGGCGCCGGCGGCCCCAGGCGTCAGCGCCGCTCGAGGCGGTCACGCACGGCCTCGAGCAGGTAGCCCACCTCGGCCAGGAGCAGGTCGTTGACGAGGAACGCCGGGTAGCCCGGGACCCGCAGCTCCGCCTCGTAGCGCAGCTGGGTGCGGCCCGGGCCGAGCGGCCGGACGACCCAGCGGCCCCGGTTCACCTGCCCCTCGGCGTCCCAGGCCGCCACCCGCGCCCCGTCCGGCGCCTCGCCGTGGTCGACGACGATGTCGATCGGGAACCGCCACAGGCGCGAGACCGCCTCGCCGCGCAGGCGGGTGCGCGTCGCGTCGAGGGGGGACGCCTCGTCCAGGCGCAGCGTCCAGAAGGGCGGGCTGAACGTCTCGCCGAAGCGCGCGTAGTCGGTGACGACGGCCCACACGGCGTCGGCCGGGTGGTCGAGGACGAGCGCGGCCTCGATGCGCGGCCCGTCTCGCCCCTGCCCGAGCTGGCGCGCCGCGCGACGCGCCGGCTCGGTCGGGTCGAGCGGCGTCGGGCTGACGCGCGTCCCGCGCACGTAGAGGAGGGCGAAGACGAGGCCCAGGGCGACGAGCGCGGCCGCCCCGGCGCGCCGTCCGGCGCGCGCCGCCGCCCCTGGCTCGGGCGCGGCGGGCGCGTCGTCGGGGGACGTCGTCGGCGGCGCGGCGTCGTCGCTCATCGGGCGAACAGCAGCACGAGGAAGACCAGGGGCACGAACGCCACCAGGCCGACGAGGGTCCCGATGAGCACGCCGCCGAGCAGCCGGCTGACGCCCCTGACGGCGGTGGGCCCGCGCGGCGCCACCAGCGCGGTGGCGACCGCGGCGGCCGTGAGCAGGACCCCGGGCAGGATCACCGCCAGGACCAGGAGCCCTGCCGCCAGGTCGCCCGCGAGGACGACGACGACCGCGCTCAGCGCGGCGCTGAGCCCCCAGAACGCGGCGACCGCCGCGCCGGGCCGCGACCACGGGGTGGCGCGCGGCGCCGGCGCGCCCTTCACCTTGACGAGCGCCACCGGCGGGGCCGCGAGGACGCGCGCGGAGGCGACCGCCGCGCCGACCACGGCGCCGACGCTGTGCGCGCAGCACGAGCAGCAGCAGCAGGTGGTGCAGCAGCCGCCGGCCACGATGAGCGCGCGCTCGCCGCGCTCGGGGGGATGCGCCTCGACCTGCACGTCCATGTGGGCGGACTGTAACAGCAGCCCCGGCGCGGCGCACGGCGGCCGCGTGGTCGGCCTGGTGACCACCCGGGTCCGCGGCGCCACGGTCGTCGCGACGCCGGGACGTCGCCCGTGGCCGGCCATGCACGCCGGAGGCGCGTCCTTGCCGTCCGCGCGCGCGTGGCGTAGGGTCCGGCTTGGAGGCCAGGGGGGACCGGCTCGCGCCCGAAGGAGCGGCCATGGTCCGTGCGGCGTCGATGTGGATCGGCCACGAGCAGGTCGAGGCCCGCTCGGGCCAGACGCTCCCGGTCGAGGACCCCGCCACCGAGGAGGTCCTGGCCACGGTCCCGCGGGCGGGCCCCGAGGACGTCGCGGCCGCCGTGGCCGCGGCGCGCCGCGCGCAGCCCGCCTGGCGCCGGCTGCCGGCGCCCGAGAAGGCCCGGCTCCTGCACGAGGTCGCCGCGCGCCTGCGCGCGGCCAGCCACGACCTCGCCGACACGCTGACGGCCGAGGGCGGCAAGCCCCGCGTCGAGAACGCGGACGAGCTGGAGTGGGTGACCGCCTGCTTCGACTACTACGCGCAGGTCGGGCGCCACGCGCGCGGGACGAGCATCCCGCCCGGGTTCGAGCACCAGGTCAACTTCACCGTCAAGGAGCCCTTCGGCGTCGTCGCCGCGATCGCGCCCTTCAACTACCCGCTCCTGCTCATGGCCTGGAAGGTCGCGCCGGCCCTGGCGGCCGGCAACACGGTCGTGATCAAGCCGGCCGAGGAGACGCCGCTGGCGACGCTCGCCTGCGCGCGGGCGTTCGAGGCCCTCCCCCCCGGCGTCGTGAGCATCGTCACGGGGACCGGCCCCGAGGCGGGCGAGCCGCTCGTCGCGCACCCCGACGTCGACATGATCGCCTTCACCGGCTCGACCGAGACCGGCAAGCGGATCATGCGCCTGGCGGCGGACGGGCTGAAGAAGCTCAACCTCGAGACGAGCGGGATCGACCCGTTCATCGTGTGCGAGGACGCCGACGTCGACCTCGCCGCGCGCGCGGCCGTGTGGGCGCGCTACCTCAACGCCGGGCAGGTGTGCACCTCGGCCAAGCGCATCTACGTGGTCGAGCAGGTCGCCGAGCGCTTCGTCGAGCGCATGGTCGAGCTCACCCGCGCGCTCGTCGTGGGCGACCCGCGCCGGCCCGACACCGACGTGGGCCCGCTGATCTCGCGCGAGGCCCTGGCGCGCGTGCAGGCGGCGCTCGAGCGCGCCGTGGGCGAGGGCGCGCGGCTGCTCACGGGCGGCGAGCGGCCGGCGGGGCTGGCGCGGGGCCACTTCATCGCGCCGGCCGTGCTCGACCACGTGCGGCACGGGTCGTCGCCGACGCAGGAGGAGATCTTCGGCCCCGTGGCCGCGATCGTGCGCGTGAAGGACGTCGACGAGGCGATCGCGCGCGCCAACGACAGCCGCTACGGCCTCGGCGCCACGATCATCACGACGAGCCTGCGCCACGCGCTGCGGGCCATGGACGAGGTCAAGGCCGGGACCTTCTGGGTCAACGACCCGCTGACCGACAACGAGGCCGGCCCGTTCGGCGGCATGCGCCAGAGCGGGATCGGCCGCGAGCTGGGCGAGGAGGGCCTCGACGCCTTCCGCGAGCCCAAGCACGTGCACATCGACTACGTGCAGGAGCGGAAGCCGTACTGGTTCCCGTACGCCGCGCGCGACCGGGGGACGTAGGAGCGACCCGTGGAGATGCCGACGACGACCACCACCCGCGCCCTCCCCCTCTACATCGGCGGCCGCTTCGTCGAGGGGCAGGACCCGGGGCAGGACGTGTTCAACCCGGCCACCGGCGAGGTGATCGCGCGCGCCGCCCGCGCCACCCCCGACGAGGCGCGCGCCGCGGTCGCCGCGGCCCGGGAGGCGTTCGACCGGGGCCCGTGGGCGCGGGCGACGGCCGCCCGGCGCGGGCGCGTGCTCCTCGACGTGGCGCGCGCCCTGCGCGCGCGCGCGCCCGAGCTGGCGCGGCTCGAGACGGAGAACATGGGCAAGCCGATCGCCGAGGCGGAGCTCGACGTGGCCGACGCGGCCAGCGTGTTCGAGTACTACGGCGGCCTGGCCACGAAGGTCACCGGCGACGTCAACCCGGTGCCCGACGACGCGCTCTCGCTCACGCTCAAGGAGCCGGTGGGCGTGTGCGGCCAGATCATCCCCTGGAACTACCCGCTGCTCATGGCCGCCTGGAAGGTGGCGCCGGCGCTGAGCGCCGGCTGCGCCGTCGTCTTGAAGCCGGCCGAGGCGACGCCGGTCACGGCGCTCGAGCTGGCGCGGGTCCTCGACGGGATCGCCGACCTGCCGAAGGGGGTCGTCAACGTGATCACGGGCGACGGGCCCGTCGTCGGCGCGGCGCTGGCGGCGAGCCCGGACGTCGACAAGGTGGCGTTCACCGGCTCGACGGCCACCGGGCGGGCGATCCTGCGCGCGGCGGCCGACTCGAACCTCAAGAAGGTCACGCTCGAGCTGGGCGGCAAGTCGCCGAACATCTTCTTCGCCGACGCAGGCTGGGAGGCGGCGGTCGAGGGCGCCGTCTTCGGTGTGTTCGTCAATCAGGGCGAGGTGTGCTCGGCCGGGTCGCGCGTGCTGGTCGAGCGCTCGATCCACGGCCGCTTCGTCGAGGCGATGGTCGAGAAGGCCCGCCAGATCCGCCTGGGCGACCCCCTCGACCCGACGACGCGCATGGGCCCGCTGGTCACGGCGGCGCATCGGGAGCGCGTGCTCGGCCACGTCGAGCGGGCCCGCGCGGACGGCGCGCGCCTGGTCCTCGGCGGCGGCGCGCCGAGGGGCCTCGAGCGCGGCTGGTTCGTGGAGCCGACGATCTTCGACCGCGTCGACCCCGGCGCGCGCCTGGCGCAGGAGGAGGTCTTCGGGCCGGTCGTCGCCGTGATCCCGTTCGACGGCGAGGAGGAGGCCGTCCGGATCGCCAACGCGACGCCCTACGGCCTGGCCGCGGCCGTGTGGACGCGCGACATCAACCGCGCCTTCCGCGTCGTCAAGCGCGTGCGCGCCGGCGTCGTGTGGGTGAACCACATGCAGCCGACCCACGTGGAGGCGCCCTGGGGCGGCATGAAGCAGAGCGGGCTCGGCCGCGAGCTGGGGCGCCAGGGGCTCGAGGGCTACCTCGAGCTGAAGCAGGTCCACGTGAACCTCTCCGACGAGCCGATCGGCTGGTACTGAGTGGGCGCGATCGAGCTCAGGACCCCGGTCCCCGGCCCGCGCAGCCTGGCGCTCCTCGAGGAGCGCCGGCGCTGGGTGTCCTCCGCCGTCCCGGAGGCGCGCGCCGGCGTGTTCGTCGAGCGCGCCCTGGGTCCGGCGCGCCTCCGGGACGTCGACGGCAACGTGCTCCTCGACCTCGCCGGCGGGATCGGCTGCGTCAACGCCGGCCACCTGGCGCCGCGCGCCACCGCCCGGGCGCTCGAGCAGCTCGGGCGGCTGCAGCACGGCTGCTTCATGACCGCGCCCTACGGCCCCTACGTGGACCTGGCGCGGCGGCTGTGCGAGCTGGCGCCGATCGACGGGCGGCGCAAGGCGGCGCTCTTCAACAGCGGCGCCGAGGCGGTCGAGAACGCGGTGAAGATCGCGCGGCGGGCCACGGGGCGGCAGGCCGTGCTCGCGCTCGACCCGGGCTTCCACGGCCGGACGCTGCTCGCGCTCACGCTCTCCAGCAAGGCGTCGCCCTACAAGGAGGGCTTCGGCCCGTTCGCCCCGGAGGTCTACCGCGTCGCGGTCCCCGACCTCCTGCGCCGGCCGCCGGGCGTGACCCCCGACGGCGCCGTCGACCGGGCGATCGACGACCTGCGGCGGGCGCTCCTCAGCGGCGTCGCGCCCTCGCAGGTCGCCTGCGCCGTGTTCGAGCCGGTGCTCGGGGAGGGCGGCTTCCTCCCCCTCCCGCCGCGGTTCGTCCAGGCGCTCGTGCGGCTGTGCCGCGAGGCCGGGATCCTCCTCGTGGCCGACGAGGTGCAGACCGGCTTCGGGCGCACGGGGCGCATGTTCGCGTGCGAGCACCTCGACCTGCGTCCCGACCTGCTCGTGCTGGCCAAGTCGCTCGCCAACGGCCTGCCCCTCTCGGCCGTCGTCGGCCGCGCCGACCTCATGGACGCGCCGCAGCCGGGCGGGCTCGGCGGCACGTTCGGCGGCAACCCGGTCGCGTGCGAGGCGGCCCTGGGGGCGATCGAGGCGCTGCTCGAGGACGGCCTGCTCGAGCGCGGGGCGGCGCTCGGCGAGCGAGCCGCGGCGCGCTTCGCAGACTTCGTGCGGCGCTTCGCCTGCGTGGCCGACGCGCGCGGGCTCGGGGCCATGCAGGCGTTCGAGCTGGTGACCGACCGCGCGACGCTCGCCCCCGACAAGGGCCGGGCCGACCGGCTCGTCGAGGCGGCGGCGCGGCGGGGCGTGCTCGTGCTCTCCTGCGGGCTCCACGGCAACGTGATCCGCACGCTCATGCCCCTGGCGATGGCCCGGGCCGAGCTGGACGAGGCGCTCGACGTGCTGGAGGCCTGCCTCGTGGAGCTCGACGCGTGAGGCGGCGCGTCGTCGTCCTCGGCGGGGCGGGCGCCATGGGCCGGATCACGCTCGGCGACCTGCGCGACACGGCGCCGGACCTCGAGCCGGTGCTCGCCGACCGCGACCCGGGGCCCGCGCGCGCCCTCGGGGTCGAGGGTCGTCGGGTCGACGTGACCGATGCCCGGGCGCTGCGGCGGACGCTGTCCGGCGCGTTCGCGGCGATCGCGTCGCTCCCCTACCGCTTCAACCTGGACGCCATGCGGGGGGCGGCTGCGGCGCGGGTCCACCACGTCGACCTGGGCGGGCTGTTCCACGTGACGCGGGAGCAGCGCCGGCTCGCGCGCGCCTTCCGCGAGGCCGGTCGCGTGGCGCTCCTCGGCATGGGCTCGGCGCCGGGGGTCCTCAACGTGCTCGCCGTGCGCGCGGCCGAGGGGCTCGAGCGGGTGCGCGAGGTCCACTGCATGGTCGGGGCGGTCGACCGCGGCCGCCGGCCTGACGACGGGCCGCCGCTCGGCTTCGGCTACTCGCCCGACACGCTCCTCGACGAGTTCCTCCTCGACGCGGCCGTGTTTCGCGGCGGGAAGATGACGATGGTCCCGCCGCTCGACCCCGGGGAGCGCGTGCGCGCGCGCTTCCCGGCCCCGATCGGCGAGCAGGCGCTCGACGTGACGCTCCACTCCGAGGTGGCGACGCTCCCCGCGGCGTTCGCCGACCGCGGCGTGCGCGAGGTGACCTTCCGGCAGGCCTTCGAGGGCGGCTTCGCCGAGCGGCTGCAGCTCCTGCGGCGCCTCGGGCTGCTCGACGCGCGCCCGTTGCCGGGGCTGGGCGTGTCGCCGCGGCAGGTCCTCCTGGAGCTGCTCGCGCGCCAGGCGCGGCCGCCGGCCACGAACGGCGCCGGCGAGCGCCACGAGGTCCTGCGCGTGGTCGTCCGCGGACGCCGCGAGGGGCGCGCGGTCGAGGTCACGGCCGACTGCCTGGCGGGGCCGGACGCGGGGGGCGGGGTCGGGCCGGACATCGACACGGGCGCGCCGCCCTCGATCGCCGTGCAGCTCCTCGCCTCGGGCGAGATGGAGGCGCGGCCCGGGGTGTGGGCGCCGGAGGAGGTCGTGCCCGTGCGCCCGTTCCTGCGCGAGCTCGAGCGGCGGGGGATGCGCGTGCGCGTGCGGCGGCGGGCCCGGACGCCCGTCCGCGCCCGCTGAGGAGGAGGAGGAGGTCATGCGTCGCTCGCTCGCGCTGCTCACGCTCGCGCTCGGCTGCGCGGCGCCGCCGTCGCCGCGGCCGGCCGCCCCGGCGGCCGTCGCGCCGCATCCGCTCGACCCGCTCCGGGCCGACGAGCTCGTCGCCGCGACGGCCGTGCTGAAGGCGAGCGGGCACCTGCCCGAGGGCGCGCTCCTGCCGCTCCTCGCCCTCGACGAGCCGCCCAAGGCCGAGGTCCTGGCCTTCCGCCCCGGCGACCCCTTCCGGCGCCAGGCGCGCGCGGTCGTGCTCGACCGCCTGGCGGGCCGCGCGGGCGAGGCGCTGATCGACCTCGCCGGGCGGCGGCTGCTCGGCTGGCGCGACCTGCCCGGCGTCCAGCCCGCGCTGACGGCCGAGGAGATGGACGCCGTCCCGGCGGTCGTGCGGGCCGACCCGCGCTGGCGCGACGCCCTGCGCCGGCGGGGGATCGAGGACCCGGCCGAGGTGCACCTCGACGTGTGGGCGCCGGGGCCGACGGACGAGGTCGCGCCGCCGGCCGGGACCGTGCTCGCCGGCGCCGCGGCCCACGGCCCCCGACGCCTGGCGCGCGCCGTGGCCTTCTGGCGCGGCGCGGCGACGAACCCCTACGGCCGGCCGGTCGAGGGCCTGCTGGCGCTCGTCGACCTGGGCGCGATGGAGGTGGTCGCCGTCGAGGACCACGGCGTCGTGCCGGTGACGAGGGCCGCGCACGACCTCGACGTCCCGGCGCGGCGCCCCGCGCCGCGGCCGCTCGTGACCACGCAGCCCGAGGGGGCGAGCTTCACCCTGCGCGGCCAGGAGGTCGCCTGGCAGGGCTGGCGGCTGCGCTGGACGCTGCACCCGCGCGAGGGGCTCGTCCTGCACCAGGTGGGCTTCGAGGACGAGGGGCGGCTGCGCCCGGTCCTCTACCGCGCCTCGCTCTCGGAGATCGTCGTCCCTTACGCCGACCCGGCGCCGGCGTGGGCCTGGCGGCAGGCGTTCGACGAGGGGGAGTACGGCCTCGGCCGCTCGGCCACGCGCCAGGCCCGCGGCGCGGACGTGCCGGCGCACGCCACGCTCCTCGACGCCGTGCTCGCCGACGACCGGGGCGCGCCGGCCGTCCTCGAGGAGGTCGTGGCCATCTACGAGCGCGACGGCGGGCTCCTGTGGCGGCACCTCGACGAGGAGACGGGGCGCCTCGACGCGCGGCGCGCGCGCGAGCTCGTGCTCCGGATCACGATCACGATCGGCAACTACGACTACGCGTTCGCGTGGGTCCTCGGGCAGGACGGCGCGCTCGCGCTCGAGGTGGGCCTGACGGGGCTGCTCCTGGCCAAGGGCGTGTCGCCCACGACCTGCGGCTACTGCCCCGACCTGGCGGCGGGGCGGAGCCCCGCGCCGGAGCCGCCCGAGACGCGCTACGGGACGCTCGTCGCCCCCGGGGTCCTCGCGCCCAACCACCAGCACGTGTTCTGCGCGCGGCTCGACCTCGACGTCGACGGGCCGAGGAACAGCGTGCTCGAGGTGAACGCCGCGCCGGCGACCGACGACCCGCGCGGGACGGCGTTCGTGGTCGAGCGGACGCTGCTCGCGAGCGAGCGCGCGGCCCGCCGCGACGTCGACCCGGCGCGCGCGCGGCGCTGGACCGTGTTCAACCCCGACGCCCCGACGGCCCTCGGTCACCTGCCCGGCTACACGCTCGTGCCGGGCGACAACGCCGCCTTCCTGCCCGGCCCGGCGGCCGGCGTGCGGCGCCGGGCGGCGTTCGCCGGGCACGATCTGTGGGTCACGCGCCACGAGGACGGCGAGCGCTTCGCGGCGGGCGATCACCCGAGCCAGGCGGCCGACCCGGGCGGGTTGCCGCGCTACGTCGAGGACGACGCGCCGCTCGTGGGCGAGGACGTCGTGCTGTGGTACTCGTTCGGCGTCACGCACGGGCCGCGCGTCGAGGAGTGGCCGGTGATGACCGTGCACCGGACAGGGTTCCGCCTCGTGCCGCACGGGTTCTTCGCGCGCAACCCGGCGCTCGAGGTGCCCCCATGAGGGGTATCCTCGGTCGACGTGACCTCGCCGTCGATCCACCTGCTACCACCCGCCGCGACTGGCTCGCCGCCGGGCCGTTCACGCTCGCGCTCTCGGGCGGCTTCTTCGGCTTCTTCGCCCACACCGGCCTCCTCGCCGCGCTCGAGGAGGCGGGCCTCCGGCCCGCGCGCGTCGTCGGCGTGAGCGCGGGCGCGCTCGCCGGGGGCGTGTGGGCGAGCGGCCTGCCGGCCGCCGCGCTCGAGGACGCGCTCGTCGCCCTGCGGCGGGCCGAGTTCTGGGACCCGGGGCTGCCGCTGGGCGGGCTGCTCAAGGGGGCGCGCTTCTCGGCGAAGCTCCTCGACGTGCTCGGGCCGACGGGTGTCACGCGGGTCGAGGAGACGCGGGTGCCGTTCACGCCGGTCGTGCACGACGTCCTGCGGCGGCGGCCGGTGGCGCTCGAGCGCGGCGCGATCGATCTGGCGATCCGCGCGTCGTGCTGCGTGCCGCTCCTCTTCCGGCCGGTGCGCATGGACGGGCGCCTCCTCGTCGACGGCGGCGTGAGCGACCGGCCCGGGCTGACGGCCCTGCGCCCGGGCGAGCGGGTGCTCCTGCACCACCTCGTGCCGCACGAGCGACGCGGGCTCGACCCGGTGGCGCCGCCCGGGGTCGAAGCGCTCGTGCTCACGGTCCCCGGGCTGCCGCTCGTCACGCCCTTCGCGCTCGGGCGCGGGCGCGAGGCGCTGGCGCTGGCGCGCGCGCACGCGCGTCAGTGGCTGGCGTCGCCGGGGGGGTGATCGGGCGCCGGCGCGACGGGCGGTGGCGCCAGCCGGTCGGCGAGCCCCAGGGCCAGCGGCGCCAGGAGGGCCAGCGGGGCGCCGAGGGTGATGAGCGCCAGGCTCCCCACGCCGGCCGCCGCGAAGACGAGCCCGAGCCCCGGGAGCGCGACGGCGCGCTCGAACGGGTCGTCGCCGGTGCCGCCGATCACGGCCATGGCGATCACCGTCACGACGAAGAGGGTCGCGCCGCCGCAGCCCGCGATGGCGCAGCCTCCGAAGGCCTGCGTGGCCCGCCGGCAGCCCTGGACCCGCAGGAGCACGGTCAAGGTGAACGAGGTCGCCACCGCGACGATGAGCCCGAGGGTCCCGCCGAGGTGCTGGTTGAGGTCGCTCCCGAACCCGCCGACGAGGGCGCCGAGCTGGTTCAGGCCGCCCTCGACCCCGCCGCGCAGCGCGCCGGCCAGGTAGGCCGTCTGCGCGATGACCACGACCCAGGCGGCCGCGACCGAGAGCCCGCAGGCGGCGACGAGGCCCCAGCGGCCAGGGGCGGCGCGCTCGCGCGCGCGCGCCTCGAGGAAGGCGGTGGGCCCGGCGCCGAGCAGGCCCGCGCCGACGCACGCGGCCGCGATCAACGCCAGCCCGAGGAGGTCGGTCGCGGTCGGGCGCGCGCCGACGAGGAGCGCGAACGGCGGGAGGAGGAGCAGCGCGACGCACGCGCCCCACGCGAGGCCGCGCGCCAGCGCGGGGCGCGCCCAGCGCCCGATGCGTCGCCACGCCGACGGCTCCTCCTCCGCGCCGCTCATGCACGCGCCCGACGGCGGGGAGGAGCCGGCGTCGTCAGGCCTGGGGTGCACGGGGCGAGGCTAGCACGAATCGCTCGAAGAGACGGCCCGTCCTCGCCGGGGCGCGCGTGACCGGCGCTGCCAGCAGTCGAGTGGGCGAGCGCGCGGCGACTTTGTACATGGAGTAGAGGCCGCCCCGGGGCTCACACCCCGAGGCGGCCTCTACCGGCCAGAGGAGAAGTGGACCGTTCGTCGTCGTCGAGCTCCGGCCCTCAGGCGGCGTCCGCCTTCGAGCCGGGTGTCTTGAACTGCGCCTGCTCGGTCGAGCCCTCGAGGGCCAGGGTGGCCGCCTGGCCGTCGCCCGCGAGCAGCTGCGTGATCTGGTCGAAGTAGCCCGTGCCGACCTCGCGCTGGTGGCGCGTGGCCGTGTAGCCGTCGCGCTCGGCGGCGAACTCGGCCTGCTGGAGCTCCGAGTAGGCCGACATGCCGGCGTCCTTGTACTTCCGCGCCAGGTCGAACATGCCCAGGTTCAGCGCGTGGAAGCCGGCGAGCGTCACGAACTGGAACTTGTAGCCCATGGCGCCCAGCTCGCGCTGGAAGCGGGCGATCGTCACGTCGTCGAGCTTGGCCTTCCAGTTGAACGAGGGGGAGCAGTTGTAGGCGAGCGGCTTGCCCGGGTGCTCGGCGTGGACCCCCTCGGCGAAGCGGCGCGCCTCCTCGAGGTCGGGGGTCGAGGTCTCGCACCAGACGAGGTCGGCGTAGCGGGCGTAGACGCGCCCGCGGGCGATCGCCTGCTCGAGGCCGCCCTGGATCCGGTAGAAGCCCTCGGGCGTGCGCTCGCCGGCGAGGAACGGCCGGTCGCGCTCGTCGACGTCGCTCGTGAGGAGCCGCGCGCTCTCGGCGTCGGTGCGGGCGATGATCACCGTCGGGACGTCGAGCACGTCGGCGGCGAGGCGCGCGGCGGCGAGCGTGCGCACGAACTGCCCCACCGGCACGAGGACCTTGCCGCCCAGGTGGCCGCACTTCTTCTCGGACGAGAGCTGGTCCTCGAAGTGGACGCCGGCGGCGCCCGCCTCGATCATGGCCTTCATCAGCTCGAAGGCGTTGAGCGGGCCGCCGAAGCCGGCCTCGGCGTCGGCCACGATGGGCGCGTACCAGTCGATCCGGGCGCGCTTGCCCTCGGCGCGCTCGATCTGGTCGGCGCGCTGCAGGGCCTGGTTGATGCGCCGCACGACCATGGGCACCGAGTTGGCCGGGTAGAGCGACTGGTCGGGGTAGGTGTGGCCGGCCTGGTTGGCGTCCGCCGCGACCTGCCAGCCGCTCAGGTAGATCGCCTTCAGCCCGGCGCGCACCTGCTGCACGGCCTGGTTGCCCGTGAGCGCGCCCAGGGCGGCGACGTAGTCCTCCGAGCAGATCAGCTCCCACAGGCGCTCGGCGCCGCGGCGAGCGAGCGTGTGCTCGACCTTCACCGAGGGTCGCAGCCGCTCGACGTCGACCACCGAGTAGGGGCGGGTCACGCCGGCCCAGCGATCGGGCGGCGTGGTGGGGGATCGCGGGGCGGGGTCCTGACTCGGCATGGGGAGGGCCTCCTCTCGGGCGGTGACGCGCGGACGGGGGGAGCGCTAGCCGGCCCGGCGGGCCTCGACGGCCGGGCCGGTCGAGGGCTCGTCGAGCAGCTCGTACGCAGGGAGCGTGAGGAACTCGGTGAAGGTCGGCTCGACGCAGAGCCGCAGGAAGAGGTCGCGCGCCTGCGCCCAGCGGCCGCGGGCGAAGCGCTCCGCGCCGTGGACGGCCTGCAGCCGCGCGAGCTCCTCGTCGAGCAGGCCGCGGACGAGCTCGGGCGTGATGCGGCGGCCGTCGTCCAGCGCCGCCCCGTGGCGCACCCAGTGCCACACCTGCGTGCGGGAGATCTCGGCCGTCGCCGCGTCCTCCATGAGGTGGTAGAGCGGCACGCAGCCGGCGCCCCGCAGCCAGGCCTCGAGGTACTGGACGCCCACGTCCACGTTCTGCCGCAGGCCCGCCTCGGTGCGCGTGCCGGCGGGCGTCTCCAGCAGGTCCTCGGCGCGGACCGTCACGTCGTCGCGGGTGACGTGGAGCTGGTTCGGCCCGCGCATGTGCTCGTCGAACACGCGCCGCGCCACCTCGACGAGGCCGGGGTGGGCGACCCACGTGCCGTCGTGGCCGCTGGTGACCTCGCGGAGCTTGTCCTCGCGCACCCTCTCGAGCGCCTGCCGGTTGGCCTCGGGGTCGTCGTTCCTGGGGATCTGCGCCGCCATGCCGCCCATGGCGTGCACGCCGCGCCGGTGGCAGGTGCGGATCAGGCGCTGCGAGTAGGCGCGCATGAACGGCTGGCTCATGGTCACCTGCGCGCGGTCGGGCAGCACGCGGTCGGCGTGGGCCCTGAACACCTTCAGGAAGCTGAAGATGTAGTCCCAGCGCCCGCAGTTGAGCCCGGCCGAGTGCTCGCGCAGCTCGTGCAGGATCTCGTCCATCTCGAAGGCCGCCGGCAGCGTCTCGATCAGCACGGTCGCCTTGATCGTGCCGCGCGGGACGCCGAGGCGGTCCTGCGCCCAGCAGAAGACGTCGTTCCAGAGGCGCGCCTCGAGGTGGCTCTCGAGCTTGGGGAGGTAGAAGTAGGGCGCCGTCCCGCGCGCCAGGAGCTCGCGGACGTTGTGGAAGAAGAACAGCCCGAAGTCCACGAGCGAGGCCGGCGCCGGCTGGCCCTGCCAGCGCAGGTGCTTCTCGGGGAGGTGCCAGCCGCGGGGGCGGACGAACAGCACGGCCGTGCGGTCGTTCAGCGCGTAGCGCTTGCCCGTGCGCGGGTCCTCGTGGCGGATCGTGCGCCGCACGGCCTCCATCAGGTTCTGCTGGCCGCGGATGCAGTTCTCCCAGGTGGGGGCGTTGCTGTCCTCGAAGTCGGCCATGAAGACGTTGGCGCCGGAGTTGAGCGCGTTGATGATCATCTTCCGGTCGACGGGGCCGGTGATCTCGACGCGCCGGTCCATGAGCTCGGCCGGCAGCGGGGCGCAGCGCCAGTCGCCCTGGCGCACGTCGGCCGTCCCGGCGAGGAAGCCGGGCAGCTCGCCCGCGTCGAGGCGCGCCTGCCGCTCGGCGCGCCGGCGCAGGAGCGTCGCGCGGCGCCCGCCGTACGCCTCGACGAGGCCGGCCAGGAAGGCCAGCGCCTCGCCAGACAGCACCTGCTCGCAGCCGGCGGGGACCGCCGCCGTCACCTCGAGGCTCCCCGGGGAGCGCTTCACACCGTCCTCCTGCCCGTGGCGCCGCGCGGCGAGTCCGACGGCGTGCTGACCTCCAAGGCACCTTCCGTGCCGTCGGAGTCACGTGCGCAGGCGTCGCGGGATCCTGCACGGGTGCGCGTCTGCGCAGGAGATGCGGAGGGGAAGATCCCGCGGCTACGGGGCGGAATCCTCGCGCGGCCGCTCGATCGGGGGGGCGACGGACGGGGCCTCCGCCGCCTCGCGCTGGGTGACGGCCCCCTGCGCCTTGAACACCCGCAGGAGCACGTAGAGCGACGGGCCCACGACGATGAGCGCCACCAGGAGCAGCCAGAGCGTCAGGCGCACGACGTGCGGCGGCGCGGCGGCGGCGGCCACGGTCAGGTCGGGGGCGACCACGTAGGGGCGCTGGGCGAGGCCCCAGCCGACGACCACCAGGCCCACCGCCGCCGCGGCCAGGACCCGGGCCGGGCGGAAGGCGCGGCGCCGGAGGGCCTCGAGCGCGCCGCCCAGGACGGCGGCGGTCCCGAGCAGGACGGGGAGCGACCAGGTCGACCCGGTCAGCGCGCCGAAGAAGCGCGGCGCCCCGCGCCAGGCCAGGCCCCCGGCGAGGGCCGCGGCCAGGGCGGTCGCCCCCCCGGCGAGCAGGGCGCGCCGGCGGAAGTCGTCGCGCAGGGCCTCGTCCTCGGCCTCGACCGTGAGGTAGGTCGCGGCGAGGAAGGCGAACGCCGCCAGGGCCAGGAGGCCGACCGAGAAGGGGAAGGCGCCCAGCCACGGCGCGACGAAGCCGGTCGTCGGGACGCCGTCGGGTCCGACGCGGATCCCCTCGGCCGTGATCGCGCCGAGGGTCACGCCGAGGAACACGGGGGTGACGACGCTGGCCACGGCGAACACGCGCCCCCAGCGGAGCGCCGCGCGGTCCTCCTGGCCGCCGTACTGCCGGAAGACGAAGGCCGACCCGCGCAGGACGATCCCCAGGAGCACGAGCATGAGCGGGATGTGCAGCGCCGTGCTGATCACGGCGAAGGCGGGCGGGAAGCCGGTGAACAGGATCACCACCAGGACGATCAGCCAGACGTGGTTCGCCTCCCACACGGGCGCCAGCGCCTGCTCGACGAGGCGCCGCTGCTCGCGGGCGCGGGGGCCGGTGGCCAGGAGGTCCCACACGCCGCCGCCGAAGTCGGCCCCGGCGAGGAGGACGTAGGCGACGAGGGCCACGAGCGCCGTCGCGGCCAGGAGCTCGGCGCCGGTCACGGGCGCGCCTCCCCGGCCGGCCCGAGGCCTGGCGCGCCGCCGAAGATCCGCAGGAGGACGAACGTCGTCGCCGCGGCCAGGCCCACGTAGACCAGGCCGATCGTCATGAAGGGCACGATCAGCCCCGGCATGGGCGTCGCCATCTCCCGCGTGCGCAGGACCTCGTAGGCGATCCACGGCTGGCGCCCGACCTCGGCCACGACCCAGCCCGCCTGGAGGGCCACGAAGGCCAGCGGCCCCGCCGCGACGAGGGCCTTGAGGAACCACGGGTGCTCCGGCCAGGCCTTGCGCCGCAGGCGCAGGAACGCGGCCCAGGCCATGAGCGCGGCCAGGGCCGTGCCCAGGCCGACCATGACCTGGAAGGCGTAGTGGACGAGCGGGCTCGGCCAGTCCTCGCGCGGGAACTCCTCGAGGCCGCGGACGAGGCCGTCGAAGCGGTTCGTGGCCAGGAACGAGAGGCCGCCGGGGACCTCGATCGCCCAGCGCGTCTCGCGCGCGTCCTCGTCGGGGATGCCGCCGATGCGCAGCGGCGCCCACGTCTCGGTGACGAACTGCGACTCCATGGCGGCGAGCTTCATGGGCTGCATCTCGGCCACGCGCTGGCCGGCGAGGTGGCCGGTCATCGGCATGACGAGCGTGGCCGGCGCGGCGACGGCGAGCGCGATCCCCAGCGCCTTGCGATGGAACCCGCTCCCGGGGGCGCGCAGGAGCCCGACGGCGTGGACCCCGGCGGCGCACAGGCAGGTGGCCATGTAGTAGCCGGGCAGCGAGTGGAGGAGCTGATGGACGGCGTAGGGGTTCACGAGCGCGGCCCAGGGGTCGAGGTCGAGCCAGGCGCCGGTGGCCGGGTCGACGGTGAAGCCGCGCGGGTGCTGCATCCAGGCGTTGACGAGGGTCACCAGCGCCGCCGACGCCACGCCGCTCACGGCCACCGCCGCGCCGGCTGCGAGGTGCAGGCGCGGGCGCACGCGCTCCCAGCCGTAGAGGTAGATGCCGAGGAAGATCGCCTCGGTGAAGAAGGCCACCCCCTCGAGCGCGAAGCCCGGGCCGATCAGCGCGCCGGCGCGGGCCATGAACCCGGGGAACAGGAGGCCCAGCTCGAACGAGAGCACCGTGCCCGAGACGGCGCCCACGGCGAAGAGCACCGCCGTCCCCTTGGCCCAGGCGCGCGCGAGCGCCTCGTACTCGCGGTCGCCCGTGCGCAGCCAGAGCGCCTCGGCCGTCACCATGAGCGCGGGCATGGCCACGCCCACGGCGGCGAAGACGATGTGGAAGGCCAGCGACATCGCCATCTGCCCGCGGGCCAGGTCGGCGTCGATCATCGGCCCCAGGGTACCGCGCCGGCGGCCGGGGCGCGGTGCGGCAAGACGCCGCGTCACCCGCGCGCGAGACGCTGCCCCGGCGGGTCAGGCGCGCGGCGCGCGGAGCACGACGTGGAAGGCGGGCGGCGGCGCCGTCGCCGTGCACGCGCTCCACGCCCCCGCCCGCGCGAGCTCGGCCGGGGTCGGGAGCTTCAGCCCGGCCCAGCGCGCGTAGGCCCTGGCCTGCGCGAGCGAAAAGGCGCTCGCCCCGCGCGGCGGCGCGGGGGCGCCGGTCGCGCGGCAGTAGGTGACGAAGAGCGGCCAGCCGATCGGGCCGCGCGAGATCCAGAAGCCGCGCGCGTCGTCGGTCGGGGGGACCCAGACCATCTCGATCCGGTGGCCCTTGCCCGGGTCGTAGAGGTAGAGGGGCGGGCGGGGCCCGAGGAGCATGCGCGGATGGAGCGGCTCGCCCTGCCAGCCGCGGCCGCAGCGGCGCCGCGCGTGCTGCAGGGCGACGAGCGCCGCGGCGTCGCCCAGCGCGGCGCGCCGCTCGAGGAGGCGCAGGTCGTGGTCCATGGGTCCGCTCCGCGGACCCGGACGGGGCAGGGCGCTCAGGCTGTCGCGTGGCTCGAGCGCGCGCGCAGGGCGATCGCGCCGCCGAGGGCCAGGAGCGCCGCGGTGCCCGCGGCCGCCGCGGCCGGGCCCACGAGCAGCCCCGCGGGCGGCGGTGGGTCGAGCGCGAGGACGACGCCGGCGGCGAGCGCCGCGAGGAGGGCGGCCGGAGGGACGGCCAGGAAGGCCACGCACGCCGCCTCGAACCAGGGTGCGCTGCGTGGGTGGCGCTGGGCCGTCCGGGCGATCTGGAACCAGACCAGGAGTTGCACGGTCGCCATCACGAGGATCGGGAGCGCGGCCAGGAGGCGGCCGTCGATGTCGTGGCGGCATCCGGGCGCGCAGAAGCAGGTCAGCGTGAGGGGTTGGTTCAAGAGCACCAGGAAGGTCCCCGCGAACGCCGCGCAGAGCCCGACGACCACCGCCTGGACGACCGCCAACCGCAGCCAGCGCCGGACGACCTCGTCGTCGCCCGTGAGCACGACCGGCAGGAGGAGGAAGACGACGAGCCCGCTGAGCGGGATCAGCCCCCAGCCCGCGCGCAGGGCGTGGACGCCGGTCAGCACCCACTCGGCGGCGACGGGCATGCGGATCCCGACCTCCGCGTACATGACCTCGAACGGCGCGCAGAAGCGGCACAGCGCGAAGGCCATGAGCAGCCACGCGGCCGCGACGGCGACCGCGGTCCGGCGCAGCGGGGCGGCGACGACCACCCGTGCAGCGTGGCCGACCCGCGCGGCCGTTGCCAGGCGGGCGGCTACAGCGCCTCGAGCGCCGCCCGGTCCACGTCCGGTAGCCGGCCCAGGAACTCGCGCAGGTCGGGCGCCAGCGGGCAGGTGACGCTCAGCCGGCCGCCGGCCGGGTGGGCCACGTCGAGGCGCCAGGCGTGCAGGCACAGGCGCGGCAGGCCGTGGGCCTGGCGGTGGTAGCGGTTGTCCTTCCCCTTGCCGTAGCGCGTGTCGCCGAGCACGTGGTGCGCGGCGTGGGCGAGGTGGCGGCGGATCTGGTGCTGACGGCCGGTGTGGATGCGCACGCGCAGGAGCGAGCAGCGGCTCTCGGGCAGGAGCATCACCCGCGCGACCTCGGTCCAGGCGTCGCGCGCCACGCCCTTGTCGTCGGTGAGCGGGCGGCGGCTCTCGAACGCGAGCGGCGCGACGCCGCGGGCCACGACGAGGTACTCCTTCACCGCGTCCGGCGCCTGGAAGCCGGCCTGGAGGGCGGCCGTGTGCTCGGACGCCAGGGCGAAGGCGATCGCGCCCGAGGCGGCGCGATCGAGGCGGTGGACCGGGTAGATCCGGCGGCCGAGCTGGTCGCGCAGTCGCTGGAGGAGCGCCTCCTCGTCGGCGCCGGTGCGCGTCTTGTGGACGAGGAGGCCGGTCGGCTTGTCGACGGCGACGACGTGCTCGTCGAGGTGCAGGATCGTCAGCGGCTCGGGCACCCGGCCAGGGTGCCAGAGCCGCGGAGGGGCGCAAGCTAGGGGATGTCGTAGTAGGACCCGCCGCTGTCCCCGGCGACGTTCACGCAGAACTGGCGGTAGCTGCCGCTGGCGGCGATCCCGAAGACGGTGATCGTGGCCCGCTGCGTGTTGGCGTCGCGGATCATCGACCGGTGCCCCTCGATCCCGCTCGCCCCGCAGTTGGGCGCGCCGTCCGTGAGCAGCACGACCGCCATGTTGCGCTTGTCGCCGAGCGCCAGCGCGCACGCCGGTCCGGTCCCGGTGGCGCCCGTCGGCGTGAGCGCGCCCACCCACGCGCTGGCCGACGCCTTGTTGCCGTCGGTCGCGCGCTTCATCTCCTGCGACCAGAGGCGGGTGCCGCAGTCGTAGGCGATGATGTTGAAGCTGAAGTTCCGCGACAGGCCCAGGATCGAGCGCAGGAGCTCGGTCTTGGCGCGCTCGATCCGGTTGCCGGTGGACGTGGTCCCCTCGAGGGTCGTGTAGGGCTCGCGGCCGATGCTCATGGAGCCGGAGATGTCGAGGACGTAGAAGATCGTGTCGTTCTCGGACACGATCTCCTCGCCGAAGATCACCGGCGGCGGCTCGTCGCGCGGGTCGTCGCGGTCGTCCGGCGTGGGGGTGGGCGTCGGCGTCGCCGCGGGCGGCGGGTAGACGGGCCCCTCGATCGGCAGGTCGAGGTCCGTGGCGACGGGCGCGCCGCCGCCGGCGCCGCCGGGCGTCGTCCCCGTGCTCCCCGGCGGGGTCGACGGGCTCATCGACTGGGCGGACACGAGCGTGGCGGCCATGGCGAGCGTCGCCAGCGCGGTGATCAGGCTCCGGGTGAGGTGCATGTCCTTCTCCTCCGCCGGGGTCCGGTGCACCGACCGTGCCGCGCCGCAAGAGGCACCTGCGCAGGCGGTTGGGCGGGGCGCACCCCCCGGACGAAAGGGAAGCGAAAGAGACGACGCGGCCTTCCGGCCCACCGCCCGGAACGCCAGGCGGCGGCCTCAGCTCAGAGCCACTGAAGAGATCGGCGCGATCACGTTTCACTGGTGACCAGCCTTCGATCGGAGCAGCGAGCGAGGCGAGGGCGCGGAGGCCGAGGCGAGGGGGGAGCGCGGGCGGGGGGGATCGGTTTGCCGGATCCCACCCCCCCCCCCCCCCCCCCCCCCCCCCCCCCCCCCCCCTCGCCCGGCATCCGCGTCCGCAGCCGTCGATCACACCTCAGGCCAGGTAGCCGCGGATCGTCACCTCGCCCGTCGCCAGGTTCGCCTCGCCCGTCGCCCAGACCTGCTGCGCGTTGAGCCAGGCGAGGTCCGGGTCGGCCGTGGTCAGCGTCACGTTCTCGCGCAGGCGCACGATCGGCTGGCCCGGCGCCGGGAGGCCCACGCCGTCGGCCCTCAGGGCGATCCGCTTGCCGTCGGGGGTGGTGAGGCAGCCGCGCAGGTCCAGCTCCATCCGGCCGTCGGCGCGGATCGTCAGATGATCGACGCCGCGCAGGTGCCCGCCGAGCCGCCCCCGCACCTCCCCCTCGAAGGGGATGTCCACCCGCAGGCCGCAGGCCGGCGGCGCCTCGCGGCCGCCCAGGACCGCCGCCATGCTCGCGCCGTACTCGACCGCCGGGCCGAGCCGCACCACGTACTCGTAGAGCAGCTCCGCCCCCTCGCTGAACGCACCCATTGTCGTCCTCCTCTCGTTCGAGACCATCAGGATGTGCGCGGCGCCGCCCCGCCGTTACGCGGGCCGTGTAACGGCCGGCCGCGCCCGCGCACATCCGGATGAGCGCGCGCCACGAGCGCGCTCGAGAGGAGACACGGATGAACGCCCCCGTCGTGCTCGAGCCCCGCCCCTGCGCCCCCGACACCCACGTGGTGACCACGCACCTGCCCGTCCCCGGGCTCGGACTGCTGCCGGTCAACGCGTTCGTGATCCGGGCCGCCGAGCCCGTCCTCGTCGACCTGGGCGTGACCGCCCTGGGCGGCGACTTCGCCGCCGCGCTCGCCCGGGTGGTGGACCTCGAGGAGGTCCGCTGGATCTGGCTCACCCACACCGACCACGACCACGTGGGCGCCCTGGACGCGCTGCTGGCGGCGGCGCCGCGCGCCACCCTCGTCACGACCTTCCTCGGCCTGGCGAAGCTCGGGCTGCGCGGGCCCTTCCCGGCGGAGCGGACGCGCCTGCTCGCGCCGGGCGAGCGCCTCGACGTCGGCGACCGGCGCCTCCTGGCGCTGCGGCCGCCGACGTTCGACGCGCCGGAGACGACCGGGCTCCTCGACGAGCGGACCGGCGCGCTGTTCTGCGCGGACAGCTTCGGCGCCCCGCTCGGGGCGCCTGCCGAGCGGGCCGAGGACGTCCCCGCGCGGCCGCTGGCCGAGGGGATCGTGGCCTGGGCCGGGATCGACGCGCCCTGGCTCGGCCTGACCTCGGCGGCCGCCTTCGACGCGGCCCTCGAGGAGACGCGCGCGCTGTCGCCGGCGGCCGTCCTCGGCAGCCACCTGCCCCCCGCAGGCGGCGCCATGCTCCCGGCGCTCGTCGAGGCGCTGAGCGAGGCACGCGCGGCGCTGGCGTCGGCAGCGACGACGGCCGCCGCGGCCTGCCCGTGATCACCGTCTTGCGCGCCCGGGCACGCCCGCCGATAGTCGGCCCGCTGGTGACCGACCCCGCGGGACGGAGCGATGCGGACCTGGCGCGCCGGGTGCTGGCCAGCCCTGGCGCGGCCGGCCCGGAGGAGGCCGAGCTCTGCCGGCGCTTCGCCCCGCGCGTGCGGCTGTTCGGGCTGCGCCACCTGCGCGACGAGGAGGCGGCGCGCGAGCTCACGCAGCGCGTGCTCCTGCTCCTGCTCGAGAAGCTGCGGGCGGGCGAGGTCACGGCGCCGGAGCGGGTCGCGTCGTTCGTGCTCGGGGTGGCCCGCCGCACCGCCCTCGCCATGCGCCGCGACGGCGCGCGCCTCGCGCCCCTGGAGCCGGACGCCCTCCCGGCCGGGGCCGCCGCGCCGCCGGACCCGCTGCTGTCGGCGCGGCTGGCGGGCTGCCTGGAGGCGCTCGGCGAGCGGGAGCGCTCGGTCGTCCTCCTCACCTTCTATCAGGGGCAGAGCGCGGCCGAGATCGCGGCCGCCCTCGCCCTCTCGGAGGGGAACGTGCGCGTCGTGCGGCACCGCGGGGTCGGGCGGCTGCGCGCCTGCCTGGAGGGCGCCGCGTGAGCTGCGCGGCGCCGCTGTCGCTCGAGGCGCTGCTCGCCTACCGCCAGGGCGAGCTCGACGACGCCGCGGCCGGGGAGGTCGAGGAGCACTACTTCGCGTGCGCCGCCTGCGCGGCCGCGCTGGCGTGGCTGGAGGGCCTCCGGGCCGGCGTGGCGGGGCTCGTCGGGGCGGGCGCCGTATCGGCGGCCGTCACGGGCGCGCTGGTCGAGCGGGCCGCGGCGCAGGGGCTGCGGGTGCGGACCTACCGGCTGGCGCCGGGCGGGCGGGTCGCCTGCACGGCCGCCCCGGAGGACGACCTCGTGGCCATCCGCCTGGCCGTGGACGCGCCGCCCGGCGAGGGGGTCGACCTCGTCGCGGAGGTCGTCGACGTGGCCAGCGGCGGGCGGCTCTCGCGGCGCACGGAGGACGTGGTCGTCGACCGCGCCGCCGGGGAGGCGGTGCTCGTCTACGCCGGCGCGCAGGTGCGCGCCTTCCCGCGCACGCGCTGGGAGCTGGAGCTCCGCGCGCGGGGCCCCGCGGCCCGCGCGCTCGGGACGTACACGCTCGAGCACACGCCGTGGGAGGAGCTGCCGGACCCCGCCTGAGCCGCTTGCACGCCGGCCCGTCCCCTGGGAACCTGGCCGCGCTCCGAGGGAGGACCGATGGTCGAGACGACGATCAAGCGCCTCATCCGCGACGTGCCCGACTTCCCGAAGCCCGGGATCCTGTTCAAGGACGTCACGCCGCTCCTGGCGGACGCGCCGGCCCTGGCGCGGGTCGTCGACGCGCTCGCCGAGCCCTACCGGCAGAACGGCAAGCCGACGGTCGACCGCGTGCTCGGGATCGAGTCGCGCGGCTTCATCTTCGGCACCCCCGTCGCCCAGCGCCTGGGCGTCGGCTTCGCGCCGATCCGCAAGCCGGGCAAGCTGCCCTGGAAGACGGTCTCGGAGTCCTACGCGCTCGAGTACGGCGAGGACCGGATCGAGCTGCACGAGGACGCGGTGCACGAGGGCGAGCGGGTGCTGATCGTGGACGACCTGCTGGCGACCGGCGGCACGCTCACGGCGGCGTGCCGGCTGGTGGAGCGGCTCGGCGGGCAGGTGGCCGGGTGCGCGGTCGTGATCGAGCTCGGGTTCCTCGACGGGCGCAAGCGGCTGGGCGAGCGGCCCTTGCACTCGCTCGTCACGTTCTGACAGCAGGCTTCATTCGAGTTGATCGGACCACGCACGCCGCGCGGGGCGGGGTACGCGCGTCGGCCGCCGACGCCCCGCGCGGGCGGGGGGCGCGTGACCGGCGCTGCTCCCTGTAGGGTGAGGACCGTTGGCAGAAACTTGAGATATTAGAACGACCAGTCCCTGAACAGCGTCTGCCGGAACTCCTGCAGCTCCGCCAGCTTCGTCGCCCGGCGCTCGGGCGAGACGGAGTCGAGCACGCGCAGGAGCTCGTCCTCCACGCGGCGCAGGCGCCCGGCGATCAGCTTCGCGAAGTTGTGGATGACCTTGTAGGCCGCGATGTCGCCCTTGTCGAGCATGGCCTGGAAGGCCTCGCCGTCGATCTTGTTCAGCCGCGTCTCCTCGAGGGCGGTGGCCCACGCCGAGCGCGGCCGCTTGCCGAGGAACGACATCTCGCCGAAGACCGAGCGGTTCGAGAGCGTGGCGATCGTCGTCGTGTGGCCGGGTGACGGGATGCGGATGTCCACGCGCCCGTCGAGGATGATGTAGAAGCCGTCGCACGGGTCGCCCGGCTTGAAGATCTCGCGGTGCCCCGGCACCGTCAGCTCCTGCGTGATGCGCAGGATCCGCCCCGTCTCCTGCCCCGTGAGGTTGGAGAAGATGGGGATCTGGTGGAAGCGCTCGGTCTTGCGCAGCTCCTTGCGGTCGAACTCCACGCTCGCTCCTGATCGGGGCTAGACGCCGCTGAGGACGGTCGCCTTGCCGACGCGGCCGATCGCCACGATGAACGCGGCCGTCCGCATCGAGATGTTCTTCGAGCGGGCCAGGTCCCACACGGTCTTGAAGCTGCGCTCCATGTAGCGGTGCAGCTTGCCCTGGATCTCCTCGAGCTCCCAGCGGAACTGCTGGATGTTCTGCACCCACTCGAAGTAGCTGACGATGACGCCGCCGGCGTTGGCCAGGATGTCCGGCACGACGAGGACGCCCCGCTTGTCGAAGATCTCGTCGGCCTCGGGCGAGGTCGGCGCGTTCGCCGCCTCGATGATCGTCTTCGCCTTGATGAGGTGGGCGTTCTCCTTGGTGAAGACGTTGCCCAGCGCCGCCGGCACGAGCACGTCGACGTCGAGGTAGATGAGCTCGTCGCGGTCGAACGGCTCCGCGTGCGGGAAGCCGGCGAGCGTCCGGTGCTCGGCCACGTACTGGAGCAGCGCCGGGATGTCGATCCCCTGGCGGTTGATCACGGCCGAGTTCACGTCGGAGATGGCGACGACCTTGCCGCCGCGCAGGGCCAGGTGGCGCGCCAGGTGGCTGCCCACGTTGCCGAAGCCCTGGATGGCGAAGGTCTTGTCCGCGATCGTCCCGCCGGTGCGCTTGATCACCTCGGCGATCACGTAGGTGCAGCCGAGGCCGGTGGCCTCCTCGCGCCCGGGCGACCCGTGCAGCTCGACCGGCTTGCCCGTGACGACGGCCGGCGCGAAGCCGTGGATGCGCGAGTACTCGGTCATGATCCACGCCATGGTCTGGGCGTTGGTGTTCACGTCCGGCGCCGGGATGTCGCTGTAGGGGCCGATCGTCTCGTGGATCTCGGAGACGAACTTGCGCGTGATGCGCTCGACCTCGCCCGGCGAGAGGCGGGTCGGGTCGCAGTCGATCCCGCCCTTGGCGCCGCCGAACGGCAGCTCCACGACGGCGGTCTTCCACGTCATGAGGGCGGCGAGGGCCGAGCTGTGGTCCTCGTCGACCGTCGGGTGGTAGCGGAGGCCGCCCTTGCAGGGGCCGCGGGCGCGGTTGTGCTGGACGCGGAAGCCCGTGAAGGTGCCGAGCTCGCCCGAGTCGAGCTCGACCACGATCTCGACCTTCACCAGGCGCTGCGGCTTCTCGAGCAGGCGCTGGATCCGCTCGCCGATCCCCATCACCTGGGCGGCGCGCCGGAAGTAGTAGCTCGTCTCGGAGAACACACGGCCTCCACGGGGCCTGGGCGCCGGATCATACCCCCGCGCCGACCCGAGGCAACGTCCCGGGCGCCCGTGGCGGCGCGCCCAGTGGATCGCCGTCGGCCGCGCCTCTACAATGCGCCGACCGAGGGGGGGCAGGCGCAGGGTGAAGGTCCTGGCGGCGGTCGGCGATCCCGCGTTCGTGGGCGAGCTCCAGGGCAAGGAGCGCGGCCTCGAGGTCAGCGCGGCCACGAGCATGGAGGAGGCCACGGGCCTCCTCCAGGAGCACGAGCCGGCGTTCGTCGTCGTCGACGAGCGGCTGCCGTTCGCGCACGAGCTGACGATCGCCATCAAGAGCGAGGTCGACGGCCCCGACCGCGACCGGATCCCGGTCGTCGCGCTCGAGCAGCCCGGCGGCGGCGGGGCCGGCGTGCGCTGCCTGCCCGACCTGCGCTTCGGCGCCGCGACCCCGGCGGGCGACGTCGTCCAGGCGGCGAAGGCGCTCGTCATGCGACGCGCGCGCCAGCGGCGCCTCTTCGACCAGGAGCTGGTGCTCGACGTGCGCACGGAGCCCGAGGCGGTGGAGCTCACGGGCGACGTGTTCGACCGGCTCATGCAGATCGCCGGCTACGCCGAGGAGGAGCAGGTGCGCCTCGGCCACACGTTCCGGGAGGCCCTCGGCAACGCCGCCGAGCACGGCAACAAGAACGACCCGGCGCGCCGGATCGTCGTCAACTACCTGCGCTCGGCCGACCGGATCACGGTCGTGATCACGGACGAGGGGCCGGGCTTCGACACGGCGGCGTTCCTCGCCCGCGCCGAGCAGGTCTCGGCGCTCGAGCACACGCGCTCGCGGCGGGCCAACGAGGTGCGGCCGGGCGGGCTGGGCGTCTTCATCATGAAGCAGACCTGCGACCGGATCGGCTTCAACGGCGCGGGCAACGCGATCTACCTGATGAAGTACCTCCCGGGGCACGCGCCGCCGTCCGGCGTCGGCTAGCGTGGCCGCGGCCGCCTCGCCCTACGCCGTGCGCCGGCAGGCGGTGACCGGGGCGGCGGGCACGGTGCTCGTGGCCGTCTTCCCGCTCGAGGGCGGCGGCGCCGCCTGCCTGCAGCTCCAGGACGAGGGGGCGCTGCGCCGCGGCGGCGTCTACCTGCTGGCCGAGGACGACCCCGCGGCGCCGGGCGTGGCGCCCCGCTTCGAGGAGCTGTTCGGCGAGCTCGCCGCCAAGGCCAGGGACCCGCGCCTGCGCGCGGCGCTCGAGCGCCTCCTGCGCGAGGGGCAGGCGGCGGCGGTCGCCACGCGGCCGCGCCTCGACCCGCCCGCGCTCGAGCGCCTCCTCGCGGTGGGGCGCGCGGCCGCCCGGCTCGACCGACGCCGGGCGCGGCCGGCGCCGGGCGCCCTGTCGATCGAGGCGACCGTGGTCGCCTGCACCCTGATCTTCGTGTCCGAGGAGGAGCGCTACCCGCCGCCGCGCTGGCGCGGCAGCCTGGTGGCGCTCGAGACCCTCCTCGAGGTGCTGGGCGCGTCGAACCCCAGCCGGGGCAACGCGCCGCCGGGTTGAGTGGTGGCGGCGCGGGCGGCCTGGTAGACTCGGCAATCTTAGGGCCCGCCGAAGGTTACGCCGTCCCAGGCCGGGTCGAGGGGTCGGGTCGTGGAGCTCCCCACGCTCGTCGTGATCGCCGAGAACAAGCCGCCGGTCCGCCTCCCCATCCGCGGCGAGCTGGTCCTCGGCCGCGACCCCGAGTGCAGCGTGGCGATCGACGACGGCTACCTGTCGCGCCGCCACTGCCTCGTGGCGTGCCGCGGCGAGCAGGTCGTGATCAAGGACCTGTCCTCCTACAACGGCACGTGGGTGAACGGCCAGCGGATCCACGAGGAGTGCTTCGTCCTCCCGGGCGACGTGCTCAAGGTGGGCCGCACGCGCCTGTTCGTGGACTTCGGCGACGACGGCCAGAGCGCGTCGCTGCACATCTACGCGGCGAACCTCGAGCACAAGACGGGCGTGCAGCCGGTGTCGCGCGAGAAGGCGCCCGAGCTGGCGGCGGCCTACCAGGGGCTTGCCGGGCCGCCCCCGGCCTACGAGCCGGGGCTCGAGTCGTCGCGCGGGTTGGGCCCCCAGACGCGCCGGCAGCGGCGCCCCGTGCGCCCCGACGACAAGACGCCGATCCCGCCCGCCCCGGTGACGGAGAGCGCGGTGAACCGGAGCCGCTCGTCGTCGGGTCAGCGGCCGCTCTCCCGCGAGCGCGAGGGCATGCGCGCGCTGGCGCAGATCACCCGGGCGCTGGCGAGCGCCACCGACGTGCACGAGTTCCTCGACTACGTCCTCTCGCGCGTCCTCGAGGTGATCCCGGCCGAGCGCGGCCTGGTCATGCGCCTCGACCCGGAGCGGCGCGGGCTCTACACGGAGTGCGTGAAGAGCGCCCTGCCGCAGGTCGACGACCAGACGGCCCTCCGCCAGGGGATCAGCCACACGATCGCGCGCAAGGTGGTGCGCGAGCGCGTGTCGGTCCTGGTCGACGACGCCGTGCTCGACCAGCGCTTCAAGCAGGCGTCCTCGGTGCAGGACCTGCAGATCCGCTCGATCCTCTGCGTCCCCCTGTGGCTCGGGGAGCGCATCTCGGGGCTGATCTACCTCGACCACATGCTGAACGCGTACGCGTTCACCGAGTCCGACCGCGACCTGCTCGTCGCCGCGGCGAACCTGGCGGCGCTCGGGCTGGAGCGGCTGGCGGGGCGGTAGCGAGCGCCTTATCAGGTCGAGGGTACAGCGCCTCGACTGTCATGGGACACGGGGGCAACGAAGATCCACGAAGGCCACGGAGCCTCGCCGCCGCAGCTCTCCGTGCCCTCCGTTCGCCTTCGTGTCCGATCTTCGACCGGCCTGGACGCCCTCACCCCCCGCCCTTCGCCCGCAGCCGCTCCACCTCCGCCCGGAGCCGCGCCACCTCGTCCTTGAGGTTGCGCGTCTCATCCATGTCGGGGCGGATGCCGCTGACGAGCGCCTGCAGGCGGGGGTTGGCCATGAGCGAGAGCGCCAGCTGGTTGGCGAGGACCTCGAGGTGGGCGAGGTCGGCCTGGGTGAACTCGCGGTGGCTCGTGCTGTCGTCGGCGTAGAGGACGCCGAGGGCGCGGTCGCCCACGAGCAGCGGCACGCACATGACGGTGCTCAGGCCGAGCTTGTCGATGCTCGACGACGTGAGCATGCGGGCGCGCTCGTCGGTCGAGTCGAGCACGCACAGCGACCGGCTCTCGCGCATGGCCGTGCGGACGGAGCTGTGGGAGAACTCGTCCGACTCGAGCCCCTTGCCGCCGCGGGTCCGGCTGGCGACGACCTTCAGCGGCCCGCCCGGCCCGTCCTCGACGATCAGCATGGCGCGCCGCGCGCGGGTCAGGTCGCAGACGTTGTCGAGCGCCCGGGCGAGGATCTCCTTCGGCGGGCGGCTCGAGCGCAGGACGTCGATCGTGTCGAACACGGCCCCGAGATTCCTGTGCGTGCGCGCGGTGTCGGAGTCGAACAGGCCGCCGAACGGGTCGGTGCGGTGGTTGGCGCGGTCGAGGTCCTGCCGGAACACGATCGTCCGGTCTCGCCCGGCCGACTTGGCGGCGTAGAGGGCCTGGTCGGCGTGCTTCACCAGCTCGCCGGTGGTGCTCCCGTGGTCGGGGAACACCGCCACGCCCACCGAGACGGTGACCGTCACCTCGGCCTCGGAGATCGGGCGCGACTTGATCGCGTCGGCGATCTTGCCGGCGACGGTCACGGCGCCCTCGACCCCCTCGCCCGGCAGGACGACGATGAACTCCTCGCCGCCCCAGCGGCCGGCGTAGTCGTCGCGGCGGATCGTGCGGCGGATGCGGCCGGCCACGCGGCGCAGGACCTCGTCGCCGGTGTCGTGGCCGAGCGTGTCGTTGATGCGCTTGAAGTGGTCGATGTCGAGGAGGAGCACGGCGAGGAGCTCGCGCTCGTCCTTCACCCGGCGCAGCTCCTCCTCGAACACCTGGGAGATGAAGCCGCGGTTGGCCAGCCCCGTGAGCGGGTCGGTCGTGGCCTGGTGGTGGAGCCGCGCGTTCTGCAGGGCGATCGCCGCCTGGGCGGCGACCATCTCCAGGAGCTTGAGGTCGGCGTCGTCGAGGTCGCGGATGGCGCTCGTGCTGTCGAGGTAGATCACGCCGAGGATGCGCTCGCGCCGGCGCGAGCGGCGCCGGTCCTCCTTGCCGTCGTGGACCGTGCGCATGGGCGTCATGGGCAGCGGGATGCACAGGGCGCTCTCGAGGCCCATGCTCACCACGCTCTCGCGCGCCGAGAAGCTCGAGTCCTGGGTGATCCCCGTGCGGAAGGTGATCTTCTTCTGCTCGAGCGCCTCCTCGACCAGGCCGCGCGAGAAGCGGCGCTCGAGGTCCTCGAGGTGCTCGTGGTCGAGGTGGCGGCCGCGGACGCACTTGAGCCGGCCGCTGTCGTCGTCGTCGGAGAGGAGGAGGAGCCCGCGCTCGAAGCCGGTGAAGTCGATCACCTCGTCGAGGATCGTGTCGACGAGGCGCGTCAGGTCGTGCTCCGAGGCGATGTTCTGGCTGAGGAGGCCCAGGCGGAGCATGCGCTCCTTGAGGTAGCTGCGGTTCGAGCGGCGCGTGTGCGGGCCGGTCTTGTCGCGGCGGGAGCGCCAGGTGCCGTGCTCGTCGGACGACCCCTCGACCTCCTCGCGGGGCAGGAGGGGCATGGCGGCGCTCGACGGCTTGCTCGGGCCGGACCAGGGGAAGCCGCCGTCGCCGAGGCCGCGGACGGCCTCGTGCGGGTCGGTCGCGTCGTCGAGGAACAGGATCGTCGCCTCGCCGATGCGGAGCCGGTCGTCGAACTCGAGCGCCATGGCCTGGACGGTGCGCCCGTTGAGGAACGTCCCGTTCTTGCTGCCCAGGTCGACGACGCGGAAGCCGCCCTGCGGGAGCGCCTCGATCCGCGAGTGGCGGCGCGAGACGTCGGGCAGGTCGATCTGCACGTCGTTCTCGGGCTCGCGGCCGATGGTGACCGGGCGGTCCCCGAGGGCGAACACCCGCGGCGGCTCACCACTCAGCGCGACGACGAGCTTCGCCATGACACCCTGGACACAGGTCCGGCGCGGACGACCCCGAGGCGGTCCAGTCTGCATGATAGCCCGACCGGGCCGCCTGGAGCGAGGGCCGCCGTGGCGGCTGCGACGGGTCGGGGCCGCGGTTTAGAGTGGCGCGGCGCGGCGCCGGCCGCGCCAGGGGGGGACGGTGGGGGTCGTCGCCGGACGCGGTCGCGTCGCCGGGGTCGCCGCGCTCTGCGCGGCCCTCGTCCCCGTCGTCTCCGGCTGCACGCTGCCGGTCGAGCGCGGGCCCGTCGCCGACTTCTTCATCAAGGACTACGACCTCCCGCCCTACCGCGCGGACACGGCCCGGCTCGGCCGCCAGCGGCACGAGGGGCGGCCCTCGGCCGCCAGCGCGGCCCTGGGCGGCGTGGTCGGGGCCGCGTCGGGCGGGCGCCTCCGGGCCTGGCGCGCGGCGGCCTCCGGGAGCCTGGGCGGGATCGCCGGGGCCACGGCCGGGCGGGTCCTCCGCCAGACCGAGGACGACCCGCCGCTGCCGTCGACCTACGAGGTCCTGACGCTGGCGCTGCCGATCGTCGCCACCGACCCGAACAAGGGGCCGACGTTCGGGCTCCTGCCGGTGGTCGTGTTCCAGGAGCAGGCGCGGATCACGAACATCCTCGCGCCGGACGTGACCTACAACGCGATCGACGGCGTCGGCGGGTCGTTCCGCATGCGCCGGTTCTTCTCCAGCACGGCGTCGCTGGCGCTCGACATCATGGGCACGAGCGAGGGGGCGTTCGACAACGAGCTGATCTACGCGCAGCGCCGCGTCGGGCCGCGCGAGTTCCTGTTCTACCGCGGGCACGTGGCCTACAGGACCGACCTCTCGACGCGGTTCTACGGCATCGGCAACGACACCAAGGACGACGACGAGACGAGCTACGTGTTCCGGCGCGGGCTGGCGGTGGCCGCGCTCGGGATCCAGCTGCCGCTGCACTTCACGGCCGAGTTCCAGGAGCGGATCGCCTCCTACAAGGTCGGCCCCGGCCGGCTGGAGAAGACCCCGAGCTCGCGCGCGCGCTTCCCCGACGTCCCGGGCATGCGGGAGCGGCTCAACGTGCTGACGCACCGGATCCGGCTCACGTTCGACACGCGCGACTCCCTCTCGGCGCCCACGCGGGGCGTCTTCGGCGAGTTCATCTACGACGTCGCCGACGAGACGCTCGGCAGCTCGGTCGGCTTCCACCGCTTCGGGCTGTTCTTCACCGCGCTGTTCCCCAAGCTCAAGGGGGCGCTCACCACCGTGGTCCGCGTGGGCGGCTGGATCGTGGAGGGGCGCAACGTCCCGTTCTTCGAGCAGTCGTCGCTCGGCGGCAAGGCCACCAACCGCGGCTACGGCGACGGGCGGTTCGTCGACCAGAACATGTGGCTCCTGAACGTCGAGGAGCGCTGGAACGTGACGTCGTTCGAGCTCATGGGCGTGCGGCAGGTGCTACAGCTGGCCGCGTTCGTGGACGTCGGCCGCGTGCTCTCCGACAGGGACCGCTTCTTCACCATCGAGGACGCGAAGGTGTCGGTCGGGGGCGCCGTGCGCCTGGTCGTGCCCGACTCGGAGCTCGTCACGTCGATCGACGTCGGCTTCTCCGAGGAGGGGCCGGCGGCGTTCGTCGGGCTCGACTATCCGTTCTAGTCGGCCTTCAACGGCGATCCTGGCAGCCAGGATCGACGTTGAAGCCCGACGAGCCCCAGCCCGAAGGGCTCGGCGCGAGCCACGCGCAGGTGCGGCTTGCCGCGCCGAGCATGGCGAGCGGAGGCGTGGGGGGGGCCGCGCCGCGGGGGCACCCC